>CAVYON010000034.1:0-537899 GCA_963770035.1 uncultured Alphaproteobacteria bacterium | reverse complement strand
GCCGCTCGCCAAGGATCTCGACGACTTCGTGTTCAAGGACACGCCGATCAACGAGGCGCTCGTTCGCGACCTCGCCGGCGGCGGCTCATCGCCCAGCAGCGCAACGCCGTGTTCATCGGCGGAACCGAGCCGATTTATAATGCTCACCTCGCCATCTCATTGAAAGTTCAGGGGTAGCGCCGGCTGATCTTCAGACGGCGGAGTTCTGGGCGCAGCTTCCTTCGCCGCTCGGCAGCGGAAGCGACCTCGGCGCTCTGGATATCGGCGGTGCGGATGACCCAAGGCGCCCCTTTGCAGATCTGATTTGCGGGAAGAGCGCCTTCGACAATCAGGCGGCGAACGGTCGCGGGACTGACGGCGAGGGTCTCGGCCGCCTCCTCCAGCGTCGCCTCGCCGCGCTCGGCGCGTTCGCCCTCTCGGTAGACGGCGATGCCGTGAATGTTGCGCAGAGTGGCCACCCGCGTTCGCGTCCACGAATGCCCCTTGGCCGTCGTCTTCCCGGTCCGATTGAGAGCGGCCGCGATCCCCATGTCCGGCATCTGTCGGGCCATCGCCCGCACCAGATTGACGACATCGGCGTCGACACGCCAGCGGTGCTCCCCCGTGCGGTTCTTGCGCACGCGGAGTGGCGTATGATCCTCGCCCGCCCAGCGGATGACGAGATCGAGACCATCATCCTCCACGCGTACGACGATCTCCTCGATCAGCGTGCGCACGATCCGCTTGCGTGTGGCGATGGTCGTCCCTTCCGCATGCCAGGCGCGCTCGACGTCCGCGCCGAGCCTCATGAGCGCTTCCCGCTCATCTGGAGTTACGCCGTTCGAAGGCGTGGCGCTGAACGCATCGAGTTCGTCCTGAAGCCGTCGCTCCTCCTTCAGGCGCTCGTTCCAGCGCCGCTCGAGTTCGCCCGCGACCAGCCGGTTGTCGGGATCGACGGCGTCATATTGCCGTCGAGCGTGCGCCGCCTCGAAACGCGCCTGCTTGAGCGCCAGCTCGACCTGTCGGCGCTTCTCGACGTCCTCGCGTCCACGTTCCTGAAGAGCCGCCAGAGCCGCTTCGACGCCCAGAGGCTGAATGCGCTCGATGACTTCGGCGGCGACCGCGGCGTCGACGCGAAGACTGCCGAAGGAGATGCAGCGCTTCGTCCCGTGGTTGAGGAATGCGCCCTGGCAGTGATAGCGCGCGACGTCGCCCTTCGTTCCGCCATAAGCGACATGCAGCTTGCGCCCGCAATGGCCGCAGCGGAACAAGCCGGCGAGCAAGGCTTCCCCTCGCCGCACGGCGCCCCGGCTCGCCCAGCTCTTGCCGTTGGCGTTGTCGCTGATCAGGCGCTGATTCCTTCTCGAAGGCATCCCAGCCGATATAACCCTCATGGTGGTCGCGGATCAAAACGTCCCACTCAGGCCGCTCGACCCGAACACCGCGCGTGACGCGTTTTCGGCCATTCTCAATTCTCGTCTTGCTGATCCACCGGCCGTACGCATAGGCGCCGGCGTAAATCGGGTTGGTGAGGATGTGATGGATCGTATTGTAGACCGGCGGCTTCCACTCCAGGCCCCTGCCTTCCGCGCCGTAGCAGACGGCGGGGAGCAAGATCCTCTCCTGCCGAAACCAGAGATGGACCTGCCGCACGCTCTGCAGTTCTTCGAACTTCCGAAAGACGAGCGCAAGCGCTTCGCGCACGCGAAGGTCCGGGTCCTTCTCGATCCGATCGTGGTGGTCGCGCACGTAGCCGATGGCGACCGAGGTGAAGAGCTCGCCGCGGCGCGCCTTCTGCTTGAGCGCTTCATGGGCGCGCTGCCGCAGGATCGTCAGCTCCATCTCGCTCATTGTGCCTTTCATGCCGAGCAGGAGCCTGTCGTTGGGAAGACGGGGATCGTAGACGCCGTCCTCATCCGCGATCAGCGTCCCGACGAGCCCGCAGAACTCGAGCAGCGTGTGCCAGTCACGCCCGTTGCGGGCCAGGCGCGAGGCCTCGATCGACACCACCGCGCCGACCCGGCCTTCGCAGATCGCAGCCAGCAGCTTCTCGAACCCGGGGCGGCTGACGCCCGAGCCGGAGCGGCCGAGATCGTCGTCGATGACGCTGACCTCGGCCCAGCCGAGCTGCCGGGCTCGCTCGACCAGCCCATATTGCCGTCGACGGCTCTCGACGTTGTTGTTCACCTGATCGACCGTCGACTGACGGACATAGACGATCGCCTCCCGGGCGAGATGGTCAGCCTCGATCCGGCTCATGGCGCGCCTCCTTCCGGATCGAAGCCGAGACCTTCTGCGAAAGCGCCTCCGCCAGAAGCGCTCGCAAACTCTCCACCATCGCCCGGCGGCGTTCGTTCGGGATCGGTTGCAGGCGCGGCGGCTCTTCGAACAGGTCCGGTTGTCGGCGTTTCAGGCGCATGATCAGCTCCGTCGGTCAGGGGCGAATCCCCACGGTCGGAGCCTAGAACCGCATCGAGATAAGCGCGCAGATCACGCAAGCGCGCCAGGCAAAGCCGCGGAGCCATACGAATCTCACAGGCTGCAGCCGCAGGCCGCAACATCCACTCTGGCGTCAATGTCAGCGTGCCGTCGGCAAGACGAATCGTGAGATGGACATCGTCCCCGAAAACGACGCGCCGACCGCCCGTGGCCACCGCCCTGCCAGCGAGCGGATGAAAGGCATAGTAGATTGTCTCTTCGCTCGCCAGAATCCCGGCGCCATGTCGCTGTCTCGACCGGCGCCGGCAAGTCGCACGCAGTGATCGCCATTGCGCGAAGCTGCATTCGCGCCGGACGGCGCGGCCGCTTCTTCACCACCGTCGATCTCGTCAACCAGCTCGAGGCCGAGACGCGCGCCGGGCGCCAGGGCCGCATGGCCGCATGGCCGATTATCTTACCCGCATGGACTTCGTCGTCCTCGACGAGCTCGGCTACCTGCCGTTCGCCCAGGCCGGCGGCCAGCTTCTCTTCCACCTCGTCAGCCGACTCTACGAGCGCACCTCGATCCTGGTCACCACCAATCTCGCCTTCGGTGAATGGCCGAGCGTGTTCGGAGACCCAAAGATGACCACGGCGCTCCTCGATCGCCTCACCCATCACTGCGACATCGTCGAGACCGGGAACGAAAGCTGGCGCTTCAAGAACCGCGCCTGAGCGCTGTCTCATGACCGGGATTTCGTGACGTCACGCTTCGGAGTGGACCATGCCGCGCAAGCCGATCGGCGAGCGACCGATGACCGACGCCGAGCGCCAGGCGCGCTGTCGCGCCGCTCGGGAGTCCGGGACGCCGGCAGTCCGGATATGGCGACCCCTCGATCACCGCAGTCGCGCCAAGCGTTGGCGCGACGCTGTCTCCGAGCTGGCCACCTTGCAGGGTCAGTATGCCGCCTGGCTGGAAGCTCTGCCGGAGAACCTTGAGGACAGCGCCACCGCCGAGGCGTTGCAGGCGATCTGCGACCTCGACCTCACTGAACTCCAGGCGATCGTTCCGCCCCGCGGCTTCGGCCGAGATTGACCCGCGCTACGTCCGCTCGGCACGAGAGCCGGCGCTTCAAGAACCGCACGTGACCAACGCCGGCGCCTCACCGAACCGCGCTCGCCCCGGCTGCGCAACCCCGACCAGCTCCACCGGGGCGAGCGCTACCGTCCGAGCCCTTCACAAGGGGGGTCAATTTTGGACGCCGATCGGGGGTCAATTTTGGACGCCGATTGACACCAACGCCAGCGTGGCCCAACCCACCGCAGGTTTCGGCCCAGCTCGTGCTGGAGCTCTGAGATATCGATCCAAAGAGCCGGATGCGAGGCCCGCATGTCCGGTTCTGTGAGAGGCGCGAAGGAGCAATCCTTCGTGCCTACTCGACGGTCCAACCCCTATGCGGCGGCGGAAATTTCATGCGGCGGCCGCGATGGGCTGCGGGGTGAAGTAGGCCTCGTCCGGCGTCTTCCGGTCAAGGCTCGAATGGGGGCGTTGACGATTGAAGAAGTCGAGATATCGCCCGAGCGAAGCGCGCGCTTCGGCGACGGTGTCGTAGGCCTTGAGGTAGACCTCCTCGTACTTCACCGATCGCCAGAGCCGCTCGACGAACACGTTGTCGCGCCAGGCGCCCCTGCCGTCCATGCTGATGGCGATGCCGTTCTTTTCCAGGACGCCGGTGAACGCCTCGCTGGTGAACTGGCTGCCCTGGTCGCTGTTGAAAATCTCGGGTCTGCCGTGCTTGCCGATCGCCTCCTCGAGCGCCTCGACGCAGAAGCCGGCCTCCATCGTGATCGACACCCGGTGCGAAAGCACGCGCCGGCTGAACCAGTCGACGACGGCGACGAGATAGACGAAGCCGCGCGCCATCGGGATGTAGGTGATGTCCGTCGCCCAGACCTGGTTCGGCCGCTCGACCGTCACGCCGCGCAGCCGATACGGGTAGATCCTGTGGCCGGGCGCGGGTTTGCTGGTGTTCGGACGGCGATAGATCGCCTCGATTCCCATGCGCTTCATCAGGGTCGCGACATGCCGGCGGCCGACCGCCATGCCCTCGCGGCCGAGAAAGTCGCGCAGCATCCGGGCGCCCGCGAACGGACGCTCCAGATGCAGCTCGTCGATCCGCCGCATGAGGCGCAGGTCTTCGGGCGAGACCGGACGCGGCTTGTAATAGACCGCGCCCCGGCTGATGTTCAAAACCTTCGCCTGGCGGGTAATCGGGAGATCGTGCGATCTATCGATCATCGCTTTGCGCTCAGCAAGCCCGCCTTGGTGAGCGCGCCTTCCAAAAAATCGTTCTCCAGCGCCAGCTCTCCGATCTTCGCATGAAGAGCCTTCAAATCGACCGGCGCCGGCCCGGCCTCGACCCGGCCATGCCCGAAGACGCCGGCCGCCCCTTCGAGAAGCTGACCCTTCCATTGCGTGATCTGGTTGGGGTGGACATCGAACTGCTGCGCCAGCTCGGCCAGCGTCTTCTCGCCCTTGATCGCCGCCAAGGCCACTTTCGCCTTGAAGCCCGGTGTGTGGTTCCGACGCGTGCGCTTCGTCATCTGATCTCCTGATCCTCGGCCAATCTCGCCGGTGTCAGGCAGAAAATCCACTTATCGACCTGTTCAGATTCTTGAGGCCAGCTCTAAGTTCTTCGATCTTCGCGCCGCCTCACCCAATCGAGCGTGATCTCGATGGCGCGGCTCGCCTTGCCCATCGCCTGCGCTGACCGGACAATTCGCTCGTTCTGCAAATTCTTCATGAGCGCGCAAAAACCGCGCCCCACTTCGCCGCTGCGCCCCTGAAGTTGGGCGGCTGGTTCAGGGTAGGCGATCCCGAGCAGAACGCCGCGCAACTCTGGGTACCGTAACGCCCTATAGGCGAATTGACATAAGGGCAGGCCTTTCGAAACCGGCGACGGCTCAGCCCCCGTTGTCCTGGCACAGAATGTATGTGGAGAGGGAGCTGGCAGACGCCGGGCCGACGTTCGCCGACAGTCTACAAGGCCCCAAGGCCCGCGATACGTGTCTTAAAGCGTTTGACGTCGAGCGGGCCCTCAGACCTCCGCCCCAAGGCGCCCGGATATTTTCTGGGCGATTTCGCGGACGTTGGTTACGATCTTCTTGATCTCCATTTCACCGAAGTCGCGCTTCGGCAGACTTACCGCGAGGCCCGCGATAGGGCGATTTCGGGAGTTAAGCACCGGGTATCCAAAGCACACCATGCCTTCCAGCACCCCTTCGTCATCCATCGAGTAACCGCGTTTGCGACAGGCGGCGATGTCCCTGAGCAATTGATTGAGGGTCTTCGGGCTTCGCGCGGTGAGGGGCGCAGGGAAACCCTCACCGAACAGTCGCTTCACCTCAAAGTCACTCATGTAGCTGAGGAACGCCTTACCTGTCGCGGTAAATGCCGCGGGCAGTCGCATGCCGGCACGAAATTCGAAGCTCGGCAGAAAATGCGAATTTCGCGCCGCGATGTACACGACCTCCGTTCCCTCAAGCACCGAAAGCGTGATCGTCGCACCGGGAAACTGCGTTCCCTCGTCCCAGATCGTCGCGAATTCCGCGGCGACGTCCGAACGCTCCGAGAACGCGTTGGCCCATCGCATGATGTGGGAGCCCAGATGAAAACTTTGGTCTGAACGGCGAATCAGCAGATTGAGATGCGCAAGCGTGGCGCAGAGGCTGTGCGCGCTGCTCTTGGCGATACCGATTTGGCGCGCAATCTCCGACGCGCTCAAGCCCTGCGGCGATTTCGAAACAAGGTCCATGATCTGGCACGCCCGTTCGACCGCGGGAACCAGCCCTCGGCCGTCTTTGTCGGCCGCCGGTGCGGCCTCCCCTCTTTTTTGCGACGCTGACATTTAGCCTGCCGTCCGTTCTTCTTTATGGCTAGATGCTATCCAAAAGGAAAAACGTTGTCCATCTAAATGGACAAGAGGCAAAGGGCAAAGGAGGGGATCCCGGGCGCTCCATCAGTCTGCACTGCTTTCGCTCCGGCGCGGTTTCGCTCGCGGCGACGTGTGAGCCTGGCGATGGATATTCGCGACTGGGCCGTTCGCTTTCCCGAAGCTTCCGACGCCGATCCCGCTATCGGCGCGATGGCGCGCTATTTCACCTGCATCTACCTGCTCGACATGGGCGACGCAAAAGCCATCGTCGAAATGGTCGACGGCAAAGTCTACCGCGTCAATATTTCGCCCGAGCCGATGGACCCCTATGACTTCGCGCTACGCGCATCCGCGCAGACGTGGCGCGAATTTGCGCGACCCATACCGAGGCCGATGTTCCACGGCATCTGGGCCGCGAGCTTTCGCAAGGATCTCCGCATCGAAGGCAACACCCTGGTCCTGATGCAGAATTTGCGGAATTTCACGCTCCAATTCGAGTTGTTGCGCAAGGTGGGGGTCCCGGTATGAGGCGTGCTTGGCTTGCGACAGCGCCGTTCGGCGGAGGCGCGCGTGGCCGCTAAACACTCCCCCGTCGTCGGCCGTTACGTGACCTTCGAGGTCGACGGCTGCGAATACAAGGTGTTCTACCTCCAGAACGGGCAAGGCGTTCCGCTCGTCTGCCAGCACACCGTGGGCTGCCACAATCATCAGTGGCGCGGTCTGCTCGAAGACGAGGAGATTACGCGCAATTACAATGTCATTGCGTACGAGCTGGCCCGCCATGGCAAGTCCGATCCCCCCCTCAGCAAGGAGTGGTGGAAGGAAGAGTATCGGCTGACCGCGGACCACTACGTCAATTTCATTGTCTCGTTCTGCGATGCGCTCGAACTGAAGAACCCGATTTTCATGGGCTCGTCCTTCGGAGGCAATGTCGCGCTGCAACTCGCGTTGCGGAAGCCTGACCGATTCCGCGCGGTGATCCCGGTGGAGGCCGCGGCGCACGCGCCGGGCTTCTTCCTCGACGTCTGGCGTCATCCGCACGCCAACGCGGCGCAGGTCTGCGCCAGCGGGGTATGGGATCTGATGGCGCCGCAGAGTCCTGATCGGGACCGCTGGCTGACCTGGCACTACTACACCCAAGGCTCGGAAGCGTTTCGCGGCGACCTCTATTTCTATTCCGTCGATCACGATCTTCGCAACTCGCTCGCCAAGATCGACGCCCGGCGCTGCCCAGTCGTGATGATGACCGGGACATACGACTACCTCACTCCGCCGGAAGCGACCGAGAAGACCGCAAGCGGAATTCCGGGCGGCGTCTACATCGAGATGGAAGACATAGGGCATTTCCCGATGAGCGAGAACTATCCGGTGTTTCGTGATTATCTCAAGGAAGCGCTGCGGATCATCAGAGAGAAAACGAGCTGATGCTTGGTATCTCTCGAAGGCAAACGGAACGCGCATGAAGATCGTCGAATTTGATGGTCGTGGCCAGAAGATCGAGACCGACAGTCGCTCCATCGCGAGGCGGAAGAGCCACCTCGCGCCACGACCCAATCTGTCTGTGGGAAGGGGCAACGACGGCCGCGGCGTGCGATCCGACGTACAGCTCTACATGTTCCAGACCGGGACCCTTCGCACGAAGACGAAATACATCAAGATGAACCAGGGCGAGGGCGATTTCGAGATCCCCGTGCCGTGGTTCCTGATCAAACATCCCAAAGGCAATGTCGTGATCGACGGCGGCAACGCCGTCGAAGCGGCGCTCGACAAGCGCGCCCACTGGGGCGCCGTGGTCGACGCATACGATCCCATCATGGATCCTCGGTAAGCGGCACGGCGATCGCACCTACAAAATCGCACGGCATCCGATAGCATCCAGAGCGGGCAGTGGATGCGTCGGATATCGCCGTGAAGAATGACAGTCATAGTGACACTCATAGAGACAGTCGCACAGGCGATGATCGCTATCGCCGAGTTGAGTTGATCACCGGGACGCCGCGCCATATGCGCAGGAGTGATGAGGAGCGGGCTCGAATTTTGGCGGAGAGCTTTGAGCCGGGCGCGAATATCGCAGCGGTGGCGCGTCGGCACGGGGTCAACGGCGGCCTGCTACATTATTGGCGAAAACGCGCAAGGGCGCAGGCTCTGGAAGCGACGTTGACGCAGGCGCCACTGTTCGTCCCCGTAGCGATTGCCAAGCCGAGTGAGATGGGCGGTAACGAAGGCGCGCGTGCATCGGCGTCGCCCCGACGGATGATTGAGATTGAGACGGCTGGCGCGCGCGTTCATGTTCCCGAGGGCGTTGACGCCAAGACGCTTTCGGTTGTGTTGGCCGCGCTGGGTCGCGCGTCGTGATAGGCGTTCGCAGCGAGTTGAAGGTATTGGTGGCGTCGCGGCCGATTGATTTCCGCCGCGGGGTCCATGGCTTGGTTGCGCTGGTCGCGCAGGCATTGGGGGCCGATCCCTACTGCGGCAATATCTTCGTCTTCAGGTCGAAACGGAAAGATCGGCTGAAAGTGCTCTTCTGGGACGGGACCGGGATGGTCCTGATGACAAAATGGCTTGAAGAAAGCGCGTTCACCTTTCCTCCTATTCAAGACGGCGCGGTTGTTCTGACGGCGACGCAGTTCTCGGTTCTGGTGGCGGGATTGGACTGGACCCATGTTGCTCAGAAGGCTGTGAGAAGGCCCAATAAAATCGCTTGAAACCCTTGCTTTTGCTGGCGATTTAGGGAGTTTTTTGCTAGTGTTCCTTCATGGCGCTTCGCCCCGAATCCCTCCCTCGCGACCCCGATCGTTTGATCGAGATGGTGCTCGCCTGCGAGGGCGAAATCGAGTCCTTGCAGGCGACGATCGTGAAGCTGAGGACGATCATTTTCGGGGCGCGGTCGGAAAAGAGCGCCGTCATCATCGCGGAGCAATTATCGCTGGGGCTGGGCGACGTCGCGACGGATGCCGCGCTCTCGTCGCCGGCGAATGACGACGGCCATGACGACGAGCGCGGGAACAAGACCGGTCCGGAAACGCGGAAGAAGCGCAACCGCAACATCGGGGCCTTGCCCAGGCATCTCCCCTGCGTCGATGTGATGATCGAGCCGGAGACGACGAGGTGTCCCTGCTGCGCGGGCGCGTTGCACCGCATTGGCGAGGACGTCAACGACGTGGTCGATCGAGTTCCCGCGGTGCTTCGGATCCTGCGCACCATCCGCCCAAAATACGCGTGTCGGGCCTGCGAGGGCGCGGTGGTTCAGGCCAAGGCGCGCCCGCGCCTGATCGAGAGCGGCATGGTCTCGACGGCCGTCGTCGCATGGATTGCCTCGGCGAAGTTCGCCTGGGGCTCGACGCTGTATCGCCAGGCGCAGATCCTTGCCGGCGATGGCCTCGCCATCGACCGCCAGACGCTGGCGCGCTGGATGAAGCAGGCGGCGTGGATGGTGAAGGGCCTGTATGACCTGCAACTCGCGGCCATGCACAGTCATCCCCGCCTGTTCTGCGACGAAACGCCGGTGCGGGTGCTCGATCCTGGGCGAGGCCGAACAAAAGTCTGCCAGTTCTGGGCGCATGCGACGGATGACAGGTCATGGAAAGGGCCGGCGCCTCCGGCGGTCGCCTATGTCTTCGCAGGCGGTCGGGGCAAGAAGGAGATCCTTACCCAACTGACCGGGTTCGAGGGCGTGCTGCAAGTCGACGGTTATGCCGCCTATGCCTCGCTGGCGGGCGACAAGAAGACGTCGAGGAAAATCCGCCTGGCGTTTTGTCTCGTTCACGCGCGAAGAAACTTCGTCGACGTCCACAAGACGACGAACTCGCCATTCGCCAAAGAGGTCATCGAACGCATCGCGGCCGTCTACGCGATTGAGAAGCGGATCCGCGGCCTCGATGCCGACCAACGCCGCGCGGTCCGGCAGGCCGAGACGAAGCCGCTGATGGAGGCCTTGAAGGCGCGGCTCGAAGCCACGAAAGACGGCATATCTCGGAAGTCGACCCTGGTCGGGGCGATTGACTACGCGCTCGAACGGTTGGTCGGGCCTGACGCTGTTCCTGGAGGACGGGCGGCTGGAGCCGGACACGAACATTGTCGAGCGTTCGATCCGGCCGATATCCATCGGAAAGAAGAATAGCCTGTTCTGTGGCAACGAAGGCGGCGGTGAGACCTGGGCGATTCTTGCGTCGCTTCTCAACACTTGCAAACTGCACGGCGTCGATCCCGAGATCTATCTGACCGACGTCCTCGAACGCATGGTGTCCGGCGCGACGAAGAACAACCGATTGCATGAACTGCTCGTCTGGAACTGGAAGGCCGCGCGCGAGGCGCAAAAGGCCGTCGCATGACGACGGAAAAGCGACGAAGGACGGCTGGGAGCGCCGAGCCCGCCAAGACCATGGCCGATTACGCGATGTCGTTCGACCGGCTCGGCCGTTGGATCGACGAGCGCGCCAAGTCAGCGATGCTTCGTCATCCCCAGGCGACGTCCCTTTCTATGCTCGACGGCGCGGCCGCCGCCGTCGTCGCCGGGCCGGTCTCGATGATGCCCGAGGAATGGGTCTGCCCGCTGCTCGGCGTCGATCCGGACGACTTCAACCACGACACGGAGACATTCTCCGCGATCGCCGCCACGCTCACGCGACACAACGCGATCGTCAACGCGCCGTCCACGAAACCGGAAAGCTTCGAACCTGTATTCGTGCGCACGCCAAACGGCGAGGTCGACGCGCGGGCCTGGTGCATGGGCTTCTACGCGGTCATCAAGTTGCGGCTGCTCGCGTGGTCCCGATTGATGAGCCCGAACGCTGCCGAGTACGGACTGATGCTGCCAATATTATTCTACTGCGCCGACCCCCTCCGGCCGCCCAGTTCTCGACCCCCACCGGCGCCGTCTGGATGCTCCGTCCTTCGCTCACGAGTTGTGGCGCGACATTCCGGCCGTCGTTGAGGCCATGCGCCAGTTCTGGATGCCGAGCCGGTTCGCCCGGGTTAAATAGTCGCCGGAGCAGCCCAGGCAGCCCGGGCAGCCTGGGCAGACAGGTGTATGCTCGTACCGCTTACGCTTGATCGTCGTATCGACGTCGAGAATCCAGGGCTCGGCCAGCAGCGGCTCCACACAATATTGCAGGTGTCGGCGCAGCCAGACGGCTCCTTCCTGCTCGTCGATCGCAGCTTATTGCGTTGTCCCAGGTTTATCCACATTTGGTGTCGTCGGCACGGTAGCCGCTTGATTTTGGCCGCCATTTTCCGCGCCGCCGATGCTGTCCTGACGCATTCCGGTCGCGGTCTTTCTGCGTCTCGGCGCTCGGCGGGGCGTCGCGGTTCCCTTGCGCGGATTGGCGCGGCCGATGATGTCCCAATAGCTCGCGGGCGCGTGATGCGCCGTGAGGCCGAGCACGGTTTCGAACGAAGCGTGGCGATAGAAGCGGCGGTTGTAGCGGAACACGAACTCGTTGAGATAAGTATCGGCGTGCTTGCGGCGCAGTCCGTGATAGGTGCCCAATCCCCACCGCTTCACCAGGGCGAAGACCCTATGAATTCCAGGGCAGCACGATGTGCGCGGCCATCTTGCCGACGATGCGCGGATCGTGGCGGTAGTCGGTCAATCCTGGATACGAGGCGTGGCCGTCCGTCAGCAACGTCGCGCCGGGCTTTACATTGGCTCGCACGAAAGCCTCGATCGAGGCCGCCGTGTTGTCGGCGATCACCGCGAGGCGGACGCGGCCTGAACGGGTATCGAGATATTTTGCGTGTTTGCGGCGCGGTTTGGACAGGTGGGTGTCGCGTTCGATCACCTCGACAGCGCCGATGATGAGGATTTTGCCCGCGTCGCCGGGCTCGAAAAACATATCGCCTTCACGGAAAGGGATTTCGGCCTGATCGACTTCGACGACGCCTTCGAGAAGTTCGCGATCCGGATCGACCATCGAGCGCCGCAGTTTCTGCGCCAGCAGCCAAGCTGTTCTGTAGGTGAGGCCGAGTTGATCCTCCAACTGCCGCGCCGACATGCCGTTGGAATGTGTCGCCATCAAATGGCCGGCCCAGAACCACGCCGTCAGCGGCAGCCGCGTGCGGTGCATCGCTGTGCCCGCCGTGATCGAAGTCTGACGACGGCAGCCATAGCACTCGAAGGTGTATGCCCGGCTCTTCAGCGCGGCGGCGCGATTGCCGCCGCAGGAAGGACACACGAAGCCGCTTGGCCAGCGACGGTTGAACAAGAAAGCCGCACAGCTCGCCTCGTCGGGAAACTCCTTCTGGAATTCGGTGAGTGATCGCCCCCTTGCCACAGGCTGTCCCTTCGGAGCCCCGAAGCGCGGCTCAACCAGGACTGGATACCACATTTAGGCGAACCTGGGACAACGCAAGAAGCTGCCGTCGATCGCCTTGAAGGCGCGCCGGACCGCGTCCTCGCTGACGATCTTCTTCATCCCCAGAAGCTCGGGCAGCACGGCGTCGCAGCGCAGCGCCGCGATATGCGCGTAGCGCTTGTGGCCGGCGAGCATCGACAGCATCGCCGTGCCGAGAACGTCGCGCTTGCCCGGCGCGTTCGGGCTCAAATAGCGAAGCGGACAGTCGGCCACGAACGCGTCGAATAATCCGGCCGTCTTGAGGAAATCGATGAAGAACGGCAGCTGCCCAAGCGGCGTCATCGCCGCTTCATGGTCCCATTCAACTCGGACCGGACCAAAGAAGCTGTCGAGATCGACGCCCGGCGGCGTCTTCGCGACAACCAGAGATTGTTCACCCGACGGGTGAGCCGAAAGAGGTGACGAATCGCCCTTCATGCCCCTGACATTGCGCGCCTTCCGCCCCCGCGCAAAACCGCAAACTGCCGTTTCTAGCCCGACTTTCTCAACCGGAGCAGGCTGGGAACGAATTTTGGGGCTGGGAAGGAGCAAAAGACGAGTCGGATCAATGGCCGGGTTTTGAAATAGCCGTGTAGTGGAGACCTAGTATCTTTTCAGATTGCGCGTTTGGCGTAGACTGGGGTCGCCATGTATTTGCGACCCGAATCGCCGTCTCAAGGACGGCAAGGAGCACTGCTACTGGAGCATTGTCGAGAGCAAGCGCTGCGCCGGCGGCAAGGTGGTGCAGCGCCAGGTGCTTTATCTTGGCGAGATCAACGACAGCCAGGAGGAGGCGTGGTGCCGGGTGATCGAAGCTTTCGACGAGGAGGCGCGACAGCCGACCCAATTGGCCCTGTTCCCCGCCGATCGGCCGCTGCCCGAACACGCCGAGGACCACGGCGTGCAGATCCGGCTCGGGGCCATGCAACTACACCGGCCGCGGCAATGGGGCGCGTGCTGGCTCGCCTGCCAGCTCTACGAGCAACTGGAACTCGACCGCTTCTGGGCGGCCCGTCTGCCCGATTCCCGCGAAGGAACCTGCTGGCGGCACATTCTCCAGACGCTGGCGTGTTACCGGCTCATCGATCCGGGCAGCGAATGGCGTTTACACCGGCTGTGGTTCGAGCAAAGCGCCATGGGCGATCTGCTCGGCGAAGATTTCGCGCTGGTCGAGAAGAACGCGCTCTATCGTTGCCTCGACAAGCTCGTCGAGCACAAGCCGGCGCTGTTCACGCACCTGCGCCGGCGGTGGCAGGATCTGTTCGGCGCCCGCTTCGACGTCCTTCTCTATGATCTGACCAGCACGTACTTCGAATCCGACCCGCCGGACGACGACAGCGACAAACGCCGCTACGGCTACAGCCGCGACAAGCGTCCGGACTGCGTGCAGGTGGTCATTGCGCTCGTGGTGACACCCGACGGCTTTCCGCTCGCCTACGAGGTTCTCCCCGGCAATACTTCCGACAAGACGACGCTGCGCGCCTTCCTTTCGAAGATCGAGGCGCAGTACGGCAAGGCGGAGCGCATCTGGGTGATGGACCGCGGCATCCCCACCGAGGACGTGCTCGCCGAAATGCGGCAATCCGATCCGCCGGTCGCCTATCTGGTGGGGACCCCGAAGGGACGCCTCGGCAAGCTGGAGAAGTCTCTCGTCGGCCTGCCGTGGCATGAGGTGCGGCCGGGCGTCGAAGTGAAGCTCTTGGCCGAGGACGACGAGCTTTACGTGTTCGCCCAGAGCCGGGCGCGCATCGACAAGGAGCGCGCCATGCGGAAGCGGCGGTTGAAATGGCTGTGGGCGCGCCTGGCGAAGCTGGCGCTGATGGACCTCACCCGCGAGAGCCTACTGATGAAGCTCGGCGCCGCCAAAGCCAAGGCGCCCGCGGCGTGGCGCCTCCTCGACATCAAGGTCGATCCCCACACCGCCGCCTTCACTTACGCGCTCAACCGCAAGAAGCTGCGCCAGGCGCGCCGGCGCGAAGGCCGCTACCTTTTGCGCACCAACATGTCTGGGCGCGATCCCGCCGACCTGTGGCGGTTCTACATTCAACTCGTCGAAGTCGAGGCGGCCTTCAAGAACCTCAAGGACGATCTGCAACTCCGGCCGATCTACCACCAGCTCGAGAGCCGCGTCGAGGCGCACATCTTCGTGGCCTTCCTCGCCTATTGCCTGCACGTCACGCTGCGCGCCCGGCTCCGGCCGATGGCCGCCGGCCTCACCCCGCGCGCCGTGCTCGACAAGCTCGCCGGCATACAAATGCTCGACGTCCACTTCCCCACCACCGACGGCCGAACGCTGATCATGTGCCGACACACCGAGCCGAATGTCGACCAGAAGCTTCTCCTGCAACGACTCGGCCTCGCCCTGCCGCCGCAGCCGCCGCCGCGAATTGCCGTTCCCGGTCCGGCGGCGCAGCTCCCGTTGCGCCCCATGTAGTGGAGACCTTCGGCAGCCTACCCTTGATTCCACGCGCCTTTCCGCTCGCGCGCTACCTCGGTTGAGAAAGTCGGGCTAACGCTGCCCTTGCTCGCGAGAACTCTGGTGGTCGGCGCGCCGCGCCGCGGCCTCGGACCTGTCGTCTATATCGTCGTCATCGGCCTTGCGTTGCTCGGCCTTTATCTTGCGACGCACGGCCATTACGCCGGCGCGGGCCATGGAAGCGTCAAGCCATGAGCGCCTCGTCCGCGACGCCGCCGGCGGGCAGTCTTCTAGCGCGCGTCATCGGTCTTTTGATCGCTATCCTGCTGACGGCCTCGAGCGTGGGGCTCGGACTCTACGAGAAGCTCCCGACGCAGCAGGTCATTCTCTATTCCACCGCCACGCTCGCGCTTTCCGCATGGACGTGGCGCTTCTATGTGATTCAGTTTTCAGGCAATGCGGCAAACGGAGAGGCGGGGGCCACCGAACTTCGCCGAGCGTGGCGCAAATATCGCTCGGGAATCCTCGGCTTCCTCGTTCTGCTTGGCGTGTTCATCGCGCTATCTCTGACGATCGATGGCTTTTTCAATATCTGGACCGTGATCTCTGCACTGATCCTGCTGCTGATCATCATCCTGACCATGAGCGTCGGCCGTTTCATGGTCGAAAATCGAAGCGCGTTCGTCGGCCTCATGGTGCTCGCGGGCCTGTTTTCGGTCGGCTCCATGAACATCGACGGTTTCGCCTCGGCTGCCAACATCAAGTCGATGCTGCTATTTGCTTCGTTTCTCGGCCTCGCGTCCATCGGCCAGACTTTGGTCGCACTGCTCGGCGCCCTCGACCTTTCGATCCCCTACGTGATCGGCGCCGCCAACGTCGGGCTTCTCTACCTGATCGGGCTTGGCGTGCCGCCGTGGCTTGCGTTCGTGCTGATCATCGTCGCCGGCGGTCTCATCGGGGTCATCAACGGCGTGCTGAGCCTTAGGCTGCAGGGCCAGGCGCTCATCGTCACTCTGGGGGCCGGCTTTGTGATCTCTGGGGGCACCCAGATCATCACCTCCATCGGTTCAGCCTATAGCGGCAACGTGTTCGGAACGGTGCCGGACTGGCTGACGAACCTGTCGTCAATGGCAGGCTCGACCTTCGGACTTGCGTTTCCGCCCGTGATCGCGATCTGGGGGGTGGCGGCGCTGCTCCTCATCATAGGGCTGCGCCACACGGTCTATGGTCGCTACCTTTATGCGCTCGGCGTCAACCGTACGTCCGCCGAACGACTCTTCATATCGGAGCGCGCCTACTGGATCTCCGCTTTTGCCCTCAGCGGACTGTTCTCGGCGTTTACCGGCTGCCTGCTGCTGGGCTGGAGCGGCGGCGGTTTCATCGGCGTCGGCTCCCAGTACCTGTTCATGACGCTCGCGGCCGTGGTGGTCGGCGGGACATCGCTGCTTGGGGGCGTCGGCGGCTACGGTTTCACCGTCATCGGCGTGCTCGTGCTGCAGGTGCTGACCTCGTTCCTCGTCGGAATCGGCCTGAAGTTCGAGTGGCAGCAGTTCATTTTCGGACTGCTGATTCTTCCGATGGTCGCGCTTTATGCGCGCTCGCCGCACATCCGGACGCAGATCTGAGGAATGCCGTGACAAAAGCCAAAGACATGCTGCAGAAGGCGCGGTGAACACAATGATCGATCCGCAGGATCTCACGGGCGCCAGCTTTTCGGCCCTTCTGTACGCCCTAACCGGGGGCACAGTGCTGCTGCTGCTCGGCGTGAACTGGGTCCAGCGTGAATGGAAGCTCGCCGTCGCGCTCGCTGCGATCTCGATGCTCGTTGGCGCTCTCCAAGCATTCGACTCCCGTGTGGCGTGGCTGGCGGCCAAGAGCGTCTCGATCGCCTATCCCTACGCCGGGTGGATTGTCTCGATGCCGATCCAGGTCTTGACAATGTTCTTCCTGGCAAGGCGCGGGGGCAAGGTGTCGCGAGCTTTGTTCTGGCGGCTGGCGGTCGTCTCGGTCCTGATGGTGTTCGTCCGATACCTCGGCGACGCGAAACTGATGCATCCGACGCTCAGCTTCCTGATCGGCATCGTATTCTGGCTGTACATTCTTGGCGAGCTGTATTTCGGCCAGATGGACGAGGCGGTGGCGACCTGCGACGACGACGCTGTGCGGCGCGGCTACTTTTGGTTGCGCATCATCATCACTGTGGGCTGGGCGATCTACCCGCTGGGCAGCTTCATCGTGAGCTTCACCAACTACGTCGACGACGGACGGTTAAGCCTCACCTACAACCTCGCGGAGTTCGTCAACCTGATCGCCTTTGGCCTCACGGTGTTGGCGACGGCGATCATGAGCGCCGACAATGATCGGAAATCACTGAACTGAGGACGGCCCCGCCCGCAAGCGGGCGAGAGGGTTTGAGGAGCTTGGCACAATGAACGGCGCTGACATAATTGCGGTCATCATCCTCGCAGCGATCGTCATTGCGGTCCTCGCCTATTTGCTGCACTGGCTGTATCGTCGGTCGACGTGTCGTTCGTCAGAACGGGTTTGGGCGGCGAAAAGGTGATCATGGGCGGCGGCGCCTTCATCTTGCCGATCGTCCACGACATCACCGAAGTGAGCATGAACACGCTTCGCCTGCAGGTGACGCGGGCCCGCGAGAAGTCGCTCATCACCAAGGACCGCATGCGCATAGAGCTCGAAGTCGAGTTCTATGTGCGCGTGGTGCCGAACGCCGCCGAAGTCGCGACCGCCGCACGCACGCTGGGGCGGCGCACTATGGATCCGGAAAGGCTGCGCGAGCTGGTGCAGGGCCGTTTTGTCGACGCGATGGGAACCGTAGCAGCATCGATGACCCTCGAGGAAATGCACGAGCACCGCGATCGCTTCATCGCCGGAGTCAAGGCGGAGGTGGTCAAGAACCTCGGCCAGAACGGGCTGGAGCTGGAGGCGGTTTCGCTCGTCTCACTTGATCAGGCCGACATGAAGCTGTTCAACCCGGCCAATGCTTTCGACGCCGAAGGTCTGACCCGCCTGACCCAGGAGATCGAGTCGCGCAAGAAGAAGCGAAACGACATCGAACAGGACACGATGATCGCGATCCACAACAAGAACCTTGAGGCCGAAAAGCTCTCGCTCGAGATCTCCAAGGAGAGCGAATATGCTCGCCTGGCGCAGGAGAGCGAGATCGCCCGCAGGCGGGCGCAGCAGGGAGCCGAGGTCGAGCGCGAGCGGGCCGCTCGCGAACGCGACATCGAGTCGTCAAGGATCCAGGAGCGCGAAGAGGTCGAGCGCACCCGCATCGCAATGGAGCGTCAGCTCGAGGAACTGGAGATCAAGCGCATCGAGGCGCGCGAGCTGGCGGAGCAGGCGCGAGAAATCGCGGTTGCCGAGAAGTCTCAGGAGAGGTCTCGCAGCCAAGTTGCGGCGGAGGAGGCGCGCAAGCTTCTGCTCGAGGCGCAAGAGCGCGTCACGACCGCGCGCGAGAAGGAAGTGGCGAACCGTCAGCGAGAGATCGAGCTGATTTCAGCGCAACGCCAGGCTGAGGTTGCAGCGGTCAAAATCAAGGTGCAGGCCGAGTCGGAAAAGTTCGCGGCGGCGGATCGCGCGGCGGCCGATCGGGTCGCAGTCGCAGCGCTGAAGGAGCGCTCCGCTGTGGAGGCGGAAGCCAAGCGCGCGATCAACGAAGCAGAGAACTTGCGCTCCGACGCGAGCCGACGAAGCGCGCTGCATCAGAAACTTGTCGAAATCTTGCCGAGCATCATCCGTGAGAGCGTCAAGCCGATGGAGCGCATAGAAGGAATCAAGATTCTCCACGTCGAAGGCCTTCCTTCCCGGACTTTCGAGCGCCAAGAGCGGTGCAGAGGGCTCCGAAGGAGCGCAGCCTCGTGCGCCGAAGGACAGCAACCTCGCCGAGGAGGTCGTGAGTTCGGCGTTGCGCTACCGTGCACAGGCGCCATTCGTCGATACGCTTCTCGGAGAGATCGGTCTGAGCTCGGGCGACATCCACCGCACGCTGCCGCTGCAGAACCTATCGAAGTTCGTCTATTCGCAGAGCAATGAAGCGGGTTCGGCCGAAGGGCCGCAAGACCCCTGAAGCCGCGCGCGGTCGCCGGCGGCGCGCGAGCGGGCCGCCTGCACGGTCGCCGGTCCGGGCTCGTCTCTGTTTATGGTGAGGACCTTTCGTGGACCCTGATCAGTACGTCGAGCGCGGGATCGCCGTCTTCTCGAATTGGGGCGTGTTCGGCGCGGTCGCTGTCGGCTTCCTGATCGAGGGCATCTCGCGTGAGGCCTATCCGCTGGCGTTGATCGGCGTCGCGGCGACGGTCTCCGGCTTCATCGGGCACCTGCTCGTGAATGCCTACTTCGGTCGGTCTTTCTCGCGTGGAGAGGCGGGGCTCGGGCTCGCGACCCTTGGCGCGGTGGTGCTAATCTTCACCATATCCTGGCTTGGCGGCGGCCTCGCCGACGCAACCGTTTGGACCGGCCTGACATTGATCGCGGCGCTGGTCGTCACCGGCGTCATCTATCTGGCCACTCGGTTCGGTGTCAAAGGCGCATTCTCGCAATTTCATGGGCGCTCGGAGCGCGTTGGTCGCCGATGAATCTGACCGCGTCGCAGATCTGGCTCATCGCCTTCGGGACGGCCTATGTGGCGACTACGTCGTATTGGGCACGCCAATGCGCGGTTCGCGAGGGGGGGCCGTCCGGCTATCTGTCGGCGACGGGTGAGCTCCCGGCCTGGATCGTCGCCTTGGCCCTCGCCGCGCTGAGCTTTTCGGCCTGGGTCACGCTGGGGTTGCCGGACCAGGTCGCGCGGATCGGATTACCTGCAGCGGCGCTGGCGCTCTCGACGATCACGATGGCGCTGGCGGGAGTCGTCATATTCAAGCGGCAATGGCAGATCGGGCGTCGTTTCGGCGTGCGCAGCCAGGCGCAAATGCTCGCGTTTTATTATCGGTTGCGCGGTTTCGCGTGGCTGTCGACCGGTGTGGCGGTCCTGTTCGCCGTCGCCTTCACCGCTGTCCAGTGCAGCGTGCTCGGACGGATGATGGCGGACCTGTCCGGGGACGGCATCGCCGCGGAGCCCGCAACCTGGCTTCTCACTCTGATGACATTTTCTTACGTGATCGTCGGAGGCCTCTACGCCGCGGGCGCGCTCGGCGCGCTTCAATGCGTGTTTCTGGGAGCTGCGGTCGCGGGGCTGTCGCTCGCGGCCGCCGATTTCGGCGGCGGCTTCGCGACGCTGAACGCAGCGTTGGCGAAGCTCGCCCAGGTTCCAGCGAATGCGCATCTCTTCCGGGTGTCGGGCGTCGTACGATTCGTGCCCAGCGCCTACGCCTCGGACGGCTGGACGTCGGCGCTTCTGCTGACGACCGGCTTCGCCTTTGCGGGCGTTCAGGCGAGCCCTGTGGCGACCCAGCTCCTATTGTCGGCGCGCGACGACCGGGGCGTGGCCGCAGGCCAAACCTGGGTTCTTGCGTCCTTCTTCGGCGCCCTTTGCGTCCTCGGCCTTGTGATGGTCGGCGTCTACGGAATGACGACGTCCTCCAACGCCGCGGTTGCGGATCTGCTCGCCAAACTCGGCGCGGGCTCGCCGTGGTTCATGGCGGCGATCTATTTCGCGCTGGTCGCCGGCTTCCAGGCGCTTGCCGCGACAAGTGTGGTGACCGCGGCGCACGGGCTCGTGCGCGACATCTTGGTCCCGGACTTCATGCCGGATCTCGACACTCCGACCTCGGCCCTGGTCGGGCGCATCTGCGTCGGCATTCTGATGCTTGGCAGCGTGCTGCTCGCAACGCGTGCTCCAGCGGCCGCCGTGTCGCTCGGCGCGCTGGCGCTCCCGTTCGCGGCGCAACTGGTTCCGCCTCTGATCGGCATGTGCTGGCTTCGCTGGATCTCGCCGCCGGCCGCGCTCGTCGGCGCGGTCGCCGGCCTCGTGATGGTCTCGTTGACCGACAGCTTCGGCATCGCCGTGATGGACTTTGTCGGCCTGCACCTCCCCTGGGGCCGCTGGCCATGGACAATCCACTCGGCGGGCTGGGGCCTTGCCGCGAATGTCGCGTCGGTGCTCGTCATTTCCGCCATCACGCCCGTGCGCCGCGCAAACCAACGAGCAGCGGCGCTGGACGCTTTCTTCACCGGGCTCGCAATGTCCCGGCCGACGGGACGCGGGCTGAAGCCGACGACTTGGGCAGCGGCGCTGGCGTGGCTGTTCTTCGGCGCCGGTCCCGGACTGCTGTTGGGCAACTTCGCCTTCGGTGACAACGGCGGCGGCCTCGACAAATGGCTGCTGGGCATACCGGCGCTGTGGGGCTGGTGCCTCCTGATGTGGGCGCTCGGCATCATCCTGGTTTGGCTACTCGCCTATAAGCTCGAACTCGCGTCTTCGCCGGGCGTCGAAATCGCGCCGATCGAGCGCGGACCTGTCGGTCGGCCGAGGACCGCGGGCGTGCGCGTGGACCGTGTGCAAGCGCTCCTGTGGACGCTAAGCGGCGCCGGGGCCTTCATTACGGCGCTCGCATGGATCTTCGGGCACTGAAGGCAAATCGGGAGAACCCAATGAACGCGTTCATTTTCAATACCAGCGCGAGCATCCAGTTCGGATCGGGCGCGATCGCCAAAATCGGCGCGCTGGCGCACGAACGACTCGGCCGGCGGGTGCTTGTCGTCACGGACTCCGGCATGATTTCGACCGGCATCGTCGATCGCGTCATGGGCTTTCTGGGCGAAGCGGGCATTCAGGCCGAAGTCTTTTCCGACGTCGCGCCGGACCCGCCCGCGCCGATGATCGAGAAGGCCGTCGAGATGGCGGCAAGTCTCGAGGCGACCGGCGTCATAGGGCTCGGCGGTGGGTCTTCGCTCGATACCGCCAAGCTGGTCGCCTTGCTCGCGCCGGGCCGCGAGACGCTTGCCCAGGCGTTCGGCGTCGGGAACGCCAAGGGCCCCCGGCTGCCGATGATCCTAGTCCCGACGACCTCGGGGACCGATTCGGAGGTGACCCCGATCTCGATCGTCACCACGGGCGAAAACGAAAAAATGGGCGTCGTCTCGCCGATCATCCTGCCGGACGTCGCCCTGCTCGATCCGGAACTGACGCTCGGTCTGCCGCCCCATGTCACCGCGGCCACAGGTATCGAAGCGATGGTGCATGCGATCGAGGCCTACGCCTCGAAGAGCGCGAACAACAATCCGATGTCGCGCGTGCTGGCGACCCAGGCGCTGACCCTGCTCGGCTGTGCTATCGAGACCGCGGTGCACAACGGCTCCGACATCGAAGCGCGCTCGGCGATGCTTCTGGGCTCGATGCTGGCCGGGCAGGCCTTCGCGAATTCGCCGGTCGCCGCGGTTCACGCGCTGGCCTAACCGCTCGGTGGCCATTTCCACATTCCGCATGGCTTGTCGAACGCGCTCGTCCTCGCGCACGTCTTGCGCTTCAACTGCAGGACGGCGCCGGCTGCCTACGTTGAGATCGCGCCCTTCGCCTTCCCGGAACTCGCGCGTTTCGAAGGGCAGGAGCGCGCCGAGGCTTTCTGCGATGCGCTGCAAGATCTGTCGAAGAAGTGTGGGCTGCCGCAAGCGTCTGCGCGACGCCAAGGTTCCCGAGGACGTGCTGCCTGCCCTGGCGCGCGACGCAATCAAGCAGACGCGGCTCCTCCCCAATAACCCGCGTCTTGAACCTCAACGATCCGTCGCTGCTTGTCTGCAGCGCCTACATCGGCGCGGCGCCTGGGTCGGCACCGAAAAGCGCACGCCGATACGGAATCCGGCCAGCGGCGAGATCGTGGCGGAGGTCGCCGACGTCGGCGTCGCGGGAGGGCGCGCCGCGATCGACGCCGCGGAACGCGTGCAGCGCGACCGGGCCTCGCGAACGGCGCGCGAGCGTTCGTCGATCCTGCTCAAATGGAGCCAGCTTATGCTGGACAATTCCGACGATCTCGCACGGATCCTGACCGCGGAAATGGGCAAGCCGTTTCTCGAAGCCAAGGGCGAGATCGGGTACGGCGCCAGCTTCATCGAGTGGCTTGCCCAGGAGGGCCGGCGCGTCTATGGCGACCTGATCGCCGGTCACCAACCTGACAAGCGCATTCTCGTCCTGAAGCAGCCGATCGGAGTTGCGGTGTCAATTACGCCGTGGAATTTTCCGAATGCGATGCTTGCGCGCAAGGTCGGCCCGGCTCTGGCAGCCGGCTGCACATTCGTCGCGCGTCCGTCCGTGCTAACCCCTTTGTCGGCGCTTGCGATGGCCGTATTCGGCGAACGCGCTGGCATCCCCAAAGGGGTGCTGAATGTCGTCACGAGCGCCGACTCCGCTGGCGTCGGCCGGGCATTCTGCACCAATCCGAGCGTGCGAAAGATCTCGTTTACGGGATCGACGCACGTCGGCTCGATTCTGATGCGCGAGAGCGCGGGCAGCATTAAGAAGCTGAGTTTGGAGCTTGGCGGCAATGCGCCGTTCATCGTGTTCGACGACGCCGATCTCGACAAGGCGGTTGAAGGCGCGATGATCGCCAAGTTCCGCAATGCGGGACAGACCTGCGTCTGCGCCAATCGCTTTTACGTTCAACGGGGCGTTCATGATGCGTTCGCCGCCAAGCTCGCGACGGCGGTCGAGAAGCTACGGGTCGGCGACGGCGCGGAGCCCGGTGTTCAAATAGGTCCTCTTATCTCGAAGCCGGCGCTTGAGAAGGTCGAGGCGCATGTCGCGGACGCTGTAGCGAAAGGAGCGAAAATCAAGACTAGCGGCCGCCGCCACCCGGCAGGCGACCTCTTCTACCAACCGACTGTGCGGCGGCGCCGCATGGGCCGGCAACTCGAGAGCTTTGGCGAAGCTGACGCTGGCGTCGCAGAGGATGCGGCCTGCCTGCTGCAGGCCGCGCACGTTGCGCGTCGAGGACCGCTTGCCCTCCTGTAGGGTCGCAACCTCGAAATCGATCGCCTGATCGGGAAGTCCGCCGGCCGCAAAGACGAGCTGCAAACAGGACACGAACCTGTCCCCCGATACGGTCTCAGATGCAGCCGACAGGGCCTGTCCGAGGATCTGGCCGCCATAGATGCGTCCGTGTTCGTTCGTTTCGGCGCGCCGCGACCGAAAGCGGCTCTGAGAGATTCGCGCCAGTCGGATGAGATCGCCGATGTCCCGCCTGTCCCATCCCGGCGGATTGACGCTGTCGGACGGAATTTGGGCGCTCGCGCTCAGGAAGTCCATTTGTGGTGTCCGGTTTCATTGATGCTGACGACGCCATAGCGCCCGTCGCCGAAATGCCTCAGGCGGGTCACGGAGCCGTAGCCGACGAGAAAGCGCGTGATGCTTTCGAGGCCCAGCGCACGCGACAGTACGATGTTGATCGGCAGGCCGTGGGTGAAGACGGCGACCCGGGCCGTGGCCGGCTCGTTTGCGACGGTCGCGCCGAGCGCGGCGAGCACGCCGGTCCGGAACGACGCCGGATCGCCGCCGAGATAAGCTGATCGGGTCGGCGAGGAATCGAGACCATGCCTCTCCGCCCTCGGCGCGAAGCGTTTCGGTGGAGCGATATCGGATCGAGCCGCAATCCGCTTCCGCCCAATCGTCGATGGTCTCGATCGAGAAGCCGAGGCGCTCGGCGAGAGGTTCGGCGGTCTGGCGAGCGCGCCGAAGGGGGCTTGCGACAATGCGCGTGACGCCTTCGGTTTCGAGCAGACGCGCCGCCGCCTGCGCCTGGCGCCAGCCGTCCGCGTTGAGCGGCGGATCGTGCGGCGTCTCGGCGTCATCTTCGTTGGGGCGCCCGTGGCGAATGAGGATGAGGCGCATGGGGTCAGGTTTGGGCCAGAGCCCCGGTTGCTTCAAGCGCTTCGATAGCGCTGGGCGAGAGGCCCCAGTCGGAAAGGGCCTCGCGACTATCGCAACCTGGGGAGGGGGCGGCGCGCCGCAGCGCGCCCGGCGTCAGGCTGAAGCGCGGAGCCGGAGCCGGATGGGTCACGCCGTCGAAGGCGACATGGGAGCCGCGCGCCCGCATGTGTGGATGGTTCGACGCCTCATCGATGGAGAGGGCGGGCGCAAGACACGCGTCGCGTCCGGCGGCGCGCTCAACCCATTCGTCGCGGGTCCGCGTGCGAAAGACGGTCGCGAAACGCTCACGCATCCCAGCCCACGCGCTGGGGTCGTTCTGGTCGGCAAGGTCTTTGGCCGCGAGCCCCATGCAGGCGAGGAGGTTGGCGTAGAAATGCGGTTCGATGGCGCCGACCGCGATCCATTTCCCGTCTGCGGTCTCATAGCAACGATAGAACGGAGCGCCGCCGTCGACGATGTTGTCCGTCCGCCGATCGGTCCAGACGCCCTGCTGGCGGAACGCCTGGAAGGCGGACATGAGATGCGTGACTCCGTCCACCATCGCGACATCGAGCGTCTGGCCATGCCCCGTCTCGCGCGCGTGGAGAACGGCGGAAAGAATGCCGACCGTCAGATAGAGCGCGCCTCCGCCCAGGTCGGCGACGAGATTGAGTGGCGGTGGAGGCGGGCGATCGGCGTCCCCGAGCGCATGGAGCGCTCCGGTGAGGGCGAGATAATTGATGTCGTGGCCGGCTTCTTGCGCGAGCGGCCCCTCCTGTCCCCATCCGGTCATGCGGGCGAAGACGAGGCGCGGGTTGGCGACAAGGCAGACGTCGGGACCGAGGCCTAGCCGCTCCATGACGCCGGGCCGGAAGCCCTCGATCAGGGCGTCCGCCCTGGCGACCGCCGCGAGCACCGCGTCGATCGCGGCGCGCTGTTTCAGGTCGAGCGCGACCGAGCGTTTGTTGCGATTGTAGAAATCGAAACGGGCCGGCGTCTCGGGTTCGACGCCCGCCTTGGGGATCCGGTCGATGCGCAGAATGTCGGCGCCGAGATCGCCGAGCAGCGCTCCGGCGAAGGGGGCGGGTCCGATCCCGCCCATTTCGACGACCCGAAGGCCGGCTAACGGTCCCGTCACGTCGCAAGATCCTTTCCTCGATAGAGGCCGAGCCCGTCGGCGCGCGCGGCGAGCGCGCGCAGCCAGGGCGACGGCGAGAATCGGTCGCCATGCATCTCGGCCAGATGGTCCAGAGCCTCGACGAACGCCGGAAGTCCGAAATGTTCGGCCCAGCGCAAGGACGCCGCCCTCGGCCTTCGAAAATCCGAGGCCGAGAACCGACGCGAGGTCCGCGTCGTCGGCGTTGCGGATGACGCCCTCCTCGAGGCAGCGCAGGGCTTCGCGGGCCTCGGCGGCGAGGAGCCTCAGTCGGATCGCCTTGGGCTCGGGCTGCAACGCGGATATTGGAAAGAGGGCGCTCAATCCCGGCCAGGGCTTTCGCGGGCCATCGCTCGGCCAGTCGAAGAATCCGCCGCCCGCGCGCCGGCCGCATCGCCCCGCCGCCATCACCGCTGCGAGCGTCGGCTCCGCCAGCGGACGGCAGAAGCGCGGGTCAAGGCCGTCGGCGCGGGCCTGCCTGGCTTGCGAGAGGTTCAGCGCGACGCCGGTCTCGTCCAGCATGGCGAGCGGGCCGAGCGCGCGGCCGTTGACGATCGCCGCGGCCTCGATGGCGTCAACCGCAACGCCCTCAGCCGCCATGGCGACCGCCTCATCCAGATAAGCCGCAAAGACCCGGGTCGCGAAGAAACCGGGGCCGTCACGCACCAGCACCGGCTTCTTGCCGGCGCCGCGAACGAGGTCCAGCGCGCTTGCGACAACCGCTTCGACGGTCTGAGGTCCCGCCACGACCTCGACCAGAGGCATGCGTTCCGCCGGGGAGAAGAAATGCAGCCCGAGGAAGCGCGAGGGATCGGCGAGCGCCTGCGCCAATCCTCTGATCGCCAGCCCCGACGTATTGCTGGCGAGGATCGCGCTGGGCGCGGCTCCCTCAATCGCCGCGAGGACTGCGTTCTTTAGCGCCCGATCTTCGGGCACGCTCTCGATCACGAGGCCGCAAATTCTCAGGCTGGCGCCGATCGCAGCGGGCTCGACCCTTGCGAGGACGCTTGTCTCCGCGGCCGGGTCGAGCCGACCACGGGCGACCTGTCGAGCCAGCGAGGCCGCGAGCCTTTCGCGGCCTCGACGCGAAGCGTCTTCGTCGCGCCCGCAGAGGACCACGTCGGCGCCGGCGGCGGCGAAGGCCTGGGCGATGCCGAGGCCCATCAGGCCCGGACCCACGACGCCGATCCGGGCCGAAAGATCAGCGGTGGAACTGGACGGCGTCATCGAGCGAAGCGCGTCCGACGCGCGCGGCATTGGCCTTCACGTTCGGATCCTCGTAGCCGAACGAAACGCCGAACAGGAGCTTCTGCTCCTCGGGCACGCCGAGATGCTGTCGCACAATATCGGGGTAGAGGCTTAGCGCGCCTTGCGCGCAGGATGCGATCCCGCGGGCCGTCAGCGCGAGCATGAGGGTTTGTGCATACATGCCGATGTCCGTGGCTTCGCGGACGCCGAAATAACTGGGCATGAAGACGAAGACGGCGTGGGGCGCGTCGAAGCAGGCGTGGTTGCGGATATAGGCCATCTTGCGGCCGACCATGTCGCGGCGCTCCACGCCCATGGCGCCGTAGAGTTGCTGGGCGGCGTCGACTTGGCGCTCGCGATGCACGCCCAAGAATTTGCGGTCCGCCTCGAAATCGGCGTTGAGCGGCTGATCGCGTAGGCCGGCCTCGGCCAGCGCATCGCTGAGCCGGCGGAGCGCCGGTCCGGAGACAACATGCGGGATCCAGGGCTGAACGTTGCAGTTCGAGGGCGAGAGCTGCGCGAGCGCAAAAACCTCCCTCAATGTCGCCTCGGGAACCTCGTCTGCGAGAAACCCTCGAACGGAGCGGCGCCGGCGTATGACGTCGTCAACGGAAAGCGCGCGCTGTTCGTGAAGGCTCATGGCTCCCCCTTGGTCAGGGCCAGGCCGCGGGCCGCGTAGGCCAGAGCAAGATGACGGCCGATGCGGGCGGCATCGGGCAGTACATTGTTGCCGATCTCGCCGCGCACGGCGACGCCGGCGCTGCCGACCGCCCCGCGGAACATCGCGAACACTTGATGGAATCGCGTCAGGCGCTCAGGGCTTCCCGAAAGCCGATAATAGAGGTCGAGATATTCGCCTTCCTCGGGGATACCCATGTCCTTCAGCGGGAGGCCAAGCAGACCGCCGTTCTCGTCCGGCGCCATCCGCCACGCCTGGCTGCTGAAGGCAAGGTCCACCAGCGGGTGGCCGAGCGTCGACAGTTCCCAGTCCAGCACGCCGATCACCCGCGGCTCCGTGCGGTGAAACATGACGTTGCCCATGCGAAAATCGCCGTGGCAAAGCGCGATCGTCTCGCTTTCCGGGACACGCTCCTCGAGCCATCGCACCGTGCGGTCGAGTCCGGGATTGTCGTCGTCGCCCTTGCGATATTCCGACCAGAGGCGCGCCCAGCGCGAAAGCTGGCGACGGAAATAGTTGCCGGGCTTGCCGAAGTCCCCGAGGCCGAGCGCCTTGAAGTCGAGCTTGTGAATCTCGGCCAGAGCCGCGCACATGGAGCGATAGAGCGCTGCGCGCTCTTGCTCGGAAACGCCTGGCGTGGCGAAGTCGTGGTACACCCGCCCGTCGAGCCATTCCATGAGATAGAACGGCGTCCCCAGGACGTCGCGGTCTTCGCAATATCGGATAGGCTTCGGCACAGGCACGGCCGTGTCCTGAAGCGCCTTCAGCACCCGGAATTCGCGGTCGATCGCATGCGCGGAAGGCGCAAGCGCAGAGCGAGGCTGCTTGCGCAGCACGGCGCGCCAGTCGCCGCGTTGCAGGAAATAGGTGGGGTTCGACATGCCCCCTTCCGTCCGCCGCGCCTCCGTGCGCGCCCCGCCCCCAAGCCAGTCCTTCAGCCAGGCGTCGAGCGCATCGACGTCAAAGTCGAGCGCGGCTGACGGATTGACTGCGCTCATGCGACCGTCGTCTGCCTGCCAAAGCCGAACAGATATTGCGCCACCCGGCGCATCTGGACCTCCTCCGTGCCTTCGGTGATCCGATACCGTCGATGGTGACGGTAGATATGCTCGAAGGGCAGAGCGCGGCTGTACCCCATGCCGCCATGCACCTGCATGGCGCGGTCCGCGGCTTCGCAGCAGAGCCGGTTCGCGCGGAAATTGCAGATCGACACCATGTCGCTGATCTCGAGCGGATTTTGCCGGTCCATTTGCCATGCGGTGCGGAAGATGAAGGTCCTGAGCATCTGATATTCTGCCCAGAGCTCCACGAGCGGGAACTGCACCGCCTGCTTCTTGGCGAGCGGCTCTCCGAAGGCCACCCGGTTTCGGGCGTACTTCACCGCTTCCTGGATGCAGTAGCGCGCGGCGCCGGCGCTTGCCGCAGCTTGGCGGATGCGGTTCTCGTGCACGAAGCGCTGCGCGACCATCAGCCCCTCGCCTTCCTTGTGCAGGATCGCGCTGTCAGGAACGCGCACGTCCTTGAGTTCGGTTTCGGCGTGGTCGCTTGGCATATTGAACGTCCAGTGATTGTAGAGGACGTTGTGGCCAGGAGAGTTCGTCGGGACGATGAAAGCGGTAATGCCCTTCGCGTCTCCGGGCTTGCCGGAGGTCCGCGCGAAGACGAGGTTGGCGTGGGCGCGAGCGACCTGGCTATTCCAGCGCTTGCGCCCGTTGATGACCCACACGTCGCCGTCGCGCACGCCCGTCGTCTCGAGCCATGTCGCATCGCTGCCGTGACCGGGTTCCGTCAGGCCGAAGGAGAGGTGCTTCTTTCCGGTGATGATACCCTCGATATAAGTCTTCTGCTCCTCGGTGCCGTAATCGGCCAGGGCGGGGATGATCGGGAAATTTCCGACGATCGAGGATTCGTCCTGCAGGTCGTTGTGCAGGCCGAGGCCCTTGGCGGCGAGATGTTCGCGGATCGCGGCGATCGCCAGATTCGACGCTGCGCCGCCGCCGCATGATTTCGGCAGGCCGTAACGGAGATGGCCCGCCTTGTCGGCGCGTTGCTCCATTTCGACGATCAGCGCGCGCCACTCGTCCCTAGGGCGGCCGTCGCGATCCCAATCCGTGCGAGCGTGTTCGCGGCGGTGGTCGAAGAACTGTTCGTTCTTGCGCTCGAGCGGCTTGATCTCCGCCTCAATGAACGCGTCCAGCTCTGCAAGCTTTTCGGTGATCTCCCTGGGCAGCTCGAAATCCAAGGCTGCGCCTCCCGTACTGGTTGTTCATCAAAGAACGTACGCTACCGTACGATCATGTCAAGCGGCGCCGTCAATTCGGCAGGGCGATGCGGCCATACGGGTGCGTGCTGCTGACGCCGCCGTCGACCGAAATAAGCTGTCCGTCCACGTAAGAGGAGTCGTCGCTGGCGAGAAACGCCACTGCCGCGGCGATCTCCTCGGCGCGGCCGGGCCGCTTTAGCGGCGTGACATGCCCGAGCCTGCCCTCGACCCCGCGGGCGCGCGCGTCCTCGAACACCTTGCGGGTGAGCTGCGTTTCGACAAGACCCGGGAGAACCGCGTTTACGCGTACCCCTGTCCCGGCCAGAGCGTTGGCGGCGGTCTGCGCGAGACTGTTCAAGGCGGCCTTGCTGGCGCTGTAGGAGATCGCGCCCGCATTCGCTCGCAACGAGGCGGCGGACGAGGTCAGGATAATTGACCCATAGCCCTGGGCCGTCATATGCGGTCCGGCGTGCTTGATCGCGAGGAACGCGCTCACCGTGTTGAGGCGATAGACGTCCATCCACTCGTCGACGCTTTGTTCGAAGAGCGGCGTATTGGTCCCGGTGACGCCGATATTGGCGAAAAACACATCGAGCCCGCCAAGCTCCCGCACGCAACGGCGGACGACCTCGGCGACGTTGTCTTCCACGGAAGCGTCGGTGACCATGCCGAGCGCAACACCGCCCTTGGCCTTGATCGCCTCTACCGTCTCCTCCGTGTTGGCGGATCGCCCGACCACCAGAACGGAAGCGCCCTCGCGCGCGAGGCGAAGCGCGCTCGCCCTTCCAATTCCGCTGCCGCCGCCAGTGACGACCGCGCGTCTGCCTTCGAGCCGGTTCAAGGTCAGTCTCCTATCTTGCCGGAACGGTCCAGCCTCCGTCCGCCGTGACGATCGCCCCCTGCAGATAGCTGGCCTCGTCACTAGCGAGAAAGGCGGCGAGGGCAGCGATTTCTTCCGGCGCGCCGAAACGTCCGAGCGGCATTTCCGCCTGTCGCGCGGCGATGATTGTCTCGTCGAACTGCGCGATCGAAGCCGGCGTGCCGATCATGCCGGGCGCGATGGCGTTGACTCGGATGTTCGTCGGTCCAAGCTCCATCGCGGCGGCGCGGGTAAGGCCGGTGACACCGGCCTTGACCGCAGAGTAGGCGACGGAGTGCTTCGCCGGGTGCGACGCGGAAACGGAGGTGATATTGACGATCGCGCCGCCGCCGCGGCGCGCCATTTGCGGCGCCGCCGCCTGGGTCGTCCAGATCAGTCCCTCGACGCCGACCGAGAGCATGCGGCGCGAAGTCTCTTCGTCGATGTCCACGAGCGGCTGGAATCGCGCCCAGACCGCGTTGTTGATAAGCACAGCAACCGGTGCGCCAAAGTCAGCCTCGATACGCTCGAAACTGGAGCGCACCGCAGCGCGGTCGGCCACGTCCACGGCATATCCGCGAACCTGGAGGCCTTTTGCACGAAGGTCTTCCACGGCCGGCTCGAGCCTCCGTCCGCTGACATCGAGGGCAGCGATCAGACCTCCTTCATGGCCCAGCCGTTCCGCTATCGAAAGGCCGATGCCCCGCGCCGCGCCGGTGACGATGCAGACCCGGCCGACGAAGCGCTCGCTCACGCGGAGGCCTTCGGATTGACGTCGCCAAATGCCTTGGCTCGCTCCCTGAGCTGGAATTTTTGGATCTTGCCCGCAGGCGTCGTCGGCAGGTCGGCGACCACCTCCACGTGTTCGGGCCAGTACTGCTTGGCGACCTTGTGATCGGCCATGAAACTTTGAAGAGATGCAAGATCCAGCGTCTGGCCGGGCCGTAAGACCACAAAGGCACAGCCGCGTTCGCCGAGACGCGAGTCCGGGTAGCCGACGAGCGCCGCGGTGAGAACCGCCGGGTGCTTGTAGAGCAGGTTCTCGATCTCCGCGATAGGAACGTTTTCTCCGCCACGGATGATGATATCCTTGGAGCGGCCGTTGATGCGGATGTAGCCCTCGTTGTCGACCTGATAGGCGAGGTCTCCGGTGTCAAACCAGCCTTCGGCGTCGAACGGTTGCATGTCGGGCCGCTTGTAATATCCCAGGCACATTTGGGCGCCGCGGACCCGGAGCGAGCCGGTCTCGCCGATCGGGGCAGGGCTGCCATCCAGTTTGACGACCTCGACCGCGACGCCTTCAAGGGGCCGGCCGTCGGTCTTCGAGGACTTCTCCAGAGCCCGCTCGGGTTCCGTCAGCGTGCTCGACAGCGACTCCGTCATGCCCCAGAGCGAGCACACGCTGAGATCGAGCTCCCGGTAGACGCGTTCGATCAGCGCCGGAGGAATTGGCGCCCCGGCACAAAGGAACTTGCGAAGCTCCTTCGGCTTCAGCGCGCCGGCGGCGACGGCTTCGCACATATCAGAGAGAAAGGTCGCTGCGCCGGCGGAATATGTGACGCCTTCTTCCGCCATGATGGAGACGCCGCGCTTTGGCTCCCAAACGTCCTGGAAGATGACGCTCGCGCCGATCTTGAACTCCGAGAAGCATCCCGGCGGCGAAGCCCGTCATGTGTCCAAGCGGGGAACAGACCAGCATGGTGTCGCCGGAATCGAGCCCGAAACGGCCGGCTAACGCGATGTTGCAGGCCATCAGCGTGTTGAGGCAGTGCATTACGCCCTTGGGCGACCCGGTGGTGCCCGAGGTGAACATGAGGACCGCCATTTCGTCCGCGGGCAGGGCGCCGATGTCTCCCGCAGGCGAGGGAGGGAGACGCTCCTCGGAGGAAAGCAACGCGGCCTCGAAGCCGTCTGGTCCGTCCCCATCGACGACAAGGATATGCTGAAGCTCTGGGAGAGCCGATCGAAGCGACTTCGCCATGGCCTCGTGGTCGAAGCCGCGGAATAACCTGGGGACGACGAAAACCTTGCTCGCCGCAAATCCTAGCATGTAGCTCAACTCATGCTCGCGGAAGATCGGCATTAGTGGATTGACGACCGCGCCGACCCGGAAGGCGGCAAGCGCAATCACCGCGAACTCCCACCAGTTCGGCAGCTGAACGGAAATGACGTCGCCGCGCCCGATCCCCATGCGCTTCAGCGACGCCGCGGCAAGCGACACCCTGTCGCCAAGCTCGGCGTAGCTGAAACGTCGGCCGTCCGGACGATCGGCGCGATACGCCAGCAACGCGAGTTTATCGGGAGTCTTTTCGATCCATTGCTGAAGAAACTCGTCGTAATTCTTGTTGATCCAAAACCCTTGCGCGCGCATCGATTTGGCGTGCGCGACAGGATCGAACGGCGGTCTTGCCATGGTCTCCTCCCGGGCCGTGAGGCCAATGATCGTTAAGTAGCGTACTATCTACGCGCGCGCGATTTCGTCAAGACCACGCATCAAGTCCAGCGCTCCGAGTGGAACGAAAATGGACCTCCGAGATAGGCTGGATATCCAGACTGGGTCACCGCGGCGTAGTCTGCGACTCGCAGCGCCTCTTCGCTCTGGCCTGCGGCTAGACCTTGCGCCGCGTCATGGATGCGGCGCAGCGCCGCCAGTGCGGCCAGCGCAGCGTGATCCTGGCCTTCAACCCAGTAGCCCGGCCGCACCCGATCCCGCATCGGCGGCGCTGCGCCGACTCCCCCGAACCCGGCCGCAGCCAGCGCCGAATCCGCACCGCTCGATTTCTGCAGCTCTGATTTCACCAGCGCGACAACTCCGCGAGCGACCTCGGGCAGTTCATGCATGCGGTCGAGCCGTTCATAGTCGACACGGCCAAGGAACATGGTCTGGATCATGGCGCGCGGTTCGGGCCTCAGCACAAGATGGGAGAAGCTGGTCATCTCGCTGCGGATGGAGCCCTCGAAGGTCTGCGGCAAGCCGAACTCGACGCAATCGAGGATCGCAAAGATCGCGGGATAATGGCCGAGCGAGACTTCAATCGCTTTGCGACGGAGGGGTTCGAGCGCGGCGCTGATTGCCGCTGGCGTTGGAGGCGTCCAGTCCTCGCGGTCCCACGGTTGGGTCGGTTCGGGCGAGGACAGGAGCCACGCCTCGGCAGCGGCGATCTCCTCGCCCGCCTTGACTACACGATGCGCGATCCCGGCTTCCACGGCGCTCGCGCCGGCGAGCCTCTTGCCTTCGAGAAGCAGCGGCATGGCCCGCTCGACCCCGACGAGGCGCGGCAAGCGCTGCGTGCCCCCGGCCCCTGGAAGGAGACCGACCAGAGATTCCGGCAGGCCGATCGCGGCGCGCCGGTCGTCGCTTAAGACGCGATAGTGCGAAGCCAGCGCAAGCTCGCCCCCGCCCCCGAGCGCCAATCCGGCGATCGCGGAGGCGACTGGCTTGCCGCAGGTCTCCAGGGCGCGAAGGGCGAGGCTCAATCGAAAGAAATGATCGTACGCCGCGCGGAAGCGGCGCGGCGTCGGCGTCGCCATGATCATGTCATAGGCCGCCCAGATTTCTGGCAGATTGGCGCCCGCGCAGAAGCCCGACGCCTTGCCCGAGCGGATCAACGCGCCGCGGACATCGGCGTTTTCGAGCCAGCGGGCAATGCGCCCGATCTCGACGATAGCGGCTTCCGAGAACACGTTCATCGAGCGGCCCCGCGCATCGAAGACGATATGGGCGAGCCCGTTGCTTTGGATTTCAATGCGGAACTCTTTGAGATCGTCGGGTGGAGCAGAGGTCATGTCCTATCCTCGCGAAGCGCCGTGCGTTCAAAGGGTTGATCAGAAGGCCACCCGGTCGCGGCCTTTGAGCGCGAGGATCTCGCGCGCGTCGTAAGGTGTCGCGACCTCGAGTCCGAGACCCTCGATGATCTTACGCACCTGGGTGACCTGGCTCGCGTTCGATGGGGCGAGTTTGCCCGCGCCAACCCAAAGGCTGTCCTCGAGGCCGACGCGGACATGGTCGCCCATCGCCGCGGCAAGCGCGGCGACCGGCATCTGGTTGCGTCCCGCGCCGAGCACGGACCAGCGATAATTGTCCCCGAACAGCCGGTCCGCCGTCCGCTTCATATGCATGACGTCGTCAGGATGCCCGCCGATGCCGCCAAGCAGCCCGAAGCAGGTCTGGATGAACAGGGGGCCTTCACCAAGCCCTCGGTGAAGAAATAGTGCAAGTTATAGAGATGGCTCGTGTCGTAACACTCGAACTCGTAGCGCGCGCCGGAGGCGTTCAGCGTGTCGAGCGCGTAGCGGATGTCCTTGAAGCTGTTTCTGAACACGAGATCGTGCGAGACCTCCAGCATTTTTGGCTCCCACTCGTGCTTGAACGTCTTGAAGCGCTTGAGCATTGGGAATAGGCCGAAATTCATCGATCCCATGTTGAGCGAGGCGATTTCCGGCTTCCACTTCTCGGCCGGTCGCACGCGTTCCTCGACCGTCATGTAGGGAGAGCCGCCGGTCGTCAGATTGACGACAACATTGGACGACTGCTTGATGCTGCGCAGGAACGGCTCGAAGGCCCCCGGGCTCTGGTCCGGGCGGCCGTCGACCGGATTGCGCCCGTGCAGATGGACGATCGCTGCGCCCGCCTCCGCCGCGCCGAGCGCGCTCTCCGCGATCTCCTCCGCAGTGACCGGCAGGTACGGCGACATCGAGGGCGTGTGGATCGAGCCCGTGACGGCGCAACTGATGATGACTTTCCCGACGGCCATGGCGCTTTCTCCCTGTTGCCTGTCAGAATTTTGCGGCGACAGCAGACCATTGCTGGCGGAGCCGATCGCGATGGCTGGGCGGCGCGAGCCCGATCAGCGCGCGGGCGCGCTGGTCGTGGTCCAACCCGCGCAAGTCGGCCGATCCGTATTCGGTGACGACGATATCCATATCCATGCGGCCGAGCGAAACCGGACCCGAGCCCTGGCCAGGCGCGACGATGCGGCTGATCTCTCCGTCGGCGGCGTCCGCAGGGAGCGCCACGATCCGCAAGCCCCCGGAGGCGCGCGCGCCGCGCGCGAAATCCGATGCGCCACCGGGGCCAGACACGAGACCGGACGGACCCATCTCCGCATAGGCCTGGCCGAAGAGATCGACCTCCATCGCGGAGTTGAGCGTAACGAAGTCCTCGATGTCAGCCAGCACGCGCGGCGAATGCGTGTAGGAGACCGGGTGGAAACGATAGGCTGGGCCGCCGACCCGGTCGTAAAGCCGCCGCGATCCGATCGCGACGCCGCCAGTCACGCTGACCCCGGGCGCAAGCGCGCCGGCGTCCTCGAGATCGACGACCGCCTCCGGGATGAGGCCGGAATGAATCCTCAGGTTTCGGCGTCCCTTCAGGGCGCGCAGCGCGGCGGTCGGGATCTTGCCGAGGCCGGTCTGGATCGTGGCGCCATCGGGGATGGTGCGGGCGACGGCCTCGCCGATGGCTTGCGAGACAGCGTCGTCAGGCCGGTCCGCTCCGCCGAGGAGGTCTTGATCGGCTTCGACGAAGGCGGTCAGCGTGTCGAAGGGAATGGCGCAGGGGCCGGCTGTTCTGGGCATTCGCGGATTGATGTGGGCGACCCGGATCGGAATTCGGGGCCATAACTCGGCGACGAAATCGACGATCGGGCCGAAGCTGCAGTTTCCGACCGCATCTGGGGGCGACGCCATGAACAGGGCGGCGTCGATCGGCGTCGCTCTCAGCCACTTGAGGATGTCGCCGTAGCAGAACGGCAAGAGCCTTGCCGCCGCGCCCGCCGCCTTTAGCTCCGGCGTCATGAAGAAGGTCTCGACCCGGCAGGACGGGTTCGCTAGCCAGGTTGTCTTGTTCAGTCCGGGCACAAACACGCCGGTGAACGTCATCGCGCCAAGGCGTTGTCCCGCGCGTCTGACCCCCTCCGCAAGGAGGAGAGACTCGCCGGAGCAGGAAGAGACGATCGACCGGCCGCCGGGGGGAAGCACCGAGGCGAAGTCGTCCAGGTCGAGCCGGCGAGGCGGCATCGCTTAGTTTGGCTTCACTTCAGGGAGGCATGGAAGTCGGGCTTCCGCTTGCCCATGAAAGCCCGCACGCCTTCCTTCGACTCCTCGGTTTCGTAAAAGAGCTTGACCGCACTGAGCATTGCGAGGCTGATGCCGCGGATGTTCTCGCTGTCGGCGTTGAACGAGCGCTTGGCGAGCGCGAGCGCGGTGGGCGAGCGCTCCGCCAGGATGTCGGTCCAGGCCTTCACCGCCGCGTCCAGTTCCAAAAGCGGCACGACCTTGTTGACGAGGCCCATCTCGAGGGCCTGCTGCGCCGTGTATTGCTCGTTCAGGAACCACATCTCCCGGGCCCGCTTGTCGCCGATGTGGCGTGCAAGCAAGGCGGTGCCCCAACCCGCGTCCACCGATCCCACTTTCGGACCGACCTGGCCGAATTTCGCCGTGTCCGCCGCGATCGTTAGGTCGCAAAGCGTGGCGAAGACGTTCCCGCCGCCGATCGCGAAGCCGTTCACGCGAGCGATCACAGGCTTCGGCACGTCGCGGATAATCGACTGGAACTCGTCGATCGGCAGGCCGACGATCCCGCGTCCGTCGTACTGCCCCTCGTGCGCGCTCTGGTCGCCGCCCGTACAGAACGCCTTGTCGCCGGCGCCAGTCAACACGATGGAGGAAATGGCCTTGTCGTAGCCCGCGATCTGAAAGGCCTTGATCAGTTCTTCCATCGTTTGCGCGCGGAAGGCGTTATAGAGCTTCGGCCTGTTGATGATGATCCAGGCCGCGCGGTTGTCTCGCTTCTCGTAGAGAATGTCTTCGAAAACGGGGACGTCGGTCATGGATTGTCCTCCAAGTTCAGATCATGTTCATGCCGCCGGCGACCGAAATGGTCTGGCCGGTCATGAAGGACGCGTCGTCAGAGGCGAGGAAGGCGACGATGCCGGCATAGTCTCCAGGCTCGCCCATGCGCTTGAGCGGGATGCCGCGGACCATCGCGTCCTTCCACTTCACCGCCTGCTCGCCTTCGCCGAGCACCGTCGCCATCATCGGCGTGTTGGTCGGGCCGGGACAGACGGCGTTGAGCAGAACGCCCTTGCTTGCGAGCTCCCGCGCCACCGACTTCGTGAAGCTGATGAGGCCGCCCTTGCAGGCCGAATAGACGGCTTCGTTGCTGGTCCCGACCCGCGCCGCGTCGGAGGCGATGTTGATGATCCGGCCGCCGCCGCGCTTCACCATCAGCGGCGCGATCACATGATGCGTATTGAGCGGCCCGTAGAGATTGATGTGGATGATTTTGTCCCACAGAGCCTTGTCGGTCGTGAGGAACGGGGCAGGGCGGTCCCAGCCCGCGTTATTGACGAGCGCCCAGATCGGCCCGAGATCCGCCTCGACCTTGGCGGTCGCCGCCGCAACCGCGGCATAGTCTCCGACATCAAGCTCGTAGCTCGTGACCGAGCCCTTCGACGCAAGCATCTCCGTCTGCTTGGCGGCTTCCGGCTTCAGGTCGAAGATCGCGACCCTGCAGCCTTCTTCCGCAAGCCGGAGCGTCAGCGCGCGTCCAATTCCCTGTCCACCGCCGGTGACGACCGCGACCCTGTCCTTCAGTCCACGCAAGGGTTATCTCCTCTCAACTGAATGTTTCGATGTCGGCGTTCTCGTCGCTCTCGGCTTCGGCGCCGAGGATTTCGAGCACCGTCTCCTTGAGCGTTCGCAGCGTTTCCGTCGCCTGTTCGAGTTCGGCGTTCGAGATGCGGCTCAGGATTTCCATCTCGACGGTCTCGACGCTTTCCCGGATGGCGCCGACCATTTTGGCGCCCGGCGCGCGTCAGGTAAACCCGGCGCGCGCGGCCATCGTGCTTGTCCGCGCGGCGCTCGACGAAGCCGGCGCTTTCCATTCGGTCGAGCAATCCGCCGATCGCGACTTTGGTGAGGTCGAGATCCGCGGCGAGCGCCGTCTGCGTCATCCCGTCCCGGCGCGAGAGAAAGGCCAACACCCACCATTGCGCGCGCGTGATGCCCAGGGGCTTCAACGCCCTGTCCACGACGACGCGCCGAAGCCGGGAGACGTCGTGGATCAGGAAGCCGAAGCGGAGACCGGTATTGAGGTCGCGCGTCGAGGGCTTGCCTTCGGCGAGGGCGGGCCGCTTGCTCATCCGCGGGACGACCTCGCCGGCAGCCGGCCCTTGAACATGTCGCGCGCTATGATCGTCTTCATCACCTCGACCGAGCCGCCCGCGATCTTGACGACGCGCGCGTCGGCATAGGCCCGGCAGATCGGATATTCCCACATGTAGCCCCAGCCACCGAAAAGCTGCAGGCACTTGTCGACGGCCTCGCAATGGAGCTCGGACGTCACGAGCTTCGCCATCGCCGCGTCCACCGCGTCGAGCTTACCATTCAGATAAAGCTCGATGCACTTGTCGGTGAAGACGCGCGCCATCGTCGCCCGCGCCTTGAGGTCGGCGAGAACGTACTGGGTGTTCTGGAAGTCTGCGATCGTCTGGCCGAACGCCTTGCGTCCGGCTGTGTAATCCGCGGTCCACTCGATGACCGTCTCGGTGACTGTCGCCGACCGGATGGCTTGCGCGAGCCGCTCCTGGGGCAACTTGGTCATCATGAGGGCGAAGCCCTTGCCCTCGGGCCCAAGCATGTTCGAGGCGGGGATATGGACATCCTCGAAAAAAAGCTCGGACGTGTCCTGCGCCTTCATGCCGAGCTTTTCGAGATTGCGGCCCCTGGTGAAGCCGCGTCGCTTCAACTCGACCAGAAAGAGCGTCACGCCGCCCGCGCCGGCGCCAGAATCCGTCTTCGTCGCCAGAACGATGACGTCGCAAAGCTGTCCGTTCGAAATGAAGACCTTCTGCCCGTTGATGACATAATCGTCGCCATCGCGGCGCGCCTGCGTGCGTATGGCCTTGAGATCGCTGCCGGCGTGCGGCTCGGTCATGCCGAGCGAACCGATCGCCTCACCCTTGACCATTCTGGGCAGCCATTCGTGCTTCTGCGCATCGGTGCCGAATGAAAGGATGTAGGTCGCGACGAGATCGGTATGGATGAGAAAGCCGGGCCCGCTCGCGCCCGACGCGCCAAAGCTCCTCGAACACGACCACATCGAACAGATAGTCGAGGCCGACGCCGCCGTATTCCTCCGGCACGGTGCAGCAAAGCAGGCCCTGGGCTCCGGCTTTCCGCCAGAGCTCTCGGGGAACGATGCCCTCTTCCTCCCATTTCGCGTGATACGGGACGATCTCCTCCTCGACGAAGCGCCGGACCGAGGCCCGCCAGATCTCATGCTCTTCGGTGAACAGCGAGCGCTCGATCATCGGTCGGTTCCCACCTGGGCGCTCGCGACGCGCTGCGCTTTGTCGCGCTGCGTGGAGCGCTGGATGGCCTCGCGCGCCGCGCGCCACTGATCGTCGGTGAGCGCGGTGAGATCCGCGAAAGTTGCGGGACCCGCGAGATGCTGGCCGCCGTCAATGGCAATCGTCTGCCCGGTCAGATAGTCGCACGCATCGGAGAACAGAAAGATGATGAGGTTCTGAAGCTCCCGCATTTGGCCGTAGCGCCCCAGCGGCACCGTATCGGCCCGCGTCGCCGAGGAGGAAACGTCCGGTATTGGATTGAGCTTCTCCCACGCGCTCTCGGTCGGAAACGGCCCAGGCGCCGTGGCGTTGAGACGAATGCCGTAACGTCCCCATTCGACCGCAAGCGACATGGTCATCGCGTGGATTGCGGTCTTGGCCATCGCTGAGGGCACGACGAAAGCCGATCCTGTCCACACCCAGGTCACCAGATTGCTGACCACCGACCCCTTCTGACCGTTCGCGATCCATCGCTTTCCCGCGGCGAGCGTCGCATGGAAGCTGCCGTCCATGACTGTCGAAGTCACGGCGCGAAAGCCGCGCGGACTGAGATCTTTGGTGGGCGCGATGAAATTTGCGGCGGCGTTGTTGAGGAGTCCGGTCAGCGGCCCCTCGGCCCAGATCCGGTCCATCATGCGATTTCGACCTGATCGGCGTCGCGAACGTCGCAGATATGATGAAACGCGGGGAAAGCCGCACCTTCGGAGATCGTCTTCGCCGCCTCCTCGAGCACTTGTGGGCGACGGCCGCAGATGTGAATTTTTGCGCCCTTGGCGGCTAGCGCTTTGCCGATCTCGAGACCGAGCCCGCCGCCTCCGCCCGTCACCAGAACAGATTTGCCGGCAAGCGCATCGTCGCGAAAGATATCCATGCTCATCAAGACGCGCCTCCCGCGACTTGGCTCGCCTACCTTTAACTGGCGCCAAGATCGTAAGCATATTTACAAACTCTCGAAATGCTGTCAAGGTTGGTCAGTCCAAACGGGAGCGAACGCTTGCAGGCAGAGGCGAAAGCAGCGATCGTCGGCGTGGGGGCCTACGCGCCACTGCTGCGGCTCGACCGGGATTCCGCCGCGAAGGCTCTGAAATCTTCCGGGCTCGGGGGTCGCGGCGGGGGACGGCGCGCCGTCGCTGGATGGGACGAGGATCCCCTGACCCTTGCGGTCGAGGCGGCGCGGCTCATCCATCGGGCGCCTAACACGGTAGTGTTCGCGTCCACGTCCGCGCCCTTCTTCGAGCGACTTCACGCGGCGCTGATCGTGGACGCGCTCGCGCTGCCAACAGAAACGCGAGCCCGGGACGTCTCGGGCTCGCGGCGCTGCGCCGTCTCGGCGCTGCTCGATGCGCTGCTTGCGCCGGGGTCCGCCCTCGTCGCGGCCGGCGAAAGGCGGCCGGGCCGAGCAGGTTCTCCGCTGCATCTGTCGCAGGGCGACGGCGGCTCCGCGGTGATGGTCGCCGAAGAAGGCGCCGCCCGTCTGATTGGATGGGCGAGCCAGTCCCACGATCTCGTGGACGTCTACGCGTCGCGCGAGCATCCCGAGCCCTACGCCTATGAAGAGCGGTTCGTGCGCGAGACGGCCGTCTCGGCGATTTTCGCGCCGACCATCCGCAAGGCGCTCGCGATGGCGGGGCTTGGCCCCTCCGATATCCGGCATGCCGCTGTCCACGAGCCGGTCGCGGGCCTGTGGCGCGACATTGGCCGCGCGACCGGGATCGCGGCCCCGAACCATGCGTCCGACGTGGCGGCGGCGCTTGGCGATCTCGGCGCCGCCCATGGTCTCTTCGCGATGGCGCTCGCAACCGCGCGGGCCAAACCGGGAGAGCGCATTCTGCTCGCAGGATTCGGAAGCGGCTGTGACGCGCTGGTGCTGGAAATGACGGCGCCGATGCCGGGCGCCGGCTCGGCCGAGGACGCGCTGCGGCAGGGGCTCGCTCTCGGCGACTATGTTCGTTTCCTGAGTCTCAACGGTGCGCTCGAACTCGATTGGGGCGTGCGCTCTGAATTTGAGCAAAAGGCGCAGGCCACCGTCATCGCGCGCACCGGGCGCGACATGACCGGCTTCGTCGGCGGTCGTGATGCGGCCGGGAACGTGCAGTTTCCGAAGAGCCGCATTCCCGTCCGGCCCGACGCCGATGGGCCCGAGGCGATGCAGGATGTCCGGCTCGCGGACGACCTCGCCCGCATCGTCTCCGTCACCGCAGATCGGCTGAATTTCACGCCCGACCCGCCGTTCTGGTTCGGGCTCGCGCAGTTCGACAATGGCGCACGAGTGATGATGGAATTCACGGACGACGACCTGAGAGGCTTTTCTGTGGGCGACCGGGTGCGGATGCGCCTCCGCATCAAGTCGCGCGATCAGCGTCGGGGCTTTCGCACCTATTTCTGGAAAGCGGCGCCGGCCGAGCGTCCATTGCTCGAAGGTTGAGACATGGCAAGCGGGATCAAGGACAAGGTCGCGATTCTCGGCATGGGATGCACGACATTCGGAGAACATTGGGACAAGGGCTCCGAGGATCTCATGGTCGAGGCCTTCGTGGAGGCGCTTGCGGACGCAAAGATCGGGCGTTCCGACATCCAGGCCGCCTGGATGGGCAATGCGCTCGACGACATCAATGTCGGCAACAGCGCGTTGCCCCTTGCGCATGCCCTGCGCCTGAAGACAATTCCAGTCTCGCGGGTCGAGAACATGTGCGCGACCGGGTCCGAGGCTTTGCGCGCCGCCGTCTACGCCGTCGCGGCCGGCGCGGTCGATTTCGCGCTGGCGCTCGGCGTCGAGAAGCTGAAGGACACGGGCTACGGCGGCTTGCCCGTCCGCACCAAGGGCCTCGCCAACGACCTCTGGCTTCCCTATGGCTCTGCGCCCGGCTCCTTCGCTCAGCTTGCGGGCGCCTACGCGGCGAAGCACCGGCTGAACGGCGACGACCTCAAGCGCGCCATGGCGCATGTGAGCTGGAAGAGCCACGAGAACGCGGTTCAAAATTCGCGCGCCCATCTGCGCAAGGCCGTCGACGTCGAGACAATCCTCAAGGCGCCGATGATCGCGGACCCGCTCGGCCTTTACGATTGCTGTGGCGTGTCCGACGGCGCAGCGGCCGCCATCGTCACGACGCCCGAGATTGCGAGAGGGCTCGGAGTCGTCAATCCGGTGACCGTCAAGGCCGTGCAGCTTTCGGCCAGCCACGGCTGGGAGATGCAATATAGCGCCTGGGACGGCGCCTACGTGCTGAACACACGGGAGGCTGCGAAGCGCGCCTACGCGGAGGCGGGCGTGCGTAACCCGGCGACGGAGCTGTCCCTTACCGAAGTGCATGACTGTTTCTCCATCACCGAGCTCGTGACGATGGAGGACCTGGGGCTGTCGAAGGAAGGCGCCGCGCCGGCCGACATTCTCGACGGCCGCTATGATCGCGATGGCGTCCAGCCCTGCCAGATGGACGGAGGCCTCAAGTGCTTCGGACACCCGGTCGGGGCGTCGGGGCTCCGCATGGCCTACGAAATCTATACGCAGCTCCTCGGCCGGGCGGGGGCGCGCCAACTCGGCAAGGTAGATCTCGGATTGACCCACAATCTCGGCGGCGCGCCGTTCAACAGTGTCGCCGCCGTCTCGATCTTTGGACGCCTGAACTGAAGGAGGCCGCGCTTTGGGTGGGAAATACTTTGAAGAATTCTCCGTCGGTCAAACTTTCGTCCATGAGGTCCGGCGCACGGTCACCGACATGGACAATATCCTGTTCTCGGCGCTGACTCACAATCCGGCGGCCATCCACATCGACCACGAATACGCCAAGACGACCGAATTCGGGAAACCGTTGGTTAATTCCATCTTCACCCTTGGGCTCGTCGTGGGCCTTTCGGTGCAGGACACCACGCTTGGCACGACGGTCGGAAATCTGGGTTGGGAGAAAGTCGCCTTTCCAAAGCCGGTCTTTGCCGGCGACACGATCCGCGCGGAGACCACGGTGGTGGATTTACGCGACTCGAAGTCGCGCCCGACGCAGGGGATCGTGACCTTCGCGCACGAGGGATTGAACCAACGCAACGAGGTCGTCTGCTCGTGCCGCCGCGTCGCGCTGATGATGAGGAAGCCCCAATGAAGCTTCGCTCGCTCCTGTTCGTTCCCGGCGATTCGGAACGCAAGTTCGCGAAGGCGCAGGCGTCCGGCGCGGACGCACTGATCCTCGACCTCGAGGATTCCGTCGCGCCCGGCCAGAAGGTGGCGGCGCGCGCTCATGTCGCGCGCCTTCTCGACAAAACGGAGCCGTGCGGCTGGTCCTTCTTTGTCCGAATCAACGCGCTCGACACGGGCCTGACCCTCGACGATCTCGCCGCCGTCGTGAAGCCGGGGCTCGACGGAGTGCTCATTCCGAAAGCGAACGGCGCGGAGGACATCGTGCGCTTCAGCCACTATCTCGACGCCTTCGAGACGAAGGCCGGTATGCCGGTCGGCTCTATCAGGATCGTGGTCGTCGCCACCGAGACAGCAAAGGCCATGTTCGCCCTTCACACGTACGCGCCAGCGCATCCGCGACTGGCCGCGCTGACCTGGGGCGGGGAGGACCTTGCAGCGGCGCTCGGCGCGACGGAGAACCGGGAAGCGGGCGGTTGGACCTTCCCTTATCAAGTCGTCCGCGCACAATGCCTGTTTGCCGCCGCCGCTGCAGAGGTCACGCCATCGACACGATCCACGCCGACTTCCGCGACACGGAAGGGCTCGAACTCGACTGCCGCCGTTCGCGTCGCGACGGGTTCCTCGGCCGCATGGCGATCCATCCCGACCAGGTCGCGATCATTAACCGCTGCTACGCGCCGTCCGAAGCGGAGATCGCCCATGCGCGCCGGATCGTGGAGGCCTTCGCTGCCAATCCCGGCGCGGGCACGCTCGGAATCGAGGGCAAGATGGTCGACATCCCGCATCTGAAGGCGGCGCAGAAGACGCTTGCGTCCATCTGAACGGAGGAAGGCGCCCACCATGAGCGGAAGCAGACCCCTGCCGGACGACGATGAACTGAGCGCGATTCGCGAAGGCGTGCGCGCCGTCGTCTCGAAGTTCGGCGACGACTACTGGCTCGCGCGTGACGAAGACGGCGCCTTCCCGCGCGAATTCCATCGCGCGATGGCCGAGGCCGGATGGCTCGGGATAACCATGCCGGAGGACTACGGCGGCGCGGGCCTCGGCGTCACCGAAGCCGCCGTCATGATGCACGAGGTCGCAAGTCACGGCGGCGCGATGGCTGCCGCGTCGACGGTGCACATCAACCTCTTCGGGCCGCATCCGATCGTCGTGAAAGGCACGCCCGAACAGAAGGCGCGATGGGTGCCGCGGCTCATCTCCGGGCAGGATCAGTGCGCCTTCGGCTTCACCGAGCCGGACGCCGGCCTGAATACGACCCGCATCAAGACGTTCGCCGAGAAGGTTCCCGGCGGCTACGTCGTTCGCGGACAGAAGGTCTGGACTTCGACCGCGCAGGTCGCGAGCAAGATCATGCTGCTGACCCGCACCACCAAATACGAGGACTGCAAGCGTCCGACCGACGGCATCACGATCTTCTACACCGACCTCGATCGCGAGAAGATCGACGTGAAGCGGATCCCGAAGATGGGGCGCAAGGCGGTCGATTCCAACGCGATCTTCATCGACGGCCTTTTCGTGCCGGAGGAAGACCGCATCGGCGAGGAAGGCAAGGGCTTCTCCTATATCCTGCATAGCCTCAATCCGGAGCGGATCCTGATCGCGGTCGAGGCGATCGGAATCGGACAGGACGCGCTTCGCCGGGCCACGCGCTACGCAAAGGAGCGCGTCGTCTTCGACCGGCCGATCGGCCAGAACCAGGGAATCCAGCATCCGCTCGCAGAGAAATGGATGTATCTCGAATCGGCGTGGCTCATGGCCATGAAGGCCGCCGAGCTCTACGACACCGGCCGCCCCTGCGGCGCCGAGGCCAACAGCGCGAAGTTCCTCGGCGCGCGCGCCGGGCACGACGCCGCCTGGCAAGCGATCATGACCCATGGCGGTTTCGGCTACGCCAAGGAATATCACGTCGAACGCCTCTACCGCGAAGCGGCGCTGACCCGCCTTGCGCCGATCACCGAGCAACTGATCCTGAGCTTCATCGCCGAAAAGGTGCTGGAGCTGCCGAAGAGCTATTGAGGGACATCATGGGTGTCATGGATGGCAAGGTCGCCATTGTTACGGGCGCAGGGCGGGGCGTAGGTCGCGGAGTCGCGATCGATCTGGCGCGTGCAGGCGCCGCGGTCGTGGTCAACGACCTCGGCGTGAGCCTCGTGGGGGAGGGCGACGAAACGCCCGGTCGCCGATGCAGGTCGCCGGCGAAATTCGGGCTTTCGGCGGACGCGCCGTGGCCAACGGCGACTCCGTCGCCTCGTGGGACGGCGCGCATCGCATCGTGCAGGCGGCGCTGGATTCCTTTGGGCGCATCGATGGCGTCGTCAACAACGCCGGCAACCTACGCGACAGTCTGTTCCACAAGATGACGGAAGAGGAATTCGACGCGGTCATCGCCGTCCATCTCAAGGGGTCGTTCAACGTCAGCCGCGCCGCAGCGCCCCATTTCAAGAACCAGGCGTCCGGCGCCTATGTCCATATGACCTCGACGTCGGGGCTCGTCGGCAATTTCGGGCAGGCGAATTATTCGGCCGCCAAACTTGGGGTCGCGGCCCTGTCCAAGTCCATCGCGCTCGACATGCAGCGCTTCAACGTGCGCTCCAACGCGGTCGCGCCCTTCGCCTGGACGCGGATGATCGACTCGATCCCCACAAATACGCCGGAACAGCAGAAGCGCGTCGAGGGGTTGAAGAAGCTTGTGCCGGAAAAGATCGCCCCGTTCGTCACGGCGCTCCTCAGCGACGCCGGAGCAAGCGTGACCGGGCAGATCTTCGGCGTCCGCAACAACGAGATCTATCTCTTCTCGCAGCCCCGCCCGATCCGCACCGCCCATACGTCCGACGGCTGGACGCCTGAGACCATCGCCGAGCGCGTCTTCCCGATGTTCGCCAACGACTTCTATCCCTTGCATCGCTCGGCCGACGTCTTCACCTGGGACCCGGTCTGACGATGGCGATCCGTCCCGAACTCCTGCTTGGCCATGAGTTCCCGGAGGCGCGTCAGACCTATACCAAGCGCGACGCCATCCTTTATGCGCTCGGGGTTGGGCTCGGCGCCGACCCGACCGATCCCTCCGATCTTTTATTCCTGCTAGAGGACCGGCTTACGGTCCTGCCAACCTTCGCGGTTACGCTCGGCTCGCCAGGCATGTGGATTCGCGCGCCGCAATTCGGCGTCGACTTCGCAAAACTCGTCCACTACGAACAGGCCGCTGTCTTTCGCCGGCCCCTCGCGCCGGAAGGCGAGGTCGCCGCGCGCTCGCGCGTTGTTTCGGTGACGGACCGAGGGGTGGGCAAGGGCGCGCTCGTCGTCCTCGAACGCGAAGTCACGGACCCATCCGACAGCAGGCCGCTGTGCGCGCTCAGGCAGACGCTGCTGCTGCGTGGCGATGGCGGCTTTGGGGGTGAGCCGCCGAAAGCGCAAGAGTCTCGTCATTCCCCACCGGGATCCCGATTTGCTCGCGAGCTTCGCGATCGATCCCCGCGCCGCCCTCATCTATCGGCTTTCGGGCGACTGGAATCCGCTGCATGCGGATCCAGAGGCGGCAAAGCGCGCCGGGTTCGAGCGCCCGATCCTGCACGGGCTTGCTTCCTACGCCGTGGCCGGCGTCGCGGTTGCTCGCGCGCTTGGCCGCTCGCCCGCCGACCTCGCCTCCCTCGGCTGTCGCTTTGCCGGAGTCGTCCTTCCAGGCGACCGCCTCGACTTCCGCATTTGGCGGGAGGAGACAGGCGCCGCGTTTCAGGCCTTTGTCGGCGAACGCAAAGCGCTCGACCAGGGTAGCGCGACCTTCGGAGATTCCTTGTGAAGGGCGATCCAGCTCTCGCCGGGAGGTTGAAGACGAGCCTCAGACTGCCGGTAATGGCCGGGCCAATGTTCATCGCCTCGACGCCTGACCTATTGATAGCCCAATGTCGGGCCGGAATTATCGGCGCGATGCCCGCGCTGAACGCCCGAACGACGGAGGCCCTCGACGCGGACCTGACGCAGATCGGTAAGGCGCTTGCGGATTGTCCGGCGCCCTACGCGATCAATCTCGTCTGCCATCGCACCAACGCACGGCTGAAGGCCGATCTCGACCTGGTCGTGAAGCACAGGGCGCCGATCGTCGTGCTGGCGCTCGGCGCCGATCCCGAGATCATATCCACGGTCCATGCCTATGGCGGGCTCGTGTTCAACGACATCGCGAGCGACAGGCACGCCCGCAAATGCGCCGAGATGGGCGTGGACGGGATCATCGCAGTCTCGGCCGGGGCCGGCGGCCATACCGGCTCCGTGTCGCCGTTCGCGCTCACTGTCGAGATCAGGGAATGGTGGTGGGGGCCGCTTCTGCTGGCGGGCTGCATCGCGACCGGCCGGGGCGTGCTGGCCGCCGAGACGCTCGGCGCCGATTTCGCCTATATCGGCTCTCCTTTCCTGGCGAGCCGGGAAGCCAATACGGCCGAAGCGTTCAAGCAGATGGTGGTCGAGGGCGGGGCCGCCGACGTGATCGTCACCAAGGCTTTCACCGGCGCGCGCGCCTCCTTCCTCGCGCCATCGCTTCGGGCGAACGGGCTCGATCCGGACGCCATCGCGCGGAAGGACCCCGAGCGGGTCGACATTTCCGGCGAAGCCTCGCAAGGCAAGCCCTGGCGCGACATCTGGAGCGCCGGGCAGGGGATCGGCGCGGTCAAGGCGTCGCTGCCCGCCGCCGACTGGATCGCGGGCCTGGCCGCGGACTATGCAAGGGCGCGGGAAGCCATGGGGATGAGGACGTGAAATGTCGTCCTGTCGCGCTGCGCAGCCGGAGTCCGAACGCGCCCGGCTGCGGGGTTTCCGTTTCCATCAGTTTCCTTCCAAGACTTTCAATTTCTTTCCGCAGGGGCTTCAGAGAATTTCAATCCGTTTCCAAAAGTTGCAAAAAATTTCCGCGATTCTGGACTTATCAAGGGGTTACCGGCGATCGAAGGCGGAAAAAATTTGCCGGGCCGCGGATCGTGAGCGCCGCCCTGTGGGGCCGGGTCGATGACCCGGCCGGCGCGGTCGTCGACCGCGCCCCACAACGCGCGCCGATCGACTGGCCCTCCCTCGGCCGCCCCGGCCTGAATTCGCGTCCGCCGCCGTCAGCGGCCTCGCCTCGTTCATGTCGTCCGCGCTTCGCCGCCCCGCGCGGTCTCATCGCCCGTTGACGTCTTGGTCGCCGACCGTCCGCTGCGCAGCCGGAGTCCGAACGCGCCCGGCTGCGGGGTTTCCGTTTCCATCAGTTTCCTTCCAAGACTTTTCAATTTCTTTCCGCAGGGCTTCAAAAAATTTCAATCCGTTTCCAAAAGTTGCAAAAAATTTCCGCGATTCGGGACTTATCAAGGGGTTACCGGCGATCGAGGCGGAAAAAATCTGTCACCGGCGCCGCTTGCCGGACGCGGCCCCGACGGGCGCGGCGACGCGCTGTAGGGCCCGGTCGATGACCCGGCCGGCGCGGTCGTCGACCGCGCCCCACAACGCGCGCCCATGTCCGCGCCGTCCGGGTGAATTCACGTCCTCTGCCGTCAGCGGCTTCGCCTCGTTCATTTCGTCCTCGCTTGGCCGCCCCGCGGCCTGATTGCTCGATGAGGACAGATATAGCATAGACATCCTGATTCCAGAAGCATTTGTCACAAGAACCAGAAAACAATAAAACGATCAGCACGTTACATGCGCGGGCCAGGGGATCGGACGGAGACGGTCCTGGCGCAACGGGGCGGGGATTTGCCGGCGGAGCGTCGGCGAGCTTCGCCGGAAGGATGATTCCACCGCGTAACGGTAACGGCCTGATCACAAATCGCGGTAGGCCGGAGCGCGTTTTTCTCTGAAAGCCTTCACCGCCTCGCGGTGGTCGTCGGTGTCGATCAGGATCACCTGCTGCCGATCTTCGAGCGCCAGCGCCGCCTCGAGGCTCGGTGCGTCGATTTCGGCGGCGAGGGTCTCCTTGGTCATGCGAAGCCCCATCGGCGCGGCCTTCAGCATGTCATCGGCGAGCGTGAGTCCTGTCTCGACGAGCTGTTGCGCCGGAACGATCTCACTGATCAGCCCCATGCGCAACGCGCGCTCGGCGTGAATGAAGCGCCCGCTGAGCAGGAACTCGGAGGCGTTGGAAAGGCCAACGAGCCGCGGCAGAAAATACCCCGCGCCCATGTCGCAACCGCCAAGGCCGATTCGGATATAGGCCGCGTTCATCCGTGCGTCGGGCGAGGCGTAGCGCACGTCGGAAGCCAGCGCCAGCGAGAGGCCGCCGCCGCACGCCGCCCCGTGGACAAGCGCGATGATCGGCTGGGGACAGGACCGCATCGCCCGAACCACGCCCGAATAGAGCCTTTGCATCGCCATCTGACGCTGCGCGCGACCCGAGCCCTGTTCGGCAAAAGCGTCCGTTCCGAGATCGGCGCCGGCGCAGAAGAGCCGGCCCTCGCCGCGCAGAATGACGACCCGGACATCGGGTCGCGTCTTGATGCCCTCGAAATAGTCGGTGATTTCGCCCGCCATCTCGGGCGACAGCGCGTTGAGCTTCTCCGGCCGGTTCAGCGACAGGATTTCGACGGCGCCGCGCCGCTCGAGTATCAGCGTCGCATAGGTCATGCGTTCTCTCGCCTCTGTTCAGATTGGCGGATGATCCTGTACCTCGGCATAGCGGGCGTATCCCTTGCCGACCCCATATTCGACGATGCCGTAACCGACCTCGTCGCCGTCGGTCACTTCGATCACATGGTCGCTCAGTGTGCGCGCGAGCCTGCGGGTCGCCGGCTCCGCCAACGTCCAGACATCGTGCTCCGCGTAAAGCTTGCCCTTGTCGTCGCCATGTGACCAGCCCTTCAGGCCGCCGTAAAGGCCACCCTTGAGGAAGAACCGGCCGGGCAGGGCGCGGATTGTCAGCTTCCGCGTCGAGCCGTCCGAAAACCGGGCCTCGAATTCCGCGCTCTTAAGTGTCTGTCCGAGCGGATCCCTCGCCCAGGCGACATCGTGCGACACGTCGTCCAGCCTGACGCTCTCCTTCGACCGCGTTCCAAGCGCGCGAACCTCTTCGCCCGAGATGTAGATATTCTCGCCCGGAGCGCGCTCCTTGAAGAATACGTGCAGGCCGCGATCCTTGAACTGCGCGGTCGTCCAGCAATAAAAGAATGGCGGATAAAAGGTGAGCGGCGGATTGGTCTCATCGGTGCGCATCTCGGCGCGGATGCCCCAGGAATGGTCGCGCTGTCCGAGCCAGCTCGCTTCGCTGACTTCGCGCCGCTCGCCCCCGACCTCGATCCAGCCGCGATAGGCGCCGAACTGCTGCGCCCGCGCCATGTGCTCCGTGACGCGGCCGTTCCGACGGCGGAAATGCTCGCCTTCCTCGTGCGGGTTCATCGTCGCCACAAATTCCAGATCGAAAGCGAGGCCGGATTCGTTCGGCTTCAGCGTCAGGCGATGCCGGCGCAGACCTTCAAGAACCTCGATCTCCAGCGGTCCGATGGTCGTCTCCAACGGATTCGGCCGGAGGCGTCGCGAGACGCGAAAATTGTATTGCTTGCCGCCGAAGGCGACGCCGGCGAACCCGTCCATCACATTGCGGTTCGGATGCCAGCCGAGCCCGATGTCGAAGATGAAATCGCCGCCGGGGACCGGATGGCCGGTGTACCAGAGCCGCTCCATCCAGGCCGGATCGGAACTCATGACATGGTCGAACGTGGTCGCCAGCTGATGGCCGATGAAGTCGTCCTGCTTGCTCAGCATGATGGGGCTCCGCCGCTCAAGTCTTTTCTGCGCCGCCGGACATCTCGACGAACATCGGCTTGGCGCTGGTGGAGATTTCGTATTTCGCCTGACGGGCGAGATAGGCGTCGACAATGCTCTCCGCACGCGCGGCGGCCTCGGCGGGGACGCGTGCGCGATTGGCGGCGAGCCAGTCGATCAGGTCGCAGAGGCTGGCGTCGCCTGCGTCGCGCATCGCTTCGAGCGCGCTTGCGTCGGGCAAGTCCGCCGGGGCGTGAATATCGGGCAGCGGTGCGCCCGGAAGGTCCGCCGCAATCGTCTGCAGCGCGCGGCTTGCGTCTTCAAGGGCCCTTAGCTGCTCGGCCAGAAAGGCGTTGGACCACGAACATCGGAGCTTGAGGCTATTCAGCATATAGATGACGCCGAATGCCTGCCCGCGCGCGTAATCGCCCTCGACGCGCGGAATGACCTCCTTCTGGAGCGTCGCGACCATGCCGTCGATCAGGCGGGGAAGGGAATTGTTCATGCAGCCTCATCCAGCGTTCGGCTGATCTGGCGGAACACCGGGGCTATCTGCGTCGCCATAGCAGGCATTCGCAGGTCGTTGAACAACCCCTGCTCGAAGCAACGCGCCGCCGCTATATGGGTGAAGGCAAGCTTCAGCAGCGAAAACACATGGTAGAAACGGAGCGAGGTCGGATCGACCGGGAATCCGGCCTGCGCTTCGTAGCGGGCGAGAAAATCCGCTTCGCTGGCGAGCCCACAGACGAGCGGCGTGCCGCCGCGGTACTGCGGGAGGAAGGCCCAGCCGAGGTCCTCGACAGGGTCGCCGAGATGCACAAGCTCCCAGTCGAGGATGGCGGAAATCCGCCCGTTCTTTTCGAGAAAATTGCCGAGCCGGTAGTCGCCGTGCACGAGCGAAAGACGTCGAGCGACGGGCGCATGGGCGCGCAGCCATTGAAGCGCGCGATGCGCCATCGGATGCGGGCGCAGAGCCCACCTGCGGAAACGCGTCTCCCAGTCGTCGATCTGCCGGTGGGCCGCGTTTTCGAGCGTGACCCCTTCGCCCCACTTTGCCAGTGGCGTCGCGCGCCAGTCGAAACAATGCAAGGCGGCGAGGGCGCCGATGAAGTCGGCGGCGAGCGACTCCCGCCGCGCTCCCTCGAGAGCCTGCCCCTGCGAGCCCCAGGGCAGGGGCGTGTCGCCTTCGATCTTCTCGCTGAAGAAAAAGGGCGCGCCAAGAATTGTTTGATCGTCGCTCGCCAGATAAACGCGAGGCGCGGGAACCTCGCTTGCTGCGAGCGCGCTCAAGGAGTTCGAATTCCGGCATCGCGCTATAGGGCGCAAAAAGCCCATACGGCGGCCCGATCCGGAGGATCGCTTCATTTGCGTCCGGAAAACCGGACAGCGTTACAGCGCAGGTGATCCAGGAAAACCCGGCCGGATATTTCGTCACGCGCTCGACCGAAACCGGACACTTCGCAGCCATGCTAAGATAGTCGCTGAGACGACCGCGCAGACGGTCGATCGTTTCGAAGTCCGGGACGTCCCCGGACACCGCTCCTGTGGGCTCCCTCACCAAAAACCCTCACATTGATGACGCGTTGCAAAGGCCAAGCCCGCGTTTTCATAAACTAGCACACCATCATGGGGCGGGCAACCGGTCGGTGCATGCGCGAAAATCGAGCGCTATCTCAACGAAAGGTCGCGGTTGCGCTCCCGCCGCGCTGGACAGAAGCCATCCGACAATGATAAACTACGTTACGAGTTGATCGGACGCCGTCTTCACGCGGTCCTTCGCTTTAGGGAGAAAACGATGCCGGAGGAGGGTCGATCCCGTCGCGTCCGACGCCCGTTGCCTATCCCGTCCTGCCTGCTGCGCCTGCGGCGCTTCCGCCTCGGGGCGCGCCTTTGCACGCCGACGGTTGCGCGTTGTAATTGCGCCGGCGCGGTCGTGTGTTCTTACAACCGGTCGCGAGGTTTTTGAGATGGAACTCACCGCATTCGCCTTCGAAGTCGTGGACGGCGTCGCCCATATTACGATGAGCCAGCCCGAGCGCGGCAATCCGTTCGACGAGCATTTTGCCGCGGACTTCGATCGTCTGGCGACCGAATGCACGGTGCGCGAGGACGTTCGCGCCGTGCTGATCGACGCGAAGGGACGGTTCTTCAGCGTCGGAGGCGACCTCAATGCGCTGACCCGCAGCCGCGAGGACCTTGCACGCTTTGTTTCAGCGGCGACATCCAATCTCCACATGGGCATCTCGCGCTTCGCTCGGCTCGACGCGCCGGTCGTTGCGGCGGTGCATGGGCTGGCCGCGGGCGGCGCCGTCGCGCTCGTCGCCGGAGCGGATTTTGTTCTTGCTTCACCCAACGCCAAATTCTACGCCGCCTTCGCCGGCATCGGCATCGTCAGCGACAGCGGCGGCAGCTACTTCCTGCCGCGCCGGATGGGATCACGCCGGGCCGCACAATTCTACATGCTCAACGAAACCTTGAGCGCCGAAGAGGCGGTCGCGACTGGCCTCATCAACCGCGTCGTCGAGGCCGACGCGCTCGAAACGGAAGCCTGGGCGCTCGCCCGCAAGCTCGCGCAGGGTCCGACCCGCGCCTTCGGCGAGGCGAAAAACTTGCTGCTTTCCAGTCCAGCCGAGAGCCTCGAAGGACAACTCGAAAACGAGGCGCGCGCGATGGCGCGCGTGACCCGCACCGACGACGCGTGGAACGCGATGCGCGCCATGCTCGCCAAGCAAAAGCCGACCTTCCAGGGCCGCTGACGCGGTTTTCTGTCCGATCCGCGACCCGGAGCTCCTTGCGTATGATTTTCAACGACGACCAACTCGCCATCAAGGATCTCGCCCGTCGTTTCGCGCGCGAAAAGCTCGCTCCGCACTATCAGGCCCGCGACAAGTCAGGCGTGCTCGACCGCTCGCTTATCCGCGAGATGGGGGAACTGGGTCTCATGGGGGTCGATCTTCCGGAGGCTTTCGGCGGACTGGGCGCGCCGGGCGTCACGGCGGGCCTGATCGCCGAAGAACTCGCCTACGGCGATTTCAACGTCAGCGCCGTGCCGGTCGGCGTGTCGCTCCTCGGCGCAATCATCATGAGCAGCGCCTCGCCTAAGCTCGCAGCCTACTGGATCCCCCGGATGATCAGTGGGGAGACGCTGATGGGCGTATGCGTAACCGAGCCGAGCGGCGGTTCAGACGCGAGTGCGCTAAAACTGCGCTGCCGCCGCGACGGCGATCATTATGTTCTCGACGGCGAGAAGACATCGATCACGTTCGCCGACTCCGCAGATGCATTCATCGTGTTCGCGCGGACCGGCGCACCCGAGAGCGGGGCGGCGGGTGTGACCGCCCTGGTGGTTCCCGCCGATACGCCGGGTATCGCCCGCACGCGCTTCAACGATGTCGGCAGCCACATCATAGGACGCGGCTCGGTCTTCTTCGAGGGCGTGCGCGTGCCGATTGAAAACAGGCTCGGCGAGGAGAACCAGGGCTTCACGCATGTCATGCGCGGCTTCGATTTCAGCCGCGCCCTGATCGCGCTTCAATGTGTCGGCTGCGCCCAGGCGTCGCTGGACGAGGCGTGGGAATACACAAAGAGTCGCACCGCCTTCAATGCGCCGATCGCCTCCTATCAAGGGGTGACGTTCCCCTTGGTCGAAGGCGACAGCCAGATCGCCGCGATCCGTCAGCTTTGCTTCCACGCGATCGCGCTCCGCGACGCCGGGCTCCCCCATACGGCCGAGGCGGCCATGGTCAAATGGATGGGTCCGAAGACCGCATTTGACGTGATCCATCAATGCCTCCTGACCTTTGGTCACTACGGCTGGTCCATGGATTTGCCGCATCAGCAGCGGATGCGCGACGTCATGGGACTCGAGATTGGCGACGGAACCGCCGGCATCATGAAACTGATTGTTGCCCGGGAGCGTGTCGGGCGGGTCGCCGTCCAGTACGGAAAACGCTGAATGCGGGAGGCGACGCTGCCAAGCAGTTCATTTCGGGCGCCGGAACCTCCGACATTTATGGGGTCACGGCGCGAACCTCGGACGCCGGCGTTAGGTCTCGTCCGGCGTTAGGTCATTATCCTCCCGCCGAACCTTGGGCGTTCGCGATCTCTAGGACGAGAGAGGAAACAAGAGCTCCAGACACAATGGTTCCATCTGTCGGTGGCTGCGCACCCCCGCGACCACCGACAGAAAAGCCTCGGAAGCTCCCGCTTCCGAGGCTTTTCTTGTTTTTGGCGCGTAACGCGAACTGAAAGCCGCGTCACGCCTCCCGCGCGAGACAAGCGGTCGCGCGGCCGATGGTCGCGGTCCCCACCCCGCGATGACGACATTGCGCTAACAAGTGGATCCACGCGAAGGCTTGGCCTCGCTGGCTCGAGACGGTCTCACAGCCAGAGGCGACTGCCGCTGCGCGTCATGCGATAAGACGCCAGAGTAGCACTGCGCCGACACACGGGAGCGTGACAGTCGGGCGCCGGGGCGTTTGCTGCGCCCTGGCCCAGTCGAGTATCAGGAGATAGTGATGAACGGGGATCTCAAGAAAGCCGCTCTCGAATACCATCGGTTTCCGACGCCGGGCAAAATCTCGGTCACGCCGACGAAGTCGATGGTCACCCAGCGGGATCTTGCGCTCGCCTATTCGCCTGGCGTGGCCGACGCCTGCATGGCGATCGTCGAGGACCCCGACCAGGCCGATGAACTCACGTCCCGCAGCAATCTGATCGCCGTGGTCACCAACGGCACCGCGGTGCTCGGCCTCGGCAATATCGGGCCGCTGGCCGGCAAGCCGGTGATGGAGGGCAAAGGCTGCCTATTCAAGAAATTCGCCGGCATCGACGTATTCGACATCGAACTGGCGGAAAACGATCCCGACAAACTGGTCGAGACCATCGCCCGCCTCGAGCCGACCTTCGGCGGCATCAACCTTGAGGATATCAAGGCGCCCGAGTGCTTCTATATCGAGAAGAAGCTGCGCGAACGCATGAAGATCCCGGTCTTTCACGACGACCAGCACGGCACTGCGATCGTCGCGGCGGCGGCGCTGGCCAACGGCCTCGCCCTGGTCGGCAAGGCCATCGGCGAGGTCAAACTCGTGTGCTCCGGCGCCGGCGCCGCGGCCATCGCGTGCATCGACCTCGCCGTAAGCCTTGGCCTCGATCCGAAGAAGGTGCTGATCGTCGACCGGTCGGGCGTCGTTTTCGCCGGCCGGTCCGGGACGATCGACGAGAGCAAGGCGCGCTACGCCAACGAAACCTCCGCCCGCACGCTCGCAGACGCGATCGTCGGCGCCGATATCTTTCTCGGCCTGTCGGCGGCGGGCGTCCTCACCCCGGCCATGGTCAAGACCATGGCCCCCGATCCGCTCATTTTCGCCATGGCGAACCCGGACCCGGAGATCCGTCCGGAAGACGCCATCGCCGCGCGCCCGGACGCAATCATCGGCACCGGCCGATCCGATTACCCGAATCAGATCAACAACGTGCTGTGCTTCCCATTCATTTTCCGCGGCGCGCTCGATTGTGGCGCGACCGCGATCAACGAAGCGATGAAGGTCGCCGCCGTCAACGCCATCGCCGAACTCGCCCACGCGGAAGCGGCCGACGCGGTCGCAACCGCCTACAAGGGCGCCGAGTTGCGCTTCGGGCGCGACTATCTCATCCCGAAACCGTTCGATCCGCGCCTGATCGCGGTGGTCGCGCCGGCGGTCGCCAAGGCGGCGGCGGAAAGCGGCGTCGCGCGCCGCCCGATCGCGGATCTGGAGGCGTACCGGCAAAAGCTCGACGCTCTGGTCTATCATTCGGGGCAGGCGATGCAGCCGGTGTTCGCCCGCGCCAAGCGGGCGGAACGCTCGGTCATCTTCGCCGAGGGCGAGGACGAGCGGGTCCTGCGCGCCGCGCAGATCATTGTCGACGAGAAGATCGCAACGCCCCTGCTGCTTGGCCGCCCCGATGTCATCGCCAAGAAAATCGCCGGGCTGGACCTCAGGCTGGCGCCGGGCGAGGGCGTTCGCATCGTCGATCCGCATGATCCCCAGGTCTATATGGAGGCGGCGGAGGGCTATTACGCAGTGAAGAAGCGCGACGGCGTGTCGCGCGCGCTGGCGCTGGCGCAAATGCGCGCGAACAGTTCGCTGCTCGCGGCCTGGCTGCTCGAACGCGGCGTCGGCGACGCCATGTTATGCGGCGCGTTCGGCCGGGCGTTCGATCATCTGGCCGCCATCCGCAACGTGATCGGCTTGCGACCGGGCGCGCACACGCTCGCCGTGATGCAGATGCTGATGCTGCCGCATCATCAGCTGTTCATCTGCGACACCCACTACAACGCCGATCCGGACGCGGAACAGATCGCGGAAATCGCGCTTCTGGCGGCCGACGAGGTGGGCCGCTTCGGCGTGACCCCGCGTGTGGCCCTGCTGTCGCATTCGAGCTTCGGAACCTCCAGTCTGCCGAGCGCGAAAAAGATGCGGAAGGCGCGCGAACTCATCCGGGAGCGCAATCCCCACCTGGCGGTCGAGGGCGAGATGCGCGGCGACGCGGCGTTATCGCCCGACATTCTCCATGACAAAATGCCGGATTCCGATTTCGTCGGGCCGGCCAATTTGCTCGTCATGCCCAATCTCGACGCCGCCAACATCTCCTACAATCTGCTGCGCATGGCCGCCGGCAACGGCGTCACGGTGGGCGGCATCGTTCTGGGCGCCGCGAAGGCCGCCCATATCCTGACCCCGTCGGCGACGGTCCGCCGGATCGTCAACATGGCCGCGTTCGCCGCGGTGGACGTGGCGAGGCGAACGAAGGGCTGAGCGAGAACCGAAGCGGCTGCCCGCTCGGGAAGCCGATTCGGCTCAAATCGCCTCACTCTCGGTCCGCCGCCGCCAATCCGTTTGCCTGCTGGCAGGGATTTTTCCGCGCCATATTCGGCGCTCCCGTTCCAGAAAGCCCGGCAATGTCATGATATTGTTGGATTTACAATCCGATGGTTGCGGGCTGGAGCCGGCACGGAACAGGGACTTTAACAGGGCAAAAACAGCACTTAACAGGTCGTTATCAGGTCGGAACAGGCAAAGAACAGGCGGGCGAAACGGGGCGCGAGACCGGGCGACGCTAGGTTGCAAGGCGTGTCTAGCGGATAGGTGGGTAAGCGGCGTTCGGAAAGATGCGCCACTCGGGTCAACGGGCAGCGCGGCTGACCGCGGATGGTTTGTCTCGACCAAGCGCGCTCTCCCTTCGCGCAGCCTGGACTATAAGCGTGGGCGAGCCAACGCGACCCAGACCGTCATCAGGAGGCAGCCATGAAACGAATCCTCGTCCTGCACGGGATCAATCTCAACATGTTCGGCAAGCGCGACCCCAAGCACTACGGGACCGCGACCTTGCAGGACATCGACGCCGCGCTGGCGGCGCTGGCTCAGGAACTCGGCGTCGCCATCGAGTGCTTCCAGACCAACATCGAAGCGGCGCTGGCCGAAAAAATCCATCAGGCCCACTTCGATCAGGTCGACGGCGTGGTCATCAACGCCGGCGCCTGGACCCACTACAGCTACGGCCTGCGCGACGCCCTGGCGATCCTCAAGTGCCCGATCGTGGAAGTGCATATGTCGAACGTGCATGCGCGCGAGGAATTCCGGCGCCATTCGGTCATCGCCGAGATCGCCGTCGGCCAGATCGCCGGCTTTGGCGTCGACAGCTACCTGCTCGGCCTGCGCGCCTGCGTGTCGCAGATCAAGGCCGAAAGCTGAGCCTACGAGATTCCCACATCCTTGAGTGCTTCGGCCGCCTCCTTCTCCGCAAAGCGGGGAAGGTCGGCCCGGAGGGCCGGATGGGGTGCGGAAAGCAGGGGCTAGTTCGAGCAAGGCTTGGGGTGACGGTCGTGCAATCCGACCCAAGGTTGCGGCGGCGGACCACACCCATCCGGCGCTTCGCGCCACCTTCCCCAGCAGAGCTCTACGGGATGCACACATGTCGTAGCAGTCGGGCTGCACTCAACGGCGGCTGGCGTCCCCGCCCCCCTTGTGGGGGCGGGACAGGGTGGGGGGTCGCGCTCACCTCTCATCTTGCATTGGAAGGGCTCCAAACTTTCAGAGTTCGGCCCGACCCCCCTCCTCAATCCTCCCCCACAAGGGGGGAGGAAGCCGCCCTCCGCGCGTCGGGCACGGCGGCAGCGAGCCGCAAGAGATGTGCGCATCCTGTAGAGCAGAGCTGGGGAAGGATAGCGCCCGGGCGCCTCATAGGGCCTCGATCGCAGCATTCAATGTGGCGCTCGGCCGCATCGCCGCCGACGTTTTGGCGAAGTCGGGGACATAGTACCCGCCCATGTCGACCGGCTTTCCTTGCGCGCCGATGAGCTCGGCGTTGATCTTGGCCTCGTTCTTGGCGAGCGCCTCGGCCAGCGGCTTGAACCGGGCCGCGAGCTCCGGGTCCTTGGTCTGGGCGGCCAGCGCCTGCGCCCAGTAGAGGGCGAGGTAGAAATGGCTGCCGCGGTTGTCGAGCTCGCCGACCTTGCGCGCCGGCGACCGGTTGTGGTCCAGGATCTTGCCGTTGGCCTCGTCGAGCGTTTCGGCGAGAACCTGAGCCTTGGCGTTCTTGTACGTCTGAGCCAGGTGCTCGAGCGCCACGCCGAGGGCGAGGAACTCGCCCAGCGAATCCCAGCGCAAATATCCCTCTTCCTGGAACTGCTGCACGTGCTTGGGCGCCGAGCCGCCGGCGCCGGTCTCGAACAGGCCGCCGCCCCCCATGAGTGGAACGATCGACAGCATCTTGGCGGAGGTGCCGAGCTCCATGATCGGGAAGAGATCGGTCAGGTAGTCGCGCAGCACGTTGCCGGTGACGGAGATTGTGTCGAGGCCTTTGCGGATGCGCTCGAGCGTGACCTTGATGGCTTCGACCGGCGGCAGGATGCGGATATCGAGACCCTTGGTGTCGTGGTCCTTCAAGTACCTTTCGACCTTGGCGATGATTTGCGCGTCATGGCCGCGCTCCGCGTCGAGCCAGAACACGGCCGGCGTGTTGCTGAGGCGCGCGCGGCGCACCGCGAGCTTGACCCAATCCTGGATCGGCGCGTCCTTGACCTGGCACATGCGGAAGATGTCGCCGGTCTCGACCGGACGTTCGAGCAGCGTCGCGCCGGTCTCGGCGACGACGCGAACCCTTCCGTCGGCGGGAATCTCGAAGGTCTTGTCGTGCGAGCCGTATTCCTCGGCCTTCTGCGCCATCAGGCCGACGTTCGGCGCCGACCCCATGGTCTTGGGATCGAACGCGCCGTGCGCCTTACAGTCCTCGATGGCCGCCTGATAGATGGTGGCGTAGCATCGGTCCGGGATCACCGCCTTGACGTCGTGCAGCTTGCCGTCGGCGCCCCACATGCGGCCCGATTCGCGGATCATCGCCGGCATCGAGGCGTCGACGATCACGTCGCTCGGCACGTTGAGGTTGGTGATCCCCTTGTCGGAATTGACCATGGCGAGCGGCGGCCGGCTCGCGTAGGTCGCCGCGATGTCGGCCTTGATCGCGGCCTTCTCGGCCTCCGGCAGCGTCTCGATCTTGGTCAGGAGATCGCCGAAGCCGTTGTTGAGATTGACGCCGAGACGCTTCAACGTGGCGGCGTGCTTGTCGAGGACGTCGGCGAAGAAGACGGAGACGGCGTGGCCGAACATGATGGGATCGGAGATCTTCATCATGGTCGCCTTCAGATGCAGCGAGAACAGCACGCCCTGTTTTTTTGCCGCCTCGATCTCTGCGGCGAAGAAAGCGCGCAGCGCCTTGCGGCTCATCACGGCGGCGTCGATGACCTCGCCGGCTTTCAACGCCAGCTTGTCTTTCAGCACTGAAATTTTTCCGTCGGCGCCGACGAGTTCGATGCGCGCGTTGGTCGCGCTTTCGACGGTGGTCGAGACCTCCGAGCCGTAGAAGTCGCCGCTCGTCATGTGCGCCACATGCGACTTCGAGTCCGGCGTCCAGGCGCCCATCTTGTGCGGGTGGTTGCGCGCGTATTGCTTGACGGCGCCGGCGGCGCGGCGGTCGGAATTGCCCTCGCGCAGCACCGGGTTGACGGCGCTGCCGAGCACCCGGCCATAGCGCGCCTTGACGTCCTTTTCGGCCTCGGTCCTGGCGTCCTCTGGATAGTCGGGGATGTCGTAGCCCTTGCCTTGCAGTTCCTTGATTGCAGCCTTGAGTTGGGGGATCGAGGCCGAGATGTTCGGCAGCTTGATGATGTTGGCCTCGGGCCTCGTCGCCAGCGCGCCGAGCTCGGCCAGCTCGTCGCTGTGTTTCTGCGCGGGGCTAAGCTTTTCCGGGAAGTTGGCGAGGATGCGGCCGGCGAGCGAGATGTCCTTCAGCTTGACCGACACGCCCGCCGCGCCGACGAAGGCCTTGACGATCGGCAGCAGAGAATAGGTCGCGAGCGCCGGGGCTTCGTCGACCTTCGTCCAGAGGATCTCCAAATCTGACATGATTGATGTTCCCGCCGGTTTCCTGTTGGTTCCGTCACCGCTCAACCAGGCAAAGCTCCGTCCGCTCAAACACTGCGCAACGAACGGTTTGCGTGGGCCTCCATTCGCCCTGTTCTCCCGGGGAGGCTTCGCCTCCGCACCACGCGCCGCATGACGTCGGTTCAGGACGGGCAAAAATGACGCTCAACGGCGCCACGTTCTCGTATGCGTTTTCGCCGAGCTCCTCAAACGAATTGTTCCGCCATTACCGTTTCCAGCGGCTATCCATTCGGATGCCTTGACCTGCTTCCATCAGGCCCCGCCAAAGCTCACGTCTTCCGCGGCGCGCCTGCCACGTAGGTTTGCCGGACGGCGCGGTCGTCGCCGAGCGTGACCAGCACGAACAACTCCTGGTCGAGGTCGCCCTCGACCCGCTCCATCCGGTGCGCCATGGCCGGGGTGGCACGCGAATCGAGGACGACGAGATCGGCGTCCTTGCCGACCTCGATCGAACCGATCGCCTGTTCGAGGCTGAGCGCCCGCGCGTTGCCGAGGGTCATCTGGTAGAAGGCCTCCGCCGCCGGCCAGGACTGGCCGCCGAGTTGCAGCACCTTGTAGCCCTCGGCGGCCGTCCGCAGCATCGAGTAGCTGGTGCCGCCGCCGACGTCGGTCGCGAGCCCGATCCTGACGCCGGCGCCGGCGAGCCGCGCCCGGTCGAACAGGCCGGAGCCGAGGAACAGGTTCGAAGTCGGGCAGAAGGCCGCGACCGACCGGCTTTCCGCCATCGCGGCGACCTCGTCGCCGGTCATGTGGATGCAATGGCCGAACACCGAGCGCGGTCCGAGCAGGCCGGCGCGGCCATAGACGTCGAGATAGTCGCGCGCCTCGGGGAAGAGCTGACGGGCGAACTCGATTTCGTCGGTGTTCTCGTCGACGTGCGACTGCATGTAGACGCCGGGGAACTCTTTCATGAGCGTCCCTGCCGCCTGGAGCTGCGCCTCCGTCGAGGTGATGGCGAAACGCGGCGTCACCGCGTAGCCAAGCCGGCCGCGGCCATGCCAGCGCTCGATCAGCGCCTTGGTGTCGTCGTAGCTCGTCTGGACATCATCGAGCAGCGCCGCCGGCGCGTTGCGATCGAGCATCGCCTTGCCGGCGATCATCCGCGCGCCGACGCGCTCGGCGGCGACGAAGAACGCCTCCGCCGATTGCGGATAGACGGTGCAGTAGACGAGCGCCGTCGTCGTGCCGCAGCGAAAGAGCTCGGCGAGAAAGAACTCCGCGACGCGGGCGCAATGGGCTGGATCGGCGAACCGCTGCTCCTCGACGAAGGTGTAGTTGTGCAGCCAATCGAGCAGCTGCGCGCCATAGGAGGCGATCACCTGCGTCTGCGGATAGTGGATGTGCACGTCGATCAGTCCCGGCATGACGAGCGCGCCCGAATGATCGTCGATCGTCGCATCCGCGGGGGCGCGGGCGAGAATGGCGCGCGCCTCGCCGACCGCGGCGATCCGCCCGTCTTCGATGAGAATCGCCCCGTCCTCGATATGGCGGCGAGCCGCTGCGCCGGCCGCCGCCGGATCGTCGATGAAGGTGAGGATTCGTCCCCGGACGACGCGCTTGGCGCCCCCGCTCACGCCAGGATCTCCTGAAGGCGCAGCGCCGCGATGCGGTCGATCTCCGCAAGCGCCGTTCGCGTCTCGGCGTCCGCGTCGTTGGTCGAGCCGGCGCTCGAAGCCAGCGAGAATCTCAGCCTTGCTCTTGCCCTTGACCGCCATGATGAACGGGAAGCCGAAACGGCCGCGGTAGGCGTCGTTGAGCGCGGTGAACTTGGCGAGTTCGTCGGGGCTGAGCCGGTCGAGCCCGGCGCCTGCCTGCTCGCCGGTCGATTCGGCGGTGAGTCGCCGCGCCTGCGCCAGGCGCCCGGCGAGATCCGGATGGGCGAGAATCAGCGCGCGTTTCTGATCGTCCGAGCCTTTTGCCGCGGCGGCCGCCAGGGCCTTCGCCAGCCCTTCGGCGTCGTCGGCGTCGGCCTTGAGTCCGGCGTCATAGGCAGCCCCGGCGATCCAGGGCGAGTGCTCGTAGACGCCGCCAAACCTTTCCAGGAACAGCGTCCGGGTCAACTTTGATGGCCTCCAGCCGCCGGACGGCGGGTGGCTCCGGATCCAGTGTCGCGCGATGTCGAGCCGGGTCGGAACCCACGCCTTGTCGTGGCTGAGCACGTAGTCGAGGAAGCGCTTCAGCGACGCTGCGCGCCCCGGACGGCCGACAAGGCGGCAGTGCAGTCCGACCGACAGCATTTTGGGGGCGACGTCGCCCTCGGCGTAGAGGGTGTCGAACGAATCCTTGAGATAGGCGTAGAACTGGTCGCCGCAGTTGAAGCCCTGCGGCGTGGCGAAGCGCATGTCGTTCGAATCGAGCGTATAGGGAACGAGGAGCTGAGGCCCGCGCGGGCCCTCGGTCCAATAGGGCAGGTCGTCGGCATAAACGTCGGCGCAATAGACGAAGCCGCCCTCCTCCATGCCGAGCCGGATCGTGTTGATCGAGGAGCGCCCCTGGTAAAACCCGAGCGGGCGGGCGCCCGCAACCTCGGTGTGGATGCGGATCGCCTCGGCGATGTGCTGGGCTTCCAATTCGGCAGGCGCGTCGCGATAGTCGACCCACTTGTAACCGTGGGTGGCGATTTCCCACTTCGCCTCGTTCATCGCCGCGACCGCCTCGGGATTGCGCGCCATTGCGGTGGCGACGGCGTAGACGGTGACGGGAAGAGACCGCTCCGTGAACATCCGGTGCAGGCGCCAGAACCCGGCCCGCGAGCCGTATTCGTAGATCGAACTCCATGTTCATGTGGCGCATGCCCGGCCAGGGCGCCGCGCCGACGATCTCGGAGAGAAACGCCTCCGAGGCGGCGTCGCCGTGCAAGATGTTGTTCTCGCCGCCTTCCTCGTAATTGATCACGAACTGAACGGCGATCCGCGCTCCGTCCGGCCAATCGGCGAAAGGCGGCGTGCGCCCGTAGCCGATCATGTCGCGCGGATAATCGTCCTGCTTTGTCATGCGCCTCAGTTCCTCGTAAGCCGTCGCGCGCGCAACGCTACGACACGGCGCCGTTTGCTCCAACCCGGCAAATGCTCCAAAAGGGGCCGCGCGTTCCCCTTCATCGATGGCGTCCATGACCGACATTTCGCTGAGCTTCGAGCCGCCGTTCGCCCGGATCGTTCTGAACCGGCCCGCGCGGCGCAACGCCATCTCGTGCGCCATGTGGCGCGCTCTTCCGGCGATCCGGACCTCGATCGAGGGGAGGACGGACGCTCTCGTCGTGACTGTCGAGGGTGCGGGCGGCCATTTCAGCGCCGGCGCCGACATTTCGGAATTCGACGAGGTCTACAAGGACGCGGCGGCGACCCGCGATTACGGCGACGCCATCCAGGACGGGCTAAGGGCGCTGATGGAGATCGACCGCCCGACGATTGCGGTGCTGCAGGGCAACGTCGTCGGCGGCGGCCTCGCCGTGGCGCTCGCCTGCGACCTGAGGTTTTGCGCCGCGGACGCCTATCTCGCCATCACGCCGGCCAGGCTCGGTCTCGTCTACGGCCACGCCGAGACCCGCCGTCTCGTCGAACTGGTTGGCCCGGCGCGCGCCAAGGACATTCTCTTCACCGGGCGACGGATCGAGACTGACGAAGCGCTGTCGATCGGACTGATCGATCGGAGAGTTCGAGACGGCGCTGCGCGAGACCGTGCTCGGTTACGCCCGCGGGGTCGCCGATCTCAGCCAGGCCTCGATCCGCGGCGGCAAGCGAGCGGTCGATGCGATCGCCGGCGGCATGACTGTTGAGACCCCGGCCTTCCGCGCGCTCGCCGAGCAGGCGGCGCTCGGGCCGGATTTCGTGGAAGGGCGCGCCGCCTTCGCCGAGAAGCGGCCGGCGCGGTTCACCTTTCGCGGCGCGAGCCCCAGGCTGCCGCACGCCTGAAGCTTTGCCAGCGACGATCAATCCCAGGACCCCGCAACGCGCGATCGGCGGTTGACGCCGGCGGCCCGAAAAGCCTATAAGCCCGCGATCCAGGCTGGGCCTTCGCCCGGCCTCATTCATTTTGCGCGAGTACGCGCATCGAAACACGCCCGAGGGAATCGCGTTTATGGCCAATACCAAGTCGGCCCAGAAAGCCGCCCGCCAGACCATCCGCCGCACCGAGGTCAACAAATCGCGCCGCAGCGAAATGCGCACGTTCGTCCGCAAGGTCGAGGAGGCGCTGGCCGCCAAGGACCCGAAGGGGGCGGCGCAGGCCCTGCATGACGCCGAGCCGAAGCTTGCCCGCGCCGCCCAGAAGGGCATCGTCCACCGCAACGCCGCATCGCGCAAGATTTCGCGCCTGACCAAGCGCGTCAAGGCGCTCGCCGTCTAAAGTCACGCCCAGAACGACCGTCTCCGCTCCGCCTCGATCGGGAGCGGGCGAACGAGTCGACGGACGCCGCGATGACCGAGCCGAGCCTTTCAACCGATCGCCCTCCCGACCGGCTGAGCAACGATCCCAAGAGCCCGTTCCATGACGAGGCGGCGCTGGCGCGCGGCGTCGGCATTCGGTTCCGCGGCGCGGAGCGTCAGGACGTGGAAGAATATTGCGTCAGCGAGAGCTGGATTTGCGCGCCCGTCGGAAAGACCCGGGACCGCAAGGGCAATCCGTTGCTGATCAAGCTGACCGGAGCGGTTGAGCCCTATTTCCTCACGCCGGGCGCTCCGTCCCCCGCTGCTGACGGAAACTGACAGCGGCGCTTGCTAGGGATCGCTCCGTCAACTGGAGCCCGATCCCATGTCCAACGTCACCTTCATCATCGTCTATGTCGACGACGTCGCCAGGAGCGAAGCGTTCTACGCCTCGATCCTTGGCCGGCCGGCGGTCGAACTCGTCGCCCACCTTCGCCATGCTGCCAGCCGGAGCGGACCTGATGCTTGGGTTATGGAAGCGCGATGGCGTCAGGCCGCCGGCCAACGCCGCCGGCGGCGGCGAAATCGCCATCACGGCCAAGAGCAATGCCGAGGTCGAGGCGCTGTGCGCTGAGTGGCGCGACAAGGGCGCCAGGATCGCGCTCGAGCCGACCGGGATGGATTTCGGCTACACCTTCGTCGCGCTCGACCCAGACGGACAGCGCCTGCGCGTGTTCGCGCCGGCGCCGGAGGCGTGATCGTTTCTCGACGGGACGATTTGCCGATCCGCGCGACGTCGCGGAATCCGCCATGCGACGCCGGTTCCACTCAGATCGAGCGAAATCGGTCACCCGGCAGGTAATGGTGCGCGAACCCGGATGCCTGAACTCATAGTCCGGGCAAGGCCGCCGACGTCCTCTTTGTGATAGAGAGCGAAGGCCGACCGCGTGCGCGGTCTGGTCAACCCGTTCCAAATCTCATTGCTGGCGGCGCTCGGCGATCGCAGAGCGGATCATCGATGGGGTCCGAGACCCGGACCGGCATTCGATGGCCGATCGCGGGCGCCGCGTGTCCGCGTTATGGAAGGCCGAAAGGCGGCGGGGTATAAGGCAAATCCGGACGCAAGCTGGCGGTGCGCCCGATAGCCTCTCGGAAGACAGGAAGTCCACGCGATGGTCATGTCGGCAGGAACAGACACTGGATCGACAAGCAGAATGGAAAATCCGTCGGCCCTCCCGGCCGAGCTCGCTGTAATTGTTGTAAACTGGAATACTCGTGAACTCGTCCTGCGGTGTCTTCAGACTTTGTTTGACAATACGCCGGACTTGAGAATGCAGGTTATCGTCGCCGACAATGGTTCTGAGGATGGATCGCCCGAGGCGATCGTCGAGCGCTTTCCGCAGGCGCGTTTGATCAGGAACGAAGGAGATTTCGGCTTCGCTCGCGCGAATAACGAAGCGATGAAGCTGGTCGAGAGCGAATGGGCCCTCCTGTTGAACCCCGACACGGAAGTTCATCCGAACGCAATCAACAATCTTCTTGCGTTCTCCAAGCTGCATCCAGAAGCAGGAATAACCGGCGGTAGAACGATTTTTCCCGACGGATCTCTGAATCCGGGCTCCGCTATGAATACTATGACTCCGTGGAGCCTATTCTGTAATTTTACGGGCTTGAGCAGAATATTTGCCCAATCAAACCTGTTCAACTGGGAAGCGATCGGCGGGTGGAAACGCGACACCGTGCGACAGGTCGATGTCGTGCAAGGCAGTTTCTTCATGCTGCCGACAGCGCTGTGGAGGCGGCTCGGGGGCTTCGATCGCCGTTACTTCATGTATGGCGAAGAAGTGGACCTGTGCCTTCGCGCGGCGGCGCTCGGATATCGCCCAATGATCACGCCGGATGCTGAAATCATGCATCTTGGCGGCGCCTCGGCGCCGAAAGGCGTCAGGATGTTGCAAAATTGGACGGCAAGGGCGACGTTAGTGCGCGGACACTGGCCGAAGTTCCTGGTGCCCGTCGGGCTGCTCGAGCTCTGGCTGTCCTGCGCGACACGAGCCCTCGCCTCCACCCTGTTGGGCAAGCTGCATGGGGTCGGCGACCAACAAAAGGACTGGGTGATGTTGTGGGAAAAGCGCGAGGAGTGGCTCAAGGGATATTGATCCGAACGAGCGCTTCCGCGACGAGCGCGCCGGGCTCGGGCCTGGGGCGCGGTTGGATTCGGAGCGAGACAAGTGCGGCGGGCGTTTTTCCGATACGCGACTCGCTCGCTATTGTTGCTTCAGTATCGCCATCGCTGCGCCGCAGCGACGAGAAAGTCGCGGAACGCCTGGACGCGCGCGACGGTCTTCGACTCCTCGGCGTACACGAGGAAACAGTCCATCAGCGGCATGTCGGTCTGCGGTAGCAGCCGCACGAGGTTCGAGCCGGGCTGGACGACATAGTCAGGCAGGACGGCGATGCCGACCCCGTTCTCCACCGCCCGGACCATGGCGCTGAGATTGTTGACGGCGATCTGCGGCGTCCGCGGATTCTTTGGGTCGCGCCCGACCTCGAGCAGCGAATTGAGGTCGTAAAGCAGATGGGTCGCCGTGGCCGCGCCGAACGCGACGAGGTGATGGTAATCGAGATCCTCAGGCTTGCGCGGCTGCGGGCGCTTCTTGAGATATTCGGCCGAGGCGTAGGCGTGGAAATGCACTGTGAATAGGCGCCTCCGAATGAGATCGGGCTGGTTCGGCTCGCGCAGCCGCAGCGCGACGTCGGCCTCACGCATGCCGATGTCGAGTTCGTCGTCCGAAAGCAGCAGTTGCAGCTTCACCTCCGGATAGAGCTCGACGAACTCGCCGAGTCTCGGGGCAAGCCAGTTTGCGCCAAGGCCGAGGGGGCTCGTTATCCTGAGCTCGCCGGTCGGCTTGTCGCGGCTGTCGATCAGCCGGCTGCGCACTGCGTCGAGCTTCAGCACGACATCGCGCACCACGCCGAGCAGCATCTCGCCCTGTTCGGTCAAGATCAGGCCGCGGGCGTGACGGTGAAACAGCGGTGCGCCGAGGTCCGCCTCGAGCGCCCCGACCTGCCGGCTGACCGCCGATTGACTCAAGCCCAGCGTTTCGCCTGCGTGGGTGAACGACCCGGCGTCGGCGGCCGCTTGGAAGATCCGCAACTTGTCCCAGTCCATGACGTTTCCTGAAGGCTCTTCCCGCTCCGCCGCCGCCGAGGATGCGGCGCCGGATGCGCGAGCCCTTTTTGCCTATTCAGCCGCTTCCTGCGCCGTAGCCAGCGAGGCGAGCCAGCGGTCCGCCTCGAGCGCGGCCATGCAGCCGAGCCCGGCCGCGGTAACCGCCTGCCGGTAGATGTCGTCGGCGACATCGCCCGCGGCGAACACGCCCTCGACGCTGGTCGCCGTCGAGTCCGGCTTCGTCTTGACGTAGCCGTTCGGCTTGAGGTCGACCTGACCGCGCACGAGTTCGGTTGCCGGCGCGTGGCCGATGGCGACGAACACGCCGTCGGTCTCCACCGCCTCGAGCGCGCCCGTCGTGACGGTCTTCAACCGCACGTGGGTGACGTTTCTCGGTTCATGCTGGCCCAGGATGTCGTCCACGACAGCGTTCCAGCGCACCGTAACGTTCGGGCGCGCCATCAGCCGCTCGATCATGACCTTCTCGGCCCGGAAGGAATCGCGCCGGTGCACGATTGTGACGTCCTTGGCGAGATGCGACAGGTAGAGCGCCTCCTCGACCGCCGAATTGCCGCCGCCGACCACGATCACCGACTTGCCGCGGAAGAAGAAGCCGTCGCAGGTCGCGCAGGCCGATACGCCGAAGCCCCTGAAGGCGTGCTCGCTCGGCAGGTCGAGCCATTTGGCCTTGGCGCCGGTCGCCAGAATGACCGCGTCCGCCAGGATCATCCGACCGGAATCGCAGCGGATGACGAATGGCCGGCTCTGAAGCTCGAGCCCTGTCACGTATTCGCTTTCGATTCGCGCGCCGACATGCTCGGCCTGGGCCCGCATCTGCTCCATCAGCCACGGCCCCTGGATCGGCTCGGCGAAGCCCGGATAGTTCTCGACGTCGGTGGTGATCATGAGCTGGCCGCCGGCCTCGAAACCCGAAAGGAGGAGCGGGTTTAACATCGCGCGGGCGGCGTAGATCGCGGCCGCGTAGCCCGCGGGCCCCGATCCGATGATGACGACGCGCTCGCGCGCGGGTCGATGCGATGCCGTCAAGGCGACCCCCTTCAAAGGAATTGCGGCCCCGGCGGCTGGAGCCGCGAAGCGTCTGGTTGCGCGCTCTTATATGGGGGGCGCGATTGCGCTACAACACGGCCATGCGGGCGAGCGTGAAACAACGCGTCGGCCTGTCGTTGTTCGAGGGTCCGATCATGCTGGTGCTCAGAGCCGCCGCGGCGTCGCCGTTCGCTCGCAAGGTGCGCATCGCCGCGGCTTTGCTGGAGCTTGACGACCGGATCGAGGTGTCGGCCGCCGACACCAGCGATCCCGAGGATTCCCTGAGGGCGCAAAATCCGCTGGGGAAAATTCCGGCGCTGGTGCTGGAGGGCGGCGAGGTGCTCTACGACAGCCCCGTAATCATGGAATATCTCGACTGGCTCGCAGGCGGCGGCCGAATCCTTCCGAGCGATCCGGTGCAGCGCTTCCGCTCGCTGACGCGGCAGGCTTTGGCGGACGGAATCGCCGAGGCGGCGGTCCTCATGCGCTACGAGCAGCTTTGGCGCGAGCCGGACAAGCGCTCCGAGCGCTGGCTCGCCTATCAGGGCGACAAGATCTCCCGTGCGCTGAGCGCCTTCGAGGCCTCCCCGCCGGAGGAATTGAGCGACGTCGGCACGATCGCTCTCGCGTGCGCGCTCGGCTATCTCGATCTTCGCTTCGAAGGGGCATGGCGCGCCGGCCACCGCGGCCTCGCCCGCTGGCTCGATCTCTTCTCCGCCGCGACGCCAAGTTTCGAGGCGACCCGGTTCCACGGGTGATCCGCCTCGCGCTGCGCCCGTCGCGCTATGAAATAGGGGTCGCGCCGCAAACCCTCCCCTGCCGTTTCGCGGCTTCCCTCTCCCGGTGGGAGAGGGGCGACCTCTTCCCCCTCCGGGGGAAGGTGGCCGGCGGCAGCCGGCCGGATGAGGGGAAGCCTCACGCTCTGGGCAAAACCTAGCGTAACCCGCTGCAACTTCAGGGGCATGGCGATGAGGATCGTGATTGCGCCGGACTCGTTCAAGGAAAGCCTGTCGGCGCTCGACGTTGCGCTCCACATTCGCGAGGGATTCCGCGCCGTCTACCCCGATGCCGATTATGTTCTTCTGCCGGTCGCTGACGGCGGGGAGGGCACGGTGGATGCGCTGGTCGCCGCGACCGGCGGGCGTCGCGTTACGCGCCGGGTCGTCGGGCCGCTCGGCGAGGAGGTCGGGGCTTTCTACGGAGTCACGGGCGATGGCCACGGGGCTGTGATTGAAATGGCGGCCGCTTCGGGGCTCGAGCTCGTTCCGCCGCCCCTGCGCAATCCGCTGGTGACGACCACGTTCGGCGTCGGGGAGCTCATCCGCGTCGCCCTCGACGACGGCGCGCGCCGGTTCATCGTCGGCATAGGCGGCAGCGCGACCAACGACGGCGGCGCCGGGATGCTGCAGGCGCTCGGCGTTCGCCTCCTCGACGCGAGCGGCGGGGAATTGGCGCACGGAGGCGGCGCGCTCGCCGGCCTCGAGGAAATCGATGCTTCCGGTCTGGACCCTCGTCTGGCGGAATGCTCGATCGAGGTCGCCTGCGACGTCGACAATCCCCTGGTCGGTCCAAACGGCGCTTCGGCGATTTTCGGCCCGCAGAAGGGCGCGACGCCCGAGATCGTGCGCATCCTCGACGCGAACCTTGCCCATTACGCTGCGGTCGTCGAGCGGACGATCGGCAAATCCGTCGCGGACATGCCCGGCGCCGGCGCCGCGGGCGGGCTCGGCGCCGGGCTTTACGCTTTCCTCGGGGCGCGCCTGCGCCCCGGAATCGAGATCGTGATGGCGGCCGTCGAGATGGACCGGGTCGTGCGCGACGCCGACCTTGTGATCACCGGCGAGGGGCGGCTCGACAGCCAGACGGTCCACGGCAAGACGCCGATCGGCGTCGCGTCCGTGGCGCAGCGGCATGGGAAACCCGTCATCGCCATTGCGGGCAGCCTCGGACAGGGCTTCGAGGCCGTGTACGGCCACGGGATCGCCGCTGTCTTCAGCGTCGTACCGAGACCGTGCAGCCTCGCGGAGGCGCTCGCCGAAGGCGCCGTCAACCTTCGCAACACCGCCCGCGACGTGGCCGCCACATTACGGCTCGGCGGAATTCTGAAATCCGCGGCATCAATACAGGCCGCAACGCTGAGAGCGCCGCATTTTCAGCGCCTGTGGAGCGGGTCCAGCGCTCAGAATTTGTAGTTCACGCCGGCGCGCAGGAGGCTCAGGTCGACGGGCGCGCGGGTCGTGTAGTACGGCGAGTTGAAGAAGCTCGTGGTCGACAGCGGCAGGTAGAGATATTCCGCCTTGGCCGTGATGTTGTTGGTGAAGGCGTATTCGACGCCGGCGCCGATCGCTCCGCCGCTGATCCACTGGCTTTGCGAGCCGCCCCAGCCGGCGAGAGGGGTCGAGAAATTCGCGTTGGCGTTGACCCCGGCATAGCCGCCCGTCACATAGACGAGCGCCCGGTCGAACGTGACGCCGCCGCGGGCGCGCAGGGTCAGCGTCTCGTTGACGTTCATCTGGTTCGAGCTCAGCGTAAAATACTGGGTGTGGCCGACATTCGCCCAGTCCCAGTCGCCTTCGGCGCCGACCACGAACTGGCCCATCTGGTAGTTCGCGCCGACCGTGCCGCCGAAGGTCCAACCGGAGAGGTTACCGAACGAGCCGTTGCTGGTGCCGGCCCATCCCCCGCCGCCGTTGAGGCCGAAATAAACTCCGGTCCAGGTGAACGCCGGCACATAGACAGGCGCCGAATAGGGCCCAGCCGGCAGATCGGCCGCGAGCGCGGACGAAGCGACGCCGGCGAGAAGCGCGCCGATCAGCAGTCTGGTCATCTTCAGGTACTCCTTGCCTCCAACCCCGGGGGCCGATGTCGGCCGCGCCGCGGGCTTGCCCGAACGGTAGTCGCTATGGATAACGATTCCTGTAACGGACAGATCATATTTGAGGCGTGAAGCGTGGCGGAATTTTAGTTGGTGATTGGGGACAGGCTCTTGCAGAGAAAGATTGACTAATACTTGCAAGCATATGCTTAACAAACACTTTCCACTAAGGATAAAGATAGTTAATACGATGTTTTCTTGCGATATGTACGGTAAATGATGTATTAACAGGCCTGTCTATCGAGGCGGAGCGCGGCGTTCGGGGGGTGCAAGGCTCGCAGAGGCCGCCGCGAGTTGTTCCGCGCCCGCCGCCGTAAAGCCGCGGCCTCGCCTCAGTCGGCGGTCGGCAGGCGGCGCATGACGAATTCGATCTCGTCGTCGGCCAGTTCCCGCCACGATTCGATTTCGGTCATGTAGGCGGCCTTGGGGAACCGCTCGAACCATTCGCGCGCCTTGGCGCGCGCCTGCAGCCGCGGCAGCCGAAATGTCTCCCGCCGCCAGACGCCCTCGGGCGTCGCGCTGCGCTGGTCGCGCCGGCCGGCGGCGCGACGCGCCACATCGCCCGGCTTCCTGGTATCCGTTCCCATCGAGGGCCCTTCCGGCCTTGAGGATACCTCGATTTCGGCATCGAATGCTACGCGGTAAAGAAGCGCACGAGCATTTGAGAAGGCGGCTTTGCGCTCCGCGATGCGAAAACGTGTTTGTTCCCTCCCCCCTTGTCTACGGGATGCACACATCTCCCGCAGCCCTCTGCCGCCATGCCCCACGCTTGGAGGGCGGCTTCCTCCCCCCTTGTGGGGGAGGATCGAGGAGGGGGGTCGCGCCGAACTCGGACAGTTCGGAGCCCTTCCAGCGCCAGATGAGAAGTGAGCGCGACCCCCCACCCTGTCCCGCCCCCACCATAGGGCGTCCGGAAGGACGCCCGTCTGTCGACGGGCGGTGGGGCGGGACGCCAGCCGCCGTTGAGCGGAGCCCGACCGCTAAAAGATGTGTGCATCCCGTAGCCCCCTTGTGGGGGAGGGAGAACGCCTTCAATTTGACTGACGCAGGTCACTACGCCGAAGCGCGCATGATCAACTTGGCTTCGAGCCAGCGGCTGTCGTCGACATTGGCGCCGGCGGAGATCCCTAGCATCAGCCTTGCCAGGCTCTCTGTCGCCAGGCCCTCGACGTCTTGCGCTGCAGTCGTCAGGGACGGGCAGGCGTATTGGCTCAAAGGGTGGTCATCGTGCCCAGCCACGCGCAGGTCCGACAGCCGCCCGACCGTGACGCCCGACTGCGTCGCGGCCGCCATGACGCCGAAGGCGATCCGATCGTTGGCGCACAAGATTGTGCCCCCAATGAAGGCGCCTTTCTTTAGCAGTCGGCTCGCCTCTTCAAAGGCAACTCTCTCAAAGTCCCAGTCGTGACTCAGAACCGAGATTATTCTCGGTTCCGCGCCGCGCTCTCGCATTGACGCTTCGTACGCCTGACGGCGATCCCGCGCGTTCTGATTGACTTCCGGCATGTCGAAATAACTGGGCGGCGGCCCCGTTCTCAACAGATAGTCGACCATCAAGGCTATGCTTTGCCGATTGTCCGTGCCGACGAACGCGCCTGTTGCGTCCACGCGCGCATCCAGGAAAACGACCGGCATGAAGTCCGTCATTTGCTTGTAGAGGCCGTCGCGCGAAGCGTAGCCGAGCGGAATGACAATCGCGCCGGCGAGCTTGAGCGACATCAAGGTCGCGACCGCCTCCGCCTCTCCCTCGGGATCTCCATGGCTATTCTGAATGATGGTCCAATATCCGGCCGCCAGCGCCTGCCGCTCGATGCGCTGAACGAGCCCACCATAGAATGGGTCCATCAATGAGGGGACGACGATCCCGAGCGTTTTGGGATTGCGCCGATTGAAGTTCACTGCGAAAAGATTGGGCCGATAGCCGAAGCGTTCCATCGCTTCCTCGATCTTGAGCCTCGAGGCTTTTCGCACGCTCCGGGGATCGTTGAAGAAACGCGACAGCGTCGGCCGCGAGATGCCGCTTGCAGCCGAGAATTCCTCCATCGTCCGGATTCGCGTCGGCGCCGGCGCTTCCCGATCGCTCATCAAACTCCTTCCACAAATTTTACGTTCGTAAAAATTTCCCGCACGTGAGATTGACATTTTCGTTACATTCTAGCAAAGAATTTTTTCACCCGGCTCGGCAATCCGACCGGGTCCATCGGAGAGGGGCGCCATTCCAGATCCTTGCGCACCACGCAATGAGAGGGACCTCCCTTCGAAGAGTAAATTCCATGTTGCTCGGCCAGCAATGGCCTGGGCAAGCAAGGTCCGGGAACGGGACCGAGGATGAAACGATGCAAAAGAGAGCGCGTTAGCTCTCGTTGAAGGAGGAAAGGCATGAAGAAATATCTTGTGGCCGCCACAGCATTGCTTTCGGTGGCTGCATTCGGTTCGCCGGGCTACGCCGCCGACCAGCCGGTGATCCCCGTCATCGTCAAGGATACGACGTCGGCTTACTGGCAGATCGTGTTCGCTGGCGCCCGCCAGGCCGCCAAGGACCTCAACGTCAAGGTGCCCGAGCTCGGCGCCCAGTCCGAATCCGACATCAACGGCGAGATTACGATCCTGGAGAACGCGGTCGCCGAGAAGCCCGCGGCCGTCGTCATCGCGCCGACCCAGTTCAAGGCGCTGGGCAAGCCAATCGACGAGGCGGCCAAGAAAGTGCCGATCATCGGCATCGATTCCGCTGCCGACTCGAAGGCCTTCACCTCGTTTCTCACCACGGACAACGAGGTTGGCGGCCGCATCGCCGCCGACGGCATGGCGGCGGCGATCAAGGACAAATACGGCAAGGCCGAGGGCGACGTCGCGCTCATCACCCATTTGCCTGGCGTCGGCTCGCTCGAGGCGCGCAACAAGGGCTACAAGGAAGAATTGGCCGAGAAATATCCCGGCTTGAAGCTGGTGGCGGACAAGGTCTCGGACGGTAACGCGACGACCGGCCTCAACATCATGACCGATCTGATCACCGCCAACCCGAACCTGCGCGGCGTATTCGCCGACAATCTCATCCAGTGCCAGGGCGCGAGCCAGGCGATCGCCGAGAACAAGAAGGGCGACACGATCAAGCTTGTCTGCTTCGATGCGGACGACAAGCTGATCGGGTATCTCAAGGACGGCACAATCGCCGCGCTGCTCCTGCAAGATCCCTATCGGATGGGCTACGACGGCGTGAAGACCGCGCTCGCGGCGTCGAAGGGCGAGAAGGTCCCTGTATTCGTCGACACTGGCGCGAATCTGGTGACCAAGGCCAATATGGACAATCCGAAGGAGCACAAGCTGCTCTATCCGTCGAATTGATCCAAGTTGGGCGCGCCGACCATAGTGTCGCGCGCCCTCTCGCCGCCGCTTTCGCGGCGACGCAGCGCGGCGCTTCCTCTTCGCCGTAAATTGACCAAGGTACGTCCGAGAGCGCGACCATGGCAGGTGTTGAATCCATCGACCGAACCGCCGGCGCGCCGATACTCGTCCTCGAAAAGCTCGACAAGCGCTTCGGCGCGACGCATGCGCTCAGGGCCGTAGATCTGACCTTCGAGGAAGGCGAGATTCACGCCATCGTCGGCGAGAACGGCGCCGGAAAATCCACGCTCATCAAGGTGCTGACCGCTGTCCATGAGCGTTCCTCGGGGGAAATCTACTGGCAAGGCAAGCCGGTCCCGCTCGCGAACCCGCATGAATCCATCGGCCTCGGCATCAACGCCGTGCATCAGGAGGTCGTGCTTTGTCCGCACTTGACCGTGGCGGCCAATATCTTCCTCGGCGACGAAGAAATGCGCGGCGGCCTTCTCGACAAGAAGCGCATGGAGCGCGACGCGCAGAGCTTGCTTGACGACCTCGGGTTTTCCTTGCCGGCGGGCGCGCTCTTGTCCTCGCTGACCATCGGCCAGCAGCAGCTGATTGCGACGGCGCGGGCAGAGCGGCGCGGTGCGAAATTCCTCATCTTCGACGAGCCGACCGCCTATCTCACGCGCCAGGAAGCAGCGGCGCTGTTCAAGCTGATCCGGCGCCTCAAGGCAAAGGGAGTGACAATCGTCTACATCAGCCACCGCCTCGAGGAGGTGTTCGAGCTGTGCGACCGGGTGTCGGTGCTCCGAGACGGCGCGCTGGTCGGTACCCGCAAGGTCAGCGAAACCAACGAGGCCGACCTGATCTCGCTGATGATCGCCCGCAAGATCGAGCAGATCTATCTCAAGGACACGGTTCCGATCGGCCCCATGATCATGGAGACCGACAAGCTCAGCGGACCCGGCTTTCAGGATGTCTCGATCCGAGTGCGCGAAGGCGAGATCGTCGGCCTTTACGGCCTGATCGGCGCCGGCCGCAGCGAGTATGTGCAAAGCGTCTTCGGCCGCCGTCCGGCGACCGACGGGCGCATCATCTGGCAAGGGCGCGACGTCCGGATCCGCTCCGAGCGGCAGGCGATGAACCTGGGCATTGCCCTCTCGCCGGAAAGCCGCAGGGACCAGGGTCTCTGCCTCACGCTCGGCGTCGGACTGAACATCAACCTGCCGATCTTCAAACTCCTGAGCCTCGGCCCGCTCATCAATCTGACGCGCGAAGCGGCAGCCGCGGACAAGCAGATCCGCGACGTCCAGATCAAGACCTCCTCGCGCACGGCGCCGGTGACGAGTTTCTCCGGTGGAAATCAGCAGAAGGTTGTGATCGGCAAGTGGCTCAATCACGGCGCTAAGCTCTTCATCTTCGACGAGCCGACGGTCGGCGTCGACGTCGGGACCAAGGCGGAAATCTATCGGCTGTTTGGCTCCCTGCTCAAACAGGGCGCCGGCATCATCATGGTTTCGTCCTACCTGCCGGAGGTTTACGAGCTTGCCGATACGATGCATGTCTTCCGGGCGGGTCGGCTTGTCGCGACCCACGGACACAAAGACGCCTCCCATGAAACGATCCTCACTGAGGCGATCGGCGTTTAGGGCACGGGGATTCCAAGGCACATGACTGATCTGACCATATCACCCGACCGACAGCGCAACCGGCGGCTGGACGTGCTGCTCGGACTCACCCTCCTCGGCCTGCTCCTCTTCATGTGGCTCGCGCTCTCAGTCGAGACCACAACCTTCTGGACCTCGAACAACATGGCGAACCTCCTTCGCCAGGGCGCCATGATCGCGATCCTGGCGATTGGCGAAACCTTCGCCATCATCACCGGCGGCATCGACCTTTCAGTTGGCGCCGTCGCCGGCTTCACCTCGATGACGGTGGCCTGGCTGCTGGTCCACGATCTCGGCTTGGCGTCGACAATCGCCGGGGCTGTGGCGATCTCGCTCGCCATCGGCATTTTCATTGGCCTCTTCCATGCCTTCGGCGTCGTGCAGATGGGGCTTCCGCCATTCATCATGACGCTGGCGACTATGTACGCGCTCCGGGGCATTGGACTTCTGATCACCAACGGCGCGACGATTTCGATCACGAACGACGCCTTCACAGGCTTCTCGCGCTCGAGCTTCCTCGGCTTCCCCTGGACGGACGGCTCTTGGTTTCAGATCCCGATGCTGTTCTGGATGGTGATTGTCGTCGCAATCCCCGCTTACATTCTGCTCGAACAGAGCCGATGGGGCCGCTATCTGTTCGCCATCGGCTCCAACAAGGAGGCCGCCCGCCTTTCCGGCGTCAACGTCAAGGCGATCACCTATCTTGCCTATGTCGTTTCGTCCTTCTGCGCAGCGTTTTGCGGCATTCTCCTCGCCATGCGCATCGGCATCGGCAACCCGACGCAGGCCGAGGGCTGGGAATTGCAGGCGATCGCGTCGTCGGTCATTGGCGGCACCAGCCTCTTCGGCGCGGTGGGGTCCGTGCATGGGCCGGTGATCGGTTCCTTCATTCTGACGACGATCAACAACGGGGCGAATCTCCTGAACCTCAACCCCTTCTGGCAGCGGATCATCACCGGCTTTCTGATCATCATCGTGGTCTATTTCGACACCCTGCGCACCCGGAAGAAATGAACCTTACTGCGGCTTCCGGAAGTTGGAGAACCGAATGGGCGTGATTGGCGAAAAGGCGCTGCGGCCCGTAGACCCGGCGTCGATCCCGCAGAGACGTTTGCCTACGGGCGCCGCGATGCCGGCCTTGGGTCTCGGCACCTTCGGCTCCGACAGCGTGGGACCGGCCGAAGTCGCGGCCGCGGTCCGCGGAGCGGCCGAGATCGGATATCGTCACTTCGACTGCGCATCGGTCTATGGAAACGAGGACGCGGTCGGCGCCGCGCTCGAGGACGTCATCCGCAGCGGCGTCAAGCGCGAGGACCTCTGGGTCACGTCGAAACTCTGGAACGACAAGCACGAACCCGACGACGTCATCGCGTCCTGCCTGAAGTCGCTAGCCGACCTGCGGCTCGACTATCTCGACCTGTTCCTCGTTCATTGGCCGTTTCCGAACTACCATCCGCCCGGCTGCGACGTCACCTCGCGCAGTCCGGACGCCAAGCCCTACATTCACGACAACTACATGAGGACATGGCGGGCGATGGAGTCCCTGATCGATCGGGGGCTCGTCCGGCATATCGGCACGTCCAACATGACCATTCCGAAGTTGAAGCTGGTGCTGCGCGACGCGCGCATCAAGCCGGCGGTCAACGAGATGGAGCTTCATCCGCACTTCCAGCAGCCGGAGCTGTTCCGCTTCGTGGTCGAAAACGGCATGCAGCCGATCGGCTATAGTCCGCTCGGCTCTCCGGGACGCCCGGAGCGCGACCGGACGGCCGAGGACACCTCGCCACTGGAGGATCCGGTCATCGTCGCGATCGCCGAGCGTCACGGCGTCCATCCGGCCGCCGTCTGCATCAAATGGGCGGTTCAGCGCGGCCAGACGCCGATCCCGTTCTCGGTCAACCCGCGCAATTACGCCGCCAATCTCAGCGCCGTCACGCAAGACCCGCTGAGCGACGACGAGATGACCGCGATCGCCGGCGTCGATCGCAACTGTCGGCTGATCAAGGGTCAGGTCTTCCTGTGGAAGGACGGTCAGACCTGGCAGGACCTTTGGGACGTCGGCGGAGAGATCACCCCGCCCTGAAATCGACGCGACGGGCCGCCGTCGTCGAGAGGCTCACCTTCATAGGAGCCTCGAGAAGGCAGCGCAGGACGGCGCGCAGTCGAACATGACCCACGGTGGGTCGAGGAGGCAGATATGAAGATCACGGACAAAGTCGCCATCATCACCGGCGCGGCGCGCGGCATCGGCAAGGCGATTGCGGAACGCTACATCGCCGAAGGCGCGAAGGTCGTCATCGCCGATCTGAACGAAGGCGGCGCGAAAGCAGTCGCCTCCGCCCTCGGGCCGAACGCCCTCGGCGTCAAGCTCGACATCACTCAGCAGGAGTCGATCGACGCGACCATCGCCTCGACCGTCGTCCGCATTTCGGCCGGCTCGACATTCTGGTGAACAATGCAGGCCTGTTCGACCTCGCGCCGATCGTCGAGATCACCCGCGAGAGCTATCGCCGCGTCTATGCGGTCAATGTCGAGGGCCTGCTGTTCATGCTCCAGGCGGGCGCCAAGCAGATGATCAAGCAGGGCCACGGCGGCAAGATCATCAACTTCGCCTCTCAGGCCGGACGCCGTGGCGAGGCGCTGGTGGCGATCTACTGCTCGTCGAAGGCGGCGGTGATCAGCCTGACCCAAAGCGCCGGCCTCGACCTCATCAAGCATCACATCAACGTCAACGCCATCGCGCCGGGCGTTGTGGACAACGAACATTGGGCCCACGTCGACGAAATGTTCGCCAAATACGAGCACCTGCCGCTGGGCGAAAAGAAGAGGGTCGTCGGCGCGTCGGTGCCGTTCGGCCGCATGGCCCGTCCGGACGAGATCGGCGGCCTCGCCACATTCCTTGCCAGCGAAGACGCAGACTATATTGTCGCCCAGACCTATAACATCGACGGCGGCAACTGGATGAGCTGAGCGATGAAAGCGATCGTCACCATCGGCGAGATCCTGGTCGAGATCATGGCGACCGAGCGGGGCGACGGTTTCCTGGAGCCGGTCAAGCTGATCGGCCCCTTTCCCTCGGGCGCGCCGGCGATCTTCATCGATCAGGCCGCCCGCTTCGGCCAGCCGGCGGCGATGATCGGCTGCGTCGGCGACGACGACTTCGGGCGGGTCAATCTCAACCGCCTCCGCCGCGACGGGGTCGACGTCACCGGCATTCGCGTCGACCCGGAGGCGGTGACCGGCAGCGCCTTCGTGCGCTACCGCGCCGACGGCTCGCGCGCCTTCGTCTTCAACATCAAGCAGAGCGCTTCCGGACTTATCGCGCTCGACGCCGGCGGCGCGCGCCGTCCTCGGCCGGAGCGATCATCTGCATGTGATGGGAACGGCCCTGTTCTCGCCTCGGATCGTCGACATCGTCCTCGAGGCCGTCCGCGTGGTGAAGGCGCGCGGCGGAACGATCTCGTTCGACCCCAATCTTCGGCCCGAGATGCTGAATCTGGCGGGCCTTCGCGAGGCCTGCGAAGAGCTGTTCCGTCGATGCGACCTGTTCCTGCCGAGCGGCCAGGAACTCACCCTGTTCACGACCGCCAAGGCGGAAGACGCCGCCGTCGCGGAAATTCTCGAGCGCGGCATCGGCGCCGTCGTCCACAAGCGGGGCGCCGAAGGCGCGCGCTATTTCGATGCACGCGCCCGCCTGACCCAGCCCGGCTTCGAGGTCGAGGAGGTCGATCCGACCGGCGCCGGCGACTGTTTCGGCGCAACCTTCGTCAGCTGCTGGCTGCGCGACATGCCGCCCGCCGATTGCCTCGCCTACGCCGCCGCGAGCGGAGCGCTGGCGGTCACCAAGCAGGGACCGATGGAGGGCGCCGCGAGCCGGGCGGAGCTCGACGCCTTTCTGTCTGCGCGATCCTCGAGCCGTGCCCAATGAGCCGTCGCCCGCCGCCGCTCGTCAGCGCGCGCCTGACCGATGGCGAGGCCGGCGTTGCGTCGGTCTGCACGGCGCACCCCCTGGTCATCGAAGCGGCGCTCATGCAAGCCGCGCGCAGCGGACGGCGCGTCCTGATCGAAGCGACCTGCAACCAGGTGAACCAGGAGGGCGGCTACACCGGCATGACGCCGGCCGACTTCCGCGCCTTCGTCGAGGCGATTGCGGCGCGGATCGGCTTCGATCCGTCGCGCGTCATCCTCGGCGGCGACCATCTCGGCCCCAATCCGTGGAAGCGTCTCCCGGCGGACGAGGCCATGGCGCGGGCGAAGACGATGATCGACGCCTATGCCCGGGCCGGCTTTTTGAAGCTGCACCTCGACACCAGCATGGGCTGCGCCGGCGAACCGGCGGCGCTGGCCGACGGCGTGACCGCCGCGCGCGCCGCCGCTTTGGCCAAAGTCGCCGAAGGCGCCGCAGGCGACGGGCCTCAGCCGGTCTACATCATTGGCACGGAAGTCCCGGTGCCGGGCGGCGCGCAGCACGCTCTCGATTCGCTCGAGGTGACCCGGCCGGAAGCGGCGCTTCGGACGGTCGATGTTCACCGAAAGGCGTTCAGCGACGCCGGCCTCGAGGCGGCCTTCGCGCGCGCGGTCGGCGTGGTGGTGCAGCCGGGCGTCGAGTTCGCCAGCGCCGAAGTCATCCCCTATCGGCCCGAAAAGGCGGAGCGCCTGACGGGCGCCTTGGCGAACCTGCCGGGGTTTGTTTTCGAAGCGCACTCGACCGACTATCAGCCGGCCGCGGCCCTCGAGGCTTTGGTGCGGGACGGGTTCGCCATTCTCAAGGTCGGCCCGTGGCTCACATTTGCGCTCCGCGAGGCGCTTTACGGGCTCGATTCGATCGCTCGGGTCCTCCATCCCGGGACCGCGGAGGAGGGGCTGCCGGAGGCCATGGAGGCGCTGATGCTCCGCGAGCCGGATAACTGGCGCGCCTACTATGCCGGCGGCGCCGACGAATTGCGTATCCAGCGACACTTCAGCTTCAGCGACCGCATCCGCTACTATTGGGCGCGTCCGGAGGCGCAGGCGGCGGTCGATCGGCTGTTCGCCAGGCTCGCCGAGCGCGTCATTCCGGAGCCTCTCGTCAGCCAATACCTTGGCGCGCTCTATCCTGCCGTGGCGGACGGCGCCTTGGCTGCGCGGCCGAGGGAGCTCGCCATTGCCGCGGTCCAGCGGATCCTGGCGCGATACGATCACGCCTGCGGCGGCGGCTGAGCCAACGCGGCTGACGGAGAGGAAGGCGAGCGCCGTGGCGCTCGCCTTTGACACTTCAGATTTCGCGGCCGATTGCGGCGTCGACCGAATAACGGCCGCCTCCGCGGACGACGAAGTAGAGGGCGACCACGCCCCAGAGCAGCGGGTACTCGAATCCGCCGGTCATCCAGAAGAAGCCGACCGGCAGGTGGACGAAGACGACCGCGACCGCCATCAGGCCGAACACCAGGGCGGCGACGAAGCGCGTGGCGAAGCCGGCGGCGAGCGCAATGCCGCCCAGGAACTCGATCAGGCCGGCGAGAAGGGCGAGCGAGGCGGGAAGGCCGAGCTTGGTCGCGAAGAACTGGCCCGTCGCCTCGACGCCGTAGCCGCCGAACCAGCCAAACAGCTTCTGCGCGCCGTGCGGCAGGAGCAGCAAGCCGGTGGTGACGCGGAGCACGGGATCGGCGAAGGGCGACAGCGCCTCGGTGATCGAGGCGAAAGCGGGAACGATCGGCTTGGCGGAGGAATCGAGGGCGAGAGACATGATGGGATCCTTGGCTGGACGGGAAAGGCCCCGTTGACAAGTCATATGCCGCACCGATATCCGGAGAACAATCGAGCAAATCCTTACAAGACTGTTCTCAAGGGAAGAACGAATGGACCAGCTTGTTGCGCTGAGAGCGTTCGTCGCCGTGGCGGAGGCGCAGTCGTTTTCGGGGGCGGCGCGCGAGCTTCGCATCGCAAAGTCGGCGGTCAGCCGGCAAGTTTCCGACCTCGAATCCGATCTTGGCGCTCGGCTCCTCCACAGGACCACGCGCTCGCTCAGCCTGACCGAGGCCGGGCGCGCCTATTTCGAGCGTGCGACGCGGATCCTGGCCGATCTCGACGACGCCAATCGGGCCGTCGGCGACCTTCAGGCCGCCCCGCGCGGGCGATTGCGGATCAGCGCGCCGATGAGCTTCGGCTTCCTGCACCTGATGCCGGCGCTCTCAGACTTCATGGCGCGCTTTCCCGACGTCGTCGTCGATATGGAGATGAACGACCGTTTCGTCGATCTGGTCAACGAGGGCTTCGACGTCGCCATTCGCATCGCAAACTTGCCGGATTCGAGTCTGATCGCCAGGCAGCTCGCGCCCGCGCGCCGGGTCATCTGCGCCAGCCCGAAATATCTCTCGGCCTATGGCGCGCCCGGGTCGCCGAACGACCTGAAGACGCACGTCTGCCTGTTCAACAGCAATCTCCCCTCGGCGCGCGAGTGGCGCTTCGTATCCGCTGACGGTGGGCCGCTGCCGGTCACCGTCAACGGACGGCTGAGCGTCAACAACGGCGACGCGATCCGCATCGCCGCGCTCCGGGGACAGGGGCTCGCCAATCTGCCGACCTTCATCGTCGGCGCCGACCTTCAGTCCGGGGCTCTTGCGACGGTCCTCGACAGCTTCGTGGCTCAAGACCTGTCGATCAGCGCGGTCTATCCCCACTCTCGACACCTGTCGCCGACGGTGAGGGCGTTGATCGACTTTCTTGTCGATCGCTTTGGTCCGGAGCCCTATTGGGATCTGGTCGGCTGACGCCGACTTTTCTTCCGCCCGCAAAGAGGCTGCGGCGCGGCCACATCAAGACCAGAGGCGCGCCCGGCGCCCTTGCGGCGCGCATTGTCCCGGTTCGGCGCCAAACGGACCGCCCACATCAAGGGCCGCGTTGGACGGGGGCGAGGGGTGGTCGTGGTCGGCCAAGGCGGGCTTCCGCGTTGCGGATGAAGGCTTCGGACCCGAGCGGGCGGCCGATCAACTCCAAGCGTCGCAGTCGAAGAACGCCGGATCGTCGGCGTCGGTCTCCACCAGTTTCCATCAGGTCTGCGAAGCGAGCGACACGGTCAAGGAGCGGGCGCGCCGCGGCATATCGGGAAAAGACGGGTCACCGTAATCCCATTTTGTAAGGACGGGCGCGTCAACGTAATCCGGTAACTCACCGTGACCCCAAGCCTCAACGCGACGCCTGATGTCAGAACACCGAACCCTTGTGATTCACCTTCAAAGAGTCAGCCAGCGAGGCCTTTGGTATGACTTGCTCTCGAGGCGTCGGCGCCCGACTCGATAGCATGGCTATAATCATTCGATCCGTATGCTTACCCTTAGTCATGGATCAGATACGTTGGGTGAGGAAGATTATTACCTTAAGTTACTCCGCAGCAAGCTTGATGATTGCGCAAATCTATTGCGTCAATTGGCCGCGTCGTGATACAGTGATTCTCGTCCAATAGTTAAAAATGTTTCTAAGGGAGGTTGCCTTGACCCGCATATCCTTTCTCAAGAACGTGCGTGAAAGAGCGAAGTCTATCATTGCCGACGCGGACGCGCTTATCGAAGCTCACGGCCAGACGGCAAGTGAGATTGCGCGGGATTTCGAACGCCATGCCAACAGCTTGGGGGCCGCGCTTTATTGGGGCGCGGTAAGGAAGGTCGTGTCCACAAGGATTGAGAGCAAGGCGGACCTGCTGCCGCCTGAGGGCTCGAACAATTGCGTCGCCTGTCTGGTGGAACGAATATCGATGACGCAGGAAGGAGACAGCCACGGCAGGCCGTTGGGCTGTGTCTCCTGTCTAGCCAAAGGGCTCGGTCGGGCGCTGCAAAATCCAGGGGTGAGAGCCGTTGTGATTGTCCACGACGCACGGAGAACGAACCGTCTCGGACTCTAGCCCCAAGAGTCTGCGCGCCTGAACAGGTCCCGACTCCTCTGTTCAACATGTTGATTGTGGAGTTACGGTGACGGGCGCGCAAGGCGCCATTTCCGCGGAAGCCGAGCGGGCTTCGCCTTCGGTTTGGCCCCGCCTTTGCCGACGGCGAGGGGTCGGCCAAGGCGGGCTCACGCGTTGCGGATGAAGGTTTCGGACCGCGAGCGTCCGACCGATCGCCTCCGAGCGTCGCAGCGCCATGAACGACGGATCGTCGGCGTCGATCTCCTTCAGGTCTGCGAAGCGGGCGACGCGGTGTAGGATCGGGCGCACCGCGGCGCATTTTGTAAAGACGGGCGTGTCAGAGCAACCTTGAGCAGCGCTCGCGCCTTCCAGGACGCGAACCGGGACACGCCGGCTTGCGCGGCTCCTTCTGCCCAACCGCGATAAGGACATTACGCCGCGCGCTCGAGCCGCTCGGCGATCCACAGCTTCACCAGCGCCTGTCGTGTCACCCCAAGGCGGCGGGCCTCGCGGTCGAGCGCGTCGACCACCCAGGCGGGAAAATCGACATTGACGCGTTTGAGCGTGAGATTGGGCCGCCGCGCCTTGTCCCAGTCGACCTCGCCCGACACGTCCTCGCCGGCGTCGAACCGGCGCTCGAATTCACCCGCCTTCATAAGCCTTGATCTCCTCTTTGCGGGACCGTCGCATGGGAGATGAGCCGCGTTCGTTCGCCGCGCCGGACGAAGACCGCCGACCAGCAGCGGCCAGCGATGCGCCCGATAGCCAGGAAGCGCGGCTCGTCCTCGGTCCTCGCCGGAACCTCGAGCAGCGCGTCATCCCGCCAAAGCGCTTGCGCCTCGACAAAGTCTATGCCGTGCTTAGGACACTCGGCAAAATAAGTGCGTCAAATTCCCCCGTCGTCATTGCGAGCCGAAGGCGAAGCAATCCATGCCGCAGGGCGCGGCGGCGGCATGGATTGCTTCGTCGCTTCGCTCCTCGCAATGACGGTCGCGGGTTGCTTGAATTGATTCAGTAGTTTTGCTGCGCTGCCTTGCTCTTGTTGCCGGCGCTTGTCTCGGGATCGAATTCGAAGTCCACTTCTGGCATTTTGGTATAGAAATTATACCCTTTCAACCCGAAGTGCGGCGACGCGGGCGCAAATCACCATTTCCGCGGAAGCCGAGACGGCTTCGCCTTCGGTTTGGGCCCGCGTTTGCCGGGGGCGAGGGGTCGGCCAAGGCGGGCTTCCGCGTTGCGGATGAAGGCTTCGGACCCGAGCGGGCGGCCGATCGACTCCAAGCGTCGCAGTCGATGAACGCCGGATCGCCGGCGTCGGTCTCCATCCGTTTCCATCGGGCCTGCGAACCGGGCGACGCGGTCGAGGAGTGGGCGCACCGCGGCATATCGTGTAAAGACGGGCGTGTCGCAGTAATCGAACTTTTGAGGTTCGGCGCGACCCCCCTCCTCGATCCTCCCCCACAAGGGGGGAGGAAGCCGAGCGGCGCCGCCGAGCGCGAGTATTCACTGATGGGCCACAATCGTGCTGACAAGAAACCTTGTGCGGGCACGGCGGCGGGCGGACGGGGTTAGCGTCCCTTCCCCCCTTGCGGGGGAAGGACGGGATGGGGGGTCGCGCCATGCCGACGAGATTAGCCTCAATTGCGCGAAGCCTGAGACGGAACGCCACCAGCGCTGAGCGACGGCTCTGGCTGGGGCTTCGGCGCAAAGAGGGTCGGAGGCTTTCGCTTTCGCCGGCAGGTCGCGCTCGGCGGCTATATCGCCGACTTCGTTTCATCGCGCCGGTGCGAGCGGCGGCGACGGCCTACTTGCCCTCGGCGCGATAGGCACGCAAGGCATGGACCATTGTCCAGAAGGGAATCACCTTTCGGAATGCTGCTGCCTGACCCTGGAGGTTCTCACCGCCGTCTCTTTTTGGCGGCACCGCCTGCACTAAATCCTCCGCGCGTTCGAGTAGGTCCGACGGAAGCGCGCCGGCTTTAGCTAAATCTGCGGAGACGTTCAGGAAATAATTTGGAGTGTGTAAATGGTTGAACACGAAGCGAGCATCCCTGATGCCCACGCTCTTGCGGTATTTGTGCGGGTCTGGGTATTCCAAGAACCACTCCACAAGTCTAAATCCAGTATTAGGGCCATTCTGCAAGAGGTCAGCGAACTCGACAATATCCATTGCGGACGTTCGTGCTTGTCTGAAATTTGGACGTAGCCTTAGGCTCCGAGTTCGACCGCATTTCGAACACTCCAATTTGATTTTCTTGATGCCGCCGGTTGCACCCAGTCTGAGCATTCATTTGATTTAGGTCACTTGTAGCGGACGCGTGTGATGTCTGTGCCATAAATTCCCAGCTGGCCTTTCATCCCGATGTAGTAGCAGGGCTTGGCGTCCGTCAGGATCAGGCCGCTGCGTCCGGTGTACCAAGGCGACTTGTGACCCACTGCGGGGTCGATGATTCCGGCGATGACCGCCGTACCGATGACGCCGCCGCACTGGAAATCCTCGAAGTCTGGACAACTGCCGAGGCTCAGCCGGCGCAGGATCTCGGCCGCGGCGCCGAAATCCTCCAACATGATAGAGCGGCTGGCATGGATGAGGATGCGTTCCCCAACGCCGTTGCGCATCCGCTTGGCGGCGGATTCAGTCCGGTTTTCGACGTCCTTGCCGGCGTAGATGATCGCCCAAGCCCAAGGCTGGCGGATTGAGATGGCCCTCATCGGTGGCTCCTCCGCTTCCTCGGGCTCCTGCTCTTCGACCTACGTTGGTTGTCGCTGTTCACCATAGCGCGTGTTGATCTCCGCGGCGTATCGCCAAGCCTGTCGGACGCGGCCCTCATCCGACCCACCCATCGAAATATTGCTCCATGTTTACCGCCATAGCAATGGAAATTGCTGCGATAATCCTAAAACCGGGGTTACAATGACAGGTGCCAAAATCATCATTTCTGGGGCTGAGGAGCTTGCCCCGAGAATCGCTTCCGCCCGCGCTTGCCGCTAGCGCGCCCGGCGGACCGTTGTCCCCTACCGGCCGGCGCGCGGAAAGCGCGCCGTGGCTTCGAGATCGTCGAGGTCGACGCCGCTGCGAATGTACTGCCGCGTCGCGTCGCGGACCGGCTGGAAGTCCCAGGCGTGAACGGCGCCGGTCGTCAGCGCCGAGCCGACGAGGCGGCGGCGGCGCTGGCTCGCCCGCACCTCGGCGTCGAGCGCGTCGAGCCGCCACCGGCGCGCAACCTCGTCGCGGAAGGCGGCGACCGTCCCGGCGCAGGCCGGATCCGCCGCAAGATTCGCCCGCTCGCTCGCGTCGGCCGCCAGATCATAGAGCTGATCGGGGTCGGGCGGGGAATGGATGAATTTAAATGCGCCGCGGCGGATCATCACCATCGGCGCGATCGCGCCTTCCGCCAGGTATTCACCAAACGCTTCGTCGTGGCCGGGCCGGCCTTCGAGATGGGGCGCGAGGCTGCGCCCGTCGATCGGGCCGCCGGGAGCGGAGCCGCCGCCGGCCAGATCGACGAGCGTCGGCATGATGTCGAGCAGCGAGACGCTGGCCACGACGCGCCGCGCGGCGAAGCGGCCGGGCCAGGCGACAATCAGCGGCACGCGGCTCGCGCCCTCGAAGAAGTTCATCTTGTATATACCAGAGACCGCGGTCGCCGAGCATCTCGCCGTGATCGCTGGTCACGACGACGACCGTGTTCTCGGCGAGGCCGCTGAGCTTGAGCGCCGCCATCAGGCGTCCGAGCTGGTCGTCGACATAGCCGATCGCGCCGAGATAGGCGCGCCGGGCCGCGCGCGTCTCAGCTTCCGTCACCGGCTCGGCGTCCATGGCGCAGACATGGCGCAGGCGGCGGGAATGCGGGTCGAGCGCCTCGGGCGCGACGGGCGGGGCGGGCGGAGGAATGTCGGCGTCGCGGTACAGGTCCCAGTAGCGCTGCGGCACGGCGAACGGATCGTGCGGGTGGGTGAAGGAGGCGACGAGCAGGAACGGCCGCCGGTCGCGCGACCGCGCGAGATCGAAGATCGCCCGCTCGGAGGCGAAGGCGACCTCGTCGTCGAAGTCGAGCTGATTGGTGCGGACGCAGACGCCGGCCTCGGCCACCGAGCTCATGTTGTGGTACCAGCTCGGCCGCTCCTCCGGGTGGTCCCAATCCGGCGTCCAGCCGTAGTCGGCCGGATAGATGTCGGTCGTCAGGCGCTCCTCGAAGCCGTGCAACTGGTCCGGCCCGCAGAAATGCATCTTGCCGGACAGGATCGTCCGGTAGCCGCCAAGCCTCAGGCGATGGGCGAAAGTCGGCAGGTCGGAGGCGAATTCCGCGGCGTTGTCGTAGACCCGCGTGCGCGACGGCAAGAGCCCGGTCATGAGCGAGGCGCGCGAGGGCGAGCAGAGGGGGCTCGCGCAATAGGCGCTGTCGAACACGACGCCATCGCTGGCCAGCGCCTGCATGAACGGGGCCCGGGCGATCCCGCCGAACATCGGCAGATGCGCCGGCGCCATCTGGTCGGCCATGACGAGGAGAATGTTGGGCGCGTCAGCGGTCATCGGGCGGGTCCAGGCCAGTGAGGTGCGTCAGTCAAATCGAAGGCGTTCTCCTCCCCTATAGCCCGTCGACAGACGGGCGTCCTTCCGACGCCCTGTGGTGGGCGAAGGTCGGGCCGAGCCGTCGCGATTCGGCGTCTCCTTCCCCCCTTGTGGGGGAAGGACAGGATGGGGGGTCGCGCCTGCCCGATGGGGTTGGCCACTCTCTCTCGAACCTACCAAAGCTCAGATCGCAGAATGCTCGATGCGTGGCCGCAGCTCGATCAGCTTCAGACGGACCGTCTCCAAAACGCCGTCGAGATTGTGAAACACCTCGTCGTTGGTGAAGCGGAGAATGGCGAAGCCCTGCGCCGCGAGCGCGGCTGTGCGCGCGGCGTCGCGGGCAACCTCTTCGTCGGTCGAATGGCTGGCGTCCCCCGGATCACAGTCCGGGGGTCGATGACGAGCTTGCGTCGAATGAGGCGAAGTCGGCGATATAGCCGCCGAGCGCGACCTGCCGGCGAAAGCGAAAGCCTCCGACCTCTTTGCGCCGAAGCCCAGCCAGAGCCGTCGCTCAGCGCTGGTGGCGTTCCGTCTCAGGTCTCGCGCAATTGCGGCCAATCTCGTCGGCATGGCGCGACCCCCCATCCTGACCTTCCCCCACAAGGGGGCTACGGGATGCACACATCTTTTAGCAGGCGTGCGCCGCTCAATGGCGGCTAGCGTCCCCGCCCCCCTTGTGGGGGCGGGACAGGGTGGGGGGTCGCGCCGACCTCTCATTCGGGGGAAATGCCGCCAAGTTTTCGAAGTTCGGCGCGACCCCCCTCCTCAATCCTCCCCCACAAGGGGTGAGGAAGCCGCCCTCCGCGGGTCGGGCACGCCGGCAGCGAGCCGCGAGAGATGTGTGCATCCCGTAGCCCCAAGGGGGGAAGGGACGCTAACTCCGTCCGTCCGCTGCCGCATATGGTTTCTTGCCGAGCGCGATTATAGCCCATCGGTCCCGCAAGGGGGAGGAAGCCGCGCGCCGACAGGCAAGCACGGGGTCAGGCGCGCCTCGATTTGGGATGCGTGAATATCGTAGCCGCTATGCGGCGGCTGCCGACCGGTCAAGCGATGCAGGCGTGTTGATCGCCGCGCCCGGCCCCGCTAGGGAAGCGCGAGCGAGGATGTCGATGAGCCTACTGTCCTTCTTCCGTCGCGCCTACCGGCTGCGCCCGCTCGCCGCCGAGGCGAACGACCATATCGCTCAGCTTCGGATCGAAGGTCCCAAGGCGAGCCAGAACCTGCTTTTGCCCTATTCTGTCGGGCTGGGCTATTTCGTCATTCCGTCAACGACCGCGCTCTCGCGATCAGTTGCCCGGACTTTCGGGTCGAGACGCTCGACCCGGCGACCTCGCTGTGGGTGCGGCTGCGCCTCGCCCTGCTGTTCAAGAAGAAGAAGTACCTGGCGTTCGAGAACTTCTCGGTCTTTTCCTATGGGCCGAAGCCGGAGCGCAAGCGGTTTACGACCTTCAACCAGCACATGTTCAACATCGGCGTGTCGCTGGATGGGGACCTGATCGCGGCGCACCCGGAGCTGCTCGATGGCTGGGACGACGAGATGGCGCCCCGGCGTCGGCGGGGTTTCCCGGCGGGGCCGCATCCGCTGGCGATCGTCATGCACGTCTATTACGAGGAGACGTGGGGCGATCTGGCCGGGGTGCTCAGCGCCTCGCCATCCCCTTCGACCTCATCGTCACCACGGTTCCCGGGCGCGAACGCCTGATCGAGGCGATCCGGGCCGAGTTCCCGGACGCCGAGATCGAGGTGATGGAAAACCGGGGCCGCGACATCCGCCCCTTCCTGGCGCTGCTCGAACGGGGGCGGCTCGACCGTTACCGCTATGTCTGCAAGGTGCACGGCAAGAAATCGAGCGACGGCGGGCGCAAGTCCTACATGGGCTCGCTCTGGCGCCGGCGGCTGTTGTTCGATCTTCTCGCCGCGCCCGGTCTCGCCCCGTCGATTGTCGACCTGTTCGAGCGCGACCCCTCGATCGGCATGATCGGGCCGCGCGCCTTCCGGATGCCGAGCGAGACCTATTCCGAGGAATTGTCCTGGTCGCTCAACAAGGACCGGGTGCTGCAACTGGCGGAGGCGATGGGCGTTCCCAGCGAGCGCTTCCATCTCGATTTCTTCGGCGGGACCATGTTCTGGGCCCGCCCGGAGGCGCTCGCCCCTTTGCGCAAGCTCGGACTTTCCTCGGCGTTTCCCGACGAAAGCGGCCTTCTCGACGGCGGGCTCGAACACGCGACCGAACGGCTGTTCGGCGCTGCGGTGGTTGCGGCGGGCTATCGTCTGGCCGACAGCGACGGTTACGAGGCCCGCCGCGCCGCCGAAGGGCTCGGCCAACGCACGCCGCGAACGGCGACCTCGCCGTAACCCTTTGAAATCATTGAATTGCTCGTCGAAAAAACGCCCGATTCAGGGTGTAACCCTTTGATTTTATTGAGGTCTGGTCAGAAAACCGCGGTCCTGGACCCGACCGCTGTCCGCAATCGCTCCGGTCAACGCGTCCCGTTGGCGCGGGCGATCAGCGAGGTCGTGCTGTGCCCACGTTCGATCGGCACCAGGATGACCCTCCCGCCATAGGAGGCGACGAACTCCGAACCGACAACGGTCGCGACCGTGTAATCGGCGCCCTTGATCAGGAAATCCGGCCGCAGGAGCCGGATCAACTCCAGGGGCGTATCCTCGTCGAACAGCGTCACCAGATCGACGCTATCGAGCGCCGCCATGACGACGGAGCGGGCGTATTCGTTCTGGACCGGTCGGGACTCGCCCTTTAGGCGGCGAACCGAGGCGTCCGTATTGAGCGCGACGATCAGCCGGTCGCAGGCGGCCCGGGAGCGTTTCAAAAGCTCGACATGCCCCGGGTGAAGCAGGTCGAAACAGCCGTTGGTGAAGCCGACCTTGAGGCCGTGAGCTTTCCAGTCGGCGATGATCTCCGCCGCGCCGTCGCGGTCGACGACTTTTGGGTCGCTGTCGTCTCTCCCGTCCCCCAGCGCTGCGGATAATTCGCGCGCCCGCACCACCGCGGTGCCTCGTTTGCCGACCGCGACGCCAGCGGCCGCATTGCCGATCCTTGCGGCGGTCTTCACTGTGGCGCCGGCCGACAAGGCCAGCGCAAGCGCCGCGACGACCGTGTCGCCCGCGCCGGAAACGTCGAACACCTCCAGCGCATGGGTGGGAAGATGGGCAATCGAACCTTCCGGATCGTCCGGGTGATAGATGGTCATCCCGTCGGCCCCGCGCGTGAGCACGACGGCTTCGATCCTCGCCCGCTCGTAGAGGATCTTGGCGGCGATCTCGGCGTGATGGTCGTCCACGCAGTCGACGCCTGTGATCACGCCGGCCTCGGCGGCATTGGGCGTCATCACCGTCGCGCCGGCGTAGCGTGCGACGTCGCGGGTCTTGGTGTCGACCACCACGGGTACGCCGCGCGCCCGCGCGATTTCGATGATCCGCCGGACGAGGACCGGGATGAGCACCCCCTTGGCGTAGTCGGACAGGACGATCGCCGTAATCTCATCGATCGCCTCGTTCAGCCAGGCGCAAATCGTGTCGATGTCGTGTTGACCGAGATGAAGGCGGCGCTCGATATCGAGCCGCATGATCTGGTGACCGCCGGAAACGTAACGAACCTTTGTCGTGGTCGGATGGCCATGCGTCCGAACGAACCGGCCCAGGATACCTTCGCCCTCCGACAGGGGACCGGCGATAAGGTCACCCCCTTCGTCATCGCCAACGGCGCCGACAAGGATCGCCTTGCCGCCGAGGGCGACGACGTTCCGGGCGACATTCGCGGCGCCGCCCAGCATGGCCTTTTCTGATTGGTGCTGAAGGACAGGGATAGGCGCTTCCGGAGAGATCCGCTCGACCTGTCCGTAGACGAACTTGTCGAGCATGACGTCGCCGACGACAAATATTTTCGCGCCGCGCCACTTGGATACCCAAGACGGGTTCGTCATCTGAACGACGTTCAATGGCTCACCGTAGTCTGTTCAATGCCGGCGGCGGTTACTCATAACCCCATGCGCGACGAACATAATGTATGGCGCTGCACCCCATGCCACATATAGTTCTGACAGAATGTCGATGTCCACTTCTTTCCGCGCATTCGCGGGCGAACGTCCCGTTTCCCCGTTTGGTGAGGCTTATCGAGTTGCTGGACGCTCTAACCGGGAAACGTTACGGCATAGACGTAAGCCGATCCGGGTCCAGCTGAATGCCCCGTCGGGTCCGGCCTCTCCAGCGTCAAGACCAAAGACATATACGACATCGGGACGAGGAGCGGCGCATGGGCTGCAAGGGTCCATGGGTTGATTGCGGCGGCCTCCCGATCATGACGACCGATCCGGACATGCGATATTGGTAGCTTGGCGCAATTGGCGTCGAGGCGTGCTGGGCGAGCGCCGCCATGGTTGCATGGACGCGCACAGACCCCGCCGCGATCATAGTCCGACGAAAACGCTGTGCGACAGTTGGTTTGGAGACTCGTTTTGGGCAATCAATGTGCAATCACAATCGGAGACCTGGGGAGCCCTGCTGGCGAGATATCCAAAAGCCCGTCGTGGGCGCTTTTCGATATTGACGGAGCGACGTTTCTCGAAACGCTGATCGGCGAAGCTGGTCGGCGCGGATTTGATGAGATTCTCCTGCTCGCGGGAAGCGGGAGCGAGAGCGTCTGCGCGTTTCTGTCCGAGCGCCGAATCGAGGAGCGCTTCCCCTGTCGGGTCGAACTCTCGATCGCGCCGACCCCGCTTGGGACCGGCGGCGCCCTTGTTTTTGCCCGGGACCGCCTCCAGGATGATTTTCTCCTGCTCAGCAGCGAAATTTGGTTCGACTTCAACTGGCTCGATCTTTGGGTCGGCGCGCGACGAGACGGAGCGGAGGCTGCACTGGCCTTGCGATCGATCGCCTCTCCTGGTCGCTATGAAACGGTCGACCTGGACGGGAGCTTCGTGCGCGCGATCCGTTCCCCCCGAACGCCGGTCGCTACGTCTCTCGCCAATGGCGGCGTTTCCTATTTGACGCGTCGCATCTTCGATGGCTATGACGCGCTGTGCTCGCTCGAGACCGAGGTATTGCCGAGCCTCATTTCAAGGCGGGGTTTACGCGGCTATCCTTACCATGGGGCCTTCATCGACATCGGCGTCCCGGAGACGCTTACGACCGCAGCGGAGGTCGTCCCGCGCCGCCGCCGCCGTCCGGCCGTCTTTCTCGATCGTGACGGCGTCCTCAACGTCGATCACGGCTTCATCCATATTCCAGAACAGATCGAATGGATTGCGGGGGCGCCGGAGGCCGTGAAACTCCTCAACGACGCCGGCTATTATGTGTTCGTCGTGACAAACCAGTCGGGCGTCGCCAGGGGGCTCTATGGCGAGGGCGACGTGATCGCGCTCCACCGCTGGATGGCGCAGGAATTGGCCGCGTCCGGCGCGTCCGTCGACGACTGGAGGTACTGTCCTTTTCATTCAGAGGCGCGCGTCGATGCTTACCGAGCGTCGCATCCCTGGCGGAAGCCGTCTCCGGGCATGATCGTCGATCTCCTCGAACATTGGCCCGTCGAACGAGAAGGAAGCTTCCTTATCGGCGACAAGGCGAGCGACGTCGAGGCGGCGGAGGCCGCCGGTCTGCCGGGCTATTTGTTCAAGGGCGGACATCTCAACGATTTCCTGAAGTCCATCCGGCCGCTGCCTGTGGACAGCGCGGCGCCGAGCGAAGGCCCGTAAGCGAACGAGCCAAACGATGAACGCCATCCGGAGGTCGGGCTTCGAACCGACGACGACCCTGAACGACATCGCCGCGCATGCCCGCGGCTGGCTCAGCGACGCCGCGGACCGCTGGCGCATAGACCTCGATGGCGGCGCGCTGCTCTTCCCCGAGCGCATGTCGGTTTACGGCGAAAAGGATCCTTGCCCGCATCGCCTGTTCGTCCAGGCCCGGCACGTTTTCGCCTATTGTGAAATCGGCCGGCTGGGATGGAGCGGGCCGTGGCGCTCGATGGTCGAGGCGAACATCGATTTTCTCGTTGATCGCGGTCGCCGCGCGGACGGGCTCTACATTCATCGCTTCGACCCAACGGGCGGGGTGGTTGACGGCCGCGCCGATCTTTACGATCAGGCCTTTATGCTGCTCGCGCTCGTTTACGCCGCCAAAGCGCTCGGACGCCAGGACCTCTTTGCGGTCGCCGAGGCGCTCGACGACGCGCTCGACGCGCAGTGGCGCCTGCCCCATGGCGGCTACCACGAGGGCGACATCGCCGCTTGCCCGCCCTATCGCCAGAACCCGCACATGCATCTCATGGAGAGCTTCATCGCCCTCTACACCCTGAGCGGAAACCCGCGCTGGCGGCGCGACGCCGAGCACATCGGGCGCCTGTGCGTGCGATCGTTCCTGCATCGGGAGACCGGCGCGCTGATCGAGCTTTTCGACGCCGATCTCAATCCGATCGACGGCGAGGAGGGCGATGTCGTCGAGCCCGGTCACTGCTTCGAATGGGCGTGGCTATTCGAAAGGCTGGCTCAGTGGGGTTTTCCGGGGGCGACCCGCATTTCGGACGGCCTCGTTCGCTTCGCCCGTCGGCATGGCCTCGACGCCGAGCGGGGCGTCGCGGTCAATGAAATCAGGAGCGACGGCTCGGTCCGCAATCCGTCGGCGCGCCTGTGGCCGCAGACGGAGCGGCTCAAAGCCGCGCTCGCGCGCTACCGGCGCACCGGCGAGGCGGACGAGCGTGAGGAGGCGGCGGCGGCCTATGCCGGCCTGGTCCAGTATTTCGACACCCCTGCGCGCGGGGTCTGGCGCGACAAGCTCACGCCGGACGGCGGCTGGGTCGACGAGCCGGCGCCGGGCAGCTCCCTCTACCATATCACCTGCGCCATGGCGGAATTGATCGAGGCCGCCGAGTCCGGGGAAGGCGGGTCCGGGCGAAGCGGGCAGGCGACGAGGGAGGGCTGACGGGAGGCCTGCGAGCCTTGCCCGCCAGGACTCGCCATTTTATCGACCGCGGCTTGAAAGATCAGACCCTTACAGGCCGTCTTAACGACCGCCTCAAGCAAATAAATACAAATTATTCATGTATTACTTGCCTTCACGCCGCCGCCGCAATGTCGCGCGCGATCGCCAGGCACGCCGTCAGGCCGGGGAACTCGACGCCGAACAGGTTGACGAGCCCGCTAACGCCGTGGTCGGCCTCGGTCTGGATCAGAAAGTCGGTCGACGACCCGCCCGGGCGGGCGATCTTCGGCCGCACTCCCGCATAGGCCGGCTGCAGCGCGCCGTCCGGCAGGCCGGGCCAGTAGCTGCGGATCGCGGCGTAGAACGATTCGCACCGCCGCGGATCGACCGCGTAGTCGATCGTCTCCACCCATTCGACGTCCGGTCCGAACCGGGCCTGGCCGGCGAGGTCGAGGGTGAGGTGGACGCCGAGCCCCCCGGGCGCCGGCATCGGATAGACGAGGCGCGAAAACGGCGAGCGCACGCTCAAGGCGAAATAGGAGCCCTTGGCGAGATGCAGCGGCGGGATGCTCTCGGCCGGCATGCCGGCGATCGAACGCGCCACCGCCTGCGCGCCGAGCCCGGCGGCGTTGACCACCAGCGCCGCCTCGAGGCGCATCGGCTCCGCCCCGCCGGTCTCGATCACGACCCGGCCCTCCGCCGCCCGGCCCGACACGACCGGCGTCGCCAGCGCCACCATCGCGCCATGCGCCTCGGCGTCCCCCTTGAGCGCCAGCATCAGCGCATGGCTGTCGACGATGCCGGTCGAGGGCGAAAGGATCGCCCGTTCCGCTTCGAGCGCCGGCTCGAGCGCGCGCGCTTCGGGGCGGCTCAGCCACACGAGGTCGTCGACGCCGTTGGCGCGCGCTTGGCGCTCGAGCGCCGCGAGCCCCGGCGTCTCGCTCGCGTCGGCCGCTACGATCAGCTTGCCGCAGCGCCGATGCGGGACGCCATAGTCGCGGCAGAAATCGTACAGCAGCGCCTTGCCTTCGACGCAAAGCCGCGTTTTGGCGAGGCCGGTGGCGTAATAGATCCCGGCGTGGATGACCTCGCTGTTGCGCGAGCTCGTCCCCGTGCCGATCGCGTCCTCCGCCTCGACGACGATCACCTCCCGCCCCGCCCGCGCCAGCGCCCGCGCGACCGCGAGCCCCACGACCCCGGCGCCGATGACGAGACAATCGATCGAGTCCACGCGATGAGCCCTTTTTTGCGAAAGCGGACGGAACGGTTGCTTCCTAGCAGGCTCGCCCCCCTCCGGCTAACGGCCGTCTCGATCGCCGCGACCTGTTGGCTTCGCCTTCCTCGGTTCCCATAAGACTATTGATTTGGATCTACGAATTTTTGAACCATTGGACGGGCAGGGCTGCCTACCCAGGTTTCTCCGGCCGGAATGTCCTTCGTAACAACGGCGCCCATCCCGACGATCGCGCCCTTGCCGATCCGCAAGGGCCGGTCTTTCTTTCCCTCTCTAATGAGCGCGCCGGTCCCGACATAAGCGTGGTCCTCGACGACCACATTCCCATTGCACGCAACCCTCGGGGCGAAAGTCACGAAATCGCCGACGAAGCAGTCGTGCGCAACGTAGGACTGGATATTGCAATGGAAGAAACGGCCGATCGTCGCGTTCGATGTCACGATGCTGCCAGCGCAGATGATCGAGCCCTCCCCAATCTTGTTCGCCTCATAGATTGTCGCCTGGAGGCTGCGCACCGCTATCGCCCGCGCTCCAGCTTCGATAAATCTCGCTGCGATCCTCTCCCTCACCCGGGAATCCGCGATCGCGATATTGAAGTGCTTCTCTTGGTCGTCGGCAGCGAGAAACTCCTTTTCGGACAACACCGGGTACCCGTTCACGGCGCTCCGGGACGGGCGGTCCGTCTCGACGAAAACGAGCCGTACGTTTGTCCCGGCGCGCTCGACCGTTTCGCGAACGATCGGCATGATCTCGCGGCCAAAGCCGCCGCAGCCAACAATGCCAATCAGCATCGCCAAACCTCCATATTCATTTAGCCCGGCCTAGCCTAGCCGGACAGGAAGCGAGGTCAAATGCGCCATCCAATTCGTCTCAATGCGGCTGGCGGTACGATCCCCGCCGTGGTTCAAAAGTCAAAATCGGAGTAAGAGTCGTCGCCATTGCGAGAGCCGTTTCAGCGCCGATCTCGCGCGACTGCTTGAGAGTTGGTTCCTCCTTCGACATGCGGACGTCCTTTGAACGCTTGCTTGGCTTCGTGCGGCCCCGCCGCCGCCGAATCGCAATTCTGGACGATCTGTTCCCGCATCCCATCTCGGGTTTCCGCTTTGAAGAATTCTTGTGCTACCTGGAGGAAATGCCAGGGGTGTCAATACACAGCACCGGCTATGCGCTTCCCTTGGTCAGAGAGACTTGCTCGATTGACGAACTCATCGACCGGCACCTTGCAGCGAATCCTCATCACGCGAAGCGTGTATTTCCCCTGCGGCCAGATTCAGTTCCCGAAGCGGATGGATATTACTCGATCTTCCTCAACAATATTGAAATGTATCTAAGCGCGATTGAGCGCGCCAAAAAGCCGTTCGCCTTCACCCTTTACCCTGGCGGAGGATTCCAAATCGACGACGAGCAGTCCGACGGCAAGCTCCGCCGGGTGTGTCGTAGCCCGTTCTTTCGGCAGGTCATCGTCACACAGCGAATTACCCGCGACTATCTCCTCAAACGACATGGTGTGCCAAAAAACAAGGTCGTTTACGTGCAAGGCGGAATTATCAGTCGCACAGCTTTCGTGGTTCCTGAGCATCGCCCGCGCTTTGGTATCGATAAAGACACTCTGGACATTGGCTTCGTAGCCAATCGTTATACGACAAGGGGAGAAGACAAGGGTTACGATCTATTCGTCGAGACGGCGCGCGCGGTTTGTAGTGCGGGCGTGACAGCGACCTACCACGTTGTTGGTCCGTGGGATGCAAACATTATCCCGCTTGGAGATTTGTCGCCGCAATTCATCTTTCATGGCTACAAGAGCACCGAGGATCTACGAGAACTCGGACGGCGGCTTGACCTGATTATTTCTCCTAATAGACCGGGGATATTGGGCAAAGGTGCGTTCGACGGTTTCCCGACCTCGAGCTGCGCTGAAATAGGGCTTCAAGACACCGCTATTGTTTGCACTGACATCCTTAAATTGAATACGGATTTTCGCGATGGAGTTGAGATCCTACTCGTCGAGCCAGACGTTGAAGACATTGTGCGGCGGTTGCTCGCCAGCCGTTCTGCAACCACTCAAGCTTGCGCAGATCGGCAAAAGCGGCGGCAGCCGTCTTCGTCAAACCTTGGGACGCGCGACGCAATTGCCTCCGAGGCTTTCGGCGCTTGCAGCCATGGTCAGGGACGCCTGAGGCGGAATTTCGCTCGTCTAAGTTCGCTCAAGCTCGGAATTGCCCGGAGAGCGCATTACTCCGACATCGCCGCCCGAAGGCAATCGGTGATGCAGATCACGTCATCCTCGGTCATCGTATCCGATAGAGGCATCGACAGCGCCCGCCGGGACACTGCGGCTGTCTTCGGTAAATCGGCGATTTCGGCGTTTTCCTTGAAATAGGCCTGCTCGGCGAGATGCGGACTGAAATATTGGCCCGTCCCGATCCCGGCAAGTCGTAGAGCTTCGACGATGCCGTCCCGTCGCCCCGCGGTTCCCTCCGGCAGCAGAACCGGAACGAACTGATGCGCCTGGCGCAGGCCCGTTTCGGCCTGGAAGCCGCACTCGGGCAACCGCGCCCTATAAAGCTGGAAGAGCCGCTCCCGATGCTCGATGACCTCGTCGAAGCCGTCGAGGCGCAAGGACGCGATCAGCGCTCCGACTTCGCTCAACTTGGCGTTCAGGCCCAGCATCGTCGCGTGTCGCGGTTCGCCAAATCCGAAATTCGCCATGACGCGGATTCGATCGATCAACGCCTGATCGCTGCTGTATACGAGACCCGCCTCCGAACTTGCAAAGGTCTTGGTGACGTGCATTGAGAAGACGACGGGCCATTTGAACCCGGCGCCGAAACCTGCGCCAAACTTGTCTAGGCTGCCGAGCGACGCGGCCGCGTCGATGACCAGAGCCAGGTTGCATCGCTCCGCCAACTCGGCATATCGATCCAGGTCCAGACAGGCGCCGAAGGTCGCATAAGGCACAAGCGCGGCAATCTCCGCCTTTCGGCGGTCGAGAAGATCGTCTTCGGCATTGGCATCCGGCAACCACGTTTCCAGGTCGATGTCGCAAAGCAGCGGCTTGAGGCCGGCCCAAAAGGCCGCATGCGCTGTCGCGGCGAACGTGAAGGACGGCATCAGAGCAAGCTTTGCGCCCGAAGGAGGGTTGATCAACTGCGCGCGGATGGCGAGGATAAGGCCTATCGTGGCGTTGCAAACGGTCGTGCAATACCCTTGCCCTCCGAAGAGCTCGGCTATGATCCTGTCCTCGAAAGCGCGGTTGACGGGTCCGAAGTTCGAGTAGATCCCGGAGGCCTCGATCTGCTCCAGACGGTCGACATGTTTGCTGAGCGACGGAGGCTTTGGACGCAGGAAGGGTATTCGTCGTTGCGAGTCGCTCAATCCAGATACCTTTCGCCTGCCTTCAGCTTGATGGGTTCGCGAGCGGAGTCGCGCCAATGCCCGGTGAGCATGTCCGGAATGTGGGGCGTGATCGCGCCAATCGCCAAAATCTTATCGGTCGGCATGTTCACGATAACCGCGGTCGCCTGAACTCATGGAGCGCCTTTTCATCCGTCTCGTCTAGCCTCCTGCGATGCGGTCCTTGATTTTCGACCATAACGTGGACTGCAACTCGGCGATGCGCGCGTCTCGAGCGCGTATCTGTTCGGCGCTCCGGGCGATTGCGGCGCGTTGCTCCTGAATTGCGGCGTGTTGCTCCTGAATTGTCGACCACAGTTGCTGAGCGTTTTTCGATGCCTCAGACGCATCGGACTGTGCGCGAGTTGCTGCGACTCTCCAGGCGTTCGCCTGCTCTTCTTGCCAGCCCTGGGCGGTCTTCCAGACATTCGCCTGCTCCTCGTGCCAATGCCGGGCATCGCGCATTTGCCGCGCTGCGGAAACGACTTCCCCCAACAGGGCGTTGGAGAGCCGAAAGTTCGCGATGCCGTCGAGTTCGTTCACGACCGACTCGATTGAGACCGTGCCTGCGACAATCTCGCCGGCCCACCATCGGGCATAGTGCGATTTGCGCCGCTCGATCAGCGCTTCGGCTTCGCCGGTGGCGAGCCCCGACACATGCTGCAGCATCCGGATTGTCAGAGCGACCCGATGAAGCGGGCTCAGGCGCGTCCACATGCCCCCCGGATGCACGCGATAGCATGACATTTCGAGGGGGATGAAGCCGAGATCGCCCTGACTTGCCAGCATCAAGCAGAGCGGCCAATCGCCGAGTTTGATGTCCGCGAGCCATGTGCGGATATCGGAGAGGCAGGCCCGACGGGTGACCAGAGAGCCTAGCGCAATCGGGTTGCTGTCCTGAAGAAGGAAGTCGAATGAAGAGAATGCGGGCGGATCCGACGAGGGAACAACGTAATCAAGAGACAAATCATCCGCGCTGAACGCTCGCGTTCGATGAAAAACGCAGGAGGCTCTGCGATTTTTATCGAGAAAATCGACCTGGAGCTGGAGTTTATTGCGGGATGTCCAGTAATCATCCCCTTCGAGAAAGGCGACATACTCGCCCTTGCATGCCGAAATTGTATTGAATAGGTTTTGTATTGGCCCAATATTCGGCTTGTGATATTTGAGGTTGAGCCTCCCTGGATTGCGTTTTTGGATTTCTTTCAATATTGATGCGGTGGAATCCGTCGAGCAATCTTCTCCAATGACCACTTCGTACTCGAAATTGACCTCCTGCTCGAGAACGCTGGCGACGGCCTTTTCAATGAAGGCTTCGTGATTATAAGTGATGATACAAACGCTGAGACGCACCGCATGCCTATCCGGCGGAAAGTGAAAAGACCGTCGTTCATAGCGGTCGCCTCGCTGGTTTACAATGACGCGTTCGCCCGGTTCGGCGGCGCCGGTCTCCCTCACGGGCGCCGACCCGCGCCTGGTCAAAACCGAACGCTTGGCGCCCGGTTTAACGGGAGGAATGCCCAAAGAGCGATCGTTCGCCAGGGACGCCGCGAACGAGTCTAAACCGCCCCTTGCCGGTCGGTTGCGACAGAGCGAAGCTCAGCCAACGGGAGCGAATCGGATCGACAGTAGTTAGACCTTCCCGACGCCGACGTATACAAATGCGCACAGCATGACCGACGCTTTACAGTGATGGGCAAAATCGAATGACACTTTTACCAGAAGGCCTCACTCGTAAAGAGTGCCAATCAATCCTGGAGGAAGTTCGATTAAAATCGGCTGACTATACTTGGCTTTGGGAGTCATGCGGAAGGCGTAATAAATTGTTCAATAGGAACAAAACTAAAAATGACGAACATTGGCATATAACATTTGAAAAACTCAGACAACGCGTTGATCCTGACAAGCCTTACTTCTTTGGTGTTCATTCGAATGGTATCAAATTTGCTGGCGACGCCCGTGATGTTCCATCAGCTATCCATGCAATTTATCCCATGGCAAATTCAACCCTTATCGATGCCTTAATCGCCGCCACCCACGGCAAAAGTGGAGATTTTATCGATATTGGAAGCAATATAGGCGTTGTGGCCGCCAGCCTTTGCCGACATATCGGAAAGCGAGGACGGGTTCATGCTTTTGAGCCCTCCCCATCGACTTTCAAGCTGACTGCCGCGACATTGGCAATGAACAATCTTACGAATTTCACACTGACTCAAACGGCGATTGGCGACGTGGACGGGGATATCACATTCTTTGCGACGCCAGGGAACTCGGCAATCTCATCGACGCGCCGTCACGATTTTCCCTTTCTCAACGAGTGGGTAAAGATCACCGTGCCATCAAGAAGACTAGACACATTTATGAACGCCAATAAATTTCGGGATGTTATTTTAATCAAAATTGATGTTGAGGGGCATGAAATGAGTGTACTTCGTGGAGCGGAGGCCACAATCAAAACCTTTCTCCCAATAGCGGTTTATGAATACACTCCCATCGCGGCGCCGACTGCCGGATGGAGTGCCTTAGAATTGATTGCGCAACTCGAAAATTGCGGCTCTTTCAGGTTCGAAGCCATTATAGAGCCCTCCTTGGATGCTCCCAATCAACAAGAACGTCGTGTGTCGTTTCCGCTTCCGGAAGGTATCTTGGATCAGGTCAACGTTTTTGCTTACCCCGGATGATCGGCGTGGTTAGGGCGGGCTTTAGGATGTCGGCGGTCACGCGATGACCGCGAGGTCTTGCCCGCCTTATGCTGTACGTTCCCATGGGGACGCGCCCATGTCGCTGGCGAACCGACTACCCGGCGGCGAAGTCGCGGCGGACCTAGCGGCGCTATGAAAGGCATTGACTCTCGAACGCCTCGTGGCGTAGGCGCCGAATTGCGTTCCTGGCGACCGGAGGAATTGAACTGTGAAATCGGGTCGTTCGCGTCCGTTCGGAACCTATTGATTCTCGACGTGCTCATGTGGAGGAGTCCGGAGGTCGTTAGCGAGGCGGAATATTAGAAGTGCTTTCGAAGAACTTAGATGCAAGCGTGCACGAGGAGTTGGCCATAGCTGCTTACGATCATTACGTGTCTCTCGGGCGGAATTGCGAAGCGGCCTTTCAGTTTAGGCGCGTTCTCGGAAAAGACCACTCCGGTTTCTTTTCCTGGAACGTGACAATGATCGCGTCCCTCTTATCGCTTCTGGACTCGGACTTTTCCGGCATCATGCTGTCGCGGACGAGCGAACCGTTTCCGTCGTAAGCCAGATTCTCCGGGCGTCCCCTTCGAGAAAAGCGACGCACTCGCCACTGCATGCCGAAATTGTATTGAATAGGTTTTGTATTGGCCCAATATTCGGCTGGTGATATTTGAGGTTGAGCCTCCCTGGATTGCGTTTTTGGATTTCCTTCAATATTGATGCGGTGGAATCCGTCGAGCAATCCATGCCTATCCGGTTATGACCCACACCCACTACATCTAGGGTGTTGCCACCCACCCGAGTAAAGCTCAGCATAGGTCGGAGCAGTGACTGGCGACCAGATGGGCGGCCCAGAACCACACTCTCAGGCGCGTATGGCTGCGCTCCATGACCGTTTCGACCGTCTGCCCAGTGTTCTTGCGACATTTCCGCAAGCGGATAGGGCGGTGCCCCGGATCTGGATGTGGTGGGTATGGGCGTTAACCGGATAGGCACGGTCCAGAATTTCCAGCGGCGAGCGATGTACGACCGCCTCGCCCCCGTTCGGGTTCTTCACCGACAAGTCCAAGCTCTGCGGATCAAGCGTCTTCGCCTCCACTGTCCAGCTTTTCGGCGAGTCCGCCTTGGTCGCCTGAAGCGTCACGAACTCGGACAGGTCGTCGTCGTTGAGCGGCGTCGTCTTGCCTAGCGAGCGGCCCGGGTCGCACTGGTAAAACCATGTTCTTTGGGTCGCTACGCCCTTCTCGAAGAACAGCACCACCGTCTTGACGCCCGCGCCCTGAAACGTCCCGGCCGGCATGTCGAGCACGGTGTGGAGATTGCAGCTTTGCAAAAGTTCGCGCCTGAGGCTGACGCTCGCGTTGTCGCCGTTCGACAGAAACGTATTCTTGATCACGATACCGGCGCGTCTGCCCGCCTTCAGCGACTTGATGAAATGCTGGAGGAACAGGAACGCCGTCTCGCCAGTGCGGATGTCGAAATTCTGCTGGACTTCCGGGCGCTCCTTCCCGCCGAACGGCGGATTGGCGAGGATGACGTGGTAGCGGTCCTTCTCCTGGATGTCGTGGATGTTCTCGGCGAGCGTGTTGGTGTGGACGATGTTCGGCGCATCGATGCCATGCAGGATCATGTTCATAATCCCGAGCACGTAGGCGAGGCTCTTCTTCTCCCTGCCGAAGAAGGTTTTGGTTTGCAGCGCCTTGAGGTCGCCGGTCGTGAGCTTCCCCTGGGCGCGGACGTAGTCGAGCATGTCGCCGTATTTTGACGACACTCACGATATTGCGGTGCGCAAGAACAAAACGTGTACATATGCCGAAATTTGGGCTATGGTTGGAACTTGAGGTCGAAAGCGCCCGGAAGCGGGGCGTCTCTCGACGCGGTCTGGGATTCGCGATGAGGTCGTCCGGGGAACTGAGGCAAGAGGCGGGGAGATGCAAAAATCGTCCCGCCCACATCTGCCAAATCGCGGCCCGAGGCGACCCGTTCGGCCCGAGCCTCGCCCGCAAATGTCTCTCCAAGGCCTTGAAAAGGCTAAAAATGGACTCGGGCAAGACGCGCTCCGGACCGGCCGAAGCGGCGTTCCGTGGCCCGCGACGAGGTCAGGACCCGACCCGGCGGCGCATCGCCGCCAAAGCCAGCGGCCTCGAGGTCGCTCGGCGGCAAGCGTTTGAAAACGTTCAAAACGGGCTCGGAAAGGCGGCGAGGCCGGGGCCAGAGTGATGCAGGCCTTCCCAACGCCTCGGCCACGACGCACCGCCGATCGCCTTTCCTGGCGACCCCCCAGCCCCCGGCAAGGCGGAGCCTCAGCCCGTGTCCGTCGACCGGCTCACCGGCTCGCAAAACTGGCTGCAAGGCCCTGGAAACGTTCAAAACCGACTCGGAAATGGCCAGTCCTGGAGCGAAGGGCGGCTTGCGCTTCAAGGGGAACGCGCGCGCCCCGGCCGTGCCGAACGGCATTTGCGGACGGGCCGACTCCGCCTCTGGGCCGCGTCCGGCCTCGCCTGCCAAGCAGTTCGGAAGCGCGCAGGGCGCCTCCGTTGGAATTCGAAAGCTGCGGTCAGCCGGGCTATTCCGAAACTTTGGCACTCCTCCGAAATGACTGCTAATAGACTGAGCTGGCACAGTTTTTGCGGAAACAAACGTTGCAATTCGGCGTTGTCGATGACACGATCGCCTTGCTCAGCCTTTGGAGAAACCGCATGGTGAGCCCAGACTTCCGACGACAGCTCGAAGGCTTTGGCCTGACGACGGCCAACATCCTGTACCGGCTGCCGGACCATCCCGGAATCCTGCAGACCTACATCTGGCAACAGCACGACCTGCACCCGCACTATCCCGAGTTGACCAAATTCCTCGACTTCTGGACGCGGGAACTCGACGGACTGCTGCACTCCGTGACCGTTGCGCACGCCCGGCTTATCGGACCGGCCGAGTTCCGCGCGATCGAGGGCGAGTTCCGGCTGCATTGAGCCACCGTGAGTTCAAGTCGATTCCTTCCCGTCATTGCCAGCGACCCTCGGGTCGAAGAGCCCGGGGAAGCGATCCAGGGCGTCGTATGACCCTTTGGATTGCTCTTCAGAACTCACGCTCCTCACAAATGACGGCGGGTGATGGAACCTAGATTTGGATCGCGTCAGGCGGGAAATATCCCGGCGGAAACGCCGCAGGCCTCGAGAAACTTGCGCACCTCCATCACCTCCGCCTTCATCAGCGTGTGGTTGGCCAGGTGCAGCACGGTCTCCTTCCCGTTGAGCTTGATTCCGATGCGGCTCTTCGTCTTCGGGACCATCTCGGCGCCGAGCCCGTTCAGCACCGTCTCGATGTCCTTCATCTCGAGATTGGCGTTGACCGGATGGGCGAAGATCGCGTGGAGGACCTTGCGTTGATGATGGTTCACCGGCCTCTCCCGCCCTTTTTAAGGATTCGAAGCGCCATTGTGGGACCGAGCGGCGCGGTTGTCTTTGACGACGGTCAAATTTCAGCCGCCGCATAGCGCGTCGGGACATACGTACGGGCCAAGCGTCGCGGACCCTCCAGCCAGGCGGAGATCGAGCTGGCCCGGGTGGGCTGGATCGCCGCCTGCTCGCATAGCGAGCCGCTGCGGCGTCATGCCTTTGGCGTAAAGTTCCCAGATTGCGGTCAAGATGCTATGGACCCGGCTCGGCTGCGGAAAAGCTCTGCAAGGCCAGTGGAAGTCGGGCGACAGCTTGGGTCGCAAAGGAGTTGTCTTTTGTCGGTTTGGCGCGTGATCCGCGAACGTATCGATGCCTTTCTCGACACGCCGTCCAACGCCACCCTGCGGCGGCTGCTGCTCGACCAGGGCACGAAGCACTGGAAAGGCTACGTCTTCGCTTTCGCGATGATGGGCATGATCGCGGTGACGACGGCTCTGTCCGCCTGGATCATCGGCAAGATCGTCGACAAGATCTTCGTCGGCCACAACCTCAGCGCGGTCTGGGAGATCACGGCGGCGATCGTCGCCATCTATGGGGTCAAAGGGTTCGCCACCTACGGCCAGCAGGTGTCGCTGTCGCGCATCGCCAACAGCATCGTTGCTGACGTGCAGACGCGGATCTTCGACCAGATGCTGCGGATGAAGGTCTCTTACTACAGCAACGCCCATTCGTCCGAGTTCATGGCGCGGCAGGCCTTCATCGCCCAGTCCGCCAGCGGCGCCCTCAACCTGCTGATCACGACGCTGTCGCGCGACGCGCTGACGATCGTCGGCCTCGTGGTCGTCATGGTGTCGCAGGACCCTCTGCTCTCGCTGCTCGCCCTGATGTTCGTGCCGTTGGCGGCGGTCGGCGTGCGCAAGATCGGCCTGCGGGTGCGGGGGATCATGGCCAGCGAATTCCAGGGCGCGATGCAGATGATGGAATCGCTGCAGGAGACTGCGCAGGGCGTCCGCATCGTCAAGGCCTTCACCCTCGAAGGCTTCATGCGCGAACGGCAGGGCGCCGCCATCCGCAGCTTCCAGAGAGCGGCCAACAAGCTCGCCTCGGTGAGTTCGCGCACCAGCCCGATCATGGAGAGCCTCGGCGGCTTCGCCATCGCCGCGGTGGTGCTCTACAGCGGCTATACCGTCATCATCCGCGGCAATCAGCCCGGTAGCCTGTTCTCCTTCATCACCTCGGTCATCATGCTGTATGAGCCGATGAAGCGGGTGGCGCGGTTTCACGTCGACCTATCGTCGTCCCTGTTCGGCGTCAGCATGCTGTACGATTTCCTCGACGCCCGCGAATTCGAAGAGGATCCGCCCGGCGCGCGCGCCCTTGAGGTCGGCGCGGGCCGGATCGAATTCCGCAACGTCGTGTTCGGCTATCGTTCCGAGGAGCGGGTGCTGCACGAGGTCAGCTTCGTCGCCGAGGCCGGCAAGACGACCGCGCTGGTCGGCCGCTCCGGCGGCGGCAAGTCGACGGTGATGAACCTCATCCTTCGGCTGTATGACATCGAAGCCGGCCAGATCCTGTGCGATGGGGTCGACATTGCGACTGTGACTCGCGAGTCGGTCCGCCGGCAGATCGGCTATGTCGCGCAGGAGAACTTTTTGTTCAAGGGGTCGGTGCGCGACAACATCGCCATGGGGCGGCCGGGCGCCAGCGACGAGGAGATCATCGCCGCCGCCAAGGCGGCCTATGCCCACGATTTCATCATGGACTTCGAGCGCGGCTACGACACGCCCTGCGGCGAGCACGGCATGCAGCTCTCCGGCGGACAGCGCCAGCGCATCGCCATCGCCCGGGCGTTTCTCAAGGACGCGCCGATCATCCTGCTCGACGAGGCGACCTCCGCCCTCGATTCGGAGTCCGAGCAGGCGATCCAGAAGGCGCTGCAGACCCTGTGCGAAGGCCGGACCACGCTCGTCATCGCGCACCGCCTGTCGACCGTCGCCCAGGCCGACGAGATCTGCGTGATCGATCACGGCCAGATCGTCGAGCGCGGCCGCCACCGCGACCTGCTGGCGCAAGGCCGCACCTACAGCCTGATCGCCAGGACCCAGTTTCCGCGCGACGCGGCGTAACGGGTGCGGCAAGACGGATTTCAGACGACTCAGGAATCGGTCCCTCAGAGATCGCACCCCGCATTTGGGCCGCCCAGCCTAGAACGGTTTTCGACCACTAAATCGTCATTGCGAGAAACGACCCCCCGGGTCGAAGAGCCCTAGGGGTCGTTCGCAATGACGAGGCGCCTCCGTTTGATCGAAAACCGCTCTGATGCACGGCAGCCAATCAGCGGACTCAGCGGGCCGTAAGCGCAATGGGCCAGGGCACGGCGCCAACGCCCTCAACCTTCGCCATCTGCGAACCGACGCGTGCCCGTTTGAAGTGGATTGTCCGTGCGACAGGCTTGTGGGCGACGCCTTGCGAAAGCGTCCACAAATTCCAGTGCCAGTCTTCGTGTCCGAACTTCAAGTCAAGATCGTTTCGGTGAAACGGATATTGTCGATAGAGATCCGTTCTCGCAAAGGTCATTGCGTCCCAATAATTCAGCCAATTCAGATAAGCGTGATCGCACAGCGCGGCCTCGGAATCCGCGTGCCACCAGATGTGTCGCGCGCGGCCGAAAATGATGTTGCAGGCCGAGTGCGCCGCGGCGTCCGGGCGAGTCTCGATCATCTTCCAGGCCTCCAGCAGCCAGTTCTCCGACCAGAGGTCGTCTGCATCGAGAAACGTGGCGCAACGGCCGTTCGCGGCCTCGATTCCCCGGTTGCGCGCCTGGCCCGGGTCCCCTTCGCTCGTCTCCAAGACACGCGCCTGCCCGTCGAGCCCATAGCACAAGACCTGGGCCGTAATGGCGTCCGCCCGATCGAGAACCAGGATGATTTCGTCGCTGAGCCCGGCAGACCGGGTCGCGCCGAGCGCGGCGAGCGCGCTACGCGCTGTGGCGCCAGCAATCACGCCCTCGCGATGCGCGGTTATAATCACTGAAATATCGGGCGATACCAAAACGGGCTCCTTAGGCCTGAGCGAGTCGCGCCTTGTAGGCGGACATCGTGTGGTTCTTTCGCACCCGCGCCTGAAGAGCTCTGGCCTTGGCGATTCTCAATTCGGGGTTGTCGATCATATCGCGAAGCGCCCGCACGTATTCCTGGATTCCGGCGTCGCCCGCAACCGGCCAACCGGTTTCCGCATCGATCAGTTCCGGAACCCCGCCAACCGCGCTCGCTACGATCGGCGTCCCGAGAGCGCCGAGCTCGATGAGAATGGTCGGAAGTCCGTCCCAGGCGGAAGTGTATAGCCAGCCGTCCGCAGTCTCGAACGGCAGTTCCTCATAGCTCGCGAACGGCTCGTTGATTCTGACGTTTCGCGGAAGGCCGGAGAGGTCCGGCGGCGCGTCTAGCACCGCCTTGCCCCAGCAACTGAAATCCACGTCCGGCATGGCGCCGGCGATTGACACGACAAGATCGAAGCGCTTTTGCCGATCGAGACGGCCGGCCCACAGCATATGTGGGCGCTCCCAATTCCCCCGCTTCTCGACCTGACGCTCAGCAATGGATACGTCCGGGACCGGCGTCAGCGCCGGCGTGTGAATGGAAATGACCTTCCGCGCCAGCAGCGGCGGCAAGGCGAATCGTTCGATGAGCGTGTTCGCAAGATCGTCGGTGTCGATCAGCGCCGCCCTAAGATGCGCAAAGGTCGGAGCGAAGTACCAGACGGGATATCCCACTTCGACCCCCTCAGGGGTTCGATCGGCGCAAAAGAAGTATTCGTAGAGATCGAAGCGGAAGGCGAGCCGCTCGCCGAACTCCACGAACGTATCGAACCCGAGGCGGCTGTTGACATTGTAAATCTGCCGTGGCGCGATTTCATTCAGCAGGACAAATAGGGTGCGGCCAGGATTGGAGTTCGATTTGAAGACGCCCGACAGATCGACGTTTTCGGCCAACTCTGGATACCAGTCGGGCCGGTCCCAATCAGGCGCGTCTGTGCGGATGATCAGAGTCCGCTGCCCGTCGCAAACCGCTCTGGCCAAAATGGCCGCAACCAGATCGGCGCCGCCCATCTTACCGAAGGGAACCAGAATAACGATCTCGAATGGGCCCTCGGGCAGCAGACGCCTGGCGAGCTTGCACGGCTTCGTAGTTCCCGTCGTGCCATGGCGCACAAAAGGACGGCGTATCGGCGGCTAGCCTGCCGACCTCCGGATCGATCGCCGCGGCCTTGGCGACCAGTTGCCGCATCAACGGCGAGTGGGCGAAATCCTCCATCTGACGCAGCATCGCCTCGGAACCGGGATCGGACCTTCGCAACGCAATGAGTTCGTCGCGCCGGCCATCGAGGATTTGGAAGAGGGGCGCCGGTGCTTTCAGCGGGGTCGGGCTCTTCAACATGGACGTCGCAGCTCTAAATTCAGCCGATTGATCGATCGCCGCCGCGTCCACGCGCAGACTTGACGCAACCGGCATGCCTGAAGCCAACGGCTGCCTTTTCCTGCGCGACGCTCGGAGGCGGCGCGACAGATCGCGGGGGAAATGCCGAATCTTGTCGCCAAGGCGCTTGAGCAGCCACTTCGTGCGACGGGTGTCGCGCTCGAATTGGCGTGACCAGCGCACGAAGATGGTCGTTCTCGCTCTGCAAATCCATGACGATCGACCCGAAGTTAGAAAGGCTTGCGCGCGCCCGGCTGCGAGTGCAGCCATTCCCAGTTGGCGGCGAGACCGTCCACCAGCTGGACCTTCGCCCTCCAGCCGAACGCCTTTTCGGCGCGCGAAACGTCGAGGATCGAAGTCGGCACGTCGACCGACCGCGCCGGCTTGTTGATCCGGTCGATTGCCGCGCCGGTGGCCTGCGCAATGGCGACGATAAGCTCATTCAGCGACACGCCAATTCCGCTGCCGGCGTTGAATGCGCCCACGGCGTCGCTCTCCGCAGCGGTCACGCACAGCCTCGCGAGGTCTTCGACGTAGAAGTAGTCGCGGACGACGCTTCCGTCGCCCCAGATCTCGATCGGATTCCGGTCTATAACCCGGCGCAGGAACGTCGAGACAACGCCCTGAACGCCGGTGTGGCCCTGGCGCGGGCCGTAGGGATTCGAAGCGCGAATGATCACCGGGGCGAGACGTCCCTCTCGCATGATACATACCGAGGTACTGCTCGATCGCCACCTTGACGATGCCGTAGGAGTTGATCGGCCGCAAAGGATGGTCCTCGGGGATCGGTATCGTCTCGGGGATGCCGTAGACCGTGCCGCCGGACGATAGAAACACCAACCTTCTGACATCAAGCTCCATCATCGATTTGAGCAGGGCTAACGTATTGATCAAATTGTCTTCGACATCCGCCTGCGGATTGATGTTCGACGTCCCCGGAAAAGTCGTGCTGATCAAATGAAAAACCGTATCGACCCCGGACATGGCTTCGATAATGAGCGCCCGGTCGGAAAAATCTCCGAAAATATAATCGACGCCGGCGCAGGGAGCCCGGGACCTTTCCGGCTGCCGGTCGAACACGCGCACGCCATGGCCCCGCGCGAGAAGCGCGTCGACCACATGCGAGCCGATGAAACCGCAGCCGCCAAGGACCAGGGCCGTCATCATCAAGCCCTTCCGGTGGGCGCGCTCGACGCGCACAGTCTATTTTTCATTAAATTCCTGAGGGTGCGTGCATAACATTATGAGCACATTATCAGCTTGATACATTACCCGAATGTCTTTCTCACAATATAACATCATTAATTTGCTATATCGGCTCTGCTTCCTCGCGTTGCTTCCACGTCGGCTCACTTGGGCGAGCGCCTGCGAACCCCACGGCGAATGATGCGCTCAACTGTCTTCAACCGCTCCGTTAACTTCCGGGAACCGCTCCAGAGCCCTCGTTTTGTACCGGACCGGAATGCCATCAATTCAGCCTCTGCATTAGCCATCCGCTGACGGTATTCATCCGCCATCGAGCCAATTTCAGCCAACCGCTGACGGTATTCATCCGCCATCGAGCCAATTTCGGCTATCTTAGCGTCCCGCGCAATCATTTGCTCTCGAAGCTCCCGTATCTCTCCTTCCCCCTGCCGGTGTCCCCCTAAGTCGCTTGGACCTTCACTAGATACCCGAATGGCTTCCGGCGCGTCGGACAAACGTAGCGACCTCCCTTCGATCATCCCAGACGGGCACGACCCAAACATTTTTTCCAAGTCCGGCCGTGACTCGTTGCTCTCCAGAGTAGAAAACACCGACATAGTGCCCAAAAAGGGCGTTCCCATAAGCCCGTAACAAACGCGCCGAAAAGCCCTCAGGCTTGAAGTGCAATCGCGCCCCGGCCTGCGACACGGCGAGCAGAAGACGCGCGATCATTTGGTCGCGATCCTGAACATTCATCGTAAGAAACGCATTGTATGCGTCAATTAGCGTCGATCTCGCAGGCAATCGATCCGCCAAATTGTGTTCTTTTGAACTCTCGCCACAAACGACGAGAAACTTTGCGTTTGGTTCCCGGGCGGCAACTTCATGTAATACCTCGATGATATTCTCTTCCTGATCCCGCCGACTTAGCGCAGAAATCAAAACAACATCTGTGAAAGGAGAAGCGCCGACAAGCCTGTAAGCATCAGCCAATTTGTATCCCCAATGATCATCAAAGCGAGGCACCGGTGTATAGCTAGTCGCCGAAGCAATCTTTTCCAGAACAATTTCGGATTCAATCTTAGACGCGTCCATTAAATATCCCGATAGTTTGCTTGAGCGTAATATTTCTGACGGGTAATTTGACCGGTCTATGAGCTTTCTCTTTTCCAATAATTGCTTGAAATTACCGCTCTTCTCTTTTAACTTACTCAGTTCATTCATGAACCGCGCAGGAGCGAAGGCTGGATTATGAGGAATCATTCTGAGAGATAACCTGTTGGCTTGGGCGAGCAAGCCATCTCGACGCTGCCTATAGAAGATGATCGTCTCATTCGCTACAAGAAAAATATACCCTATTGCAAGCAATCTGCAATTCAAATCCCAATCTTCATAAGCAAATCCTACTGAAACAGGCAGATCGGAGTAACGTGTTTGCTTAAACGCATCTCGGTGAACAAATATTCTTGATACGTAAGGATGAACATATACAAAATCAGCAACTGTCAAATACGAACTATCATAATACTTCGCAACATGGACGCTATCACCAAACGCAACATAATAATTCACAACAACTACTGATTTACTGTCCTTCACGGCCGTTTTGTAGAGTTCGTAGATACAATTTTCCGAAACAAGATCGTCCGCATCAGCAGTCCAAATATAATCGCCGATGGCTACGTCGATCCCTGAGTTCCGTGATGGGCCTAGGGAGCCATGGTCGGTCTCAACGATATGGACACACTCAAACGAGGTAACCCTTGTTGCCCCAAATGCAACTCTCGTATTGTCATCCGAACGATCGAAAACTGCGACCAATTCGGACTTTACACCTCGTTCCCTTGCGAATTCGGCGCATCGATCCAAAGAAATCAATGTTGTGCGTACTAACTCTGCTTCTCTATGGACATTTAGCACCACCGATACGTCGATTAAGCTCATCGAATAACGCGCCTCCTAAAAGCAACTGCGCGAATCAAAGCCATTACCAGTCCTTGCTTTGAAAGTTGTGCACTCCCTTTTGAGGCCGCCCGGACAGTTATCGTCGTCGCTCATGCCCCTGATAGGCACGATGTAAAGATGACTTTTTATCCAACGAAGCTCTCTCGTCTAATATCGAATTCGGTCGCCTTATGCCAGCTTTGATCGTCAATCTCAAGGGCGCGCCTGATTCGGAGCCGGCGTCTACGCGAACGCGGCGATCCCGAAAGCGATCAGAGCGGCGGGCCACGCCTTTGCCGCGACGCGGCGCACCGACATGGCTTCATCGCGGATCTCCATGAACGGCCGCTCAACAAGGCTATAGGTCAGCCACGACACCGCAAAATACCCAGAAAAATAGATAGGGTATAGAGCAGTCGGCTGGTTGTATATCAAATTGAACACGCCCCACTGCGCAAGATATTTGTTTACGAAAATGATCACGAGGATATGTACGAGATACATCGAGTAGGAAATCCGGCTCGTGAATTGAAAGAACCGGGCCGAAATCGAATTTGCCACGCTCTGCAGCGTGCAGAACCACGGTATCAGAAGTGCGAAGACAATCAATTCTCCAGTCAGGAGAAGGATTTGCACGCCTCTCGACGCCATGAACCCTGGCAGCCCCACGAGAGACCAGGATATGATCGCGGTCGCCATGACCATCCAGATCGGAAAAAGCGATCCGATCGCCCTGAAAACGCCGATTGTCTTTCGCTGAATCAGCGCCACGGCGACGCCCGCAGCGATGCCGTCGAGATGGGCAAGAACCACCATACGCGAGTGATAATTGAATTCGTTGAAGTCCGTAAAAAACGGCAAAGACCAGCGGTACAAGATCGAGACGAGCGCCATGACAATACAGCTCAAGACGAAGGACGCGTAATTCACTCTGAAGAAGCTGTGTATGGCCAGGAATATCATCGGAAACCACAGATAGAAATGCTCTTCGATGGCAAGGCTCCAGGACAAACCGAAAAACTTTGAAATAGGCCACGCAAAATTCTGCATGAAAATCCAGTAAGGCCAATAATCCGTCAGGGAATGCCGGCCAAGATAGTCGAAGCGCAGGAAGGCGATCATTGCGACGACATACATCGGAAGCGTCCGCAACCACCGCCGCGCCCAGAAACCCCGCAGATCCGACGGCGAATGGAGCCGTCCAGCGTCTACGAGATTGAGCAGGATACCGCCGATGAGGAACCCGCTCAGGACAAAGAACATCTCGACGCCAAATCCACCAATCGAACCGAGGCGGCGGACGACATCCGGGATCGTGGAATGCTCGAGCGTGTGCCCGGTGACGACAAAGAGCACCGCAACCGAACGGAAGACGTCCAGGCCATAAAGTCGGCGGTCGCTGCCCGACAACGGTTGGCCGCCAATCATACGAAACCTGACAGCGCAAGCCCGGACCTGTGCGGGAACTCGCTGAATACGGCATCCCAACTCCGGACGTGGCCGTCCGTCGCGTCGGCCCAGGGCGCGAAGCGATCGAGGTAGCGATTGGCGACGATCTCCGAGCCCCAGTCGGGTTCGAACCGCGCTATCGGCTGAAGGAGCACGATCTTGAAATTCCGCGCCCCGAATTTCCCCCGTATGAGCTCGGCGACCTTCTCAAAGTGTCCTCGCGCACCGTTCTCCTCGGTGGCGTAAAATAAGACTTTAGACTCGCGCGATTTCATAAGGTCGCGAAATTTGTCCACCAAGTGCGCCCCCTTTTCCTGATGATCGCGAACCGCGGGGCCGTCGACGTTCATGAGCGAAATATCGTGTCCGACCCAGTGGAAGTGGTAGCCGTGGGCGGTATCGCGGACGAGCGAACCGTTGCCGTCGTAAGCCAGATTCTCAGGGCGCATGATGCCGGAAAAGTCCGAGTCCAGAAGCGATAAGAGGGACGCGATCATTGTCACGTTCCAGGAAAAGAAACCGGAGTGGTCTTTTCCGAGAACGCGCCTAAACTGAAAGGCCGCTTCGCAATTCCGCCCGAGAGACACGTAATGATCGTAAGCAGCTATGGCCGACTCCTCGTGCAGGCTTGCATCTAAGTTCTTCGAAAGCACTTCTAATATTCCGCCTCGCTAACGACCTCCGGACTCCTCCACATGAGCACGTCGAGAATCAAGAGGTTCCGAACCGACGCGAACGACCCGATTTCACAGTTCAATTCCTCCGGTCGCCAGGAACGCAATTCGGCGCCTACGCCACGAGGCGTTCGAGAGTCATGCCTTTCATAGCGCCGCTAGGTCCGCCGCGACTTCGCCGCCGGGTAGTCGGTTCGCCAGCGACATGGGCGCGTCCCCATGGGAACGTACAGCATAAGGCGGGCAAGACCTCGCGGTCATCGCGTGACCGCCGACATCCTAAAGCCCGCCCTAACCACGCCGATTATCCGGGGTAAGCAAAAACGTTGACCTGATCCAAGATACCTTCCGGAAGCGGAAACGACACACGACGTTCTTGTTGATTGGGAGCATCCAAGGAGGGCTCTATAATGGCTTCGAACCTGAAAGAGCCGCATTTTTCGAGTTGCGCAATCGATTTCCTAAGTGTCCGTCCGGAACAAATCGAGTCATTTGAATTGGTTAGCGGGCGGGTCTTGAACCCACTGATTCCGTTACCATTTCCGGCCCCTGGATCGATTTGGGGGCATCCCGTGTGGACCAAGGAGAACCGCGCCCGCTATGACCGCAGCGGGCTGCGCTATGAGAGTGACCTGACTGATGAAGAATGGGCGGAGATCGCTGCTTTGATCCCGCCGGCCAAACCGGGTGGCAATAAGCGCACGGTCAACCTGCGCGAGGTGGTCAACGGCCTGATGTACATCCTCAGCACCGGCTGCCAGTGGCGCGCGATCCCCAAGGATCTGGCCGCGCGCAGCACGATATACGACTACTTCGATCGCTGGAGCTGGGATGGAACGCTGGACCGCATCCACCACGCCCTCTACATCAAATGCCGCGAGCGAGCCTCGCGTGAGGCCAGCCCGACCGCAGCGATCATCGATGCCCAGAGCGTCAAAAGCGCCGAAAAGGGCGGCGTCCACGTCGATCCGCATGGCTATGACGCTGGCAAGAAAGTCAAAGGCAAGAAGCGGCACGTCCTGGTCGATACCCAGGGCCTGATGCTGCATACCATCGTCACTGCAGCCGATATCCAGGACCGCGACGGCGGGGCGATGCTGCTGGGCACATTATTCGGCCTCTATCCCTTCCTGCTGAAGCTCTACGCGGATGGCGGCTATCAGGGACCCGAGTTCCGCGCCGCCGTGCGAGCCGCCCTGGCGTCGGTGGAAGTGGAGATCGTCAAGCGCTCGGATCAGGCCAAAGGCTTCGTCGTCTTGCCGAAACGCTGGGTGGTGGAAAGAACACTGGCTTGGCTGGGCCGCTGCCGCCGTCTCGCCAAGGATTGGGAGGCGCTCAACCACAAGGCCCGCGCGTTTCTGATGATGGCCTCCATCCGCCTCATGGTCAGGAGGCTATGCCGCCGCTACGCATGATCCCGGACAGACTCTTACGAGGCTACAAACAGCTATATCGAATACATGCTCCGTAATTTCAAGACGTAATTGCAGGAGCAGGGTAAAGGAAGCGCGAAGGATAATATAAATCTTGCGACATTTGAGGATCGATATTTCCCATTTCCTGCCGTCGAGGAACAGTGTGAGATTGCGAGCAGACTTAATTCTGCGCGCGAGGAGTCCCAACGGTTCGCTGAACTCTGCCACCGCAAACTCAACGTCCTCGACGAACTGAGGCAATCCCTCCCTCCACCAAGCCTTCACGGGGCAGTTGTGAGCGGCGGGCGTCCCTCGACCGTCATGGTCGGGACGATCCCCGGATCATGTCCGGGGACAGCCATGACGGAAGGGGGCGCGATTCAGGGCCATGAACAAAGCCGAGACCCGCGCCGAAGCGCGTCTCAGAACGCCTTTGGCAATCCGGCCTGTCGAAGGATGGCGTTCGCGGTGTGCCGGCTCGGGATGCCGATCGGAACGGCGAAATTCCGCTCCGTGATCGGGCTGCGCCAGATTTCGTGGCTGCCCCGGCCCTGCCGCACGAGCGAACACCCGGCGGCGCGCAACAAGTCACGCAAAGGCCGGTCGAAGGCCGGCGCCACTCACGCCGCCTGCGCTTCGCGCAGAGCGTTAATCTGAATGAAAATCGAATCGGGATCGACGCCCGGATGATTGTCTGGCGCGAGGTCGAGGGCCATCAGCGAAATTTTCCTCATCAGGCCGTCGAGCGTCGGATCGTCGGCGGCCGCCGGAATTTCGTCGCTGCTTCCGCTCCACACCGCAGCCTCAGCGTCCCAGATCGCCGCAACAGTGAAAACTATCGGTTTGGCCATTTCCGGTCCGGTGCTATTCCCATGCCGTAATCCTACCATGGTCGGGGCGCCTTTGCGAGAAACGCCATGAACGAGGCCGAGACTTGCGCCGAACTGATCGACCCCGCGCTTCAAGCGGCGGGATGGGGCGCGGTTCCGGACAGCCGCATTCGCCGCGAGACCATCGCGCCGGGCCGCATCCAAGATGGCGGGCGGCGGGCGCAGGCGCTCGAATGCGACTACGTTCTGACCTATCGCAATCGCAAGCTCGCGGTGATCCAGGCCAAGCGGCGCGACGCCGAGGATACCGAGGGGGTCGGACAGGCGAAGGACTACGCAAGCCGCCTGCAAGCGCGCTTCGCTTTTTCGACCAACGGCCGGCGCATCTATCAGATCGACATGGCGACCGGCGCCGAGGGCTACGTCGACTCCTATCCCACGCCGGACGCCTTGTGGGCGCGCGTTTTCGCGAGCGAAAACCTTTGGCGCGACCGTTTCGCAGCCGTCCCCTTATGCCGAGAAGGGCGGTGGCTGGGCGTTCCGCTATTATCAGGCGAACGCGGTCGAGAACGTACTGGAAAAGCTGTCGCAGGGCGGCACAAGCTTTCGACCGGCGTCGACGCCCGCAACGTGCGCAACATCGTGCTCATGCGGCCGGTCAAGTCGATGATCGAGTTCAAGCAGGTCATCGGCCGCGGGACGCGCCTGTTCGACGGCAAGGACTTTTTCACAATCCTCGATTTCGTGAAGGCCTACGAGCATTTCAACGATCCGGAATGGGATGGGGAGCCGATCGACCAGGAGAAGCCGAAGCCGAAGCCCGACCCGCCTTCGCCTCCCGACACGCCGCCTGACGGCGAAGGCGACGAGGAGGACAAAGATCGTCCGAAGCGCCTCAAGATCCGGCTTGCCGACGGCAAGGAGCGCGCCCTCCAGAGCATGACCGCGACGACCTATTGGAGCCCCGACGGGCGGCCGATGTCGGCCGCGCAATTCATCGAAAAGCTGTTCGGCGAACTGCCGAGCCTGTTCAAGGACGAGGACGAGTTGCGGCGACTATGGAGCGTCCCAGCGACGCGCAAGGCGCTGCTCGAAAAGCTCTCGGAACGTGGGTTCGACGGCGCGAGCCTCGATGCGATGCGCCGACTGATCGACGCGGCAAAGAGCGACCTCTTCGACGTGCTCGCCTATGTGGCCTACGCCCGCGCGCCGATCACGAGGGCCGAGCGCGCGGAAGGGCGGCGCGACAAAATTCTCTCGTCCTACGATGAGAAGCTCGGCGCCTTCCTCGATTTCGTCCTCGGCGAATACGTGCGCGTCGGCGACGAGGAACTGAACCCCGAGAAGCTCGGCTCGCTGATCGAACTCAAGTACTTCAGCGCCTATGAAGCCGAGCAGCAGGTTGGCGGCGTGGGCAAAATCCGCGACGCCTTCATTGGTTTTCAGCCGGTTCTCTACGACGCAAGCGAGTGACGGGGCTGATCGAGCAGGGAGGTCGGCGAAGGATTTCCGTTCTCAGCTTGAGATGCGTCTCGACGAAACAAGACAATGGTCTGCAAGAGTTCGGCGATGGCGCGCATCGGGTCCAATTCCAGAAAGGCCTCAGCGAGGCCGCTTTCGACGAAGCCTACGGAACCGAAGAGCAATGCCATGGGCGCTCGTCGCATGGCGTTGGCCGGACGGCTCGAGTGTCCGGATTCCGCGGCCGGAAGCATTGCGTCGTCAGGCGCGAACGCGCGCTGTCAGTGTAACACGTGCCGCAAAGACGTCCGCAGGGCGGGAACGATTTTCGCCTCGAGCAAGCTGCCGCTGCGCCTCTGGTTCAAGACGATCTATCAGATCACGCAATCTAAGGCGGGCGTTTCCAGCCTCGAATTGGCTCGCCGGCTCGGCGTGCCCAGACAGCGGCGTGGATGATGAAACACAAGCTCGGGCAGGTCATGTTGAGCGCAACGCGAGCAAGCGATTGACGGAAAGGTCCAGATGACGACGCTTATATTGGCGGGGCTCATTCCGGCCGGCGCGGCGTGGGGCCGAGGGCAAGATCCGTTCGTCGCCGCCGTCCACCACCGACGACGGCAAGCCCGATCAGATCATCCTGCGGCGCGTCAAGGCGTTCAGCAAAGTGGCGATCCGAAACCTTTCCAGCACGCGATCCTCGCCGGGCCGAGGTCGCCTCCGATGGATTGGCCTGTTTCCAAGCCGTCAGCGCGCGCTCACGTGCCATCAAAACTGGCAGTGGTCCGAAAGCCGCAAAGACGCGTTCAGTGGTAACACGTGTCGTCAAACCGCGTTGTTGGAACATATCGCGCCGTCCAGGAAAAACACGTGTCCCGCTATCTCGCCGAATTCGAATACCGCTTCAATCGCAGGTATGACCTCAAGATGATCCCGCGCCTCGCCTTCGTCGCGCTGCGCGCCCGCCAATGCCCTACCGCCTCCTAAAGATGGCTGACCCAACCGCTAATCAGAAATTTTGGCGACTATCTGCCGACAACGTCCTCTCGCAGGGCTCGTGGGGCGGCGGACCGCAAGAGCCGCCGCCCCAGCGCGTTACGCCGCCTGTCTCTTCTCGCCGTAGGCTCCGTAGAACGTCTGGCCCTTGTCCGCCATTTCGATGAGCTTCTCCGGCGGGGCGAAGCGGGGACCGTATTTCGCCGCAAGCGCCCTTGCGCGCGCCACGAAGGCCTTGAGGCCCATGCCGTCAATGAACGACAGCGTGCCGCCCGTGTAAGGCGCGTAGCCGAAGCCGAGGATCGAGCCGACGTCGGCCTCGCGCGGATCCGTGACGACGCCCTCGAACATGCAGCGCGCGGCCTCGAGCGCCGGCGGGAACAGGAACCGGTCCTTGAGGTCTTTGACGCCGATCGTGTCCGGGTCGAGCGTTTTGCCGGCGATCGCCTTGAGGCCCGGCCACAGGCTCTTTGGTCCGCTCGCGGGATAGTCGTAGAAGCCCTTGCCGTTCTTGCGGCCGAACCTCTGCTCCTTGACGACCAGCGTCTCGATCACCTTCTTCTGCCCGGCGTCGATCGCGCCGACGCCGAGGTCGGCTTCCGTCGCCTTCAGGATCTTGTAAGCGAGATCGACGCCCGTTTCGTCGGTGAGCGCCAACGGTCCGACCGGCAGGCCGGCCATTTTGGCCACGTTCTCGATCATTGCCGGCGGCACGCCCTCCATCAGCATCAGGTGGGCTTCGAGCATGTAGTTTATCACGCAGCGATTGACGTAAAAGCCCCGGCAGTCGTTGACCACGATTGGCGTCTTCTTGATCGCCCGGACGAAGTCCATCGCGGTCGCCAACGCCTTGGCGTCGGTCTTCTCGCCCATGATGATCTCGACCAGCATCATCTTCTCGACCGGCGAGAAGAAATGCACGCCGATGAACTGCTCGGGTTTCGCCGAGGTTTCGGCGAGCGAGGTGATCGGCAAGGTCGAGGTGTTGCTGGCGAACACGACATTCGGTCCGAGCACGGCCTGCGCCTTCCTGGTCGCCTCGGCCTTGACGCCGCGCTCCTCGAACACCGCCTCGACGACGAAGTCGCAGCCCTTCAGCGCCTCGTAATCGGCGGTCGCGTGGATCCGGGTGAGCAACGCTTCCTTGTCGGCGGCCTTGGCGCGGCCCTTGGCGATCTGGCCGCTGACAACCTTGTCCGCATAGGCCTTACCCTTGTCTGCAGACTTCTTGGTCGCGGTCGATCAGCACGACCTCGAGGCCCGCATTGGCCGAGACGTAGGCGATGCCAGCGCCCATCAGGCCGGCGCCCAGGACGCCAACCTTCTTGAGGTTCGTCGGCGGCACGTTCGCCGGACGGCGCACGCCTTTGTTCAGTTCGCCCATCGACAGGAACAGCGAGCGGATCATCGCCGCCGCCTCCTTCGACAGCAGGATGTTGGCGAAATATTTGCTTTCGACAGCAAGCGCGAGGTCGATCGGCAGTTGCAGCCCCTCGAACACGCTCGACAGGATCGCCTTGGCCGCCGGGTAATTGTCGTAGGTTTCGCGGCGGTAAATGGCGTTGGCCGGCGGCCATGTCATCATGCCGACCGGCGAGAACACCTTGCCCGACGGCAGTTTGAACTTCGGATCGTCCCAAGGCGCCTTGGCGTTGGGGTTCGCCTTCACCCAATCCTTGGCGCGCTGGACAATCTCCCCCTCTGGAGCGATCTCATGGATGAGGCCCATCCTTTTGGCCGCCGCCGGCTTCAACTGATCGCCTTTGAACAGCATCTGCAGCGCGTCCGGCGTCGGCATGAGCCGCGCGACGCGCTGCGTGCCCCCGCCGCCCGGGAAGAGGCCGACCTTGATTTCGGGCAGACCGACGCGAGTCTTGTCGCTGTCCGAAGCGATCCGGTAGTGGCAGGCGAGCGCCAGTTCGAAGCCGCCGCCCATGCAAATCCCGCTGATGGCCATGGCGACGGGCTTGCCGCAGGTTTCCAGCCGTCGATAGACGAGGTTTAATTGTTTCGTGCCCTCGACGAAGGCGCGCATCGCCGCGTCCCTGCCTTCGGTCTTGGTGCGGCGGACGAATTCGTCGCCTGCGACCTTGAGGAATGCGAGGTCGGCGCCGCCGACCCCCTTCGCCAGTGTGACGACGGCGCCCTTGATCGCGGCGTCGGTCGAGATCTTGTCGACGATCTGGCCGAGCTCGGACATGACTTCGGGGTTGATGACGTTCATCGAGCGGCCGGGCATATCCCAGGTAACCAGCGCAATGCCGTCGGCGTCGGTCTCGAAACGAAAATTGTTGAGGTTCATGGAAAGACTCCGTCCCAAGCGGTCAGACGCGTTCGATGATCGTGGCGGTGCCCATGCCGCCGCCGATGCAAAGGGTGATGAGCGCGGTGCTCTTGCCGGTGCGCTCGAGCTCGTCGAGGGCCGTGCCGAGGATCATCGCACCCGTCGCGCCGAGCGGATGGCCGAGCGCGATAGCGCCGCCGTTGACGTTGACCTTGCCGGCGTCGACATCAAAGGCCTGCATGAACCGCAGCACCACCGCCGCGAAGGCCTCGTTGACCTCGAAGAGATCGATGTCGCTGATCGTCATGCCCGAGCGTGCGAGTACCTTTTTCGTCACGTCGACGGGCCCCGTCAGCATGATCGCCGGCTCCGAGCCGATGTTGGCGAAGGCGCGGATTTTTGCACGCGGCGTCAAACCCGCTTTCTTGCCCGCCTCGCGCGAGCCGATCAGCACGGCCGCGGCCCCGTCGACGATGCCCGACGAATTGCCGGCGTGGTGGACATGGATGATGCGCTCGATCTCCGGATGGGCCTGAATGGCGACGGCGTCGAACCCGCCCTGCTCGCCGGGAATGACGAACGACGGCTTCAGCGAGGCGAGCGACTGCATGTCGGTCTGCGGGCGCATGTGCTCGTCCCGGTCGAGCAGCGGCAGGCCATTGACGTCCTTCACCGGGGCGATCGAGCCCTTGAACCGGCCCTCGTTCCATGCGGCCGCTGCACGCTTCTGCGACTGCACGGCGTAGGCGTCGACGTCATCGCGCGAGAAGCCGTATTTGGTGGCGATGAGGTCGGCCGACACGCCCTGCGGCATGAAATAGGACGGAATTGCGAGCGACGGATCCGCCGGCCAGGCGCCGCCGGACGCGCCGATGCCGACACGGCTCATCGAACTCGACGCCGCCGCCGATCGTCAGGTCATGTTGGCCGCTCATCACCTGGGCCGCAGCGAAATTCACCGAATCGAGGCCCGAGGCGCAGAAGCGATTGATCTGCACGCCCGGCACGCTGTCGCCGAACCCGGCGGCCAGCGCGCCCATGCGGGCGATATCGCCGCCGGCTTCGCCGACCGGATCGACGCAGCCCATGACGACGTCGTCGATCTGGGTAGGGTCGAGCCGGTTGCGGTCCTTGATGGCTTTCAGGGCGGTCGCCGCGAGATGCAGCGTCGACGCTGTATAGAGCGAGCCATCAGGCTTGCCGCGGCCCCGCGGCGTTCTCACGGCATCGAAAATAAGGGCTTCGGTCATCTTGTTTCTCCCTGTGGCGCACCGGCCGCGATTTAACCTTGCGTGTCGTGATCCGGATGCTGACGAGACCCGACGTGAACGGCGGATCCGAGAAAATCGACAATGTCGCGTTCGGGCAACGTCGGGACCGAATCGAGCCACGCGACTTTCGACTCGAGGCCGTACTGCATCCTCGGCGTTACGTCGGACGGGCGGTCAAGGCTGCCGATCGTGACCGAGACACGGTCCCGTTCATGGATGCGGTACGACAGGGGGGTCCCGCAATCGCCGCAGAAGCCCCGCTCCGCGATGGCGGAACTTGCAAAGAGCTTGGGCGTCCCGCCCGTCCACACGAGCTCGGCGGCCCGTACGCCTGCAAACGCCATGAATGGCCCGCCGCTCGCTTTCTGACACATGCGGCAATGACAGACGCTTTCGCCGGTCGGGCGAGCCGTCAAGCGATAGCGGACGGCTCCGCACTGCCAGCCGCCGGTCAACTCAACCTGCGCCTCGCCGCTCATCCGACCTCCTCGTCCCCCCTCTTTCGGCAGCTCAGAACGCCTCCGCGGGGAGCGCCATGATCGTCGCTGCGCCGGCGGTGAGGCGCGCTAGATGCGCTCCTGTTTCAGGCAGCATACGCTCGGCGAAGAACTTGGCGAGGGTCAATTTGGCGTCAAGCGCCGGGTTGCTATCGCCCTTCGCTTGCCGCGCGAGCACCGCTTTGACGATCCGCGCCCACATGTAGCCGAGGGCGGCGAGGCCGAAGAGATGCATGTAGTCTGTCGAGGCGGCGCCGGCGTTGTTGGGGTCGGCAAGGCCGTTCTTCGACAGCCACATCGTCGCCTGCTGAAGATGGCCGAGCGACGCCTGCACGCCCGCAAGATAGGGTGCGAGCGCGGCCTCGTCCTTGTTGGCCGCAAGGAACTGACCGACCTCGCCGAAGAAGCCCATGATGGCGCGGCCGCCGTCCTTGGGCAGCTTGCGGCCGACGAGATCGAGCGCCTGCACCCCGTTCGCGCCCTCGTAGATCATGGCGATGCGGGCGTCGCGGACGAACTGCTCCATCCCCCATTCGGCAATGTAGCCGTGCCCGCCGAGCACCTGCTGCGCCCTGACGGCGTTGGCGAAGCCGATGTCGGTAAAGACGCCCTTGATCACCGGCGTCAGCAGGCCGAGCCTGTCGTCAGCGGCCTGGCGAACCTTCGGGTCGGGCGAGGTCAGCGCCTCCTCCTGCGTGAGCGCGACCGACACGAGCAGGGCGCGCGCAGCTTCGTTGAACGCCCGGATCTCGAGCAGCATCCGCCGCACGTCGGGGTGGACGAGCAGGAGGTCGGCGGGCTTCTCGGGCTCCGCCGGCCCTTTCAGCGAGCGGCCCTGGCGGCGGTCCTTGGCGTAGGCCGCTGCGTTCTGGTAGGCGACCTCCGACAGCGACAGGCCCTGAACTGCGACGCCGAGGCGCGCGCCATTCATCATCACGAACATCGCGGGGAGGCCGCGATGCTCTTCTCCCACGAGCCAGCCCTTGGCGCCGTCGTAGTTGAGGACCGCGGTGGCGTTGCCGTGGATGCCCATCTTGTGCTCGAGCGAGCCGCAGACGACGCCGTTGCGCGCGCCGGGCGCCCCGTTGGCGTCAGGGAGGAACTTCGGCACGACGAACAGCGAGATGCCCTTGACGCCTGCGGGCGCGCCCTCGATGCGGGCGAGCACGAGATGGACGATGTTGCCGGCGAGGTCGTGCTCGCCGGCCGAAATGAAGATCTTCTGTCCGGTGATCGCGTAGGAGCCGTCGCCCTGCGGGACCGCCTTGGTCTTGATGAGCCCGAGGTCCGTCCCGCAATGCGGCTCGGTCAGGTTCATCGTGCCGGTCCATTCGCCTGTGGTCATTTTCGGCAGGTAACGGTCCTTCAACTCCTCGCTCGCGTGGACCATCATCGCTGCGACCGCGCCATTGGTCAGTCCGGGATACATGGCGAACGCGAGGTTTGCGGACGTCTGGTACTCGCCGAGCAGGACGGCGAGAAAGTGGGGCAAGCCTTGGCCGCCATATTTCGGGTCGCCTGCGATGCCGACCCAGCCGCCCTCGACCAGCGCCTTGTAGGCCTCCTTGAAGCCTTTCGGCGTGGTGACGCTGCCGTCCTCGTTGCGCTTGCAGCCCTCCAGGTCGCCGACGCGATTGAGCGGTTGGGTGACCTCCTCGGCGAATTTCGCCCCTTCGCTGAGCACGGCTTCGACCACGTCAAGCGGCGCCTCGGCGAAACCGGGCGCGTTGGCGTAGCGGGCATAGTCGAAAACGTCGTTCAGCAGGAAAACGGTGTCATTGACCGGCGCTTTGTAAGTCGGCATGGCGTTCCTCGGGACATTCTGGAAACTCGCGGCGCACGCTGATCCTCCCCGCGCGCGCCAGGGACGGTTCACATATGAACTATCTGGACGCGCTTTGCAAGAGGAGGAAAATACGAAATCTGCGCAAAGGGAATAGGAACGTCCTGCGGGGCAGGCTTCCCGGGTCGCGTCTCAAGCGCCTCGCTCGAGTTCCCGCTGCATGGAAGCCGTTGGATTTGCATAGGCTTCCTGCCGGTCGACGCTCCAGTAGCGCAGTTCCTCCAGAGGGATCGACTCGCCCGTGACGGCGCAGCGCACGAAGGCGCCGGGACGTAGAACGCGAAAATCGCCGTCGAGGTATTCGACCTTGGCTTCGCCCGAATGAGCGGGCTGTCGCTCGAACTTGTTCATCGCTCGGATTTCTTTCCTGTCGCCATTTTATGCCACGGCTGGACCGGGAAGGGAAAGCGCGAACTCGCCGACAGGCGGCGCGCTGGACAAGATGCCCTAGCTCTGATATTGCGCCCGCGATTGGACGGGCCTTCCTCCGGGGAGGCCTGGGTCCTCGTTTTTCGTCAAAACACAGGTTTTCGAGGCTCGGCCTCAAAACACAGGATAGCCCGTGCAAGTACTCGTCCGCGACAACAACGTCGATCAGGCCCTGAAAGCGCTCAAGAAGAAAATGCAGCGGGAAGGGATCTTCCGCGAGATGAAGCTGCGCGGCCACTACGAGAAGCCATCCGAGAAGCGTGCGCGGGAGAAGGCGGAGGCGGTACGCCGCGCGCGAAAGCTTGCGCGCAAGAAGCTGCAGCGCGAGGGTCTTCTTCCGATGAAGCCCAAGCCCGTCCCGGGCGCGCCGCGATCGTCGGCCGGTTGATTTCGGCGTCAGCGCGCGCGGCTGTGAGCGCGCCGGGGGGAGGGGTTGGACCCCGCCGAGATGCGGCGGGGTTTTTGTTGTTCGCCCCGCTTTTGGCGTGATGAGGGATCCGCGTCGGCGTTCGGGACGCGACGGAGTCTGCGGATGATGAAAGGAAAGGTTGCGGTGCGACCGGCCTCAGTCAAGGCGGCGCTGGTTCTTGCGGTCGCGCTGGGGGTGGCCGCCTGCAGTGAGACGTTCGGAAGCGGACCGCCGGCCAACGTCGCGGAGGTCGAAGCGGGGCCGAAGGCCCAGGAATCCAACTCCGGCAATATCGATTCGCTAACCGAGATCATCCAGCGCAATCCCCGCGATCCCTCGGCCTACAACACCCGGGGCGTCGTTTACGCCAAACTCGGCCGCTACTCGAACGCGGTCGACGACTTTTCCCACGCCATCGCGTTAGATCCGCATTTCTCGGGCGCCTATACCAACCGCGCGCTTGCCTATCGCCAGCAGAAGCAAGACGACCTGGCGATGCAGGACTTCAATCAGGCGATCACGACGAACCCTAACGACGCAGCGGCCTATCTGGGGCGCGGCAATCTCGAGCGAGCCCATAATAATTACGACGCCGCGCTGGCCGATCTCAATCAGGCGATCCGGCTCAATCCGGAAGGGGCGCAAGCCTATCACGCGCGCGGGCTCATCTATCAACGCCAGGGGAACAACGCCCAGGCGATCACCGATTTCAACAACGCCATTGATCGGGATCCTTTTGCCGGCGCCCCCTATCAAGCGCGCGGGCAGAGCTATATTGCCACCGGCCAATGGCAGAAGGCGGTCGACGACTTCAACGCTGCGCTCAATGTCGACGATCACAATGCCGACGCCTGGGCCGGCCTCGGACTCGCCTATGAGAAGCTTGGCAACCGGGCCAAGGCGGCGGCGGCTTACAATAGCGCGGTGGCGCTAAATCCCGGCAATCCTGAGGCGAAGGCCGGCCTGGCGCGGATGAGCGCGAGCTGACGCGCGTCCGAGGCTAATCCTCGATTTCGGGCTTGGTTTTCAGAAACCCTTCCAACCAGTGAATGTCGTACTGACCGTTCTGGACCTCGGCGTTGCGGACCAGCGCGCGAAACAGCGGCAGCGTCGTATTAATGCCGTCGACGATGAACTCATCAAGCGCCCGCCTCAACCGCATGAGCGCTTCGGTGCGCGTCCTCCCGTGGACGATAAGCTTGCCGACCAGGGAATCGTAATAGGGCGGGATCACGTAGCCCTGGTAGGCCGAGGAATCGACGCGTACGCCCAGGCCTCCCGGAGGATGGAAATACGCGATCCGGCCAGGCGAGGGGATGAAGGTTCGGGCGTGCTCGGCGTTGACACGGCATTCGATCGCTGCGCCCTGCACCCGCACGTCGTCCTGGGCGATCGACAGCGGCGAGCCGGCCGCGATCTTGATCTGCTCATTGACGATGTCGATGCCGGTGATCATTTCGGTGACCGGGTGCTCGACCTGGATGCGCGTGTTCATCTCGATGAAGTTGAAGCGGCCGCCCTCGTACAGGAACTCGACCGTTCCCGCGCCGACGTAGCCGAGTTCCGCCATGGCGCGGGCGACAATGCCGCCGATCTCCTCGCGCTGCCCCGCGTTGAGCGCCGGGGATGGCCCTTCCTCCCAGACTTTCTGGTGACGCCGCTGCAGCGAGCAATCGCGCTCGCCGAGATGGACGGCCTGGCCTTTCCCATCGCCGAGCACCTGGATCTCGATGTGGCGCGGCTTGGCCAGATACCTCTCCAGATAGACAGCGTCGTCGCCGAAGGCCGACTTGGCTTCGAGCCGCGCGTTGCCGAGCGCGTTGGCGAGTTCGTCCGGATCGTTCGCGACCTTCATGCCGCGGCCGCCCCCGCCCGCCGCCGCCTTGACGATGACCGGATAGCCGATGTCTGCGGCGATCCGAACGGCCTCCGCTTCGCTGTTGACCGCGCCCTCGGAACCGGGAACGCACGGGATACCGAGGCGCGCCGCCGTGCGCTTGGCCTCGATCTTGTCGCCCATGAGGCGGATGTGTTCGGCTTTCGGACCGATGAATGCGATTTCGTGCTCTTCCAGGATCTCGGCGAAACGCGCGTTCTCGGAAAGAAACCCGTAGCCGGGATGAACGGCGTCCGCGCCGGTGATCTCGCAGGCGGCGACGATCGCCGGGATATTGAGATAGCTGTCCTTCGGGGCCGGCGGCCCGATGCAGACGCTCTCGTCGGCGAGCTTGACGTGCATGGCCTCCTTGTCGGCGGTCGAATAGACGGCGACGGTGGCGATGCCGAGTTCCTTGGCCGCGCGCATGACACGGAGCGCGATCTCCCCCCGGTTTGCGATCAGGATCTTGTCGAACATCGAGCGCGGTTCCAGTCACTCAATGACGATGAGGGGCTGGTCGTACTCGACCGGGGCGCCGTCGGCGATGAGGATGCTGACAACCTTCCCGCCGCGCGGCGCCACAATGTCGTTGAAGGTCTTCATCGCCTCGACGAGCAGCAGCTTGTCGCCCGCCTTCACGGTCGCGCCGACTTCGACAAAGGGCTTGGCTTCGGGGCTCGGGCGAAGATAGGCGGTTCCGACCATCGGCGATCTGACCGCGTCGGCGAGTTCGTCCACCTGCGACGCCGCGGGCTCGGCCGCGACCGGCGCTGCTTCAACCGTCGGCGCCGGCGCGTGAGTCGACACCGCCGGCGCACCTTGCACGGCGCGTTCGCGGGCCAGCCGAACGCGAAACTCGCCAAGGTCGATCTCGACTTCGCTCAGGTCGTATTTCGAGACGATTTTGGCGAGTTGGTCGATTGCCGCGACATCGACGAGGCTTTGCTCAGAATCGTCGGAGCGCAGGCCGGATGGCTTCTTCATGCTCATGTGGCTCTTTTCGGGGAGGTCGACCTCGACGAGGATTCTTGAGACCGTATATCCCGCGGCTTCCGGCAAATAAAGGGCGTTAACCTGCACTCAAGCCCGTCGCGCTTAGGCGGGTGCGTCCGCAGTTGTTGCCGATCTCGACAACGCCTCCGTCCCGATCATGAGACCGGCCTCATCTTCAGGGTCGATCAGCAATTCAGGCCGCAAGCTTCAGCACTCGGGAGAAGCAGTCCTGTCAGCCGGTGTAACCGGAGTCCCGCCGCGCAATGGGTTTGGCCTGTTCCATGCTCATGCCCTTGTTCAGGACAAGCTCGCGCAGGCGGTCCATATAGTCGAACGCCTGCTGCTGCTTGGCGATGGTCTCCTGAAGCTGCGCGCTTGGCGTCCAGAGTCGGACGGGCTGGCCGATCGGCTGCGGGGGGCGGACGGCGGTCGCCTCGATCGCCCGGATCTGCAGAGCCTGGATCTCGGTCTGGGTTTGCTCGACATAGGCGCGGATTTGGGCCACCCGGCTGAGCTGCGCGTCGTCCCCGAGTTCCAGCGTCTTCATCACGTTCTCATAGCCCCAGATCAGCCAGACATATTGTCCGACCCTGGTTGCGTAGACGCCGACGGCGTTGACGTCGGCCGCCGCCTGGGCTCGAAACGCATTGTGCTCGGTAATGAAACTCTGAAAGCAGTCGTCGACGATGCGCGCAAGCTGGGCGCTCAGGTCCTCAGTGTCCTTCACGATGTCCTGACCTCTCGAGAAAAAAGGGCGCGGCCGAGCCTAGCATGACTGAAAACGGGCAAGCGACATCCACCTGCTGGGATTTGGCTGGCTGGCGCCCGTAGGGAGCAGCCGGATGCGCCCCCGTAGCCCCTGTTGGCCCCGGCGCGATGGGGCGGTCAGCGATAGTGTCGACAACGCCGGGCGCTGGCGGCCGCCGTTCGCCGTCCTTGTCCGGAAGCCCCGCGCATGTTAGCCACGCGCTCGAAAACGGGGTATAGCGCAGCCCGGTAGCGCGGAAGTTTTGGGTACTTCAGGTCGCAGGTTCGAATCCTGCTGCCCCGACCATCGCTTTTGGAGACTTCGGGGGCCCTATGACGGCACGCATCTTCAAGCCCGCGCGCAGCGCGATGCAGCAGGGTCGATCCAAACAGGAATGGACGCTCGAATACGAGCCCGATGAACCGCGCTCGATCGATCCGCTGATGGGCTGGACGAGTTCGGGCGACATGAAGGCGCAGGTCAGGCTCAAGTTCGACAGCAAGGAGGAGGCGATCGCCTACGCCGAGCGCAACGGCATCGTCTATCGGCTCGAGGAGCCGAAGCCGACCCAGCGCCGGATTCTCTCCTATTCCGAGAATTTCGCGTCGAACCGGGTTGTACCCTGGTCGCACTGAGACGCCTTTTCGAAACGCCTCTCGAAGACGCTCGACGAAGTTTGGCCTTCGGTTTGGCTCCGTAGCTCAGTTGGATAGAGCAGCCGCCTTCTAAGCGGCAGGTCGCAGGTTCGAGCCCTGCCGGAGTCGCCAGCTTCCGCCCGCCTGCCCCCCGGACCCATCTCGGTCTTGGTTCGCCGCCGACATTCCGTCGCCTGCTAGCAGGGCGCTTTCTGCTTGGCCGGTCGCCGCAGCGATCGAGAAAAGCAAGTAATATCATGATGTTGTTGGTATTGCAATCGACTGATTGTGGGCTCTGGCAGGCGCGGAACAGGGACCTTAACAGGGCAAAACGGGCGCCGAACAGGTCGTTATCAGGTCGGATCAGGCCAAGGCCAGGCGGGCGAAAACGAAAGCGCAAGACCGCGCGGCCGGGTTGTCAGGCGCGGCCGGTGTGTCCCTTCCCCGGCGGGGGAGGCTTCGCGCCGATGGCTTGCGCAAACGGCGCCGAACAAAGATATGGTTGATCCGAGGGCCAACTCCGGCGGAGGCGTCGAATCGACGATCGCGCGTCCGCGTTCGAGCCGAGAGCCGCCAACGGGAACGGGGAGGTGACGCGTGGCGTTCGTCAGGCGCCCGGTCTGGGGAACGCCAAAGTCGTTCTCGAGCAGGCGGCCAATCTGCATGCGGGCGCGGAGCCCGGGCTCCCGCGAGGTGGCCAGTCGCGCGCTGCTCTCGGCGTGCGCGGCGCTGGCGGGCCTGGATCTCCTCTCAATTCCGGCAGCGTCCGCCGAAGACCTCGTCCTGCCGGCCCTTGCGCCGGCGCCCTTCTTCGCTCCAAACGCCGATTACTGGACCTTCTGGTCCCAGCCGCATCTTTTTGGCGATTGGGGCGGCGTTCGCTCTCGTCTCAGCGATCTCGGCGTCGACGTCGCCGTGACCGGCGTCGACGAGGCGGTGGCCAACCTCTCCGGCGGCCTGCAGCGAACGGCCCAGGAGGCCGGGCAGGTCGGCTTGCAGGCCAACTTCGACCTGCAGAAGTTGATCGGCCTGCCGGGCGGGGCGTTCGGGGTGACGCTGGTCGACCGCTGGGGCCGGGATCTCGCCGCGGACGCCGGCATCCCCGCCCTGCAGTTGCTCAACGAGGTCTATGGCCGCGGCAACATCGTCTGGCTGGAAGAATTCGCCTACAAGCAAAAGATGTTCGACGACCGGTTCGAGCTGACCGTCGGGCGGCTGGCGTTCGGCGACGAATTTTTCTCGTTTTCTTGCGATTTCATCAATCTGACCTTTTGCGGGGCGCCGCCCGGCAATATCGTGGGGAACTATATTTACAACTGGCCGATCAGCCAGTGGGCGGCCATCGGCAAGCTGAATTTTCCCTCCGACGTCTATCTCAAGGCCGCGGTCTATGATTCCAATCCCGCCTATCTCGACACGACGCCCAATATCGCGCTTTTGCCAAGCTTCCCCGACAACTCGCAGGGCGTGCTGGTTCCCGTCGAACTGGGCTGGAAGCCGAAGTTCGGCGCCTTGGCGGGCGACTACCAGTTGGGCGGCTGGTACAATAATTCGGCCGCTCCCAACGCCGCGACCAGCGTCAACGGGCAGCCCATTCTGGTTTCGGGCTTGCCCGCTCTCCCCGGCCATGGACGCTACGGCTTTTCGACCGAATTGCAGCAGCAACTGACCCATGATTCCGCGAGTGCAGACCCGAAGAACGGCCTCTACGCCTTTTTCAACGCCACCTTCGCGGATCGGCGCACGTCGGCCCAAGACTATCAGATCGCCCTGGGGCTCATCCAGCAGGGGGTCGGCTCGCGGCCGAAGGACGGATTCGGCCTCGCAGTCGGCACGACTGAGGTCAATCCGAATATCGCGAATGCACAGACCGAGGCCAATAGCCTAGGCCTCGGCCCCGGATATGTGCAACACAATGAATATGTAACGGAAGCTTGGTACGGATGGCAGGCGACCGGTTGGATGAATTTGAAATTCGACGCGCAATACGTCATCTGTCCCGGAGGCTATAGCGCTCCGACCAATCGCAATGCGTTCGTGCTAGGCATCCGAACGACCGTCGACTTCTAGTCAATTGTCTCAAGGCTGTAACGCTCTGGCAGAGGGGGCACAGGGGACGACATGGCCGACACAAACCAGCGCGCAGCTCCCGGTCGCCCAGTTCAGGCCGCCAATCTCCGAGACCCGGTCCGCGATCATCTTCCCTTCGCCCGCGCCGCGAGCGTGATCGCGGTTGTCGTGCTCGCGGGCGCCCTCTTCGGCTACGACCAGGGCGTCATCTCGGGCGCCCTTATCGGAATCCAGAAGGCGTTCGCGGTCGGCGCGGTCGCGCTCGAGATCGTGACGAGTTGGGTGACGCTCGGGGCGATATTCGGGTCGCTCGCCGGCGGCTACATCGCCGATCACTTCGGCCGCAAGCGCGCACTTCTCGTCGCGGCCGGTCTATTCATAGCCGGCGCCCTGGTCGAGGCCTTCTCGCCTGATGTCGCAGTGCTCGTGCTCGGCCGGCTGGCGGCAGGCTTCGGCGTCGGAGTCGCCGCGGTGGCGGCCCCCCTTTACGCGGCGGAACTCGCGCCGACTGCGCAGCGCGGGCGGTTCGTCTCGTCCTATCAGCTCGCGATCACGATCGGCATCTTCGTCGCCTATCTCGTCGACGAGGCGCTCGCGGGGCCAGGCGGCTGGCGCGCGATGCTTGGGATCTCCGCTGTCGTCGGGGTTCTCCTGGCGATCGCCGTTCTGGTTGCTGTCGAGTCGCCGCGCTGGTTCGCCAAGGCCGGCCGGCGCGACGACGCGCGCCGTACGCTGATTGCTCTGGGCGCCGGCGGCGAGGCCGATGCGCGACTGGCGGCGATCGAGGCGTCGCTGCGCGCCGAGCACGAGACGCCGTCGTGGGCGGACGTGTTCGCGCCACGCTGGCGGACGCCGCTGAAAATCGAACTCGGCCTCGCGGTCCTGCAGCAGATCACCGGCATCAACGCGATCATCTACTACTCGGATCAAATCTTTGCCGCGGCTGGATTCACGACGCCGGCGGCGCAGACCGAGGCCACCACCTGGGCGATCGGGGGCGTGAATGTGCTCTCGACATTCATTGCGATCGCCTTCATCGACCGCCTGGGCCGCCGCCCGCTGCTGATCGCGGGCCTGGTCGGCATGGGGCTTAGCCTTGCCGCAGTGGGTTTCGCCTTCCGGCAGTCGCAAATGACCGGCGCAGGCGGAAACGCCGCGCTCGGCGTCGTCACGCTGGCCGCGCTTGTCGTCTTCATCGTTTCGTTCGCGTTCTCCCTCGGCCCGGTGACCTGGACGGTCATCAACGAGATCTATCCGGGCGACATCCGCGGCCGGGCCGTCGCGGTCGCGACCGCGGTCAACTGGGGCGCTGCGTTTCTCGTCAGCGAATTCTTCCTCTCGATCGTCAAATGGATCGGGCAGGCCTATGCGTTCTGGCTGTTCGCCCTGTTCTGCGCCGCGGGGCTGGTCTGGGTCTATCTCGCGGTGCCAGAAACGCGCTGCCGCTCGCTGGAGGAAATCGAAACATCGTGGGGCCAGGCGCCGGGCTCGGCGGTGCGCAAGTTGCAACGGTCGTGAGCGGGGAAATCGCGCGGAACTCCGGCTTGCCGCTCACGCGCGATCTTTCGTCGATTTCCGTATTCGCCGAACGCGCTTCGATGCGACAATTCGCCTAGTGTAGAACGCTCTTGAGCTCTTCCCGTTTCGCCGCCGCGCAGCGTATCCTCTTTGGAGGTCGCTCAGGCCGATGGCTAGCGCGGTTTGCGCGACTTAGACAGCGCCGGGTGGTCTGCAGGCTGCCCGGTGCGGTCGTTTCGGCCTTAGCTGGCCGTGCTTCTCGTCCCTTGCGGCGGTCGGCGACGTGTCCGACGCCTTTTGCGAAGCCGATACCCTCCAACTGCATGTTTTGCAAGCGCCTGGTTGTGCCGCCACGTTCGGGTCGCCGTGCTCGCCGTCTACAGGAATGGTCGTCGTCGCCGCCCCATTTCGGGCAAAAACGGGAAATCTCGCCTTAATTCCAGAGCAGAACGCCGCCCCGGGCTGGGATCTTGGTCGATGGGCAGATGCGGCAAGCATTAGTGGGTCATGCGCGCGCTTTTTGCTGCGCCGCACTCGTTTCATGGAACGACAACCGGGCAGTTAATACCGTGCCTGTGTACAACCGTACAAGCCATGCAGCGGTAAGTTCTCCTTGCATGAAAAGATTATGACGAAGAGCGGATTCTTCTCTTGCGTGTGAAACGATTCGTCCCTAGGTTGCCTTTCAGCGAGCCGCGCCGGACAAAGCGTTCGGAAGCGAGGGGTTCTGAACCCCCTCTTACCCTTCGCGATATGCGGCCTTGGGAGGCGACGGGTCCGCACCACCCGGAGGGAGCGAATAGCTTTTCCATCCGGCGATCCATAGACTTCCCGCAACTCGGCGGCCGGAGGCATGCATCCGGCCGCCAACGTCTTTTGCTGCGGACCTAACCCTCTCTCCCACTGCCAAGTTCGTCCTCGTGACCAATTGACGCTGACGCCGGCCACACGATGGCCACTTTGTTGCCGTTGGACGACGGAGCGCAATTGCGCAGCGACGGGAGCGAAACGAGGAGGGAGTGGCGCTGCGGGACGCGGGCAAGTGATCGGAAAACGCCGGCGCGGGCAGGGAAACAAGCGGACCACGCCGCGAGAGGTCGGCTTAATTCGTTAGCGATATCTCAACCATGCAGGATCAAGAGTGCCGAGCAGCGTGACGGAATTCGTGAAATTGCGCCCCAGGACGGACCGCCATATGAGTTCGGCGCGCAAGCGGGCTATGCGTGCGAGTGAGCGTCGATGAGCGTATCGCGTCCTGACATGCGCGCCGTCGCGGCCAGACGCGGAGGAACTCGGGCCAGTGAGCGTCGCCCTCGCCCTTGCCCTTTCCGGATGCGCCGCCGAGACCGTTCAGCACTACGCCCACGGCAAGGAGCATTTCTCCGAGAAGAAATACGGCCACGCGAGCCCGAAAGTGATCGCCGACGGTCAGCCGGTCCCCAAGGGCGGCGGGCAATACCTCGTCGGCCACGTCTACCATGTCGCTGGACACACCTACGTGCCGTCCGAGATGACCTCTTACACCGCCGTCGGCATGGCCTCCTGGTACGGAGCGGCCTTCCATGGCCGGCGCACCGCCAACGGCGAAGTCTACGACATGGGTTCGATCACCGCAGCCCACCCGACCATGCCGCTGCCGAGTTACGCGCGGGTGACCAATCTCGACAACGGTTACTCTGTGATCGTGCGCGTCAACGATCGCGGCCCCTATCATGGCGGCCGGGTGATGGACGTCTCCTCGCGCGCCGCCGACGTGCTCGGCTTCAAAGGCGCCGGCACCGCCAAGATCAAGGTCGACTATGTCGGCCGCGCGCCGCTCGATGGCTCGGACGACTCCATGCTGCTGGCGTCGTTGCGCACCGATGGCAGTCCGGCTCACATAGACGGTCTTGCAGAGCCGGTGATGGTGGCGGACAACCAGTCCGAACCAGGACCGTCGATTTTCGCCGCGCTGTTTGGTTCGGGCCGCGCCGCGCCGCCGCCGCCGTCCCTGCCGCCGCCGGCCCCGCCGGTTTTTGCCCCGCCGCCGCCCGCGCCCGTCGCGGCGCCTCAGCCGCCGCCGGAAAACGTCGAGGTCGCCGCGGCGGAGCCAGAGGTCGCGCCCGCGCGCAGGCTCGCTTCCGCGGAGACGGCGCGCCTGCTTCGCGGGGGCGTTCCGCTGCCTCCGCCGCGCCCGTTCGACCTCGGTGAGCCTCGCAGCGCGACCATGGCCGCCCTTGCGACCCCGGAGAAACACACCCTTTCGGCGGCGAGCGCGGTCCTGCCGCCGCGTCGTCCGGAGTTGCACGCGAGCGTCGAAAAGGCGCTCTATTTTTCCGACGAACCCTCGGCTCGTGTGAGGCGGCTGACGCAGTCCGCCTTCGAGCGGGTGAAGCCTACGCACGCCGGCGACAACGACTGAGACGGGCCGCGATGTCGGGAGCGCGGATCGCGCTCAAAAAGCGGGCAGTGACCGCTTCTCACCGCGTCCGATCCTCGTGCTATAGGCGCGTATGATCGAACGACGCAGGGGCCGTTTCATCACGCTCGAGGGTGGCGAGGGGGCCGGCAAGTCGGTGCAGGCGCTCCGGCTCGAGGCGCGACTCAAGGCGGCCGGCCTCGACGTCGTGCGCACCCGCGAGCCAGGCGGTTCGCCGCACGCCGAGGCGCTCCGCGAGGTCATTCTGTCCGGCTTCGCCAAGCCGCTCGGGCCGGAAAGCGAGGCGATGTTGTTTGCCGCCGCCCGCATCGACCATCTGGACCAGACGATCCTGCCGGCGCTCGGGCGCGGCGCCTGGGTGGTCAGCGACCGCTTCGCCGACTCGACCCGCGCCTATCAGGGGGTCGCGGGCAATCTGCCGGCCCAGTTCGTCGCCCGTCTCGAACAGGTTGTGGTCGGCCGGAACCGGCCCGACCTGACGCTGATCCTCGACGTTCCGGCCACGATCGGGCTCGAGCGGGCCTCCCTGAGGCGCGGGCCACGCGGCGCGGACCGGTTCGAGGGGGAGGGAATCGGCTTCCATGAGGTCCTGCGCCGCGCTTTCCTTGACATCGCGGCGGCGGAGCCGGCGCGCTGCGCGGTGATCGACGCGCTGAAGCCCGAGGACGAGGTCGAGGCCGCCATCTGGGGCGTGGTCGAAGCGCGGCTTGCTCCGGACCGCGTAGCGGAGCGTCAGCGATGAAGCGCCCCGAGGCCGACGATCAACCCGAAAGCGACTCCGCCCCGGGCGCGCCCCATCCGCGCCACGCCCCGCGCCTGATCGGCCACAAGGGCGCCGAGGCGGAGATGCTCACGGCCTACCGCGAGGGGCGGCTCGCCCATGCCTGGCTGATCGGCGGTCCCGAAGGGATCGGCAAGGCTACGCTCGCCTGGGCGTTCACCCGCTTCCTGCTCGCCAATCCCGATCCGCGGGCCCCGGCCGTTCAGGCCGCGCGCGACCTCACGGTCGATCCGGCGAGCCCGGCCGCGCGTCATCTTGCGGCGCTGGCGCATCCGGATTTCTCTCTCGTCCGCCGCGCGCTGCAGGCGGACAAGAAGAAGTTCTACAGTGAAATCCGCGTCGACGACGTGCGCGATGCGCTGCAGGTGTTCCAGATGTCGGCGGCCTTCGGCGGCTGGCGCATTTGCCTCGTCGACTGCGCCGAAGATCTGAACGCCAACGGCGCCAATGCGCTCCTGAAAATGATCGAGGAGCCGCCGGCGCGCTCGCTGATCCTGATCGTGTCGCACCGGCCGGGGCAGGTGTTGCCGACGATCCGCTCGCGCTGCCGCCGTCTGAAACTCGAGCCGCTGTCCGGAGAGCGCGATCGTCGAGGTGATAGGTTCGTTGGGGCCGCCATGGAGCGAGGCCGATCCGGCCGCGATCGCCGCCGCGGCCGCACGCGCCGCCGGCTCGGTCCGCGAGGCGCTGGCGCGGCTCGCCCCGGACTCGGAGGGAGTTGTCGTCTTGATCGACGCAGCCGTCGGCAAACTGCCCCATCCCGATGCGCGCGCTGTCGCCAAGCTCGCCGAGGCGCTCGCCGGGCGGGCCTCGAGCGAAGCCTTCGCGGCGTTCCACAGGGGCCTCTACGACTGGCTCGCCGCCTATGCCGCGACCGCCGTCTCCTCGCCGCTCTCGGCCTGGGAGATCGGCGGGCTCTGGGATCGCCTCCGCACTGCGGAGCGCGAGACGGAGGCTTTGAACCTCGATCGCAAGCTGCACGTGCTCGCCGTCTTCGCCGAGATCGCCGCGGTCGCACGCCGTCGGAAATGAATTGGAACAGCTCGGACATTCGCGAGCGGCTATGGCTCGGAAAGTCCTGAATGAGGATCTGAATGACCAAGGCTTATGTTCTGGACGGCAAGGCGATCGCGGACGAGGTGATCGCCAGGGTTGAGCAGGAAGCTGCGGTGTTGGCCGCCCGCGGGGTAATGCCCGGCCTCGCCACTGTGCTTGTCGGCGTGGATCCGGCGAGCCAGACCTATGTCGCCTCGAAGGGCAAGGCGGCCAGGCGCTGCGGCTTCCATTCGGAGCAGCACACGCTGCCCGAGACGACGGGCGAAGCCGAACTCTTGAGGCTGGTCGCAGAGCTCAACGCCGATCCCGCGGTGCACGGCATTCTGGTGCAGCTGCCGCTGCCCAAGGCGGTCGACGCCGTCCGGGTGCTCGAGGCGATCGATCCGAAGAAGGATGTCGACGGCTTCCATCCGATCAATGTCGGGCTTCTGTCGATCGGCGAGATGGGCCGGGCGGTCGTCCCGTGCACGCCGGCCGGCGCGATGATCATGCTCGACAGGGCGTGCGCCACGCTCGGTACGACGCTCGCTGGCAAAGAGGCCGTGGTGATCGGCCGCTCCAACATCGTCGGCAAGCCGATGGCGCAACTGCTGCTTCAGCGCCACTGCACGGTGACGATTGCCCATTCGCGCACCCGTGATCTGGCCAGCGTCGCCCGCGGCGCCGACGTGCTGGTCGCCGCTGTCGGGCGTCCGGAAATGGTGCGCGGCGATTGGGTGAAGCCCGGCGCGATCGTCATCGACGTGGGCATCAACCGCGTCGCCGGAGAGGGCGCCGACCCCTCGGGCCAGCCGAAGACGCGCATCGTCGGCGACGTCGCCTATGCGGAAGCCGCCGAAGTCGCCGGCGCGATCACGCCCGTCCCCGGCGGCGTCGGCCGCATGACCGTCGCCATGCTGATGGCGAACACGCTCGAAGCGGCGAAGCGCGCGGCGGGGTAGGTGCGGCGCGCGCGGGCCTTTTTGTTGACGCCATTGACGACCCGACGCCGAGCGCCGTCCCTCCGCGACAATGCCTTTTGGCCTATCGTGGGCGATTGACTCGGCTTGCCGCTTCGCCAAACATGCGGCGCTGGCATGCCAGCTTGGAACCGGGCGACTTGCCGCTCATAGAACATTTATCAGGGAGGAAGACATGAAGGACCGTTGGGTTTCCGCATGCGTGTCTGCCGTCACAAAGCCCATGTGGCGCGCCGCATGCGCGGCCGTAGCGCTTGGCGCTGTCGTCGCATTGACTCCGGCGTCGCAAGCCGCGGACGCCGGCAATTGGGTGGGGTCATGGGCCGCAAGCCCGCAACCCGCCTGGGGGCCAGACTTTCCAGTGCCGCTCGGCCTGCCCGCCAACCTTTGGAAACAGACGATCCGCCAAAACGCTCGTCTCAGCATCGGCGGGAGCAAAGTGCGCATCGTGCTTTCGAACGCATACGGCGCGACGCCGCTGACGATCGGCGCGGCGCACATCGCGGTGGCTGGAGAAGGCGGGAAAATTCAGGAAGGCTCTGACCACGCCGTCACATTTGGAGGCCAATCCTCGATCGTTATTCCATCCGGCGCCCCGGCGATCAGCGATCCGGTCGACATGACCGTTCAGCCGCTGGCCCTGGTGTCGGTCAGCCTCTATCTCCCGGACATCACCCCGACAAGCACCATTCACTGGGACGGCCACGAAACCGCTTACATTGCCGCCGGAAACAAGGTCGGCGACGCGGACTTCAAGGCCGACTCCAAAATGACTCAGCGCCTGATCCTGAGCGAGATTTTGGTCGACGCGCCGGCCAACGCGCGCGCCGTCGTCGCCTTCGGCAACTCGATCACCGATGGCGATGGCTCGACGGTCGACGGCAACGACCGCTGGCCCGATCGGCTGGCCGAGCGGTTCGTGGCCGCTGGCGGCGCGCCGGTCGCAGTCCTCAACGAGGGGATTTCTGGCGCCAAGGTGCTGTCCGATCGAATGGGCGTCAATGCGCTCGCTCGCTTCGACGCCGATGTCCTCGGCCAGCCCAAGGCCGACACCGTCATCCTGATGATGGGCATCAACGATGTCGGCTGGCCGGGCAGTGGTCTCGCGCTTCATGATCCAGAGCCGACCGCCGACGCGATCATCGAAGGCTACAAGCAGTTGATCGCCCGCGCGCATGACCATGGCATGAAGATCATCGGCGCGACCCTCACCCCCTTTGGCGACGCGTTCGCGGGAACGCCGTTCGAAGGCTATTACACACCGGACAAAGAGAAGATCCGTCTCGCCTTGAACGACTTCATCCGCAGCGGCGCCTTCGACGGCGTAATCGACTTCGACAAAGTCATCGTCGATCCGCAGCGACCTGGTTACGCGCTGCCGAAATACGGCAAGGGCGACAATCTGCACCCCAACCCCGCCGGCTACAAGGCGATGGGCGACGCCATCGATCTGCTGACGCTAACGACGAAGTGACCGGTCGGCTGAGGCGAGTCTGACAACGGCCCCCGTCCCCCTTTGTGGGCGCCGGGGGCGTCTCGTTTCGAGCGTCCGGCGCCTCCAAGACGAACGCAGGACGGACACGCGGACCCTTTCAAACCGGCTGTTCAGATGGCTCAGCGTCTTGGCGGAACGCTCGGCGTCTCCGCAGCTCCCGGAGCAGGCGCAGTGGCGGGCGCGGCGACCTCGGTCGAGCTCGCTTCCCTCGGAGCGGCGGGGAAGAGGATCGGCCAGACTCCCCAGCCGAGGGCGGCCAGCGATCCGACCCCGACGAGCGGCCACAGCCACACTCGAGCGACCGGCAAGGCTTGGCCCGAACCTTGGCCGTAATCCGCGACTGCCGCGTGTCCATGGTCGGCGACAGGTGCGTGGCCGTGGTCGGAAATGGGCGCGGCACGCGCGGCTTCAGGCGCAGCATGAGCGGATTCCGGGGCCAGAAAGGCCATGGCCTCGGCCGGGAGCGCGGCCGGAACGACGCCGTTCGGCGTGAGCAATCCGACGAGTCTGGGCAGCGCAAAGGCGAGGCCTGCCGACGCCGCGGGCAGAGCGATGCCGACCCGGTGCGCGATCCCGTCGATCGCCGGCGCGCCGAGCGCCTTCCCGAGATCGCCGGCCGTGAGGGGTTGAGGATCGCTTCCGCCGAGCCAGGAGGCGACCAGCGCGTCGAGTTTGGCGCGCTTGAAAAGATTGATGAACCCGCCCAGTCCGCCCTCGGCGCCGACAATCAGGGCGAGCGCCTCCCGCGTCAGGGGCGCGGCGGTCGAGCCGAGCCCGAAGCGGCTCGCCAAATCTTCGATCAGGGCGTCGAACAGCGCCATCGTCGGTCCTTCCTCTGTCCTCTTTGCCGTCCGGCGCGAAGCAAAACGCTCGGGCGTCGGGCTGACAGTACTCCCATTTGCATGAGAGCTTGAACATCCCACGACGCAACGCCGGTTCAACGTCCCTGCGGTCGCAAAAAAGGGGTTGCCGGCGACGAGTGAGTTCCGTCACGGCCTTGCCGTTCAGCGCGTGCTCCTGCCCGCCCGGTCAAGAGCCGGCAAATTTCCAGGGGATGGTGGAGGCGGAGATCGCGCGTGCCGAACCGGGAGCTTCACAATGGTTCACATGGCATCGAGTCGACGGCGCGCCGCGCCGCTGTCACAACTGTGGAATTCGTTCTGAGGTCGTCACCTTCATGTCACGCTCCGCCTTCCACAAGCTTCTCATCGCCAATCGCGGCGAGATCGCGGTGCGCATCGCCCAGGCCGCGGCGGCTTTCAGGATCGAAAGCGTGGCGATTTATTCCGAGGACGACGCCCAATCGCTTCACCTGCGCAAGGCGGACGAAGCGCATGCGCTCGGCCGCTCGGGGGCAGCCGCCTATCTCGACGGGGCGCGGATCGTCGCGCTCGCCACCGCGACCGGATGTGAGGCGATCCACCCCGGCTACGGCTTCCTCGCCGAGAACGCCGCTTTCGCCCGCGCGGTGGTGGAGGCGGGTCTCGTTTTCATAGGCCCGTCAGCGGATGCGCTCGCCCTGTTCGGCGACAAGCTGCGCGCGCGAGAGGTCGCCAAGAGCGCGGGCGCGCCGGTGATCGAGGGCGCGGTGGTCGGCGACGTCGAGGCGGCGCGGGCGTTCTTCGCGGCCATCCGTGCGCCGATCATGCTCAAGGCGGTCGCGGGCGGCGGCGGGCGCGGCATGCGCGCGGTGCGCAGCGAGGCCGAGATCGCCGACGCCTTCGTCCGCTGCCGGTCGGAGGCCGCAAGCGCCTTCGGCGACGGCGCACTCTACGCCGAGCGCCTGATCGCCAGCGCCCGCCACATCGAGGTGCAGATTCTCGGCGACCGGCACGGCGGGCTTACCGACTTCGGCGAGCGGGAGTGCACAATCCAGCGCCGCAACCAGAAGCTGATCGAGGTCGCGCCCAGCCCGTCGCTGACGCCGGCCTTGCGCCAGCGGATCGTCGACGCGGCGAAACGGATCGCGCGCGAGGCGCGATACGATAGCCTCGGCACGTTCGAGTTCCTCGTCGACGCGGCTGATCGGACCGACGACGCATGGTTCGCCTTCATCGAAGCCAATCCGCGCCTTCAGGTCGAGCACACCGTCACCGAGCAAGTCTTTGGCGTCGATCTCGTCCAGGCGCAGATCGAGGTGGCGGCCGGAGCGACGCTGGCCGAACTGGGTCTCGCCGACGCGCGTGCGGCCCGCGGCGCCGCCATTCAGGCGCGGGTCAACCTGGAGACGATGACTCCGGCCGGCGAAGCCGTGCCCGCCGCCGGCCTGATCACGGCGTTCGATCTACCCTCCGGCCCCGGGGTCCGGGTCGATACCTTCGGCTATTCGGGCTATCGCGCCGGCGTGGCGTTCGATTCGCTGATCGCCAAAATCATCGCCCATGCCCCATCGCCGGATTTCGCTGTCGCCGCGGCCAAGCTGGCGCGTGCGCTCGCAGAGTTCCGCATCGTTGGGGTCGACACCAACATCGGTTTCCTGCAGGCGGTCGTCGCGCATCCCGATTTCCTCGCCGGCCGGATCGACACGCGCTTCATCGAGACGCATCTCCTCGAGCTTTTGGACGAGGCGGCGAAGGCGCATCGCAAGCTCTACTTCGACGCGCCCGAGGCCGACGCCGGCGATGCCCGCGCGACCGCCCTTGAAGGTCCGGAAGGGACCGTAGCGGTCTCAGCGCCGTTGCAGGGGACCGTCGTCTCGGTCGATGTTGCGGACGGCGATCGCATCCGCCCGGGCCAGCAGATCGCCGTCCTCGAATCGATGAAGATGGAGCACCTCGTCACCGCGCCGGGCGGCGGCATCGTGCGCGGGACGCGCGCACGGAAAGGAGACACGATCTACAAGGGCGACGCGATCGTCTTCCTCGAGCCGGCCGAGGTCGGCGGCGAGAACGAGGCCGAACAGGCGGCGGGCGACCTCGACGCGATCCGTCCGGACCTGGCCGAGATGCTGAAGCGGCAAGCCTTCGGCCAGGACGCGAGCCGGCCGGACGCCGTCGCCAGGCGCCGCCAGACCAACCATCGCACGGCGCGCGAGAACATCGCCGCGCTGGTCGACCCTGGCAGCTTCCTCGAATATGGCTCGCTTGCGGTCGCCGCGCAGGCGGCGCGCCGGTCGCGCGACGACCTGATCCGCAATACGCCCGCCGATGGCGTCGTGACCGGCCTCGGCAGCGTCAACGGCGACCGCTTTCCTCCCGATCGCGCTCGCTGTCTCGTCGTCGCTTACGACTACACCGTGCTCGCCGGCACGCAGGGCGCGCTGAACCACAAGAAGCAGGACCGGCTGTTCGCGCTCGCCGAAAAGCAGCGGCTGCCGGTCGTCCTGTTCGCCGAGGGCGGCGGCGGCCGTCCGGGCGACACGGAGGGGCTTGGCGTCACCGGCCTCGACGTGCCGACCTTCGCCCAGTTCGCCAAGCTCAGCGGGCTTGCGCCGCTCGTCGGCGTTGTCTCCGGCCGCTGCTTCGCCGGCAATGCCGCGCTGCTCGGCTGCTGCGACGTCGTGATCGCTACGAAGGATTCAAGCATCGGCATGGGCGGTCCCGGCGATGATCGAGGGCGGCGGCCTCGGCGTGGTCCGCCCGGACGAGGTCGGCCCGGTCTCGATGCAGGCGACGAACGGCGTCATCGACGTCGTGGTCGAGGACGAGGTCGGGGCCGCCGCCGCGGCGAAGGCCTATCTCTCGTATTTCCAGGGACCGACCGCTCCCTCGCCCGCGCCCGATCCGCGACGCTTGCGCTCCGCGATCCCGGAGAACCGGCTGCGCGTCTACGAGATGCGCGCGGTGGTCGAGGCGCTTGCCGACCACGGCTCCGTTCTCGAACTGCGCGCCGCCTTCGGCCTCGGAATCGTTACCGCGCTGGTGCGGATCGAGGGGCGGCCGTTCGGCCTGATCGCCAGCAACCCAAAGCATCTCGGCGGCGCGATCGACGCCGACGCCGCCGACAAGGCGGCCCGCTTCCTGCAACTCTGCGACGCCTTCGACCTGCCGATCGTCTCGCTCTGCGACACGCCGGGCTTCATGGTCGGGCCCGAGGCCGAGAAGACTGGGCTCGTTCGCCACGTCTGCCGCATGTTCGTCACCGCAGCGAGCCTGACCGTTCCCTGGTTCACCGTCGTTCTGCGCAAGGGCTACGGCCTCGGGGCGCAGGCGATGGCGGGGGGCGGCTTCCACGCGCAATGCTTCACGGTGTCGTGGCCGACCGGCGAGTTCGGCGGCATGGGCCTCGAAGGCGCGGTGCGGCTCGGCTTCCGCAAGGAGCTGGCGGCGATCGAGGACGCGGCCGAGCGCGAAAAGCTGTTTCGCGCGATGGTGGCGAAATATTACGAGACCGGCAAGGCGACCAACATCGGCTCCGTGCTCGAGATCGACCAGGTGATCGATCCCGTGGACACCCGCCGCTGGATCCTGCGCGGCCTCGACTCCTGCCCGCCGCCGCCCCGGCGGGAGACGCGCAAGCGGCCGTTCGTCGACACGTGGTGAGGGAGGCGCCCTCAACCTTTAGCAGGGCTTACGGGGTTCGGCGGAAGTGATTTCGTGACTGTAAGTAGGGAATCTGGTAAGAGCGAGACAATGGAAATGTCAGTGATCACCGGCTTCACTGAGGCCCAGACGGTGCGGTTGACGGGGGTCAGCGCACGGCAGCTGCGGTATTGGTCGGCCGACGGTTTTTTTGCGCCAAGCCTCGGAACGCCTGACCTCCCGCATATCCGGCTCTATAGCTTTCGCGACCTTGTCAGCCTCAAGGTCCTGAATAGATTGAGGAACGAGGCCAAAATTCCGCTACAGGAGCTTCGACGGACGAAAAGAGCGCTGAGCAACCTTGGCGACACTTTGTGGGCCGAGACGACTCTCTATGTCTTCGGAAAGCGCGTCGTTATCGAGAATCCCGAAACTGGACATCTGGAGGAGGCTGCGACGGGCCAGGGCGTCCTGCATATCCCGCTCAAGGTCGTGACCGGTGACATGCGGAGGGCGGTTGAGTTGATGCGCCAGCGAAGCCCGGAGTCGATTGGCAAGATCGAGCGAAAGCGGGGCGTCGCCCAGTACCAGCCGGTGGTCGCCGGGACCCGCATTCCGGTCGCGAGCATCCGCGCCTTCGCGGAGGCCGGCTATTCGCATGACGAAATTCGCAAACAGTATCCGTCCCTGACGATCGATGACATCAAGGCGGCGCTGGGCTACGAAGCCGCCGCGTGACCTCAGGGCGTCTGACCGTCCTGCTCGACGAGGGGACGCCTATCCTGGTCGCCGATCCGTTCAAGCGCAAGGGCCACCGCGTCATCTTCTTCGACGACGTCCTCGAGCCCGGCTCGAAGGACGACCAAGTCGTGTGGGCGGCGATCCAGAACGATGCGGCCCTCATTGCGGTCGATGCAGACATGAAGCGGTTGGGGCGGAGATTTGGGCAGTCGTACGAGAGCCGACGTTATAGCCACCTGAGCCTGATCGTTCTCAGCTGCGGCCCGGTCATTGCGACGAAGCGTATTGAACAGGCGATGAGCCTTATCGAGCACGAATGGGAGTTCGCCTGCAGGAAGCGGGCGCGGCGGCTTTGGATCGACATCGGCAACCACCGGATGACGAGCCACCGTTGATCACTGCGCCGCTTGGTGCGGAGCGGATCGCATCAAAAGTGGGATTTTGGCAGATCCCAAGTCCCAAGATCGACTTCGCGCCACTCATTGATAGCATCGTCGCAGCCGAGCTCCCGAGGCTTCGCGGCACGGAGTTGCTGGATCCCACTGGGCTCTTTTGCCCGGCCTTTTCTGTCTCCGGCATCCGACCGACTTGAGCGCGGCCGGGTCCGCGTCGGACTCCGCTTTCGAGGCCGACGGCGCCCTGGTCGTCGGCCTCGGCCGGGCGGCAAAGCATTTCGGCAGCGCCAGCGTGCTTATGAGGCCACTTTCCACCCGCGGGGAAGGGAATCCTTGCGGCGCCACAACCCGGCGGCGCCCGGGCTCGCGCTCCGCCTTTTCGCCCGCCTGTTCTTCGCCTGTTCCGACCTGATTTCGCCCTGTTCGGCGCCCGTTTTTGCCCTGTTAAGGTCCCTGTTGCGCGCCCACAGCGGACCGCAACCGTCGGGTTGCGAAGCCAGCAACGCCATGATATCACAGGGCTTTCCGGCACGAGGGCGCCGACCGGAGGGCAAGAACTGCCTGCTAGCAGGCGGTTTTGGACAGCGGCGATCGTCAGAGCGGCATGTTGGTGAGTTTGCGCGCGGTGATTTCGTCCGTCACCAGCGCGGTCGGCTTCAGCAGCTTGATCGCGCCCTCGACCGCGGTAAACTTGTCGGCGCCGCCCGCGGCCATCACCCGGACCGGGGTGGCGCGCACCAGGTCCATGGGCACCGACATCACCCGCTGGTTGAGCGGATGGTCGACCACCCGTCCCTCGTGGTCGAACACGTTGCAGAGCAATTCGCCGACCGCGCCGTACTCGCGCAGCACCTGCCGGTCCGCTTCGCCGATCAGTTCGAACCGGGAGGGGGTCGAACTCGGGCCCCAGCGACCCGACGCCGACCACGACCGCGTCCAGCGTCTGAGCGAAATCGTAGACCGCGCGCAGGCCGCACCGCTCGATCAGCGCCGCCTTGGTCGCCGGGCTGTCGACGAGGGCGGGGGCGGGGATGAGATAGCACTCGGCGCTGAAGGCGCGGGCGAAGGCGGACGGGAACTCGGCCGGGTTGTCGTGGGCGAAATGGGTCACGCCGCCGACCAGCGACACGACATTCAGGCCGCGCAGCGTCCGCTCGCGCAGGTGTTCCAGCGACCGGTTGAGCGTCCGTCCCCAGCCGAGACCGATCTTCATGTCGTTGCGCAGCAGCGTCGACACGTATTCGCCGAGCACGGCGCCGATCGGCGCGGTGGCGTCCGCGTCGGCGGCCGAGAGCGGGGCGACCAGCGCGTCGTCCAGGCCGTAGATCGAGCAGAGCGCGGCCTCGAGCCCGCCAAGCTCGGCATGGCCGCGCGACAGCGCAATGCGCACCTCGCCGAGCGCCTTGGCCTCGGCCAACATCCGTACGACGGTGACGCGCCCGATGCCGAGCGCGTCGGCGATGGCGCTCTGGGTCATCTCCTCGACGAAATACATCCAGGCTGCGCGCTGCCGCAGGCGCTCGCTGCGACGGGGGCCGCGCGATTCAAACGGGTGATGGTCAGGCTTCATAGTATTCCGGTCGCCGTCCCGCGCGGGAGAGTCAAGATCTTTCGCGTGGCTTTCCCGGCCTCGGCGGCGCCGCTCCTCATGTCAGACTGTCGTAGAACGCTGCAATGAAAATGATCAGGCCCGCCAGCACCGCCAGCAGGATGAAACCGGCGATGACGAGCCGCTCCTCGTTCAACGCCGAGCGATCCCCGGCCGCTGGCGCCTCCGAGGCGAAACCGGGCATGGCGTCGCCAACTGGCGAAGGCGCGACGGGCGGCGTAGGGGGTGCGACGCGCGCGGCGACGCGGGGCGGGGGCGCCACCGGCGGCGGCCTGTCGCGGGCAGGCCCCGCGGCGGCGAGAGCCTGTTCAATTTCTTCCGGCAGGATGAGGGCCAGCGGCGGCGCGGCCGGCGGCGTCGACAGAGCGGGACGTGCGACGCCTCTCCCGGCGGCGAGCACGAAAAAAGCTCCGAGCGCGGGCGCGAACACGCCGAGCGCAGGGGCGTTGGCGTCGATCCAGCCCGCGACGAGCGGATCTGTGACCGCCATGGCCCCGGCGATCCAGCCGAGAAAGGCCGCGCCGACGACAAAGATCTCGGGTGCGTGGCGCATGATCTTGGTCAGGATGACGGCGCCGTAGACGAGGATGGGGATGCTGATCAGGACGCCGAGCGTCAGAAGCCAGACGTTGCCGCCGGCGATCGCCGCTAGCGCCACCACGTTGTCGAGGCTCATCGCAGCGTCGGCGAACATGATGACGACGGCGGCGGAGACGAAATCCTGCGCTCCGGCGCGACCGCCAGCCGCCTCGTTGGCCAACGCGTCGCCCTGCGTGCGCACGTTGAGGGCGATGACCAGGAGCATCCAGGCGCCGACGAGCTTCACCAGCGGCACGCCGAGCAGCGCGTTGGCGAACAGCAGCATCGCCAGCCTGAGCATGATCGCGCCGGCGGCGCCGAAAACAACCGCGCGGCGCGTGTCCTCGGGCGGCAGCCGTCCGCAGGCCATTGCGATCACGATGGCGTTGTCCGCGCCGAGCAGCAGGTCGACGAAAAAGATCTGCAGGAGCAGAAAGAGCGAAGCGGCGAGGTCGGTCACGCGCCGCCGCCCGAGCCGCCTGTCGCGCTCGGCCTCAAGGCTTCGGACCCTCCGCCGCCCCCGTCGCGGGACCCGATTTCAGGAGCCGCATGAACTCCGCCTCGGGGCTCACGAACACGGTCGGCGCCGCACTGGCGAGCGCGCCTTTGTAGGTCTGGAGCGCGCGCACCATCGCGTAGAACTGCGGGTTTTGCGAAAAAGCGTTCGCAAGCGTCTTGTTCGCCTCGGCGTCGCCTTCGCCGCGCGCCACCGCCGCCGCCTGCTGCGCCTCGGACAGGAGGATGGTGCGGTCGTGGTCGGCCTTGGCCTCGATCTGCTGGGCCCACTCGTACCCCTGCGCGCGCAACTCTTTGGCCTCGCGCTGCCGCTCGGATTTCATCCGGTCGTAGATCGCCTGACTGGTCTCGAACGGCAGATCGGCGCGCCGGAACCGCACCTCGTCGACTGACACTCCGAGCGGCGCCGCCTTCTTGGCGACCTCGGTCTTGATCGTCTCGAGGATCTGACCGCGCTCGTCGGTCAAGAGCGCGCGCAACTGGACCTGGCCGAGCGCACGCCGGGCCGCCGAACTGACCAGCAGGCCAAGCTGCAAGTCCGCCACAGCCGGGGTCCGCAGGGCCTGATAGAAGCGCAAGGGATCGACGATCCGGTAACGGGCGTAGGGCTGGATTTCCAGCCGCTTCTGGTCGCCCATGATCGCCTGCTCGACCTGCGGCTCGAGCAGCAGAGAGCGGGTCGAGGTCACGTTGACCGTATCGATGAACGGAACCTTGAACTTGAGCCCCGGGGTCTCGACGACGGCAACCGGCGCGCCGAGACGAACGACAAGCGCCTGCTCGCCCTCGTTGACAACATAGATCGAGGCGAAGGCGAGGGTCAGCGCCAGCGCGATCGCCGCGAGCGCTGCAAGCCGCCAGTTCCTCATTTGCTTGCTCCCGTCGTCGGCGGGGCGGCGGCGGGCGCGGCGGTTTGCGGCGTCAGCGGCGGCGGCGTCTTGAACTCGCTGACCGGCAGGTACGGCATGACGCTCGCAACGCCTTTGCCCGACGTGTCGACGATGACCTTCGAGGCCTTCCGCAAGACCTCGTCGACGCTGTCGAGGTAGAGCCGCCAGGCCGTGACGTCCTTGGCGGCCTCATAGCTCTTCAGCAGCGGCAGGAAGGCGTCGGCGTTGCCGTGCGCGAGGTTCTCGACTTGCACCCGGTAGGCCTCGGCGTCCTGGCGGATGCGGGCCGCCTCGCCCCGGGCGCGCGGCAAGATGTCGTTGGCGTAGGCCTCGGCCTCGTTGCGGGCGCGTTCCTGATCGGCCCGGGCGCGCTGGACGTCGTTGAAGGCGTCGATCACCGCGAGGGGAGGCTCGACGCGCTGCAACTGCACCTGGGTGATCTCGACGCCGGCCTGCTCGTCGTCGAGCAGCTTTTGCAGAGCCGCGCGCGTTTGGTCGGCGATTTGCTGGCGTTTGTCGGACATCGCGTCCTGGATCGGGGTGCGGCTGATGACGTCGCGCAGCGCGCCCTCGGCGGCGGTCCGCACGGCCAGTTCCGGATTTTCGACCCTGAACAGGAACTGGCCGGGATCGCGGATCTTCCAGAAGATGGTGGAATCGGCCTCGACGATGTTTTCGTCGCCGGTCAGCATCTGCCCGCCCCGGCTGGGCTCGCCCGAGCCCGCTCCGGCCGACGGGCCGACGCCGATCTGGATCTGGTTGACCTCAGTCACCTTCGGCAGCAGCACGGTCTCGATCGGGTAGGGCCAATGCGCGTGCAGGCCCGGTTCCGTCGTCGCGACCCATTGGCCGAAGCGCAGGACCACGCCCTTCTCGTCGGGCTCGACACGGTAGAGCGAGGTCGAGAGCCACGCCAGGATCACGACGCCGATCGCCGCGACAAGACCGCGCCAGCCGAGCCGCGGCATGCGGACCATGTCGCCGAGCGCCGTCCGCGCCATGCGCAAGGCGTTGCTCCGGTCGCCGTCGGTGTCGCTGATCGTCGTCTGTTCGGCCGACAGCGAATGGGCGCCGGCGTCAATCTTGTCCAACGGCCAGACTTTCTTCGAGCATCATCCGGGCGCGCGCGCCGAGCTTCTCGCTTTCGCTCTTGAGCTGTCCGCAGGCCGCCAGGATGTCGCGCCCGCGCGGCGTCCTGACCGGACTCGCATAGCCGGCGTTGAACACGATCTCCGAAAAGCGTTCGATCGTGTCCCAGTCCGAACAGGCGTAGGGGCTGCCCGGCCACGGGTTGAAGGGGATGAGATTGATCTTGGCGGGAATGCCCTTGAGCAGTCGGACGAGCGCTCGGGCTTCGGCCGGCGTGTCGTTGACGCCCTTCAGCATCACATATTCGAAGGTGATCCGCCGGGCGTTGGAGGCGCCGGGATAGTTCCGGCAGGCCGCGAGCAGGTTTTCGATCGGGTACTTGCGGTTCAGCGGCACCAGTTTGTCGCGTAGCGCATTGTTGGTCGCGTGCAGCGACACGGCCAGCATCGTCCCGCATTCGGCGCCGAGGCGCGCCATTTCGGGGACCACGCCCGAGGTCGAAACCGTGATCCGGCGCCTTGACAGCGAGAGGCCGTCGCCGTCGGTCAGGATCGCGATCGCGTCGCGCACGGCGGGAAAGTTGTAGAGCGGCTCGCCCATGCCCATGAAAACGATGTTGGACACGGCCCGCACGCCCTCGCCCGAGGGCACGAGACCCTCCGTCGGGCGCACGCCGCCCGGAAAATCGCCCAGCCGGTCGCGCGCCGCCATCACCTGCCCGACGATCTCCGACGCCGTCAGGTTGCGCACCAGCGGCATGGTCCCGGTATGACAGAAGGTGCAATTCAGCGTGCAGCCGACCTGACTCGAGACGCACAGCGTGCCCCGGTCGGACTCCGGGATATAGACGCACTCGATCTCGGCGCCCTTGTCGCCCGCGTGCGCGGAGGGCAGGCGAAACAGCCATTTACGCGTGCCGTCGGCCGAGACCTGTTCCGTGACGGTTTCGAGGCGGCCGAGGTCGTGCCGTTCGGCGAGCTTTTCCAGCAGCGGTCGCGCGATGTTGCGCATCGCTGAGAATTCGTTCACGCCCCGGTGATAGATCCAGCGCCAGAGTTGCCCGACGCGCATGTTGCGCTCGCGCTCGGCGACGCCGAGTTCGGCGAGCGCGCGGGCGATTTCGGAACGGGTCGCCCCTGCGAGGCGCTGAGGCGCGCGATCCCCGGCGGCGGAGGCGGTTGGGGTCATGGGCGAGCTTCTATCATGCGGCCGGGCGGGCCTCCAACGGCGAAGTGTCGCAAACTTGTAGGGCGGGGTCGCTGACCCCGCCGCCGCGGTCAGCGATCGCGGCTACAGCGGGCGGGGTCGCTGACCCCGCCGAGGCGCGCTCATCGAGCGCGCCCGACAGCGGCCAATCTTCGGCCCCGATTGGGGCTTATTCGCCGGCACGGCGAAATGCGAGCGCGGAGTTTTGGGGATGCGGGCAAGACTTTGGGCGTTCTTGATGTCGACGGCGCTGACGGCCGTTCTCAGCGCCGCGCCGCCGGCGCTGGCCGCCCAGTGCGGCGACAACCCCGAGGGGTTTCAGCCGTGGCTCGATGACTTCAAGCAGGTGGCGATCAACGACGGCGTCTCGCCGGACGTGGTCGATCAGGCGCTGGCGACCGCCAAATTCGACCCTTCTATCCTGGCGCATGACCACGGGCAGGGCTCGCTCCAGGGCGACTTCGCCAGCTTCGCGGCCAAGCACATCACCGCGGGCCGGCTCAAGAAGGGCAAGAACATGCTGATCGCCTACGCCGAGCCGCTCGATCGCATCGAGCAGCGCTACGGCGTGCCGGGCCCGGTGCTGGTGGCGATCTGGGGGCTCGAGACGGATTTCGGCGTCGGTCTCGGGCGCTATCCGACCTTCAGCGCGCTGGCGACGCTCGGCTACGACTGCCGGCGCGGTTCGCTCTACCAGGCCGAGCTGATCGACGCGTTGATGATCGTTCAGCGCGGCCTTCTGACGCCGGACCAGATGCGCGGCGCCTGGGCGGGCGAGCTCGGGCAGACCCAGTTCATGCCCTCCGCCTATCTCAAATACGGCGTTTCGGCCAATGGCGGGCGCGGCGGCGACCTGATCGGCAACTCGGCCGACGCGCTCGCCTCGACCGCCAATTTCCTGCACGCGCATGGCTGGCAGCGCGGCGCGGGTTGGGACGAGGGCCAGCCGAACTTCGCCGCCCTCATCGAATGGAACGCCGCCCCGATCTACGCCAAGACGATCGGCGAATTCGCCGACAAGCTGGCGCAGCCGTAGGTCGGCCCTGCAGAGAAGACCGGGTTGATAACGGCTGATGCATGTCAAGTGCGGTCGCCTGACGTCTGACCCATGCGTGGGGCGGAGAACGCCGCAAACTGCAAGTTGGCTGAACGCGTAGAAGGCGTCACGAGGGGTCAGCGCGGCGGCTTCGAAGCTGGCGCTTGCTATGGTCAAGCGGTCGGAGTCGCGCGGCGGAGTTGCATCCACCGTGTCACCCCCGCGAAAGCGGGGGTCCAGAAGGCCGCCCCAGACGCTTGACTGCAAACGGCCCAGCGCCGACGCACGACACGACGAAATTTGAGGTGAGAGCGTCGGCACGGGCAAGGACGTCGAGTGACAGAGCGGCGCTACAGCGTCTACATCATGGCGAGTCGGCGTAACGGGACGCTCTACGTCGGGGTCACAAACCATCTCGGAGCCCGGGCATTTCAGCATCGCAACGGAGTCGGTTCTCAGTTCACTGCGAAGTACGGAGTCAAAATGTTCGTGTGGTACGAGCACTACGGCGATGTCAGGGAAGCTATCGCGCGGGAGAAGCAGTTGAAGAAATGGGAGCGACGGTGGAAGCTCGAGTTGATTGAGCGGTTCAATCCGGATTGGCGCGACCTTTACGAGACGCTGAACAATTGATCTCCAGCGCGGCCGCAGCGGCGTTTCTGGACCCCTGCCTTCGCGGGGGTGACAACTGACATGCCGCGAACCGCTTGCCGATGCGCCGGCGCCTCGGCCGACGCGCTCGCCTCGACCGCAAATTTCCTGCACGCGCACGGCTGGCAGCGCGGCGCGGGTTGGGACGAGGGCCAGTCGAACTTCGCCGCCCTTCTGGAATGGAACGCCGCCCCGGTCTACGCCAAGACGATCGGCGAATTCGCCGACAAGCTGGCGCAGCCGTAGGGGTTCGCGAGCGGCACGACGCACTCGGTTCAGCTCAAGGACTTCACGCACGAATGTTGACAGGAGAACGATGGCTGCAGACAAGGTTTTACTCTTGTTGCCCCATCTTTTCTAGGTAATATCCTGAAGACTTAAGACAACAGGAGGACGTTATGGCGCTAGGGCGGGACGTCAGCTTAGTTTGTTGCGCGTCCGTTCGCGGTCCTCGACATCAGGCATCGTTATTCTGGAAGGGCGCGCCGCGAAGGGACGCGACCCGCCTAGCCGCGGCTCTAGGCGGCTTGGTTGCGGCCTCGATGACCCCGGCCGCCAGTCAGGCGACAGTTCTATCCACCCTGACTTCGGACGGCTATTCGTTCATGAACTTCGATCCCCATTTGACCGGGCTGGCGGTTGGGTCAAACGTGAACGGCATCAGCAACACCGGGCAGGTGGTCGGGACTGAGGTCGACGTCGCCGGCGCTCCTACGGGCGCCAATTTCACAGGCACGGCGACCAACATCAACCCGTTGAACACGGGCGCTGGCCAGACCGCGTTCGGGATCAACAGCGCCGGCGACGTCGTCGGCGGTAGCGGGACGTCGGCGTTCTTTCTGCCGAACGGAGGGCCGCTACGGACGTTGACCACACCTTCCGGAGCGACCAACGCGTTCGGGATCAACGATCTTGGCAATATCGTCGGTCAGTATACGGAGGGGAGCAACAGCAGCGGCTTCTACCTGCCGAGCGCCTCGAGCACGAGCTTCGCCAGTATATTTCAGCCGGTCGGGACCAACGCGGACGTCGTGAACGCCCAGGGGATCAACAACAACGGCCTGATCGTCGGGTTCTATCTCGGGAACGACGGCCAGGTCCACGGTTTCGACGCGAATATTGCGAACGCCAGCGGCGGGACCTTGGTCGGTACAGCGATCGCCGACCCGACAATTCCGAACGTTCAGGGCGAGCCTGGCGCCACCTTCGTCTTCTCGCAAGTTCTTGGCGTGAACGATCAGGGGATTGCGGTTGGCTACTACGAAGACAGCACAACGAGCCAGCACGGGTTTCTCTACAACACGAACACCGGCGTCTATACGTTCCTGGACGATCCGGCGGCGGCGTTCTCCAACGGCGTCGAGGTTACGCAGATCACCGGGATCGCCAACTCGGGCGAGATCGCCGGCTTTTACACGGACGCCGGGGGCGTCGCGCATAGCTTCACGGCTGAACCGACGGTCGTCAGCGTCCCCGAGCCGTCAACCTGGCTTATGACGCTGGCGGGCCTCGGCGGGATGGGCTATCGCGCCTCGCGCCGCAGGTGACGATTGATCCGCTCGGAAGCCGCCGGAGCCTGACGCGTCACGGGAGGGGGCGCGTCGCAAGATTTGCGGCTCCGCCCCTCGGTCATCGAAATTCCGAGTTGCATCGGCGTGATCGCGCGCAAGGCGATGAAGATGGCTGCAGCGCCAGGTCGCTTTACCAGGTCACTGATCAATGCGCTGAGGATCGCCCGGCGCGGACTTCAGACGCCCGAGCAGATGGCGGTTACGTGACATGCGCTCAAATCCCCCTTTGCAGGCGGCTGACAATCTCGCGATGCGGGTCATGCATGCGGATATTGGCATGCGGCATAATGGTAAAGCCTGTCACCGTAATTGCGACGATGGGCTGAAAGGCGAATTGCAGCCGGGACGGCGGCAATGAGCACAGGACGCGGCCGCGCTTCCTTGGCTTGCGGAATGGCTGAAATCGACCCGGTGCTGCCGTTCATGGTCGGCCCGGGGCGCACCGATTACACCGAGAACTGCGCGTTGGCGGAACGGAAACTCTGCGCCAGGTGCACGCCCTTCGGACAAGAGCTACAATTCAGCCGTTAGGGGTCGGACAATTTTGTTAGGCACAAGTCGATCGGCCGCGTTAGATAGTTAGCCTTTCACGCCGTTTGCGCGCGCCCAACTCCTAAAATCCACCGGTTCATCAGCGACAATCTCCAGCTGTGTGAGAGTAGCGTACTCTGTCATAATCACAACATTGGCAGCCGGCCACCGGGCCGACGGTACGATCACGGCCTGATACTCGTAGAAAAAGGCGACCTCGCCGATCTGCTGAAGCGTCGGGTATTCTTCCACGCGTTGCAAGTAATTCAGCCTCCCGTAAGTAGCCATGTTCACCCCAAGCGACGCCAGCTTGCCGTCGCCAGCAAGATTTAAGAACTCGATGGAGCTCCGCCTTGATCTGGTAAATCCGTTTTGCGACCTTGGACGGAATGATGGGCTGCCCCTTGGCAGCGTGAAACCATGATTCAGCCAAGGCGCTGTCGCGCGACTCTGATGTGTAGAGAACATCAAAGCTTCCATCGTCCCACCGCCCGCCAGCCCTCGACGGGCGAAGTGGGTCGAAACCGTCTGTCACGACCCGCCACACGTGGCCGCTGAATTCAACCGGCACCTCTGCTTCGATCGCGTCAAGGAGCGCCTTCGGGCGCGGCGGTCGATGCCCCAACATTAGAGATAGACGTCCGCGTCCAAGCGGTCGAGGATGGCGATTACGTCTGCCGCTTGGCCCCCGACAATGGAGTTGATGGCTCGGCGGCCTTCCAGTTGTGGATGAGGAGCGTAAAGCCACAGACGCACCTCGTCGGGCGAATAATAGTCGTCGAGGCGGCTCACGATGTAATGGAGTTGCGCCAAGAGGAGTTGCGTCGACGGGTGCGGTACATGCGTTCCTGCCTTCCAGCGGTGAACGGTCGCCGATGACACGTCCGTGAAGTTCGCAATGTCGGTTCCCTTCAGGCCTCCATTATCCTGAATTGAGTCAATATATCTGGCGACGGCAGCGGTCATGGTAATCAACGTTTCCGGTCGGAGGCTCGAAGTCGTGGCGACAGGTGCGCCGCCGGCGCTCGCGGTAAATCCAACCCTCGGACAGAATTTAAGTTCTCCAAGCTCGCGCGCATCTTTTCGTTGCGCTGGGCGTGCTCCGTGAGGCGACGAACAAGATTGTCAGCTGCCTGCTCGGCCGTCTGCCCCTTACGAGGCTTCAGTTCCGACACAAGCGGCTTCAGCTCCTTTACCTGCCGCCCGAAACGATCAACCTCGGCCAACTCGACATCCAGAAAGTGTTGAGTGCGCATAAGATCAGGCGTCTTGCTGAGCGCCTCCATGGCCCAAGTCTCTTGAGTAATCGAGTGACGCTTCGAATTATTGATCATGTCCGCCAAGCTGCGGCAACAGTTCGGATTTTGACAGACGACTAAGCGGCCGTTCTTGGCTCGCGCGAGCGCCGTCAACTCCGGGACGGTGAAGGTGCGATCGAATAGCGGAACCGAGACCAGCTTGGCCGCGCCACCCTGACGGCCCTCCTCATCTGGCTCCGGTTCGCGAACTGACCGATTCCAGGGCGTTGCGTCGAACCGAAGATGTTCGTCCAGGCCATGTGCTATGCCGCTGGCCACGCCAAAGGCCAGAAGCGCCCGCCCGACCAAGCCGCCCACATGGTCGATTACAACGGGATGACCGAAATCATGAAAACGCTCAAGGAGCGTGATGAGGGTTCGGATACCCGTAGCGGTTGCGTCAGACCCGAAGTGGGAGATCCGGAAGATGATGTTCTCAAACGGTAGAGGCGCCAGGTGGCTGATCAGCGCTGCTCGTACAGCTTCATCGCGCAGTTTGAGTTGCTCGATGAGGACGACGTAATCGATGGCGATGTTCGCTCCGCCTTCTTGATCGAGGGCCTCGCGAAGCAGCTGACACAGCCGTTTGTCGATCCTAAACCATGGATCGAGAACACCTTCCTTCAGAAAGTGCGTAGGGGAGAATACGCGATCAAACTGCTTCTCGACGGCTTCGTGCGCAATTTCTTCGGCCAGTTTGCGGCAGCGTGCCTCGTCGAATTGATTGGAAAGATGCAGCGTCCCGTCCGACCAAGGCGCCCCCGAGGCCCGCCCTTCAAATCGATTCAAAGCGGCCAACTCTGCAGTCTTGGGATCGAGTGTCAGCTCGACGCCATTCTCACGTAGCGTTTTCAAAAAATCCAACTGATATCGCAGCCGCGATGCGTCAAATATCATCCTCCGCAGAGGGACGCGGCCTTCTGTGTAGAGGCTCGCAATCTGACCATAGTGCGCCTCACCGACCCGGAGGAAAAGATCGAGTGGTGTGGTAGCGCCCTTAGCGGTCGGCAATAGGATGATGTTGCTCATATCGAGCTTCTACCATTTTCACGACGGCTAGTCCATGAAAAACAAATGCGAGTGATATAACGGATCAGATCCGCGTCGGTATAACGGTCGTTCCCGCGGCGGTTGCCGCCCGCCGTGGGGATCCAACGAATGCCTGCTTCGGGCGCACTCTGCGCGTACATGCTCGGGCGTCAGCGTCAACGCGGGCAATGCGCGTCAGACCCGCCGTTCGGGCAACGTTCACTTTCCGCCCGATTGAGGCGTTCGAGCCGGCGTCGGCTACTTCTGCAAGTCACAGATCTCTGATGTTCGAAAGGCGAGAGACTCCCGCAAAGGCCGCTGCGTCTACGGGCGCTGAGCGCACGATGGGCGCCGCCAGGTCCTGCGGCGGAAGATTGCGCTTTCTCGAAGCGTCGCGCCGTCGACCGCGAACCGCTTCTCGATGCGCCGGCGCCAAAGGCTGGCTGCCTGATGAACTGGAAGACAGAAAATGCAACAATTTCTTGACAATTGGCGAATGTTGTTCTCATTATGTTCTCACACGCCCACTCATGGAGAACACGCCGAATGTCCGATTGCCCCAACGCCCTGTCGGCAAAGCCCTTGCCTGCGCCGACCGACGCCCGCGCCTCGCGGCTGGCGAAATTCAAACGCGAACAGCGGATCGTCGACTATCTCAACCGCGGCGTGTCGGTGGCCGAGATCGCGGCGCGGGTGGGCGTCGGCGAGAAGCGGATGCGGGCGATCATGAGGGAGATCCTCGCGCGCCGCATGCCGGCGCCGCCCGAGGAGTTCGTGGCGATCCAGGTCGGCCGTCTCAACGACGCGTTGCCCGTCGCCTATAGCGCCATGTCGCCGACCAACCTCAAGGCGGTCGACCAGGTGGTCAAAATCGTGCGCGAGCTCGACCGCTATGGCGGTGCCTTCGCCGCCGAGTGGGCGCGGCCGGAGGCGCCACGGCTCGATGCGCCTGCGGAAGGGGATGTCGCGTTCGCGAAGGCGTGGCTGGTCAGCGCCGAACTTGCGTGGGCAGGAGGCGACGATCGCCTGGAAAACCCGGCGCAAAGCCCTGAAAACATTGATTCCGCGCCCGGAAACCCCCTCGCCCTGCTTGAGCCGGGAGAGGGGCGCGGGCGATCGGCCGCCGCTCGAATCGCCCCTCCTCCCGGACTTGATCCGGGGGCTGACCTTCTCCCCGTGAACGGGCCACGGGATCCACACATGTCGGATGGCGGGCGCGCAACCCCCCTTCTCCGCGAAGCCGGGGAAGGTGTCGCCGAAGGCGACGGATGGGGTGTGGTCCGCCGCCGCCAACAGTGTTGGATTTGCACGACCGTCACAGCCAACCGCGGGCGGAGCCGCCCTGCGCGCCGCACCCCATCCGGCCCTATCGGGCCACGGCAAGCTGGGGAAGGGGTCCGGGCTGAGCGATTGGAGATGTGCGCGTCCCTTAGCGTGAACGGGGAGAAGGGACGCCCGGAAAATCTGGCGCAAGGCCTTGAAAACATGGATTCCGCGCCCGGGAATGCGGACGTTGCGGCAGATCGGAGCCCGCCTCGGGAGGTTGAGCTTCGCCTCGCTCCCGAGCCTGACGATCGGGAGGTTTCCGCCCCGGCCGACGCCGATCCGGCGTCGTCGCAAGGCGCGACGGGGCGCTGCCGCGGACCGGCCGAACCTTTCGCCTTCGGGCGCTGCGATCGCCCGGAAAACCCCGCGCAACCCACTGATAAACTTGATTCCGCGCCCGAGATCGCCCGGGTCGCCGTAGCCGCCGCGCCAAACGACGTCGCGTTGATCCTGACCCCGACCGGCTGGAAACCCGTGCGGACGTTGCAGAACGGCATGGCGGCCAAAAGAACAGGCAAGATCAGTTGATTCCCGGGTCACTCCCGGACGTCGCGGAAAATCATGATCGTGGACGCGCCGTGCGCCATCAGCCGGCCGCGCGCGTCGACGATGCGGCCCTCGGCCGAGACGATGGTGTGGCCCGCGTTGACGACGCGGCCTTCCGCCCGGACGACCCCCGTGTCGGGCAGGATGAGCCGGGAGAAATTGGCCTTGGTTTCGATGGTCGCGTAGCTCGCGCCGGCCGGCAGCGTCGAATGGGCCGCCCAGGCCGTCACGCTTTCGATCAAGGCCAGCGCAAAGCCGGCGTGGACGCTGCCCAGCGCATTGAGCAGGTCGGGCCCCGGCTCGCCCTCGAAGACGGCGAAGGCGTCGCCGACCTCGACGGGGCGCATCGAAAGCGCCCGAGCCATGCTGGGGAGCGGCAGGCCGCCGTCGATCATCGCCTGCAGGATCTGGCGGCCGGTCAGCTTCGCCATCTCCTCCTTCTCGGCGATGCCGAACTTCTGATCTGCGGGCCAATCCATAACGCTTGCTCCCGTCTGCTGGTCTCCACTCAAGCACGGATCGGCTCGCTCGACGAGGCGCCCGCGAAGACGATTGCGCCCGCGGACGCCGAAGGCTAAAGCCACGCGCACAACCACCATTTGCGCACGGGATGTTCCCTTTGAGCGTCGAAACGAAATGGGACGCGCTTGGCGCGCGCGATCTCCTGGCCGCCGCCGCACGCGAGGCCGGCGACGTCGCGCTCGCCTGGTTTCGGCCCGGCCAGAAGACCACCGCCGCCGTCCAGTCGAAGGCCGGCGGCTCCCCCGTGACTGAGGCCGATTTGGCGGCGGACGCATTGCTCAAGCGCCGGCTCGGCCAGGATTTCCCAGAGGCCGCCTGGCTGTCGGAGGAGACGCCCGACTCGGGCGCGCGGCTCGACCGGCGCGCGTTGATCGTCGTCGACCCGATCGACGGCACCCGCGCCTTCATCGAGGGCGACCCCCGCTGGACCGTCGCCGTGGCGCTGATCGTCGACGGCCGGCCGCTCGCCGGCGTTGTGCACGCGCCGGCGCTCATGGAAACTTACGTGGCGGCGCGCGGGGCGGGCGCGCTCGTGAACAGCGCGCCGCTGGCGTTCGCAAGCCGCAACGCCGCGAGCGCTTACAAAGCCGCGGGCCCGAAGCCGCTCATCAAGGCCATGGGCGACCGTCTCGGCGCGACCCTGGACATCCATCCGTTCGTGCCCTCGCTCGCCTACCGGATGTGCATGGCCGCGAGCGGGGCCCTCGACTTCGCCGTCGCGGGGCCCAATTCCTACGACTGGGACATCGCGGCGGCCGATCTCCTCATCGAGGAGGCGGGCGGCTGTCTGACCGAGGCGGCTGGCGAACGGCTGCAGTACAATCGCGCCCGCATCCGTCGCGGCGCCCTTCTCGGGGCGCCCGCGGGGTTGGCGCCGCGCTTGCTCGAGGCCTTTCGCGCCGCAACCGCCGGGGGACAAGCGGAATAAGCCGCTTGCGACCTTCGAAGGCTTGCGTTTAGGCCCGAGCGAGGGCAAATCCGCGCCACGCAGCCCTCGCGCCAGGATTCTCGAGGACATCCCACGATGACCACTTCCCCTTCAGACGAGAAGCGGCAGCTTCTCCACCTCGTGTTCGGCGGCGAACTGAAGTCGCTCGAGACCCATGAGTTCATGGACGTTTCCAAGATCGACATCGTTGGCATGTTCCCCGACTACGCCAGCGCCGAGCGCGCCTGGCGCGCCAAGGCGCAGCAGACCGTCGACAGCGCCCACACGCGCTATTTCATCGTCCATCTGCATCGCCTGATCGAGCCGGATCTGGCGCCGCCGACGCGGACCGCCTGAGAGTTATATGGCTAGACGCATAGGCCGGTCGCCGTTCTGGCAGGAAGCCATTGGTTTCCTGCTCGCCAGTTATGTGCGTCTCGTCCAGATCACCAGCCGCGTCACGACAGTTCCGGAGGACATCGGCAAGGCGATCGAGGGCGAGACGCCGATCATTTGCGCAATGTGGCACGGTCAGCATCTCATGGTGTCGTTCGCGTGGCCGGACACGATCGACCGGTTCGCCGCGCTGATCTCGCGGCATGAGGACGCCGGCGCCCAGGCGGCGGCGCTCGAATATCTGGGTGTGACGCCGGTGCGCGGCTCGGGTGGTCCGGCCGATCGCGCCCGCTACAAGGGGGGCGCGCCGGCGATGCGCGAACTTCTGCGACAGCTCGAGTCGGGCGCGTCGGTGGCGATGACCGCCGACGTGCCGAAACGGGCGCGCGTCTGCGGCCTCGGCATCGTCTCGCTGGCGAAGCTTTCCGGGCGGCCGATCCTCCCGACCGCCGTGGTGACGAGCCGGCGGATCCAGTTCGACACCTGGGACCGGGCCTCGCTCGGCCTGCCATTCAGCCGCGCCGTGGTGCTATGCGGCGATCTCGTGCGCGTGGCGCCGGATGCCGACGACGCGGCGATCGAGGCCGCGCGCCTCGCCGTGCAGCAGGGCCTCGACGAGGCGCACCGGCGCGCCTATGCGATGGTCGGCGCGTCCGATCCGGGCGCAAATCTGAGAACCGTATGACGGCGCCGCTCACGCTGCATGTCTACCGCGCCCTGACGGTGATCGGGACGCCGCTCGCTGTCCCCTTCCTGGCGCTGCGCCTCAGACGCGGCAAGGAGGACCGCGAGCGCATCGGCGAGCGGCGCGGACGCGCCGGGCTTCCGCGTCCACTGGGCCGCCTCGTCTGGCTGCATGGGGCGAGCGTCGGCGAAGCCGTGTCGCTTCTGCCGTTCGTCGAGCGCATCGCGCGGGCCGGCGCGACCGCGCTGGTGACGACCGGCACGGTGACGTCGGCCGCGCTGCTCTCCCGGCGCCTGCCGGCGGGGGCGCTGCACCAGTACGCCCCGCTCGACAATCCGTTCTTCCTGCGCCGCTTCCTGCTCCACTGGCGCCCGGACGCGGCGCTGGTCGCCGAATTGGAGCTGTGGCCGAACATGATTGTCGAGACCAAGCGCGCCGGCCTGCCGCTCGCCATGATCAACGGACGGATCAGCGAGCGCTCGTTCAACCGCTGGCGGCGGGCGCCGCGCTCCATCGGCGCGCTGCTCACCCGGTTCGACCTGTGCCTTGCCCGCAGCGAAGCGGACGGCGAGCGGCTTCGCGCGCTCGGCGCGCCGCGCGTCATGATCGCCGGCGACATCAAATACGATGCGCCGGCCCTGCCGGCCGACCGGCGCGAGCTCGCCGAACTCTCCGGCCTGACGTCGGGCCGTCAGATCTGGATCGCCGCCTCGACCCACGCCGGCGAGGAGCGGATCGCCGCGGAAGCGCACAAGCGGCTCGCCGAGGTGTTTCCCGACGCCCTGACGCTGATCGTGCCGCGCCATCCCGAGCGCGGCGAGGCGATCCTGAACGAGATCGAGGCCGAGGGGCTTGTTTGCGCCCTGCGCTCGAGAGGCGAGCGGCCGGGTCGCGCAACGTCGGTCTATATCTGCGACACGATCGGCGAGCTTGGCCTGTTCTACCGGCTCGCCGGCGTCGTGTTCGTCGGCAAGTCCTTTGCTGGCGGGGGCGGGCAAAACCCGATCGAGCCGGCCAGGCTCGCCTCCGCGATCCTGCACGGGCCGATGGTGGGCAATTTCGCCGACGCCTATGCGGCGCTCGACGCCGCTGGCGGCGCGCTCGAAATCGGCGAGCCGGAGCGGCTGGGCAAGGCGCTGATCGCGCTCTTTGCCGACGCGGCGAAGCTCAGGGCCATGGCGCGCGCCGCCGGCGACACCGTCGAGCGCCGGTCGGGGGCGGTCGAGCGCTCGATGAAGGCCTTGGCGCCGATGCTGCCCGTCGGAGGAGGGGCGCCGTGAGGGCGCCTGGCTTCTGGGAGTCCCGGAAGCCGACGGCGCTCGCCCGCCTGCTTCAGCCGGCCGGGGCGCTTTACGGGTCGATCGCGGCGCGTCGCATGCTGAGGCCGGGCGCGCGAGCCGGCGCGCCGGTCGTCTGCGTCGGCAATTTCGTCGCCGGCGGGGCCGGCAAGACGCCGACCGCGCTGGCGCTGGCGCGCATGCTGATCGCCGACGGGCGCCACGTCGCCTTCCTGTCTCGCGGCTATGGCGGGGTGCGCCGAGTCGAGCCGGTTCAGGTCGATCTGGCGAGCCACGACGCCGCCGCGGTCGGCGACGAGCCGCTGCTGCTCGCGCGCGTCGCGCCGTGCTGGGTCGGCGCGGATCGCGTCGCAAGCGCTCAGCGCGCGGTCGAAGCGGGCGCTGAGGTCCTGCTGCTCGACGATGGGCTGCAAAACCCGGCGCTGGTCAAGGATCTCGTCTTCGCAGTGGTGGACGGCCCGACGGGTTTCGGCAACGGCCTCTGCCTTCCCGCCGGTCCCTTGCGCGCGCCGCTTGCGGTCCAGGCGCCGCTCGTCGGCGCGCTTGTCATGGTCGGCGGGGATGAGGCGGCGCGGCGGACGATCGCCGCCGCCGTTCCCGGCCGCCCGGTCTTCGCCGCGACCCTCGAGCCGGACGCGCTCGCCGCCGCGTCGCTGATCGGCCGCGAGGTGGTCGCCTTCGCCGGCATCGCTCGGCCCGAGAAATTCTATGCGACCCTGCGCAGGGTGGGGGCGCAGATCGTCGCCACCCGCGACTTTCCCGACCACCACCATTTTACGCCGAGGGAGATCGCGGCGCTCATTGAGGACGCGGCGAAGCGCCGGGCCATTCTCGCAACGACGGAGAAGGACGCCGCCCGCCTGGGGGCCAAAGCGGCGCGCTCAGTCGCGACTCTCCCGGTGACGCTGCGGTTCGAGGAGCCGCAGCAGGTCCGGAGAGCGCTCGCCGCCGCCTTCCGGTGACGCGGTCGAACCGCGCCTGTAGACCGGGTAGCTGACCGAGTTCACCAGCTCTGCCCCGTGCGCCACGATGCGTCTTCCGATCGGCCATTGAGTATGTGCTACGGCGGGCGCGTGAACGACGTCCGAACGGGGGCCGAATGCGTTCTGAGCTTCCGCCGCAAGCCACTCGAAGCGGGGGAGACGCTACTTGTATTCCCACTCCGCCCCGACGCCGACATCGGTCCCGCCGGCCGCGTCGACGCCGGCCTGCAAACGGATATGGCGGCTGACGTCGAGGTTGACGTTCACCCCGTTGTCCTGCGGCCGGACGCCGGTCGTCACGTCGACGCTGATCCGGTCGTTGATGGCCCGGCCTAGGCCGAGGAAACCGCCTCCCGACGCGCCCGTCCCGAGGCCTAGGCTGCTGAGGCCGAGCGTCTTGCGCAACCCTTCGAGCGCATCGCCGCGTCCGCTCAGGGTGGCGGCGGCGTTGGCGAGTTCGAGCGCCTGGAACGCGGACAGGCTGCCTGACGGCTTCTGGAACAAGAGGCGCGACAGGACCTCGTCCTGCGGCAGGCTCGGCACGGAAGTGATCGCGAACGCCGGCTGATTGGCGGGCCCGGTCACGATGATGCGCGCGGTGACGTCGCCGGCGCTGGCCTCGGCGACCATGTCGAGATCCGGGATCACGTCGCCGTGGAAGCGCACCTGCCCGCGGGTGAAGTTCAGCCGCGCGCTGAGCAGCGACAGCGTGCCGCGCAACAGGTCGAAACCGCCGGTCACCTGCGGCTCCCGGGCCGATCCGGCCACATGCAAGTCGCCGCCGAACTCGGCGTTGAGTCCGCGCCCACGCACGTACACCCGGTTAGTCGCCGAGATTGTCAGCGCGAGCGTCGCGTCGAATAGCGGCCCGCGCGCGCCGGCCCGCGCTTTGGCGAGCTGGGCCAGGCGCGCCCGCGCGGTCGCTGTCGGATTGAGATGCTTTGCGCCGGGAATCGGGGCTGCGACGCCGCCGAAGCTGCCGGGAATGGTGATGTCCATTGCATCGATCGTGATCCTGCCGCCGATCGTCGGCTTCTGCATGAGCTTGCCGGTGACGTCGGCGGCGAGATCGGCAGTCGCTTCCACGATGTCGTTATCGACAACCCTGGCGCGATGGCCGACGATCCGGACGGTCCCGGGGAAGCCGGCCGCCGGATCGAGTTTCACCTCGCCGCTCGCCCCGATCGTCCCGCCGTTCGGCGTCGCGCCCGTCATGCGGTCGATGCGGATCGTATCGCCGCTCGCCGAGAGTTGCGCATTGATCCCCGAAAGCTTGAAGCCGGTCTGATCGTCGCGAAAGGCGCCGTTGGCGAGCGTGATCGCGCCCCGCGCCTCGGGCTTAGCCAGCGTCCCGCGCGCCTGCATCGCGACCGTGACCGCGCCGCTGACGCTCCGTCCGCCGGTCGACAGCATGACATTGGCGAGCCCGGCGTCGAGCCGCCCGTCGATCCTGAGGTCGAGCGCGCCGTCGACCGAAAGCGGCGCCGAGCCGGAAACGCGGAGAGACGAGGACGACCCGGCCTTCACCGTGAGATCGACCGTGGTGCGTCCGCCGCCGAGCCGCCCCGAGCCGGCGATGTCGAGGGCGGGCAGGCCGGCGCCGCGGACCTGTGCGGCGCTGATCCCCGTCGCGTGCAGCCGCCAGTCGCCTGCGGGATTACCCGAAGGCCCGGAAATCGCCGCTTCGCCCTCGGCTACTCCCGAGAGTCCGAGGTCCGGGTAGGCCAGATCGAGCGCGGCGAGCGGCACGGCCGTCGCCCGCGCCCGGAGGTCGAGCGACGGACCGACGCGCCCCGCGAGCGAGAGGCGCCCAGAATCGACGGCCAGGGTGAAATTGCGGAATTCCAGGCCTGAATCGAACGCGAGGCTCGCAGGTCCGGCGAGCGCGATCCGATGTCCGAATCCCTCGGCGGACAGGTTTGCCAGATCGATGCGGACAGGCGACCCGCCGAACAGGCGCCCGCGCGCTTTCAACGCAAGCCCGCGCGCGACGCCGCCAGCGTCGATGTCGCTAAAGCCGGCGCCGGGCGTGGCCGTCAATCTCACGTCGGCGACCGACTGACCGGCGACCGTCGCGCGCGAGAGGCGAGCGGATCCGGAGACCGACCGCGCGCCCCAGAGATCGGCGACGGCGCCGTCGATCTTGAGCCCTGCAAGACGGTTGTCGCCGACGCTCATCCGGTCGCTGTCGGCGACGATCGCGATCGATTGTCGGCCCTCCCCGCCCGACGCCGTGAGCTTGGCCTGCAGGGTCCCGCCGAGCTTCATGAGCACGAGGGGCGAGAGATCGTCGAGGTTCTTTGCGCTGAAGCTTACATCGCCGGTGACGATGTGGTCGGGGGCGATCGAAAGCCCGCCGCTGAGGCTAGCCGCCGCGAGACTCGAAGGCCAGATTGTCGATGGTCCATCCGCCGTCGGGGTGCTTGGCCACATAGCCCGAGCCGCTGAGCGGCTGGCCGTCGATGTCGCCGGTGAGCTTCGCGCCCGCTTCGACCACCCCGGTGAGGTGGACCGCCCTCGCCGTGAACGCGACGCCGGTCGTCTTGCGGTCCAGCAGCCGGCCGGCGCCGAGCGTCACCTTCACTTCGGCGCCGACATCTTCGGGCGCTCCTGTCAGGCTGGCGACGAGCTGAACCTTGCCTTCGACGCGCGGATCGAGCGCCTTCGCGTCCGGGATATCGACCGTCGCGCTGACGTTCACCTTGCCTTGCCGATAGTCGCCGTCTAGCTGCGCCGAGGCGTTGCGGCCGACCGCCCTGAGGTCGGAGAAGCCGAAGCCGCCGCCAGGCGTCGTCCGGACGCCGCCGGTCACCGCGAGCTCGCCGCCGAGAGCCCGATCGAGGATCGGGTAGGGCGTGCCGAGTTTGGTCGCATGCGCGTCGATGGTCGCATTGACGAGGCCGTAGCTCGGCGCCCCATCGAGATCGGCCGTCGCGCGCGCCTCGCCCGCGAACTTGCCGTCCGCGAGCCCGGAAAAGCGGCTCAGGTCCTTGGCCGCGAGGGTGAGCCGGCCCCGCATCCGGGCCGGCCCGAGCAGGCCAGCATAATGCGCTTCGAGATGAGGCGCGACCAGGTCCAGGGCATCGAAGGTCGCGACCCCGGTGGTCGTGGACGAGCCGCGCATCGAGACCGAGACGTCGCTGCCAACGGCCTGCCTCAGGGCGGCGTCGGCCAGCGTTAGACCTTTGGCTTCGCCCTGCGCCTCGAACAGAATCTTCGCCTCGCTCTGGGTCAGCGCGGCGCTCGGATGCACGTGGAACGACGCCGTGAGACGCTCGAGCGAGGAGTCAGCCGCATGGATGTTTCCAGCGTCGAAGGCGCCGTCGACTGTCGGCGCGGCAATGGGCCCCGTTATCGTCGTGTTGAGGTCGAGCCTGCCGATCTCGGTTGCGCCCGGGATCGCGCCGGCGTGAATCTTGAGGTCGAGCGTGTTGTCGGCCGACTTCGTCCCCTCGATGTCGAGCCGCGCATTGGCCGACACGAGATGCAGGCCAGGCGTCGAAATGCTGGAATCGTCGTTGAACAGCACGTCGCCCTTGAACGTCGTCTCGCCCGCGAACACCGGCCGGATTACCGGCGGGCTAAGGTTTTCGATCCGGGAGTTCAGGTCGAGTGTGAGGCGTCGCGCCGGACCGTCGCGGGCCACGACGACATCGCCCTTCGCCCATATGTCGGGGCCGGCCGCGAAGTCTAGCTTGGCGTCGAACTTGTCGAGCGGCCCCGCGCCTTCGAAACTGAAATTCGCCGCGGGCAGGCCCGGAAGATTGATGAGATGAGCAAAAATGCCGCCGGCCGGCTCGGCGGACTTGACGTTGACCGTCAGCTTGTCGGTCGCGGGAACGTAGCTCAAGAGCGCGTTCAATTCGCCCGGCGCGTCGAGCCGCCGCGAGTTGAGATGGAGGTCGAGCCCTTCGGATGGCGGCCCCAGCGTCGCTCGCCCGGTGACACTGAGCCGCGCCGCGAGCCCGATGACCGGCTCGCCGAGCGCAAGCTGATCGACCGCGAGCTGCTTGACGATCACCTTGAGCGGCAGATCGGGCAGGATCGGCTGCGCCTGGACCGGCTGCGCCGACGTGTTGGTTTCGGGCGGCGGCGTCTGCGGCGGAACGGGCCGACGCAGAAAGTCGATATGGCCGATGGTCAGCTGATCGACCTCCAGCCGGCGGCTGAACAGGGCCAGCCGGTTCCAGATCAGCCGGACCTTGTCGACCTTGAGCCACGCCCCGTCGCGGTCGGACAGCACGATGTCGTGGATCGTCACGTCGGAGCTGAGCACGCCATCCACCGCCCCGATAGATACGGTCATCGACGGCGAGGAGAGGGCGCGCGAGATGAGATCGGCGATCACGCCCTTGTCGGACTGATCGGCGCGCGCCGGCGTGAAGAGGACAATCACCAGGGCGAAGAACGCCGCCAGCCTCGCAGATGGGAAACGGAAGAGACGCATCGCCATCAGAAGGCCTGCCCGATGCTGGCGTAGACGGCCACCGGACCGTTGCCGGGGACGCGCTGGAAGGGAAAGGCGACATCGAGCCGGATCGGACCGATCGCGGTGTAATAGCGGAAGCCGAGGCCGGCCGCCATGTAGAGCGGCGCGCCGAAGTTGGGGAAATCGGTGACGAAGGCGTTGCCTGCGTCGAAGAACGGGACGATCCCGATCGTGTCGGTGATCTTGATCCTGAGCTCCGCCGAGGCGTCGAACACGCTGCGGCCGCCGGTGACTCCGAAGATGGTTCTCGGTCCCAGGCTCTGGTAAGCGTAGCCGCGCACCGAGCCGCCGCCGCCCGCATAGAAGCGCCAGTTGGCCGGAATGTCGTTCAGCGTCGCGCCGGCCAGGCCGCCGAGGCGGATGCGGCCGGCGAGCACAAAGCGCGAGTCGGGATCGATCGAATAATAGGCCGAGCCGCGCGCCTTGAAATCGACGAGATTGAGGGTGGAGCCCATAAATTCGCCATAGCCGCTAGCCGAGGCGTTGAGCCGCACGCCGGTGGTCGGATCGAGCTTGCTATCGGTCGTGTCGTAATTGGCCGAGGCCGGCACGCCGACCAGCGTGTAGTCGACCCGGCCGCGCGAATCCGTGGCGACGCCCGTCTGGCCCTCGATGCCGGCCTGGACCCAGAAGTTCTGGCTGAAGCGGTGACGCAGGGCCGCGGTGGCGTCGGCGTCCTCGGCCTGGTAGCCGACGAAGCCCACGCCCGAGGTGCTGACCTTTTCGCCGAGCGCGTCCAACAGGAAATCGTTTCGGGTTCCCCAGAGGGCGGGCTTGAGGAAGCTCGCCGAGATACGGCCGCCGAGATCGTGGATGGAGAAGCTCCTAAGGCTGGTCGACGTGACGTACCACGGCGGCGCTTCAAAGATGTCCGCCTGCAGCCGCAGCCGCTCGGCGCCGCCGAACACGTTGCGGTCCTCCCAATAGACCTGTCCGGCCGGCCCGTTATAAGTGGAATATTTGGCTGAGGCGCCGACCGCGTAAGGGACGCGGTCCTCGATATCGACCTCATAGGGTAGGCGCCCCTGAGCGTCCAGCGTCTTGCTCTCGACGATCCGCACGCCGCCGACCGCCGGGATCTCGCGCAGGCTTGTGCGGGCGTCGTCGATCGCTGTCGGCGAATAGGGATCGCCCGGCTGGATATAGAGGAACGAGCGCGCGATGGCCGGGCTGAAGCTGTTCGGGCCGACCAGCGTCGCCTCGCCGAACGATGCGACGGGACCCGGCGCGGCGACGAACGCGACGTCCATGGTGTGGGTCTCGTGGTTCACCACCGGAGCGATCGACAGAACCTTGGCCAGTGGCCGGCCCTGTTTGCGGAAATAGTCGACGATGCGGACCGAGGCCGCGCGCAGGCTGCTCGCGATCGCCGGATCGCCGGCTTTGAGGCCGACAACTCGGTCGGGCAGCATATCGGGCGACAGCGTCTCGCCGGCGCCGTTGACGACGCGGATCGCGTTCAGGCGGAAAAGCGGCCCCGGATCGACGCGAAGGGTCACCGGCGCGACCGCCCGGTTGCGGTAGCTCTCGGCGGCGCGAATGAAGGCGGCGGCGTTGGGCGAGAGAATGGTGAAGCTCGCGCCGCCGATCGCGACGGCGACCATCCCGTTGTAGTAGCCGAGGCCCCAGAGCGCGTCGATGATCGAACTGAAATCGTTGGTCGCGCGCCGCGCCAGCGCATCGCCGTCCGGCGGCGGATCCTTGAGCAGCTTGTAAAGAGACGAGGCGTTCTGCACCGCGTCCTTGATCCCGCTGTCGCCGCCGACGACGTCGATCGTCACCGAATAGGAGATCGCCGTGCGCGAGACCGGGGGCGGTGTCTCATCCGAGCCGAACAGGCCGAAGAAACTGAAAGCGCAGGCGCCTTCCGGGCCGGCGAGCAGGGTCGCCGCCGCCGCGGCCGCGACGATCAGGCGCGCGCCCCAGCTCTCGGATCGGTTTCGGGAGGCCCGGTCCATCAAACGCGTACGCCTTTACCCCGACGCAACCCGGCCATTACCGGCCAATCGGCCATACATGAAGCAGACCGGACCCTACGTCAAAGCCGCAGGGGCCTGCGCCGGTTCCGGCAGGCAGCGTCGGCGCGCGGCCGTCTTGGGACGTGGTTAGGATAGGGTAAAGATATTTGCGCAAGGACGACGGGCGCTCAGGCCGGCAGCGTCCGCCGCGCCAGCTCCACCCAATAGGCGACGCCGGGAGCGATGGCGGCGTCGTTGAAGTCGTATTTCGGGTTATGCAACATCGGGGAATCGCCGTTGCCGACAAAAACATAGGCGCCGGGGACTTGGCGCAGCACAAAGGCGAAGTCCTCTGCGCCCATGACGGGCTTCAGGTCGTCGCGCACATGATCGGGCCCGGCGACCGCGCGCATCGCCTCGAGCGCCAGTTCGGTCTCCTTCGGGTGGTTGACCGTCGGCGGGTAGGGGATCCCGGTCCCGGTTTCGACCGTCGCGCTGACACCAAGCGCCGCGGCCGTCTCGGCGCAGATGCGGCGGAGCTCCGTCTCGATCGTCTTGCCGACCGCATCCGAGAAGCAGCGGATGTTGCACTTCATCGCGACCCGGTCCGGGATGACATTGAAGGCGTCGCCGCCGTGGATCGAGGTGATCGAGACCACGGCGGGATCGAGTGGGTCGACAACGCGCGAGACAATGGTCTGCGCGGCCGTCACGATCGCCGCCGCGGCGACGATCGGGTCGCGCGCCCGATGCGGAAAGGCGGCGTGCCCGCCCACCCCCTCGACCGCAATATGGAACTTTCCGGTGGCCGCCATCGCCGGTCCGCGCACCACGCCGAACGAGCCGACCGGCACGCCCGGCCAATTGTGGACGGCGTAGGCGCCCTTGACCGGAAAGCGCTCGAGCATGCCGTCATCGATCATCGCCTGGGCGCCGGCGTCGCCTTCTTCCGCCGGCTGGAAGCAGAAGACGATCGTTCCGTCGAAGCCGCGCGTCTCGGCAAGCCGCCGTGCGGCGCCGAGCAGCATGGTGGTGTGGCCGTCGTGGCCGCAGGCGTGCATGCGTCCGGGCCTCTCGGAGGCGTACTCGGCGCCGGTCGCTTCGTGGATCGGCAGCGCGTCCATGTCGGCGCGGAAGAGCACGCGCTTCTCGGGCCCCGCGGCCGGGCCATTGGCGCCGTGCAGTAGGCCGAGAACGCCGGACCTGCCCACCCCCTCGATCACCTCGTCGAAGCCGAAGGCGCTGAGCCGCTCGGCGACCAGGCGCGCGGTCCGCGGAACATCGTAACTCAGCTCCGGGTGGCGATGCAGGTCGCGCCGCCATTCGGTGAGTTCCGGGATCATCGCGGCGATGGAGTTGCTGACGGGGGCGTTCATGTCGGCGATCGGCTCCTATATAGGGGGACGCAATGGCCGCGGACGGCGAGAGGCGGAGGGCAGTCTGTGCCCGCCTCGCGCCGCGCGCAAGCCTCGAAGAAGGAGCGGTTGCATGGGTTCGCCGGGGCCGGGGCTGTTGAGCCTCGTTCCGTTCGTCAGCGTCGACCACATGATGCGGATCGTGTTGGACATCGGCGTGGAGCGGATGCTGGTCGAGCTCGCCGCCACGATCGAGGAGGATTTCCGGCGCTGGGACCTGTTCGACAAAACCCCGCGCATCGCCGCCCACTCGGCCGAAGGCGTGATCGAGCTGATGCCGACCAGCGACGGGGCGACCTACGGCTTCAAGTACGTCAACGGCCACCCGAAGAACGTGAGGGCGGGGCGGCAGACGGTGACGGCTTTCGGCGTGCTCTCCCACGTCGACAGCGGCTATCCGCTGCTGATCTCGGAGATGACGATCCTGACGGCGCTGCGCACCGCGGCGACCTCGGCGCTGGCGGGCCGGGCCCTGGCGCCGCCCGGCGCCCGGACGATGGCGATCATCGGCAACGGCGCGCAGTGCGAGTTCCAGGCCCTTGGCTTCAAGGCGCTCTGCGGGGTGGAGGCGGTGCGGCTCTACGACATCGATCCGCGGGCGACCCGCAAGGCGGCCGCGAACCTTTCGGGGTCCGGCCTTGCGGTCGTCGCCTGCCGCTCGAGCGAGGAGGCGATCCTCGGGGCCGAGATCGTCACCACCTGCACCGCCGACAAGCGCAACGCCACCATCCTGACCGACAACATGATCGGGGCGGGGGTGCACCTTAACGCAATCGGCGGCGATAGCCCGGGCAAGACGGAGCTGCACCCGGACATCCTCCGCCGCTCGGACATCTTCGTCGAATACGCGCCGCAGACCCGGATCGAGGGCGAGATCCAGCAGCTCGACCACGCCCATCCCGTGACCGAGCTCTGGCAGGTCCTGACCGGTCAGGCGCCCGGGCGGCGGGATACTCGGCAGATCACCCTGTTCGACGGCGTCGGCTTCGCGATCGAGGACTTTTCCGCCCTGCGCTATATCCGCGACCAGGTCGACCGGACCGGGCATTTCGTCCATCTCGACCTGCTCGCCGACCCGGACGATCCGCGCGACCTCTACGGCATGCTGCTGCGCCATCGGCCGGCCTGATCGAGGAAACCTCGGGTTCCTGATCGGCGAGGACCGCGATTTTCTGACCAAGGTCCTTTATTTTCAAGGACTTAAGCCCCATTTTCTGCAATTCTCGAGTCCAGCTTCAAGCGATTTCAAGGACTTAGCGGCGGGTTGGGGTGCGGCATATCACTTTCGCGTCGCTAGAGAAGGCTCCTGGGCGGCGTCAACCTCGAAAAGTTTGCGGGCAGCGCGGTCGAGACCGGCGCAAAGCCGCTCATGCGCCTTCGGCCCGTAAGGCTCGAATGCGGCCGCCGGCCGACGCCGTTCGAGGCGATCCATGATCTTGATCGCAAGATCAATCGCTTTCAGGTTTTCGACCTCCCGGCTTGCGGCGGTCTGGCGCTCGGCGAAGCGCGCCGGGGCCGTGGGGCAGTCTCCGCTCGACCCGTCGACGGCGTTGGCGGAACCGTCGAGGCCTTGCCGGACGATCTGGCCAATCCGCTCGGCGGTCAGGCCCTCCGCGCGTGCGATCTCCTGATAGGTCCAGCCCAGCCGGCGTCGCGCGAAAATGCGCCGCGACCGAGCGGCGACGGCGACAGGGTTCAGGCGGCGCTTGGGTTCAAACTTGCGTTCCATAGCGGTCTCCGATGGTCGGGAGCTCTCACGCTTCCGATGAGCAGTACACTACCACGATATTCTGAAAAAAAGAATACATGTCTGGTAACTTTCTGGCCAAGCTAGCGACCGCCCGCTCAGGCGGGCCGGATAACTGCGAGAGCGAACCCTCCGCCACTCGATTGGCCTGGCTCACCGACGGGGTGTATTCCCCAAGGCAGTCGCACCAAGACTGGAAACCGGGAAATCCAATGCTCCTAACCGGCGAAGACCTGAGTGCGCTTGCGGCTTGGCGCAAGGCGCTGCACCGCGCGCCCGAGCTTTCCGGGCACGAGGCGGAGACGGCCCGCGAAGTCCGCCGATTTCTCGAGCCGACCCGCCCGGACCGGATCGTTTCAGAGCTCGGCGGTCATGGGCTCGCGCTGGTCTACGAGGGCGCCGAGCCAGGCGCGACGGTCCTGATCCGCGCCGAGCTCGACGCGCTGCCGATCGAGGAGGTCTCGACCTTCGCCCATCGCTCGACCCGTCCGGGATGCGCGCATCTTTGCGGCCACGACGGCCATATGGCGATTCTCGCCGGGGTCGCGCGCGGCCTCGCCGCCGGCCGCCCGAGGCGCGGCCGCGCGGTTTTGCTGTTTCAGCCGGCGGAGGAGGACGGCAGCGGGGCCGAGGCGGTGACCGCCGATCCGAAGTTTGCGACGATCGCTCCCGATTTTTGCTTTGCCCTGCACAACATGCCGGGCCTGCCGCTCGGCGCCGCGGCGCTGAGGAGCGGTCCAGTCGCTTGCGCCTCGCGCGGCCTCATCATCGCGCTTCGCGGCCGGACGGCGCACGCCGGCGCGCCGGGGCAGGGGACGTCGCCGATGGCGGCGCTCGCCCGGCTGATGCCGGCCCTGAACACGCTCGGCCGACCTGGAGCGCTCGACGAGGCTTTCGCCATGGTCACCGTCACCCACGCGGAGATGGGCGCGAAAAGCTTCGGCGTCGCGCCGGGCGAGGCGGAGCTGTGGGCGACGCTCAGAACCCTGACCGACGTCCGCATGGGAAGCCTCTGCCGCGAAGCGGAGGCGCTGGCGCGCCGGATCGCGAGCGCGGAAGGCCTGACGCTGTCGATTCGCGCTTCCGACGTGTTCGCCCATTGCGAAAACGCGCCGGCGGCGGTCGACCGGCTGTCCGCCGCGCTCGAGGCCGAGGGCGTCCCGCACGGCGAGGCCGGACAGCCGATGCTGGCCTCGGAGGACTTCGGCGTGTTCGGCCGCGTCGCCCCGTCCGCCCTTATGCTGCTGGGCGCCGGAGAAAGCTCACCGGGGCTGCACAATCCGGACTACGATTTTCCCGATGCCCTGATCGGGATCGGTGCGCAGGTCTTTCTGCGCCTGCTTCACGACATCGCGGGGTGAACGCCCTGTAGCCGCGCTCGCTGAGCGCGGCCGACGCGATCAACGATCGCGTCTACAAGGCGGCCCCGCACCGCCCGCACACAGTCAGCGCCCTAGGAACTTCCGCTTCGCCATGGTAGGCAGCGCCGCCATCAGGCGCCGAGGCGCTGCGAATCGGACAAGAGGACGAAACCCGATGGCGAATGGGGACAGCGGCTTTCCCGAGGGGCTGGCGTTCGACGACGTCCTGCTTCGACCCGGCCATTCGATCGTCATGCCGGGCGAGGTCAGCGTCGCGACCCGTCTCACCCGCACCATCGCGCTCAACCTGCCGATCATCTCCTCGGCGATGGACACGGTCACCGAGGCGCGGCTCGCCATCGCCATGGCGCAGGCCGGCGGGATCGGCGTCATCCACCGCAACCTCGAGCCCGCCGACCAGGCCGAGGAGGTGCGCAAGGTCAAGCGGTTCGAGAGCGGCATGGTCGTCGATCCGATCACCATCTTTCCTGACGCGACCCTCGCCGACGCGCTCGCGGTGATGAAGCGCGCCTCGATCTCGGGCATTCCGGTGGTCGAGCCCGGCCCGGACGGCAAGCCCGGCAGGCTCGTCGGCATCCTGACCAACCGCGACGTCCGTTTCGCCGGCGATCCGCGTGAGCCCGTGGCCGAACTCATGACGCGCAAGGTGATCACGGTCGGGGAGGGGGTGAACCGCGAGGAAGCCCGCCGGCTCCTGCACCAGCACCGGATCGAGAAGCTGGTGGTGGTCGACGAAGGCGGCCGCTGCGTCGGCCTGATCACCGTCAAGGACATCGAGAAGGCGACCGCCCATCCGAACGCCGCCAAGGACGCCGACGGGCGCCTCCGGGTCGCCGCGGCGACCACGGTCGGCGACAAGGGCTTCGCCCGCGCCGAGCTCTTGATGGCGGCGGGCGTCGACTGCCTTGTGGTGGACACCGCACACGGCCATTCCGAGCAGGTGCTGGAACAGGTCCGCCGCATCCAGCGGGCGACCAACAAGGTCGCCATCATCGCCGGCAACGTCGCGACCCGCGAAGGGGCGCAGGCGCTGATCGACGCCGGGGCCGATGCGATCAAGATCGGCATCGGGCCGGGCTCGATCTGCACCACCCGGATCGTGGCGGGCGTCGGCGTGCCGCAGCTCACCGCCGTGCTCGAGGCGGCCGAGGCGGGTCGGGCGGCGGACGTGCCGGTGATCGCCGACGGCGGCATCAAATATTCCGGCGACCTCGCCAAGGCGATCGCGGCCGGCGCGGACTGTGCGATGATCGGCTCGCTGCTCGCCGGCACCGACGAGAGCCCGGGCGAAGTGTTCCTCTATCAGGGCCGCTCGTACAAGAGCTACCGCGGCATGGGCTCGCTCGGCGCGATGGCGCGAGGATCAGCAGACCGGTACTTCCAGCAGGACGTCCGGGATCAGATGAAGCTCGTGCCTGAGGGCGTCGAGGGCCAGGTGCCCTACGCCGGCCCGGTCGCGGCGATCCTTCACCAGCTTGCCGGAGGCCTGAGGGCGGCGATGGGCTATGTCGGGGCCGAGTCGATTCCGGTCTTCCAGCGCAAGGCCCAGTTCATGCGGATCACCAACGCTGGCTTACGCGAAAGCCACGTCCACGACGTCGCGATCACCCGCGAGAGCCCGAACTACCACCCGACGGGGATGTAAGGGGGGCGGTACGGCAGCGTCGCTGACGCCGATCCGGCGCGGTCAGCGACTCCGATCTTCAGCGTACGCTTTTTGGGCCGGCGATATCCCACCCTTGCTTCTCTTCCGGTCGGCGAAGTTACCCCGACCCTTCAAATGAACGGACGTTCCTGAAACGAGCTTGAACGCGTCGGTTCGACCCCGTACAAACGTTCGCCGGATGGCTCAGCATCCGTTTCCCTTCGCGCTTACGAAGGAACAATTGTGGCGCAACAGTCCGGACTGCCGCCAGCGTGTACGACCCAGCGCGACGTCGAGCGCGTTCTTAAGGCGAGTATGACGAGCTTTCGGCGGAGTCCATGAGTGACGCGCCGCGTGTCGTACTTGTCTGGGACGTTTCCCTCCGCCTCGTCCACTGGCTGATTGCGATACTGGTCGCGGGAGCTTACGCGACCTGGCGGCTAAACTGGATGGTTTGGCACGGACAGATCGGCTACACCTTGCTTGCTTTGCTGCTGTTCCGGCTGCTGTGGGGCTTCTTTGGCGGCGAGACCGCGCGATTTTCGCGCTTTCTGACCCCTCCGAGAGCTGTTCTTCAACATCTAAGCTATGCGCTTCTCCGAGAACCCGACCGCCAGGTGGGGCATAACCCGGCGGGCGGCTGGATGGCGCTGTTTCTTCTCGCGCTGCTTCTCGCCGAGACGCTGTCCGGACTCTACGTCGCCAACGACATTGCGGATGTCGGACCATTCACCGCGATTGTCCCGGCCTGGGTCGCCAACGCGATCGAAGCATCGCACACGATCGTCTGGGAGGCATTGTTCGCCGCGATCATTGTGCATGTACTGGCGATCTTCGGCTATGCGGTGGTCAAGGGACAAAACCTGCTGCTGCCGATGATCGTCGGGACAAAAGTTCTGCCGGAAAGCGTACCCGCGCCGCGCATCGGGAGCCCGGCGAGGGCAGCGATCCTCTTGGCCAGCAGCGCCGCGGTTGCGGCTATGCTCGCTTATCTCATGTAGTTCCGATCAGCCCTTGGGAGGAACCACTTGGCCGCGGATTTCGCCCGCGGGGTTGGACTTGGTGTGCACATTTACATACCATTCGCCTGCGGAGAATTGTTTGGCCTGTTCTGGAGTGAGCGTAGCGCTGCCGGTTAGCGGGTTTGCTGGAGGACTGCCCTGCACGGAGAGCCAGATCAAAGCCGGCCCATTTTCCCCTGGCTTGGCTGGACCATGGAAATGAGCCATCGTGGTCGCGCTTGACAGTCCGCTATAGGGGATCTTCCAGGTGACGACCCGGGTCGCCGGATCATAGGTCAGGTCGGCCGTTCCCGTGCCGCTCGTTTGGACCGGCGGCACGCATTGCGCCCCCGAGAGCGGAACCTGGAACGAGACGGGCGCCGCTTGGACGACCGACGTCCCGCCAATGCCGAGTACGATTGCCAAAGGAATGACGGCTCGAAGAGAGCTTCTGGCGTTCATCTTTTCCTCCTTCATACGGACTAGAGATCCCTTTGTGTCATTGCAGGTCGAGCGGCGTCATGATTGCATGATTTGATCCAGAAATGACAGCCCTTTACTGGCTCGCCGAGTATGTAATGATGCGGGCGGGCGGAAAGGGAGAACCCTGCGCGGTTCGACGGCGCTGCGGCAAGGTTCGCCGTTGCGGGACATTTCGGCGGCGCGCCGGAAGGCCGAAACGGGGAGGAGAAAGGCGGATCCAGGGTGATGCCCAATGTGTCGATCCGCGCGCGGCTGATCTTCCTTTCGGTCCTGCTGCTTGCGATCCTGGCCGTTTCCTCCGCGCTCTTGATCCGGGAGCTTGCGCGGGACTCGCACAGCCTCGCCGAGGAGGCGACGCTCGTCTCCGTCGTCAGGAGCGCCAATTCGGCCAGCAAGCACTTTGGCGATCTGAAGTATTGGGTGATCCACTCGGCGGTCACGCAGCTTGTCCGCTCGGGTCAAGCGGCCGAGGCCGCCCAGGCCGGCCTCGACTCCGATCTCAAGGCGATCTCCGCAGTCGATCCGGCGGTCGTCACGGCCATCGAACGCGAAGTCGACAGCATGACCGATCTGGCGAGGAAGGCTGGCGTCGCCTACTCGAGCGACGACAGCGCCGCCGGCAACGCCTTGCTGGAACGGGCCAAGAGCTACATTCTTGATATCGATACAGCGATCGACAAGATCGTGGACCGGATCGAACAGCAGGCTGTGGCCAGGCGCGACGCCTCGACGCGCCGGGCCGAACTCGCCGTCAAACTCGCGATCGTCGGCGGAATTGGCGCGCTCTTGCTCGCATTGCTCTTCACGGCGCTGACCGTGCGCTCGATCACCGTCCCTCTGAAGGAGCTGGAACGAAACATGGCTTTGATCAGCCGTGGCGAACTCGACGTCGCGATGCCGCCCACAGGCGCCCATGAGATTGTGGCGATGACCAAGACGCTCGGGATGTTGCGCGACAGCCTCATCGAGCGGGACCGCCTCGAGCGCGAGCGTCAACGCGCTGAATCAGAGGTCCGCGCCGCGCGCGACGCCGCCGAGACGGCGCTGCATGACCTGAAGGCGGTCCAAGCGAATCTGATCCAGGCCGAAAAGATGGCGTCGCTCGGCCAACTCACCGCCGGGATCGCGCACGAGATCAAGAATCCGCTCAATTTCGTCAACAATTTTGCCAGCCTTTCAGTCGGACTGCTGGACGAACTGAATGCTGCGGCTGCATCCGCCTTCGAAGCGCTCGCCCCGGATCAACGCCGCGAAGTCGACGAGCTGACGGAGATGCTGACCGGAAATCTCAAACGGATCGTCGAGCACGGCAAACGCGCCGACAATATTGTCCGGAGTATGCTGGCGCATTCCCGCAGCGGCGGCGGGGCTTGGCAAAGCGTCGACCTTAACGCTCTGGTCGAGGAAGCGCTCACGCTCGCCTATCACGGCGCTCGAGCCCAGGATCAGGAGTTCAACATCGCCCTGGAGCGCGAATACGGCGCGGACATCGCCTCAGTCGAACTCGTGCCGCAAGACATGACGCGCGTGTTTCTCAACCTCATCGGCAACGGATTTTACGCAGCCAACAAGCGCCGGCGGACAATGAACGGCGGGGCGTTCAGACCCGCGCTGACTGTGACCACGCGCGATTTGGGCAACGCCGTCGAGGTGACGGTGCGCGACAACGGCTTCGGCATTCCCGACGACATCAAAGACAAGCTCTTTCAGCCCTTCTTCACGACGAAGCCTCCCGGCGAGGGCACCGGGCTCGGGTTGTCGATCAGCTACGAGATCGTCACCAAAGAGCACGGCGGAACAATCAGGGTCGCCAGCGAAGTTGGAGCCTTCACTGACTTCATCGTAAGTCTGCCGCGCAGGGTCAGGGGCAAAGGGGCGACGGCGTCTTCGGCCGCGAGCGCGGAGTCATGACCGCAACCCTACTGATCGTCGACGAGCGAACAGCTTCCTCCCCAGAGGGGAACGCCAATTGGAGCGCGAGAAGGCGGACCCGGTGGCGGGCCACGGTTCGGCTGACTACGCGCCCGGTTGGAAACGAACGCGCCAATCTCAGTGGCGTACCTTGATCAGCCCGACGGGCAAGTCGTCTTCAAACGAGTACGCATAGTCCGAGTGGAGACGATCCTGCCGGGCGGAGTTATAGTTCCGTTCAACATCGCGTTGTCCTCCAGATGAGACCTCGCAGTCGCGATCCGTAACGCCCGCCGCACATCGACTCCGCTCCACCGATATGGGAATCCTGGTTCGGGTCTTGGCCGCCATCTCGCCGGACCGCCGCCTTGCCGGAGCGCCTGATGCAAAGAGCGCCGTCGCTGTCGACCATCGAAGCGTTTCTCGCCGCGGCCGAACTCGGCAGCTTTCGGGCGGCCGCCAACCGGCTGTGTCTCAGCGCGCCCGCGGTCACCCGCCGCATCCAGGCGCTGGAGCGCCATGCCGGCGCGGCGTTGTTCGAACGCCGAGCGGGAGGCGTCGCGCTGACCGAGGCGGGGCGCGAGCTCGCGGCGCGGATGGGGCCGGCGCTCGACCAACTCAGGGCGGCGCTGGGCTCGTCCGACGAGGCGCTGAGGCCGGTCCGCCTGCGCGCGTCGCGCTCGTTCGCCGGGCTGTGGCTCGCCCCGCGCTTCGAGCGCCTGCCCGAGGGGATGACGCTCGACTTGCGGTCCGACCTGACGCTCGAGGGTGTTGTTGGCGGCGGCGCCGATCTCGGGATTTTCTTCGATCCCGCGCCGACGCCGCAGGCAAGCGCCGAGATGCTGCTGTCGGTCGAGATCGCGGTCGTGGGCGCGCCGCGGTTCGTCGGTGGGCGAACGCCCGAGGACGCGCGAGCGACTTCGGTTCCGCTGATCGAGCTTGCCGGCCAGCCCCGATTCTGGCCCGACCGGATTCCTGGCGCGCGCGCCGCCCTCACCTTCGACGGGCTCCAGGCGATGTACGAAGCCGCCGCCTCGGGTCTGGGGCTTGCGCCCGGCGCGCATCCGCTGGTCGAGCCCTATCTCGCGAGCGGGCGCCTCGTCGAATGGCCGGAATTCGGGCGGAGACCGTTCGGCGCCTATCGTCTCGTCGCCACGCGCCAATCTCTGCGCGCAAAAAATGTCGCCGCGCTGCGCGACTGGCTGATGCGGGAGGCGGCCGCGGCGTAAGGCCGGAGGTCGCCTCGCTCTCACCCCGCGGCGCACGAGCCGCCGAAACAGGGGCGCCGGACTCCGCTGCGCCGCTTCGAGGGGGAGAACGGCGCCCCTGGCCCTCGGTCCGGCGCTGAGCCCGAGGACGCGATGCAACCTGGCTGCAGCGCTTTTGCGGCCGTCTTACGACTACCTGTTAAAACCATTTTGACCCTGATGACGCCCTGAAAACGCCCTGTTATGGCGCCGGCAATCGCCTGTTTTCGTGCGGCTTCTTCCCTGCAACTGAAGGATTGCAAGCCCATAGCGCTTTGGAAAGACGATCGTTGTCGGCCTGGCGCGCGCCAATGGCCCCTGAAAAATCGCCTGCTAACAGGCGCTCTGTTTCTCTAGGGCAGGCGGAAAGTCGCCGTGGCGAGGCAGGCGATTCCCTCGCCCCGCCCGGTGAACCCGAGCCGCTCGGTGGTGGTCGCCTTGACCGCCACCCGCGTGACGTCCAGCCCGGCGATCTCGGCAACTCGGGCGCGCATCGCCTCCCGATGCAGGCCGACCTTGGGAGCCTCGCAGATCAGCGTCGCGTCGAGGAAGACGACGAAGCCGCGGCGGGCGCGGACGCGCTCGACCGCATGGGCGAGGAAGACGTGCGAAGGCGCGCCCTTCCATTGCGGGTCGGACGGCGGGAAATGCGCGCCGATGTCGCCGTCCGCCAGCGCCCCGTAGATCGCGTCGGCGAGCGCGTGCAGGGCGACGTCGGCGTCCGAATGGCCCGTGAGCGCATGGGTGTGGGGCACGCGAACGCCGCAGAGCCAGACGTGGTCGCCCGGCGCGAACGCGTGAACGTCGAAGCCCTGGCCGACGCGGGTCTCGCTCGCCCCACCCATGAGCTTTGTTTCCGCGGCGGTGAGGTCCGCCATCGTCGTCACCTTGAAGTTCTGCGGATCGCCCTCGAACACGTGGGCCGGCGCGCCGGCCCATTCGGCGATCGCGACGTCGTCGGTGAGGTCGGCGACTTTGGCCTCGGCCGCCCGCCGGTGGGCGTCGAGAATGAGGGGAAAGCGGAACGCCTGCGGCGTCTGCACGGCCCTCAATGCGGCGCGCGGCGGGGTCCCGAGCACCAAGTCCTCCGTGTCGACCTGCTTGACCGTGTCGGCAAGCTTCAGGCCCGGCGCCGCCGCCCCATGCGCCCCGGCCGCATCGACCGCGCGGGCGATGAGATCGGGCGAAGGAAAGGGCCGGGCGGCGTCGTGGATGAGCACCAGGTCCGGCTCAGCCGCGACAAGCGCCTCGAGGCCGGCCCGGACGCTCTCCTGCCGGCTCGCGCCGCCGATCGAGGGCGGGCCGAGCGATGCGCGGGTCGCCGGCGTCAGGCTCGCGAGCGCGTCGTCGTAGAGCGCCCGGTCGTCGGGATGAATCACCACTGTCGAGGCCTCGAACGCCCGGGCGGCGAGCAGCGCCTCGAGCGTGTGCGCGATCAGCGGCCAGCCGGCGCAGGGCAGATATTGCTTCGGCCGCTCGGCGCCGAGCCGGACGCCGCGGCCGGCCGCGACGACGACGAGGGCGACGGACGGAGAAGACAAGGGTAGGCTCCGATAGGGGATGGGTTGTTTGGAGCGTTGAGCGGTTTGCGTCAATGCCGCCGTGGATTGGCCGGTGGATTGGCCCGGCTTGACTCGCCATCGGCCAGGTCGGATCAAGCGCGGTCCGGAAAGCTGGGATTACCCAATGCCGCTCACGCTCGTCCTCGCCAACAAGGCCTATTCGTCCTGGTCGCTCAGGCCCTGGATCCTGCTCGCCCACTTCAAGATCTCGTTCGAGGAGATCGTCATCCCGATGGGGTCGGCGGAAGAAATGCGGAAATACGCGCCGACCGGCAAGTGTCCGTCGCTCCACGACGGACGGATCGCTGTCTGGGAGTCGCTTGCGATCATCGAATACCTCGCGGAACTCTATCCCGAAAGGGCGATCTGGCCGCGGGGCAAGGCGGCCCGAGCTCACGCCCGTTCGCTCGCCAATGAGATGCACGCCGGTTTCCTGCCTCTGCGCCAGGCGTGCCCGACGAACTTCCGCCGCGCCCCCAAAGCGATCCCGCTCAGCGATGCGGTCAAGAGCGATGTCGCGCGAATCCAGGCCGCGTGGGCGCACGCGCGCGAGGTTTACGGCAAGGCGGGACCGTTCCTGTTCGGCCGGTTTTCCGCCGCCGACGCGATGTTCGCCCCGGTCGTGAACCGCTTCCATGCCTACGCGATCCCGGTCGCTCCGGCGACGCGCGCCTATATGGACGCCGTGATGGCGCTTCCGGCCTGGAAGGCCTGGATTGCCGACGGCGAGGCGGAGCCGTGGCGGATCGAGGAATACGAAGCGGTCTGAGTTCCGTTGGCGGCTCGAGCAACGGGTCTGGCGCATGCATGAGCCTGAGGTGACGACGTAAACGGTGTGGTCGAAGCAAACTCAGCGTAATGTTCGACCCGGGAGGGCGGGCCACAATGACGAGATTGAAAAGCGGACTTGGCGCATCGACGGATGTGGACGAGGCGAATGTCGCCGGTTGGCGCACCCTGATCGGCGAGTTGCAGGCCCGCCGCCGCGTTGCGTCCGAGGGCGGGCCGGAGAGAGCGCGCGAACGCCATGTCGGCCGGGGCAAGCTGCTCCCCCGCGAGCGTGTCGCCCGCCTCGTCGATCCGGCCTCGCCGTTCCTCGAGATCGCCGCGCTCGCGGCTTCGGACATGTACGAGGGCGACGTCCACGGCGCCGGGCTCATCGCGGGGATCGGTCTCATCCATGGCCGAGAAACGATGATCATCGCCAACGACCCGACGATCAAGGGCGGCGCCTATTACCCGATGACGGTCAAGAAACATCTGCGGGCGCAGGAGATCGCCGCCGAGAACTGCTTGCCTTGCGTCTATCTCGTGGACTCGGGCGGCGCCAATCTGCCGCATCAGGCCGATGTGTTTCCGGACCGGGAGCATTTTGGCCGCATCTTCTATAATCAGGCCCGCATGTCCGCGTCCGGGATCGCCCAGATCGCCGTCGTCATGGGATCGTGCACCGCGGGCGGCGCCTATGTCCCGGCAATGTCGGATGAGACGATCATCGTCGAAAAGCAGGGAACGATCTTTCTCGGCGGGCCGCCCTTGGTGAAAGCCGCGACCGGCGAGACGGTAAGCGCTGAGGACCTCGGCGGCGGCGATTTGCACACCCGCGTCTCGGGGGTGGCCGACACGTTGGCGCGCGACGACGCGCATGCGCTGGCGCTGGCGCGGCGCATGGTGGGAAACCTCAACCGCGCGCCCAAGCGCGCCGTCGAATGGGCTAAGCCGGTCGAACCGCTCTATCCGACGGAAGAACTCATGCGGATCGCCCCGCTCGATCTGCGCAAGCAGGTCGACGCGCACGAGATCATCGCGCGGCTCGTCGACGGCTCGGAGTTCGACGCCTTCAAGCCCAGATACGGGGTGACGCTGGTCGCCGGCTTTGCACGGCTTTCCGGAATGCTGGTCGGCATCCTCGCAAACAACGGCGTCCTGTTTTCGGACAGCGCGCTCAAGGGCGCGCACTTTATCGAACTGTGCGCGCAGCGCGGGATTCCGCTGCTTTTCTTGCAGAACATCTCAGGCTTCATGGTGGGGCAGCGTTACGAAGCCGGCGGAATTGCAAAGGACGGCGCAAAACTCGTCACCGCCGTGGCATGCGCCAACGTTCCGAAAATCACCTTGATCGTCGGCGGATCGTTTGGTGCGGGAAACTACGGAATGGCGGGTCGCGCCTACAGTCCACGGTTTCTTTTCACGTGGCCGAATGCGCGCATCAGCGTGATGGGAGGAGAACAGGCGGCGAGCGTCCTTGCAACGCTTCGCCGGGAATCGATGGAGGCGGCGGGGCGGGAATGGACGATGGAGCAGGAGGAGAGCTTCAAGGCGCCGATCCGCGCGAAGTACGAGACGGAGGGATCGCCCTATTATGCGACCGCCCGACTCTGGGACGATGGCGTCGTGACGCCGCAGGAGACACGGCGGGTGTTGTCGCTGGCGTTATCGGCGACGCTGAATGCGCCGGCCGAGGCGACTCGGTTCGGCGTCTTCCGCATGTAGGGCCGGGCCGCGACAGGGCGCTCACTTCTTGCCGCCTCGCGCCGACAGCAACAAGGCGACCCCGATGACCGCGGCCGTGACGATCAATTGCCGCGGCCCCGGAGTTGGCGTCGATTTGGCCATGAGGCCGACGAACTGCTGCAGCACGCCATCGGCCGTCGGACTGGGCGGTCTCCGTCGTTTGAAGAGGAGAGGAATAGCGGCAACGACAGCAAGGACCAAAGCCACACCTGCACAGATCAGCGCGGCTTCGATCGGCCCGTAGGTTGGGGCGAGCCAGAAGAAGAGAGCGGTGAACAGTCCGGCCAGGGCGAAAAGCGCCAAAATCGCCGCGAGGGCAGCGTAGGCCATCGGCGTAACAGCGCGGCGCACCGCCGCCATGGCCTCGTGCCGGACAAGCTCGACAACCTCGTTTGTCATGCGCGCTAGCCGCGGGTCAACAGCGCCAGCAAGAGGCCGGCAGTGAAGGCGATGCCGATCGCGGCGAGCGGGTTCTTGCGAATGGAGTCCCGCAGTTCGTCCTTGGCTTTGGCTAAGTCAGGGCTGCTGGAAACGAAGTTTCGGCCCTCCTGATAAACCGCTGTGGCGGCGTCAGTCGCCTTCTTCCGGAGCTGATCGAGGTCGGCTCCGGCGACGAGATCCCGTGCGGCCCCCAACGCATCCTGGGCTCGCTTTGCGGCGCCGGACCGCGGCTCGTCGGGCGCCGCATTCCCGGCGTCGTCGTTGCTGCTCATTGAGATCCCTCCAGTGGCCGGGACTACAGCGAACCCTGTGGCCTGGCGCGGGTGGGCGGCCCCCGTGGACAGGCTTTCTCAAGAACGACAATTGCCCGACTTCGGCTCATTCGACAAGCGCCATTCGTTGTCCTCGCCGCAGTCAATTCCTTCCTGCTTTGGACCGTTCACTGCGGCGGCGGAAGCAGCGTCACTGTGGTCACCCCGGCCGCCACGTTGAGGCCGACTTGGCCCTCGACGGAAACCGGTTGCAGGGAAAACGCGCGCCCGGTCCCACCGACGAGGACATTCGCTCCGACGCCGGCGCCCGCGGTGGCCTCGGCGCCAATGCCGACGTAGGTCCCGGACAGGGCGCCGTGCGGGACGCCGGAGGCCGGCGCGATCACACCCCAAACCAGATGTCCCTGGCTGACGGCGCCGAGCGCGACGCCGAATTCATCGATGCGCCCGAAATACGGCTCCGGCGCGTCGCCATTGGTCGGCGTATAGAGACAACGCATGGTCTGCTTTTGCATGAGGATCATGCCAACGCCGGCCGATACGTCACACGACAGCTTGCCGAGTTGCACAGTGTTCTGAGCCGGCGCGGGCGATGCGGCGAGAAGCGTCAGCGCCGCGGTGAAGGAAAGCAGCTCTTGTACCCTCATGTCCTTACCCTCGATTTGCCAACGCATGCCGCGTCGTAGAGATTGGCCCCACGAGACGCGAGCCGGAAACGCTACGCAATGACCTGAGTCAAATTGCACGCGCGATCGCGATCACGCGGGTCTCCGCAAGGCTGGAACGTCTTGGTTCAACCAGGCCTCTGCGGCTGCGCGTCCGCCCAACCGCAGGCGTTCGAGAAAGTCCCAGCTCAAGTTGGCGGCGCTTTCGGCGCCGAATCCCTCGAAATGGTCGTCAGCCGAAATGCGGCCGATGCGCAGCCGCCGTAGCTTGTCCACCGCGCCGATGATCTTGCCGTATTTCAGTGCTTCCAGTTCACTGTTGAGGGTGGCGTTGAACTGGATCTGCTCGATGCGGGCCGCAATTTCGCCCGTCGTCCTTGGCAGCCGGTCCGACATGTTCGGCGTCACTTGCACGATCATGATGTGCGACAACTCGGAAGCGCGAACCAGCGGAATGACCGGTGGATTGGCGGCGTAGCCGCCGTCCCAGTAGGGCTCTCCGTCGAGTTCGATCGCATGATGCAGAAGCGGCAGACAGGCCGACGCCAGCACGGCGTCGACCGTCAGCTCCTTGTTGGTCAGGATCCGCAGGCTCCCGTCGCGAACGCGGGTTGCGCCGAGCAAGAGCTTGATTTTCGAGCGTTGCCGAAGGCGTTCGAAATCCACTTCCGCAGTCAGCGCCTCGCGCAGCGGATTCACGTTGAACGGGTTGAACTGATAGGGAGACATCATCCGCATGACCAGTTCGAGGCCGGCGCCGAGCGGCGAGGCGGCAGAAACCAGCGCGGCGGCCTGACTCACCCGCTTCCAGAACCGATTGAGGCGCTCGCGGGCGCCCTCGCGTCCCCCGTCGATCATCCCGGACGCGAGGAGGACGGCGTTGACCGCGCCGGCGCTCGAACCGCTGACCGCGTCGAAGTCGATCTGGGTTTCCTCCAGCAGCCGGTCGAGAACACCCCAGGTGAACGCGCCGAACGATCCTCCGCCCTGCAACGCCAAGCTGAGAAGTCTCCGGCGGCCAAGGGGCGGCCCGCCGAGAGAGACTGAGGTTTGCCGGCTTTCTCAGCGCGATTTCCTCGTCAGCTTTGATCGCTCCCGCAACCGCCGGCCTGAGCGGCGCCGCAGGAACGTTAGCTGGAAGGATGCCAGAATCGACGGCCTTGGCCCCGGGCTCGACCCGGCTGGGAACGATCGCCAAGGCTTCCAGCGGCCCTCGACCAGGTCGTCCCAAATCCGTTCGCGCCTCCTGTGCGGAACGAATCCCACTCCGGCGAGGCTCCGCAGGCGGCTGCCCGGCGGCGGACTCGAGTGCGGCCGGAAACGCTCGATGGGCGTCCTCGGCCGGTTCCGGCGCAAGGCGCGCCCGGGTGGCGTTGTGGAACCTAGCGAACGCCTTTTGGAACAGATTCATGGCCGGGATCGTCCTTCATTGGCGGGCGATCCTCCGCTTCCTTTGGCTCAGGCGTGTGACTATTGCCGAAAGGCCCACCGCCGGGCCGCGCAAGTCAGGGCGACCCCGCTTGCCCAATTCGGCCGGCGCGCTCCGTAATGTGATTTTGCGGCTAGATCATGCCCAATGCCGTCAGGCGCCTCGCCATCCCATCGCCCGTTCGATAGACAGGTCCGCTCGGGAGGCCAGCCATGTTCGCAAACGTCCTGATCGCCAACCGCGGCGAGATCGCCTGCCGGATCATCCGCACCGCTCGTCGCTTGGGGATGAAGCCGATCGCCCTGCATACGCCGGTCGACCGCGGCGCATTGTTCACCCGCCTGGCCGACGAGGCCTTCGAGATCGGGGAGGGCGCCAACGGCTATCTCGACGGCGCGGCGATCGTCGCGCTGGCGCGGCGGATTGGGGCCGAGTGCCTGCATCCGGGCTACGGCTTTCTGTCGGAGAACGCCGACTTCGCCGACGCCTGCGCCGCAGCCGGCGTCGTTTTCGTCGGGCCGCCGCCCGCGGCGATGCGCGCCATGGGGCTCAAGAATTCGGCCAAGGCGCTGATGCAGAAGGCCGGGGTTCCGGTCGTTCCGGGCTACCATGGCGACAACCAGACGCCAAAGTTCCTGCGCGAGAAGGCGTACGAGATCGGCTATCCCGTCCTAATCAAGGCGATCGCCGGGGGAGGCGGCCGCGGCATGCGCAGGGTCGACGCGCATGTCGATTTCGAGGCGGCGCTCGAGAGCGCGAGCCGCGAGGCGCAAGCCGCCTTCGGCGATGGACGGGTGCTGATCGAGAAGGTTGTCACTTCGCCGCGTCACATCGAAATGCAGGTGTTCGCCGACGGCCATGGGAACTGCGTCCACCTGTTCGAACGCGACTGCTCGCTTCAGCGACGCCACCAGAAGGTGATCGAGGAATGTCCCTCGCCGGGACTCCCGGACGAGACGCGCGCGGCTATGGCGAACGCGGCGACCTGCGCGGCGCTGGCTTCGGGCTACCAGGGCGCGGGCACGGTCGAATTCATCGCCGACGCCTCACGCGGCCTGGGACCCGACGACTTCTTCTTCCTCGAAATGAACACCCGGCTTCAGGTCGAACATCCGGTCACCGAGGCGGTGACCGGCCTCGATCTCGTCGACTGGCAATTCCGGGTCGCAGCGGGCGAGCCGCTGCCGCTGAAGCAGGAGGCGATTTCGCTGACCGGGGCGGCGATCGAGGCGCGGATTTACGCCGAGGACCCGGAGCACAATTTCCTGCCCTCGCCCGGCCTGATCCTGGCCATGAACCTCGGCAAGGCGGCGGGGCAGGGCGGCGCGCGTGTCGATACTGGCGTTGAGAGCGGCGACAGCGTAACCCCCTTCTACGACGCGATGATCGCCAAGCTGATCGTTCACGCGCCGACTCGCGCTGAGGCGCTCGCCGCAGGGAATTGCGCGCTCGACCGGGCGGTCGTTATCGGGCCGAAGACCAATCTCGCCTTCCTGCGCGCCCTGATGCGGAGCCCCGAGGTCGCGGCCGGCGCGTTCGACACCGGCTTCATCGATGCGCGACTCGCGACCCTCGGCGCGATCCCCCATCCGCCGAACGTGCGCGCCGTGCTCGCCGCGGCGCGCACGCTGCTCGACCGGCGCGACGCTGGGCGGCCGTCGCTGGCCTCGCCCTTCGATCCGTGGGGGATCGCCGATTCGTTCGAACTCATGGGGCTGCGGCATGTGGGGCTCGACGTCCTGATCGACGGTAAGCCAACCCGTCTCCACGTCGTCGAGGAGACTGACCATCGGCTCGAGGGTTCCGCGCCGGAAGCCGAGGAGTCCTCGCCGACCCTGTTTGAGACAGCGGAGGGGGTGTACGCCTTCGCCGGCGGCCGCCAGGCCTATGTGCAGCTGATCGACCCGCTCGAGCGGCCGGTAGGAAGTCTCGGAGGAGGGCGACGGGGGCGTGCGGGCGCCGATGAACGGCCGGGTCGCAGCGCTCTTTGTCGTCGAGGGCGATACGGTCGAGGCTGGCCAGCGGCTCGCCGTGGTCGAGGCGATGAAGATGGAGCACGCCCTGACCGCGCCCTTCGCGGGTGTGATCCGCGATCTCGTCTCGACCGTCGGCGAACAGGTCGACATGGGCGAGCGCATCATGCAGGTCGAGGCCGCGTCGGAATGAGGCGATCTCGGGCGTCGCGCGCAGATTCGCGGCCGAGAGCAAATTCAAGGACTTGGGCGCCGTTTCGTGCAACTCTCAATCTCGCTCGCCGCTGCTTTCGCCATCGAGTTGGCGTGTCGAGTTATGCATAAATGATATGTTTAATTGTTCGGGCCCGATTTACCGCCCGATCCTGACCAGGCGAGAGGGGGGCGGCTTTTGCGGGGGCGACCGACGCTCAGTCCCCAAGGGCGCGCTCCAGCGTCTGCGCCGCCTTCCGGTATCCGGCTGCGTTCAGATGCAAGGTGTCCGCCCGATAGGCCTCGGGCATGCGACCGCCGTCGCTGTCGAACGCCGCAGCGAAGTCCACGAGCCCGATGCCGGACTGCGCGCTGAACTGCCGCAACCTCTTGGTGACCTCCGCGATGAAGTCGCGAACCAACTCGTTCCAAACTGGGAGCCGCAAGAGCTCGGGCTTCGACGGCTGGGCGAGCGTCGCGATCAGGATCCTAACGCCTCGTTGCCTGGCGTGCCCGGCCAGTTCGGTCAAGATATCAGCGGTTTCCGCGACGATCTTGCGTCGGGCGGCGGGATTGAGAAAGCCGGACGCGATGAGATCGTTCCCTCCCGCGCTGACGACGATCACATCCGGCAAAAGGTTCAGCGCGTCGGCCTCGAAGCGCTGCGCCACCTGTCTGACCGTCTCGCCGCCCACGCCGCGATTGATGAATTGCCAACGCGGGCTGAGCTCGCCCGCCGGCCATCGCGCAAAGATCGAGTCGCCGATCAGCACCACCCTCGGGCGGCCGTCCTTCGCCGGCAGATCCGCATTCGCGCTCGCAAACCTCGCGGCCGGCGGGTCGGTCAGGGCGGCAATCTTCCGCTCGATCCAGGCATGCCGAAGCCAAAGACCGACCACAATCGCCGCGACCATGCACGCGAAGCCGAAGGCTGTCAGCGCCAACGCCAAAGAAGATAAGCGAAACAAAGGTGTTGCTCATTCTCACCGGCGGGAAACGTTCCGCGCCCACGATTAGCTTCCGGCGAGCGCCCTGACCGCGTTTCGCCGCTCCGACCTGAAAGCGCGACCCTATAACAAGGCTTTGGAAACGTTGACAATAATCAGAGGCAAATAAGGGTTGCTTTCGAAGCTGAGCTGGGCGATAAACGCGTAACAGTCAGCGGCGCCATGTTTCGGCCGTAGGGCGTTGTTCGGGGAGCGGAAAAGGTTCTGCCGAGATCGAACAGCCGAACCACTGCTCACAGCATAATTCCACATACAATTTGGCAAGCAGGACGCCAGATGGACACGTCTTTGTTCCTAGAACGGTTGCGCAAGAACGGTTTGCTCACCGCGATCCGGACCGAGTTGCGTCCCCACGCGACAGCCGCCTACCGGTACTACCTGAACAAAGTTTGGGGGATGGACATCGGGACGGATTGTCAAATTTCGCTTTCTGCAAGGCTCGACAAGACGCATCCGAGCGGCGTTCACATTGGTGAGAGCACGGCAGTCAACTTCCACTCGTGTATTTTAACCCATGACTATCCAAGACGGTTGCACGCCGACACTCGCATCGGCCGCCAATGCCAAATTGGCGCCTACAGCATCATCATGCCAGGCGTGACGGTGGGAGATAATTGCGTCGTCGCCGTGGCCAGCGTGGTGATGAAAGACGTTCCGCCGAACTCGCTTGTCGCCGGCAATCCGGCCCGCATTATCGAGAAGGGCATAAGGACAGGGCGGTGGGGCATCATCTTTCGTGATCCGTTGGAGCCCGTAAGCGCTCCCGTCGAGACGGCTGGACAGCTGTCTTCTGCAGCGGCGCCGAGCGCCTGACGCATGAGCGTGATTGATCTGACAGAGCGCGTTGCTGTGGTAACCGGGGCCTCGCGAGGCATTGGGCTTGCGACCGCGAAGCTCCTGTTGGCGGCGGGCTGCAGCGTGGTTCTGAATTCGCGTGGAGAATCCGCTGAAGCGGAGTCGGTTTTCGCTCAACTCGAGGCGTCGAGTTCCGGACGAACGTCCATCGTGTATGGTTCGGTTGGCGATCCTGCCACCGCGGCGGAAATCGGAAAGCACATTCAATCACGCTATAAGCGCTTGGACATTCTGGTCAACAACGCCGGTATCCTGCGCGACAGGTTGATTGGCATGATTCCAGACGCCGAGATGGAGGAAGTTTTCGACGTCAACGTTTTCGGCGTATTGCGGATGACTCAGCTCGCGGCGCGATTTATGACGCGGCGAAAAAGCGGATCGATCATCAATCTGGCGTCAGTCATAGGGCGGCGAGGAAACGTCGGGCAATTTGTCTACGGCGCGTCAAAATCGGCTGTGATTGGCGCCACCTTGTCTGCCGCCAAGGAGCTCGCGCCGTCGAACATTCGCGTCAACGCAGTTGCGCCCGGGCTTATCGACACCGAGATGACGCGAGGGCTTCCCGAAGACAAGCGGCGGAAGCTCGAGGCAAGCATCGGCATGGGGCGGGCTGGAAGCGCCGAAGACGTCGCGGGAACAATCTTGTTTCTGGCGTCTGATCTTTCCGCATATGTTACGGGCCAGATCATTGGGGTGGACGGCGGCATCATCCTTTGAGCGCAATCGGCGAACGGGAACGCGAGGACCGGTCGCGCTGGGGGAGATCGAGTCGCGAACCTTTGAGATTTCGCGGTCGTCGCGGGCGGAGGTTTGCTGTTTCCGGGCAGCGAGGCCATTGACGTGGCGGCTGGTTCTGTTGAAAACCATGCTCGATACGAGGAATTTATGACAACCAACAGTAGAGTGTTCAAGGCCTTCCAGGAGAGCTTTGACGTGCCGGACGATGTCGACACGTCGACATTGAAATATCAGGAGTACCCCGAGTGGACGTCGGTCGGTCACATGCTGCTGGTGGCCGCGCTGGAAGCGGAATTCGACGCCATGCTCGAGACCGACGATATCCTCGCCATGAGTTCCTACGACCGCGCCGTCGAGATCATGACCAAATATGCGAGCGCGTGAGGTCGAGTTTTCTTGAAACGGGCGAGGGCGCCGCTGAGATCGGAGGGCGACGGAAAGTGGATTCAGCCGACGCGCTTGGCGACTGCGGGGGGCTGCTGCCTCAGCTGCCCGAACGCGAGGGGAGCCCGGCGCTCTGTGACGGAGCCACCGGCGTCTGGCGGACACGGAGAGACCTGCGAGATCAAGCGTTGCGGGTCGCAAAAGCGCTCGCTTCCCCGCGTAAGCGCCTCGTCTTCGTCATTGTCGCGCCTGGACCCGCCGCGATCGTCTCGATCCTCGCGGCGGCTTCGGCAGGTCACGCGGTCGCTTTGATCGACGCCGCGATGGCGCAGCCGAAGATCGCCGGTCTGGTTAAGTCCTGTCGGCCGGAACTGGTGCTCAGCGCCAACGGGGAACAACTGGCCTGGCTTGCCGATAGGGGTTACGGCGCGGCGACCGCCTTGAGCGAGGGCGTCGTCCTGATTGAGCAGGCCGGTGCGGCGCAGCCTGAGGCGGACATCCATCCGGAGCTGCTCCTCCTTCTGGCGACGTCGGGCACGACCGGCATTCCGCGCTTTGTCCGGCTCTCGCGCGCAGCGGTTCTGGCGAACGCAAACCAGATCGCCGAGGCGCTCCACATCGGGAGCGACAGCGTCGGCGTCGCCCATCTCCCCGTTCACTATTCCTATGGCTGGTCGATCGTCAGTTCGCATTTCGCCGTCGGCGCCGGGGTCGTCACCGTCGACGATTCGCTGATGTCGAAGACCTTTTGGGAAAAGATTGCGAAGGCGGGCGGGACCCATTTTCCCGGCGTCCCGTTCCACTATACGACCATGGCGCGGCTCGGCCTGAATTCGATTCCCGAGTGCGTCACCACGCTTACTCAGGCCGGCGGCGGCCTCGACCTCAAGACCCAGGCGAAAGTGCACGAATTTGCGCAGGGGCGGGGCGCGAAATTCTTCGTGATGTATGGCCAGACGGAAGCAGCGCCGCGCATGACGACGCTGCCGCACGCCGCTTTCACCGCGAAAACGGGATCCGTCGGGGTCGCCCTGCCGGGCGGCCGGATTGGCATCGAGCGGGATGGCGCAACCGCGCCCGTAGGCGAACCCGGCGACGTCGTCTATACCGGCCCCAACGTCATGTTCGGCTACGCGACATGCCGCGAGGACCTGACGAAGGGCGACGAGATGCACGGCCGGCTCGATACCGGCGACGTCGGCTACGCCGACGCCGACGGCTTCCTCTACTTGACCGGGCGGACGAAGCGGTTCGCGAAAATCGCCGGGCTGCGCCTCGGCCTCGATCAGATGGAGAAGGAGTTCGTTTCAGCGGCGACGGTCGCCTGCATCGACGGCGGCGACAAGATCCTCGTCTATTACGACGACGCGGCCGAAACCATCCTTAAGGAACGCGTCCGGGCGATCGCGATCGAGTACAAGATTCCTTCGACGTCCTTCGCGCTCAAGCGGGTCGCGGCGATCCCGCGCACGCCGGGTGGAAAGATCAATTACGGCCAGTTGAAGGAAGCCTCCGGTGTTTGACGAACTGATCAGCGCCCAGCCTTACACCTTGCCGCAGGTCACGAAGGAGGCGATGTTGCTCGCGGGCTTCAACCGCCTCGCCCGCCATCACTACGACGGCTGCGCCGAATATGCCCGCATCGTGGATCTCGCATGGGGAGGCCCCCGCGAATACCGGTCGTTAGCCGAGGCGCCCTATCTTCCGGTCGGTCTTTTTAAGGAGTTGGACCTCAAGAGCACGTCGGCCCAGGCCATGGTCCTCAATTCGAGCGGCACCACCGGACAGCGGCCGAGCCGCATCATCGTCGACAACGAAACTTCGCAGCGACAGTCGCGCGCCTTGGTTTCGACCTTCCGTCCTATCCTCGGCGATCGCCGGCTGCCTTTTCTCGCGATCGACACGCAGGACGTGATCAGGGCGGGGACGCTGACGGCGCGCGGCGGTGGGGTTCTCGGCATGATGAAGTTCGGGGCCAAGGCGACATTCGCGCTGCGTTCGGATCTTACCGTCGACCGATCGGTCATCGAGTCCTTCGTCAAGGCGAACGGGAGTGCGCCGTTCCTGATATTCGGCTTCACGTTCCTGGTTTGGTCGCGCCTCTATAACGAATTCGCGGACGGCGAACTGGACCTGTCGAATGCCTGCCTGATTCATTCCGGAGGCTGGAAAAAGCTCGAAGCCGAAGCGGTGTCGAACAAGGCGTTTCGCGCCGCCCTCGAGCGCCGGTTCCGGCTCAAGCGGATCTTCAACTTCTATGGCTTCGTCGAACAGATGGGTTCGATGCTCGTCGAGGCCAGCGACGGTCTTCTCTATCCGCCCAACTTCGCCGACGTGATCATCCGCCGTCCGGAGACGCTCGAGCCCGCCGAAATCGGCGAGGAAGGGATCATCCAGGCGATCTCGCTGCTGCCGACGTCCTATCCCGGCCACAGCGTCCTGACCGAGGACCTGGGCGCGGTGGTCACCGTGGACGCGGGCGTCGATGGGCGGCTGGGCAAGGCGATTCGCATCATTGGCCGGGTCAAGAAGGCGGAGCTCCGCGGCTGCAGCGACGTGATTGGAGCCATGGCGGCATGACGATCCATGACCCATCGAACCTGACGATCCTCGGGCCGCACGGGTCGGGCGGGACGATATCCCAGGGCGACCTGCTGACCCGGCTTGGCGCCGCCCGGCGCGCGGTCGTCGCGCCTTTCGCCGACCCGAGGGTCGATCTTGTTGCGCGGGTGAGCGAAAAGCTGCTTGGCCGCGACGGCGGGGCGACCTCCTCGTTCGTCAAGCATTTCGCGTTCTGGACCCGGCGCGGCGCCCTGCAAAAGCTCGCGGCCAATTTCGAGAAGCGGCTGCCGCCGCAGTCGCTGGCGCGTCCGCGCGGCCTCGTCTTCCATCTGCCGCCGCAAAATGTCGAGACGGTTTTTCTTTATTCCTGGATTCTCTCCTATCTTGTCGGCAACGCCAATGTCACGCGGGTGCCGACCGATTTCAGCGAGGCGATCCGCGCGGTGTGCGAATTGTTTCTCGAACGGCTCCAGGCGGCCGGCGACGACACCCAGGTCTTCGTCCATTACAATTCGAGCAGCGCGCTGAGCGCGGTCATCTCCGCCGAGAGCGACGCCCGCATCGTCTGGGGGGGCGACGCCAAGGTGGCGGCGTTCGCGCCGCTGCCGTTGCGCAATGGCGGCAAGGCGATCTGGTTTGGCGATCGATCGTCGTTCTCGGTGATGAAGGGCGAGGCGCTGCGGGGCCTCGACGACAGCGCACGCGAGGCGCTGGCGCGCCGGCTCTACAACGACATCTTCATCTTCGATCAAATGGCGTGTTCGTCGCCCCATGTCCTGTTCGTGGTCGGAGACGCGGCGCGCGACGAGGCCGCGGTCGCGGCGCTGATGACGAGCCTCGCGCGGGTCGCGCTGGCTGCCGGCCAGACTGCAGGAACCGGACATTTCATGCGCAAGATGGTCGCCGCGTACCAGGCGGCGGCGAGCGGCGGCGTCACCTCGCTGGACTGGCGCAATCCGGCCTTGACGAGCGTCCTGTCCTCGCCCAGCCAGCGCCACGAAGCCCGTGTCGGCGGCGGCTTTCTCTGGGTGGATTTCGTTCCGTCCATCGCCTCGGTCAGCGCTATGGCGCAGGAGCGCGACCAGACGGTGACCCACTTCGGCTTCGGGTCCGAGGAGCTTATGGAGCTTGCCGAGGCGGTCGCCAATTCCGGCGTTTCCCGACTCGCTCCAGCCGGGGCGGCGCTCGATTTCAACTCGATCTGGGACGGCTACGACCTGCCCTTCGAGCTGACGAGGCTGGTCCGGGTCACCTGACCCCCCGCCCCGTCCTCCTCTGCGCCGTCGGCGCGGCGGGAGGGTCGATGACCGCCGATTTCTGACCAGACCTCAATAAAATCAATGGGATACGACTGGAATCGGCCTTCCATTCGACGAGCAATTCAACGATTTCAATGGGTTACGGCGAGATTGCGGTTCGCGCCCAACTTTGAATCCTCCAAATGCGCCCCAGGTCGTACGGCCCAGCCGTCTCTTCCCGCCTAGCGCCGCCCGCCGAACTCGACAAAGGCCGCAGAGCCACTACGCTTTCCGACCCACGCTCATCCGTCGTTGGATCGCCGGTGTCTTATCTCGCGCCTCGTTTCGATCCGGACATCTTCGTCAGCTACTCGCACGGCGCGCCGGTCGGCGGCCGCGCCCCGCTGCGGGACTGGAGCCGGGATCTGGTCGGCCGGCTGAAGGACGGGCTCCACGCGCTCAAGACCGAATTCACCGGATTGAGCGTCTGGATGGATCCGGACCTCGACCCGACCGCCCTGCTCACCGACGATCTCCGAGCGAAGGCGAGCCGATGCGGCGTCCTGATGATCGTCATGTCCGAGCGCTATCTCGAATCGAGCTGGTGCAAGGACGAACTCGAATGGTTTAAGGCGCAGATCCTGGACCGCGCCGGACCCGACGGCCGGGTGTTCGTGATCAAGGCGCAACGCACCGACACCAACAATTGGCCTGAGCTGCTGCGGGACGAGCGCGGCCACGCGATGACCGGCTTCTCGTTCTTCGATCCCGCCACCGGCGACCCCTGGGGATTTCAGCTCAGGGAGCCCAATGACGAGGAGTATTACAAGGAACTCGGCCGGCTGCGGGTATGGCTCACCCAACGCCTGCGCGAACTGCGGGACCGGGCCGCCAAAGAGGCGCTGGCGCAAGAGGCGGCTGCCGCGGTCCGGATCGGCCAGAGGGCGCCGCGCCTCTATCTCCACGCGTCTCAGCACGCCGAAGCTGCTCGCGTCGAGATCGAGCTCGCGCTCAAGCGCGACGGCGTTGCGGCGCTGACCGCCAAGCCAGTCGGCGGCGACGGTCTCAAAGCGTGGGAGCAGGAGGCCAAGGTTCGCATCGAGACGGCCAAGCGATGCGACGCGCTGGCGCTCGTGCGAATCGAGAACGACGAGCGTTTCGTTGACGATCTCTTCGGCATTGGAATGGACGAACGCGAGCGCATGATCGGCGCGCACGGCGCGCCGCCGCCCTGCGCCGTGCTCGACCGGTCGGGAGACGCGCTGCCGATCGACGTCGCGCCGTTCGGCATCGCCCGTTTCGACGTTCGTCGGCCCGATTGGCGAGGTCCGTTCCGCGCCTGGCTCGAAGCCGCGCGACTTGGAACGGTCGGCCGCTCCGTCCCGTCCCCCGACCAATCCGGCGCAAATCGGCTGCCCGAGTGGCCCTATCCCGGCCTGCGTCCGTTCGAGGACAAGGAAAGCGCGATCTTCTTCGGCCGGGAACGGATGATCGACGATGTCGTCGAACGCCTGGTGGCCAACCGGCTCGTGCTGATCCATGGCGTCTCGGGCTCGGGCAAGTCGTCGCTGGTGCGCGCCGGCGTTCTGCCGAAGCTCGCCCTTCAGCACAATCGCCACGCGGCTGCGTGGCTCACCTGCACCCTGCGCCCCTCGGGCGGACCTTTGTGGAACCTCGCCGCCGCGTTTGCCGGGCTCGAAGGGCGGGCGCGGGATCTCGAGCGCGTTTCGGAAATCGCCGCCCAATTCGGCGCACGCGGCGCGACTCTCGCCTCCGTCGCCGCGTCACTTTCCGGCCTCGTGGGCAAGAGTCTCTGCTTTCTGGTCGACCAGTTCGAGGAGCTGTTTCGCTACGAGAAGGAGTCGAGCCGCGACGAGGCGGATCTGTTCGTCAAGCTCATCGAGCGGGCGGCGGCGGAGGAGGGGGCGAAGACCGGCACGGGCGCGGTCGACCTCCGCGTCATCCTGACCATGCGCTCGGAATTTTTGGGCGAATGCGCCCGCTTCGCGGGTTTCGCCGAGACGATCAACCGGACGCAATATCTCGTTCCGCGCATGGACGACGAGGGCCTCCTGCGCGCCGTCCGACGTCCGGCTGAGATGTACGGCGGCCAATTCGCCGACACGCATGCGGCGCGGCTGATCGCTTCGGTGCGCGGACGGGAAGACGAATTGCCGCTCCTTCAACACGGCCTCATGCTGATGTGGGAGGACGCGGTTCGCCGCGCCACGCCGGGCGCCCGCCCGATCCTCGACACGCGCATCGTCGATGAGGCCGGCGGCCTCGCAGAGCTTCTGTCCAGCCACGCAGACGCCGTCATGGCGAAGGCCGCGCCCCATCAACGGGGCAGGCGGATCGTCGAGGGCGCCTTCCGGGCGCTGACCGACGTCAATGCCGAAGGGTCGGCGATCCGCCGGCCGCTCTCGTTCAAGGCGCTCTGCCGGGCGGCGGGCGCGAGGGCCCAGGCGCTGAGTCCGATCCTCGACGCCTTCCGCGCCCCCGGCGTCTCCTTCCTGACCCCCTACGCTCCGGCGCCGATCGACGACGAGACCATCATCGACATCAGCCACGAGGCGCTGATCCGTTGCTGGCGCAAGGTCGGCGACAAGCCAGACGGCTGGCTGCAACGGGAAATCCGCGCGGGCTTGCGCTGGCGGACGATGCTGTTCCAGGCGGAGGGCTTTGCTGACCGCCGCTCCGGAATCCTCTCCGCGTCGGCCGCTGGGGAGGGGGAAGTCTGGCTCTTCGGGCTCAATCCGGCCTGGACCGAGCGCTATGGCGGCGGATGGGCGAAGGTCGAGACGCTGATCCGGACGAGCCTTGAGCACTGGAAGCGGGAGGCGGAAGAGAGGGAGGCGGCCCGGCGCAGGGAGGCCGAGCAGACCCGTAAAGCCGTCGCCAACGAGACGCGTGCGCTTGCGGCTCTGTCGCGCGTTGCGGCGCGTGAAGGGCGACGCGCTGGACGGCGTGCGGCTGGCGCTCGCGGCCTGGCCCACGGCGCGACGGGCCGACCGAACGGCCGATGTTGGCAGAAACGATCCGGTCGCTCGCTCTGTCCTTCGAGCAGCGTCCGCCGGTGGCGGTCATGAACCATGGAGATGCGGTCCGGGGCGCGCTGTTCGACAATGACGAGCGGCGTATCCTGTCGTGGTCCGAGGACAAGACGCTCAGGCTTTGGGACGCGGCGACGGGCGCGCCGATCGGCGCGCCGATGACGCACGAGGGTCCGGTCAAGGGCGCGCAGTTCGACAAGGACGGGCGGCGCATCCTGTCGTGGTCCGAAGACAGGACGCTCAGGCTTTGGGACGCCGCGACGGGCGCGGCAATCGGCGCGCCGATGACGCATGAGGGTTCGGTCACTGGCGCGCTGTTCGACCAAGAACGGGCGGCGCATCCTGTCGTGGTCATCGGACAAGACGCTCAGGCTTTGGGACGCGGCGACGGGCGCGCCAATCGGCGCAGCCGATGACGCATGAGGGCCCAGTCGATGGCGCGCTGTTCGACCAGGACGAGCGGCGCATCCTATCGTGGTCTCGTGACCGTACGCTCAGGCTTTGGGACGCGGCGACGGGCGTAGCGATCGGCGCGCCGATCACGCATCAGGGCTCGGTCATAGGCGCGCAGTTCGACAAGGACGGGCGGCGCATCCTGTCGTGGTCTGATGACTGGACGCTTAGGCTTTGGGACGCGGCGACGGGCGCGCCGATCGGCGCGCCGATGACGCATGAGGGTACGGTCAGGGGCGCGCGGTTCGACCAGGACGAGCGCGCGCATCCTATCGTGGTCTATGACAAGACGCTCCGGCTTTGGGACGCGGCGACGGGCGTGGCCGATCGGCGCGCCGATGGCGCACGAGGGGCCGGTCCGGGGCGGCAATTCGACCAGGACGGGCGGCGCATCCTGTCGTGGTCCGACGACAAGACGCTCTGGCTTTGGGACGCGGCGACGGGCGCGCCGATCGGCGCGCCGATGACGCATGAGGGTTGGGTCATTGGCGCGCAGTTCGACCGGGACGAGCGGCGCATCCTGTCGTGGTCGTGGGACAACACGCTCAGGCTTTGGGACGCGGCGACGGGCGCGGCCGATCGGCGCGCCGATGACGCATGAGGGATGGAGTCAGGGGCGCGCGGTTCGACAAGGACGAGCGGCGCATCCTGTCGTGGTCTCGATGACAAGACGCTCCGGCTTTGGGACGCGGCGACGGGCGCGCCGATCGGCGCGCCGATGACGCATGAGGGTCCGGTTCAGTGGCGCGGTGTTGTCAGGGACGAGCGGCGCATCCTGTCGTGGTCTGAAGACATGACGCTGAGGCTTTGGGACGCGGCGACGGGCGCGCCGATCGGCGCGCCGATGACGCATGAGGGTCGGGTCAACGGCGCGCTGTTCGACGAGGACGAGCGGCGCATCCTGTCGTGGTCTGATGACAAGACGCTCAGGCTTTGGGACGCGGCGACAGGCGCGCCGATCGGCGCGCCGATGACGCATGAGGGTGGGGTCAATGGCGCGCTGTTCGACCGAGGACGAGCGGCGCATCCTGTCGTGGTCTGAGGACAAGACTGCTCAGGCTTTGGGACGCGGCGACGGGCGCGCCGATCGGCGCGCCGATGACGCATGAGGGTCCGGTCACTGGCGCGCAGTTCGACAGGGACGAGCGGCGCATCCTGTCGTGGTCTGATGACAAGACGCTCCGGCTTTGGGATGCGGCGACGGGCGCGCCGATCGGCATGCCGATGACGCATGAGGGGCACAGTTTGGGGCGCGCGGTTCGACAAGGACGAGCGGCGCATCCTGTCTTGGTCTGATGACTATACGCTGAGGCTTTGGGACGCGGCGACGGGCGCGGCGTATCGGCGCGCCGAATGATCGCATGAGGAGCTTGTCTTTGGCGCGGGTTCGACAAGGACGAGCGGCGCATCCTGTCATGGTCTCGTGATCATACGCTTAGGCTTTGGGACGCGGCGACGGGTGCGCCGCTCGGGCTCGCCGATGACGCACGAGGGGCCGGTCTGCGGCGCGCGGTTCGACAAGGACGAGCGGCGCATCCTGTCGTGGTCCCTTGACAACACGCTCAGGCTTTGGGACGCGGCGACGGGCGCGCCGATTGGCGCGCCGATGATGCATGGGGGGTAGGTCTTCTGGCGCGCTGTTCGACAACGGCGGGCGGCGCATCCTGTCGTGGTCTGATGAGACGGGACGCTGAGGCTTTGGGACGCGGCGACCGGCGCGCCGATCGGCGCGCCCATGACGCATGAGGGTCCGGTCGTACGGCGCGCTGTTCGACCGGGAAGGGCGGCGCGTCCTGTCGTGGTCTCGGGACAAGACGCTCAGGCTTTGGGACGTCTCCTGGCGCGGCGACAATCTGTTCGAGATCGCCTGCAACCATTCGGCGCCCGATCCATGAGCCGACGGACCTCGATCGCCTGTCCGAGCGCTACGGCGTCCGGATCGAGGGGCCGATCTGCCTGCCCGGCGTCAGGATTCCCGATCCGGACTGGTCGCGGATCGAGCGCGCGAAGGCGGAGTGACCGGGGTCAGCGCTACGCAATGACGGGCGCCCGGTCTTGCCAAGTCGGCGGAAGCGGACGCAGGATTGCACGGGAGCGGCGCCTCGAGAGCCCGCCAGCCGGAGGACGTCCCGATGCTCTTGCCTACCACGCTCGTCGGTTCCTACGCACAGCCGGAATGGCTGATCGATCGGGCGAAGCTCGCCGGCCGCTTTCCGCCACGGGTGCGGGCGAACGAGCTGTGGCGCGTTCCGGAGCCCTATCTGGCCGAAGCGCAGGAGGACGCGACCGTGGTCGCCATCAAGCTGCAGGAGGAGGCGGGGCTCGACATCATTACCGATGGCGAGATCCGGCGCGAGAGCTACTCCAACCGGTTCGCGACCGCGCTCGAGGGAATCGACATCGACAATCCCGGGCGTCGCCCTCGACCGCTCCGGCCATCCCAATCCGGTTCCCCGCATCGTCGGCAAGATCCGCCGCCGGCGTCCCGTCGAAGTCGAGGACCTCAAGTTCTTGCGCCGTCACACGACGCGCATGGTGAAGATGACCCTGCCGGGCCCGTTCACCATGAGCCAGCAGGCGCAGAACGACTTCTACCCGTCGCCCGCCGAAGCCGCGATGGACTACGCCGAGGCGGTCAACGCGGAGATCAAGGACCTTTTCGCCGCCGGCGCCGACATCGTCCAGATCGACGAGCCCTATATGCAGGCGCGGCCGAAACCGGCCGAGGACTACGGCCTCGCCGCGCTGAACCGTGCACTCGAAGGCGTGAACGGGACGACGGCGGTGCACATCTGTTTCGGCTACGCGGCGATCATCCATCAGCGACCCAGCGCGTACTCGTTCTTGCCCCAGCTCAAAGCCTGCCGTTGCAGGCAGATCTCGATTGAGACCGCGCAGTCCAATCTCGACTGCTCGGTCCTCAAGGATCTGCCCGACCAGAAGATCATTCTTGGCGTGCTCGACCTCTCGACGCCCGAGGTTGAGACGCCGGAGACGGTCGCGGGCCGCATCCGCCGGGCGCTCGCCTACCGCAAGGCGGAGGACATCATTGTCGCGCCCGACTGCGGCCTCAAATACCTGCCGCGCGATTCCGCGTTCGGTAAGATGAAGGCGATGGTCGAAGGCGCGCGAATTGTCCGGGCCGAGCAGGGCGCGACGTAGCGCCGCTTGCCGGCCGTGCACTCGGAGGTGTGCGGTCACACATACCCTCGTCCTGAGGAGCCGGCGCCGCAGGCGACGCGTCTCGAAGGACGCTCCACCGGGCGCAATCGTGTAATCTGGATCATCCTTCGAGACGCCCGCTTTGCGGGCTCCTCAGGACGAGGGCGGAGTGCTGAATGCTCCGCGCTTGGACAGCGAGGCCGCATCGCCAAGTCGATCTTCTGGGGATTGTCGGGGCGGAGGGACGGCGCAGTCGCCGCCCAATGCTATAAGTCCGCTGCGATGCCCCTGCACCTGATCAAACTCTGCGTCGGCGCGGATTTGCTCGAAGACCTGCGGACATGGATGGCCTCGCGAATGCGCGAGGCGGAGCAGCGTGGCGCGCCCTCTCGCCATGCCCATATCACGCGCATGACGCCGAAGCGGGCGGACGAACTGACCGACGGCGGCTCTCTCTACTGGGTGATCAAGGGCCAGATCGGGGCGCGACAGACGCTCGTCGGCGTCGAGCCGTTCCGGGACGCCGACGGGATCGGGCGCTGCAAGCTCTGGCTCGACGGTGAGGTGGTCCCGGTCGCGCCCCGCCCGATGCGCGCCTTCCAGGGCTGGCGCTATTACCAACCCAAGGACGCGCCGCCCGATCTCGACGGCCGTGGGGCCGGAGTGTCGGCAATGCCCGAGGGCCTGCGGCGCGAACTGGCGGCGCTGGGGCTGCTATGAGCCTCGGCGGCGCATTGCGGAGCGAGGCGATGGATTTTGACGCGGGCGAGCGTCAGGGCAGACGCCGGGACTCGTCGGCGGAGCGCTTCGAGAGGCGCCGAGGGCTACTGTACCGGCACTAACACTTGGCGTCCCCGGGCGAGGTTGCGGACGATAATCATGCTCGACAAGAAACCTTGTGCGAGCACAGCGGCGGGCGGACGGGTTTAGCGTCCCTTCCCCCCTTGTGGGGCTACGGGATGCACACCTCTCTCCCGCCTCGCTGCCGCCGTGCCCGACGGCGGAGGGCGGCTTCCTCCCCCCTTGTGGGGGAGGATTGAGGAGGGGGGTCGCGCCGAACTTCGAAAAACCTGGCGACATTTCCCCCGAATGAGAGGTCCGCGCGACCCCCCCTCTGTCCCGCCCCCACCATAGGGTGTCCGAAAGGACGCCCGTCTGTCGACGGGCGGTGGCGGGCGGGGACGCCAACCGCCGTTGAGCGGCGCACGGCTGCTAAAAGATGTGTGTATCCCGTAGCCTTGTGGGGAAGGACAGGATGGCGGGTCGCGCCATGCCGACGAGATTAGCCGCAATTGCGCGCAGCCTGAGACGGAACGCCACCAGCGCTGAGCGACGGCTCTGGCTGGGGCTTCGGCGCAAAGAGGTCGGAGGCTTTCGCTTTCGCCGGCAGGTCGCGCTCGGCGGCTATATCGCCGACTTCGCCTCATTCGACGCAAAGCTCGTCATCGACCCCCGGACTGTGATCCGACTGTGATCCGGGGGACGGCGCCACCCATTCGGCCGACGAAGAGGTTGCCCGCGACGCCGCGCGCACAGCCGCGCTCGCGGCGCAGGGCTTCGCCATTCTCCGCTTCACCAACGACGAGGTGTTTCACAATCTCGACGGCGTTTTGGAGACGGTCCGTCTGAAGCTGATCGAGCTGCGGCCACGCATCGAGCATTCTGCGATCTGAGCTTGCCAGGCTTCGCATTCGGACTGGGTTCAAGAGGCGCCAACCCATCGGGCAGGCGCGACCCCCCATCCTGTCCTTCCCCCACAAGGGGGGAAGGGACGCCAGTCGCCACGGCTCGGCCCCTTTTGTTGGTGACGATAGACTACCGACCCGCCTCCGCCACGTCGACCACCCTGAGCTGCGCCCGCTCCCGCCCGCCGTAGCGGTTGACCGCGAGCGTCCCGGCGAGATGGACGGATGCGCCCTTGAGCCGGGTCAGCGCCTCGCCCATCTTTTTGCCGACCGAACGGAACGCGATGGCGTCGAGGCCGGCCCCGTCCATGGCGACGGCGCGGACCTTGAGGTGGTCGGGGCCGACCGGGAAGACCTCAGCGAGGCGGTGGCGCGGCAGGACGAACATCGGCTCGGGGCTGCCGCTGCCATAAGGCCCGGCGGCCTCGAGCCGGCGGATGAGTTCGGGCGTCGCGCCGGCCGCGGTCAGGGCGGCGTCGACCGAAAGGCTCGCCGCCGCCCGCGCCGCGGCGACCGGCGCCGCGAGGCGCTCCTCGAGGAAGGCGCGCAGCTCGCCGAGCCGGCCCTTCTCCAGCGTCACCCCCGCCGCCATCGGATGGCCGCCGCCCTTGACGAGCAGGCCCGCCTCGACCGCCGCCCGAACCGCGCGGCCGAGATCGACGCCCGGAATGGACCGCCCTGAACCGACCGCGTGACCCCCGGCGAAGGTCAGGGCGAAAGCGGGGCGATCGAAGCGCTCCTTGAGCCGCGCCGCGATCAGGCCGACGACCCCGGCCGGCCAGGCCGCGCCCGCGACCACGACAGCCGCGCCGCGCTCCTCGAGGCCCAGCGCAAACAGCGCCTCCGCCTCCGCCTCGGCAAGCGCCGCGATCTCGATCTCCCGCCGGGCGCGGTTCAGCCGGTCGAGTTCGGCGGCGATGGCGCGCGCCTCGAATTCGTCGGCCGTGGTGAGGAGGCGGGCCCCCAGGGCGGCGTCGCCGATCCGCCCGCCGGCGTTGATCCGCGGCCCGATCAGGAAGCCGAGGTGATAGGGCCGCGGCGGTCCGTCGGCGCCGGAGACGTCGAACAGGGCCGCTAGCCCCGGCCGGCGCCGCTGCCGCATGACCTGAAGACCCTTGACGACGAAGGCGCGATTGAGCCCCGTCAGCGGCACCACGTCGGCGACGGTGGCGAGCGCGACGAGGTCGAGCGCGGCCAAGAGGTCCGGCGGCTGCCGGCCCTTCCAGAACCCGCTCTCGCGCAGCGCCCGGTTGAGGGCCACCAGCCCCAGGAACGCAACCCCGGCCGCCGAGAGGTAGCCGAGGCCGGAGAGATCGTCGTCGCGATTGGGATCGACCACCGCGACCGCGTCCGGCAGCGTCGGCGGCGCCTGGTGGTGATCGAACACCACGACCTCGAGGCCGAGCTTTCGCGCCTCGGCGAACGGCCCATGGCTGACCGCGCCGCAATCGACCGTGACGACCAGGCTCGCGCCTTTGGCGGCGAAGGCGGCCATCGCCTCGACGTTGGGACCGTAGCCTTCAGTGACGCGGTCGGGGATGTGGACGAGGGTCTGGCAGCCGCAGGCTTCGAGATATTCGCTGACCAGCGCTGCGCTGCATGCGCCGTCGACGTCATAGTCGCCGAAGATCGCGACCCGCTCGCTCCGCTCGACCGCAAGGCGCAGGCGGTCGGTCGCCGCCTCCATGTCGGTGAGCTCGAACGGGTCCGGCATCAGGTCGCGCAGGGTCGGATCGAGGTAGCGCTCGACCGCCTCCGGCGCGACGCCGCGCCCGGCCAGGACCCGGGCGATCAGCTCGTCGTGTCCGCCGACCTGGGCGATCGCCAGGGCGCGCATCTCCCCAGCCCCGTCGAGCCGCGCCCGCCAGGGCCGCCCGAGCGCGGAGGTCTCGACGTCGAGGAAGAAACTGGCTGCCGACACCGCCCCAAACCCTCATTCCGAGGTGAATTGTTCATTCGCCGAGGCGGCCCGGTGTAGACGCGGTCGCTGACCGCGTCAGCCGCGATCAGCGATCGCGGCTACAATTCGCCTACCTCGCGAATTGCCGCGCCGCCGCGCCGAAGAATACCATGCCAGAGAGCGCGGTGATCCAGAAGCTGGTCGGCCAGTCGGTGTAATAGGCGAGCGTCAGGCCGGCCCAGGCCTCGGCGAGCGCCAGCGCCGCCGAGAGCGCGATTCCTGCGGGCAGGCGGCGGGTGAGGTTCATCGCCGCCGCCGCTGGTCCGACCATCAGCGTGAACACCAGCAAGACCCCGACGATCTGGGCGCACTCGGCGACCGCGACGGCGACGATGGCGAGAAAGGCCGAAGCGACGAAGCGCAGCGGCACGCCGCGCGCCTCGGCGAGCTCCGGCTGAAGCGAGGCGAAGACGAGCGGGCGGCCGATCGCGGCCAGCGCCGCGAGGCTCAGGACCGCCAGGATGACGAGGGTCAGGAGCGCGGACGGATCGACGCCGAGCACGTTGCCGAACAACAGAGCCGCCGCCTGCGTCGCCGCGGCGGTGTAGAAATGCAGGAACAGGAGCCCGAGCCCGAGCGCCAGCGACAGCATCATGCCGATGGCGACGTCGCGCTCGGCCAGTTTCTCGCCGAACAGGCCCATGCCAATTCCCGCAACGAGCGTGAAGCCGACGAGGCCGGCGAGCGGAGACAGGCCGATGAGCAGCGCGCCGGTCGCGCCGGTGAAGCCGACATGGGAGAGCGCGTGCCCCGCGAAGGTCTGTCCGCGCAGGACCAGGAAGAACCCGACCGTCCCCGCCAGCACCGCCGCGACCCCGGAGGCGGCGAAGGCCGAGCGCATGAAGTCGTACTCAAGCATGGGCGTCGTCGTGATCGTGGGAATGGCCGCGCGCGTCGTGGCGGTGCGCCTCGCGCTCGACGTCGACGTCGCCGGCCATGACGAAGAAACGGTCCCTGACCCGCACGACCTCGATCTCCGCGCCGTAGAGCCGCGACAGCACCGGGCCGGTCACCACCTCCTCGACCGGACCGATCACGGCGGCGCCGGCGCCCAGATAGAGCACCCGATCGATGGCGTTGACGAGCGGGTTCAGCTCGTGGGCGCTGAACAGGATCGCGACCTTCAGGTCGTCGCAAACCCGGCGGGCGATCTCGACCACGCTCTTTTGGTGGGCGGGGTCGAGCGAGATCAGCGGTTCGTCGAGCAAGAGCAGCCTTGGGCGGCCAAGCAGCGCCTGGCTGAGCAGCAGCCGCTGCCGTTCCCCGCCCGACAGTTCTCCGATCGAGCGCTCGGCAAGCTCGCGCGCGTCCACCTCGTCGAGCGCCCAGTCGATCTCGCGCCGGGCGGCCTTGTCGAGCGTCGTGAAACCAAAGCGCCGGCCGACGGCGGCGCTGGCGACGACGTCCCAGCCGGTAAGACGGAGCGCGGCGACGGCGCCGCGGTTTTGCGGCATGTAGCCGATCGCCGGATTGCCGCGCCGGACCGGCGCGTCGAGCACGCTGACAGCGCCGGAGGCGACCGGAACGAGCCCGAGGGCGGCGCGCATCAGCGTCGTCTTGCCGGCTCCGTTGGCGCCAAGCATGCCGACGAACTCGCCCTCGCGCAGGGCGAAACTCGCAGCCGAGAGGATCGTCCGGCGGCCGAGCCTGATGGTTACGGCGTCGAAGCGGAGGGCGGTCACCGGGTCGGCAGTCACAGGGTCGGAGTCAGCGCCTTGTCGAGCGCCTCGAGTTGCCCGAGCATCCAGGTCTGGTAGGTCGCGTTGGCCGGCTCGGTCTCCGAGACGCCGACGACCGGGATTCCATTGTCCTTGGCCATCCGCACCAGCCGCTGCACCGCGGGCTCGCTCGCCTGGGCGTTAAACAGCATCGCCTTGACTTTGTGGCCCTTGAGGTCGTCCTCGAACGCCGCGACCTCGGAGGGCGTCGGCTCGGCGTTGTTCATCACCGCCAGCGCGAATTTCTCGTTGTGGACCTTGAGGCCGATCAGATCCGCCTGATAGCCGAACACCGGCTCGGAGGCGGTCACCGGCTGACCGGCGAAGGATTTCTTCATCGCGGCGATCTTCTCGTCGAGCGGTTTCAGCGAATCGTCGAACTTTGCCAGGCCCTGCTGATAGTCCGCCTTGTGCATGGGATCCGCTGCCGCGAGCGCAGCAGTGAGCGCCGTTGCGGCTGCTTTCACATAAGCCGGATCGTACCATAAATGCGGGTTGTCACCCGGCTTGTGGCCAGTGAGCGCGCCGACGTTAATCTCCCTGCGGCCGGGCGCCGGATGGGCGACGAGCAGCTTTTCCATCCACGGATCGTAGTCGACGCCGTTGACGATCGCCACCCTGGCTTGGGCGAGCGCCCTGGCTGTCGCCGGGCTCGCCTCGAACAGGTGCGGGTCGTCATCCGGATTGCTGAGGATGCTGGTCACCGCGACGTTGTCGCCGCCGATCTGCCGCGCCATGTCGCCGTAGAAATTCTCCGCCGCCACGACCTTGACCGGATCGGCCAGAGCGGGCGCCGACAGCGCGAAGGCGGCGACCGCCGCCGTGAGCGAAAGGCGATTGAGCATGGAGAGGTCTCCAGTTGCGTCCGAAAGCGTTAGAGTGTTATGTTATAACAGTGCAGGAGACAAGCCCGAAAATCGCACCGGGCGATTGCCGGCAAGCGTCATGGTAGAGTGAGGCAATGTTGGAAGCGAAGACGGACCCGGCTTGCGGCTGCGCACACGACCCGGCGACCTGGGCGGCTCGGGTCGAGCAGACCTGCGAGCGGGATGGCGTGCACCTGACGCCGTTACGACGCCGCGTGCTCGACGTCTTTTCGGGCAGCGCCGCCCCGCTCGGCGCCTACGCGATCCTGGAGGAGCTTTCTCGTCGCGAGGGCAAGCAGGTCGCGCCTCCGACGGTCTATCGTACGCTCGATTTCCTGCTGGAGCACGGCTTCGTTCACAAGATCGAGAGCCTGAACGCCTTCGCCCCCTGCGAGCATCTCGGCCACGCCCATCATGGCATGCTCGTCGTCTGCGAGGCCTGCGGACGCAGCGAGGAAATCGAGGACGACGCCGTCATGCGGGCGATTGCGGCGACGGCGAGCCAGTCTGGTTTTCGCCTGAGGCAAGTGATGGTCGAGGCGAAAGGCCTCTGCCGGCAATGCGCGCAGAACGCGACGCGGCGCCCCCCATCGTGAGCGGCGGCGCGGCCGCCCAGTTGCGAGGCGACCGCGCGAGAGGCGCTTACGGCCCGCAGATGTTGACTGCCTGGCTGCCGACATAGTTGCCGTAGGCGTCGTAAACCGGTTCGTACTGGATGCAATTGTTGTTGTAGTACGATCCCGCCAGCGCGCCCGCGGCCAAACCGCCAGCGATCCCCAGCCCGACTGCCGGCCCCCATCCGCCGCCGTGCCATCCGCCGCCATGCCATCCGCCTCCGCGATGCCAGCCGCCGCCGTGCCAGCCTCCGCCATGCCAGCCCCCGCCGTGGAAGCCGCCGACGTGCGGCCCGTGCGGCAGCGCAAATGACGCGCTGGCGGTCGCTCCCGTCATAAGCGCCGCGATCGAAGTCGCGGCGATCGCATTGATCAGTGTACGCATTTTCCACTCCTGTGAACTGGAGAGAATGTGGCGATGTCGTCCGAGATCACTGCTGCTCGGAGTCGGGAGCGGGCGATGCTTCGCGCCAAAACCCTGCCCTCACCGAATAGACAACGCCGGAAACCGGACGTCGTTCCGTCGGCGTTCGCCCAGGGGCTTGGCGCTCACCACCAGAGGCCCGGCGTCGCCAGTTCGACGAGCGCGCCATCGGGATCACGGAAATAGAGGCTCGTTCCTCCCCGCGGCCAGCGATACTCGCCTGCGAGAGCGATCTCGCGGCCGGCGAGTTGGGCCCGCCAGGGCGCGAGATCTGCGGCCGCGATCGACAGCGCCAGATGCAGCCGTCCAGTCCCGTCATGGCCCGGGATGACGCCGCGCGCGTCGACGATGTCGTCTTCGGTCGCGCGCCGCTGGAAGATCAGCAGAACGTGGCGGTCAGCCACCTCGAAGGCGACCAGACGCGGGCTGTCGACCAACACCTTGAAACCAAAGAGGTCGCGATAGAAGGCGGCGGTTCGTTCGACGTCCTCGGCGTAAACGGAAGTTTCCAGGAGTCCAGTGATCGGGGGCGCCGGATCGGGCACGTCGTACCTCCGCAGACCATGACACTGCCGCAGAGTGTGATCTGGAGCGCGGAGTCTGGCAACCCGCCGATCGTTCGGGGTGAGCGCGCCCCGCCTCGCGCGCCTTGTGTCGGGCACGAGACGCGCCGCAAGTCGTGTCGCGCATGAGTTCGGCGCAGGGCCTTGATCGTTTTCGGCTAGCGCCCAATGGCCGGACGCCCGCAGCGCTATGCGCGAAGTTACGGCTTCACGGCGCCTCGGCTTCAGGCGCCGCGTCGGCCGGGCCTGGGGCCGCTGGCTCGACGCGCTTTCGGGACCGGCCGCGCGCCTTGGCCGCGAGCATGATGTCCCGCTCCATGCGGGGCGCCGCTGGTCCTTCCGGGTAGACGAAACCGAGCTTCTTCTCTCCGGTCTCGTCGCCCTGTGACCACGACCTTGACCACGCCGCCGCTCTTCAGCCGGCCGAACAGAACCTCGTCGGCCAGCGGCGTCTTGATCTGCGTCTGGATCACCCGGGCCATCGGCCGTGCGCCCATGGAATCGTCATAGCCGTTCTTGATCAGCCAGCCGCGGGCCTCGTCGGTCAGCTCGATCGTCACGTTGCGGTCGGCAAGCTGCGCCTCGAGCTGGAGGATGAATTTATCCACCACGCGCGCAATTACCTCCTCCGGCAACCGAGCGAACGGGATGATCGCGTCGAGACGATTACGGAACTCGGGCGCGAACAGGCGGTCGATCGCCTCCTTGTCGTCCCCTTCCCGCTTCGCCTGGTGGAATCCGAAGGCTGCCCGCGCCATGTCCTGGGCGCCCGCGTTTGTCGTCATGATCATGATGACGTTGCGGAAATCGATCGCCTTGCCGGAATGGTCGGTCAACTTGCCGTGGTCCATGACCTGCAGCAGGATGTTGAACAGGTCCGGGTGGGCCTTCTCGATCTCGTCGAGCAGCAGGACGCAGTGCGGATGCTGATCAATCGCGTCGGTCAGGAGGCCGCCCTGGTCGAAGCCGACGTAGCCGGGAGGCGCGCCGATCAGCCGCGAAACGGTGTGGCGTTCCATGTATTCAGACATGTCGAACCGGATCAGTTCGAGGCCGAGACTGAGGGCGAGCTGGCGCGCCGCCTCGGTCTTGCCGACGCCTGTCGGGCCCGAGAATAGGTAGCAGCCGATCGGCTTCTCCGGTTCGCGCAGGCCGGCCCGCGCGAGCTTGATCGCTGAGGCGAGCGCAGCCACGGCCACGTCCTGGCCATAGACGGCGCGCTTGAGTGTGTCCTCGAGGTGCTGCAGCACCTCAGTGTCGTCCTTGGACACGGACTTCGGCGGAATGCGCGCCATCGACGCAACGGTCGCCTCGATCTCCTTGACCCCGATCGTCTTCTTCCGCCTCGCCTCCGGCAGCAGCATTTGCGAGGCGCCGGTTTCGTCGATCACGTCGATCGCCTTGTCGGGCAGCTTGCGGTCGTGGATGTAGCGCGACGACAGTTCGACCGCCGCCTTGACGGCGTCGCCGGTGTAGCGGAGCTTATGGAACTCCTCGAAATAGGGCTTGAGCCCCTTGAGGATTTCGATGGCGTCGGCGACGCTCGGCTCCTTCACGTCAATCTTCTGGAAGCGCCGTACGAGCGCGCGGTCCTTCTCGAAATACTGGCGATATTCCTTGTAGGTGGTCGATCCGATGCAGCGGAGCGTGCCTTGCGCCAGAGCGGGCTTCAAAAGGTTCGACGCGTCCATCGCGCCGCCCGAGGTGGCCCCGGCGCCGATCACGGTATGGATCTCGTCGATGAACAGAATCGCGTCCTTGTGCTGCTCGATCTCCTTCATCACCTGCTTGAGGCGCTCCTCGAAGTCGCCGCGATAACGCGTGCCGGCGAGCAGCGCGCCCATATCCAGCGCAAACACCGTGGCGCCATCGAGCACCTCGGGCACGTCAGAATTGACGATCTTGCGGGCGAGGCCCTCGGCGATCGCGGTCTTGCCGACGCCCGGGTCGCCGACCAGCAGCGGATTGTTCTTCTGCCGCCGGCAAAGGACCTGGATCGTGCGCTGAACTTCCGCTTCGCGGCCGATCAGCGGATCGATGCGCCCGTCGCGCGCCTTGCGGTTGAGATTGACGCAATAGGCATCCAAGGCGCCTTCCTTCTTCTTGGATTCTCCGCTGTCTTTCGAATCCTTCGCCTCGCGCGCCTCGGGCTCCTCGTCGGCGCCCCGCGGCTGGCGGGAGCCGTCCGAATGGCCGGGGCGCTTGGCGATCCCGTGACTGATGTAGTTGACCGCGTCGTAGCGGGTCATGTCCTGCTCTTGCAGGAAGAAGGCGGCGTGCGTCTCGCGTTCGGCGAAGATCGCGACCAGGACGTTTGCTCCGGTCACCTCCTCGCGCCCTGACGATTGCACATGGAAGGCTGCGCGCTGCACGACCCGCTGGAAGCCATTGGTCGCCTTCGCCTCCTCCTGGCTGTCCACCACCAGGTTCTCGAGCTCCGTATCGAGATAGTTGACGACGGTCTTGCGCAAGACTTCGAGATCGACGCTGCACGCGCGCATCACCGCGGCCGCATCCGTGTCGTCGATTAGCGCGAGAAGCAAGTGTTCGAGGGTCGCGTATTCGTGATGGCGCTCGTTGGCGAGCGAAAGCGCCTTCCGGAGGGTCTTCTCGAGCGTGCGGGAGAATATCGGCATGGCGCGTCTTTCACTTCTTTTCCATGATGCACTGGAGCGGGTGTTGATTCTTCCGCGCGTGATCCATCACCTGCGAGACTTTGGTCTCGGCGACCTCGTAAGTGAAGACCCCGCATTCCCCAACGCCATTATGATGCACCTGAAGCATGATCTGGGTCGCCTCCTGGGCGTCCTTATTGAAGAACGCCTGCAGAATGGAGATCACGAACTCCATCGGAGTGTAATCGTCGTTCAACAGCAGGACCCGATACATGTTTGGGCGTTTCGTCTGGGTCCGGGTGCGGGTTATGACCGCCGCCCCAGACCCTGGATTGTCTCCTCCCCGTTTGGGCTCCCGTGGCCCGGCCGCACGCACCGGGCTCGCGGCCGCGCCGCCAAATCCGGGCGCGAACCAGCGCGCAAGCCGCGCCATCCCGGCTCTCAGACGAAGGACAAACGGTGCTGAGGCGCGTGCCACGAACGGACCCCGTCTTTTGCGTTTCGCTACGGCGCTACGGACTAACGCACGCGAACCCGACCTAATGTGGGCGCTAGACGATATTCCCGCCAGGGCGCCAAGAGGGAAAGCATTGCGAATTTGTGCGTCACGCGCAAGAGCTCGTTCAGCGATAAGCACGACGTGCGACAAACCTACGAGCGGGCAACGCGCGCCGCGCAAGCTTCGTTCCCGCGAAGATGAGACGTAGAGACAGCCGGAGCCGCCCGCCAAATCGATAGAATCAAGCCGCCGGCCGGGCCAACGAAAAAGCCGACGCCTGTGGGCGCCGGCTGGTGCGATGGTGTTTGAGAAGGCTCGCCGCAGAGAGCGCCGCGGCTCGCCGTGTCGTTACTTGGCCTGCAGGGTCGCGTAAGCCGACGTCACGGGCTTCAGGGCGTCCGACGCGACCTTGGCGTAGAGCTCGGAGACCTTGCTCGCCTGCGCGACGAAGCCCTCATACGCCTGCTTGGCGAAGTCGGACTGAATCTGGACCGCGGCCTCGACGCTACGGGCGCCGAGAAGCTTCTCGAACGTGGTCGAACTGGCCTCGAACGCCTTCTTCGAATAGTCGGTGGATTCAGCCGCGAGGTCCTGCAGACCCTTAGCCCACAGCGAAGAGGCCGAAGCCATCGCCTCGAGCTGCTTCTTGGAGAAATCCTGGAAATCTTGGAAATTCGGGGTCGTGGCCATGGGAGCTCCTATCTGATTCCGGTCGTCCGCCCAGTGCCGGCCGACCAATTGGTGATGGGGGTAATATGTGCACTGCACAATAAAAGTCAAGAACTTTTTTGCAGTGCAACATAAATGCCGCGCGACGCCTGACGCCGCGTCACCCGAGGGCCAGATTTCATTCGTCTTTCCCATTCCTTACGCGTCGTATCTCACGATCAAAGCGAGCGCTGATTTGTGCAGCAAGGACCGCGGCGCCCTGCTTGATCAGGGGGTTGGCGCGGATTCGCTCCGCATTGGCGCCGTCGCGTTAACCGCCTCGTAACTGCATCGCCATATCGTTCAAGTGTGCTCGCCGGGTCATTCGCCCGACGTCCGCGTGTGTAAAATTGGGGCGCGTACATGGCGTGGCGTATTGGAAACCCGCATCTTGGATCTGTCGTGCGCGCCGCCGCTGGAGCGTTCATGGCGGCCTCTGCGCTGACGCTGGCCGCGGCGCCGGCTGAGGCCCATTTCCATCGCCACGCACGCCACTTCCACTACGCCCACGCGCATGTCCGTCATATCGCTGACGCGCGGCGCGGCGCGGCCGGAGGCGTTCCCTCCTCGCCGGCATTCTCCGCCATTGTCGTCGACGCCAACAGCGGCCGAACGATCTACGCGGCCGACCCCGACGGCCTTCGCCATCCCGCCTCGATCACCAAGGTGATGACGCTCTACCTGCTGTTCGAGCAGCTCGAGAGCGGCAAGATGACGCTTCAGTCGCGCATTCCGATTTCCGAGCATGCGGCGGCCCAGGAGCCGTCGAAACTGGGACTCGAGCCCGGCGAGACGATCAGCGTCGAGGACGCGATCAAGGCGGTCGTGACCCGTTCGGCCAACGATATCGCGGTGGCGATCGCGGAGGCGATCGGGGGCGACGAGAGCTCGTTCGCCGCGATGATGACCCACAAGGCCCACGCGCTCGGCATGGCGAACACCACTTATCGCAACGCTTCCGGTCTGCCCAATGACAACCAAATCACCACGGCGCGCGACCTGACTGTCCTCGCGCGTTCCCTCGAAGACCGCTTTCCGCGCTACTTCAGATACTTTTCGACCGAGGAATTCGAATACGACGGACGGACAATCGGCAGTCACAATCACCTGCTCGGCCGGGTCGACGGCGTCGACGGCATCAAGACCGGCTATACCCGCGCCTCGGGCTTCAATCTCCTGACGTCAGTTCATCGGGACGGGCGGTCGCTGCTCGCCGTCGTCATGGGCGGCCACACAGCGGCGGCGCGCGATCGGGTGATGGAGAACCTGATCGACGATCATCTCGCTCAGTGCTCGACGGTCCGCACCGCGACCCGGGTCGCCGACGCCTCGGACGAAGAAGTCAGCCGGCCAAGACCGCCGTCGCTCAGGCGACGCCCGGACCGCGCCCGATCCCGGTCGCCGTGCCGTCGCATGTCGCGACCGCGCAGGCGCTCGACGGCGAAGGGGACGACGGCGAGGACGACGACCAGCCGACGATCAGCGTCTCGGCGGTTCGTAAGGTCAGCTTATCCCCTGGCTCAGACGGCACGCCCCTGCCGCCGCGCGCGATTGGTCAAGAGCAGGCCGCTGTCGAGCCGGCCTTGGCCCCCTCTTCCCCTGCGAAGACACCGGCTTCAGGGGTGAGCCGGCTCGTGTGGACGAAGGGTCCCGACCCGGCCGATCAGGCGCCGCCCGCCAAGCCCAAAGGCGACGCCGATCGCGCCGGGGTCAAATCAGCGTCGGCAACGGCCGTCGTCGGCCGCTCCGGGGACGGTTCCGATGACGGCGCCGCGAAGGCGAGCGAGAAGGGCTGGATCATTCAGATCGGCGCCACCGACGATCCGGCCAAGGCGCAGGCGCTGCTCGACAAAGCCCGTCAGCACGGCCGGGCTCTCCTCGCCGGGGCAAGGCCCGTGACGGAGAAGGTGCGCGGCGCCGATGGCACGCTCTACCGCGCCCGCTTCGCCGGTCTCGAGCAGGCCTCCGCCGAATCCGCTTGTCGGTCGCTCAAGAGGAGCGGCTTCGCCTGCTTCGCCTCCCGTGACTGACCTCGCGCCTCCCGATCCGACCCAACGCCATCGCCAGGGGAACGCCCTAGCCGTGCCGCTGCATCAAAACATCCTTGGCTTGATTGACCCGCGCGGCAAGCCCGGTCGAACCGCCGCGATCTGGATGAAGCTTCTTCATCAAAGCGCGATGCGCGCCAATAATTTCCTCGGGGCCGGCGCCTTCCGGCAGGCCCAGAAGTCTCGTAGGCCTCGCGACGGGACATGGCGCCGCTGGAGCCAGCGGTCCCCCGCCGCTGACCCTGACCCTGGTCTGCCTCACGCCAGCCGGCAAACCGGCGGTCGAGATAAGTCTCTAGCAGCGCGACGCCGTCGGGATCGTCGCGGTGAAGCTCCTCGCTAAGGCTCAGAAGTTCAGGACGCGACAGCGTATCCAGCGACCGGCCGGCAAAGGTTCCCGAGAGCGCGGCGCCCGTCATCGCTCCGCTGTCGTGATCGAGCCGCATCTCGAGCATCGCCGAGCGGGCCGTCGTGACCCGTCCTGCGCTGGGCGCGGCGCCGCTCGCCGGCCAACGGAACGACGCCCACTGCCCCAATTTTCGCCAGCCGGCGAAGCTCGCCGCCATTCCGGCCAGGGCCGCCGCGATGACGACCTGACCCCGCAGGAGAAGCAGCGCGGCGCCGATCAGACCCAGCACGCCGCCGCCGGTTCGGACTGTGCGGGCCACATCGGCGGGGCTCATGCGTGCGAACCGCCTGATCGCCGACAGGAGAAATATCAGCAAAATCAGACCGATGACGAAATTCATGCAAGCAACGCCTTCATGTCGCCGCGCCCAACCGCACGACCAAAGCGGGACGTCCCGCCTTCGCAGACGCTACGCGAGTTTTACGATCCTCGCATCTGCGAGAGCAGGAGCCGCGCTGTTTCGTCGGACTCGGCTTCGCGCGCGAGCGCTTTGTGACCGCCTGCCGCGTAAGCTGCCGCCGCGCGCAGGAGCGCCTCGAGTCGCGACGTCGCGCCCGAAATCGAACGCGCTGTAGGCGCCGCCGGTCAGTCGGGCGATCTCGGAGAATGTGCGCCGCGCCGCCGGGTCGCTCCCTTCCTGGAACATGAACGCCCTCACCCCCTGTAGGGCGAGTTCGCCGGCAAGCGTGGCGAGCGCGTCCGGGTTCTCCTCCATCGCGTCGCCGACAAACACGAGCGCTCCGACCTTGGCCCGCTTGGCTTCATTGCGGGCGTGCGCCAGCACGCGGCCGATCTGGGTCTCGCCGCCGCGCACCTCGATCCGGCTCATGAGTTCGCCCAGGCCGCGACCCTCGGACACGAAAGCGGATGCTTTGCACTCGCTCAAGCCGCGATAATAGACGAGTTGGACCTCGAGCCCGCCGGAACGCGCCGCCACCTGAAACATCCGCGCCTGGAGGCGCTGGGCAGAGTCCCACGTCGGTTGCCGGCTCATCGTGGCGTCGAGCGCGAAGATCAGCCGTCCGCGACCCGAAGATGTGGGCGCCGGCGTCCGCTTGGCGGCCTCGACGAAGGCGGCGACGTCGTCGCTCTTGCTCGGCTGGGGCGCGGGAGTGTTTCGGGACTTATCCATGGCGTTTCAATAGGCTCCTCCGCGGACATTCACATTGGGCGGCGGGAAGCCTCCGGCAAGCGGGTCATGTGAAAATTCGCCGCGGCCGACGTCTTGCCGACCAAGCGCGGGCGGAGGGTGGACCCGCCGGTCCCCGTCCTTCGTCATCGATTTCCAAGCCCGCGCTCGCGCGGACGCGGCCGAACAGGCTTCTAACAGACCTCTATCGGGTCAGAACAGGCGATAAGCAGGTTGGCGAAACGACGGGCGAGACATCCATTGCGAGCGGTCGGTCGCAAGGCGCAGAGCGATTCGTCGCGAATTTCGTCTTCCCCCAATCATTTGCAACTGCCGAAGTCTTGAGAAACGTTTGAAGATTGGCTCGGCCGTTCGCATTTCGAACCTTGACAAGCCGTCGTCGAGATTGTCGCCTTGGCCGCCGCCGCGTTCGACCGGCGAAATCACTTGAGGCCGCATGGACGAAAAAGCCCCGAACTCCGGTGCCGGTCGCTCCCCCTCGGGAAACCCCGATGCCCGAACGGGCGTCAGGAGGGGCCGTGGCCTCAGCCCTGATCGTGACGATGGTCGTCGCGGGGATCGTCGGCCTGTCGATCTGGTATCTCGCGCGACCCCAGCCGCTGATCGTCCAGGGCGAAGCCGACGCCACCCGCGTCGACATCGCCGCGCGGATCGACGGCCGGGTCGGGCAGCGTCCGGTCGATCGGGGCGAGAACGTCGCAAAGGGGCAATTGCTGTTCGAAATCGACAACCCGGAGCTGGTCGCCAAATGGCGTCAGGCCCAAGCGGGCGTCGAGGTCGCCAAGGCCCAGCTCGCCAATATCCTCGCCGGAACGCGCGCCGAGACGATCGCCCAGCGCAAGGCGGAGGACGAAGCGGCGGAGGCGAATTTCACCCTCGCCCAGCGCACCTTCGACCGAATCAAGGAGCTCGCCGGCTCCGGCAACGCGCCGTTGCAGCGGCTCGACGAGGTGACGAATTCGCTCGAAGTCGCCAAACGGCAGCAGGACCAAGCCAAGCTCGCCTATGAGGAGGCGATCAACGGCGCGACCAAGGAAGAGCGCGGCATCGCTGAGACCAACGTCGTCAAGGCGCAGGCGAGCGTCGACACGGTCAAGGCGCAGGTCGACGAACTCGTCGTCAAATCGCCGATCGCGGGGCAGGTCTACCAGATCGGGGCCGAGCTCGGGGAATACGTTTCGCCAGGCGTGCCGCTTCTCTCCCTCGTCGATCTCAGCGACGTGTGGCTGCGCTTCAACCTGCGCGAAGACCTGGTGCGCGGGCTCAAGGTCGGCGACCGGTTCACCCTCCGCGCGCCCGCGCTCGGCGACCGGAGATCCCCGCGGAGATCAAGCTGATCGCCACGCGCGGCGAATATGCGGGCTGGCGGGCGACCCGGGCGACCGGCGACTTCGATCTGAGAACCTTCGAGGTGCGCGCCTATCCGGTCACGCCGCTGCCGGGCTTGAGGCCGGGCATGAGCGTCTACGCCGAGTGGCCGTCGGGCGAGCGGCGATGAAGAGGCCGGCGCGGCCGGGACTGCTGCGGGTCGCCACGCGGGAACTTGCGCTGGATGCGGCGCGACGAGGTCGCGCTCCTTTTGTCGATCATCGTTCCGGTGATCGCCTTCGCCGTCCTGACCTTAACCTTCAGCAACGCCGTCATCCGCAATCTCAGGGTCACGATCGTCGACGCCGATCGCTCGGCGACTTCGCTCACCTACGTCCAGGCGCTCGGGTCGGCCCCCGGCGTCAGCGTCGCCGAACGTTCGGGAGACATGACGAGCGCGATGAGGGCGATCCGCTCCGGCGAGACGATCGCCGCCGTCTACATCCCGGAGAATTTCGAACGCGATCTCCTTGCCCGCCAGCGCCCCCAGATCGTGACACTCTACAACCGGCAATATTTCACCCCCGGCAACAACGCCAATTCCACGATCGCCAATGCGATCGCCGCGGCTACGGCCACGCTGCCGCGGGGCGGCGACGGCGGCGGCTACCGGCCCGGCGCCCTTGTCTCCGAGCAATACGTCCTCTCGAACCCGGCATTGAACTACGCGCAGTTCCTGCTGCGCGCGATCCTGCCGACCGTGCTGCACGTCGTCGTAGCGCTGGCGGCAGGCTACGCCGTCGGCTCGGAGTTCTCGCGCCGCAGCAAACGCGCGTGGTTGCGCGCCGCGGGCGGTCGTCCGCTGGTCGCGCTGATCGGCAAGCTCATGCCGCTGTTCGGCCTGTTCGTCCTCATGGAGGTCGTCGTCGCCGTCATTCTGCACGCCTTGTACGCCGTCTCGTTTCGCGGCGATCCCGTCATGGTCGCGGCGGCCGCATGCCTGCATGTTCTCGGCTATCTCGGGCTCGGGGCGCTGCTCGTTCTGCTGACGCAGAATCTGGCCTCGGGCCTGAGCCTGATCGCCATCTTCTGCAACCCGGCCTTCGGCTTCGCCGGCGTCGGATTTCCGATCGTCGCGATGAACGGCTTCGCCCGCGTCTGGGGCGCGATCCTGCCTCTGCGCTGGTATCTGCGAGGTCCTGTTCGATCAGGCCGCGCGCGGCGTACCGCCTGCGGATTCGGTCAGGCCGTTCATGATCCTGGGCGGCCTCGCCTGCCTCTATTTTTTCCTGGCCTGGCTGCGGCTCCGCGCCATCGCCCATACGCCGAGCCCGCGCCCGGAGCCTGTCGATCCCGACCCGTGCAATACGGGCGAGGAGTCGCCATCGCCTTTCGCAACGAGGCGATTTCGCATCCTCTCCGATCGGTCCGTGCTCGGCCTGATCGTGCTCGCGCCGATCCTCTACGGCGCCCTCTATCCGCAGCCCTATCTCGGCGAGGTGCTCAGGAGCCTGCCGATTGCGGTGGTCGACCAGGACAACACCGAGCTCAGCCGCGATTTCGTCCAGGCCCTGAACGCGGACCAGTCGCTCGCCGTGACGGCCCGGGCGAATACGCTGGGGGAGGCGCAGGCGGAGCTGGACCGGCACGACGTCTATGCGATCGTCGCGATTCCCAAGGACACCGAGCGGCAGGTGCTGCGGGGCGAACAGGCGCGCATCGCCGCCTACGTCGACGCCGCCTATCTCCTGCTCTACAGCCAGACCCTGCAGGGCATATCGGAGGCCGCGGCGACCGCGTCCGCCGACGTCGCGCTTCGCGGCGCGCGCACCGACGGCAGTCTCGCCTACGCGGCGCTGGTCAGAAGCTCTCCCGTCGAGTCCGTGTCCGAGCCGCTGTTCAATCCGACCGGCGGCTATGCGGCCTATGTCGTGCCGGCCGCCTTCGTGCTGATCCTGCAGCAGACGCTGCTGCTCGGCGTCGCCTCGATCGGCGGGGCGGCGTTCGAGCGCGCCGGACGCGTGAGCCGTCAGTTGCGGGCGGGCGCGCGCGCCGTCTTCGGCCAGGCGCTCGCCCATCTTTGCTTCGCGATTCCCGGCCTTGCGCTCTACCTGATCGTCCTGCCGCGCGTGTACGGCTTCTCGACGCTCGGGCGGCTTCAGGACCTCGTCCTGCTGGCCGTTCCGTTCGTCCTGTCGGTCAGTTTTCTGGCGCAGTTCGTCGGCGCGTGGTTCAGAGCGCCGCGAGACGGCGGTGCTGCTGCTCGTCGCGGTCAGCCTGCCGCTGTTCTTTCATGGTCGGCGTGTCCTGGCCGGTCGAGGCCATCCCGGACTTCATTCGCGCGGGCAGCCGCGTCTTCCCCAGCACCGCCGCGATCGACGCGCTCATTCGCATCAACCAGATGGGCGCGAGCATCCTCGAGGTGAGGCGCGACTGGATCACGCTCTGGATTCTCACCATCGTCTACGGCCTCATGGCCGTCGCGGCGACCCTGATCGCCAATCGCAACGAGGCCAAGTCATGAACAGGTAGGAGTCGCGTGCTCGCCGGTCCTTGTCGCCGTCGCCGCCATCGGCGCGGCGGTTGCGGTCGGCTTCCGTTACGAGGTCCAGCACATTCCCAAGCCGCCGCTCGTCGGCGTCGTGCACGAGACGGAAATCCGCATCGCTCCGGAGATCTCGGCCCGGCTCAAGTCCCTCGCCGTGACGCCCGGGCAGGCGGTGCGCAAGGGCGAGACGCTGGCGGAACTGTCGAGTCCCGAGATCGCCGCCTCGCTCGAGGAGGCGAAAGCGAACGCCGAATCCGCGCGCGCCAATCTCGCCCATGTCGCGGCCGGCGTGCGTCAGGAAGAGATCGACGAGGCGGCGCAGCGCGCGGCGGTCGCGGCCTCCAATCTCGCGCTCGCCAAGGCAGCAGTTCGCGCGGGTCTCGACGCTCGCGGCGAAGAACTTCGCCAGCCGGCAGCAATACGACGAGGACGCGGCGGCGCTCGCCGAGGCGGACGCGCATCTCAACCTCGCTCAGGCCGCGTTGGCCGAGAGCAAGGCGGGTCCGACGCGGGAGCAACTCGCCATCGCCGGCAGCCAGGTCCGCCTCGCGCTGGCCACGATCGACGACGTCGGCGGCTGACGCTCGCCAAGACGACGCTGACGGCGCCGGCCGACGGCGTCGCGCGCCTGCTCGTCGCCGAGCCCGGCGAGGCGATCGTCCCCGGGCAGCCGGTGCTGACGCTGGGCCTCGCGAACGACCGCTGGTTCAGCTTCACCATTCGCGAGGACCGCCTTCGCGGCGTGACGATCGGCTCGACGCTGACGCTCGAGACCGCGGCCGGCGACCGCCTCGCAGGCCAAGGTCACCGAACTCCGGCCGCTCGGGGAATTCGCCGTCTGGCGCGCCGCGCGCGCTGTCGGCGACCACGACCTCAATAATTTCCTGCTGCGCGCCGACCCGATCGGTCCGACGCCGAAGCTGGAACCCGGCATGACCGTCTGGATCGACGAGCGGACAAAGCCGCCGGCCGCCGGCTCGTAACGCTGGGGGAAAGATGCGGCCGCAGGACCTGGCAGGGGAGGGGAGAATGGCTTTCAATCGACTGTTTGCGCTGGGGTGCGCGCTACTTCTCGTCCTCGGTCCGGCCGAAGCCAAGGACTGGTGGGGCGAAAAGCTGCCGAACCAGCCGACTGAGTTCATTTTCGGCTACGGATCGCTGATCAATTCGGCTTCGCGCGGGTCGACCGCGGGGCAGCCCGTGCCGGCGATCCCGGTGCGCGTCTCGGCCGCCTTCGGCTATATCCGGACCTGGAGCGACCGGTCCTCCTCCGGGTTCACGGCGCTCGGCCTCAGCAAGGCCGGCCCCGGCGAAAAAGGCTCGACGATCAACGGCGTGCTTTACGCCGTCGACGACAGCGACATCACCAAGTACGACGCGCGCGAGCAGGGTTATGCTCGCGTCAGTGTGCCGCGCGACGAGATCCAGGCCGTATCCTGGGAGCGATTGCCCGAGACCGGGACGATCTGGGTCTATGTCCCGGTCGGGCCGGACGGTCAGGCTGGCGTCGGCCTGCCTGAGCCGAACGCCCAATATCCACTGCTCCAGTCCTATATCGACGTGGTGGTCGAGGGTGGGCTCGAATATGGCGAGGATTTCGCCAGGGAAACGCTGGAGACGACCGAAGGGTGGAGCGACTACTGGCTCAACGACCGCGAACTCGCCCGTCGTCCCTGGGTGCGCAATCCGGAGGCGGCGGAAGTCGACGACCTTTTGTCGGCGGCGCCGGATGCTGCCGCCAAGCTGAAGTCTCGCCTCTTCCCCGAGCCCTACGCGATCCGCTGGAGCGGGCAGAAAGCGCAGTAGCCGGCGGCTGCTGCGTGCGCCGCATCTCCGGTCCTATCCCGTTCCCCCCGGCAGCATGCGCAGGAGAACGCCGTCGCGTCGCACGAAATGATGATAGAGCGCCGCGAGGGCGTGCAGCGCGGCGACGGCGAACAGGGTGTAGGCCAGCCACTGGTGGATTTTTTCTGCCGGGTGGAATACGGCGCGATCGGAGGCGACGCTGAAGTTCAACGCGAACAGGCCGTAGTCGAAGGCGCGTCCGTGCCAGACGTAGGCGACAATGCCAAAGCAGGGAATCACCAGCATCAGCGCATAGAGCAGATGGTGCGCGGCCAGCGAGGTGCGCCGGTCGAACTCGCCGACGTCCGGCGGCAAGTCAGGCGGCCGATGGGAGGCGCGCCAAATCACGCGAGCGATGACCAGGGCGAAATAGACCAGTCCGACGCAGCCGTGGACGTTGATCCAGAACGGCCTCGCCTCGCGCGGGATGTCGTCGAAGAGCAGTCCCAGAATTCCGAGAAAGACGATGAGCGCCGCGACGGCCCAATGGAAGGCGACAGCGGTCGAACCATAGCGCACCTGCGCCAGCGCGATCCGTGGCGTCGTGACAGCGTCCATCAATCCGATCCTGCCCATGTTGACGGTAATGTCGACTTATCGCGCCGAGCGAAGCAAATCGCCAGCGCCGCGCTTCGGCAGGGCGGCCGGCGCCCCGCTCGCAGCGGCGCCAGCGATAACACTTCAATAATAATGATGATGATGTGATGGTGATGGTGCCGGCGTCGGTAATATGATGATGATGATGATGGTGGTGGTGATGGTACTGCGCAAGCTCCACTGTCACGGCTCCGCCGTCGACGTCGTCGCCGGGCGTAGTCAAGCGTGAGACTGCGTCGGGAATAGGATCGAGCAGTTCGGCGTAGGATTGAGCCGGAGCCAGGCGTGCAGGCCCCGCGAAAGCAGTCGTAGCGCCCGCCCCATTCGCAAGCGCGAGGGCGGAGGCGGCGCCGATCAGCCCGATGATTGTCTTATCCAATGAAGGCTCCTGTTGCCGATGACTCGGTCTGAAACACTGTGAAGGCAATAAAGTTCCCGCGCGACCGCGTCCCGGGGCGACTAACTCGCCTATCGAGTGACGCGACGTCTCGTGAGGCGAGGCGAGCGGTGCCCTTTGATCGTCTTCCTTAACCGGCCCGCTTGTCCGTCCTCAGGCGGTGCGCGATCGCATCGTCCTTCTTGCGGGTGTCGCCGGTCGCGCCAGCGTTGAGGACGTCGGCTGCGTCTTTCTACTCGGCGGCGAGGTCCCCGGAAACGGGCGCAGTTTCCGGCGTCGCATTGACGCCCTGATCGGCCGGCTTCTTGCCCTCGTTGCGCCCGGCGGCCGCGAACGTTTCGAGCGGGTTTGGGCGCCGCGCGTCAAATCGCGACCAGGAACACCGCCTCGACCTCCGCCAGCGCGTTCAGCGGCAGGTGGGCGACGCCGACCGTGGTGCGGGCGTGCTTTCCGCGCTCGCCGAGAACCTCGACCATCAGGTCCGAGGCGCCGTTCATCGCTTGGGGCAGGGGGTCGAACGCGCCCGCGACATTGAAGTAGCCGCCGAGCCGGATCGTCTGGACGATTGCGTCGAGGTCGCCGAGCATCGCTTCGGCCTGGGCGAGGATGTTGATGGCGCAGAGCCGCGCCGCTTCGCGTGCGGCCTCCACGCTCGAGCCGGGCCCGAGCTTACCCTTGTGGCCGTCGGCCAGCTTTCCGTCTGCTCCGAGCGGCAACTGGCCTGAGATCCAGAGTTGCGACGCGCCGGGCGCCCTTCCCGTTGTGACGGCGGGAATATAATTGGCGACCGGCGCGGCCGGCTTCGGCAGCGCAATTCCGAGTTCGACAAGGCGTTTGGCGGTCTGGCTCATGGCATCGGCTCCCGGTCCGGCGGCGGCCTTCCGCCTGCGACGCCTTTGGACGACCAGCGCGCGACGGTCGGCCGCGCCCAGAGATAGCGGAATTTGCCGCCGGCGGGGACTCTTGCCGCTTTTGGAGATTTTGGATTGCGGCGGGCGCGGTCGACGCCCGGCGAGCGTCCGTTCAGCGGATTTGGCGGGAGGCCGATCCATTCTTTTGCCGAAAGTCAACGGTCGGATCACCACGTTCGCGCCCGGCCGGGAATTGCAAGCCCAATTCGCGCCCTCGCGCCGCCCGTGGACCGCAGTGTTGGGAAGATCTTCAGACTCGACCCACACCGTTCGTGTCGAGGAGGCTCGCGGCGGAAGGCCGGCGCACTCTTCGAGCACGCGGGCTGGCCCAAGGCGGCGCGGCCCTTTCGGGGGAGCACGCTGGCCGCTTACCGCCTTCGGAACGAAAATGGTTAACGTTCGTTTAGCGATTGATTGGCCTTAGGGGTTCGACCGTGAGCTCGGTGACGATCTTGATTTTCGCATGCACCTTTCTTTCGGGCGTCACGGCCGGGGCATGGCTGCACGATCTCGGCAACCGGCAGCGGCGTCCCACGCGTCCTCGACGATAGGCCGATCGGCAGACGTCGACCTTCGCTCGAAGGACTCCCGACCCGCGCATTGCAACTCGGGCCGCGCCCGGTCTCGCGGCCGGTTCGCTGATCGTTGCATGATCCGACCTGATAAATGCCTGTTCGCTCCCTGTCCCTGGCCTGTTAAACTCCTTGTTCCGCGCCGGCGCAGCGGAACCGTCGGTTTGCGAGGCTGACGACGCCATAAGGTTGCAGGAACTCTCTCAGATCTTTGCGCCGACCGCGGCGAAAAATCGCCTATTAAACAGGCCAACCGGATTGTCGCCGGCGGACCGGAAGCCGGATCGCTTTGGCCGAACCGGGCATTCCCCCCCAACTCTGGCGCCGATCCGCCTCGGTCTGGAAGCGCTGGCGCGCCCAACGGGACTCGAACCCGTGTTTTCGCCGTGAAAGGGCGACGTCCTGGACCGCTAGACGATGGGCGCAAAGGCTCGAGGCCGCATCTCCGGGCGGCTCCGGAGCGCGCGGTTGCTATACGGGCGAGGGCCCGCGGGCGCAAGGGGGCGCCGGAGGGGCCCAAGGGGGCGGCGCTTTTTCCGGGTCTCCGGACGGGATCGGCGGCGTCGGCCTTGCGCGGCGCAGCGCCAGGGTCAATTCTCGCACTCCGGCATTTCGTGAGGGAAGCCATGCGCGCGATTCGGATCCATAAGACGGGCGGCCCCGAGGTTCTCACGCTCGACGAGGTCGACTTGCCGCCGCCGGGCAAGGGCGAGGTCCGGATTCGCCACCACGCCATTGGCGTCAACTTTCTCGACACCTATCACCGCACCGGCTTCTACCCGATGCCGCTGCCGCTGATCCCGGGAGGCGAGGGCGCCGGCGAGGTTGTCGAGGTCGGGCCGGGCGTCAAGGACTTCAAGCCCGGCGAGCGCGTCGCCTACGCCGGACCGCCCGGCGGCTACGCCGAAGAGCGCAACATTCCGGCGAGTGTCCTCGTCAAGTTGCCGCGGGGGATCGCCTACGATACGGCCGCCGCGATGATGCTCAAGGGACTGACAGCTCAGTATTTGCTGCGCCAGACTTACCGGGTGAAGCCTGGCGACTGGATTCTCGTCCAAGCCGCGGCCGGCGGGGTCGGCCAGATCCTCTGCCAGTGGGGGCGGGCGCTCGGCGCCAAGGTGATCGGCACGGTCGGCTCCGCCGATAAGGCCAAGATCGCCAAGAAGGCCGGCGCCAACTACACGATCCTCTACCGCGAGGAGGATTTCGCCAAGCGGGTCGGGGAGATCACCAAGGGCCAGAAATGCGCCGTCGTCTATGACGGCGTCGGCAAGGCGACCTTTCCCGCTTCGCTCGACTGCCTGAGGCCGTTCGGGATGTTCGCGAGCTTCGGCTCGGCGTCGGGCGGCGTCGAGGCCTTCGACCTCGGCCTGCTCGGCCGCAAGGGTTCGCTGTTCGCGACGCGGCCGACCCTGTTCACTTTCATGGCCGATCGTGCGCGGCTCGAAAAGATGGCGCGCGACCTCTTTCGCGTGGTCGGGAACGGCGAGGTGACCATCCGTATCGGCCGGAAATGGCCGCTCGCCGAGGCGGCCGAGGCGCACCGGGCGCTGGAGGCGCGCGAGACGACGGGGTCGATCGTCCTAACGCCGTGAGGCGGAGCGCGGCGGGCGCTGCCCGCGCCTGCTGCTTTGACGCCGGCAGTCGGTCATCATTGCGCCGCCTTCGCCCGCCAAGGCCCGGTCCGCGGCTTGGCTGAGCGGAGCCGCCCCTATATAGGAGGTCGGCCGGCGGCCGGCCGACGGCGAGAGGAAGGGCGTAAGTGACGCAGATGAGCGAAAAGAGCGTAAAGCCCGCGAACGCCGGCGCGACCGCCGTCAAGAAGGAAGAGGGCTGGTGGGAGACCGTCAAGGTCATCATCGAAGCGCTCCTCATTGCTCTGGTCGTCCGCACGCTGCTGTTCCAGCCGTTCAACATCCCCTCGGGTTCGCTGGTGCCGACGCTGCTGGTTGGCGACTACCTGTTCGTGTCGAAATACGCCTACGGCTATTCGCACTATTCGCTGCCCGGCTTCCTCGACCTCGTCCCGCAGGCGATGCCCGGGCGCATCTTCGCCTCACAGCCGAAGCGCGGCGACATCATCGTCTTCAAGCTGCCGAGCGACGGCGAAACCGACTACATCAAGCGCCTGATCGGCCTGCCGGGCGACAAGATTCAGGTCCAGCACGGCCGGCTGATGATCAACGGCGAAATGGTCCCGCGCGAGCCGATCGCGCCCTATCCGACGGTCAATCACTTCGGCAAGCCGGAAGAGGCGCCGCGCTACCTCGAGACGCTGCCGGGCGGCGTGAAGCACCAGATCATCCAGATCGACGGCGATGACGGCACATTCGACAACACGAAGGTCTATGAGGTGCCGCCCGGCCACTATTTCATGATGGGCGACAATCGCGACAATTCGAGCGACTCGCGCCTCGCCTCCGACCAGGGCGGCGTCGGCTATGTGCCGTTCGAGAACCTGATTGGCCGCGCCGAGATCATCTTCTTCTCGATCGGCGACGACACGCCGGCCTGGGAGGTGTGGAAATGGCCTTGGACCGTGCGCTGGGACCGCATTTTCCAGCGCATCCATTGACGGCGCGCGCAAGGGGCGCGATGCGTCCCTTATCGCTGAGTTGGTCGATGGCATGAAACGGCGGGGCAAGCTTGAGTTTTTGGACCTGGAGGCGCGGCTCGGATACAGCTTCGCCGACCCAGAACTGGCGACGCTGGCGCTAACGCATCTGTCCGCCCAGCCCGCCGCCGGGCGCTCGTACCAGCGCCTCGAATTCCTCGGCGACCGGGTGCTCGGCGTCGTCGTCGCCGATCGTCTCTACCAATCGTTTCCGAGCGCCAGCGAAGGAGAGCTGTCGATGCGGCTCGCCAAGCTCGTCCGCCGGGAGACCTGCGCGGAGATCGCGGCGGAGTGGGATGTCGGCCCGCATCTCACGCTTGGCCTCGGCGAGGCGCGGGGCGGGGGGCGGAAGAAGGCGGCGATCCTGTCGGACGTCTGCGAGTCCCTGATCGGCGCGGTTTTCATCGACGGCGGCTTCGAGGCCGCGCGCGACTTCATCCTGCGCTCCTGGGGGGACCGGCTGACCGCCGACGCCGAGCCCGCGCGCGACGCCAAGACGGCGCTGCAGGAATGGGCGCAGGCGCGCGCGCTCGCCGCGCCGCGCTATGAAGAGGCGGCGCGCAGCGGTCCTGCGCACGCGCCCCAGTTCGTCATGCGGGTGGAGCTGCCGGGCTACGGCGCCGAGACGGGCGAGGCGAGCTCGAAGCGGGCGGCCGAGCAGGCGGCGGCGCAGGCCTTCCTCGACCGGCGGAGCGGGGCATGAGCGCCACCCGCTGCGGCTTCGTCGCGCTGATCGGCGCGCCCAACGCCGGCAAGTCGACCCTGATCAACGCGCTCGTCGGCGAAAAGGTGTCGATCGTCACCCGCAAGGCCCAGACGACGCGTTCGACCGTACGCGGCGTCGTCACCAAGGGCGAGGCGCAGATCGTATTCGTCGACACGCCCGGCCTGTTTGCGCCGAAGCGGCGGCTCGACCGGGCGATGGTGGCCTCCGCCTGGGGCGCCGCGGCCGACGCGGACGCGCTGGCTCTGCTGATCGACGCGCGCAAGGAGGCGGCTTCCGCAACCCTCTCCGAGGAGACTGCGCACATCCTCGGGACGCTCAAGGAGCGCGGCAAGCCGAAGGTCCTGGCGCTCAACAAGATCGATCTGATGGAGCGCTCAAGGCTGCTCGATCTCGCGGCCCGGCTGAACGCCGCCCATCCGTTCGCCGAAACCTTCATGGTCAGCGCGACCACGCGCGACGGCCTCGATAAGCTTACGGACCATCTCGCGGCGATGCTGCCCGAAGGCCCCTGGCTCTATCCCGAAGACCAGATCGCCGAGGCGCCGATCCGCTCGCTCGCCGCCGAGATCACCCGCGAAAAGCTGTTCGACCGGCTGCACGACGAACTGCCCTATCAGGCGACGGTCGAGACCGATTTGTGGAAGGACCAGCCCGACGGCTCGGCGCGGGTCGAGCAGACCGTGTTCGTCACCCGCGACGGCCACCGCAAGATCGTGATCGGCGAGGGCGGCCGGACGATCAAGGCGATCGGGACGGCGGCCCGCAAGGACATCGCCGAGGCGCATGGCGCGCCGGTGCATCTCTTCCTGCACGTCAAGGTGCGCGAGCACTGGCAGGACGACCCGGAGCGCTACCGGGCGATGGGGCTCGACTTTCCGAAGGGGTAGGGGGTGTACGGAACGCCGAGTCGGTCCCCTTCGCCTTCTGCCTTCGCCCGCCTCCGCGCCAGCGCCGCAAGGCGCGCGTCTATGGCATGAACCTGAAAGACTGTCTTCGTCAGATCGAGCCCAACGCGCGTGACAGCGACGAAATTCTCATTGACTTGCCAATGGCCGTCTTCCCACCATGGTTGATGACAACGACCATCTTGTCAGCTGATGCCGTTGGGACGCCGCCAGCCCATCGCCGTGATCCGGGCGGTGCTTGCATTTCTGGGATCAGAGGCCTTGCATCCTGCGGACCTGACGATTTGCGAGAAAGGCGTGGTGAGACAAAGTCCAGAGCTAGCAAGGCGCGCCTTCGATTTTATGTCCGGCGAGCTACACCAACTTCCCTTCTCGATAGTTGGGCGCTGAGGGGTACCAATGATCAAAAGCCGCAATGACACTACACCGGCGTCGACGCCGAGTGTCCAGGTGCGGCAATCCGCACGAGAACATATCCGCCAAGACCTTTGGGACGCTTCTTTGAACAGAAGCGACCGTTTTGTGTGGGACGAGGCAAGGCGTATCGCCCGACCGGCGGAACCCAATGATAGTTATCCAACGTTTCCGCCCCTCGACCGTGAAACCGTATCTGCAGCACGCGTTGTTTTCTTCAAGGACATCGCGTCGGATTTCATGGCCAGGAGCTGGCGTTAGTCTCAAAATGGCGTGACGGCAAACTGAAGACCTCAGCGCTCCCAAAGCCTATTCACCAGAGATGGAATAAGGAGCTTGCTCGAGTTGTCCGACGTCATATTGAGGATTTTTTCGCCTCGCAGACACAAGTCGTCAGAGCTTTGGACTCCAATTCCAAGGATACCGACGTAGGCGAGGGAAATACCGACCTATTAGTAGATACGAATGCGATATTTGACGAAACTATTTCTGCAGTACGGGACACCGGCAATTTCTTTGTCGTTGGGGAATTACTTTTACGTAGGCTTTCAGCGGATCATCTTGATCCGGATGGACAGATATTTGCACAAATCGTTGTCGCCTGGGCGTCATCGAAAGGCCCCTTGTTTGAGCCTAAGACACTCGATGAACTCATTGAGCAGGTCAATTCGATACCCAAATCAAGCCTCTCAGTTGCACTAATCAACACACTTTACCGTCTACGTAAGATTTCCGTCGAACCTCCCTCCGACATCGGCGATCTTGCCTTTAAACTGAGAGACTCAATTTCCTCAATTTACGAAATAGAGGACCGTCGATCTCCACTGGATAGCTGCAATTTAGCTTCTGCAGGTCTTGAGCTGAAAATAACTGAACTTGAAGTTGCTGCCAAGAGATTTGTACGGACAACGTTAGCCACTGTAAGAAACGCCTCTATTGAACTTGTTCGGGCCTCTCGTTCTTTATATGAAATACTTATACCTGCAGAGTGCGAGTTCCTTCGCGATCTTGAGATGGTGCTGGGGCCGTCGTTTAGAAAATTGTGTGAGGCATATGAGCGAAACGACGACGTTCAGGTGATTCGACGTGCTCCTGAGATGCTTGAGAACGTCAATGGTTGCTTTAATACATCAAATGAGTCGCAACCATTCAGCTTTGCTTGGAGCAGTATTGTCCGACCGATCCTAACCCACCTGTCTGCACTTCTGGACGACGCTCAAACGCGAGGAGAATTTGCTCTCGCGCCGGTGCTTGCGCTTCGTAATTCTTCAACAAAGGCGCATCTTTACGAATCGGCACGGGATATATATTTGTCTTTTGCTTTGCATAACTCCGGACGAGGACATGCCTTTTTCGTGTCGATGAAAAATGATGACGAAGGTGGGGTAGCGAAGTTCTCGCTGGTTGAGCCGTCCGGACCTTTCGATGTAGCTCCAGGTGCGGAGCAACTCGTCCGCGTACGTCTGACGCTTGCCGTGCCAACAAACGAAGCAGCCGTCAACATCGTATGGCTCTGCCAGACCGCTAGAGGCAATGAAGCCAGCTTCCCAGATTGCATTGTTATAAAGCAACAAGAGTCGGAGCCAAATTGGGAGGCTTTGATTGCCGATCCTCCGTATAGCCTGATCCAATTCGAAGCCGAGAACGTCTATTTGGTCGTGACGCGGTACTGCGAACACTAACGCTTGCCGCAATGTCGGGCGCATCGACTTTCATTTGGGGTCAAAAAAGGATAGGTAAGACGTCTCTTTTGCAAGTATTTGCCTCGCAACTCTCTCCTATGCCGAACACTGTTTGTCTAATACTGAGAATGGGAGAAATTGGGGCGTTGCATGAAGGCGAGATCGGGCATCTAATTGCACGCCGTATAGCTGAGAAGTCAGGGCTTTCAGTCACGGTACCAACCGAGTCGGAATTCGGAGCCGGAATGGGCCGGCTCGTAAGTTTTACTGAAAGTCTTTTGGAGAGGTCGCAATCACGTAAGTTTATTATCATTATAGACGAATTCGATGACATCGATTCGAAATTCTATCTCGGCGAAAGAGGGAAGCAGTTCGTAAAGGCTTTGCGATCAATATCAGAAGCCGGACTAACTTTTTTCTTTGTTGGAAGCGAGCGCATGGAAGCTATTTATCACGTGCACCAAGCCGATCTTAATAAGTGGACTAACGTGCATCTAGACAAGATCGTCAGTCGCACGGAGTGCAAGTCGCTTATTGAGAGTCCGGTCAAGGGCGCGATTGAATTTTCAAAGGAGGCGATCGACTTTATTGTCGACTACACAGACGGTAATCCATTCTACATAAACAATTTTTGTTTTTATGTCTTTGACCGCTGTCTCCAGGAACATCGAACTTTTGTCGACGGTAATGACACAAATGCTGTCAGGCAACATATGCTTAGAGCCCTCGGTGAATCCAATTTTGCCCAGTTTTGGCAGGATAACCCTATTCTTGATGCTAAAGAAAGACAACAGGCTGAGAGTGAGATATGCATCGCCCTTGCATGTATTTCGATTATCGGAGGGCATTACGAATCAGTTGATGACCTAGTGGCTGCCCAGGAAGGGCTCCCACTTGCCCAAAATGATTACGCGACAGAAAATGAGCTAAGGCGTGCATGTGAAAGGCTGTTCAGTCGACGTATTATAAAGAAGCGGGAGGCTGAGGATCAATTTTTTATTGGCCTGCAGATCTTCGGCGAATGGTTACGAGAAAACGCAGTTGCAAAGTTATTGCCTAATTGGACTAAATACCGAGCAATTCAGCGCACCGAAGTTGTGCAACCGGAAATGTCGGCCGTTATTGATAAGCATTCTGAGCCAATTGGATTCCTAATTCCCGAGGATGAATTGTTAGCGATATCTCAGAAACTGATTTATTGCGGGCGTCAGAAAGATGTTGCAGAAATTCGATCGTGGCTTCGGCAGTTTGATGACGACTCCCGTATCGAGGTCGCGTTCCAACTACTTAAGCGTTTAGCAGAAAAGGGATTCATTAACGAGGGATCACGGAGCCTTGCCTATTCGAAGATTGAGGAAATGGTGAAAGCACGTAGGCTTGAGGTTGGTGACAAGAAATGGAAGGTTGAGCGAGGTCGGCTGGATAATTTATGTTTAGCCTATGTCGATTCTGGAGTCAAAAGCGGTGCTGCAACCGCGCGTGAACTTCGTAACATAATGCGCCCAGGGAAGTGTGGTGCAGCTGAAGAGATGGGGACATGGATGGAGCGGCATTTGGATGATGATCCATTGCTCGTAATTGTCGATGACTTCGCAGGGACCGGCGATAGCCTTGTGAAAGGAATTAGTCGTTTGCGAGATAAGATTGAGAGAGGAGTCTGGTTAAAGTACCTCAAGGAGGGGAGAATATCATTGTTTATCATGTATTCTTTTCCTGAGGCATTGGACAATATACGTTCAAAATGCGGAGGAATTCATGTTGTAGGTAGTACAGTACTGGGCGATGAGCTTCGGAGTTGTGCCGATGACTCAGGGATATTTGAATACGAAGGGGAGCGACGCTTTGCCCGAGATGTAGTGTTGCAACTTGGACGGGAGCTGTATCCTGACGCGCCGCTCGGGTTCGGTGGGTTAGGCGCGCTAGTTGCTTTTCACAATACGATCCCGAACAATACGCTCCCGATATTTTGGAGCAATGGGCGAGTGGGAGGCCGGGCTTGGAATCCAATTTTTCCGCGGCCGTGACGCAATCCCAACCGCTCCGTGTGAACGAGCAATGGCGCATCTGTTTTGTCTGGCGTTACGGCGACGCTTACGACGTCGAATTCGTTGACTACCATTGAGGAAGGAAGGGCCGATGGCCGCCGATATTCCCATGCCCCACCCCGGCGTCGTCCTGCGCGAGGAATTCCTCGAGCCGATGGGCCTGACCGTCTATGCCTTAGCCAAGGCTATTCATGTCACGCGCAGTCGGATCAATGACATTTGCCACGGTCGGCAAGGCATCACGGCGGCCATCGCGCTGCGGCTCGGCCGCTTTTTCGGCGTCGATCCTCAGTGGTTCATGAACATGCAGTCGAAATACGACCTGCACGTGCAGGCGGAACGACTGGCGGCCGACCTCGCGGCGATCGAACCACGCAACGCGGCATGACGGGCAGACTGGAATTGAAGCTCCTCGGGATATCAGGAGCGCAAACCTGAAAGCCGAACTCTCCGCTTCCGAGGCCCGTCGCATCGCGCTGACAGCGCAGGGCTTCAACGCGATGCGCCGCCACGAGGCGGGGGGCGCGGCGGAGCTGCGCAAGGGAATCGATCGGCTCGGCATGCCTTCAGATCGACAGCGTGAACGTTCTCGTCCGCGCCCAGTATCTGCCGCTCTACTCCCGCCTCGGCCCCTATGAACCCGCCCTCCTGGACGCGGTCACGGCAGCCAAACCCAGGCGTGTCTTCGAATATTGGGGACACGAAGCGTCGCTGCTGCCGATCGACTGCCAGCCCCTGCTGCGCTGGCGGATGGCCCGCGCGCTTCGCGGCAAAGGCGTGTGGCGACAGCTCGAACCCTTCGCGGGGGAGAGGCGGGGCGAGGCCGACGCCATGCTCGCCCGCATCGAGGCCGAGAGGGCCGCTGGCCGCTTCCGACGTGGCGGATACCAGAGCCGCCAAGGGCATGTGGGTGTGGAGCGCCGCCAAGCACGCGCTGGAATGGCTGTTCTGGGCCGGGCTTATCGCCGCAACTCACCGCCGAGGCAGCTTCGAGCGCGTCTACGACCTGCCCGAGCGGGTGTTGCCCCACGCGATCCTGGAGTTCCCCACGCCGAGCGGCGTCGACGCCCGGCGGGCGCTGCTGGCGCGCTCGGCGCGGGCCCTCGGCGTTGCGACGGCGGACGATCTGCGCGACTACTATCGCATCGCCGCCGCAGACGCGCGGGCGCCGATCGAACAGCTGGTCGAACAGGGGACCCTGATCCCCGTGCGCGTGCGCGGCTGGCGCGACCAGGCCTATCTGCACGAAGGCGCCCGCGCCGGCCGCAAGCCCGAAGGCGCTGCGCTGCTGTCGCCGTTCGATCCGCTTGTTTGGCGCCGTCCGCGAACCGAGAGACTGTTCGGGTTCCGCTATCGGCTCGAAATCTATACGCCCGCGCACAAGCGCGAGCACGGCTACTACGTGCTGCCCTTCCTGATGGACGGCGCGCTCGTCGCCCGCGTCGACCTGAAGGCGGATCGCAGGGCGGCCACATTGGTCGTCCAGCGTGCGCACCTCGAGTCCGGCGCGCCGCAACCCACCGGGGAAAGGCTGATCGAGGAGCTTCGGCTGATGGCGTCATGGCTCGGATTGTCGAGCCTCACGGTCGCGCCGGAGGCCGCCATCGACCGTATCTTCCCGACGCTTCGGGCCGAAGCGGGGCCGGCCTCTGTCGAGCCGGCGCCCGCGCAGTCCGAGGGGGCCTGTCATGGATGAGCCGCCGGTGAGACGCGTCACGACCGACGCCCTGTCGATCGCCTATGTCGAGCACGGTCCAGCCCATGGCTGGCCGGTCATCCTGTCGCACGGCTTTCCTTATGACGTCCATGCCTTCGATGACGTTGCCTCGATCCTGGGGGGAGCGGGAGCGAGAGTCATCGCCCCCTATACCCGCGGGTTCGGCCCGACCCGCTTTATTGCCGACACGGTTATGCGGAGCGGGCAGCAGGCGGCCCGCGGCTCGGACATCGTCCAGCTTGCCGATGCGCTCGGTCTTAAACGTCCGATCCTCGGCGGTTACGATTGGGGAGGCAACGCGTCCTGCGTCGCGGCGGCGCTGTGGCCGGACCGGATTGGCGGTCTCGTCTCTTATGCGGGATACGACGTGATCGATGTCGCGGGACAACGGCGCCCGGCGCCGCCGTCGCTCGAGCGGGTCTTCTGGTATCAGCATCTCTTCCAGACCGAGCGCGGGCGCGAATGCCTGTCCGAACACCGCCGCGAGCTCGCCCGGATCCTGTGGAGCGAATGGTCGCCCGGCTGGCGGTTCGATGAGGCGACGTTCGCCCGGTCGGCGGTCGCATTCGAAAATCCTGACTTCGTCGATGTCGTGATCCACTGTTACCGCAGCGTCTTTGGCCTCGAGGCGGGCGACCCCGCGCTGCAGCCGCTCGAAGATCGCCTTGCGCAGAAGCCGGCGATCAGGGCGCCGACGGTGACGATCGACGGCGCGAACGACCCGCTGAAGCCCGGCGGCACCGCACACCATGCCCGCATGTTCGTCCGGCGGCACGAACACCGCGTCGTCGATGCCGGCCACAATCTGCCTCAGGAGGCGCCTCAGGATTTCGCCGAGGCGGTGATGAAGGTTCGTGATTGGGCCGCTGAGGAACGACCAGACGGATCGCGAGGTGAAACGAGAAACGGATAGGCCAATCCTCGGGCGCCGGTGATGTCCGTCGAGCCAGCTGGGGCGGCTCACCCGCACAGCTCTTATTATAGTCCCGCTCTTCATCGGGCTTCGGCTATCGATCAGGCCAGCGATCCGGGGGGACGAAGCAGCATCCCCTCATCCCGGCGCCCGTGTCTCTCCTGGCCGGCCAAGCAGGGCGCGGTCTCTGTCCTCGACTCGAAAATCGAGCAATGATGAGGACTCTGGGAGCGGTCATTGGTCAGGCCGATTGGAGCGAGGCTCGTTCGCGTTGGGGCCGCCAACAAACTGGGTTTACTCGCGGAGGTCGTCGCGATGACAGATTTTTTGACCTATTTTGAGGAACTGAAGAAGATGTCCGACGCCAACAAGGCGGTGGCGAAGCTCTATTCGGACTTGGGCAGTTTTGAGCAGCCGGATGATCTTGAGCTCCCGTTGTTCCTGGAATGGTTTGGCGACGTCGTCGCCAGGGAGACACGAAAGAATTCCATAGACCTGAAGACCCTCGGCGCCCCGCGTGTCGAGTCGATCAACGGCGTCCGCGAGTGGGCGCTCGGAAAAAAGGCAGCGAAATCCGCTCATTTTGTCAATGTTTCCGCTCCGCGTTTCGCGTTCCAGTTGGCTCTTCGATTGCGCAAGCCCTCCTCGATTGAACAAGGCTCGACAGCGCTCTGTGGAGCTGTCGCTATTCTTTACAGTCTCGCCAAGCTTAGCCCTGCTGCATTCACGAAAATTGCCATCGACCTCTTCAATTCCGGCAAGGCGAAACTTAATTTGCTCCCGCTGGACCCTTCGCCCTCGGTGCTGCACGGTTTCGCAGGCCAGCACATTCTCTGCGAGGTCGACTATGTCCTTCTGACAAGCCTGCGCCAGTGCAGCGACGTGAGCAGCCTCGGCGCCCCCACGAATGTCGTCAACGAGACGCTCACCGCCGGCACAATGTGTACGATGCTCCGAAACGCCCAATACAAGAACGTAATGGACCATACCTTTATCGACGCCCCGTCTTTTGTGGTGTGGGCCGCCGAGAAAACGCTGGGCCAAATCATCTTCGACACAAATCGAGCGACGACCGTCAGCGACCCGAGCGACAAGAGCCAGAAGCTCAAGAGCCTCGAACAAGCCTGCAAAGAGCTGGGCGCGGGCCGGGTCGTCATGATCATGGGCCACACACAGATCGCCGAACTCCTGAAGAAGGGGCAGGATGGGTTCACTTCGCTGACGCTGAACGCACTCACGCGGACGCTCAATCGTCACTGGGTTGCGGTCCGGAAACTCGGCGTCGTCGGGACGACGGTCGAGTTGCGCGTGATCTCCTGGGGACAGCGCTACCAGGGCAAAATCAAGCTCGACGATTTTCTCGCGCTCTACGAGGGGTACGTCTCAGCGGAGCCATGACGCCTGCGCGGATGGGCGCGGGGTTCCGAGACGACGCATCGGGGCCGCCTGCTGAACGGATTGTAGCGCTGGGCAAGGTTGGTTGTGGTTCGAGATAAAATACGTTCAGTAAATGTTATTTTGCGCGCCGGGGAACCCAACGCCGACAACCCCGGTATTTGGTCCGATGGCGCTCGTGGGTGGGCGCGGTGTTCATTGACGCGCAGCGCCCGGGTTGGCCGCTGCGTCGCCCGGAAAAGCGGCTGCAACCCGTTGAAAAGATTAAATCCGCGCCCGGCCTTGCTGGCTCTACCGAAGACGCGACCCGGACAGACGAGCCGGAAAGACGAGGATGCAGACTTCGAGCCTTGCATCCCGGTCGCCAACGCGATGGAGTTTTGGCTCAGATCGAGTCCGAGACGGTCGCGGCCGCCTCGGTGCGGCGATACGCCCTTGCGCTCTACAGCCTCTGTTCATGTCGACTGGGATAAGCGGGTCGGGCATGAACCTGGGCGCGACACGCGTCCCGAATCAGGCTATTTGGCGAAAGGGCCCCAGGAGTCCGAAAATGTCTTTTGCCGCCTACATCAAAAGCTGCCCCGCCGATGACGATCCGGCCGGCGATTTTGTTCGACACATTCGCGACGACCGCGACCTTCCCGACGCGGAGACCTGGCGACAGCTCGAGGCCTACCTTTCTTTGCGTGGTGTCACCGATCGCGCCATGGTTGCAGGAAAGCGGGTCTGGGTCGCCTATGAGACAAGGCGGGCAAGAGGCTGCGCCTGATCCAGCCGCAAAGCCTTCACCCAGCCGAACTGTCGCCGCCCGTGCGGCCGTGCGAACTTGGTCGCCCGCAACGCGCCCCAGGCGCGACTTCATGTCGTCGCGCGGTTTAAACTGAGGCTCAATCTGTCCGCGAGCCGTGACCCGGCGACTTGACGTGACGGCGCCGCCTTGGGACGGGTTGCTGCCCTGTCCTCGCCGGGGCCCCGGTTGCCTTTCCGATCTCTCGCTCACCGCTTGATTTACAATCGCCAAAGCGGTTCCCTGCGCGACGGCGACGGTCCGCCGGACGGCCGGTCGATTGGCCCGGGCGCCCGGCCCTGAGGGAGACGACCATGACCATGCGCTTCGGCAAGGATCAGCCGCTCGAGATCCTCACCGCCGGCGAACCGTCGCGCCGGCCGCCGCTCCTCTTCGTCCACGGCGCCTTTTGCGGCGCCTGGATCTGGGCCGAGCACTTTTTGCCGTTCTTCGCCGAAGCCGGCTTTCGCGGCATCGCCGTGTCCCTCCGTGGCCACGGCCGCAGCGCCGGCCGGAAGCAGCTGGATTCGTTCAGCCTTGCCGATTACGTCGCGGACGTCGCCGCGGCCTCGGCCGGGCTCGATCCACCTCCGGTCGTCGTCGGGCATTCCATGGGCGGCGTCGTCGCCCAGCTCTTTGCGCGCCAGCAACCGACTTCCGGTCTCATCCTGCTCTCCTCCGCGAGCCTCGCGGGCCTGAGCGGCGCGCTCATGACCATGGCCCTCAGCCACCCGGCGTTGCTGTTGGCGCTGACCCGCGTCCAGTCCCGCGGCATGGAGCCGTCAGACTATGCGGCGATGCGCAAGGGGCTCTTTTCGCAAGATTTCCCGGTCGATCGCGCGATGCGCTACGCGGCGCTGTTCCAGCGCGAATCCATGCGCGCGAATTTGGAGCTGATGGCGCCGCAATGGCTCGACATGATGGGGCGGCCGCAGTTGCCAGCCTTGGCGCTCGGCGGGAGCGAGGACTGTTTCGTCCCGTGGACCGACGTCGCCTTCTCGTCGCTCTTCTGGAACGCCGAGACGCAGATGCTGCCCGGCGTTCCCCACGCCATGATGCTGGACATGTCCTGGCGCGTCCCCGCTCAAATCATGGCGGATTGGCTGACGCGGACCTTCGATCGGGGATAGCGCGGGCCGTCGCCACAGTCAGACCGAAAAGCTCACCCCGCAGCCGCAGGAAGCGACGGCGTTCGGGTTCTTGATGCGGAACGACTGACCCATCAGGTCGTCGACGAAGTCGACTTCCGAGCCCCTCATCATTTCGAGCGAGACGGGATCGATCACCACTGTCGCCCCGTCGCGGGTCGCGACGAAATCGTCGTCGGCGCGGGTCCGATCAACGTCATAGGTATACTGGAAGCCGGAGCAGCCGCCGCCCTTGACCGAGATGCGCAACGCCACGCCGGCCTCGCCCTTGAGGATGGCGCTCAGGCGCCGCGCGGCGCTGGCGCTGATCGTGACGGGGTCGGAGACAGCGACTTCGCTCATGCGGACACCTTTGCGCCCCGGGGCGGCGATCCGGGCGACTTCAAGACTTCGTCCGCATAAGATATGCCGTAGCGTGCAAAGCGCAACGCCGGGGATGCCGATGGCCGAGGATGACGGGCGCGGGCCGCGCGCCCCCTATGCGGCGAACCCCGCCGCCGCACGCCGGCTCGTCGCCGAGCCGCCGTCGCCGACCCGCACCGAGTTCCAGCGCGACCGTGACCGCATCGTCCACTCGACCGCCTTCCGCCGGCTCGCCCACAAGACCCAGGTGTTCGTCCATCACGAGGGCGACCATTTCCGCACCCGGCTGACCCATACGATCGAGGTGGCGCAGATCGCCCGGGCGCTGGCGCGCGCGCTCAGGCTCGACGACGATCTCGCCGAGGCGGTCGCGCTCGCCCACGACCTCGGGCACACCCCCTTTGGCCATACCGGGGAGGAGGCGCTCGACGCCTGCATGGCCGGTGACGGCGGCTTCGACCACAACAGTCATGCTTTGCGCATCGTCACCGAGCTCGAGCGCCACTATGCCGATTTCGACGGCTTGAACCTCACCGACACGACTCTCGCTGGCATCGTCAAGCACAATGGGCCGCTCCTGGACTTTGCGGGCCAGCCGTCCGGGCGCTACCGTCAGCGCGGCCTGCCGGCGGACATTCTGGCGTACGATCGGCGCCAGCCGCTGGCCCTGTCCAGCTACGCGAGCCTCGAAGCGCAAGCGGCGGCGCTTGCTGACGACATCGCCTACGACGCGCACGACATCGACGACGGCCTCCGGGCCGGGCTCTTCCCTCTCTCCGACCTTTGCGCGGCCGTTCCTTTCATCGCGGCGGTTGTCGCCGAGATCGAAGACCGCCATCCCGACCTTGAGACCGGCCGCCTTACCCACGAGCTGAACTCGGCGTGTGATCACACGCTTCATAGAAGACGCGATCGCCGAGAGCCGGCGGCGAATCGAGGTTGCCAGACTTGGCAGCCCTGAGGCGGTCGCTTCGGCCGGACGTCCTCTCGTCGGCCACTCGCCGCCGTTCGAGGTCGCCGACCGCGACGTCAAGGCGTTCCTGTTCGCGCGCATGTACCGCCATCCCGAGGTGCAGGCGGTGCGCGACAAGGCCGACGCGATCCTCCGTCGTCTGTTTGCGGCCTTTGTCGCCGACCCCTCGCTAATGCCGCCAGTCTGGGCGGCCAAGGCGCTTGGGAGCGACAAGGCGCGGGCGGTCGCCGACTACATCGCCGGGATGACCGACCGGTTCGCCATGCACGAGCATGCCCGCCTTTTTGACGGGCCACGGGACTTGCGGTAGACGCGCGCGACTTGGCTCCCGGATTGGCGGCGGACTCCCCTGACGCGGTCCCCAACCGCATGAAGGTCACTCGAGCATAGCGCGGCGACAAGGGAAACAGCTGCGCCCGAAGGGGGCGTTCGAAAGGACGCCTGTCTTTCGCCGGGCTGGGCGTGCGGCGGCAACGGAAAAAGAATGAACGTTTTTGCAGATTTCCAGGCGCGGGTCGCGGCGCTGATCGAGAAGCGGATCAAGTCCGGCGAACTTCCGCACGACCTCGATCTCGCCCGCTTCGTCGTCGAGCCGCCGCGCGACGCCGCTCACGGCGATCTCTCGACCAACGCGGCAATGGTCTATGCGAAGGAGGCGAAAGCCGCCGGCTCGAACCCGCGCGCGCTCGCCGAACGGCTCGCGGCCGATCTCGCCGCCGATCCGGATGTGGCGAAGGCTGCGGTCGCCGGGCCAGGATTCATTAATATCGTCCTCAGAGCAGAGGTTTACGAGAAGGTGCTGAGCGCCGTTCTCATGAAGGGATCGGCCTTTGGCGCCGGGCGCCCCTCCCCCGCCAAGCCAGTCAACGTCGAATATGTCAGCGCCAACCCAACCGGGCCAATGCATGTCGGGCACGCACGCGGCGCCGTATTCGGCGATGCGCTGGCCAACCTCCTTAACTTCGCCGGCTTCCCGGCGACCCGCGAATATTACATCAACGACGCCGGCGCCCAGGTGAACGCGCTCGCCCGCTCGGCCCATCTGCGTTACCGCGAGGCGCTCGGCGAGGCGATCACGATTCCGGAGGGGCTCTATCCGGGCGACTACCTGAAGGCGGTCGGCGAGGCCCTGAAGGCGGAATTTGGCGCGGGCTTGAGCGACGAACCGGAATCTGCGTGGCTGCCGCTTGTCCGGCGGCGCGCCATCGATGCGATGATGGCGCTGATTCGCGACGATCTCGCCGCGCTCAACATCACGCACGAGGTGTTCGCCTCCGAGCGCGAACTGACTGGCGTCGACGGCGGGCCAAATCGGGTGGAGGAGGCAATCGACGCGCTGAGGGCCAAGGGCCTCATCTACGAGGGCCGTCTGCCGCCGCCCAAAGGCGGCGCCGCCGACGACTGGGAGGACCGCGAGCAGATCCTGTTTCGGTCGACCGCGTTTGGCGATGACGTCGACCGGCCGCTCGTCAAGTCTGATGGCGGCTACACCTATTTCGCCAGCGACATCGCTTACCACAAGACCAAGATCGACCGCGGCTTTCTGACCCTGGTCGACGTCTGGGGCGCCGATCACGGCGGCTATGTCCGACGGATGCAGGCCGCGGTCGCCGCGCTGTCCGACAACAAGGCCCGGCTCGAGGTGCGCCTGTGCCAACTCGTACGCCTTATGCGCGCTGGCGAGCAAGTCAAAATGTCGAAGCGTTCCGGAGACTTCGTTACGCTTCGTGAGGTGGTGGACGAGGTCGGAGCCGACGCCGTGCGCTTCATCATGTTGATGCGCAAGAACGACGCGCCGCTCGATTTCGACCTTGCCAAGGTGATCGAGCAGAGTCAGGACAATCCGGTTTTCTACGTCCAGTACGCGCACGCCAGGGCGCGCAGCGTCCTGAGGCAGGGCCACGCGGTCTTTCCCGACCTCGATCTCTCGCCCGAGACGCTCGCCGGCGCTGACTTCGCCTTGCTGAGCGATGAGGGCGAGCGAGATCTGCTTAGGACCATGGCGCAATATCCCCGCGTGGTCCTGCAGGCTGCCGAGGCGCACGAGCCGCATCGCGTCGCCTTCTACGCCCACGAACTCGCCACCCGTTTCCATGCGCACTGGAACCGAGGCAAGGATTTGAAAGATTTGCGTTTCGTTAAGGAAGACCATCGACACTTGTCTTATGCGCGATTGGCCCTCGTGGCCTCAGTCGGCCTTGTTTTGGCCTCTGCGCTGTCGATCTTGGGGGTTAGCGCCCCGGAGGAAATGCGTTAGCGGACCCGGCGTTTATCGGCGCGCATGAGGCGCGCCGAGTGGGGTCTCGCGAGGTGACGAGGACGACATGAACGTTTCCGGAGCACGCGTGGCGGCTGATATCGACTTGGAGGACTTCGAAAAGCGGCTGCGGACAGCCGGGCGCCTGCGGGCGGCGTCGAGGATCCGCTGGCCGAACTTGCGCGGCTCGTCGAGGCCTCGCGACCGAAAGCGGCGGCCAGCGCAGCGGCGCCGCCGCTTGCAGCGGCTGGGTCGACGACCGTCGCCCCGCCGCCAGCCCCTTCGCCGATTGCGCCGCCCATCGAGGCTGCGCCGCGGCCCTCCTTCGACGAGCGGAGCGATCCTGAGCCCGAAATCGATCCCGCATTTGAGGAAAGCGAGCCCGCGACGGCGGGCTCGGAGCTGTACGCGGACGTCCGCGACGAGCCGGCCTCGCATCAACCGCGCCGGTCGCGTCGCTGGCTTTGGACGGTTTCGACCCTCACTATAGCAGGCGTCGCGATGATCGGCGCCGTCTTTGCCCTCAAGGGCGGGCTTCCCGGCATACCGAGGACGCCACCGTTCATCGCCGCCGCACAGGGTCCGACTAAGGTGCTGCCGCCCAGCGACGCGACGGTCTCGACGCCGAATAACGTTGGCGCATCCCTGTTGAAGGACAACACGCAGGTTGGCAGCGTGACCGTGGTGAACAACGAGGAGCAACCCGTCGATCTGCACGCTCAGACAGCGCCGCCCCCCGCTCCGGCGCCGGCCGCGCCGCCCAATTCCTCCGGTTCCTCGGCGGTGCGCAGCACAGTCGACACGCCGGTCGTAGTCATGACGCCGCCGCCGTCCGCTGCGGCGATCGCGCCGTCCTTCCCAGAGCCGAAGCCGGTCAGGACCATCTCGCTGCGCCCCGACGGAACGCCAATTCCGACTTCGGCCGCCGATGCGGCCCAGCCCGCGTCCGAGCCTGCGGCGCCGCCGCCGGCGCCGCCCGCGAAACCCGCGGCGAAGGCGAGCGCCGCCGCCGGGGCCGAGCCGTCGACGCCGAAGATCGATCTGCCGACGAAGCTCTCGGCGAAATCCTCCGCCCGGGTCATGGTCGCCAAGACCGACACGACCGCTCCGGCCGATGCGCCCGGCGAGCCGGTTCAACTCGGCGCGACCTCCAAGTCCGAAAGGCCGGCCAAGGTCAAGACGCAGGTCGCGGCGGCCGAGCCCGAGGCGACAGCGGCGGCCGAGCCGGCTGCGACGACGTCCGGCGGCTGGGCGGTCCAGCTCGCCGCGCCACGGTCCGAGGCCGAAGCCAAAAGCGTGGTCGCCAAGCTCAGCGAGAAATATGCCTCCGCGCTCGGCGGCGCAGCGCTCGGCGTTCACAAGGCGGCCTCCCGGGGCGACACGGTTTATCGCGTGCGCGTGTCCGGGCTTTCCAAGGCGGACGCCGCTGCGCTCTGCGCTCGGGTAAAGGGCGACGGCGGCCAGTGCTTCGTTACGAAGTGAGACGGGCGTTCGCTGTTCGCGGGCCCAGACAAGCATAGCCTGATGCCGAAGGCCTTCATCGCCGGTTGCTCCGGCCACACGCTGGGGCCTGACGAGCGCGCCTTCTTTCGCGCCGTCGATCCTTGGGGCCTGATCCTATTCAAGCGCAACGTCGCCGACCGCGATCAACTTCGGGCGCTGACGCAGGATTTCCGAGACTGCGTTGGCCGCGCCGACGCCCCCGTGCTCGTCGACCAGGAGGGAGGCCGCGTTCAGCGGATGGCGCCGCCGGGCTGGGCCGCCTATCCCGCCGCCGGGTCGATCGGCGCTCTTGAGCCAGATTTGGCCGAAGCCGCGGCCCGGCTGATCGGCCGGCTGATCGCCCACGACCTCGATGAGGTGGGCGTCACCGTCGACTGTGCGCCGGTGCTCGACGTCGCCGAACCAGGGACCCACGCAGTCATCGGCGCCCGCGCCTGGTCCGCGGACCCGGAGCGCGTCGCTGCGCTCGGCCGGGCCTTCGCCGAAGGTCTCATCGCGGGGGGCGTTGCGCCGGTGATCAAGCACATGCCCGGGCATGGCCGGGCGCGGGCCGACAGCCACCATGAGTTGCCGGCGGTTGAAGCGCCGCGCCCCGCGCTCGAGCGCGATTTCGCGCCGTTCAAAGCGCTCGCCGACCTGCCGATGGCGATGACGGCCCATGTCGTTTTCCGCGCGATCGACCGCGTTCGCCCTGCTACCGCCTCGCGCGTGGTCGTCGATGAGATCATGCGGGGCGCCATTGGGTTCGACGGGCTCTTGATGAGCGACGACCTGTCTATGAAAGCGCTGAGCGGGCCGTTCGAGGCCCGCGCCGCGGCGATCTTCGACGCCGGTCTCGACATCGCGCTCCATTGCAACGGCGATCTCGAGGAGGCTCGCGCCGTCGCCTCGGTCGCCCCGCCGCTGGCGGGGACGAGCGCAAGGCGGGCCGCAGCGGCCCTCGCGGCGGTCCGTCCGCCCGAACCGCTCGACCTCGACCGCGCCCGCGCCGATCACGCCGCGATCATGACGCGGCTGAAGCTCGCCTGACCGCGTTTCGGGCCGCACCGCCCGGTCCGCCGTTCTGCGTCGCTCTTGCGTGAAGACTTTAATCGAACCGTCTTTCTGGCCGCGGCGTGAAAGCCTTGCCAAACCATTGAGGCGCAAGCTCGGTATGGGCTCGACTTCGCTAGGCGTTCGCGGTCCGGAAAAGGGCGCGTCGCTTAGTCGCGCCGGATCTGGACGGCTGCGGCGGCCGCATTGACGCCGATCAATGCGCGACTCCGACGGTGGCCGATACTGCCTCCACCGGAAGCGAGAGTTGCCATGGACCGCACGACCAGTGTTGCGCCCTTAGCGCCGATCTTCGCGGTCGAGGTGATCGATGCGGAGGGCTTTGCGTGGCTGTACGGTCCCGTGCATCTCAATGACGCGCTAAAGATCAGCGAGTATTTTTCCGGCGATGCGAAATTGGGCCGCGAGCCGCGCATCTCCGTTCCCTCGACGCTGGTCCGGCTGGGATTAAACGACGACTGACAGGGCCTCAGGAGCCCCGCCCACCGCTCTGCGGAAGGCGAGCGCGCTCTTGGGGATCCCCTGCTCGAACGGCGTCGGGTCCGACCAGAACGTTCGGGCGAACTTGCCCGAATCCACGCGATAGGGCCGGTCGAAGGTGAAGCGCATCTCCTTCACCTCGCGCACGAACGGGACGGCGAGGCCGAGCGGGCCGAGGAAGAAGGCCGGCAGGATGTTGAGCCTCAGCCGCACGCCGAGCGCGTCCGCGGCAAGTTGCAGAATTTCGTGTGTCGTGCGCGTCGGGGCGCAGGGAACGTGCCAAGCTTGGCCATAGGCGGAATCCGGGGCGGCGAGCAGGCTTGTCACGGCGCGGCCGATGTCGGGGACGTAGGCATAGTCGTGCAAGATGTCGGGCGAGCCGATGAAAAGCGCCGCCTTGCCTTTGGCCATGGCGCCGATTGACGTGTCGCCGAGATAGCTGGCGCCGACGCCGGGCCCATAGAAGTCTGGGGCGCGCAACGCGACGACGCGGGCCCGGCCCTCGGCGCAGGCCTGCATCCAGATCCGCGTCGCGACGGCGCGCGCCGCGGGCTTTCGGCCGTAGGTCGTGAGCGGCATGGTCTCGATCAGCGGCGCCGTCTGCGGCCCGTACATGTAAAGGTTGTCGATGAAGACCATGCGCGCGCCGGTCGCCTCGCAGGCGGCGATGAAATTGCCGATCGCCTTTGGCCAGACCTCGCGCCAGACCGCTCCGTCATAAGGAAATCCGATCGTGACGACGAACTGGCAGCCCTGGCCGGCGGTCTTGACGACCGCCTCGCGGTCGAGGGCGTCGCAGGCGACAAAAGTCGCGCCGTGGGGCAGGGCGGGCGGGGCGTGGCGCTGCGCAACCACCACCTCCCGTCCCTCGGCCAGAAGGCGGTCCGCGGCGGCGCGTCCAGTCGGGCCATAGCCGAAAATCACGATCCTGTCGTTCAAGGGAGCCTCCAAGATTTTCAGGACAATACGCCTGCCTCTATCATATCAAAAATGCATAGTTTATATTTCGACCATGCGCGAGGTGAATTTAGCCGGACTGGATCTCAATCTCCTTCCCGCGCTGGAGGCGCTGCTTCGGCTACGCAATGTTACCCGGGCGGCGGCCGAGGTGGGCTTAAGCCAGCCGGCGACGAGCCGGGCGCTGGCGCGGTTGCGCGAGATTTTCGGCGATCCGCTGCTGGTCAGGGTCGGGGGCGGCCTTTCGCCGACGCCCGCTGCCGAAGCCTTGCAACCCAGGGTCGCGGCGGCGCTCGAGTCCTTGCGCGGGCTCTTCCGTTCGTCCGCGATCGACCTGGCGGGGTTGAAGCGGACCTTCCGTCTGGCGGCGGCCGACGCCCAGACGGTCTTGATTGCGCCCCGCCTCGTCGCCCGCCTGGAGCGCGAGGCGCCCGGCGTCGATCTCGCCTTCTCGTCGATCGGGCGCGACATCATCGCTCGGATGGAGCAGGGCGAAGTCGACATCTGCTTCGCCGTGACCGGGACGCCTTTGCCGCCCGGGGCTGTCAGCGAGACCATCGGGCGCGACCGCCTGGTGTTGGTCATGCGGCGCGACCATCCGGCGGCGAACCGGCAATGGACTATGGCGGACTACGGCCTCTATCGGCACGCCACCGTGTCCTTCTTCGGCGACGGAGTGTCGGAGATCGACGCCCGGCTTTCCGCCGCGGGCGTCGAGCGGCGCATTGGCCTTACGACGCCCCATTTCATGGCCGCAATTGCGGCCGTCGCGGCGAGCGACCTCGTCACCACCATATCCGCCGCCTTTGCTGCGCGCTTCGCGCCTGACCTCGAACTCGTGCTGAAGCCGCCGCCCTTCGACGACGCGCTGGAGATGACGGCGGTGTCGACGCGGTTGCGCGCCGCCGACCCGGCCTTGACGTGGTTGCGAAAAATCCTTCGTGAGGTCGCAACCGCGGCCTACGCCTCGCGTTAATCGCCTGATTTCGGGCAACCTGCTGCCGCCCGCGTTCCGGTCAATCGAGGAACTCGAGCCCCGCCGTTCTGCCCCTGGCCCAGACGAGGCGGGCTTGGCGGGACGAATAGCGGCCGTAACCGTCAAGGATTCGGACCTCGAAGGTCTGCGGCAGCACGTCCAGTCCTTCGCCCGTGATGCGCGCGCCGTTCAGCGAGATGTCCCGGATCGTGACGTCGAGCGTCAAGCCGCCGGTGTCGACGACGCAACGGGCCTTCCGGAAAACGCGCGAGCGGGGCACTCGGCGTTTCTCAGTATAGGGCGGGACGATCGGCGACATGCGGGCGAGGGTGTCCGATCGCGCTTGCGCCGGGCTGACGCCCGGCTTTCCACGGCGGGCGTCGAGCGGCGCATTGGCCTTCCGACGCCGCATTTCACGGCCGCGGTTGCGGCGGCGAGCGACCTCGTCACCACCATCTCCGCCGCCTTCGCGGCGCGCTTCGCGCCTGAACTCGATCTCGTGTTGAAGCCGCCGCCCTTCGACGACGCCCCGGAGATGACGGCGGTGTGTACGCGGTTGCGCGCCGCCGACCCGGTCTATGCCGCGGTTGCGACCTCACGAAGGATTTTTCGCAACTATGTCATACGCCTCGCGCTGAATCGCCGCATTTAGGTTGTATTGTACATCTAAGGCGTCCGATGACGCCGCGTCGATGGAAGGAGGCCGTTATGGCAAGTGAGACTTCGTGGCGCGGGGGCCAAAGCGTTCAGGATTGGATCATGCTCGTGTGCGGCGCGCTGCTGTTCGTCGCGCCGTGGGCGCTGGGGTTCTCCGGCGACCCGTCGGCGGCGCGCGCCGCCTGGGTTGGCGGCGTGGTGATCGTCGTCATGGCGACCGCCGCGCTCGTCCAGTTCGCGGAGTGGGAAGACTGGGTTGCGCTCGTCGCAGGCGTGCTGGTAATCGCCGCGCCCTGGCTTTTGGGCTTTGCGGCGATCGGCCATGCGGTATGGGCTTTCGTGGCGCTCGGGCTGATCGTCGCGCTGGCGTCCGTATCGGAGATCTGGACGGTTCACACCGGATCGCCGGCCGTCGGCTGAACGCGCGCCGGACGAGCGGCTGGCCTGACCGTTCCGGTCAATCGATGAACTCGAGTCCGGCTGCTGCGCCCCGGGCCCAGGCCAGGCGGGCCCGGCGGGACGAATAGCCGCCAAAGCCGTCGAGGATCTGGACCTCAAAGGTGCGCGGCAGCGCAATCAGTCCGTCGCCGGAGATCCGCGCGCCCGTTGGCGTGAGGTCCCGCAGGGTGACGTCGAGCGTCGACCCACCGGCGTTGAACACGCAGCGGGCGCTGCGAAATGTCCGCGCGCGGAGAATGGTGCGCTTGTCGGCGTGAGGAGGTACGATCGGCGGCATGCCGCGAGCATGTCATAGAGCGCTTGCGCCAAGCTGGCCTTGACGGCGGCTGAGGTTTCGCGAGGGTAGGGTCTCACGACTCGTAAACTAGACGATTCGTAAATGAGGGCCGCCGATGAAGCCGACGCCTGTCATCGCCGCGCTTGCGGGGCTCGCGGTTTCCGCTTGCAACGCCCCCGCTCCGCAGGCCTCCGCGCCCCCGCCGGGGTCGGTCGCCTACACGCCGGCCAATTTCGCGCTGCCCGAGGGGAGCGACTGCAAGGCCGCGATCGCCCGTTACCGGGCGATCCAGGCCAACGACCTTTCGATGGGACATGTGGCCCAGTCGGTTTATCGCCAGATCAAGCGTGAAATCGATGCCGCCGAACCGGTATGCGCCGCAGGCCACGACGCCCAGGCGAAGGCGATGATCGCGGCCTCCGAACAGCGCCACGGCTACCCTGTAGGGCCGGATCGCTGACCCGGCCCGCGCGGTCCATAGGGCGTCCGTAAGGACCCCCGTCTCACGGGGCTATCGACCGCGCCCTACAATGCGCCCGCGCGACCGATCAGTCCGCCGCTACGCGAGCGCCGCGTCGATGTAGGCGGCGACGTGATCCGGCGTTCGTGCGCGATCGATGTCGTCCGGGCGCCGCACGATATGCATGCGCGTGAGCTCCGCCTGCGAATCGAGCGCCAGGAAAGCGTCGATCCGCGCCTTCGCCTCGTCCGCCGGCATCGGCAGCGTCATGGCCCTCATGCAGGCCACGCGCCGGTCTGCGAACACGACTGTCCAGCCGCCCTGGACCGCCGCTTCGTCGGCGGAGACGCCGGTTTCCTCCATGAGCTCCCGCCGCGCGCTGGCGTCGAGGTCGACCCGTCCGTCGAACACGTCGTTCGGGTCCGGCGTGCCGGCCGGAAAATAGACCTGTCCGGCGTTCGCCGTGTGCGGCGCCATCTCGCCGAGGAGGAAGGCGCCGTCGGTGCCGCGCAGCGCCGCCATGGCGAAGCAATTCTCGACCGGTTCGCCCGAAAAACCAAAGTCGCGCCAGGCGATGAAATCGGCGAAATCGGCCTCGAAATACACGCCGGCGAGCCGGACCGCGCCATCGACGCGCCTGGATAGCTCACGCCTCCCGAGCAGCAGGATGCGGCCGTTGTATAGTGCGGGTTTGGTCCGGCGACGCTCGCTCCAGTGCGCTGCGATGGCGGTCCTGTGGGTCTCGGCGAAGGTCCACCGGAACGGCTCGACGGCGAAATCCAACTCGGCGACCTCGACGATGCGCAAGGGCTCATTCATAGATCGAGCGCGCCGCTCGCGACGATCACCGCCGAGCCGCCGATCGATGCCGATCTCAGCGCCGCGTCGCGGACCTCGAAGCCGAGGACGATGCGGCTTGGCCGCCCCATTTCAAATCCCTGTTCGATCACCAGGACATGCTCGCCGTCCTGGGGACGGTCGAAGGCGACGGCGACCCCTGCGAAGGCTGCGGCGGCGCTTCCGGTCGCCGGATCCTCCGGCACGCCCCAGCCACCGCCGAACATGCGGGCGTGGAAGGCGGACCCCGTTTCGGCGACCTCGCGGGTATAGAGGAATGTCGCCGGTCCGGCGTTCTCCGACCACGGCATGTCGCCGGGCCGGGCGCGCGCGCTCGCCGAGAGCGAGCGAACCGGCACGAACAGAAACGGCGCGCCGGCGCTGAACAGGCTCGGCGCATGCCGGTCGAAGCCGATCTCGTCGGCCGCCAGTCCGAGCCCACGGGCGATCGCGTCGAGTGTCGGCGGGGCCTCTTCGAGACGCTCGGGCAGCCGGGGAAGGGTGAAGTCGGCGGCGAGCGCCCGGCCTTGCCGGCGCCGGACCAGGCAGACGACGTCGCCGACCGGCTCCTCCAGGACGATGCGCAGGTCTCGAGATGCTAGGATATCAGGCGCCCGAAGATGCCCGATGAGACAGGCCGCGCCGATCGTCGGGTGCCCGGCGAAGGGCAGTTCCCGGCCCGGCGTGAAGATCCGGACTTTGGCCGAATGGATCGGATTTCTCGGCTCAAAAACGAATACGGTCTCGGAGAGATTGAATTCGCGCGCAATCGCCTGCATGCGCGCCTCGTCGAGGCCCTCGACATCAAGCACCACGGCGAGCGGATTGCCCGCCAGCGCCGTCTCGGTGAAGACGTCGAGCGTGAAGAAGCGCCGCCCCATGCGAGCCCTATCCGAACGGCGGCGAGCCGCTTCCTACGGAGCGCAGCAGCCCGGGACCGTGAAGTTGTTGGGAATCCGATCGAGGCCCCTGACGCCGACGGTCGTGTGGTCGACATTGGGCACGAACGTCGTCGGACCGCCGCCGAACGTGCTGTACACGTAGTTGTTGCGGGAGCCGACAGGGACGACCGTGCCGGCCGTCAGGTAGAACTCGCCCCCGTGCACCACAATATGGCGGCCCTCGGCGGCCGGATGATGATGCGCCCGATGATGGACAGTCTGTGCGTCGGCCGTCGCGACAAACCCGATGAGGCACCCAAGCGCAACGGCGGCGCCAAACATTTGAATTGGACGCGGCATGACCATTTCCTTTCGCGCTGCAAGCCTGGCGTCGGAGCGCACGCCTTTGTGCGACGTTGCGCAAAAAAAGTAAATGATGTGCGCAAAGCAAGGTTCCCTCAAATCGGCTCGGCCTGAATGACTTGCGAGGGGTGGGGAAACTCCTCCTGGGCTTCGATCAGCGCAAGCTCCCGCCGGCCCGCGGCCAGCGTCGCGGCGACCACTCCGAAGGTCGACGAGACCGCCAGGGAAAGCGCCGTCGGGGTCGACCCGCTTGCGAGCTTGTGATGGAGGAAGAGCGCCGCGAACAGGTCGCCGGAGCCGCTGAGCGCGATCGGCAGTCTTGGCGTCCGCGCTCGCCAGAGCCCGGTTCCGTCGGCGGCGAGAACGTCCAGCGCGTCCGCTGGCGTATCGTCGAGCATGAGCGACGTGACGGCGACGATTGCGGGGCCTCTCGACATGAGCCTGGCGACGGCCGCCCGCGCCTCCGGCAGGGTCCGCACCGGGCCGCCGGTCAGCCATTCGAGCTCGAATGCATTCGGCGTCGCAATCGTGGCGGCGGGCAAAGCCCGGTCGCGAAAGAACTCGGCGACCTCCCGAGCGACATAGGACCCCCGGTCCACGTCGCCGATGACGGGGTCGCAGCAATAGACGGCGTCGAGATTGGCGGCGTTGAGGGCCGCGAGCGTCCGCAACGCCGCCTCTCCAATCTCCGCCCTGCCGAGGTAGCCGGTCAGAAGGCCGCCGCATCCGGCAAGCGCGCCGATCGCCTCGAGCCCGGCGACGCAGTCGTCGATCATGACGGCGTCAAACGCCTGTCCGCGCCAGCCGGCATAGCCGGTGTGGCTGGAGAACTGGACGCTCATTAGCGGCCAGACCTCGCGGCCTAAACGCTGCAGCGGGAAGGCCGCCGCATCGTTGCCCACATGGCCGTAGACGACATGAGACTGGATTGACAGGATGGGTCGCATGGGGCGCGACCAGACGACGATTCGAGCGCTGCGTCAAAGCTTGCTTGAGAGGACTCCTTAAGCCTGAAACAATGCCGAGCGCGCCATTACATAGGTCAAGCAGAATTCATCATACTGTAGGCCAATCTCGAGGAGCACGACCATGAGCGACGCCATCGCTTTTCTAAGCCGCGCCATCGAGCAGGGGCAGGGGCTCGCCAAGGCCGACATCGTGCTGAAAGGGGGACGGATCTTCGATCTCGTCAGCGGCGAACTGATAGCCGGCGACGTCGCCATCTGCAATGACCGGATCGTCGGAACGCTTGGCGAATACGCGGGCGTGCGCGAGATCGACGTGCGCGGCAAGGTCGTCGTCCCCGGCTTCATCGACACCCATTGCCACGTCGAATCGTCGCTGATCACGCCACTCGAATTCGACCGCTGCGTCCTGAGCCACGGCGTCACCACGGCGATCTGCGACCCGCACGAGATCGGCAACGTGCTCGGCCAGGCGGGCCTGCAATATTTCCTCGACGGCGCCATGGCGGTGGCTATGGACCTCAGGGTGCAGCTTTCGAGCTGCGTGCCCGCCACCAGCCTCGAAACTGCCGGCGCCCGGCTCGAGGTCGGCGACCTTCTCGAACTCGCGGGCCACCCGAAGGTGCTTGGCCTCGCCGAATTCATGAACTTTGCCGGCCTGCTGGCGCGCGACCCGGCCTGCCTCGCCAAGCTCGCAGCCTTCCAGACCCGGCCGATCGACGGCCATAGCCCGCTGCTCGGCGGTTATCGGCTGAATGGCTATCTCAGCGCTGGCGTCCGGACCGACCACGAGGTGACGAACCTGCCGGAGGGCCGCGAGAAGCTCGCGAAGGGCATGGCGGTGCTGATCCGCGAGGGTTCCGTCTGCAAGGATCTGCACGCCCTCAGCCCCTTGATTACAGAGCGCAATTCGCCGTTCATCGCCTTCTGCACCGACGACCGCAATCCGCTCGACATCGCCGAGGAGGGCCATCTCGACTTCCTGATCCGCACCGCCATCCGGCTCGGCGCGCCGCCGCTCGCGGCCTATCGCGCCGCGTCGATTTCGGCCGCGCGGATCTTCGGGCTGCGCGACCGCGGCCTCGTTGCGCCCGGCTGGCGCGCCGACCTCGTCGTCGTCGATGATCTCGACGCTTGCGCGGTTTCGACGGTGCTGGCGGCTGGCCGCGTCGTCGGCGACGCGCTGTTCGCCGCGCGCGGCGCGCTGGCGCCGGTCGGGCGCGACAGCATCAAGGCGCGTCGGGTCGAGCCGCAGGACTTCATCGCCCGCGGGCAGGGGCCCTCGACCCAGGCGATCGGCGTCGTACCGGGAAAGATCATCACCGAGCGGGTCCCGGTGACGCTGCCCTTCCGCAATGGCGAGCGCGACGTCGACCTCGATCAGGACGTGGTCAAGGTGGCGGTGGTCGCCCGGCACGGGGTCAACGACAACAAGGCGACCGCCTTCGTCAAAGGCTTCGGCATGAAGCGCGGCGCGATTGCCTCCTCGGTCGGACACGACAGCCACAATCTCTGCGTCGTCGGGACGAATACGGCCGACATGGCTGCAGCGGTGAACCGGCTGCGGGAGATCGAGGGCGGCTTTGCGGTGGCCGACGGGGGCAGGGTGGTGGCCGAACTGCCGCTTGCGGTCGCGGGGCTGATGAGCCTCGCGAGCTTCGAGGACGTGCGCGAACGGCTGATCCCGCTGCGCGCCGCCGCCAAGGGCCTTGGCGTCACGCTGGCCGAGCCCTTCCTCCAGGTCGCCTTCCTGCCGCTGCCGGTGATCCCGCATCTGAAGATCACCGATCGGGGCCTGGTGGACGTGGACCGAATGGAGTTCGTGCGGGATTGACGGCGCTTCAAGGCGCGGCGTCATTCAAGCCACAGCCTTCGACGACGACTTCGAAGTCGTCTGGCCGGCTGGCGAAGTCGGCCCCTGAGGCCGACGCAATCCGGCTTTAAGCCGTAACCGGAGGCCACCGCCGGCGGTGGTCGTTCACAATCACTTAGCGGTCGCCGACGTACTCAGCTTTACGCCCGCCGGCAGCGGGCCGCCGAGCAGGTCGGCGATCCATCGCGTGGAGGACGCGTGGCCGCAGAAGGTCAGGGCGGCGATTACGATCGGGACGCCGATGAAGGCGCCGTATAGGCCCCATAAGAAAGTCCAAAAGAAGACGGCGAACAGGACGACGGACGGCGAGATCGAGAGAACGGCGCCGGACATGCGCGGTTCGACATAGCTGCCGATGACGAACTGGATGATGTTGAGGCAGACGAATACGCCGAACGCCGCCTGCCACGTGGCGAACTGAGCCATCGCCAGAAGGGTCGGGAACACGGTCGCGATGAACGGCCCGATGAAGGGGATGTAGTTGAGCGCGAACGCTATAACGCCCCACTCGACCGCGAACTGAAGCCCGGTCGCGGCGGCGAAGGCACACACCAGAGCGCCGGTCGCCAGGCTCATCAGCGTCCGTACCGCCATGTACTTGCGGAATTTTCGCGCTGTGTCGGCTGAGGCTGTGATGAGTGTTTGCGCCGTCGGGGGGCTGAGGAAGGCTTGAAGCTTCCGCTCGATGTCCTCGACCTCCATGAGCCCCAGGATCACGTAGACGAGCGTGATGATCCAGAAGCTCAGCGTCGTATTCACCCGGCCGGTGATTGTCTGGAGGCCACGCAGCATCCAGCTGACGTTGAAATGCTCGGCCCAGAGGCCTGCGACGGAGACGCCGTGACTGTCGAGCCAGGCGACTGCAGCGTCATAGATCGCCTGATAGCGGGCCGAATTGGCGATCAACGACCGCCCGACCCGGCTGAAACCCCATACGGTGACCGAGGCGAACACGAGCATGGTCAGGATGGTCAGCGTCATGGTGAGCGCGAGCGCAAGGAGCGCCGGGACGCGCTCCTGAAGCCAGCGCTGAAAGGGCCAGACGAGGGCGATGATGAAGAGCGCGAGCGTCAGCGGCGCAAGCACGGTGTCGGCGAAATAGGCGCTGGCCGCGGCAGCCGCGACCGCGACGACGGCGAGCGAGACTTCCGAAATAAAGTCCGACGTCATGGGCGCCCTCCAGCCGACCGTGCCCGTCTCCATCATAGCGCGAACGGCGCGGGCTACGCCATGCCGCTATCGAGACGCGGCCCGGCCTGCTATGCCGACCAACATACAGGTGAGCGCCCGAGGTGAACGAGTTGACCGCCGAAGCCCAAGGACCGACGCCGGCGCTCGGACCCGCGCAGCTGATCGATCCGCGGCTTGGCGATTTCGAAAACGATCATGCGGCGCCGAAGCAGCGCTCGCTGCTCGCGATCGCCGGAAGCCTGCTCAGCGAAATCAGCCTGACCAAGCTCGCCGTCACCTGGGCGATCCAGATCCTCGTCCCAGCGGTTCTGCTCGGCCTGGCGCCGCTGATCCTGACCGCGTGGATCGGCGAGGCGTCGAATCGCCTGTATGAGGCGTCCGAGATCGGCGCAATCATCGGCGTGATCGCCGCGGCGGCGGTTGCGATCTATGGCTGGCGCCCTCTGTTTCGGCTCGCCGAGTTGAATTTCTGGTCGCTCAACGCGCTCGCGGTGCAGCCCGGCTACGCGTTCTGGCGCGAGGCGATTCGGCATCTCGCGGAGCGGTCTCTCAGCGGGCGAACGGGACCAGAGCTTGCGCGCATGCGCGCGGCGAGTTGCGCGGCGGCGGGCGTCGCTCTGTTCGCCGCCGCGGCGTTGGTCGCCTCCGTCGCCTGGCCGATGACGCAATGGATCGCGACGACCTCCGATCTCATGGCGCCGCATCGGCTCCTTGTTCCGACGATCGCCAATACAATCGTCGTCATGTCGACCTATCTCGCCGTCGCGGCGCTCATCTGGGGAATCGCCGACGCGACCGCCGACCAGCCGCTCGACCTCTCGGGCCCACCCGCGCCGCCCCCCGGAGCGAGAGTCTTTCGCGTCGCGCACCTCTCGGACGTGCATGTCGTCGGCGAGCGCTACGGCATGCGGATCGAGAGCGGACGGGCGGGCGCGCGCACCAACGCCCGGTTTGAGCGCGCGCTCAAGCGGCTTTCAAAGATCCATGCGGAAAGGCCGCTCGACCTCGTGCTCATCACCGGCGATATGACGGACGCGGGGACCTCGGCGGAATGGGCGGAGTTCCTGGACATCCTCGCCACATTCCCGGAACTCGCGGCGCGGACGCTGCTTACGCCCGGCAACCATGACGTCAATATCGTCGATCGCGCCAATCCAGCCCGCCTCGACCTGCCGTTCAGCCCGATGAAGGCGCTCAGGCGCATGCGCGTCCTCTCGGCCATCGCCGCGGTCCAGGGCGACCGGGTTCAGACCTTTCGCGAGGGGCGACCACAACCGCTCGCAGACGCGATTCAAGCGTGGCGACCGGACATCGCCGCTTTCGCCGGCCGAAGCGGGCTTCGCCTGTCGTTCCGTCTACAGTCGCTTTGGGACGAAACGTTTCCGCTCATCCTGCCGCCCGAGGACCAGGAGGGGCTTGGCGTTGCGATCCTCGATTCGAACGCGGACACCCATTTCTCGTTCACCAACGCGCTTGGCCTGATCTCGGCCGAACAGTCGCGCCGGCTGACTGCCGCGTTCGAGGCATATCCGCGAGCGGGCTGGGTTGTCGCTCTGCATCATCATGTGACTGAATATCCGCGGCCGGTCGCAGCCTTTTCGGAGCGGATCGGCACGGCGTTGATCAACGGCAGCTGGTTCCTGCGCCAGCTGAAACCTCATGCCGAACGCATCGTCGTCATGCACGGCCACCGGCACGTGGACTGGGCGGGCGCCTGCGACGCTCTGACAATCATTTCGGCGCCGTCGCCGGTCATGGGGCCCGAGAACCGCGCGACGCACTTCTATGTGCATTCGCTCGCGGTCGGCCCCAATGGACGGGTCAATGTTTTTGCGCCGGAACGGGTCGATCTCGCCCCGGAACCAACGGTTCAGCCGGCGTAAGCGGTCGCATAAACAAGCGCGAGCGTAATTGCGAGCAATGCGAGGCCCGCCGCGGGCCAGCGGCGGAGGGCGGCGTCGACCCGATCAAATATCGCGCTCATGCGGACCGCGCGATCGAACGCCGCCTCGCCAATGACGATCGTGTCGCCAGCGGGAATGCGCGGGAGGGCGCGCGCGACGCGTGCGAGCCCGAGCATGAGGACGCCGCCGACGAGAACGGGCCAGAGGCCGTCCCAAAGTTTCGCGAGCGAGAAGGCGTCGCCGAAGTCGCCGACGAACGGAAAAAGGATGTAAGGCAGAAAAAGCGCCCCGATGGCGGCCCATGGCCAAGAGCGGACAAGCGATGCCGGGCTCGCCGTCTCGTCGAACCGCCACGACAGCGGCAAGCGAGACACGAAATGCAGCATCAGCAACGCACTTCCCGCCGAGGAGGCCGCCGCAAGGCCCGCGGCGACGCCGTAGCCGAAGAGCGGCTTCGACGCCGCTTTGGCGAGCGCCCCGCCGGTGAGCGGCAGGCCCGCGAGACTCAATGCGAGCGCGAGCGCCAGCAGGCTCCAGACGGTCGGGCGCACGCCCCGCGCCGCAAAGGCGCCGATGCCAAGGAACAGCGCGCCCTTCACCAGAACGTGATTGGCGGCATAGAACGCGATCAGCCCAGGGGCGTTCGGATCGCCGGCCGCAAGGGCCATACCGAGCGCGGCGGCGATGACCCCCATCTGGCTCACGCTCGAATAGGCGAGCACGGCCTTGGGGTTCTGCTGCGTGACGCCGACGAAGACGCCGTAGAAGGCGGTCGCAAAGCCGAGGAGCGCGAGCGCCTCGCCCCAGCCAGCGAGCGCGACCCCGAACGGCAGGAAGCGTATGAGGCCGATCACACCGGCCTTGACGCCCGCGCCGCTGAGCACGGCGGCGGCCGGGACCGGCGTCGCTGCGTACGCGAGCGGCATCCAACCGTTGAGCGGAACGAGGCCCATTTTGGCGCCAAAGCCGGCGATAAGGAGCGCGAGCGCCGCACCCCGCCAGGGCGAACCGGGCAAGGCGGCGGCGACGTCGGCAATTCTGAGGCTGCCGTGCGGCTCGGCGGCGGCGAGCATCGCGAATGCGAACAGGAGGAAGGCCTCGCCCAGGATTGCGAACGCCATGTAGACGCGCCCTGCCCTCGCTGTCCCTGGCGATGGTGCGAAGGCGAACATCCCATAAGCTGGGATGCTGACCAGCGCGTAGGCCAGGTAGAAGGAGAGAAGGTCGTCGGCAACGAACACGCCGAGGCTGCCGATCATGGTGAGGAGCCACGAGACGGCCGCACGCGGCTCGGGCCGCTCAGCACGGTCGACGAAGGCGCCGGCGCCGACTGCGATCCACAGCAGCGAAGAAACAAGCAGGAGCAGGGCGGCCGGGAGGTCTAGTCGGAGGCTGAGCTTCAATGCCGGCGACTCGAGGTCAAACGGACCGGCCGCCAGCGCGGCAGTCGCGGCAAGAAGCGCGGGAACGAGCGCGAGCCATTGCAGCGCGAGCGCGGCGTCGCGCAGGCGCGGAAAAAAGCACGCAGCAAAGAACGCCGTCGGGACGACGAGGGTCGCCGCGAGAAGGAAGGCGCCGAGCGCCGTCATGGAAGACCCGCCGCCGCCAGCGCAGGCCGGCCGATGTCGAGGAGCTGGAAAAAGGATTCCGGCGCAAACCCGAGCGCGACCGCGACGAGCGCGAGCGTCAGCGCGATGACCTCGCCCGAACGCCGCGGCGGCGCCTTCAACGCGACGGGATCGTTCGAAAGCGCCGGCGCCAGGATTCGATACACATAGCCCGCCGCGAGCAGGCCGCCCGCGAGCAGGACGAGCGCCCAGACCCACTGGCCGGACGCGACCGACGCGCGCAAGAGCAGCCACTTCGCCGCGAACCCCCCGCTTGGCGGCAGGCCCATCAGCGATAGGCCGCCGAGGCCAAGCGTCAGAAACGTCATCGGCATGACGCGCGCCGCGCCGGAGAATTTGGCGATCTTGTCATGTCCGAGCGCCTCGTAGAGGAGGCCGGCGGCGAGGAACATGGCGGCCTTGGCGAACGCGTGGGCCAGGACCTGCATCAGGCCGCCGTTCCAGCCGTCCGCCGTCCAGGCATGCGTCCCGGCGCCGAGGGGGAAGATCAGGAAGAGATAGCCGATCTGGGCGATGGTCGAATAGGCGATGAGCAGCTTGAGCCGCTGCTGGGTCAGCGCGAGCGCGCTGCCGAACACCACGGCGGCGGATCCAAGCGCGCCGAGGATCGCATCGAAGCCGACCGCGGGCAGGGCGGGCAAGACATAGAACCAGAGCCTCAGGGTCAGAAAGAACGAGCCCTTGACGACGAGGCCGGAGAGCACGGCGCTGGCGGGCGGCGGGGCGTTGGCGTGCGCTGGCGGCAGCCAGATGTGCAGTGGGAAGAGCGCCGTCTTAGCCAGAAGACCGGCCGTCATCAGCGCCGCGGCCGCGGTTACGGCGGGAAGCGGGCGCATCCTTTCGGCCAGAAGCGCGATGTCGAGCGTCCCGAACGCCCCGTAGAGGAGCGCGGCGCCGAGCAGGTAGAAGATCGAGCCGAACAAGGCGAAGAGGAGATAGCGCAGGGCGGCGGCGAAGGTCTCGGCCCGGCCCTCGACGCAGGCGAGCGGCACGGCGGCGAAGGTGAGAAGCTCGAGCGCGACATAGAGGTTAAACAGGTCGCCGCTGACGAAGATGATCGCGAGCGCGGCGGAAATCGCCTGAAGCATGATCCAGAAGGTCAGGGCCTTGCGCAATTCTCGCGCGCCCGGCGGAGTCGCGAATCCCGACCGCGCATAGAGCCCGACGGCCGGGACGATCAGCGCGCTCGTGACCAACATCACGGCGGAGATCCCGTCGGCCCTCAGCGCGATCCCGAGCGGCGGGGAGAGGTCGGCTATGGCGTAGATGATCGGCCGCCCCGCGCGCCAGACCTCGGCGAGGATCGCGAGCGCGATCACAAGCGCAAGCGGCGCCGAGCCGAGCGCAATCCGCTCGGCGCTTCGCCCGCCGAGCGCGAACGACGCGAGAACGCCCGCAGCAGGGAGCAGGATCGCGAGCACGAGCAGCCCGCCCCCCGCTGTCGTCGCTTGCGTCGGCGTCATTGCGGCCCGGCTCCGTCGTCCGCCTTCGTCTGCGCATCCGGATCGAGCGTTACGCGCCCGGATTCCTCGGCGAGACGGAGCATCAGCGCCACCGCAAGGGCGGTCGCGGCGAAAGCCACCACGATACCGGTGATTACCATCGCCTGAGGCACGGGGTCGAAGGGAAAGACGCCAACCGCGCCACGCCGCGCGACAATGCCGAACACTAGGAACACCCCGCTGCCGATCAGGTTGAAGGCGAGCAGCTTCCGCAGCGGCTCCGGGTTGACGATGAGGGCGTAGAGGCCAAGCCCGACGAGGCCCGCGCCCGCGAACCCGGCGATGGTCGCCGCGCTCATTGTCCGCCCTCGCGGCTCGGCGGCCCCGCGATCAGCAGCGGCAGCGTGACCGCGATCGAGAGCACCATGAAGGCTTCGATGACCAGGATGAGAGGTTTGGCGAACCACGCTGGATAGGCGAAGAAGCTCCCGGCCATAAGCGGACCCGCGAGGCCCGCCAGCATAAACACGGCAGGCCCCGAGATCAGGGCTGCTCGAAGCCACCCGGAGGCGATCCGAGGCGGCTCGCTGAGGCGCGCCATCATGACGATGATCCACATGGCGGCGAGGATTGCGCCGCCCTGGAAGGCGCCGCCGGGATCGTCCGCGCCGACCCAGAATATCTGGACGCCGATCACGAGGCCGACCGGCGCCAGGATGCGGGCGAGGAAGACGAGCGCAGCGTCAGGCCTCGCGGGACCGAGCGGGGCAGGCCGGCCGCCCCAGAGCCGGTCCGGCGCGACCGACCACACGCCGACGACCGCAAGCACGAGCACGACCTTTTCGAGCATTGTGTCAAACGAGCGATAGGCGATGAGGACCGCCGTGACCGCATTGCCGAGACCCGTCGCGGCGAGCTCCCTGTCCGCCTCGGGAGCGAGGGAGGGGGAGGGATCGGGCAGATAGTGCACGGCTGCCACGAGCGCGCCCGCGACGAGAAGGGAGAGGACGGCGGCTGCAATTTTCAGCGCTGCGCTGGGCGGAGCGTCCGCCAGTGGTAGCCGACCAAGCCGCTTCGAGGCGACCACGAGGAGAACGCCAGTGACGCCGCTGCCGATCGCGGCTTCGGTCAAGGCCACGTCGGGCGCGTAGAGGCGCACCCAAACGATCGCCAGGAGAAGGCCATAGGCGACATAGCCCACGACAGCGCTGAAAGCTTCGCGAACGGCGACGGTCCACGCGGCGACGCCGAGCACGATCGCCGCGAGTCCCAGATCAACCGCCTCGAACAGTCTCATTCGACCGCATCCCGCCGTCGCAATACGCCGCCGATCAGCTGCGCGACCGTCGCGCTCGAGAGCTGCACGAGCGCCCACAGCACGATGAGCTTCAGAGCGGCCAGCGGGGAGGCCGCGCGCGGCAGGAGTCCGAGTACGACGAGCCCGAGGCCGAGATTGTCGGCCTTGGTGAGCGCATGGAGCCGCGACAAAGAATCCGGAAAGCGCAGAAGCGCGACCGTCCCCGCGAGGAAAAAGAAAACGCCCACGCCGATCGCGAGGATGCTGAAGAGATCGAGAGCGAGGCTCATCGTTCGTCTGCCGGCTCAGGCTTACCCGCGCCGGGCGCAGACGCGATAAAGGCGACCGAGGCGAAGCTCGACAGAAGCGCGAGGCCGAGCGCGACGTTTTCTACCCCTGCGACCCCGGTCGCCGACGCGGCGAGGAGCAGCGCGGCGATGCCGCCCGTGCCGAGGAGTTGGACGGCCATCATGCGATCGACGCCGCGCGGCCCGTAAAGGACGCGCACGAGACCGGTTGCGACCGTCATGAGAATGATACCCGCTGCGACGAGCAGGGCGTCACTCATGGCCAATCACCCGCATGAAGGAGGCCTCTTCGGCCGCCAGTTCCTCGGCGATCGGCTGGCGGACATCGAGCCCGTGAACGTAAGCCTTGTGGTCTTCGTCGCGGTCAAAGCCGGTCAACAGTGTGCCGGGCAGGAGGCTGGCGATCACGCAAAACGCGTTGCGGGCGAGGCCCAACGGCAGCCTGAGCCGAACCTCGACGACTCCGGGCTGGAGATCGAGCGCCGGCGACAACGCTCGGCGCGCGACGTCGAGTCCCGACGTGAGCGAAAGGCGCAGAAAGTCCAGGAGGAAAGCCAGCGCAGCACGAAAATTCAGGTGTGCGCCGGAGGGCGGCGCAAGAATCAGGCTCGCCCACGTCGCCGCCGCGGCAACCGCGACGCCGACCGGCAGGTCCGCGGGCTTGCGGCCGGCGACTGCAAGCCAGAGCAGGAGAAAGGCGAGCACACGAGCGAGCGCCGCGTTCATGTCCGCCACCTGCCGTCGTCAGACCCAGCGCCAACCGCAGACACGGCGTCCGCGATGCCACCAGCAGACCCAGCGGCGCCGTCGCGGCCGTCCGTGAACCACCGTGACTTGGCGCGCTGCACGTCGTCCGCCAGACGCTCGGCGAGCTTTCCAGTCTCCTCGGGGCCGAGGGGAAGCGCATGCGCCGCGACAGGCGGGAGCGCCAGTCCGGCGCCGGCGCCGCAGATCAAGGCGGTGACGAATTTGCGTCGATCCATCGTTCCCATCGGCTCTCTTCGTCCTTCCTCAAGTCGCTCTGCCTGGCGCCATTTGCTGAGCCGATGCCCGCGCGGCGATTCCAAGCCGGAGATCATCTAGACGTCGTTTGTGACGACAGCGTACCCTGCTTTGTGCGAAGCTCCAGTCCGAATCGACTGTAGCGCGAGCAGGATCGGACTTGGAAGAGCCGTCTAGCTCAGCGGCGCGCGGCGACCGCAGCGGGATGATCGGGTTGGCGCAAGAAACCCTTTCAGCTATGAGTTCGCCCCACTTCGACGAAGGGCTGGTTGGTAATGGAACGATCGCGACGCGGAAAAGGCGGCATGACCGCCGTGTTCGCAGCGACGACCTTCTTGGCGTCGCTTGTCTTGAGTGGCTGCGGCCGACGGGAAGAAGCGGCTGTTGTCCAACCGCGTCCGGTGCGCACCGTCACCGTCGAAAAAAGCGAGGCCGGAACGCCGATTGCGATGACCGGCCGGATCGAGGCGAAGGACGAGGTCAACCTCGCCTTCCGCATTTCGGGTCGCCTCCTCGACAACAATCTGAGGCAAGGCGATCGGGTCGAAGCCGGACAGGTGGTCGCCCGCCTCGAGCCCCAGAATGAACAGAATGCGTTGCGAGCGGCTGAAGCCGCCTACGCCGCCGCTCAGGCCGCGCTTACCCAGGCCCAGAATCACTTCGACCGCCAGGACACGCTGCTCAACCAGGGCTGGACGACCCGCGCCAATCACGATTCCGCGCTGAAGGCGCTGCAGACCGCCCAGGCGCAGGTCGACGCCGCGCAGGCGCAACTGAAGGCCGCGCACGACCTCGTCAGCTTCACTCAGCTGGAGGCCGACGCGCCGGGCGTCGTCACCGCCGTCGGGCCGCGGGCGGGCGCGGTCGTCCAGGCCGGGCAGATGATCGCGACCCTGGCCCGCAAGGACGGCCGCGACGCGGTGTTCGACGTGCCGCAGCAAGTGCTGCGCTCGGCCCCGCCCGATCCAGAGGTGACGGTCCGCCTGACCAGCGACCCGAGCGTCGTCGCGCATGGCCGCGTCCGCGAGGTTGCGCCGCAGGCGGACCCGGTGACGCGGACCTTCGAGGTGAGGGTCGGACTGACCGACCCGCCGCCCGCCATGCTGCTCGGCGCGGCCGTCAACGGCCAGGTCGATATGCCCTCGACGCCGGTCGTCGACATCCCGGCCTCGGCGCTCGCGCGGGTGAACCAGCAGCCGGCGGTGTGGATCGTCGACCCGGCCACCATGACGGTCAAGCCGCGCAACGTCGAGGTGCTGCGCTTCGATCCGGGAACCGTCGCCGTCGCCAGCGGGCTCGACACCGGCGAGATCGTCGTGACCGCGGGCGTGCAGGCCCTCTACCCGGGCCAGAAGGTTCGGCTGCTCGGATCGTCGTAAGATGGGCTTCAATCTCTCCGAATGGGCGCTGAGACATCGCTCGGTCGCCATCTATCTGATGATCCTGGCTGTCGCGGCGGGCATCTTCTCCTACGTGAAGCTCGGCCGCAACGAGGATCCCTCGTTCGTCATCAAGACCATGGTCGTGCAGGCCGCCTGGCCCGGAGCGACGATCGACGAGACGCTGAACCAGGTGACCGAACGGCTCGAGCGCACGCTGCAGGAGACGCCAAAGCTCGACTTCATCCGCTCCTTCACCCGCCCCGGCCTGACCACCATCTTCGTCAACCTGAAGGGCAGCGCGACCGCCAAGGAGGTGCCGGACATCTGGTATCATGTCCGCAAGAGCATCGGCGACATGCGCGGCACGCTGCCGGCGGGCGTGATCGGCCCGGGCTTCAATGACGATTTCGGCGATACGTTCGGCATCATCTACGGCTTCACCGCCGATGGTTTCAGCCAGCGCGAGCTGCGCGACCACGTCGAGGACATCCGCTCGAAGCTCCTGCACGTGCCCGACGTCTCGAAGATCGAGATTCTCGGCGCCCAGGACGAACGGATCTTCGTCGAGTTTTCCACCCAGGAGCTCGCCAATCTCGGCCTCGACCGCGCCGCCGTCGTCGCTGCGCTGCAGGCGCAGAATGTCGTCCAGCCGGCGGGCCTGATCCAGACCGGCGACGAGATCCTGTCGATCCGGGTGTCGGGCTCGTTTGGGTCCGAGCAGGACATTTTGGCGACCAACCTCGCGGTCGGCGGCCGCATGGTCCGCCTCGGCGACATCGCCACCGTCCGGCGCGGCTTCGCCGATCCGCCGCAACCGATGTTCCGGGTGAACGGCGAGCCGGCGATCGGCCTCGCCATCGCCATGCGCGACGGCGGCGACATCCTCGCCCTCGGTTCGAACATCAAGACAGCGATGGACGCGGCCACGGCCGACTTGCCGCTTGGGATCCATCCGCATCTGGTCGCCGACCAGGCGGTGACCGTCAACAGCGCGATCTCGGAATTCATGCGATCGCTGGTGGAGGCGGTGGCGATCATTCTCGCGGTCAGCTTCATCGCGCTCGGCGTTCGGGCGGGGCTCGTCGTGGCGCTGGCGATCCCGTTGACCCTCGTCATCGTCTTCGCGGCCATGCTGATCGTTCACATCGACATGCAGCGCATCTCGCTCGGCGCGCTGATCATTGCGCTGGCGCTGCTCGTCGACGATGCGATGACGACCATCGACGCGACGCTGACGCGGTTGAAGGCCGGCGACACCAAGGTCGAGGCGGCGTCGTTCGCCTATCGCACCTACGCCTTCGCCATGCTCGCCGGCACGCTGGTCACCATCGCGGGCTTCATTCCGGTGGGCTTTGCCGCGAGTTCGGCCGGCGAATACACGTTCTCGCTGTTTGCGGTCGTGGCGATTGCGCTGATCGCCTCCTGGTTCGTCGCGGTCATCTTCGCGCCCGTGCTCGGCGCGGCGATCTTGAAGCCGCCCGCGCCGGGCGGGAGCACGGAGCCTGGCTTCGTCTTCCGCACGTACCGCAGCTTGCTGACCTTCGCCATCCGCATGCGCTGGCTGACGATCGCGGCGACCGTTGGCCTGTTCGTCGTCGCGTTCCTGGCGCTGCCGTTGATCCCGAGCCAGTTCTTCCCGTCCTCCGACCGCCCGGAACTGCTGGTCGATCTGACCTTGCCGCAGAACGCCTCGATCTACGCCAGCGAGTCGTTGACCGACCGGTTCGACGCCATGCTCAAGGGCGACAAGGACGTCGAGCGCTGGAGCACCTATATCGGCCGCGGCGCGATCCGCTTCTACCTGCCGCTCAACGTGCAGCTGCCGAACAGCTTCTTCTCGCAGGCCGTGATCGTCGCCAAGGACGTCCCCGCCCGCGAGCGGCTCAAGGCGAAGCTCGAAAAGGCGCTCGCCGAGGATTTTCCCTCCGCCATCGCCCGGGTCTATCCGCTCGAGCTCGGGCCGCCGGTCGGCTGGCCGATCCAGTACCGGGTCAGCGGCCCGGACATCTCGGAGGTGCGCGAGATCGCCTCGAAGCTCGGCGGGGTCGTCTCGGCCAACCCCAACGCCGTGAACATGAGCTTCGACTGGATGGAGCCGACGCGGCAGGTCCGCATCGTAATCAACCAGGACGAGGCGAGGCTTTTGGGCTTGAGCTCACAGTCGATCGCCGCCGCGCTGAACACGGTGCTGACCGGATCGCCGATCACGCAGGTGCGCGACGGCATCTATCTCGTCGACGTGGTGCTGCGCGCCAACGACGAGCAGCGCACGTCGCTCGACAGCCTGCGTTCGCTGCAGATCTCGATCCCCGGCGGACGGACCGTGCCGCTGAGCCAGTTCGCCACCTTCGACTACGGGCAGGACTACTCGCTGGTGTGGCGGCGCGACCGCACGCCGACCCTGACCGTGCAGGCCGACGTCGCGCCGGGCGTGCTGCCCGAAACCGTGGTGACGGGGCTCGCTCCCGGGGTCGAGGCGCTCACCAAGACCCTGCCGCCCGGATACCGGATCGACGTCGGCGGGACGGCCGAGGAGAGCGCCAAGTCGCAGGCCTCGGTGATCGCCATGGTGCCGATCATGCTGCTCGTCATGCTGACGGTGCTGATGTTCGAGCTCCGGAGCTTCCAGCGCCTGTTCCTGGTGCTGACGGTCGCGCCGCTCGGGCTGATCGGCGTCGTCCTGGCGCTGCTCCTGTCCAACCGTCCGCTCGGCTTCGTCGCCATTCTCGGCATTCTGGCGCTGATCGGCATGATCACCAAGAACGCGGTGATCCTGATCGGCCAGATCGAGTCGGAGCGCGCCGCCGGCAAGGACGTGTGGACCTCGGCGGCCGATGCGGCCAGCGCCCGCTTCCGGCCGATCCTGCTCACCGCCGTCTCCACAGTGCTCGGCTTGATTCCAATCGCCCCCACCGTCTTCTGGGGCCCGATGGCCTTCTCGATCATGGGCGGCCTCTTGGTCGCGACGGTCCTCACCCTCGTCTTCCTGCCGACGCTCTATGTCGCCTGGTTCCGTGGGCGCGAGCCGAAGGCGGCCTGAGGCGCGGGCGTTCCTGTCGATGCGGTGGTCGAACGCGCGCTCACCCCCGTGCGTGGCTACTGGAGATGCGGTCGTTGGCTGCCTCAGATGAGCCGGGCGCCAGGCGAAGGAAGCGCCACCGCCGATTCCCGCCGCGCACGCCAAGCGGAAAGCCGTTTGGCTCAAAATCGTCGCGGTCTTGGTCCGTCGCCGCCAATTGGTCCGCCTGCCGGCAGGCGGGTTTTTGCCCCGCGGTCGGCGCTCCGTTCCTGAATACCCTGCAATCTCATAGCTTTGCGAGCGCTGCAACCCGTCAGTTGTGGGCTGGAGCAGGCGGGGAACAGGCGCCGAACAGGTCGTTATCAGGCAGGAACAGGCGGGCGAAAGCGGGCCGCGAGACCGGGTGCGGCCAAGTTGTAACGCGGCCAGGAGTCCTTCGCCAGTCGACGGGGCGCCCCTGCCAGAAATCGCTCACATCGCGTTGGCGCGCGCCCCGCCGTCCAGCGCGTGGGCCATGAACGCGAGGCCGCGTCCGATCTGGGACCGCGTCACCGGCCCGCCGAGCCCGACGCGCACCGCCTCCGGCGGCGCGCCCGCAGCGGTGTAGACGTCGCTGGCGATGACGCCGAGCCCGGTCTGGCGCACGTGGCTGACAAATGCCGATCGGGTCCACCCGTTGCGCAAGGGCAGCCACAGATTGAAGCTGAGCGGGTCCGACAGATAGGAGCCGGGTTCGATCAGCCGCGCGGCGATGCGCTGACGCTCCATCGTCTCGGCGCGGATGAACCGCAGGATCATGTCCGCTGTGCCATCGGTGATCCAGCGCGTCGCCACCGCCGCAGTGACCGGCGAGGCCATCACCGAGAACGCGCGCATCGCGCTGACGTACGACCAGCCGGCGCGCACGTCCGGGGCGATCACATAGGCGAGCCGCAGGCCTGCGCCGATGCATTTGGCCAGCCCGGCGATGTGCCAGCAGGCGTCGGGCGCGATCGCCGCGAGGGGCGCGGGCCCGTGCGTCTGGATAAAGCCGTAGGCGTCGTCCTCCACGATCATGACTTCGTGGCGGCGGGCGATCGAGCAGATCGCGGCGCGCCGGCGCTCGGGGATGGTGATCGTCGTCGGGTTCTGCAGGGTCGGATTGAGGTAGATCGCCTTTGGGGCGTGCGCCTTGACGGCTTCCTCCAACGCCTCGGGAATGACGCCGTCGCGGTCCGTTTCGACGCCCACGAGCTGAAGCCCGAGTTGCGCGGCGATCGAACGGACGCCCGGATAGGTGATCGCCTCGCATAAAACCACCTCGCCGGCCTTGGCGAGCAGGCTGAAGATGCCGACCATGGCCGCGTGCGCGCCCGGCGCGACAAAGATGCGCTCCTGGGAGGGCACGAGCGCCCGCCGTCCGAGCCACGCCGCGGCGGCGGTCAGATCGGCCGGCGATCCGCCAAAACCCTGGTAGCGCAAAAGCGTCTCGAGGTCGGCCGCGACGCTGGCGTAGCCGTCGCGCATGCGGGCGAGCAGCGCCGGGTCGTCCGGCTCCGGCGGCATGTTCATCGAGAAGTCCGCCCGCGAACGGCCGGGGGCTGGTTCGCCATGCACCATTGCCGCGCGGCGGACGAAAGTCCCGCGGCCGACGTTCGATTCGACGAGGCCACGCTTCCCCGCCTCGACATACCCGCGCGCGACCGTTGTGAAGTCGAGCGAAAGCCGTTCGGCCAGCGTTCGCTGGGGCGGCAGGCGATCGCCGGGGGCGAGCCTCCCAGCCGCGATGTCGCCGGCGATCGCGTCGGCGATGGCGAGGTAGCGGGGGCCGTTGCGGCCCTGAAGCGCCGGGGTCCAGGCCTTCATTGTGGCGAACCCGAGGCCGGAGACGGCTGGATTGATCGTACCGTGTTGCTCTGGGATCGCAACGACATTGGGCGCCTGTCCGTCCATTAATTCGGCCTCGGCGGTTGGACCATGACCTGATTTCCGATCATTTGACTGGAATTGAGTCCCTCTGCAAGCCGGATTGATGGGCAGATTGCATGGAATCTTGTTGGCACGAGACTTGCGGCCATTTGTCGCAGCCGGCGGCCGCCGGCGTCAGCCGAGAGGACTACCCCATGCCGAAGGTCGATTTTCCCGCCCACAAGAAGGGCGATGCGTTCGTCGATTACGAAGAGAAAGTGTTCGAGGACGTGAAGGCCAAGCCGGGCGAAAAGGCGCTCGTCACCTTCCACACCGTCGCCTTTGAGGGCTCGATCGGTCTCGTCAACCTGCTGCAGGCGACGCGCCTCCTGCGCAAGGGCTTCGAGACCTCGATCCTGCTCTACGGGCCGGGCGTGACGTTGGGGGTGCAGCGCGGGTTCCCGAAGATCGGCGACGAGGCTTTCCCAGGCCACCAGAACTTCAACAACCAGATCACGAAATTCATCGGCGAAGGCGGCAAGGTCTATGCCTGCCGTTTCGCCCTGCAGGCGCTCTATGGCCACGGCGAGCCGTCGCTGATCGAGGGCATCCGGCCGATCAATCCGTTGGACGTGCTCGACCTCGTCCTCATTCACAGGCGCGACAACGCCTTCATTCTCGACACCTGGACGCTCTGACGGCCGCTTTGAGGCGGGGCTTCGGCCCTGCCGCTTCCCACGGGAGAGCTGACGATGTCCCAACCCCGCAAGGTCCGGGCGGCGGCCGTGCAGATTGCGCCGGATCTCACCTCCGGCGCGGCGACGCTCGCCAGCGTCGTCGCCGCGATCGAAGACGCTGCAGCCAAGTGCGCCGAGTTGATCGTCTTCCCGGAGACGTTCGTGCCCTGGTACCCCTATTTCTCGTTCGTCCTGCCGCCGGTGCTCAGCGGCGCCGAGCATGTACGCCTCTATGAGCACGCGGTCGTCGCGCCCGGCCCACAGACGGAGATCGTCGCGGCGGCGGCGCGCAAGGCCGGCGCAGTCGTGGTGCTCGGGGTCAACGAGCGCGACTACGGCTCGCTCTACAACACCCAGCTCGTGTTCGACGCCGACGGCGCCTTGAAGCTCAAGCGGCGCAAGATCACGCCCACTTTTCACGAGCGGATGATCTGGGGGCAGGGCGACGGCTCCGGCCTCGCCGTGGTCGAGACGGCGGTCGGCCGGGTCGGCGCGCTCGCCTGCTGGGAGCACTATAACCCGCTCGCCCGCTACGCCCTGATGGCCCAGCACGAGGAGATCCACGCGGCGCAGTTTCCCGGCTCGCTGGTCGGGCCGATCTTCGCCGAGCAGATCGAGGTGACGATCCGCCACCACGCGCTGGAAAGCGGATGCTTCGTGGTCAACGCCACCGGTTGGCTGACCGAGCAGCAGATCGCTTCGATCACTCCCAACGAGTTGTTGCAGCGCGGACTGCGCGGCGGCTGCATGACCGCGATCGTATCGCCGGAAGGCCGCCACCTGGCGCCGCCGCTGACCGAGGGGGAGGGGATGGTCATCGCCGACCTTGACCTCGGCCTGATCGTCAAGCGCAAGCGCATGATGGACTCGGTCGGCCATTACGCGCGGCCCGAGCTGCTCAGCCTCACGCTCGACCCGCGCCCCGCCCGCCCCCTCGCTTTCGAACCCACCCCACCCGCCGCCGAAGCGCCCCGTCCCGCCGATGGAGAAAGCCATGACTTTGCCGACAGAGCAGCTGATCAACGCGTTGCAAACGTTCGGCGTGCGGCTGGCTGATCCGAGAGCCGGCGTCGAGAGCCGCCGCGGCGGCGCGGGGCCCTCGGATCACAAGGCCATGACGATCGACGGCGTGACGATCATGGCGCCGGTCCACACCGCGCCCGCCTTTGCGAGCCCCTACGTCGTCGAAGCGCCCGACGCGACCGGCAAGAGCCGCATCCTGCGCGACGGGATCGCGCTGGCTGAAGCCACTTTTCCGCTGCGGCCGCGGTTCTACGATCTCGCGACCGCCGACGGCGTGCCCTATTCGAAGATCGCCGCCCTGCATGGACGGGACGTGCTGGCGACGACCGTGCTGCAAACGTGCATCCGCTATCAGAGCCGCACCAAGGCCTGCCAATTCTGCGCCATCGGCCAGTCGCTCGCCGCCGGCCGGACGATCGAGCGGAAGAGGCCGGCTCAGCTCGCCGAGGTCGCCAAGGCGGCCGTGGCGCTCGACGGCGTCAAGCACATGGTGATGACGACCGGCACGCCGCGAGGCTCCGACCGCGGCGCGTCGATCCTGTGCGAGAGCGCCGCGGCGGTCAAAGCGGCGGTCGACCTGCCGATTCAGGCCCAGTGCGAGCCGCCGGACGACGACGCCTGGTTCGACCGGCTGAAGGCTGCCGGGGTCGACAGCCTCGGCATGCACCTCGAAGCGGTCTCGCCGGACGTCCGCCGTCGGGTGATGCCGGGCAAGGCGGAGGTGCCGGTCGAGCGCTACCTTTCCGCTTTCGCCGCGGCCGTCTCGGCGTTCGGCCGGGGGCAGGTGTCGACCTACATTCTCGCCGGGCTGGGCGACACGCGCGAGGCGATCCTGGCGATGTGCGAGGAGCTTGTCGCGCTCGGCGTCTATCCGTTCGTCGTGCCGCTCGTGCCGATCTCCGGCACGCCGCTGGAAAGCATGGCCACGCCTTCGGCCGCCTTCATGCATTCCCTGCTCGAACCGCTCGCCCGGATGCTGGTCGACGCCGGGCTCAAAGCCGCCGACATCAAGGCCGGCTGCGGCAAGTGCGGCGCGTGTTCGTCGCTCTCGACCTACGAGAAGGCGCTCGCGTCATGATCGTCGAATCCCTCGTTCCGTTCCTACCCTGCGAGTTCCGTATCAAGTTCGCCGCCTCGCGCTGGGAGCGCGAGGGCGCCTTTGCCCTCAGGCGCGCCGTCTTCTGCGACGAGCAGCAGATCTTCGCCGGCGACGACCGCGACGCGACCGACGATTACGCCATCCCGATCGTCGCCCTGTCGATGCTCGGCGTCGCGGCCGACCGCGTGGTCGGCGCGGTGCGCATCCACGAGGAAGCGCCCGGCCTCTGGTGGGGCTCGCGGCTCGCCGTCGATCCCGACTACCGCCGCGTCGGCGCGATCGGCGCGACGCTCATTCGCCTCGCGGTCTCCTCCGCCCATGCGATGGGCTGCAGGACCTTTCTCGCCCATGTCCAGGCGCAGAACGGTCCGCTCTTCCGCCAGATGCATTGGGAGACGCTCGACGAGGTCGATCTGCACGGCCGGCCGCATCTGAAGATGCGCGCCGACCTCGCCGCCTATCCGCCCTGCGGCGCGCCGGAGATGGGTTTTGTCGCGCTCCGGAAAGCGGCCTGAGATGGACGCGGCGAGCTTCGAAGCGTTGGCGCGCGCGGCGCGGGAGAGCGCGCGGCCTCGCCGCCAAGGCGGAGATCGGCGCGGTCGCCGAAAGGCTCGCTCTGAGCGGCGCCTCGATTGCGGTCGGCGACGACTGCGCCGCCATTCCCGACGGCGACGGCTGGCTGCTGTTCGCCATCGAGGGCTTCATCAACGGCTTTGTCGAGGCCGACCCGTGGTTCGCAGGGTGGTGCGGGATCATGGTCAACCTCAGCGACATCGCCGCCATGGGCGGGCGGCCGATCGCGGTCGTCGATGCGATCTGGGCCGACGGCGAGCCGGCCGCTGCGGCCATCCTCGACGGCATGAAGGCCGCATCCGAGGCCTATGGGACTCCGATCGTCGGAGGCCACAGCAACCTGCGCACGAGCCAGGCGCAACTCGCCGTCGCCGTTCTCGGCCGCGCCGGGCCGCAACTCCTGACCAGCTTCGATGCGCGGCCGGGCGACACGCTTGTTGCCGCGATCGACCATCGCGGCGCCTATCGCGCGCCGTTCGACAACTGGCAGGCCGCGCTCCACGCCCCGGGCCCGCGCCTGCGCGCCGATCTCGCCCTCCTGCCCGAAATCGCCGAGCAAGACCTCGCGCGAGCGGCGAAGGACATCAGCCAGGGCGGCCTTCCGGGAACGGCGACCATGCTCGCCGAGAGCTCGGGCGTCGCGATCGACCTCGACCTCGACGCCATCGAGCCGCCGCCCGGCGTCTCGCTCGAGCGCTGGCTCAGGACCTTTCCGAGCTTCGGCTTTCTCCTGTCGACGGCGCAACGCGACGCCGACGCACTGATCGCGCGCTTTCGCGAACGCGACATCCATGCCGCGGCGATCGGCGAGGTTCGGGCGGGCGCTGAAGTCGCGCTGGTCTCCGGCTCGCGCCGCGCGGTCGTGCGCGACTGGCGGCGCGACCGATTGCTCGGCTTCTCGCCCGGCGCGGAAGCCGCAGCATGACCCGCTCCCTCCGCATCGCCATGCTTGCCCATTCGACCATTCCGCGCGGCGGCGTCGTGCACGCCCTGCACCTCTCGGAGGCGCTTGCCGATGGTGGTCACGACGTCGTCCTGCACGCGCCCGACGCGGGCGGCCAAGGTTTCTTCCGTGCGACGCGGTGCGCGACTCGGCCCTTCGCGGTGGCGCCGGCGGCGCACGACATCCACGCGATGATCGAACAGCGCGTCGCCGATTATGTCGCGCATTTCTCCGCGCCGGAGAATCGCGGCTTTGACGTCTATCACGCCCATGACGGGATATCGGGCAACGCGCTGGCGACGCTGAAGGTCGAGGGCCTGATCGGCGGCTATGTCCGGACCGTCCATCATCTCGATGACTTCGCCGATCCGCGCGTCGCCGCGCTGCAGGCGCGCTCGATCCGCGAAGCGGACGCCTGGATGACGGTGAGTCCCATGTGGCGCGATGCCCTCAGCCAGCGCTTCGGCGTCGAGGCGATGGTCGGCGGCAACGGCGTCGACCTGACGCGTTTCCGCGCGCAGCCCGATGGACGCGAGCCGCAACTCCGCCGCCGTCTCGGCCTCGGGCCCGGACCGATCTTCCTTTGCGTCGGCGGCGTCGAGGCGCGCAAGAATACGCTGCGCATGCTCGAAGCCTTCGCCGAGCTCGCCCGGCTGCGTCCGGACGCCGAACTGGTCATCGCCGGCGGCGCGAGCCTGCTGGATCACCACGCCTATCAGCGCGCCTTCGCCGAACGGCTCGCGGGGCTCGGCCCGACCGCGGCCTCCGTCCGCCGGCTCGGCGTCGTCGCCGACCGCGACATGCCGCGCCTCTACCGGCTCGCCTCGGCGCTGGTGTTCGCCTCGATCAAAGAGGGCTTCGGACTCTGCGTCCTCGAGGCGATGGCGAGCGGCGTTCCGGTCGTCGCGCCGTCGATCGAGCCGTTCGTCGGCTACCTCGCGCCGCAGGACGCGCTGTGGTGCGATCCCATCAACGTGCAGACGATCGCCGACGCGATGGCGCTCGCGCTCTGCGATGACGTCGCCCGAAATTTGCGCGCGCGGGGGCCTGTGGTCGCGGCTCAGTTCGGCTGGCGCGCCGTGGCCGAAGCGCACGAGCCGCAATACCGACGCCTGCTGGAGGTCGCCAATGCCTGAAATGTGGTTCGTCGTCCGCTGGCCCGATGGCGCGTCCGAAACCTGCTACTCGCCCTCGCTGGTGATCAAGGACTATTTCCGCGAGGGCGGACGCTACCGTCTCGCCGATTTTCTCGATCGCAGCCGCACGGCGCTGACCATTGCTTCGGATCGGGTCGAGGCCAAATACGGCCGCCCGTGCCGCCTCGCGCTCGGCCAGCTCGACGCGATCCAATCCGCCGCCGCCCGGTTCTTGCAAGAGCCCGGCGCGACGGTCGCCTGCGAGCGCTTTCTCGGTCAACCCCCAGGAGGTCAGCCATGAACGGCACGTCCACCGCCGAACCTCACTACAGCGCCGTCGTCGTCGGAGGCGGCCAGGCCGGCCTCTCCGCCAGTTACTGGCTGAGCCGCGCTGGGCTCGACCATGTCGTGTTCGAGAAGAAGACCGCCATGCACAAATGGCGCGAAGAGCGCTGGGACGCCTTCTGCCTCGTCACGCCGAACTGGCAGTGCCAGCTGCCCGGACATCCTTACGCCGGACCCGACCCGCACGGATTCATGGTCAAGGATCAGATCCTCGACTATCTCGACGCCTTCCAGCGCAAGGTCGACGCGCCGCTGCGGGAGACCGTCGAGGTCCGGTCGGTCGAGCGCGTCGGCGACGGGTTCCGGATCACGTCCTCGGAGGGCGTCTGCACGGCCGACGCCGTATTCCTGGCGACCAGCCTTTATGGCAAGCCGAGCATTCCGCGCTTCGCCGAGCGCATCCCGGACTCGATCGCCCAGATCCACACGGTCGACTACCGCAATTCCGCGGCCCTGCCGGAAGGCGCGGTCGTGGTGGTGGGGTCCGGGCAGTCGGGCGCGCAGATCGCCGAAGACCTGCATCTGGCGGGCCGCAAGGTGCATATGGTGACCGGCAACGCGCCGCGTTGCGCCCGCTTCTATCGCGGCCGCGACGTCGTCGACTGGCTGTGGGATGTGGGACAGTATGCGATCACCGTCGCCGATGACGGCATGGGCCACAAGCGGCACGACACCAACCACTACCTGACCGGCCGCGACGGCGGGCGCGACATCGACCTGCGCGCTTTCGCTAGGCAGGGCATGGCGCTCTATGGCCGCCTCGAGGCGGTCGAGCAGGGCCGTATGCTGTTTCAGCCGAACCTGAAGGCCAACCTCGACGAGGCCGACCGCGTCTACAACGGGATCAACGCCCTGATCGACCGCCACATCGCCGCCAACGGGATCTCGGCGCCGGAGGGCGGAGCTTACGTTCCCGTCTGGGAACCCGCCGACGAGCCGGCCGCACTCGACCTCTTGTCGGAAGGCGTCGGCGCCGTCGTGTGGGCCACCGGATTCACCCCGGATTGGTCGTACGTGCGCCTGCCGATTTTCGATGGGACAGGCCATCCGATCAATCGGCGGGGCGTGACCAGCGTTCCCGGCGCCTATGTGCTCGGTCTGCCCTGGCTCTGGACCTGGGGCTCGGGTCGATTCCTCAGTGTCGGCCGGGACGCGGAACACGTCGTGGCGGAAGAAGCCTGGCGCTGCCGGTTGCAGGAAGCCGCGGAATAATGCGCAAAGTCGCCGGCCCACGGCCGGGGGCCTGGCCCCGATCGACCCGGCGGACGCGACCCGGAGGACGCGACCCGGAGTAGGCTATGTGGCGCGCGCCTGCGCCAAGGCCTCGGCCAATTGGATTAGGGCCTGGCGCGTCACGGCGTCTTCGATCCGCAAAAACGCGGAAACGAGTCGATGTCCTTCCTCGGGCCCGGGGAACTTGGGTCCCTCACGCGACCGCTTCTGTTGCCGCAGCATACCGGACGAGTCTCTGGGACCCGATTTGCCTGACACGGAATTTCCCCAAGATTACCAATGGATGGAAAAATCACCAGACTTCATAATAGCACGAAGGTTACATGCATTTTGCGTGTTTGTGAACGATAGGACACTTTTTGTCTCTCTGCTGCATCCGAGCGAGGCGGCCTGTCTCGGGCTCGCTAATCCCACTTGCGGTGGCCCCACATCCATTGTTCGGGCGCCTCGCGGATGAACGCCTCGAACTGGGCCTGCAGCGCCGCGGTCGCGGCGACCGCGTCGGCGTCGCGGTCGTTGGTCTCCGGGATCGGCACCCGCGCCGCCCTGATCCGGAAGCGCACGTTCGGCAGGCGGTAGGCGGCGACGGCGTAGAGCGGCAATCCGGTCGTGCGGGCGAGCAAGGCGGGGAAGACGTTCGAACGGGCGGGGTGGCCAAAGAACGCGACCGGGGCGCCGCGGTCGTCGCGCAGGTCGGCGAGAAAGGCCGGATAGCCGCCGCTCCTGGCCGCCTTCAGGAGCCTGCGCGCCGTCACCGGGGTCTTCGGCAGGAGCCCGCCCTCGTAGAGGAAGGCCCGCATCTTTTGGGTCTCGGCGTCGACCAAAGGGTTGCTCATGCGCTGATAGACGCCGGTGAACTGAATGCCAAGGAGCTTGCCCGCGCAGGCGCCGACTTCCCAGTTGCCGAGGTGCAGGCCGCACACCACGAACGGACCGCCGCGGGCGAGCGCGTCCATGGCCTCATCGGATTCGAGCGTCACCCGGCCGTCGGACGCGATCCGGTCGAGGAGGAACGATTCGGCGAAGGTGCGGCCGAGGTTCTCCCACATCCTGGCGGCGAATTTCTTTTGGTCGCGCTCCGGCATCTCGGGATAAGCAAGGGCGAGGTTGCGCATCACGCGCTCCTGCCGGTAGAGATGCGGGGCGACCAGGCGCCACGCCAGCCCCGACCCCCACGAGGCGATTTCCACCGGAAGCGCGCGCGTCATGCCCTCGGCAAGGCGAAAGCCGACATATTCCAGCCGGTGGCGCAGATCTGTTGAAAACGTCATGCTGTGGAAAAAGTCGCTCTTGGGCCAGCCCTCGGCTCCCAGGGCCGACCGGGCCTGATGGAACAGGGTTCAGCGCCCTGTCAAGCGGCGCGTCCGCGACAAAAAAAGGTCTTTCGCCCTTGCCCGCGCCTCATGTAGCGTCCTCCGCCGTGTCATCGGGCATTTATTCCGCGGGAGGCGGCATGAGCGAGCAAAGCAAGTATACGATGGGCGAGGACCGGATTCCGCACGCCTGGTACAATATCGTGGCCGATCTCCCGGCGCCGCCTCCGCCGGTGCTGCATCCCGGCCATGGCGGTCCGATCGGGCCCGACGATCTCGCCCCGCTGTTCCCGATGGCGCTGATCGGCCAGGAGGTTTCGACCGAGCGGCACATCGAGATCCCGAGGCCGGTGCGCGACATTTATCGCATGTGGCGCCCGACGCCGCTCCATCGCGCCCGCGGTCTCGAGAAGGCGCTCGGCACGACTGCGCGCATCTTCTACAAGTACGAGGGCGTGAGCCCGGCCGGCAGCCACAAGCCAAACACAGCGGTCGCCCAGGCCTTCTACAACAAGCAGGAAGGCGTGACGAAGCTCTCGACCGAGACCGGGGCGGGGCAGTGGGGCTCCTCGCTCGCCTTCGCCGGCGCCCTCTTCGGGCTCGAGGTCAAAGTCTACATGGTCAACATCTCCTATCAGCAAAAGCCCTATCGGCGGGCGCTGATGGAAACCTATGGGGCGAAGTGCGTCGCGAGCCCGAGCGAGGAGACCGAGGCCGGCCGCGCCATTCGCGCTGCCCATCCCAATTCGCCCGGCAGCCTCGGCATTGCCATTTCGGAGGCTGTCGAAGTCGCGGCCAAGAACCCCGACACGAAATACGCGTTGGGCTCGGTGCTGAACCACGTGCTCCTGCACCAGACGGTGATCGGCATCGAGGCGATCGAGCAGATGGAGCAGGCCGACGCCTATCCCGACGTGGTGATCGGCTGCGCCGGCGGCGGCTCCAATTTCGCCGGCATCGCCTTCCCGTTCCTCGGCCGGAAGCTGCGCGACAAGAAGGACGTCCGGGTGATTGCGGTCGAGCCTGCCGCCTGCCCGTCGCTGACGCGGGGCGTCTACGCCTTCGACTTCGGCGACACCGCGCATCTGACCCCCCTGGTCAAGATGCATACGCTCGGCTCCGAGTTCATCCCGCCGGGCTTCCACGCGGGCGGCCTGCGCTATCACGGCATGTCGCCGCTGGTCAGCCACTGCAAGGAGCTGGGCCTGATCGAGGCGCGCGCCTATCACCAGAACCCATGCTTCGAAGCTGGCGTGCTGTTCGCCCGCACCGAGGGGATCGTGCCGGCGCCGGAATCGACCCATGCTGTCCGCGCCGCGGTCGACGAGGCGCTGAAGGCGCGCGAGGAGGGCAAGTCGACCACGATTTTGTTCAACCTCAGCGGTCACGGTCATTTCGACATGCAGGCCTACACCGACTATTTCTCCGGCCAGCTCAAGGACATGGATTACGACCCGAAGGAGCTGGAAGCCTCGCTCGCTCATCTGCCGAAGGTGGCGGCGGAATAGCGCGACCCGGCGACGGAAGGCCGTGTCGGCGCTCGTGGCCGGAGCGGCGCTTGCCCTGTGGGCCGGGCAAAGCCTCGTCTCGACCTTCGCCGTGGCGGCGTTCCGCTGGGGCCTGCCGCGGCCGGAGGTCCCGGGCGACGAGCCGAGCGTCGCCGTCATTCTTCCGGTCCGCGGGGCGGCCCATCTCGCCGCGCTGATTCCGCGCCTGCGGGCGCAGGATTACCGGCGCTACCGGATCGTCGCAGCCGTCGAAAGCGAGGACGATCCGGCCTTCGCCATTCTTTCGGCCGCGGCGCGCGAGGACGGCCCGCCGCTCGAGGTGATCGTCGCCGGCGTCGCCGAGAACACCGGACAGAAGGTGTGGAACCAGCTCGCCGCGCTCGCCCGCCTGAAGCCGGATGACGAGGTCGTCGCCTTCATTGACGCCGACACGCTGCCGACGCCGCTTTGGCTGCCGCGGCTTGTCGCCGTTCTGGTCAATTCGGGCCGGCCGGTGGCGACCGGCTACCGCTGGATGACGCCGGTCGACGACCGCTGGAGTTCGGCCGCGCTCGCCGCCGCCAACAACGCTCTGGCGGCCTTGCCGCGCGGCGCTTTGGCGCTGACGATCGTATGGGGAGGAAGCGTCGCCATGCGCCGCGCGACACTCGAGGCGATCTGCCTGGCGGACTACTGGCGCGGCGCGATCAGCGACGATGAGCAGATGGGCCTCGCGCTTCGCAATGCGGGTCTCCTCGCCCACGCGCCGCGCCAGGGCCTCATCCTGTCTCCGATCGCCTGCAGCTGGCGCGAGTTCCTCGAATTCGGCGTGCGCCAGTACCGATTCATTTATTTGCACAACTGGCGAGACTGGGCGGTTGCTACGGTCGTTCTATGGCTCCCGATCATCGCGCTTGTCCTGCTCACTCCCAGCCTCGCGGCGGGCGCCGTTTGGGCCTGGGCGTCGCTCGTCGCGCTCGTGGCGCTCGCCGAAATTCGGACCGCCCTGCGACGCAGCCTTCAAAGGGCGTTGTGGAACGAGTTGGAAGGTCCGCGCGACGACCGGCGATGGCGGGCGGAGCGCCTTCTCCGGCCGGTCTGGCGCCTCGTGCACGCCCTCTCCGCCGCGGGCGCGCCGCTGTCGCGAACGATCGACTGGGCGGGGATCCGCTACCACGTGAACGCGCCCCAGGACGTCGTCATCACGCATCGCAGCCCGGCGGGCTAGAGATTGTTGGACAAATGGCGGCGGCGCCCTCGTCGGGCCGCTCACACACGCCATTGTCCACAGGCTTGGGAAGGAAATAGGGACCGCGTCCTACAACCCGACGTTGCCCGGTCATGTGGCCCGCTTGTTGCTTGCCTGATCCGACCTGTTAGCGTCCTGTTAAGGACCGTTTTTGCCCTGCTATGTTCCCTGTTCCGCGCCCGCCCAATCCTGCAACCGTGGGGTTGCGCAGATCGCAACATCATGAAGTTGCAGGATTTCCTGGGAAATGAGCGCCGATCAAGGACAAAAAAACTCCCTGCGAACAGGCAAATCATCCACTTCAGTCCGGCGCCGACGGCGCCCGGGCCAACATCACCAGCGCCGCCCCTTCGTCCACCGTCCGCCTTGGCGGTCCGAAGATCGCGTTGGCGACGGTCCCGAGCGCGAAGCCGGCAAGCGCCGCCGCGTGCCATTGGACCGCCCCTCGATAAAACACCTCCCGACACTTGAGCGGCGAGCACCGGCTCATCCAGTAGAAGAGGGAATTGCCTTGGCCCCAGGGCGCCCGTTCGACGCTCTCGAGGACCGCGCCGGCGCCCCGCACGAGTTCGACGAGCGCAGCCTCAGTCCACCAGGTGAGGTGGTGGGGCGGGGCGCTGATGAGCGAGTTGGGAATGCGGGTGAACGCCGAGGGCACGTGCGGAACCCCAAGGCAGAGAAGCCCGCCCGGCTTCGCCGCGTGGACCATTTCGGCGAAGAACTGCTTCGGGTCGCGCACGTGTTCGATCACTTCGAAGCAGCACACGGCGTCGTAGGCTCCCGCGCGCTCGGCGAGATGCGCGCTCAGCGTCTCCGCCCGGAGGCCGGCGTCCGCGGAACCTTCGGCGAGATGAGGGTCGATGCCGGTGTAGTCGGCTTGCGGGACGACATCGCGGAAAGCGCCAGAGCCGCAACCGACGTCGAGCACCCGGGCGCCGGCCGGAATCGCCTTTGCCGCGATGCCAAATTCCTCGCGAAGCGCCCGCTTGGGGATCAGGCGGCGCCGCTTCTGCCAAGCGGCGAGGCCGCCGTAGAACGTGCTGTCGCCTTGGCGAGGCGGGTCGAAGAAATAGAGGCCGGTCGGCGACACCCATAAGCCGAATCGGTCCACTCCAGCGAAACTCGGACGGACATCCGCGCCGAACTCGATGCGCCACAGATCCGTCAGGAGTTGCGCCGAGACCCACTGCACCCGCCGGACTGCGGGGCGGCCGCTGACGGGGCAGAGGGGAATCCACTCAGCGGCTGTCGAGGTTCCCAACCCGGACTCCAAGCGATGGGAGGTCTGTCCCGGGGAACCACCGCCTTCAGCCAGTCGCGAACACCCAAAGCGACCGCCACACGCACGGCTTGGCCAAGTTCTTGAAAGCGAGCGGGTCGAAATATGCGAGGTGGCCGGTCGAGCCGTCATCGATCCATCGGAAGCCGACCTCGACCCGGTCCGGCCGCAGCGTGACAAACTGCTGGACCGGCCCGAGGTCGTCGTCGGACGACGCCGGGGCGATCCGTCCGGTCACGCCGTCCTGGTAGCGGTAAACGCGTCCGTCGTGCGTCGTCACCTGCACCGAGCGGGCGGCTGCGTCGAAGTCGATGGTGAGCGGCCCGAGCTTTCCGGCGCCGGCATAGTCGCAACTGCGCGTCACTGGCTCCGCGGCGACCGGAGTCGCCAGCAGCGCGACAAACCCCAAGACGGCAAAATGGATGCTGTTCATCAAACCTCGGACGCTTTTGGAGAGCCCCGCCCGCCCGCTTGGAAGCTGTTGCTCCTCGCGCGGTCATCTTGGGGGTATCGCGCGAAAAGGGCAAGATTGGGATTGTTCCTCGCCGCAATAAATAAAATCGCTGGGCTAACCTGACGTTCCGTAAGGGAGCCGTGGCGGTTGCAATGGCTCTTCAACCTGCTATGGAGCGCCGCGCGCGGCAATCAGCCGCATTCATCCCGAGGCCTTGCATGTTGATTTTCAGCCGCCGCGCGGCGCTTGCGTTCCCTCTCCTCGCCGCGGGGACCGCCTGGGCGGCGACCGACGCCGACAATACCGTCGTCATGACTCTCAAGAATGGCGGCAAGGTCGTGATCCGGCTCCGGCCCGACTGGGCGCCGAAGCACGTCGCGCAGATCGAAGCGCTAGTGAAGCGCGGCTTCTATGACGGCCTCGTGTTCCATCGCGTCATTCCGGGCTTCATGGCCCAGACCGGCGATCCGACCGGCACCGGATCGGGCGGCTCCGACCTCCCCAATATCCCGGCCGAGTTCAACCAGACCCACTTCAAGCGCGGCATCGTCGGCATGGCCCGCGCCGGGGACCCGGATTCCGCCAATTCGCAGTTCTTCATCGTGACGAAGGATTCGGACTTCCTCGACGGCAAATACACCGCCTTCGGCGAGGTCGTGTCGGGCCTGGACGCGGTCGACAAGATCAAGGCGGGCACGGAAGCCAACAACGGCATGGTGACGAATCCGGACAAGATCGTCTCCATGAAGATGGCTTCGAAATAGGAGTTCCGACATGAGCGAAGGCAACACGCTGACCCTCGAGACGACCAAGGGCCCGGTCGTGATCGAGATGAATCCGGCCGTCGCGCCGAACCACGTCGCCCACATCAAGAAGCTCGTCAACGACGGCTTTTACGACGGCGTCGTCTTTCACCGCGTGATCGACGGCTTCATGGCCCAGACCGGCTGCCCGCATGGCACCGGGACTGGCGGCTCGAAGTATCCGAACCTGAAGCAGGAATTCAACGGCGAGCCGCATGTGCGCGGCACGGTGTCGATGGCGCGCGCGCAAAGCCCGGATTCGGCAAATTCGCAGTTCTTCATCTGCTTCGACGACGCCCGCTTCCTCGACCGCCAGTACACGGCGTGGGGCAAGGTCACCTCCGGCATGGACAACGTCGACAAGATCAAGCGCGGCGAGCCCGTGCGCGACCCTGACAAGATCGTCAAGGCGACGCTGAGCTGAGGCGCTTGGCCCTAAGGCCTAGAGGACGAAGCGTTTGAGCCCTTGCTTGAACAAGGCGACGTTGAAGTTCATCAACAAACCGACGCGCAGGCCTGACAATTTGAGGTAGGTCAGCACTTGCGCGTCGTGAATGGGGGCGAGCGCGTCGATCGATTTGATTTCGATGATGACGCACCCGTCGACGATGAGGTCGAGGCGGTAGCCGGCATCGAGTTTTTCGCCCTCGTAGACGATCGGCAACGCGACCTGGCGTTGCACACGAAGGCCGCGTCGCAAGATCTCGTACGCAAGGCAATGCTCGTAGGCTGATTCCAACAGACCGGGACCGAGCGCTTTGTGGACTTGCAAGGCGGCGTCGATGCTTGATCGAGCCGAGGCTTCCACGTGATCGGGAATGGACGCGTACATTGTCTTCGAGTTTCTTTGTGTTCTTCGTGGTGAAAAATGGAAGCCGGGTTTTGCCGGCAGTCTGTTGTCATAACTACCACGAAGGTCACGAAGCGACACGAAGCTGGCCGACCTTGCGTCGAGGGGGTAGGCGCCCACAGGATCGGGCCGCGGCCGGGATGCATTGCTGATGCGCGTCGACGCTTTCGACTTTGATCTTCCCGCCGGACCGCATCGCGCTCGCGCCGGCTTCCCCGCGCGACAGCGCGCGGATGCTCGTCGTCGGCGCGGACGGCGCGCTGACGGACTCCCGCGTTTCGGACCTGCCGGATTTTCTCCGGCCCGGCGACGCGCTCGTGGTCAACGACACCAAGGTCATCGCCGCGCGGCTCGACGGGATCCGCGTGCGGGGCGAGGCGGTCGCAGGCATAGAGGCGACGCTGATCAAGCGCCTCGACGGCTGCCGCTGGCGCGCCCTCGTCAAGCCCGCCAAGAAGCTCTTGGCTGGCGAGCGCATCCGTTTCGGCGAGGCGCGCGAGAGCATGGCGTGCCTGCTCGCCGCGCTCGACGCCGAGGTCGAGGAGAAGGGAGAGGCCGGCGAGGTGACGCTGCGGTTCGAATTCACCGGGGCCGCGCTCGACGAGGCGATCGACCGCATCGGCATGGCCCCGCTGCCGCCCTACATCGCCGCCCGCCGGCCGCCGAACGAGAAGGATCGCGCCGACTACCAGACAATGTTCGCCGCGCACGAGGGCGCTGTCGCCGCGCCGACCGCGGGGCTTCATTTCACGCCGGGGCTGATCGAGCGGATCGCGGCGCGCGGTGTGACGCTGCACCGTGTCACGCTGCACGTTGGGGCTGGGACCTTCCTGCCGGTGAAGGCGGAGGACACCGAAGGCCACGTCATGCACAGCGAGTGGGGGGCGGTCGACGCCGCGACGGCCGACGCGCTGAACGGCGCGCGCGCCGCCGGCGGGCGGATCGTCGCGGTCGGCACCACCTCGGCGCGCATTCTCGAGAGCGCCGCCGACGAAACCGGCTGCATTCGCCCCTTCGCCGGTGAGACGGCGATCTTCATCACCCCCGGCTACCGCTTCCGCGCCGTCGACGTTCTCCTGACCAATTTTCACCTGCCGCGCTCGACGCTGTTCATGCTGGTCAGCGCCTTCAGCGGGCTCGAGGCGATGAAAGCCGCCTATGCGCACGCGATCGCGACCGGCTATCGCTTCTATTCCTACGGCGACGCCTGCCTCCTGATCGGCGAGCGCAGTGCAGGCCTGCCGCGCCCGTGACCGACGCCGTCCGCCTGACCCTCACGGCCCGCGACGGCGCTGCCCGCCTCGGCGAACTCTCGACCTCGCGTGGAAAAATCCGCACGCCGGCGTTCATGCCGGTCGGGACGGCGGCGACGGTCAAGGCGATGCGGCCCGAGGACGTGCGTGCGACCGGCGCCGACATCGTGCTCTGCAACACCTACCACCTGATGCTCGCGCCGGGGCCCGAGCGGATCGACGCGCTTGGGGGCCTGCATCGATTCATGAACTGGCCCTTTCCGATCCTGACCGACTCGGGCGGCTTTCAGGTGATGAGCCTCGCCAAGCTGCGCAAGATGAGCGAGCGGGGCGTGACCTTCCAGTCGCACATCGACGGGTCGCGGCACGAGTTGACCCCTGAGCGCTCGATGGAAATCCAGCGCCTGCTCGGCTCCGACATCCAGATGCAGCTCGACGAATGCGTGAAGCTGCCGTGCCCGCCGGAGGAGGCGGAGCGCGCCATGCGGCTGTCGCTGCGCTGGGCGGAGCGGTCCAAGGCGGCCTTCGGCGAGCAGCCGGGCCGGGCCTTGTTCGGCATCGTGCAGGGCGGGGTCGAGACGGCGCTCCGGATCGAAAGCGCCAGGGCGCTGGTCGGCATGGGCTTTGACGGATACGCCATCGGCGGTCTTGCGGTCGGCGAACCGCAGGCCGACATGCTGGCGATGATCGAGACGGTCGTCCCGCATCTGCCCGAGGACCGGCCGCGTTACCTGATGGGGGTCGGCACGCCGGACGATCTCATGCAGGCGGTTCGGCGCGGCGTCGACATGTTCGACTGCGTCATGCCGACCCGGGCCGGACGGCACGGCATGGTCTTCACCCGGCACGGCCGGATGAACCTGCGCAACGCCCGCTTCGCCGATGATCCCCGCCCGATCGATCCGCTCTCGACCTCGGCGATGGCGCGCGACTATTCGCGCGCCTACTGGCGCCATCTCGTCAAATCGGGCGAGATCCTGGCGATGATGGGTCTCACCGAGATCAATCTCGTCTACTACCAGGAGTTGATGGCGGGCGCCCGCAAGGCGATTGGCGAGGGACGACTCGACGCCTATATCGAGGACACGCGCCGCGGCTGGGCGGAAGGCGAGACTGAGACCGTCTAAGGCGACCGCGGCGCCTCCAAAACGCTCAAAGGGCGAGGCGCTTGCGGGCGCCCCGCCCTTGTGTCCATCCTCAAAATCGCCTTGCCTTCTCGATTATTTTTTGCTGTTCCCGGAGCGCGTGAGCACCGGTTCGAGGCGGCAAAACGTGTCGTCCTCCCACAGACTTTGCGGCGTCCGGCGCCAAAAGTTTTGGCAGCGGCCTCCTTTTCGCGAGGTCATTGCTAGTCCACTTTTTTACCCCTGTCACGGGCCTTGGCGGGCCTGCCATGCAAAAAATTCCTGACAATCGCCATTTTGGTCAAATGTCTTCCTCAGAGAAGCAAATGTGCCGCCAATACGGCGGGTGAGGCAATTCGTCCGTCTTCCTTGCTCCTTCGGATTGGCGTAGAAGCCGACGAGAAAACGCCAGCAAGGAAGCCCGGTCATGACTGCAATCGTCAACGTCGTCGCCCGTGAAATCCTCGACAGCCGCGGCAATCCGACGGTCGAGGTTGATGTGGTTCTCGAGGACGGCTCCATGGGTCGGGCCGCCGTTCCGTCGGGCGCCTCGACCGGAACGCGCGAAGCGGTGGAGTTGCGCGACGGCGATAAGGGCCGCTTCGGCGGCAAGGGCGTCTTGCGGGCGATCGAGGCCGTCAATCGCGACATCTTCGATGCGGTGTCCGGGCTCGACGCCGAAGATCAGCTCAGAATCGACGAGACGATGATCGCCCTCGACGGCACGCCGAACAAGTCGCGGCTCGGCGCCAACGCCATTCTCGGCGTATCGCTCGCGGTCGCCAAGGCGGCGGCGGACGCCTCGGGCCTGCCGCTTTACCGCTACGTCGGCGGCACGACGGCGCGCGTCTTGCCGACCCCGATGATGAATGTCGTCAACGGCGGCGCCCACGCCGACAATCCGATCGACTTCCAGGAGTTCATGATCATGCCGGTCGGCGCGCCGTCGCTCGCGGACGCCGTGCGCTGGGGCGCCGAGACCTTTCATGCGCTGAAAAGCGCGCTCAAGAAGGCGGGGCACAACACCAATGTCGGCGACGAAGGCGGCTTTGCGCCAAACCTTCCCTCCGCCGAGGCCGCGCTCGACTTCTGCATGAAGGCGATCGAGGCGGCGGGCTTCAAGCCCGGCGACGACATCGCGCTCGCCCTCGACCCGGCGGCGTCGGAGTTTTTCAAGGACGGCAAGTATGTCTACACGGGCGAGAAAAGACTCGCTCGGTCGTGGAGCAGGTCGATTATCTGGTCAAGCTGTTCGACTCCTATCCGATCGTGTCGATCGAGGACGGCATGGCGGAGCAGGACTGGGCGGGCTGGAAGCTGCTCACCGACAAGATCGGGGCGCGCCGGCAGCTCGTCGGCGACGACATCTTCGTCACCAATACGGAGATCCTGAGCCGCGGCATCAAGGAAGGCGTGTGCAACTCGATCCTGATCAAGGTCAACCAGATCGGCTCGCTGAGCGAAACCCTGGCGGCGGTCGACATGGCCCACCGGGCCGGCTACTCCGCCGTCATGTCGCACCGTTCCGGCGAGACCGAGGACTCGACCATCGCCGATCTCGCGGTCGCCACCAACTGCGGACAGATCAAGACCGGCTCGATGTCGCGATCCGATCGCCTGGCCAAGTACAACCAGCTGATCCGCATCGAGGAGGAACTGGGAGAGCAGGCGCGCTTCGCCGGCCGTTCATCGATCAAAGGTTCGGGAGCGTAACGCGCCCTTAACCATAGCTCGGCCACGATCGGCGCATGGTCGTCAGAATCCGCCTGCGCTCGATCGTCGTGCCGATCCTCTTCTACCTCGTGCTCGGGGTGGCGACGGGATACCTCGTCTGGGGCGCGTCGAACGGCCCGCATGGGCTCAAGGCGGCGGAGAAGGACGCCGCCGAGGCGGTCGCGCTTCAGACTGAACTCGCCGCCCTCAAAGACGAACGCGCCCGCTGGCAGCGCAAGGTGACGGCGCTGCGTCCCGACAGCGTCGACCGCGACCTGCTCGACGAGGAAGCGCATGTCCAGCTCGATCGGGTCTTCAAGGACGAGGTGGTCATCTTCACCGCGCCGCGCTCGGCCCGCTGAGCCGCCGCCATCACGCACGTCGGCCCGTCGAGGGCGGCCTTCAGCTGAATCTCGGGTGTGACGTACTGCGGAGATATAGCGGAACGCGACCCTCAACGCTCCCTGTTGCGCGGAGAGCCGACGTTTCTGCGCGAGATTGCCCGCTCAGGTTGATTTGCCTCAAGGCCCTGGATCACCACGAGCATAAAGCTAATTGGCAGCGCCGGACGTGCCGCCGGTGCGCTGGCGCGGGAAGGAGGGGTCAAATGACGGATGCCGACAGGAAACGCGAGGCAGCGATTGACCGGATCACCGCCAAGCGGGATTTCAAGATCCACGTGGCGGTTTTTGCGGTCGCCAATCTCGTGTTCGTCGCAGGCTGGCTCTTGACCGGACCGGCCTCATACTTCTGGCCGATCTGGCCGTTCCTCGGCTGGGGCCTCGGGCTAAGCTACCATGCGTGGTGCGTCTACGCCGAGAAACGGTCCATCTCCGAGGACGAGATCGAGCGGGAGATGCATAAGATGGCCTGATGGCGCCTTGGTGAGCCTGGCGCGCAAGCGGTCGCCGAGTTCCGAGACCTTTCCGTTTTCCACAGTCTCGGAACCCTCGACGGCTTCGGTATTGTCGAGGCAATGGGCGCCAGGCCTGCATAGGTGGCGAAGCCTAGACATTCACGCTAGCCGTGGCGGCGGGGGGATCGATCATGTTCGATCCGGTCAGCTACCACGTAGCGGAGTTGCTGAAAGACGGGAGCTGGGTGGAGATCCGGGCTCAGCGGCCCACGGACCGAGAAGCCTTGCTGGCGGCCGTCCGGCGAGCCAGCCCCAGGACCCTCTATCAGCGCTTCTTCGGCGTGAAGCGCGAGTTTTCCCAGCAGGAATTGCATTTCTTCCTCGACATCGACTACGTCAACCATGTGGCTCTGGTGGCGGAGGCGATCGAGGACGGCCGGACGGTCATCGTCGGCGGCTGCCGCTACGTCGTTGTCGAGCCGGGACGGGCCGAAGTGGCCTTCACGGTGATCGACGCCTATCAGAAAAGGGGCATTGGCACGGCGCTCATGCGGCGCCTCGCGGCTATCGGTCGCGAAGCGAGCCTTGCGGAACTCGTGGCGGAGGTCCTGTCCGACAACACGCCGATGATGAAAGTTTTCAAGCGGAGCGGTCTTGCCATGACGACGAAGCGCGAAGGCACGGTCTACTGCGTGTCGCTGCGTTACGCGGAGGAGGAGTCCTCGATTGTCCGCACATCTCGCGTTTGATCAGGGTCATTCTGAGGGCAAGCTCGCCGCTTGCGTCCTAAAAAATTCCGCCTGCCAGTCTGACCCGGGTCTGCGCAGGCTTGGTCGCATGGCTGATCGCACCGTGACTTGACGCCGCAATAGAGCGCATAGGGACGACGCTGCGCCCCGACTGCGTCAACCGGACCTGATCGACGAGGAGCAAGCGTCGCGAAGGGCAGGCCGACGGCCCTCCGGGGAGGCGATTGACGGGACGACGCATTTCCTGCGCCAACAAGCGGCCCATTCCCCAGCGTCATTTTGCCGCGCGTCGGCATGGGAGTTGGCCATAATCGTAGCGCCATTTTTTTGTAAACGTTTATTTAATGTCGGAGCCGAAGGGAAAGGAAGGCTCTGATCGTGGGAAGCGGGGGAGTCACCCTCCGTCTGGCGGAAATTAGGGGAAACGGGGTCTGGCCTCCTCCGAGAGGAGGAAGGCAATGCGTAGATCAATATTGTTGACGAGCACCATCCTCGGAATAATGGTGGCGCCGCAAGTGGCTTCAGCTCGACTCGATCAACCCGAGCATATGGAGCGGGACGACCAAGGTCGGAGGGGTGCTTTCCCTTGACAAGCTTGTCAGCGTGACCGCGGGGGCCCCGACGAGCCCGCAGGCGGACGTTTTCTTCCTGACCAACTCCACCGGAAGCATGGGCGGAACGATCGACTCGGTCAAAGCCAATTTCGGTACGATTGCCAGCTCGCTGACGGGCAACTTCGGGTTCGGCGTGGGCAACTACAAAGACCAAGGCGATCCCTGGATTTACCAGCTCAACCAGCCGGTCACGACTAGCCAGACAGACGTGCAGACGGCGCTGAACGGCTTGTATGCCTCTGGCGGCGGCGACTACCCCGAACAGAGTCTCTATGCGCTCAGCCAGGTCGCCACCGATCCGTTAACGGGTTTTCGCGTGGGTTCAAAGCGCATCGTCCTGATCGCGGGCGACGCTCCCTCACATGAGAACCTGACGACGGTCGCCGAGGCGGCGTCGGCTCTCAGTTCCGCTGCGATTACCCTCGAATCGATCAATGTCGGCTACGGCGGCCTGAACGATTACGGGCAGTACAGCGGACCAGGCAGCCTCTATGCGAAGGGCGTGTCGGGAGATTACTTCGTCAACCCCGACCCCACGACGCTGGTGGATACGATCGAAGCGGCCATCGGCAGCGCGTTCGCCAACTACTCGACCGTAACCTTGCAGGTGGTGGGCGCGTCCGGCGTCTCGGTCAGCTTCACCTCCCCTTACGACGGCGTCTATGACCGGTCGATTGATCGCAGCTTCGATTTCGGCTTGACCTTCACGGGCCTGACCGCCGGCGTGCATGAGTTTCAGATCAATGCGCTGGTCGACGGCGGAATCATTGCGAGCGAGTGGGACACGATCACCGTTACCAACGTCCCCGAGCCAGCGACGTGGGTGATGATGCTCGCAGGCCTCGCCGGCCTCGGGCTGGTCGCCGGTCATCGGCGCAAGGGGCGTCTCGCCGACGCGATCGCGTAGGCCGAATTGGCTTCGGCTGAAGTGGCCAACGTCGTTCGCCCGTGTCTTCAGCCGAAGCCTCCGCGGTTAGTGAGGCGCCATGATCCTGCGTCACCGGGCGCAGGCATGAATGGCAGTTGTGGAGGTTACCATGAAAAAGAGAATGTTAGCGGTGGCGGCGGGGGCGTGTGCGATGTGCATTGCCTCGGCAGGGGCCAGCACGCTGCAAGTTGGCTTGAACACAGTCCCTGGCCTCGCGGGCATATCGACCGTCGCGACCGGATCGGGTTCCGGCGTGTCGTGGACGGGGCTGTTTGGCGGCTTCGACTTCAACGTCGTCTCAGGCTCGGACGTCAGCCCGATCGATTTCGGAAGCACGTCGCTAAACTCGAAATCGACGGCGGGCGCCGCGGGTCCGATTTATGTCTACGTTACAGAAACCGACCTCACGACGTCAAAATCGTCTCTCACCTTCAAGTCCACGCTCACGGAGAACGAGCTGTCGCCGGGATGGAGCATAACGGAGACAACTTTTCAGGATAACAGCAATACCCCGTATGGCATGGCGAATTTGCTTCTTTCGTACAGCGCCAGCGCGGACTTCGATGTGTGGGGTCTGAAGTCGGTCTTCACGAGTTCGCCTTTCTCGCTGACCGAGATGTATGTGATTACTGCCTCCGGAGCGGGCAGCGCCCTCTCCACGGAGCATATCAGCGCCATTCCCGAACTCTCGACTTGGGCAATGATGGCGGTTGGCTTCGCGGGCCTTGGCTTCGCCGCCTTCCGGAAGGCCCGAGCGACGATTTCCATCGCCTGATCGAAACGCCGCTGCGACAAACAGGAAGGCCGCCTTCGGGCGGCCTTTCGCATGACGTTGAAGCAAGCCCGACAACCGCGATCGAAGTCCTCATCAAAACTTCCTGTCAAGGCGCTTGGGCGTCGCAACGGGCTCGACGAGGAAGCGCACGTCCAATTGGCCCGGGTCTTCAAAGACGAGGTGGTCATCTTCACTGCGCCGTGGCCGGCCCGCTGAGCACCCGCCGTCGCGTAGCGGAAGGTCGTCGTTTTCGCCGACCTCTGCTAAATCGACAGCCATGGTCGACTTTTCGGCTAAGTCTGACGCAGCGGCTTGTGCGCCGCTTTACGCGCTTTTGCGTGTATTTGACGACCGAACTCATTTGTCGGATGTTAACCTTGCGGCGCCGGTCAGGCTCACGGGGGTTCATCCGGGTTTTTCGCTCGCTGTGGCGGCTCGGGAGCAGGGGAACCTTTTCTAAGCCACATCAAAGGGAGGATTGCAGGATGAGACGATTATTGGGGATGGCTTCCTTCGAACTCGCCGTCGCCGTCACCTGGGCGGCGAATGCGGCGACCGTGTCGTACGACGTCACGTTTTCCGCGACCAATTTCACCTCGGCCTTCGGTCAGGCGGCGCCAACAGACCCTGTCACGGGATCGTTTCGGATCACCTTCGATCCGACCCAAACCTATACCGATGACACCAGCGACATCACCTGGAAGAGCTTGAATATCGCTCTGAGTTCAGCGCTCTCCTTCGACTACAGTCCAACCGGCAACGGCGACGGCGCTGCGGACGAACTCGTGGTGGGCGGTGTATTGAACGGCGCCACAACAGTTCAATACAATCCCCCTACCGATGATTTCTGGCTCCACATCAACACCTTCACGGCTTCTCCAATATTCCAGCAGCTTGGTTATTCGCAGACTTCCTTAGTCAACCAGAGATCTTCTTCTATACATCCGGGACTCCGGCGACGGCGGATCAGTCACGGTTACACCTGTTACATCTGTGCCCGAACTGTCGACTTGGGCGATGCTGATCGCCGGCTTCGCCGGTCTCGGTGGGTTTGGCTTCGCACGGCGCCGTATGAGCCGGGTCGAAACCGCCTGACCAGTCCACTAGGGCGAAGCCCATCGAAGCAGGCAGGAGGGGACGCCGGACTCGAGTTTCCGGCGTCTCTTTTGGTTCGCTGTTCGGGCGGAATTCATTCCCTGTTTCCTCGATAGAAATTCCTTCTCGTTGCCCAGAGGCGAACGGTCCCGCGCATTGACAAAAGGGGCAATTGCGGGCGTGTCACCATTACGCATTACTGCCCGTTGGACGAAAACGTGCCTACCGCCCATAGCTCCAATTCCAACGGAGGCTCTGCCCGGAGCCATTCACGCGACTTTATTCAGCCAACGCGGCATTTTCTTGCAATCAGAATTGCATTGCTGTACGATATCAAAAATCAAAACGAGAACGTCACATGCCGTTTTCCGCCGACGCCGCCTCGGCGCCCGCGCGCTCAAACCCCTTGACGGGCGCCTCGCTACGTTCGAGCGCGACCAATTGATCGTCAGCGCCCTCGACCGCGCCGTCCTGCGTGCTGCAATCGCCGCGCGCGCCGGGATCGGCGAGAGGCGCGCCTGCGCGATCTTGAGGGACCCCGAACCAGGATCCGGGGTTTCGCCCGCACGCGTTCCGGCGCGGCCATGAAAGTCGGCAGGCGCGGCGAGGCGCAGATTTGTCGCTTTTGGATCCGAGGGGAACATGAGGCTCAAGACGGTCGACCGGATCGTGCAATCGGGCGCGAACCCAACCGCCGCCATCGGGTTTTCCGCCGCCGGACGGCGCGTTCCAGAAGCGCACCGTCCCGGAGCGCCCCGTCGAATGGATCGCGGCGCCCGGCGATCGCCCGGAAAACTTGCCGCAAGACATTGAAATGCTTGATTTCGCGCCCGGGATTTTCGCGCCGCCGGGAAGCCGCCGCTCGCGCCGAACCCCGCAAGACCTGCCTTGGCCTCCCGCGCGAGGCGGCCAAGGGATCGCCGACGCTCGACGATCGCCCGGAAAACCTGCTGCAAGGCACTGAAATGCTTGATTTCGCGCCCGAGATTTTTGCGCGGCCGGGAAGCCGCCGCCCGCGCCGGACGTCGCAGGATCGCGACCTTGCCTTCGGTTTCCGCGCGAGGGCCGCGGGAACCGCCGGCGCCCGAGGCTCGCCCGGAAACTCCGCCGCAAGGCCCTGATAACATTAAATCCGCGCCCGGGGTTTTCGCCCGCGGGCGCTTCGTCCGCTTTCGCCGTCATCTCGGCGTTTCCCAAACCGGGCGAGACCGGGAACCCGGAACGTCAGGGCGATCCTCAAGGGCGTGATCGTCCGCCGAGCGGCGGCAGCGCGAGCGCTCGTCTGGCTCCGGTGTCCTGCCCGTGCTATGGGCGCTTTCCCGTTTTTTCAACTCGGCAGATCCCTATGAACGTCACCGCCAACCCGCCGATCCGCTCGAACTCGTTCTTCTCCGCCCCGCTCGCCGCGGCGGACCCGGAAATCGCCCGCGCCGTCGAGCTCGAACTCGGCCGACAGCGCGACGAGATCGAGTTGATCGCCTCGGAAAACATCGTCTCCCGCGCCGTGCTCGAGGCGCAGGGCTCGGTGATGACGAACAAATATGCCGAGGGCTATCCGGGACGGCGCTATTACGGCGGCTGCCAGTTCGTCGACATCGCCGAAAAACTCGCGATCGAGCGGGCCTGCAAGCTGTTCGACTGTCACTTCGCCAACGTCCAGCCGAACTCGGGCAGCCAGGCCAACCAGGGCGTATTCCTGGCGCTGATGCAGCCGGGCGACACCTTTATGGGCCTCGATCTGGCCGCGGGCGGCCACCTCACCCACGGCTCGCCCGTCAACCTGTCGGGCCGCTGGTTCCATCCCGCGCCCTACGGCGTCGACCGCGAGACGCACCGCATCGATATGGATCAGGTCGAAAGGATCGCGCGCGAGGTGAAGCCGAAGCTCGTCCTCGCCGGCGGGTCGGCCTACGCCCGCTTCTGGGATTTCGCGCGTTTCCGCGCCATCTGCGACGAGGTCGGCGCGTATTTCGTCGTCGATATCGCTCATTTTGCCGGGCTGGTGGCCGGCGGGGCGCACCCGTCTCCGTTCCCGCACGCTCACGTCGTCACCACCACGACCCACAAGACGCTGCGCGGGCCGCGCGGCGGCATGATCCTGACCAACGACGAGGACCTCGCCAAAAAGATCAATTCCGCCATCTTCCCGGGCCTCCAGGGCGGACCGCTGATGCATGTCATCGCCGCCAAGGCCGTCTCCTTCCACGAGGCGCTGACGCCGGAGTTCCGCAACTACGCCCAGGCCGTGGTCGACAACGCCCAGGCGCTCGCCGCCGAAATCCTCGCCGGCGGCTTGAAGTTGGTGACCGGGGGCACCGACAACCATTTGATGCTGGTCGACCTGACGCCCAAGGGCCTCACCGGCAAGGCGGCCGAGGCGGCGCTCGGGCGCGCCCACATCACCTGCAACAAGAACGGCATCCCGTTCGATCCGCAAAAGCCGATGGTGACCTCCGGCGTCCGGCTCGGCACGCCGGCCGCCACCTCGCGCGGCTTCGGCGTTGCGGAATTCGTCAAGGTGGGCCGGCTGATCGTCGAGACGCTCGAAGGCCTCGCGGCGCATGGCGAGGCGGATAACGCGGCGACCGAGGCGAAGGTGCGGGCGGAGGTCGCGGAACTGACCCGCCGCTTCCCGATCTACTGAGGGCAGGGCGGGAACAGGGGGCGGCTTCGTCATGCGGTGCCCGTATTGCGGCGGTCTCGACACGCAGGTGAAGGATTCCCGGCCGACCGACGATTCGTCGTCGATCCGCCGCCGGCGGGTCTGTCCGGACTGTGGCGGCCGGTTCACGACCTTCGAGCGCGTCCAGTTGCGCGAATTGATGGTGGTGAAAAAGAGCGGACGCCGCGTGCCGTTCGACCGCGACAAGCTCATGCGCTCGGTTCAGGTCGCGCTGCGCAAGCGGACGGTCGAACCCGAGCGGATCGAGCGGATGGTCAACGGCGTCGTGCGCCAGCTCGAAAGCCAGACCGATGGCGACATCCCGACCGAACGAATCGGCGAACTGGTCATGGAGGGGCTGAAGGCCATCGACGATGTCGCCTACGTGCGCTTCGCCTCGGTCTATCGGAATTTCCGCGAAGCGCGTGATTTCAATGCCATCGTCGGCGAACTTGAAGCGGAGCCCGAGGCTCGGCCCGAGCCGCCGATCGCGCGGCGGCGGAAGGAGCCGACGGCGACATGAGCGCGGCCGCGTCCACCGCCGCGGACGACGAAGACCGGCGTTGGATGCAGGCTGCGCTCAATCTCGGGGAGCGGTCGCTCGGCCTTGCGGCGCCCAATCCTTCGGTCGGCGCCATTCTCATCAAGGATGGCGCGGTGGTCGGGCGGGGCGTCACCGCGCCCGGCGGGCGTCCCCACGCGGAGCGGATCGCGCTCGCCGAAGCCGGCGGGGCGGCGCGCGGCGCAACGCTCTATGTCACGCTCGAGCCCTGCTCGCATGTCGGCGCGTCGCCGCCCTGCGCCGACGCAATCATCGAGGCCGGCGTCGCCCGCGTCGTGGCGGCGCTCGAGGACCCCAATCCGCTGGTCGGGGGCCGGGGGCTCGCCCGGCTCAGCGCCGCCGGGGTCGCCGTCACGGTCGGGCCGGGGGCGGATCAAGCGCGGCGCGACCACCTGGGTCACATTCGCCGGGTGACGGAAGGCCGACCCTGCGTGACGCTGAAGCTGGCCGAGACGGCCGACGGCTACGCCGCCGCCGGCCCGCATGACCAGCGCCTAAAGATCACCGGTCCAATCGCCAACGCGCGCGTGCAGATCATGCGGGCGACCCACGAGGCGATCATGGTCGGCGTCGAGACGGCGCTGGCGGACGATCCGGCGTTGACCGTGCGCCTGCCGGGCCTTGACCGCAAGCTGTGGCGGGTCGTCCTCGACACGCATCTTCGCCTGCCGCCGCGATCGCGGCTTGCGACCTCGGCGCGCCGCCTGCCGACGCTGGTCATCGCCACGGAGGACGCGCCGCGTGAGGCGGAAGCGCGGCTCGCTGATTGCGGGGTTCACCTCGCGCACGTTCCTCCCGACGCCGCAGGCCATGCCGACCTCGGCGCGGCGCTCAAGGCGCTTTCGGCGCGCGGCGTAACCCGGGTGTTCAGCGAGGGCGGCCCGCGCGTGGCGGCGCGTCTGATCGACCTTGGCTTGGCCGACGAGGTCGTGACCTTCACCGCCAAGAAGCCGCTCGGCCGTCCCGGCTTGCCGTCACTCTCCGAAGCGGCGCGGGCGAGGCTCGCCGATCCCGCGCGCTACCGGCTGATCGAGGAGGCCGCCTATGGGCCAGACGCGATGCGGGTGTGGGAGAAGCGGGATTAGAGCAGGAGGATGTTGGAGGGATCGCGTGACGCAGCGATAATCCGACCGGTGACGAGGGGAAACGGCAGGCTACGGACGTGAGCCGTGGCCGCGCCCTACAATCCCGCCACGTGCACCCTCGCGCCCGTGTTGGCCCGCAAGTTCCTTGCCTGATCCGACCTGATAGCGACCTGTTCATGACAGTTTTGACCCTGTTAAGGTCCCTGTTCCGCGCCGCCTCCGGCTCGCAACCGGCGGATTGCAAGTCCAGTAATACCATGATGTTGCATGTCTTTCTGGAACGGAGCGTCGGCCGCGGCGCAAGAAAATCCCCTGCGAACAGGCACGGGTATGGTCGGCTCGGACCAAGAGCGAGATGATTTTGGGCTGGGTTGGCTTCCCGCGCCGTTGGCCGCTTCGGCTTTAAGAAGGCCTATGGTCGCGATCTTTGACCCGCGACTGCCTTTAGCCAGGGCGGCGCATGGACCAGGGCCATCAGCCCATACATCAGCGCCATGCCGCCGGGCGGCGAGGCGGCATGAGCGGCCGAACAGAGCCAAGGCGACGAGCCGCCGCCATCGAAGCCGGACAGGAGCGCCATCACCGCAAAGACCGGCGCGGCGGCGAAGCGCAGCGCGTCGGCTAAGCGAAATGCGCCGGCGCCGACGAGGCTTTCGATCCGGATCACGCGGCTGGCGCGCGAGCCGGCGGATGCGACGCTCATCGTCTTGGCTCCAAGCGAGGACGCCTTGGCTCAGGCGCGATCGTACTCGTCGTGACGACGCCACCAGAGGCCGTGCTCGTTGCGCCCCTTCGGCGCCCGGTCGAGCCACTGGTACATGCCCCAGAGGCCATCGAGTCCGCGCGAATAGGTCGAATAGGTGTGGTAGACGACGCCGTCCTCGAGGGTGAAGGCGCTCATGCCGGGGCGCTCGCGCATGAACGTCGCCGTGTCCGCGCCTGTCGTCGCCGCAAACTCGCTGACCGGCCCCGCTACGGCGCCGGTCTTCAAGGGCGCCTCGGCGCGGTAGTTGTAATTGAAGCCGCCCTCGCGCTGCTGTCGCTCGGTGATCCAGACGTTGAAGTCGGCGTTGAAATCGGAGCCGAACGACGACGCCCAGGGGAACGTCCAGCCCATGCGCTTTTTGTATTCCGTGAGCTTCGCCAGCGGCGCCCGCGACACCGCCCAGAGCATCACGTCGTGATGGGCGAGATGCACCGCGAACCCGTCGAAGCCGTCGGCGATGGCCGAACAGGACGGGCAGCCGGCTTTGAAGTCGGGTCCGAACATGAAGTGATAGACGAGCAGCTGCGACCGCCCCTTGAAGAGTTCGGCGAGCGAGGCGTCGCCCTCGTCGGTATCGAAACGGTAGGCCTTGTCGATCCGAACCCAGGGAAGATCCTGGCGTCGCTCAGCCACCGCGTCGCTCCGCCGGGTGAGCTCCTTTTCGTCCTCGAGCAGCGCGACGCGCGCCTTGAGCCACTCGTCGCGGGAAACAATCGGATTGGGCATGCCGGAACTCCTTTTGCAGGAATGGTTGGGGTGAGTGTCGGGGTCGGGTTCGCTGGCCTTTTTCAGTTGGGCACGCGCCGGTCGTATTCGGCCCTGAGCCGCGCGAGCTCGCCCCAGAACGGATCGGGCCTGCGGTTGTTCAGGAGATCGGCCAGGAGGTCGAGGTGCGCGTGCCATCCGGCGCTGACGCCGACGATGTTGGCGCGGTTGGGCAGGCGTCGATGGATCACGGTCAGGAGCGTGTCGGCGCCCTTCGGGTCGAGCGTCATCGATACTTCGGCCTCGTCGTGCCATGCGAACACGAGCTTGCGCGGCGGATCGACCTCGATGATCCGGCTCTGCAGCCGATGTTCCTCGCCGAAGCCCTGAGGGCGCTCGCCGGGCGGATCGGTCAGCTTGTCGTTGCGCCACACGAGTTCGAACGGCGCGCCGGCCTTCAGTTCCATCGCGCCCGCCGCCAGCCAGCGGCTGCGCAGGTTCGAGTCGGTGAGATAGGCCCAGACGCGCTCGATCGGCGCGGGCAGCAGGCGCTCGATTTTCACGGTCGCCGGCTCGATCAGCGCGCCGTAGTCGTCGGGAGTGGCAAGCATTGTCATTGGTCGTCTCCTTTCGGGGGTGGGGGAGGGTAAGGGGATGGGGACGCGCCGGGCGGGTCGCTGTTGCGGGCGTCCTCTTCGCGCAGGAGGCGCTCGAGGACGTCGAGCTGCTCGGTCCAGAAGCGCTCGTAGAACCTCAGCCATTCGCTGGCGCTCGCCAGCGGTCCGGGATCGAGACGGCACCAGTGCGTGCGGCCGCGCACCTCCCGGCGGATGAGCCCGGCCTGCTCGAGCGCCTTGATGTGCTTCGAGGCCGCCGCGAGCGAGATCGCGAACGGCTCGGCGAGCTGGCCGACCGTGCGCGCCCCGCCCGCAAGTGCGCGCAGCATCCGCCGCCGCGTCGCGTCGCCCAACGCGTGAAAGACGGAATCCAATTCGGGCGTCTGAAGCTCAACCATAGGGTTGAATATAAAATGCCGCCGCTAAAAGTCAACCACTCAGTTGAATGACGGCCAAAATATTGATCCACGGCCTGCGGCGCGCAGTCGGCGGCGCCGCGCGGACGGATTTTGCGAGGAGGGCGCGCCCCGAGCCTGACTCCTGGTCAACGGCGCGGGGCGCAACGGCCAGGTCCCGCACTCACCCCGTCTTTTGCTGCAAAACCTGGCGGAGCGTTTCGGCAAGCTCCTCCGCGGTATAGGGCTTCTTGAGCCAGGCGCCTTTTTGCTGACCGACGCGAGCGATCCCCGGCTCGGCGTAACCGGAGGTGAAGAGGATCCTCAGCCCCGGCTTCAGCGCGAGCGCGGCCTCGGCGAGCTCGAGGCCGGTCATGCCGCCGGGCATCACCATGTCGGTAAACAGAAGCGCGATCTCCGGAGCCTCTGCGAGCTGAGCCAAAGCCGCGGCCCCGGTCTCCGCCTCGAAAACTTGATAGCCGAGGCTTCTCAACCGCCGGACGAGCACCCGGCGCAGGCGCGGGTCGTCCTCGACAAGCAGGATGGTTTCCGAACCTTTCGGTAGCTCCGGCGTCTGCATGCCTTGCTCCTCTTCAACCGCGGTCGCCGCGTCCGGGACAGGCAGAAAAACCCGTACGCTCGTCCCGCGCCCGATCTCGCTGTAGATCTGAACGTGGCCCCCGGACTGCTTGACGAAGCCGTAGACCATGCTGAGGCCGAGACCCGTGCCTGCGCCGATCGGCTTGGTGGTGAAGAACGGTTCGAAGGCGCGGCGTCGCACCGCTTCCGGCATGCCGACCCCGGTGTCCGAGACGGCGATAAGGACGTAGCGGCCGGTTCGCACCTCCGGGTACATCTGCGCATAGTCCGCATCGAGCCTCGTGGCCGAGACCTCGATCGTCAATCGCCCGCCGCGCGGCATGGCGTCCCGGCCGTTGATCGCGAGGTTGAGCAGAGCGTTTTGAAGCTGCACGGCGTCGACGATCGTCAGAGGCGGCGACGGGGGCGCAACGATCTCGAGCTTGATCGTTTCGCCGAGGGTCCGGCGCAGCAATGCGGAAAAGTTCGAGATCAGCGCACCGACGTCGGTCGGCTCGGGATTGAGCGGCTGGCGGCGGCCGAACGCCAGCAACTGCGCCGCGAGCTTGCCGGCGTCCTGAGCTGCGGCGTGGGCCTCGTCCGCCAGTTCTCGCTGATCGGGATCCCTGAGTTGCGGGACGAGCAACTCGAGATTGGCGATGATCGCCGTCAGGATGTTGTTGAAGTCGTGAGCAATGCCGCCGGTGAGCTGCCCGACCGCCTCCATCTTCTGCGACTGGCGGAGCTCCTGCTCCATCTTCTGCGGGCTGGAGAGGTCGCGGACGAAGCCGGTAAAGATGCGCCGGCCGTTCCCAACCGCTTCGCCGACCGAAAGTTCGACCGGCAGGACGGTTCCGTCCTTGGTGAGGGCCTGCACGAGCCGGCCGCAGCCGATGATGCGGGCCTCGCCGGTTCTCAAGTAATTGTCGAGGTAGCCGTCATGTTCGGCCCGGTAGGGCTCGGGCATCAGCATCCTCACATTCCGGCCGACGACTTCTTCGGGACAATAGCCGAACAGCGCCGCCGCCGTCGCGCTGAACGATGTGACGATACCCTGCTCGTCGATAATGATCATCGCTTCGGGGACGGTCGCGAGAATCGAGCGCAGATGCGCCTCGCGCTCGGCCAATTCCGTTGCCGCGGTCTTCATCTCGGTGACGTCCTGAGTGAAGATTACGATGCCGCCGATCTCGCCATCCGGAAGGCGCCAGGGCCTGACCCCCCAGCTCAGCCACTGGATCGAGCCGCCGGCGCGTTCGAACGCTTCCCCCGCTTCGGCGAAAGTCTCGCCAGTGAGCGCGCGCCGATGGATCGTCCTCCAGCGCTCCGGAATTTCTGGAAACACATCGTAGTGGCTGCGACCGACGAGCGGACCTTCGATCCCGTAGTCCCTGAGCCAGGCCGGACTTGTCGCGAGGTAACGCATGTTGCGGTCGAACATGGCGATGGCGTTTGGCGCATTCTCGATGAACGCATCGAGGCGTCCCGCAAGATTGAAGTCGACGTCGCTGCGCATGGTGGGATCGCGTTCCTTGCCCTCGACGAGACTACCACAACTCGTGCCTTCGAAAGGCCCCCCAAAGGGCGCCAGGCTTCGCCAACGGCAGTTGGAAGAGGCCGCCGCAAGGAACGGCGTCCGCGCGGCGCAAACGACCGCCCCGCCGTCGGGCGCCGCGGTCGGCCTGGCCCGGCGCGCGCCGCCCGACGAGCATGTGTACGCCTTCCCGATCGAAGACGACGCCCAGTGTCCGGTCCAGTGAGCCGCGGTAGCCTTGCGACGCAGCTCGTCGACCGGGGCGCCGCTGGCCCTGGGCCCTGAGTGGCTGCAAATGTCCTCCAGCCACCTCGGATATGTCCTATCAGGATCTTGGCCGACTTGTAAGGCGAATATAGCGTCTCAACAACAGTCCGAGAGGAACTCTCGCGGACGGATATCAAATAGAAGCGCCAGCTATGCTCCGATCGCGGCGTTGTTGGGATGTATTGCGCCCTCGACAAACATTGCGGCGGTCGATCCGCGCAGATGGGACAGGCGCGGCGCCGCCGCAAGTCGAACGCGCTTCAGTTCTGGCGACAAGCGCTCAAGATCCGCATCAGTCTCGAAAAATCGTCATCGGACATCGTGACAATTTCCGAGTCGTGAGTTCGCTCCGACGACTTGCGAGGGATCACGTCCGCTTCTGTGGCCTACGTATCCACCAACATTTTTTGGAACCTCGAAAGACAGGCGGCTTGAACTGATGGTCATGAGCGTGACCCTGGCGCTCGTGCTGCTGCGCTCGACTTGATCGCTGAGCGGAAAAGATTGGTCCAGGGAGAGAAAATGGCTGGATCGACAAATGCGGCTACAGATGTCGCAATAACGGAGGGATGAATGCAAAGGTTATCTATTCTTGCGATCGCCGCGACGAGCATGCTCGCAGCGGCGGTTTCGCCAGGGCTGGCTCAGCCAGCCCAGCAGGCGCCGGCCTTGGTCTACACCGACGATATCCGTGCGCCCAATCCAATTCCGCAATCGGAAAAAGGGCTGCAGACGATCACCGCGGAGCCGTGGTTCAAGGTGTCCGACAAGGGACTGCAGCTGGAAGGCGCTTCCTTCGATCGTGACGGCAACCTGATCTTCGTCGAGGTGTTTGGCGGAAGCGTTTTTCGTCTGTCGCCGGATATGAAGCTGACCACGATCATGCCGGCGAACGATCGCGCTTCGGCCGGCCTGGGAATTCATAAGGACGGGCGAATCTTCGTCGCGGGCCTGGGAGACTTCGTGAGCACGGGCACGGTTGTCTCGATTAAGCCGGACGGGTCGGACATGCAGACCATCGTTCCGAAGACGGACGGCTACCTGGTCGATGATCTCGTCTTCGACAAGTTCGGTGGGTTCTATTTCACCGATTTCCGCGGCGAGGCCGATGATCCTGCGGGCGGCGTCTATTACGTTTCGCCAGACTTCAAGACAATCACGCCTGTGCTCCCGCATGTCGCGATCGCCAATGGCGTCGGACTGAGCCCGGACGGCAAGACCCTGTGGGTCACCTCGGCCGCGCAAGGGCTTTTGTATCGCGTCGAGCTCGCCAACCCCACGACAATCGCTCCGTTCGGCGCGGCGATTACCTATCATTTCACCGGTTTCGGGCCTGATTTTCTGCGTGTCGACGCCGATGGCAACGTCTATGTGGCCGTGTACAGCCAGGGCAGGGTCCTAGTATTCAATCCGAATGGCCAACCCATCGGTCAGATCCTTATCCCCGGTCGGGAAACAGGACACAACCTGCGCTCGACGAGCATGGCGTTCAAGCCGGGCACAAACGATATGTATATTGTGACCAACGACTGGGACGGCGGACAAGGATCGCAGATCTTCCACGCTAAAGGTTTCGCCAAGTCGCTGCAGATGTACTCGCATCAGTAAGCAAAAGCGGAAAGCCCGCGGGCCGCCCATTGAAATGGAAAACGCCGCCCATTGGGCGGCGTTAGGCGCGGCAGCGGCATTGAGTTTAAAGCCGCCGCTTCCGGCGAACGTACTGGACGCAGTCGTCGCGGAACGTCGAATTGGACATCCGAGCGCGGCTCGATCCAAGCCTCCCATCTCAGCGGCGGCTCGCGTGCTACAAAGGGCCCATCAGGAGCCTTGAGCATGGAGTGGCGCGACGAGGGTCTGATTGTTGGGGTGCGCCGGCACGGCGAGCGTTCGGCGATCGTCGAGGCGATGACGCGCGCGCACGGCCGCCATCTCGGCCTTGTTCGCAGCGGCCGCTCGGCCCGCATGACCGCGGTCTTGCAACCCGGCAATACGGTCGGCCTCGTCTGGCGCGCACGGCTCGACGAGCATTTGGGCGCCTTCGCCATCGAGCCGCTGGAACTGCGCGCCGGGCGGCTGATCGGCAGCGCGCTGGCGCTCGCGGGCCTCGCCTGGCTCGGAGCGCTCATCCGCCTCATGCCTGAGCGCGATCCGAACGAAAAGGTGTACGAGGCGCTGACGCTGATCGCCGACCTGCTCGACGACGCGGCGCTCGCCCCATCGCTCGTCGCCCGGTTCGAGGCGCAGATCCTTGCCGAGTGCGGATTCCAGCTCGATCTGTCGCGTTGCGCGGCGACCGGAGCGACCAAAGACCTCGCTTACGTCTCGCCGAAGTCGGGCCGGGCCGTCAGCCGCGAAGCCGGCGAGCCGTGGCGCGACCGGCTTTTGCCTTTGCCGGCCTTCCTGAGCGAGGAAGCCGGGCTCGGAGGGCGCCCGAGCGGAGACGCCATTGCCGACGCCTTCCGCATGACCGGGTTCTTCTTGGCCCGCGACGTGTTCGCAGCCCGCGGCGAGCCGCTCCCCGACTCCCGCCGCGCCTTCTTGGCGGCGGTGGCGAAGGCGGCGGTTCGAGAGGCCTAGTAGCGAAGCGAGCGCCGCCGACCCGGAAGTGATGTCGATCGTTCCGCGCTGCAAAGCCTCGACGGCAAAAAGCCCGAGACAAAGGCTGACCGTAAGTTACTCAACCGAAATTATCTATTCCAAATTTGTAGTGATTTGCATTGTATTGCGTTCGACGTCGGGCTATCGTAGGCCCTGCACCGTTTTGAGTGCTTGCGCCCTTGGCAATACAAGTGTTGTTGGGCGAAAGCATCGGGATCATTTTTAATACCCACTATTGCAAAGTAAAAAGGGAGTGTGAAGTGCTCTCGCTTTTTCATCGACGACGCCAACGGTCCGCGCAAAGGGAGGCCGAGGCGGACCGGCTGATTGATTTGATGGGCTTGCAAGCCTACGCGGCCGCGGATCGTCTCGTGCGTGAGGCGAATGATTTCTGGACGATGCGGTACTGGCTCAAGGTTCAGGAGGCCATTGCACGCAAGACGGACTTGCGCTTGTCGGCGCCCTACCTGCTCCAGATGACGATCGACCAGCGAACATGCGACGACGGCTTTGATTTCGGCATGGAAATCGCGCAGCACATCGCGCCTGCCTTTCTGGCCCATCTCGCGTCGGACCGAACCTCGGAGGGGAAGGCCTATGCCGAGCGTCCCGGGTGGGCGGCGCCGTTCGATCGGAGGCGGTCGAGCGCGGCGGCAAGGCTTCCGCCGCCCAAGCGGGCATTGACCGCGACGCGCTGAGCCTGTATCAGACCCTCGCTGCGCCGCAGCATGAGGCGCTCCAGCCGCGTAGATCGGTCCCTGCCTGAATAAGGCGACTGAAGCGCTGTCGAGCCTCCCGACCCTTCGATAGACGGCCCGTTACGCGGGGCCAGTCCCCAACATTCCAGATCGATGGCCGCGCCTCGCAAGGCGGCGGCGCGCGATCCTAATTGATGAAAGATCTCAGTGACTGACTTTTCCGGTTTCGGCCTGCCCGAGACGCTCCTTCGCGCCCTCGAGGCCGAAGGCTACAAGACCCCGACCCCCATCCAGGCCCAGGCCGTTCCGCATCTCCTTCAAGGGCGCGATCTGCTCGGCATCGCCCAGACGGGGACCGGCAAGACGGCGGCCTTCGCCCTGCCGATCCTCGCTCGCCTGATCGCCGACCGCCGCCGGCCGGCGCCGTTCACCGCACGGGTGCTCGTTCTCGCTCCGACCCGCGAACTCGCGGCCCAGATCGGCGACAGCTTTCGCGCCTACGCCCGCTTCCTCAGGCCGGCGCTGAGCCTCGCCGTTGTCGTCGGCGGCGTGTCGGCGCGCCCGCAGATCGACCTCCTGGCGCGCGGCCTCGACGTGCTGGTCGCCACCCCCGGCCGGCTCATCGACCATATGGGGAGCGGCAAGCTGAACCTCGGCGCGACCGAAGTTCTGGTGCTCGACGAGGCCGACCACATGCTCGACCTCGGCTTCATCGTGCCGATCCGCAGGATCGTGGCGAAGCTGCCGAAGGCGCGCCAGACCCTGCTGTTCTCGGCCACCATGCCGAAGGAGATCGCTGGCCTCGCCGACGACATGCTGAAAAATCCGGTGGAGGTCCGTGTCACGCCCGCCGCCACCACCGTCGATCGCGTCGACCAGCACGTCTTCCTGGTCGATGGCGCGGCCAAGCGCGACGTGCTGCTGGAACTGATGCGCGGGCGCCGACGTCTCGCGCGCCATCGTCTTCACCCGCACCAAGCGCGGCGCCGACCGCGTGGCGCAGCACCTCGACGCCGCCGGCGTCGGCGCCCAGGCGATTCACGGCAACAAGAGCCAGAACCAGCGCGTCCGGGCGCTCGACGCCTTCAAGAGCGGCGCGACGCGCATTCTTGTCGCTACCGACATCGCCGCGCGCGGCATCGACGTCGACGCCGTCAGCCACGTGGTGAACTACGAACTGCCGGACGTGCCGGAGGCCTATGTGCACCGCATCGGACGCACGGCGCGCGCCGGCGCATCCGGCCGCGCCATTTCGCTGTGCGACAACGGCGAGCGGCCGCTCCTGCGCCAGATCGAGAAACTAACCCGCCAGACGCTGGCCTTCACCGACCGCCGCACGGCGGCCGGCGCCCGTGACGAGGAGCGCGAGACGGCGCGGCCCCATGCGCCGAGGGGCATCGCGCGCGGAGACGAAAACCGCCGCGGCGGGCAGGGCGAGGGCGGCCGACGCGGCGGTCCGCAGCCCCAGCGCCGTGCCGGGCCGCGCGACGGGCGGGGGCCGAACACGGGGCGTACGGCCCAAGGTCCGGCCCCCGCGCCTCGGGGTCAAAACAGCCGCCCAACCGGCGGCGCGCACCGCCACGGCGCCCGGCCCGAGGCCTGATACTTCCATCGAACGCGTCCCTTCTCCCTACCCACGGCTGCGGGATTTCTCGAGCCGTCGGGCGCCTCCTTGTCGGTGAAGCGGGCAAGAGCCTGCTCCGGCCCAGCGAAGACGCAAAGATTGCGCGCGACATGGCGGACGATCCTCACGCGGCGGCGGACCTTTCTGCCCATTGCTGGCCTCATACATCGGCCTGGGCGGAAGGGGGGTAACGCGTTAAGGCTTGTTTGGCCGCTGCCGTGTTGGCGGGACCTCTCGCAGCGCAGGGGCCCCATCGGCCGGGCGCAGGGACTTCGGTCGAACGAGCGGCAAGAGGTCGTTGACGAAGGTCTTTAGGGCCGCGTCGTCGAGGCGCGCCGACGACAGGGCAAGCCCGAGATAGGCCCAGTTCATGATCCGAGCGCGCGTCTCGGCGGCGTTCGGAGGAACGCCGGCGTCGACCAGGAGATCCTGCAGGTAACGGATCCGCTCCGCGTCCACCGCTTCGGCGGCTGAATTGGCCTGCTCGTCGAAGGTCGCCCAGGCCCGCACGGCGCGCTCGGTCTCCAAGTCTGTGGAAAATGTTCGGTAGAGAAGCGCCTCCAGGCGATCGTCTGCGGCGCCCTCGATCCGATCGAGGATGTTTGCGACGGCGATCTCGCGCCAGCGGTGCAGAATAGCCGCGTGGAAGGCCGAGACGTGCGCGAAGTGCCAATAGAAGCTGCCGCGCGAAACACGCAGGCCATTGGCGAGCGTGTCCGCCTTGAGCGCGGCGAATCCGAATTTCGCCAAGGCTTTGAGGCCCGCGTTGACCCATTCGGCCGGTCCCAGTCGGTTGTCCCGCATTTCCATACACTGCTGTATTGACGTTCCGCGGTCAGGATGATAGCCCTTCCATACAGAACTGTTTGGAGAGGCGCAATGCGCAACCCCGTCGTTCGGTCGGCCGGAATTCTGGCGCTCGCGGCGTCGATTGCTCAGCGGGCGCTCAGGGAGGCGAATGCGTTCTCGCGCGCGGGGGTCGCGTCGTGACCCGCCGGCCGAATTCCCCAAAGCCGACACCGAATCAAACTCATCCCACGCAGTCCCTCGCGTCCGACGTTGAGGAAATTCTCATGACCGCAAAACCTGTGACCCTCTCCCTTTCGGACGTCCTTGGCCTTGGCCGGCTTGCGGCCGATGGCGCCGCCGGCGTGACCGGGCTGGTCGAGGAGATGCACATGGCCATCCTCGACACGCCGGGGCTTGCGCCGGTGGCCCAGGTCCTGACCGGCGGGATCGCGCGGCTCGTCTATCGTGGCCTCGGCGGCGCGTTTCGCCTGACCGGCAAGGGGATCGGCGCTGGCGCGGCGCTCGTCGGCCCCGGGCCTGATGACGCGCCAGTCTCACGCGGCCGCGAGATCGCGCTCGCCGCGCTCAACGGCGTCGTCGGCGACCATCTGGCCGAGACCGGCAATCCGCTGGCGCTGCCCCTGCGCTTCCGCCGCGACGGGCGGCCGCTGACGCTCGAAAGACAAGCGCTGGCCGAGGCGTTCCCCGATGCGACCGGCAAGCTCGCCGTGCTCGTGCATGGTCTCTGCATGAGCGACCTGCAATGGACGCGCCAGAACCACGACCATGGGGCCGCGCTCGCCCGCGACCTCGGCTATACGCCGGTCTACCTCTCCTACAATTCCGGCTTGCACGTTTCGGTCAACGGCCGCGCCTTCGCCGAGGCGCTGGAGGCGCTGGTGGCCGCTTGGCCAGCGGAAGTCGAGGATTTCGTCATTATCGGCCATAGCATGGGCGGGCTCGTCGCCCGCAGCGCCTGCCTCGTCGCCGAAGACGCCCGCCATGCGTGGCGCAGCAAGCTCAAAAAGCTCGTCTTTCTCGGCACGCCCCACCACGGCGCGCCGCTTGAGCGGATTGGCAATTGGGTCGATATTGCGATCGGCAAGACGCCCTACGCCGCCGCCTTCGGTCGACTGGGCAAGATGCGCAGCGCCGGCGTCACCGACCTTCGTTACGGCAATATCGAGGACGAGGACTGGCATGGCCGCGACCGCTTCGCACGCGAGCCCGATCCGCGCCGCCCCATTCCGCCGCCGGACGGGGTCGCCTGCTATACGATCGCCGGCACCACCGCCGCCTCGCAGGGCGACCTCAAGGACCGCCTGCTCGGCGACGGCCTCGTCCCCGTCATGAGCGCGCTCGGCCGCCACAAGGAGGCGGCGCGCGATCTGAATTTCGCCGCCCGATCGGCAATGGGTCGCCTGCACGACCGGGCACCTCGACCTCTTGAGCCGGCGTGACGTTTATGAGCGGATGGCGGGGTGGCTGGCGGAGAATTAGAGGACGCCGTCATCGCGAGGACGCCCCGGACTTTGATCCGGGGGACGTGGCTATCCAGCTTCCGGCGTCCTGTGAGCGCTTCGCTGCACGCTCGCGATGACGGCTTCACACGGGTACGGAGCAGCCCTCACCGCCCCTCGACCTTCTCGTCCGTCATCACCTCGAAGCGCTTCAGATTGGCGACGCCGAAGGCGGTCGACATGGCGACGTCGGCGGCGTCGCGGCCGCGTCCCATCACGATCCGGCCGATGCGCGGGATGGTTGTGGCGTGCATCCATCGTCCACCAGCGTCCGTCGAGGAAGACCTCCGCCCAGCCGCTGAAATCGCCCGGATTGACGTCGGGCGGCACGCCGATGTCGCCGAGATAGCCGGTGCAATAGCGGGCGGGAATATTCATGCAACGGCAGAGCGCGATCGCGAGATGGGCAAAATCCCGGCAGACGCCGATGCCCTCGGACATGGAATCGCTGGCTGCGCGGGTCGAGCGGGCGTCGGCGTAGTTGAAGCGGATTTTCCTGTGGACGAAGTCCGAGATCGCCTGCACCACCCGGGTTCCGCCGGACAGTTTCCCGAATTGCGACCAGGCGAAGTCGGCGAGCTTGTCGCTGTCGCAATAGCGACTCGAGACCAGGAACAGCAGGGCGTCGTCGGGAAGATCGGCGATCGGAGTCGTCCTGACGTCGGGCGGCGTTTCGTCCGGCTCGCCCGAGTCGGCAATGACGAAACGGTCGGAGAAGGTCACGAGCCCTGCCGGAACATCGAGGCGCGTGACCCGATTGCCGAGCAGATCGAGATAGTTCCGCATCGGCAGCGGCGGCTCCGAGACGATCCTGTCCGGGGTCAGCAGGTCGGCGTCGCGCGACGGATGGACGTTGAGCTGAAGCAGCATCGGCGTGGGCGCCGGACATTCAAAGGCGATGGTGAATCCGGCTTCGATCAGCATGGGGCAATCCTCCTGTTGGGTCGATCAAGGCGGCGCTGCCGAACCGCTTCACGCTGCAAGAACATTGGCGCCGAGTTCGAAGGTCACACTTCCGGCAGGCGCCGGACATTGACGGACACGACCATTCCCTCTTCGTCCTCGGGGTTGCCTAGGTAGGACCCATGCAGCGGAATGGCCTGTCGGGCGTCTCGCGCCACGGCGACCCTGATGAGATCGCGACTGCCGACAATGCCGTTGGTCGGGTCGAACTCGACCCAGCCCGACCCGGGCAGGAAGATCTGGCACCATGCGTGGGTCGAGCCGCCGCCGCGATAGCCCTCTCCCGAGTCGCGGCTCGGCACGTAGAGGTAGCCGGAGACAAAGCGGGCGGCGAAGCCGAGCGCGCGGGCGGCCTCCATCATCAGGGTCGCGAAATCCCGGCAGGAGCCGCGCCGCGACGACAACGTTTGCAAAGGGCTCTGCGTTCCCCGTTCCGTGCGCCGTTCATAGGTGAGGCCCTCTTTGATCGCGTTCGTCAGGGTCATCAGCAGCGCGGCCGTCTCGGTCGCCCGGCCCTGGTTGACGAATTGGCGAACCCAGCGCTCGAGCTCGCCGGAGGGGTCGGGATAATGCCGCTCGATCGCCCGGGCGAGATCGGGCAGTTCCTCCGCGTCATAGGAGAAGGGATAGGTGCGCGCCCGCTCCTCGAGCTGAAATTCCGTAGCGTCGGACGCAATGTGCTCGAGTGTGATGCTATTCTCGACGCTGAGGCCTCGGGTCTCGCCGGCAAAGTCGGCGATGGCGACGCAATTGTCGAAAACGTCGTGGATCCAGCGAAGCCGGTGCGGACGGGGCTCGATGTCGAGGCGCGCGTTCAACAGCCGCTGGTCGTTGCTGTCGCGCGGACGCAGCATCATCCGGTGCTCGCCAAGCCGCACCGGGGCGGCGTAGGCGTAGGTCGTGAGATGCCTCACCGTCAGGATAGTCACGCGGCTCCGATCGCATTCCGATCGCCACTATAGCCACAGGGCGCCCGATGCGGGAGATTGATTTGGCCATGGTGCAGCGATTCAGGCAGGGCGGCGGGATAGCGTGAAATTGATTGCGGGAAAGCAGAATATTTGGTAGGCTTTCAGAGATGCCCAACCAGACGACGAGACCGCTGTTTTCCGCTGTTCGACGACCGCCGCGCGCCGTCGTCGCGGAAGGAGCGGGGCGTAAAATTTTTTTGGCCCCATGGTCGCCTATAACCCATTGAAAACACTCATTTCGGACGAGAAAATCCAAGCAATTCCAAATACTTCCAACGGTCGAAAAGGCCGGTTTTTGCGGAGCGGCGCAGCACGCCTGCGCGGGCCTGAGGAAATCCAAATTTGACGGGGCCTCGAGGCCGCGAAATTAAGCAACGTGTTTTAGTTAATTTATAGCCCTCCCTCAGCCCTTCGGCGGCAGCGCCCTGACGAAGGCCAGCGCCGCCTCGATCAACCGCCCCCGCAACCCATCGTCGCCGTAGGCTTCGGGGCCGGCGCGGACCCAGCCTTGCATCGCGCGGTCGCGCATCATCATCGGCTCGACGTCGGGAAGGGCAAGCGCCCAGGCATCGTTCCCCTTGCCAAGCCGCACGAGCATCCCGTCGCTGCGCGCGCCGAGGAGCAGGTGGCCGTCGAGCAACCAGGCCGAGCCGCCGAACATCGCCTTTTCGGCGAGCGCCAAGCCGCGCGGCAGGTCCGCGCGGATCAGGTCTTCGAGGCCGGGATCGCGAGCCATTGATGTCGTCCTTCCCCAGGTAGGCCCGACGCTCGTCTCGACCTTCCGGATCCCGCCGGAGGCGCAGGCCGTCGGGCAAACTGCTCCGGTCAGGGGTCTTGGGCAAGCGCGCCGTGATCGCGGCGCGGAGCCGTTTGATCGCCGTCGCTTCTAGCGGCAGGATCGGGAGGCCGAGGCGTCGCGTCCTCGGTCCGCGCGGAGGACGCCCGATGGAAAAGATGCATTACACCCGGATGGACGAAGGAACCGACGCCGACTTTGAGGTGCTCAGGCACGTCCATGAGCAGACCTTGCGCAACCTGCCCGACCGCCTGTTCGGCATGCTGCGCGATCTCGCCAGCGACACGGCCTACAACATCACCCGTTACGACCACTGCCTCCAGACGGCGACGCGGGCGCTGCGGGACGGAAAGGACGAGGAATATGTCGCCGTCGCGCTGTTGCACGACGTTACCGAGCCGCTCGGACCGTTCAACCACGGCGAGGTGATCGGCGCGATCCTTCGTCCGTTCGTCTCCAGGGACAACTGGTGGATGCTCACGCAACACGGGCTATTCCAGACCTACTTCTATGCCCGCCACCTGGGCCTCGACCCGAACGCGCGCGACAAGTTCAAGTCGGACCCGGCCTACGAGCAGACGGTCGAGTTCTGCGCCAGGTATGACGAGGTCTCGTTCGATCCCGCTTACAAGAACGAGCCTCTGTCGACGTTCGAGCCGCTGGTGCGGCGCCTGCTGGCCAAGGCGTGGACCCCGCCATCCTGAAGGCGCCGCGTGGGCAAACGACCGGAAAGACCCCTGCAGCCGTACGTGGGAACAAATTCGTGGTCGCCCCGTTGGGTTTGATCCCCTCAACGGAGCCTTCCCATGCCAAACATCAACGATGCGCGCGTTCTCATCATCGCCACCGATGGAGTTGAGCAGGCCGAACTGATCACGCCGCGCGACGAACTCCAACGGGCTGGCGCCAAGGTCGAGGTCGCCACGCCCAGCGGCTCCGAAATTCGCGGCTGGAACATGACCGACTGGGGCGACAAAATCCCGGCCGACCTCAAGATCTCCGACGTCAATTGCGACGATTACAACGCGCTCGTCATCCCCGGCGGCGTGATCAACCCGGACAAGCTCCGCGTTGACGAAACCGCGATGGACGTCGTCCAGTATTTTCTGGAGAGCGAGAAGCTGGTCGCGGCCGTCTGTCACGGCCCGTGGCTGCTGGTTCAGGCCGACGCCTGCGACGGACGCCGCATGACCTCCTATCCCTCGATCCGCGCCGATGTGGAGAACGCCGGCGCCGACTGGGTCGACGAAGAGGTGGTGATGGACGGGCAGGTCATTACCAGCCGCAACCCCAAGGACCTTCCCGCCTTCTCGGCCAAGATCATCGAGGAGCTGAAGTCCGGCCGGTTTGCGCAGCAGGCGGCGGAGTAGCGGGCGCGCCGGCGAAAAGCCCGGGCGAGACGACACTGCCCGGGCCGCCGAGCATCAGGGCGTCTGTTTGCCGAGCGGCTCGGTCGGATTGGTGGTCAGGCCCGAGGTCGAGCCCGTCCCGTTGGTTGTCGCGTTCCCGTTGCTGCCAAGTGACCCATTCCCGGTTCCCATCCCCGTTCCGGTTCCATTTGTCCCTGTCCCCGTTCCATTCATCCCGGTTCCGGCGCCGGTCTCCATTGAGCCAGTTCCGGTTCCGTTCATTCCCGTTCCGGCCCCGCCGGCCCCCATCGATCCTGTTCCGGTTCCCGTTCCTGCGCCGTTCATTCCGGTTCCCGTTCCTGTTCCGCCGACCCTTGTCCCCGAGCCGTTGTTCATCGTCGAGGACGAGGCGCCGGCGGTTCCCCCGCCGTTGCCTCCGATGCCGCTGGCGCCGGTCCCCCCGGTTCCCACTCCGCTTCCCATTTCCCCCGTTCCGCCCGCCGTTGTTCCGCCGCCGGCCGCCCCGCCGCCGCCCGCGCCGCCGGCGCCTTGCGCGAGAGCAAGCGAGGGAAGAACGGCGATGGCTATCGCTCCAAGAAGCTTGGCTCTCATGTCGGGACTGCTGTGATTGAGCGAAACCGCGCCAGTGACGCGGCTCGTGGCTCAACGCCTCTCGGCTGAGTTTGATCCGGAGGGAGCGTGGAATTGATCCGCTTTCGCCGTGGTTGCGGCAGGATCGGCCTCGGAGCCTCTGAGGATTTGCCCAACCTGCGGCCGCCTCGCCACATTTTCGCGCTTCCTCTGCGCCGATGATGGCGTTTCACCCGCGGGGGCGGAGCAGCGATCATGGCCAGGACTCCAAAAACGCAAAAGGACGCTGACGAACGAGAGACCGAGGCGGAGCGCAACCTCGACGAAGCGATCGAGGAGTCGTTTCCGGCCAGCGATCCGCTCGCCGTAACCCGCACGTCCGCCGGGGCGCCGGACAACCGGACGACGAAACAACCTCGTCCGGCGGCGGGAGGCCATCCCAAAAGAAAATAGCTGCCCAGGCGCGCTCGGCTTCAAAGTTGAAGAAAAGCGCACTCAAGCCCTAGAAAGCGCCTAGCCGGTCGGCCGCACCGCAAATGTCCCGGGCGTCCACGTCTCACCAGCCGGCTCGGCGAGACGGACGCTGCGCACGTGAGCCCCGAGTGGGCCCCGCCTTAGTTCGGCGAGCATCGCCTCGACCTTGTCCGGGGCGCCGGAAATCAGAGCCTCGACCGTCCCGTCCGCGCGGTTGCGCACCCATCCGGAGATCCCGAACCGCTCGGCGATGCGGTAGGCAAAGTGCCGATAGCCGACCCCTTGCACGTACCCTTCGACGAAGACCCGACGCGTGAGCGTTTCCTCTGCGGGCATGGCGATCGGTCCTCTGCGGCGACCCGCAGGATTGCTCCGCCGCTCGCCTCCGTCTATAGCCATCCGCGATTCGCTTACGCCGATTGTTTCGGCGAGTGAGCAAGAGGAGCGACATGATCCACGTCACTTTTCCCGACGGCGCCAGGCGCGCCTTCGAGCCCGGCCTCTCCGGCCTCGACATCGCCAAGTCCATCTCCCCCTCGCTCGCCAAGCGCACGGTCGCGATGATCCGCGACGGCGAGCTCATCGACCTCGCGGACCGCGTCGACGAGGACGCGAGCCTCGAGTTCATTGCGCGCGACGATCCGCGCGCCCTCGAGCTGATCCGTCACGACGCGGCCCATGTCCTTGCCGACGCGGTGCAATCGCTATGGCCGGATACTCAGGTCACCATCGGACCAGTGATCGAGAACGGCTTCTATTACGACTTTTATCGGTCCGAGCCGTTCACCCCGGAGGACTTCCCGGCGATCGAGAAGCGGATGCGCGAGATCGTCGCCCGCGACGAGCCGTTCGTGAAGACCGTGGTCCCGCGCGAGGAGGCAAAGAGCTTTTTCGAGACCAAGGGCGAGGCTTTCAAGGTCGAGCTGATCGACTCGATCCCGCCGGGCGAGGACCTCAAGCTCTACAGCCAGGGCGGCTGGACTGACCTCTGCCGCGGCCCGCACATGACCTCGACCGGCAAGGTTGGGGACGCCTTCAGACTGATGAAGGTGGCGGGCGCCTACTGGCGCGGCGATTCCACCAAACCCATGCTTTCGCGCATCTACGCCACCGCCTTCGCCAAGAAGGAGGAACTCGACGCCTACCTGAAACAGATCGAGGAGGCCGAGCGGCGCGACCACCGCAAGCTCGCCCGCGAAATGGACCTCTTCCACTTCCAGGAGGAGGGGCCGGGCTCGATCTTCTGGCACCCGAAGGGCTGGACGATCTTCCAGACCCTCACCGCTTACATGCGCCGCCGCCTGGCCGAGGACTATCAAGAGGTGAATGCGCCGCAGGTGCTCGACAAGCGGCTATGGGAGATTTCCGGCCACTGGGGCTGGTATCGCGAGAGCATGTTCATGGCCCGCCCGGCTGGCGAGGAGGCCGAGGGCGAGGACGAGCGCATCTACGCGATCAAGCCCATGAATTGTCCCGGGCACGTGCAGATTTTCAAGAACGGCCTGCGAAGCTATCGCGAGCTGCCCCTTCGCCTGGCTGAATTCGGCGCCGTCAACCGCTACGAGCCGTCGGGCGCGCTGCACGGCCTCATGCGGGTGCGCTCCTTCACCCAGGATGACGCGCACATCTTCTGCACCGAGGAGCAACTCGCGGCCGAGTGCCACAAGATCAACGAGCTTATCCTATCGGTCTACAGCCATTTCGGCTTCGACAAGATCCTGGTCAAGCTCTCCACCCGACCCGACAAGCGGGTCGGCACGGACGCCATGTGGGACCACGCCGAGGACGTGATGACCCGCGTGCTCGACGAGATCAAGGCGCGCCACGGAAACGTGGTCACGACCGGCATCAATCCGGGCGAAGGCGCCTTCTACGGGCCGAAGTTCGAATACGTGCTGCGCGACGCCATCGGCCGCGACTGGCAATGCGGGACGACGCAGGTCGACTTCAACCTGCCCGAGCGGTTCGGCGCCTTCTACATCGCCGCCAACAGCGAGAAAACGACGCCGGTGATGATCCACCGCGCCATCTGCGGTTCGATGGAGCGGTTCATCGGCATTCTGCTCGAGCACTATGCCGGCCACCTGCCGTTGTGGCTCGCGCCCGTCCAGGCAGTCGTGTGCACCATCACCAGCGACGCCGACGAGTTCGCGTCCGCATTCCTAGCGAAGGCGAAGAAGCGCGGCCTCAAGATCGAGGCCGACCTGCGCAACGAGAAGATCAACTATAAGGTGCGGGAGCACTCGCTCGCCAAGATCCCGGCGCTGCTGGCGGTCGGGCGCAAAGAGGCGGCCGAGAACACGGTGTCGCTCCGCCGCCTAGGCTCGAACGCCCAGACCACGATGGGCGCGGAAGAGGCGATCGAAGCGCTTGTCGCGGAGGCGGTCTCGCCTGACCTGCGCGGCTGACCGCCGCGCGCCCGGAAAACGCGACTACGCCGAGTCCTAACGAGGCAAGCGACGACGGGAGAGGCCGCAGCTTGCCAGCCAGCCCATCCCGGCGAAGCCGACCAGGGTCATCGCCCAGGTCGACAGCTCCGGCGGCCCGATCGCGAGCCCGCCGTCGCTGCTACAATGGTCGTATGGGCCGTTGGTGTAGCGGCCTGTTCAAAGCGCGAAGCCGTAGTCTCCGGCCTATCCCGACCATGTCAAACGATCGAGGATTGCTCCGGACACGAACGCTATGGTCGGCGTCGCACTTCCGTTAGCCAGACAAACGCTTCATTATACCCCGGCTCAAACGTAGGCGGACATTGTGACGGACATACCGACCAAACCACGGGGAACGCTACGTTTCCGTTTCCGCGGCCGCGGCGTCGAGATCGACCGTTTCTCGCCGCGGGCCACCGTGCTTGACTGGCTGCGCGAGGAGGCTCTGGCGAAGGGGACGAAAGAGGGCTGCGGCGAAGGCGATTGCGGCGCCTGTACCGTCGTCCTGGCGCGGCTGAGGGGCGATCGGCTGCGCTACGAAGCGGTCAACGCCTGCATTCTGCTGCTCGGCCAACTCGACGGCGTCGAACTCATCACGATCGAGGATCTCGCCGACGGCGACGCGCTCCACCCCGTGCAGCAAGCGATGGTCGATCTGCACGGCTCGCAGTGCGGCTTCTGCACCCCAGGCATCGTCATGAGCTTGTTCGCCGCCTATCATTCGGAGACTCCGGCGACGTCGTCGAGCCTCAACGAACAGCTTGCCGGCAATCTCTGCCGTTGCACCGGCTACCGGCCGATTCTCGCAGCCGGTCTTGCGACCTGCAACGGCGCGCCCGCCGACCGGTTCGCCGCAACCGGAACCGAGCGGGCAGCAGCGCTCGCCGCGCTGGCCGACGGCAACGACCTTTTCGCTGGCGATGAGACGCGCTTCTTCGCCGCTCCGGCGAGCGTCGATTCGCTCGCCGCGCTCTATGACCGCTACCCCCGCGCGACGCTGGTCGCCGGGGCGACCGACGTCGGCCTTTGGGTCACCAAGCAGTTGCGCGAGCTTGGCCAGATCATCTGGCTCGGCCGGGTTGCCGCCCTCGATGCGGTCGGCGATGCGGCCGACGGCGCGCTGTCGCTGGGCGCCGCCGTCACCCTCAGCGAAGCCGCGCCGCTTCTTCAGCAGATTCATCCCGATCTCGGCGAAATCTTGCGTCGCTTCGGCTCCGTGCAGGTGCGCACGAGCGGCACCGTCGGGGGGAATATCGCCAACGGCTCGCCGATCGGCGATCTTGCCCCCGCTCTGATCGCCCTTGGCGGCCGGGTCGTCCTGCGCAAGGGCCACGCGACGCGCATTCTGCCGCTGGAGGACTTCTTCATCGCCTACGGCAAACAGGATCGCGCGCCGGGCGAGTTCGTCGTCGCCGTCGAGGCAACTCCGCTCGCAGAGGGCCAGCACTATCGCGCCTTCAAGATCTCGAAGCGGTTCGACGAGGATATTTCGGCCGTGATGCTCGGCGCGCGGATCGATCTTGATGGACGGCGCATTGCAGGCGCGCGGATCGCTTATGGCGGCATGGCGGCCACGCCAAGACGGGCGGCCAACACCGAGCGCGCACTGATCGGGGCCGACCTCGAGGCGCCCGAAACCTGGCGCCCGGCGCTTGACGCTCTCGCCTCCGACTTCGCGCCGCTCAGCGACCAGCGGGCGACGGCGGCTTATCGAATGACAGCCGCGACCAACGTGTTGCAGAAGACCCTGATCGAGATCGCCGGGGGCGGCGCGCCGACCCGGCTTGGAGCGCTTCATGCCGCAGAATGACGTTCTGGAAGCCGCCCCGACCGCAGTCGTCCACAAGCCGCTGCCGCACGATTCCGCCCGCCTGCACGTGCAAGGCTCGGCGACCTATATCGACGACATCCGGGAGCCGGAGGGCACGCTGCACGTCGCCATCGGCATGTCGCCGGCTGCCGCGGGCGAACTGAAGAGCCTCGACCTCTCTGCAGTCAGGGCCGCGCCCGGCGTCGTGGCGGTGCTCACCGCCGCCGATGTTCCCGGAAAGAACGACATCGCGCCCGTCTTCGCCGACGAGCCTTTGCTCGCCGAGCGCGAGATCCTGTTCCACGGGCAGGCGGTGTTCGCCGTCGTCGCCCGCACGCGAGACGAAGCCCGTCGCGCCGCCCGGCTCGGCCGCATGGGAATCGAGGCGCGAGCGCCAGCGGTCACCGTCGCCGACGCGCTGGCTGCCGGCGCGCGGGTGCAGGACGACTATGCTTTCGGCCGTGGCGACGCGGCGAGCGCGATCAACGCCGCGCCGCATCGTCTCCAGGGCCAGTTCGTCATCGGCGGGCAGGAGCATTTCTATCTCGAGGGCCAGGCTTCCTTCGCCATTCCCGGCGAGGGCGACGAGATGACCGTCCACGCCTCGAGCCAGGACCCGACCGAGACCCAGCACATCGTGGCGCGCGTGCTTGGCGTGCCCGACGCCTTCGTCACGGTCGAGACGCGCCGGATGGGCGGCGGCTTCGGCGGCAAGGAGAGCCAGGCCTGCACATGGGCGGCGATGGCTGCCGTCGCCGCCAAGGTCACCGGCCGGCCTTGCAAGGTCCGTCTCGACCGCGACGACGACTTCGCGCTGACCGGCAAGCGCCACGACTTTAGGGCAGACTGGAGCGTCGGCTACGACGACAATGGCGTGATCGCCGGCTACGATGTGATGCTGAACGCCCGCTGCGGATGCTCGGTCGACCTGTCGCCTGGCGTGGTCGACCGGTCGATGTTCCACGCCGGCAACGGCTACTGGCTGCCCGACGTCGCCATCGGCACGCGGAGGCTCAAGACCAACACCGTATCGAACACCGCCTTCCGCGGTTTTGGCGGCCCGCAGGGCATGATCGCCATCGAGCGCGTCATCGACGCGATCGCGCGGGAGCGCGGCCTCGATCCGCTCGACGTGCGCAAGGCGAATCTGCTCCGAGCGGGCTTCGACCGCACGCCCTACGGCCAGGCGGTCGAGGACTTCGAGACGCAATCGGCGATGATCGAGGAGCTCGAGCGGTCGAGCGACTACCGCGCGCGGCGCGCCCGCATCGCGGCCTTCAACGCGACGAGCCCTTATCTCAAGCGCGGAATCGCGCTCACGCCCGTCATGTTCGGCATCTCCTTCACGCTGATCCCGCTGAACCAGGCCGGGGCGCTGGTGCATGTCTATGCCGACGGCTCGATCCATCTCAATCACGGCGGCACCGAGATGGGGCAGGGGCTGTTCACCAAGGTCGCCCAGATCGTGGCGGAGGAGTTCGGGGTTCCGCTGCATTTCGTTCGCATCACCGCGACCAATACGGCCAAGGTCCCGAACGCGTCGCCGACCGCAGCCTCGTCCGGCACGGACCTCAACGGCATGGCGGCGAAGATCGCCGCGGCCGAGATCAAGGGCCGCATGGCCACTTTTGTCGCCGAGCATTGGGGCGTGCCCGTCGAGACGGTCGAGTTCCGCGACGGCCTTGCCGTATCCGGCAATCACGCGATGGAATTCGGTCCACTCGCCAAGGCCTGCCGTCTGGCGCGGGTGCAACTCTCCCACGCCGGCCATTTCAAGACGCCGGAAATCCATTGGGACCGGGCCAAGGCGACGGGCCGGCCGTTCTATTACTTCGCCTATGGCGCGGCCTGCGCCGAGGTGGCGATCGACACGCTGACGGGGGAGATGCGGGTCCTGCGCGCCGACCTGCTGCACGACGTCGGCCATTCGATCAATCCGGCGCTCGACATCGGCCAGGTCGAGGGCGGTTTCATCCAGGGGGTGGGCTGGCTGACGACCGAAGAGCTTATCTACGACGCCAAGGGGCGGCTCACCACCCACGCGCCGGCGACCTACAAGATCCCGGTCGCCTCGGATGTGCCGCCGATCTTCAATACGACACTCCACACCCGTCCGAACGCGACGCCGAGCATCTATCGCTCGAAGGCGGTCGGCGAGCCGCCGCTGATGCTCGCGATCTCCGTCTATTCGGCGGTGCTGGATGCGGTCCATGCGACCAGCCCGGTCGAACAGCCGCGGCTAGAGGCCCCCTGCACGCCCGAATCGATCCTCAACGCAATTCACTCGCTGAACGGGCGGCGCTGAGGCCGGACGATGCTGGCCTTCCGCCGCCTTCTCGAGGCGATCGAGGCCGAAGGCGCGGCGGCGCTGGTGACGCTGGCGAGGGTCCAAGGCTCGAGCCCGCGCGAGGCGGGGGCGCGCATGGTGGTCCGGCCTTCCGGCGGCTTTCACGGCACGATCGGCGGCGGCGCCCTCGAATGGGTCGCGCTCGAGGCGGCGCTCGCGGCGCTGAAGGCCGGACGCGGGCCGGCGCAACGGCGCTCGCTCGCGCTTGGCCCGGAGCTTGCGCAATGTTGCGGCGGCCGGGTCGACTGGCGGATCGAGGTGTTTGACCGGCGCGACCTGGAAGACCTTCGGCCGATGGCGGCGGCCGAACGGGACGGCGTCGGGACGCTGACGGCGCGCATCGGCGCCGGCGGGCGGGTCGAGCGCCGGCTCGATCGCGATCGCCCCGGGGGACGCCTGACCGAGACCTTGCCCGACGACAAGGAATGGACGGAGCCGATCGGCGAGAGCGCGCGGGCGGTCTACCTCTTTGGCGCCGGCCATGTCGGGCGCGCGCTGGCGCTGGCGCTCGCGCCGCTGCCGTTCGTGGTGCGCTGGATCGATTCGCGCCGCGAGGCGTTTCCGGCCCGCACGCCGGCCAATGTCGCGCTCATCCATGCGCCCGAGCCCGCGGCCGAACTCGCCGGAGCGCCAGACGGCGCGATGATCGTGGTGATGACCCATTCTCATGCGATCGACCTCGACATCGTCGCCGCGGCCCTGAAGAGCGATCGGTTCGGCTACGTCGGGCTGATCGGCTCCGCCACCAAGCGCGCCCGGTTTTTGCGCCAGATGCGCGACGCGGGCCTGACGGAAGCGATGCTGGCGAGGCTCGTCTGCCCAATCGGCGTTTCCGGCATCGAAGGCAAGGACCCGGCCGTCATCGCCGTCTCCACCGCGGCGCAGCTTTTGATGATGTCGGAGCGGCTGGCGGAGAAGAGCAGGGAGAGGCCGGACTGATGGTCCCGCGCTTCAAGACGGGTCGCCGTCGGCGACGACGTGACCTGATAGACAGGTGGTTTTTTTGCCGTAGATTGTCACCCGCGGTTGATAACCATTGAATATCAGCCTGTTGCTCGACTGCAATCGGTAAATTGCAGGTCGGGACGGGCGATGGAACAGGGCGCTATCAGGCCCCTTAACAGGGCAAATTTGTGCCAGAACAGGGCAAAAAGGCGCAAAACAGGCGGCGGAGCCGAGGCGTCCGAGTCCGCGGCGATCCGGTTGCACCGTCTCCGCGGGCGCCCGCCGAGACCTTCTCGCGACCGCGGCAGCGGCGCTCCGTTCATACCAGCGTGGCGAGGCGCGCGGCCAAAAAGTCGCGCGCCGCCGGATCGGTCTGCAGGCCGATGGCGATCGCATAGGCCTTTTTCGCATCCTCGACCTCGCCCGCCCTGGCGCTGAGGTCCGCCCGCGCGACCCAGTAGGGCTCGAAGCCTTCCAGCTTCTCGCCGGCCACGGCGTCCAGCAGCGCCAGGCCCGCCTTCGGCCCCTGCGTGTGCGCGACGGCGGCGGCCCGGTTGACCGCCACCACCGGCGAGCCGGTCAATCGATAAAGGGCGTCGTAGAGCCAGCCGATCGCGCGCCAATCGGTTTCGCCGGTCGTCCGCCGCGCCACGTGGGCGGATTGCACCGCCGCCTCGAGCTGAAAGCGGCCCGCCGCCTTGGCCCCGCTCGCCGCTCGGAGAAGCCCCTCGGCCTCGTCGATCGCCGCAGCGTCCCATAAGGCGCAATTCTGCTCGCTGAGCGGAACGTAGCGGTCCGAAGCGTCGCGCCGCGCCGCCCGGCGGGCGTCGGCATAGAGCATCAGGGCCAAGAGTCCCTGCGCCTCCGGCTCCCCGGGCGCGAGGCTGACGACCAGCCGTCCGAGCCAAATCGCCTCTCCCGACAAGTCTCGGCCGCGCGGATCGTCCGAAAAGGCCTCGTCCCAGCCGTGGGCAAAGGCGGCGTAGATCGCCTCGAGCACGGCGCCGAGCCGCTCCGGCGCCTCGTCGCGGTCGGGGATGCGGAACGGCACGCCGGCGAGCCGGATTTTCGCCTTGGCGCGCGCCAGCCGCTGGCCCATCGCCGCCGGCGAGACGAGAAAGGCCGAACCGATCGCCGCCGCGTCGAGCCCGAGGATCGTCTGCAGGATCAGCGGCGCGCGGACCCCCTCGTCGATCGCCGGATGGGCGCAGGCGAACATCAAGGCGAGGCGGCGGTCGGGGATCGCCTCGCTCTGCACGGTTTCGATCTCCTCGGCGATCGGCGTCATGAGGCCTGTGGCCGCGTCGGCGCTCTGCCGGCGACGGGCGGCGTCGATGAGCTTCCGCCGCGCCGCCGTGATGAGCCAGCCCTCCGGATTGTCCGGGACGCCGCGAACCGGCCAGACGGCGAGCGCCGCGGCGAAGGCGTCGGCGAGCGCGTCCTCAGCGCCCGCCACGTCGCGCTCGCGCGCGGCGAGGAAGGCCACGAGCTTGCCGTAGCTTTGGCGAGCCGCCCGTTCGGCGGCCGCCAGCGTCAACGCGTTCGGCGTCGGAAAGTCAGGCCGCACCGGCGTACGCGCCATGCTCCGACAGCGCCCAGATCGGCCGTACCTCGATCGCGCCGACCGCCGCGCCCGGACAGCGCGCCGCCCAGGCGATCGCGGCGTCGAGATCCGCGGCCTCGATCAGATAATAGCCGCCGAGCTGTTCCTTGATTTCGGAATAGGGCCCGTTCAGCACCTGGGTTTTGCCGTCTTTCGCCCGCACGACCGTCGCGGTCGAACTTGGATGCAAGCGTTCGCCGCCGACGTATACCCCCGCTTCCTTCAACGCCGTCGTATAGGCGCCGTAGGCCGCCATCGTCCGCGCCGCCGCCTCCTTGGGGGCCGCCTGCATCGCCTTCTCGTCGGTATGGATCATCAACAGGTATTGCATGGCTTTATCTCCGCATTTGGCGCGGCTCGACGCCGCGCTCGAGACATAGACGGGCGAGGGGCGCCGGTTTCGACAGGGGAGACGAAAAAATGCAGCGTCCACATAGCCGCCTGATTTTGATCTCCGGGCGAAGACCAAGCGAAGTCCCGGATCAAGCCCCGGGGGTCAGGGTGGCGCCGCAACTCCACGCCGCGGCGTAACTCCTCGCCCCTCCGAGGGGAAGATAAGACTCACGAGGGCGCCGTCGCCGGGCGCATCGTCGATCTGAATGCGACCGCCGTGCAATTGCATGATCGTCGAGGCGATGGCCAACCCGAGACCCGCTCCCTGCGCGCGGCTTTTGTCGAGCCTGAAGAAGCGTTCCAACACGGCGCCGCGTCGGTCGGGCGGAATGCCGGGGCCATGATCGCGGACCGAGCATTGGCCTCCCGGGCCGGCGATGACCTCAACCGCGGTTCCCGGCGGCGTGTGTGACAGTCCATTTTCGATCAGATTGCGCAAGGCGCGCCCAATGGCGTCGGCGTGCCCGGGAATTACCGTTGCGCCTGCATCCCGAAATACAATGGAACGCCCGCGCGCGACGGCGAACGGCGTCAGCTCCGTCGCCAGCTCGGCTGCGATGGCGCGAAGGTCGGCGCGGGTATCAGCGGTGATTTCCAGCGCCGTGGCGTATGACCAATCGAGCATCTGATCCACCAAGCGTCTCATCTCCTGGCCATCGGCGATAAGCTTCGATTTTTCCTTGCTCTCCGGCAACTTGCCGATGCTCAGCATCATGATGGCGAGGGGCGTCCGAAGCTCATGGGCCGCATCGCCTGCAAAATGTTTCAGCGCTCGCACTGAGCGCTCTACGCGCTCCAGCAGTCGGTTGACCGATCCCACCAGCGCTTGCGCCTCCCGCGACGACGCTTCCGGCCCGATCCTCGTCGCGATCTGCGCCGGGTCGATGCGGTCGACGGCGGCGATGGTCGCCTGAAGCGGCTTCAGCGTGCTGCGCACCACGCTGAAGTTAAACAACAGGAACATAAGCGACAAGAGAATGAGCGGAAAAATTACGTGGAACCTGATTTCGTTAATGATGACGGGTATGTAGGGTTGGAAGCCGTGGCCGGATATGGCCACCGTGACCCAGTACGGTTCATGCTCGACGTTAACGCGCCGCGTCCCGGACAGGAGGAAGCGCGGGCCCCAGGACTCTCGCTCCGTCCGGATCACCACGAACGACATCGGGGCTTCGTCCGCGACTTTGACCTCGCCGTCGTCGAACCGAGCGAGCACCCCGCCACCTCGCCCGTGGATCAAGAATGCACGCCGCGTCCCGTCGGCCAACGGTCGCTGAAGGCTATCAGGAACGGCGCCGCCGGACCGCATCTCCGGTATCTCATGAGCAATGCGGTTCGCTTCGGCGGTGACCAGCAATTGATCGAGCTCGTTCGGGTTCTCGACATACATCCAAACCACGGCGAGCAACTGGACCAGCAGGAACACGAGTTCCACGACCGCGAGCCGCACCGAGAGTCGGAAGAACAGGCCGTGGGCCGGGCGAACGTCGGCAGGGAGATCGACGGCGGACATCACGCGCCGTCGGCGGCTTCCAACCCGGCAGTCGCTTCACGCGTTTCGGGCGCCCCCAAGAGCATGTAGCCTATGCCGTGGGCCGTGTGCAGAACGACTTTCGCGCCTTCCGCAGCGAGTCTGCGACGCAGCCGCGAGACCGCGGCTTCCACGGCGTTAGGCGTAACCTCGGAGGAGAGCGGGTAGAGCCCCTCTTCCAGGCTGGCCCTGCTCACCACGTGTCCGGCTCTGCGCATGAGGCGCTCGAGCAGGTCCATTTCGCGCGGCGGCACGGGGACCACGCGGCCGGAAATCCGCACCTCGCGCTCGACGCTGTCGAAGGCGAGGTTCTCCATGTTCAAAGTGGCGCCGAGGCAGGCCCCCGGGCGGCGCAGCAAGGCGCGGCAGCGCGCCGCGAGCTCAGGCATCTCGAACGGCTTCACCAGGTAGTCGTCGGCGCCGGAATCCAGGCCGCCGACCCGATCGCCGAGGCCGTTGCGGGCGGTGATGACCAGGACAGGCGTCGTGTTTCCCTTGCGCCGCAAGGCTTGGATGAAATCGACGCCGTCGCCGTCCGGCATGCCGAGGTCGACGAGCAGCAGATCGTAACGCGAGTTGGCCGCGCTCTCTTCCGCCTCGCCGAGCGTGGCGAAACGGTCGAGCACGAAGCCTTGCTCGCTCAAGCCTTCCGCGATCAGGGTCGCGAGCCGGGCATTATCCTCCGCGAGCAGCACCCGCATGATCGACGTCCGTTCCGGAGGCGCGGCGCTTGCGCCCCGTGATCATAGAGAGAACAAGATTTTCCCTATGCGCCAGGCTTTCGACGAGAGCCGCGAGCACGTGCACCGCGGCCATGGCGATAATGAGGTCGGCGCAGATCTTGTGCGTCTCCTGCACCCACTCGACCCCCCAGAAGGCGTCGAGCCCCTGCATCCAGCCGGTAAGGGAGGTTGCCGCGAGAAGGATCATGAACGCCACGATCATCGCCGCGCCCGCCGGATTGTGGCCCAAGTATCGGCGATCGCGACCGGCGATAGCGGCGCCGAGATGGGAAACCGCTGCGTGCGGGGAGGCGACAAAGTCGGAAAAGCGCGAATGGACGCTACCCACGAAGCCCCACACGACGCGTATGGCGAGGGCGGCGGCCACGACATAGCCCACGTAGCGATGAGGCGTCTTTCCGCCTTCCAGGAGAAAGAAATTTATGAGGACGCCGAGCGCCACCGTCCAGTGGAAGGTTCGCACCAGCGGATCCCACACCCGGACGGTCTCCTCCTCACGACGCGCAACGGATTGCGGCGCTTCTGTTCGATTGAGCGTAGCGGACATGACTCAGTCCACGTTTTTCTCGACGACTTCGCCGCTGACGGGGTTGAAATAGACTTCCGCCTTATGACCGTCGTTCGTGTAGCCGTAGATTTCGTAACATCCGGTCGTCGTTTTCTTGAAGACCTTGATGTCCTTGTAACCCATATCGGCGATCTTCTGCTTCATGGCCGCTTCGCTGAGCCATTTGTCTTCCGGCTCATTCGTGCAGGTGGGGCTGGCGAAAGCTGCCGACCCCATGAAGCAGATTCCCAGGAGAGTGAGTGCGACATATTTACGCAGCATAGCTTTTTCCTTTGCCGTGTGGCGATGCGCTTAGCGTTGAGCTGCACCTTTTTGGCCGCGCCATCTCTATCCATCGCCGCTGACAAAAGCCTGACGACGGTGCGATTGATCGCTGCCAGCAGGTGGCCCGCCGGCGGCGATGCGCGCCTTCGGGTTGGTGGAGAGCTGATGTTTTCCACCGGGTGGTGGCGCCCGAATGAATTCGGCAGCCCGCCGACAGCGCTCCGACCTGAAAGCCGCCGCTCCAAGCAACGCCGGGCGATCGCGTTGCCGGCGAGGGTTTTCGGCGTAGCCGTCAGGACCTCGTCAGGGCCGCAGCCTATTGACGAGGCCGCTGCGCCGAAGAGCGCAGAGCCTCTTCAGGAGATCATCTAATGAAAATCGCTCGAAGCTTTCTCGTCGTCAGCGCCCTAGCTGGCGCCTCTTTCGCCGCCACACCCGGCTTTGCCGCCGACCAGCTCGACCCTCAGACCAAGACGAATTTGGAGGCCGCGATGCACGGCGAGGCCTTCGCCAATCTGAAGTATCAGGCCTACGCCGAACACGCACGCAAGAGCGGGCACCCCGAGATCGCCAAGTTGTTCGACGAAAACGCGAATGTCGAGGCCTCTGAGCATTTCGCCCGCGAGGCCGATGCTCTCGGGCTAGCGAAAACGGATGAGGCCAACCTTCTCGACGGCGTTGCGGGCGAGCAGTACGAAAACACCAAGATGTATGTCGACTTCGCTAAGCAGGCGGATGCGGCAGGCGACAAGAAGGTGGCTGCGCTGTTCCGGCAGATCGCAGCCGACGAAGGCGACCACTATACCGCCTACAAGAACGCGGTGGAAAAGCTGCGCGCGGGCAAGTGAGCTTTGAGCGCGGCGCAACAATCCGTTGCGCCGCGTCGCTCCCGGCGGGCGCGTCGTTGTTCACGCGATTGGCTCTTCAAGCGCACAGCGACCTGTCGTCTTTTGCGTGTTCAGCCGCGCCCAATCGCGCCTCTCGAAAACAGAACTCAGGAGCCCCAGGGGCAATTTACATGAACTGTTCTTTCTCCGCCGGTCAGCCGAGTTTCAAGCCATCGCCTTCACGATTGCCGGTTCCGGGTTCAAGCCGCGGTCCTCCGCGAATACGATGACACCGGCGAAGTGCGGACCGACAAAATCTGCCGCATCATTCGCGACCGACGAAACGACGTCCATCCTCTATCGAAGACTGAACTCGACGCAGCTTTCGGGCTGCCACGCCTCAACATGCCTCTCGAATTGGGACACTTTCCTCGGGGCGAGCACATCCAGAGATCGAGCGCAGCGGCTGAAAAGGATGGCGCCCCAGCGGCCGCCGTCAGCGGGCGCCTGCGGGCGTCGCCTTGGCGCCCAGCTTGCGCGCGTGTCCTGCGATCCGCGCCGCCGCCCCCGGCAGGAGGTGCGCCAGGCTGCGCAGGTTCGCCTGGTGGTGGTTGTGGGGACGGCGCTTGCCGGCCTCGACCTCCTCGGCTGAGGCTGGCCGGCTTTCGGCGATGACCGACTCGGGCCCGCTGTTATCCGGCGCCGTTAAGGTAAGCGCCGACATGAGATCCGGCGCCGCCGCGACGCGCGGCGTCAGGGGCGGCCCGAGATCGAACAGCTTATGCAAGGTCGCCTGGATGGAGCAGTGATCGAACGGGACCCCCGCCGTCGGAGGCCGGACGATAGCGCCCCGCTTGATGTACGGTGAAACGATGACGGCCGGAACCCGGACGCCGTAGCGATCGAATTTGAATCCGTCCGGGTAGGGGCCGCCGGGCGAAACCGCCGGCGGCGGCGGTACATGATCGAAGCAGCCGCCATGCTCGTCGTAGGTGACCACCAGCAGCGTCCGTTCCCAGGTCGGCGCCGCGCGAACGGCGTTGTAGACGCTGGCGATCAGCTGCTCGCCAAAGCGAACGTCATGCGGCGGGTGCTGGTCGTTGGGGAGCGACTGGTCCGACCGGCTCGGATAATACCGCGGTTCGATGAAGCTGTAGTTCGGCAGCCTGCCGCTCAGGGCGTGACGCTCGAACTCCGCGTCGTAGAAGGAGAAGCGGGTCGGGATTTTCGGCCAGAGCTCGATCAGCGTCGCGGCCTGCGGCAGGTCATGGTAATAGATCCTCCAGCTGCGTCCGCAGGCGTCGAGGCGGGGAAAGATGGTCGAGAGAAACCGCGGCCAGCGGTAGGGAAAGTGGGTGCGCTCATTGTTGACGTAGCCGCCTGCCGTTCCGGCATGGGCGAAATAGCGGTTGGGCCAGGTCTCGCAAGGCGCCGAGGCGTGCCAACGATCGGAAACGCCGAAAGACCTGGCCAAGAGGCTGATCACCGGCGCCTGCGCCGGGGCGTAGCTGTGCATGATCGACCGGGGATCGGGAGGACCGGAGGGCGGCGGCTTGACCAGCTCGGAAGTCCGCCGCTCCGGCGGCTGCCGCATGTAATTGTCGACGAATCCCTTCATGGTCGGGCGCCCGTTCGGGTCGCCGTCCAATCCGAAGATCTGCGCATTCATGTCGGTGAAAAGCTCGCCCGGATCGCGATCGGGAAGGCACGGCCCCGGCGCCGCCGCGCTGCTCCAGGCCCTGATCTGATGGACGGTTCCGTCGGGCTTCCGCCACGGGTTGGTTTCCGTCAGGTCCAGCCCGTCGAACGCATCGCTTTTCGGATAGAGCCGCCCCAGCAGATTGTCGAACGACCGATTCTCGAGCATGAGCACGACGACATGTTCGATTCTCGACATTGGCTCTCAATCGGCTTGGTGAAGAGTTGAGGCGGACCGAGACCGGGCGCATGCTCCTGCTGCAAACGCCAGTTCGCCGCCGATGTTCCGCGCCCGACCGGCGCCGACTTTAGGCCTCGCGCGTTGCTGGGGATGACAAGAGTACTTTTTTCCTGGCTGGTGACGACCATTTCGACGTTGGGCTATGGCGGCGTCGCCGGGCTCATGGCGCTCGAATTGGCCTGCATTCCCGTGCCTTCCGAGATCATCATGCCGTTCGCCGGCTATCTGGCGTCGACAGGGCGCTTCAGCCTGGTCGGCGCCGCATTCGCGGGCGCGGTCGGCTGCAGTCTCGGGTCCACTGCGGCTTATCTGGCGGGCGCCTATGGGGGTCGGGCCGCCATTTTGCGCTGGGGCGCTTACGTCCTCTTGGATCGTCGGGACCTTGACCGCGTGGACGCGTTCTTTGCGCGATACGGCGGCGCATCGGTGTTCATCGGGCGGCTGCTGCCGATCGTGCGAACATTCATTTCGCTCCCGGCCGGCGTATCGCGGATGTCGTTCGTGCGGTTTCAGACCTACACGTTCGTTGGGTCATTTCCCTGGTGTTTTGCTCTCGCTTATCTCGGCTATCGCCTCGGCACGGCGTGGAACACGAATCCGTCCGTCCAGAGCTTCTTCCACAGCTTCGACTGGATCGTCGTCGCGTTGCTGGTCGCCGGATTTGCCTTTTTCATCTTTCGGCGTTGGCGTGCAGCGAAGGCGTGAGTGCAGGCCGCGGCGCGCCTGTCCTCCATGGACGTCAGCAGGCGAGGCCGGAGGCGCCGGCGCAGGTCGGACGCCTCGGGAGTCACACGAAACCGCCTCACCCGCGCAGATACTTGTTCAGCCAGTCGATCGCCCGCCCCCACGCTTCCTTGGCCGCCGCCTCGTCGTAACGGGGGGTGGTGTCGTTGTGAAAGCCGTGGTTGGCGCCCTTGTAGATATGGCCCTCGTGCGGAACGCCGGCCGCGGTCAGGGCGGCGTCGAACGCCGGCCACCCAGGGGTGATGCGGGTATCGAGCTCGCCGTATTGCGCGTTGATCGGCGCCTTGATTTTGGCGGCGTCCGCCGCGGACGGCTGCATGCCGTAGAACGGGACCGCGGCCGAGAGCTCAGATCCCATGGCGACGGCGAGCGTGTTGACCGCGCCGCCGCCGAAACAGAAGCCGATCGCGCCGAGCTTGCCGGCGCCATCGGGCCGGGCCTTCAGCCATTCGGCTGCGGCAAGAAAATCCGCCTGCATCTTTTGAGGGTCGACGGTCTTGAACAGGGCCAGCCCCTTTTCGTCATCGCCGGGATAGCCCCCGACCGAGGTCAGGCCGTCGGGCGCGAAGGCGATGAAATTGGCAAGCGCGAGGCGGCGCGCCACGTCCTCGATATAGGGGTTGAGGCCGCGGTTCTCGTGGATGACGATCACCGCGGGAAGCCGGTCCTTGGTCGCCGGCCGCACAAGGTAGCCGTCGATCGTCCCATTGCCCTTGGGCGAGGGGACGCTGACCCTGCGGCCGACGAGGCCCGGGTCGTTCGGCGGGACCTGGACGGCTAAGGCGTAGTTCGGCCGCAGCATCTCGAACAGCGCCGCGGCGGTGAGGCCGCCGGCTGCGAACTTTTGTGCGCCCTCGAGAAAGCCGCGACGGCTGATCCCGCCGTGCACATAGGCGTCGAACAGGTCCAGCAACGCCTGCGGAAAGTCGGAGGCCTTTTTCCGTTCCATCGTCATTCACAAGGCGGGTGACCAGCGGCGATTTTATGGCGCATCCTTGTTCGGACCCCCGGACTTCACTCTGCGTCGCTCTCCTCGGCCGGGGATTCTCAGGGGGTGAAGTTGCTCTGCCTCGGCCCGGCGAGATGATACACGTCGCCCTTGTCGTCTTGGATCGAGGCGGCGAAACCGCCCTTCGGCTCCAGGAGGAGGTCCCGGTCGAGCTTGGCGATGCGAAATTTCCAGCCCTCCGGCAGTTTCAATCGATCGCCGAGCGAATTGAGATCGTCGACGCTAGCGCTGGGGACGCCGGCGCTCGTGTAGGCGGCGAGCACCCAGGGGCGTCCCTTGGGATCGTCGAGCAGATAGACCTTCGACCCCTTTTTGAAGCCCTCGATCGCGGTGCGTCCGAACGGCGCCATGCGGTAGGCGGCGGGCGGCGGCTTCGCCGAGAGCAGCGCCTCCGCGGCCTGGCCATTGCCCATCCAGGCCGCGTCCAGGCCGTCGAAGTTGCGCACCGCGCCGACGCGATCGGCGAACCAGTCGAGCGCCCAGTAGCGGGGCGGGCTGATCCGCACCGCCGTTGCCTGATACTTCCGCGCGATCCTCTTGGGATCCATATGTTCGGCATAGGACCGGGGCGCCAGTTTGCGCGTGTCATCGCCGTCGTTCTGGCCGGTCGTGTTGTAGATGCTGACGTAAAGAAGCTTCTTGATCACGTCGCGCGCATAGAGGTCGATCTCCTCGAAGCGATAGCCGCGCAGATTATCGAATTTGCGTTGCTCGGCCGCGGCGCAGTCGTCGGGGAGCTGACTGAAGAATTTGCAGGTCGAGCGATCGGACGCCGCCGCCGTCCAAGCTAGCAGCGACAACCCGAGAGCGACGCCCATTGACGCTAGGTCGCCCCAACCGCGGCCGCTACTCGCCCGCATGACCACTTGCCCAGCTCCTGACCGCGTTCCCGGCTCCCATTGCGAGAATGGTATTGCCGAATGCGGCGCCACTGCAACTCCGCGACGCTGTAGCCTCGAGGATTCTGCCGCTCAGCTGGGGTATGGGCTGCATCTGGGAGCCGCGCAATGACTAAGCGCACGACGGACGGAGATGGACGCGCGAGCGCTTCGGCTCGCAAGAGCATGGCTTGCAGCCGACTGGCTCAATACAAGCCGATCGGCTGCACGTGAAATCGAACCCGCCTTCACAAGATTTAGGTCAAGGCCCCGCGGGTTGATCACGCGCCCCTCTCCCCGGCACGATTGCCGCAAAGATTTGGCCGTCGCTCCGTATCAAATGAGACCCTTATACCCCAACCGGCTCCCTTTTTGCGAGAATTAATTGGTAATCCAAATCGAGCTGACCCATTCCATCGCAGAATGTTCCCTCGCCCTCTCGATTGCGACTTTCGCCGCCGCGAGTTGCAAAGGCAGCCCAACGACGAATCCGCACGAGCCGGGGGAACAAGGCGTCAGGTCATGATCACGAGGCGCCGACGAGCGCGCGGACCGTCTCGACCACCTTGGCGACATCGACCGAATAGGCGAAAGGCGAGTCCTTCACGTGCCGCGGCGCATTCGCCAGCGCCTCCTCCGTCTGGGGCTGGAAGAGCACCACATGGTCGAGGCCGAGCATGGCGATCAGATGCGCCGACCACGGATCATGCTGGCCCTCGGCGATGATCTCGACGACCTTGGCTTCCGGCCGGCAGAACACCGCATTGACGATCGCCGCGCCGAATTCGCACACGATCGCCTCGGCGTTGGCGAAGGTCAGGACCTGCTCGTCGAAGCTCAGCTTTTCCGGCTGGATCGCCACGAAGCCGAGCGGCCTCAGCGCCTCGATCAGCTCGGCGCGGTTGAGGATGTTGCGGCTGTTGGCGAGGCTGCGGCAGATGAGCACCCGCTTCGGCGTCTCGAGGCCCGGCGACGCCTTCAGCGCATTGGCGCGGATTGTGTCGAAGGCTTGCCTGTGGTGAGGATGGGCGTTCTGGCAGCTGATCCCGCTGTGGCGGTTGCTGACGATCGCGTGCGCGAGCCTTACCGGCGCCGGCCGGATCTCCTTGATCAGCCCCGCCGCGACGTCGAGGCGGTCGATCAGGCCGCGCTGCCAGGGCCTTAACGTCCAGGTCAGCATCGGTGCGCGCATTTGGGCGCCAAGATGGATCAGCGGCGCGATGTCGAGCAGGTAATGGCCGTAGTTGGGCTTCTCTGAATTGGCGATGAGGAGCCGCTCCTCGACGATCCTCGGCGCGTTTTCGAGCTGGTTCGGGAAGAACAGCGGCTCGCGCGCGCCGTCCGGCCCGGTCCGCTCGACGATCTCCTTGACCGATGACAGGAACCCTTCGCGAAAGGGTCCGAGAAACGAATGGCGCCACACCCGCCCGTCTGCCGAGATGAGGAGGCCGAGTTTCGGAAACCAATACTGGTCGACGAGGTGTTCGAGGGTCAGGGGCGGCGCGTCGACCCTGTGCTCGACGTAGTGCATCGCCTCGGTCGTCGTCGAATTGACGGTCAGGGGGTGAAGGCGGGTGCGGTACTGGGTCGCCTCGACCACCGTGCACTGGGCCCGCGCCGGCGGGAACCGGCCCTCGAAAGGAACGACGGCGAGCTCGGACGTCCGGTCGACCGTGACCGGGAGGCCCCCCTTGGCGCGCGCGGCCATCGCGCCGCGCAGCCGGGCGCGAAACGATTTCAGCGGACCGCGGACCGCCTTCCGCCAAAAGCCGTGCAGCGAGCGGCTGACGCGCATGCGGGTCACGTTTTCGAGGCTGTCAGGGGTCGCGGGCGGCCGCGGACGGTCGGGCACGGGGTTCTGCTCATATCGGGTGGCCGGAACCCCGGCCTCGCCCGGCCTATGCCCCAAGCGGACGGCCGCCACAAGCCGGACCGAGCCGATCGACCGTTGTGCACAACCTGACCGGCCGCCTCGCTTGGGGGGTGCGCTCTCCGGTAGCATGGCGCGATGGGATTCCGATTCCTTCACGCCGCCGACCTGCATCTGGGCAGCCCTCTCCTCGGGCTCGCGCAAAAGGACGGCGACGTCGCCGCTCGCTTCGCCCGGGCGAGCCGGGAAGCCTTCGAGGGCCTCATCACGCGCGCGCTCGAGGAGGAGATCGCGTTCGCCGTGATCGCCGGGGATGTTTTCGACGGCGACTGGAGGGACGCCTCGATCGGGCTTTTTTTCAATAGGCAGCTCGCGCGCCTCGCCAAACGCGGCGTGCCGACCTACTTTCTGCGCGGCAATCACGACGCCGACAGCGTCGTGACCCGATCGTTGACCTGGCCCGACAGCGTCGTCGAGTTTTCGACCCGGCGGCCGGAGACTCACCGGCTCGAGGAGCTGCGCGTCGCGCTGCACGGGCGCGGGTTTCCCCGTCGCGAGGTCGCGGAAAACTACGCGCTCGATTACCCTGAGCCGGTCCCCGGCTGGTTCAACATTGGCGTCCTGCATACCGCCTGCGGGCGCGCGGGCCACGAAAACTACGCGCCCTGCACGGCCGCCGAGCTGGCTGCGCGAAGTTACGATTACTGGGCGCTCGGCCATGTGCATGCCTTCGAGATCGTCTCTCGCGATCCCTGGATCGTCTATCCCGGCAACTTGCAAGGACGCAGCGTGCGCGAATGCGGGGAAAAAGGCGCGGTGTTCGTCGATGTCGCCGACGGCCGGGTCGATGCCGTCAGACGCATAGCGACGGACCGCGCCCGCTGGGCCGAAGTGGTCGTCGACGCGGAGGCGCACGAGGACGAGGCTTCCCTGATGCGCGCGGTCGAGGCGGCGGTGCGCCCGCACGCCGATGGCGCTCAAGGACGCATGCTCGCGGTGCGGGTGTCGTTCGCCGGCGTGACGCCGTTGCATGCGCGCCTGCTTGCCGATCCCGAACTGCGCGACAAGACCGAGGCCGCGGCGCAGCGCTGCGGCGACGACGTGTGGCTTGAACGCCTACGCCTCGCCACCACCGCGCCGGCGCGGCGGGTCGACGAATCCGCGCTCGCCGGGCTCGATCTTGCGGCCGCATTGGAAGCAAGCGTAGGCGACGCCGCCTTGCGCGAAGCGGTCGAAGCGCTGATCGGGACGGTGCGCGCACGGCTCCCGGGCGGGATGGTCGAAGATTTTGGGGCGGCGCTCGACCTCGAATCCGTGCTCGCCGAGGCTCGCGCGCTGACGCTCGGCCGCGCGGAGAGGGGCTGACCCGCGATGAAGCTCCGCACCCTCGAACTCGACAAATTCGGCGCTTTCGACAATTTGCGCCTCAACTTCCGCGCGGATGCGAAATTGCACGTCGTCTATGGGCCAAACGAGGCGGGAAAATCGACTGCGCTCGCCGCTATCGGCGCTTTGCTCTACGGTGTCCCGGAGCGCACGCCCTTCGCCTTCCGTTTTCCCAGTCAGGAGTTGCGGGTCGGCGCGGAGATCGTTGGCCGCGAAGGGGCCGCGCTAGTGGTCCGGCGCCGAAAAGGACGCAAGAACACGCTCCAGGGCGATGATGGCGCCGTCCTGCCCGACGACGCGCTCGACCCCATGCTCGGATCGGTCAGCGAGGACGCCTTCCGCCGCTCGTTCGGTCTTGACGCGGCCGCTTTGCGGGAGGGCGGCGACGCCATGTTGCGCGCCGACGGCGACGTTGGCGCGACCCTGCTCGAAGCGGCCTCCGGGCTTCGCAATCTCCTCGATCTGCGCAGCGACCTCGAAGCCAAGGCCGACGAAATCTTCGGCGATCGGCGGGCCGCCCATCGCCTTTTCTACCAGGCGCTCGACCGGCACTCGGCTGCGCGCAAGGCGATCGACACAAAGGAGCTGCGGGTCGACGCCTGGCGCCGCCTCAACGGCGAGATCGAGGCGCTTGGCCAAAAGGTCGAGGCGATCCGCGCCGAGCGCCGGGCGAGCGAGGCTGAGCGAGCGCGCCTCGGACGGCTGAGGCGCGCCGCTCCCGTCCTCAGGGACATCGCCGATGCGGAACGGCGTCTGGCCGACTTCGCCGACCTTCCCGACTTTGGCCCGGGCGCGACGGACGCCCTCGCTGCGGCGCTTCAGGAGTTACGCGCCGCCGTCGAGGCCGAGGAACGCGCGAGCGCCGAGGAGCGTCGCTCTGTCGAGAACGCGGCGAGAATTGTGGTCGACCAGGCCGCGCTCGCCGAGGCTTCGGCGATCGAGACGCTTTTCGCGGCGAGCGGAGGCTACGCCAACGAGAAACGCGACCTGCCGAGGGTCCAGGCCGAGTCCGATCAATATGCCGCTGCGCTGGAGCGCCATGCGCGCGCGCTGGGCCTGCCGCACGCCGAAGCGCTCGAAACGCGTCGGCCGACCGCCGCTGCGCTCGCCGCCTTGCGCGGACTGATCGCCGAGGGGCGGAAAATCCAGGCGGACGCCGAGGCCAAGGCGCTAAGGCACGCGCGGGAGCGCAAGTCCGTCGAGGCCTTGCGCTTGGAACGGGAGGCCCGGCCGCCCGCGATGGATCCGTCGCAGCCTCGCGAGACCCTTGCTGCGCTCGGCAAGGTCGCGGAGCGCAGCCGCAAGGCCGAAAAGGAACGCGGCGACCTCGCCGACGAGGCGCGCCGGCTCGCCGAGAGGCTCGCCCGGCTTGACCCCGCGGTCGCCGACCTCGAAGCGCTGGCCGCACGGCCCTTACCGCGCGATGAGGACATCTCCCGCTTCGAGAAGGCGTTCGATGCGGCGTACGAGGCCGCGCGCGTCGCGGCCGGAAGGCGCGAGGCTGTCGAAAAGGAGATGGCCGGCACGACGGCGCGTCTCGCGACGCTCGCGGCCGGGCGTCCGCTCGCCACCGCGACACGGATCGAGGCGGCGCGCGAAGTGCGCGAAGAGGCTTGGCGCCCTCTCCGCGCGACGCTGCTCGACGCGGACGACACCCTGGCGGCGGCCGCGCTGCCCGATCGGGTTCGGGACTTCGAACGCCTGACGACGGAGGCCGACCGATTGGCCGATGAAGCCTCGTCCGACGCCGCGCGTCTCGCCAAGCACGGGCTCGAGACCCAGCGCCTCGACGAGCAGACGCGCGCCTATGCGCTCGCTCAGGCGTCCGAGGCCGAGGAGGCCGCGAAGCGGGGCGAGATCGAGCGCGCCTGGACCGAACTCTGGCAAGGCGTCTCGGCGCATCCGCGCTCACCCACGCAAATGCGCGACTGGATCGGCCGCGTCACGGAGTCGCTCGGCGCTCGGGACCGCCTGCTTCAGCGGAAGGCCGCGCACGAAACCGAGGCGCGCGAGCTCGCGGCGGTCGCGCCTGCGCTGGGCGCGCTCGCCGCCGAGCTCGGACTGCCACCGGTTGAAGGGCTCGATGTCGGCCGGCAGGCTGATCGGGTCGAGCGGCGGCTCGACGAGGCCGCCAAGGCCTTCAACGCGTCGCGCGAGACGGAGGCCCGATACGCCGAGGCCGGCCGGCTTCTCGCGGAAGCCGCGCGCGACGACGCCGAGGCCGCGGAGCGGTTCGGCGCCTGGCGGGTTCGCGCAGAGACCGCGCTCGCTGCGGCCGGCGTTGTCGGCGCCCCCACGGTCGAGGCAGGAGAGGCGGCCCTCGACGTCTGGGATAAGGCGTTGAGCGATGGGGAGAACCTCCGCGATCGCGCCCGCCGGGTCGCGGGCATGCGCCGAAACATGGAGGGGTTCGAGACCGAGGGGCGCGCGCTCGCGGCGCGCTGCGCGCCCGAGGCAGTCGATCTTCCGGCCGACTCGACAGCCCGGCGGCTGAACGAGCGGCTGGCGGCGGCGCGAAAGTCCGAGGCGCAGCGGGTCGAGGCTGCCCGGTCCGTCGACTCCGCCCGGCGCTCGCTCGCTGAAGCGCGCGAGCGGCGGAGCCGCGCCGACGCAGCGCTCGCGCTTTTGACCGCGTCGCTCCCCCCGGACAGCGATCCGTCCGTCCTGATCGCGCGCGAACGGGAACGGGCGGAACTCGCCGAAACCCTGCGCCAGAAACGGCGCCATCTTTTCGATGTCGCCGACGGCGTGGAGGAGCCGCGTCTCCACGCCGAGATGGAAGGGTTCGACCCAGATGTGGCCGCTGCCCGGATCGCCGAACTCGAACGGGAGAACGAGGACCGCGAGCGGCTCGAGAACGAACACCGCGCACAACGCGCCCTCATGCTGCAGCGGCGCGAGGAGCTCGAGGCGGGAGTCGGCGCCGAAGAGGCCTGGCAGCAGCGCCGCAACGCCGAAGCCGAGCTTGTGGAGACGGCGCGGCGGTGGGCGGTGCTGAAGGCTGCATCCGCTCTCCTCGGCGGCGCGCTGGACCGCCATCGCGCGGCCCGCCAGGATCCGCTGATGACGCGCGCCGGGGCTATCTTCGCACTCCTGACCGGCGGCGGGTTTGCCGGACTCGATCAGGCGTTCGGCGATGACGACGAACTGCAACTGGTCGGGGTGCGCCGCAGCGGCGAAAGCGTGCGGGTCAAGGCGCTGAGCGAAGGAACGCGCGACCAGCTTTATCTCGCCCTCCGGCTCGCGGTGATCGAGAACTATGCCGTGCGCTCCGAGGCGCCCCCATTCGTCGGCGACGACATTTTCGCGAGCTTCGACGACGACCGGACCCGGGCCGGAGTTCGAGGCGCTCGCCGCCATCGGCGATCGGGTGCAGACGATCCTGTTCACCCACCATCGCCATGTCGCCGACGCTGCAAAAGCGCGCCTCGGCGCCGCGGCGGACATCATCGAGATCAGGTGAGGCGGGGCGCGCCGCCTAGTCTTCCTCCGACGACGCTTCGGCTTCAGCCTGCGCGGCTCCCGCGCGGAAATTGCGTTTCACGGCGGAGCAACCGGCTGCGAGACCGGATTTGTTTCGGTTCGGGGCCGGGTCGAGTTTCTTATTTCTTTGAAGCAGCTGACTTAAAGCGGCAATTTGTGAGATTCGTATTGTGAAAATCAGAATTCTATGGTAACGTCATTCTCATAGGACCGACAGTCGCCGCTAAGGCCTCGGGGGAAAGCGGCATGGACGCAAGCTCGAGCCCAGCGCAAACCGGAACCGAAAGGCGCCGCAACCTCTTGGAATCGCTCAATTCGGGAGCCAAAACTGCGGAGGCCGCGTCGCGCCCTGCGGTCGAGGACCGTCCACCGGTTCCCCGGCGGACGCCCTCCTTCGAGGTCTGCGCCCCTCCTCTCAGCTCTGTACGCCCTGGACGTACCAGTCGATCACCGCGAGGTCCTTGTCCGCCATGCGCTCGCCCTTGGGGACCTTGACGGCGCCCGTCTGGTCCTTGATCTCGCCGGTGAAGACGTCGTAGCTGCCATCCTTCCAGCCGGCGATCACCTTTTCGGCCGCCGCCTTCACGGCGTCGGGCATGGCGGAGCTGAAGGGCGACATGACGACGGTGCCTTCCTTCATGCCCCACCAGGCGTCGTCTGGCTTCCAGGTCCCGTCGAGCATCGCCTTGGCGCGCGAAATGTAGTAGGGGCCCCAGATATCCTCGATGGCGGTGAGTTGGGTCTTGGGCGCGAATTTCTTCATGTCCGCGCCCTGGCCGAAGCACCACGCATGGCGCTGTTCGCAGACCTGAAGGCCCGCCGGGCTATCGGTGTGCTGAGCCACCACGTCGCAGCCGAGGTTGATCAGCGTCTGCACAGCCGCGGCTTCCTTGGCCGGATCGAACCACGAGTTGATCATGACGAGCTTCGTCTTGACGTTCGGGTTCTGCGCCTGGGCGGCCAGCGAAAAGGCGTTCACGCCGAGCACGACCTCGGGCACCTTGTAGGAGCCGAGGTAGCCGATCGTTCCCGACTTGGTCATCAGGCCCGCAATCGTGCCCTCGACCGCGCGGCCCTGATGGAAGCGCGAATTGTAGGTGCCGAGGTTGTCGGCGTGCTTGTAGCCGGTGCAGTGCTCGAAGTTCACGTTCGGGAACTGCTTGGCCACCTCGACCGTCTGGTCCATGTAGCCGTACGACGTGGTGAAGATCAGTTTGTTGCCCTGCTGCGCGAGGTCCTTGAGGATCGGGATCGCGCTCGCGTCCTCCTTCACGTTCTCGACGTAGGAGGTGACGACCTGGCCCTTGAGCGCGGCGTCGAGCGCGAGCCGACCCTTGTTGTGCGCCCAGGTCCAGCCGAAGTCGCCGATCGGGCCGAGGTAGATATAGCCGATCTTGAGTGGCTCGGCGGCGTAGGCGGCGCGCCCCAGCGCCGGCGCCGCCAGCCCCGCCGCGGCGGTTTTCATAAAATTGCGTCGTGTAACCAGACTCATGTCGTCCTCCTTATGCGTGACATGATTTTCAACTGTTCGGCATGAACGGCCTGCCGAGGCAGGCCGGCGCTTCGCTTCCGGCGACATCGCGCGCCGACATGAACGCGAGCACCGCGATCGCCATGACGTAAGGCATGGCGGCCCAGAACTGGGACGGCAGGAACGAAAAGCCGGACGCCTTGGCGTAGAGCTCAAGGGTCATCAGGATGCCGAAGAAGTAAGCGCCGATCAGCAATCGCCCGGCGCGCCAGCTCGAGAAGACGACGAGAGCGAGCGCGATCCAGCCGCGCCCCGCGGTCATTTGTTCGGCCCACATCGGCGTGATCACCATCGAGAAGTAGGAGCCGCCGATCCCCGCCATCGCGCCGCCGAAGGCGATCGCGGCGTAGCGGATCGCGAGCACCGGATAGCCGATCGAATGGGCCGACAGGTCGTTTTCGCCGACCGCGCGCAGGATGAGCCCGGCGCGGGTGCGGTTGAGGAACCAGCCGACGACAAACACCATGATGAGGGCGAAATAGACGAGCGGGCTATAGCCGAACGCCACCCGGCCGATCGGGTCTCCCGCCAGCCAGTCGGGGAACGCCTGATTGAAGGGCGCGATCACCATGCCGACGTAGCCCGCCCCGATCAGCGACGACAGGCCAATGCCGAAGATCGCTAGCGCAAGGCCGGTGGCGACCTGATTGGAGCCGAGCGTCAACACGAGAACGGCGAACAGCATCGATGACGCCGCGCCGGCGAGGCCCGCCCCGATCACTCCTGCCCAGGGGGCCCAGTCGCCCAGCGTATCGCCCAAATTCAATGTGACGGCAAAGCCCGTGACCGCGCCGATCAGCATCATTCCCTCGACGCCGAGGTTGAGGACGCCGCTCTTTTCGACCACGAGTTCGCCGGTCGCCGCAAGCAGAATTGGGGTCGTGACGCCAATGACGGTGACGAGGGCGTCGATGAGAAATGCGATCGTCACGCGTGGGCTCCCGCGGCTGCGGCGCTCGGCGCGTCGCGGACCACGCGCAAGCGATAGCGAACGAGAACGTCGCTCGCCAGAATGAAGAACAGCATGGTCGCCTGGAAGATGCCGGCGGTCGCCTCGGGCACGTGCACCACGGTCTGGGCGACCTGGCCGCCGACATAGGTGACGGCCAGGATCAGGCCGGCGAGGAAGACGCCAACCGGATGCAGCCGGCCGAGGAACGAGACGATGATCGCGGTGAAGCCGTAGCCAGATGGAAAGCCGAGGTTGATCTGCCCGCTCTGCGTCATCACCTCGAGGATGCCGGCGAGGCCAGCCATGCCGCCGCTGATCATCAGGGTCGACCAGACCGTGCGCGCGGCGTCGAACCCTCCATACCGGGCCGCGCTCGGGGCGGCGCCGACGGTGCGGACCGAGAAGCCGTATACTGAGCGCGAGGCGAGCACCCAGAAAACCAGGGTCAGGGCGATGGCGACGACGAAGCCCGGCGGCACGACCGTGCCGGGCAGGGTGTGGGGCAGGGTCTGCGCGGCGGCCAAGGGGGGCGTCTGCGGAAAATTGTGGCCGTTCGGATCCTTCCAGGGACCGCCGATCAGGTAGTTCAGCACCTGCATCGCGACGTAGACGAGCATCAAGGTGGAAAGCACCTCGGAGACACGGAAGCGCGTCTTCAGCAGGGCCGGAATCCCCGCCCAGAACATGCCGCCGACGATCCCGGCTGCGATCATGAGCGGAATGGCGACGAAGCCGGGGGCGTCCGGAAACGCGAGCGCGACGCCGGCGCCGCAGAGGGCGCCGATGACATACTGGCCCTCGGCGCCGATGTTCCAGATCTTGGCCTGGTTTCCGAGCGAAAGCCCGAGCCCGATGATGATCAGCGGCGCGGCCTTGGTCAGGACGTCGACCCACTTGTAGGAGGCGACGACCGGGGTGATGAACGTCTGGTAGATCGCGTCGGGTCCGTCGAAGCCGATCAGCTCGAAAATGATCGCGCCGAGCAGCATCGTCAGCAGCACCGAGGCCACCGGCGTCGCCACCAGCATGAAGCGGCTCTGGGTCAGCCGCTTCTCAAGCCGGATGCGCATGCAAGTGCTCCGTCATTTCCGCAGTCCCCGACGGATCGCCATGCACGCCGCCCATGAGAAGCCCGATTTCCTCGATCGAGGCCTCGCCGACCTTCATCGGTTTCGACAGCCCGCCGAGATTGATGACCGCAATCGTGTCGCACAGGGTCAGAAGCTCGTCGAGGTCCTGGGAGATGACGAGCACCGCCGAGCCGCGCCCAGCGAGATCGACGATCGCCTGGTGGATCGCGGCCGCTGCTCCCGCATCGACGCCCCAGGTCGGCTGGCAGACGACCAGCGCCTCAGGGCTCTGCAGAATCTCCCGCCCCATGATGAACTTCTGCAGGTTGCCGCCCGACAGCGACCCGGCAAGCGCATTCGGCCCCGTGGTCTTGACGGTGAAGGCGCCGATCACCTCGGAGGCGTAGTCGCTCGCCTTGTCCGGGTCGATCAGGCCGTAACTGACGAAGGCCATCCGGTCGCGTCCGGTCAGCGAAGCGTTGTCGGTGAGGGAGAACTCGCTCACCGCCGCGTGGCCGTGGCGCTCCTCGGGGACCGCGCAAAGGCCCATGCCGCGGCGCTCGGTGACGCCGAGCTGCCCGATCCCTTCGCCGGATAGAATGACGGATCCGGACTCCGGCGCCAGCGTTTCGCCGCTAAGCGCGGAGAGGAGCTCATTCTGCCCGTTGCCCGCCACGCCCGCGACGCCGAACACCTCGCCCGCCCGTACGCGGAGCGTGACGTCCCGCAGGGCGACCCCGAATTCGGTGGGCTTCGGCAGGCTGAGGTTCTGGATTTCGAGTTTCGGCGGGCCGAACACCCGTTCCGCGGGCTTCAAAATCTCCTTGAGATTGGCGCCGATCATCATTTCCGCCATCGAGCGCGACGTCTCGTTCTTGGGATCGGCGGTCCCGACGACCTTGCCGCCGCGCAGGATCGTCGCCGTATCACAAAGCGCGACGATCTCGTGCAGCTTGTGGGAAATATAAAGGATCGAGCAGCCGCTTGCGGCCAGGCGGCGCAGCACCTCGAACAATTGCTCGACCTCCTGCGGCGTCAGCACCGAGGTTGGCTCGTCCATGATCAGGAGACGCGGTTTGAGCAGCAGCGCGCGCACGATCTCGATTCGCTGCCGTTCGCCGACGCTGAGGGTCGAAACGATCCGGCGCGGATCGAGCTTGAGGTGATAGAGGTCAAGCACCCTGTGGAATTCGGCCAGCAATTCGCGCTGCGACAGGCGCGCGTCCAGACCGAGCGCGATGTTGTCCAGCACCGTCAGCGCCTCGAACAACGAAAAATGCTGAAAAACCATGCCGATCCCGAACCGGCGGGCGGCGCGGGGATTGGAGATCCGGACAGGGGCGCCGTCAAACAGGATCTGGCCCTCGTCCGGCGCCTGGACCCCATAGATCATCTTCACGAGGGTCGATTTGCCGGCGCCGTTTTCGCCGAGCAGAGCATGGATCTCGCCAGGCTTGACCTTGAGATGGACATTTTCGTTGGCGCGCACGCCGGGAAACGACTTGCTGACGCCGACCAGCTCCAGTCGCAGGGGAGCTTCAACCTTCACCTCGCCATTCCCTTGACCGCCAGCCCCAATTCTCACCCCTTCGCCCGGGGATCGTAAACGCAAGATCGGCGCCGGAAAGCGGCGTATCCGCCGCGCCGCGCGCGAGCGCCAAACGCCGTCCGGATCGCCTCGCCGAGACCCTATCGCGGCGCGGGCCTGTGTCAAATGAATTGGCCGACAGGAGGCAGACAGGAAGCCGCCAAATACGCGCCTAAGAAAAGGGCGCCAGGATCCAGATCTTGGGCGCCTCCCGCCGGGCGCAGAGCGTGCTCGTGGATCCGAGCCCGCCTTATTTCCTGTTTCTGTAGGTCTTCGGCGGCGTTGGAACAGCCGCCGCGCTATAGGGCAGGTGCAGGGCGGTTCGCGCCCCGACAATCCGGCCCCGCCCGGGCCAAGAAGGAGTCCGCAGTCGATGACCGTTCGCCCGTATGACGAGGCCCTTCTGCGTCAGGCTTTTGCAGTCGCCAAGCGCGCCCGCGAAGCCGGCGACCACCCGTTTGGCTCCGCGCTCGCCGACGAGCATGGCCATCTCTTGATGGAGCAGGGCAATGGCTTCACCAGCGAGGGCCGCGACCGAACCGCTCACGCCGAGCGCTTGCTTGCCTCGCGCGCCGCTCGCGCCTACGACTTGGGGTTCCTTCAGCGCTGCACGCTCTACACCTCGGCCGAACCCTGCGCGATGTGCGCCGGCGCGATTTACTGGGCGGGCATCGGCCGCGTCGTCTTCGGCCAGAGCGAGACGGCGCTGAAAGACCAGACCGGCGCGCACGAGGAAAACCCGACCCTCGATCTTCCGTGCGAACGCGTCTTCAAGGCCGGACAGCGCCCGACCGAGGTCGTCGGACCCCTGCTCGAGGACGAGGCGGCGGCGCTTCAGGCCGATTTCTGGGCGGCGCGGGGGTAGGTGGCCTCGATCTGCAGTCTGCCTCGCACATGAGATAGGATGAGGAATGCGGGCGTTGATGAAAGTCGTCGCCTCGTCCGAATCGATCCAGCCTGCCATCCCGCGCGGCGCCGCGACCTTCATGAATTTCGAGGTGAACGCTGCCTCGATCAGTGGCAGCCCGATTTGACACGCAGGCGTCTGCCCCGGCGCCGAGGAATTGGCTACTGTTCGCGATCGGTCAGCGATTTGCGGTTTTGGTCAGGTTCATGGTGATGCTCGGAAAAGCCAACGCATACGCTTAAGTCCGCGCCTTACGCTTCGGCCACTTTCATAATGAACGCGTTGCGCGCGATTCCACCACTCATTTGAACAACGCGAAGATCCGCAAGGGGGGTCGACAGCGGTCGCGTCGCCGTCTCACGATCCCGTGACACCGCAAGAACACGGTCACGACGCTCACGCGGCGGCTTCTCGACCAAAATCCACCTGCGCACCGGCGCCGAAGGCCGGCTGCTCGTCTTCGAACTGACGGGCGATGAAGCGCATGAGATCAAGGCTACCATGCGCTTATCGAGCTTTGCGAAGCGCAACCGGGCAAGCTCCCCGGCTATAAGGCTACGACGCCGACGCCACGCGCGATGACCTTGAGGAGCGCGGCATCGAGACGGTCATCCCGCTTGAATTAGACCAAAAAGAGCCGATCGATACGATCGCGGGGCCTACAATACGATCCAGCGCTGCGTCAAGACGCTCAAAAGGTCAGCCGCATCGCCACCGGCTATGAGGAAATTACCGGATCTGTTCTCTCTATGCTATGCATCGCCACAGCAAACCTCTGGCCAAAACTGTCGACGTCCTAGCCGTTTCCCTGAGCGGCCCCTTGGTTGCGAGTTCCTTCCCGCCGAGCGTCATACATTAGACATGCGCCGCTGAGGTGCGCGGTCAGTTCGTGTTGCTGTGCGAACGAGAGCCCGCAGTGAAAACAAGTGGGGCGATCTCCCTGTGTTTCCAACGACATCGCCGCTAGCAAGGTCCCAACGCACTCGCACGGCCTAAGTGACGATAAGTGGTCGCGCTCATCGCTAAACTCGGCCAGCGACTCTGCCCTTGATTGTCTCGAAGTCCCAAGATCCGTCAGAATTTGCCGATCCCTGGCGCCGGATAAGTAAACACTAGACATGCCTTGGATCCTTTCACGAGGGGGGAGCCGCAACATAAACGTGATTTGTTTAATTAAAATCCCGCGGAGTAAATAAAATGCTAACTATCTTGTGTATTCACGATTGTTTGGCAAAACTTAACGTTATTGTGACTCTATTTTATTGGTCGCGTCTGAATTGAACAGTCCTTTTTACTTGACACAATGGGACAACAGTAGGAGCCGCTAACGGGGCCGTCAATGTGGCGGGATGACGCAGAACGCCCGCACATGAGAGAAGAGGCCCCGCCGGTCGACCTTCACCCTTCGCGGTCGCGGCCAAGTGCGGCAATGTGATGCGAGCCGCGACGATGCAGAAGACGCCGGGCCGATTGCGGCTCCCCTTCCCCCAAAGCGCGAAGGTGGCGCGGAGCGCCAACTTTGAGCCCCGCCGAGCACCGGGCCACGAAACCTTCACAGTCGCTCATCTCCCGACGGGAGAAGGGAGCTTGCGCCGGCACATCCGGAAGGCACATCATCGGCGCCTTCGGCCGACTCCAAGCGTTGCGTCTCTCCGGGAGTGGGGTTTCATGGGGCACAGAGATTGGACTTAAAGCGGGGGAGCCCCGATGCTGATTGCGCGCCCGGTCGAGCGGGACACGGCGACCTTTTTCAAGGTCGACGGCCGCTTCGATCTCGTGGTCGACGAGGTCGTCGTCGGGGAACTCGTCTACCGGATCCGGACCGAATTGACTGAAATCAGCTTGCGAAACACGCAATACCGCGCGGGGCGCGCCCGCCCGCGCCAGGACGACACGCCGCTGGCGAGGGCGATCCGGCGCGCCAAAGGACAGGCAAACCCGGCGCTAAATCCCATCCTTCTGACCACCGCCGATGCCAGCGTCCTCGGCCAGGCGGAGGAAAGGCGCGGCAACGCGTGGATCGAAGCGGCGGGGCAAACGTTCGAAATGCGGCGCCGCTCCACATTTTCGGGCCGGTTCGATCTCTATTCCGAAGCGGGCGCAGAGCCGGTCGGCTCCATCGGACCGACAAGCGCCGTCTCGACGTCGTGGACCTCGGACTGCCGGCCTGAGGTTGGCGAACTCATCCAGGCCTTTTTCATCGCGCTTCTCATCGATACGACGTTCGTCGCGCTCGATCGTTCGAATCCTTGACAGTGAGCGGGCGCGTCCGAACGCGACCTCACGTCCAGTTGTTTTTAGAACTCGTCAAAACCCGACGCTTAGTTCCGATGCGAGGGCGGCGCCGCGCAAGGCAAAAGTCGACGTATTGCTGACTTAGCCGACCGCGGCCTTGGACGCCTCAATTGGGCGAGGAAGCGGACCTACAGGGGTCGCCGGGCGGAGAGGCGGAGTTCCACCCGTAACACCCACTCATCGGAGCCCCAGCAAGACCGTCACAAGCTCCATACCGGGGGTGGGCCGGGAAGGTCAGCGTCGGACATGACCCATTTGCCCAGCCGTCATTTGCGCAGTCCGACCCTCTCGGCGGCGAGGGAATCCGCGCAAGTCGCGGACAACGCTGCCGAAAGTTGAATCGGTCCGGCGCGATCGCTCGGCATCGCGGCGACAGTTTCGATCGAAGCTGTGGCATTCGAACAGCAATTCGACGAAGCTTGGTGCACTATCTCGAATAAGGAAAGGCTGGCGCTCGACTGCGATGAAATGCATCAGGAGTGTCTGGTGACAGCCTCCGGTTCTGATGGGCGCCCGGCGAAACAAAACTCAAGGACGAGCATGAGGAATAGCATCAGCGGAACGGCCAGCAAAACGCCCGAGGGACCGAACAGGATGGTGAACGCGACCGTAGAAAGCAGCGTCAAAACCGGGGGCAGGTCGACGACTTCCGCGTGGACGAGGGGCGTGATGAAATTGCCTTCGACGAAGTGAACGCCAATGAACAGCAGCAGCACCAACATTGCCTGGGCGGGGCTCTCGGTGAGGCCCACAAGAATCGCGGGGGCTGCGGCGAGTATGGCGCCGACGAACGGTATGAACGTCAGCAGACCGCCGACCATGCCGAGCGCAATCGGCGCCTCGACGCCGAGCCCCCACAAGCCGCCCGAGGCCATCACGCCGATCACGACCATCACAACGAACCGCGCCAGCAGCCATCTTCCGAAAAACCAGATCTGTCTTGTCAAAAAGAAGCTCCACCCTCGCCCGGTAGTCCGCCGGAATTGTCCGAAGGCACAGTTTGCGATAGAGTTGCGGCTGGGCCGCCAGATAGACTGCGACGACGAAGCAAACAACCGAGTAGCCGAGACCTTGCGCAACGGAAGATGCGGCGCCGGCAAGGATCGCACCCGCCCAACCGGTGGCGCCTGATGCGGTCGCGTTACCCGCCTTGTCCAGGACGAATTGGCCATAGGGAAGCGACCGGAGCCAGCGGAGCAAGATGTCCACGCCTGCGGGGATTTGCTTCGTAAGCTCGTCGACTTGGTCTGCGGCGACCGACCCGAAGAACCACAGTGCGGCGCCCAGCGCGGCGAGGAACATCGTGACGACAACGACGAGTCCTGCTGCGTTTCCGATCCGCGCAGTCCGCGCAAACCATTCACTCCCGGCGCGCAGACCAATAGCGATCACGACGCTCCCGAAGAGAAGCAAGAGAAGATTCAGAAGCCGCCACGCCGCCACGGCGAGCACAGCCAGCAGCAACACGATGAGACAGCGCTTGACGAACGCCGCCAGACCCGAATCCGTCCGCGCCGAACTTTTGCCGAAATCGGGTTCACCGGTCATACAATTCTCGTCGCGAGCGCTGTCGCCACGCGCTGCCTAGCCGACCGGTCACGTGCGATGCTTAGCGAACGTCCCGTCTGCTTCTTTGCGAAACTCCACCATATCAACTGTCTTGGTCAGCCAATGCTGTTGCTTCGCAAATTCCACGTGAAGCACCAGAAACCGTTGAAGCGAGGGTTCGTCGCCGGCAGTCTTGGCGACGAGCGCCGAGATCGTGGAGGCCAAGTACTCGCGATCAGATGCGGGATCATTGTTGTAGACGGTATTGACGAGCCGCACCCGAAGCATCGTGCTCGTGGTATAGATCTCGATTTCTTTCGGATTGAGGCTTGTCATGCGGGCGATGGCGTCTTTTAGTTGCCTTTCGGCAGCATCGGTCGTCAAATTGTGCTGCTTCGGCGGCTGCTGGGCAATTGAAATCGACGGAATAACAGCGAGGACTGCCCCGATGGCGATCAGCGCGACAAGAAGAAGTTTTGACATTTCTTATTCCCCGCTTCCTATACCGCAGTCACAACGACATCGCCGCGACGAGGTTTCTACTTTCTTTCGTCACTATGCATTCGTGAACAGGACTGCACCGGGGCGAATCGCTGCGGTCAATTGCCACATGCCTCTCGGCGACCGCTCAACTCCTTGCCAGCCACGCCCGCCGCATCAGCTTGAGCGCATCCAGGCAGGCGAACACCAGGACGCCAGCGCCGACTGTTAGAGCGAGATCGTCCAGGTGAAGCGGTCCGAACCGGAAGAGATCGGCCGCGAAGGGCCATCCGAGCGTCAGCCCCAGGATGCCGACGACGGTGAGCACGATCCAGAGCAGCGTCGGGTTCGGACGGAAGAGCGCGGTCCAGACCGAGGCGCTGAACGACCGGTTCACCAGGATCAGCCCGACGATCGATAGAATGAGCGCAAAAAACGTCAGGGCGCGCACTTCGTCGATGGGCATTCCGCGGCGCAGGCCGACGAACAGCACGCCTGCCACGATCGCGAATGCAAAAAGCCCCTGGAACAGAACTCCAGGCGACGAACGACCCAGACGCCATCGGTTCGTCAGGCGGCCTTGGCGGGCGGCGCATGACGTCGTCCTCCTCGACCTCCGCCTCGAACACGAGCGAGCAGACCGGATCGATAACCATTTCGATAAAGGCGATGTGGATCGGCCCGAACAACACGGGCAAGCCAAAGACCAGTGGCGTGAGCGCGAGACCGGCGATCGGAACGTGTACGGCGAATATGAATCCTACGGCCTTGCGCAGATTGTCGTAGATCCGCCGGCCGAGCCGCACAGCCTCTACGATCGAACCGAAGTCGTCGTCGAGCAGCACAATTGCCGAGGCTTCGCGCGCAACGTCGGTACCCCTTCCGCCCATGGCGACGCCTATGTGCGCGGCCTTCAGCGAAGGGGCGTCATTGACCCCATCGCCCGTCATGGCCACAACGTCTCCATTGGCCTTCAGCGCGTTGACGATCCTGAGTTTCTGTTCGGGCATGATGCGTGCGAAGACGTTTGCGTCACCGATCTCCCGCTTGAGCGTCGCCTCATCCATGCTTTCAAGCGCTTCGCCTGTCATGACGCGACGGGCGTCGAGCCCGGCCTGGCGGGCGATTGCGGACGCGGTCTCCGGATAATCGCCCGTAATCATCACGACTCGAATGCCGGCGGATCGACACTCCTTCACGGCTGCGGCGGCGCTGATCCGTAGCGGATCGGCAAGGCCAACGAGACCGACGAACTCAAACGCAAACTGCCGCTGCGACTCCGGAAGCTCACCACCGTAATGGACGGCTCGCGCAACGCCCAAAACGCGGAGTCCTTCGGCCGCCATTTCCTTCACTTGCCGCTTCAGCGCGTCGCGCTGCGCGCCATCGAGCCGGCAAAGCTCCGAGATCGTTTCTGGCGCGCCCTTCGAGGCGACGGTGAGCGTCGCGTCGCCCGGCCTGTTCCTCCAGACTTGCGTTACAGCAAGGAGGTCCGGCCGCAGCCCGTACACCTTTACGAGTTCCAGGGCTTCGCCAGCTGGCCGCTTGGCTTCAAACCGGGCGTTTGCTCGCAAAGCGTGAAAAGCTTTCTCCATTGGGTCAAACGGCTCACGGGCGCTGGCGAGAACGCCGACCTCAATCAGATCGCGGAATGCATTTGGCGTCGACGGGTTCGCGCCTTCGTCCAACCGTAGCGGTTGGCCGTCCGCCGCTCGCAAATCCGTGATCGTCATCCTGTTCTCGGTCAGTGTGCCTGTCTTGTCGGTGCACAGGACCGTCGCGGAGCCGAGGGTTTCGATCGCGGCGGCGCGGCGCGTCAGGACCCGCGCGCGGGAAATCCGCCATGCGCCCATCGCCATGAACACCGCCAGGACAACCGGAAACTCCTCCGGAAGCATCGACATGCCCAATGCGATGCCGCCCAGAAACGCGTCGAGCCAGTGGCCCCGCATCAACCCGTACAGCGCGACCGCGACAACGGTTACGCCGCCGCCCACCGTAGCGAACACGCGCACGAGACGGTTCATCTGGGTTTGCAGACGAGGCGGCTCGGTTTCAAGCGAGCTCAGCGATTGGCCGATCTTGCCGATTTCGCTCAGCGGACCCGTGGCGGTCACTTCCGCGATCCCAGCGCCCCGGACGATCAGCGATCCCGAAAAGACGTTCGGCGAGTTGTCGCCGCCGGGCCGGGCGCCCTGGCCGGAATCGACGCTCGTCCCCGCGACCTTGCGCACCGGCACGGACTCGCCCGTGAGCAGCGATTCGTCGACCTGCAGGTCCTCGCATTCGACCAGCGCAGCGTCCGCGGGAACGCGATCGCCTTCGGAAAGCACGACCACGTCTCCGCGCGCGACCTCCCGGCCTGGAATCCGTTTGCGCTCGCCGTCGCGTATGACGAGCGCGCGCGGGCTCGTTAGGTCCCGAAGCGCTTCCAGGACGCGCTCGGTGCGCGTTTCCTGAATCACGGTGATCACGACGGAGAGGCCGGCGAAGACCAGGAGGATCAAGGCTTCGCGCCAGTCGCCGAGCGCCAAATAGACTATCCCGCCGGCGATCAGAAGGGCGAGCATCGGCTCGCGCAGCACCTCGAACACGATTCGCAACGCGGCTCGGCGGTCGGGGTGGGGGAGTTCATTGTAGCCTTCGGCCTTAAGCCTCGCTTGGGCTTCGGCTTCGCTGAGGCCAGTCTTCCTTTCTGGCGTTGCGGGGAAATCCAGCATTCCAGGGCTCCCAGGACCAACTCGGCGGCCTGGAGTGTGAGCCGATCGCGTGTCGCAAACTCTGCGTCAAATGCGCGCGCTCTTCGTCACCCCACCACAAGAGAAGCGGCCGGGCGGCCCGTACCGGGACAATGGGAACGGCAACAAAGGGACGGATATGAGCCGTTCGCCAAGCCTTCCCGGAAGGGCCGCTTTTTTGCGCGCTCCTGCCATTCGGGTCGAACGCCAAGCGATTGACCTTGACCTAACTGAAGGAAATGGAAGGCGCCACGGCGGACGCGGTGTCATGCGGCGTTCGTCAGGACGTTCCTCTGTCGATGGGGTGGCGGCCCCCTGGAACTCCGCATTTTCGCGCGATTTCGTGTCATATGGTGATGAACAGCCGTTCGCGGCGCTGAGCCATCCCGAGAACTCCCTTATGAAAACCCTCTATTCAGGTCCCGTGTTCGAGATGGCGCGTCAGCAGTTCCACGTCATCGCCGACTACCTCTCGATCCCGGACGACGAGCGCGACCGGCTGCTGTTCCCGAAGCGCGCCATCGTGGTCTCGTGCCCGATCCACATGGACGATGGACACACGCAGGTGTTCACCGGCTACCGCGTCCAGCATCATCTGACCCTCGGTCCGGCCAAGGGTGGCACCCGCTTCGCCCCCAACGTCGACATCGGCGAGATGGGGGCGCTGGCGATCTGGATGAGCTGGAAATGCGCCCTCGCCGACCTGCCCTATGGCGGCGCCAAGGGCGGCGTGGCGGTCGATCCGCGCGCGCTCAGCGAGCGGGAGCTCGAAAATCTCTCGCGCCGGTACATGCAGGAGATGATCCCGTTTGTCGGCCCGCGGGTCGACGTCATGGCGCCGGACATGGGCACCAATGAGCAGATCATGGCCTGGTTCATGGACACCTATTCCATGTACCAGGGCGTCACCGTGCCGGAGATCGTCACCGGCAAGCCGGTCGGCTCCGGCGGCACCCTCGGGCGGCGCGAGGCGACCGGGCACGGCGTCGCCTTCCTCGCCTTCCGCGCCATGGAGGCGGTCGAAATCGACCCGGTCGGCGCGACCGCGATCGTGCAGGGCTTCGGCAATGTCGGCATGCATGCGGCGCTCGGCCTCGCCGCGCGCGGGGTCAAGATCATCGGTGTCTCGGACCACACCGCCGCCTACTACGATCCGAAGGGGCTGGTCGCCCGCGACCTGGCGAATCACGCCGGCCGCGCCGGCGAGCTTGCAGGCTGGTCGACGGAGGCGGCCATCGACCCGCGCGCGCTTCTCGAGCAGCCCTGCGATGTGCTGGCGCCGTGTGCGACCGAACGGTTGATCGACGCCGAGATCGCCCGGCGCCTGCGCTGCCGCATCCTCGCCGAGGGGGCGAACGGGCCGACCACGCCCGAGGCCGACAAGATTCTGTCGGAGCGCAACGACGGGATCTTTGTCATCCCGGACATTTTGTGCAACGCCGGGGGCGTGATCGTCAGCTATTTCGAGTGGGTGCAGGATTTGCAGCAATATTTCTGGTCGCGCGACGAGGTGATGGACCGGCTGGAGCGGGCGCTGGATCGAAGCTGGGCGATGGTCGTGGCCCGCGCCAAGCGCGACGGCGTCGCCAACCGCACCGCCGCCATGGCGATCGGCGTCGAGCGGGTGATGAAGGCGAAGCAGGCGAGGGGGCTCTTTCCATGACGCGCGATGGGGCCACGGCGGCCGAAATTGTCGTCCGCGACGCGGGCGAGGCCGACATGCCGGCGGTGCAGAGCCTTTATGCGCATTACGTCCTCTCGTCGCTCGCCACTTTCGAGGAAACGCCGCCCCCGGTTGACCTGATGCTGGCGCGCCGCCGCGCCTGCCTCGGCAACGGCCTGCCGTATCTCGTAGCGGTTGCGGAAGGCGAGGTCGGGGGCTTTGCCTACGCCGCCCCCTATCACGCGCGCCCCGCCTATCGCTTCACGGTCGAGGACTCGGTCTATGTCGCCGACGGCCTGCACGGGCGCGGCGTCGGGTCTGCGCTGCTGACCGTCCTCCTTGAACGCTGCGAAGCCGGCCCGTGGCGGCAGATGATCGCGATCGTCGGCGACAGCGCCAACGCCGGCTCGATCGCTCTGCACCGGCGGTTCGGGTTCGAACTCACAGGCGTCCTTAAATCGGTCGGCCACAAATTTGGCCGCTGGGTCGATACGCCGATCCTCCAGCGGGCGCTGGGAGCGGGCGACGGAGAGGCGCCGGGAGCCTGATCGATTTCCTGGGCGCGGATTCAACCTTTTCAAGGCGTTGCGGCCACTTTTCCAGGCGATCTTGCAGGGGCGCCCGGCTGGGGAGCGACCTGTAGCCGCGATCGCTGATCGCGGCGGCGCGGACGTCGACCGCGCCCCTTCGGTTCCCCACTTGGCCGCCTCACAACCCGGCCGTTCGGTCCAGCGCCCCGTTTCCGGGGACCATTCTTTTCCCTGATCCGACCAGATTTGCCCTGTTCATGACAATTTTTGCCCTGTTAAGGTCCCTGTTCCGCGCCTGATTCAGAGCCGCAACCGACGGGTTGTTATGTTAACCATCCGTTTGATTTTACTTGATTTTCCTGAGCAGGAGCCTCAAGCGCAGCCCAAAAAACCGCCTGCTAGCAGGCAAGCCGGATGATCGTCGGCGGCGGATAGAGCCTAGTTGCTTCCCATCGTCTGCGGTTTCACGACCGCCACGATCGGGCCGATCGGCGCGAACTCGTCGTCGCGCTTGAGTTCGGGCGCATAGAGGGAGGACAGCGAGCCGTCGAGGAAGAGGGCGTTGCGGGCGCCGAGGCCGTCGCGGAAAAGCCGGGCGAAGGCGTCGAAGGTCACGGGCTCGTCGGCGATGGCGAACACGACCCCGCCATGGTCGTCGACGCCGACGCCGTTGCGGATCTTGGCCGAGGTTCCGTCGGGCCGGATTTTTGGATGGATACGCCCGTCGATCACCAGCATCGGGCCCGATTGGGTCGCATAGCGGGCCGCCGGCGGACCGGCGAGGTAGCGGCCGGTCTCGGTCACGCCGGCGACGCCGTCGCCGATCCAGAACACGCCGTTCGGCTTCAGGTGGAAATTGGACGGGCCGGCGCGCGTGTCGGCCTTGCGCAAGAGGCGGTTCTTCTCGACGTACAGTCCGACCGGCGACTGGTCCGCCTGGAACATGCCGGCGTTCATCGCGAACACCAGCTCCTGGCCCTGGCCGCGCAAGGAAGCGGCGAGCGCCTGGAGCGAGCCGAACGGCCGGTCGTCCGGACCCTTCCAGAACAGGCGCAGGTCGTCGTGGCGGGGGTCGAACGCGCAGACGGTGAACGGGGCGCCGTCGAAGATCTTCGGCGCGCAGGCCGCCGCCGCGGCGGCAAGCCCGACAAAGAGAAACAAAGCGGCGAACCCGCTGCGCCGCATCGCGGTCTCCATATTCGTGCAACGCCTTTGCATTCGAGCCGCCGCGGCCGAATCTCAGCGCTTTGGCGAGAATAAACGTCTCCCGTTCTTCGCGCCATGGCCGCGACCGCGACGCCGATCGAGGCCGGAATCAAAAAGGCCGCCCGGAGGGGCGGCCTTGCCGACTGGATTTGTTGTGTAAAGCTTACGCGATCGAAATCGCGGTTCGACGGCTGCGGTAGCCGGCGAAGGCGAGCGCCCCGAAGCCGAGGCCGAGCATCGCCCAGGTCGCGGGTTCGGGAACGGCAGCGAACTCGAACGCGCTCGGCCCGGTCGAGAACTCGACGCTCTTGAACGCCGTCGCTGTCATGAACGAGATCAGATAGCCAGGGTCCTGAGTGTTGTTGATCCCCGTGAAGTTACTATAGAGATCGGCGGCTCCAACCCGTCCGATCAAGGTCCCCGTGCCGGCTGCGCCGGTGTAGAAGGAGACGACGTTGTCGGAAGTAGGATCGTCATTGTTGGGCGAGCCCCACACGATGCTCAGCGTCGACCCGAAGAAGTCATAGAATGCGCCGGTATTGTCATTGCCGACATTGATCCAGTTGTGCGTGGTGTCGGTCAGGCCGTACGGGTCCCAGCCCTGGTTAGGCGCAGAAGGATTGCTCCCGCCGGGTTGGCCGACGTTCAGGGTGACCGGGCCGGGGCCGATCAGCGCGACGTAATTTGGCTGAGCAATCACCGGCGCTGTCGCCGGGTTGACACGGCCGGAGTCGGTGACGGTAATGCCGTCGATCGTCGCGGTCGCGGCGCCGGCGGAAGTTGCAGAGATGGCTATGGCCGCCGCAGCCACGGTGGCGCAAAGAAACGTCTTAGTCATAACCCCCCCTATAGTGAACTGTCGCACTCCTGCCGCTGCGGAGTCGCAAAACCTTACGCAGCGGATGTAGGCAAGTGTACGACCGTAAGCAAATACTGTCAACATAAAATTACGGCCGTGGCGCGGAAGAGGGAGGGCTTGACAAGCGCCCTATAGGACCTTGCCGGGATTCATGATCCCGTTCGGGTCTAGCGCGGCCTTGATCTGGCGCATGACCGACAGCGTTCCCGGGTCCTTGTTCCGCGCCAGCAGGTCGCGCTTCAGCCGTCCCACGCCGTGCTCGGCCGAGAACGATCCGCCCATGCGCGCGACGATTCCGTGCACCACGGCGTTCATCGCATCCCAGCGGTCGAGATAGGCGGCTTTGTCGGCGCCAGGCGGCTGCGATACGTTGAAATGGATGTTGCCGTCGCCAAGATGGCCGAACGGGCAGACCCGCGCGCCGGGCTCGAACGCCTCGACCGCCTTGGTCGCTTCGTCGATGAACGCCGGTACGTCGCCGACCGCGACCGAGACGTCGTGTTTGATCGAGCCGCCTTCGCGGATCTGCGCTTCCGGGATCGAACTCGCGCAGCTTCCAGAATTCATTCCGCTGGTCGAGCGAAGCGGCGAGGACGGCGTCGTCGATGACGCCCGCCTCGAACGCCGCCTCGAGCGCGCCGGCGAACGCCTCGTCGAAGCCTGCTGCAATCTGCGACGACGCCTCAATCAGCACATACCAGGGATGGTCGCCTTGGAGCGGGGCGCGGGCGAGGCCTTGGCGAACCGTGATGTCATAGGCGAAGCGCGCGATCAGCTCGAAGCTGGTCACCCCGCCGCCGAGGCGCTCGCGGGCGATGCGCAGAAGATCAAGCGCTTTTTCCGGGCTTGCGAGACCGACGAAGGCCGTGGCGCGCGCCCGCGGATTGGGGAAGAGACGGAGCGAAACGGCGGTGATCACGCCGAGCGTGCCTTCCGAACCGACAAACAGGCTTTTCACGTCATAGCCGGTGTTGTCCTTGCGCAGTTTCGTCAGCGCGTTGACGATGCGCCCGTCGGCCAACACCGCCTCGACGCCGGTGACGAGTTCGCGCGTGTTGCCGTAAGCGATCACGGTCACGCCGCCGGCGTTGGTCGCGGCATTGCCGCCGATGGTGCAGGTGCCCTTCCGCGGCGAGCGACAGCGGAAACAGCCGGTCCTTTTCGAGCGCCGCCGCCTGCGCTTCGGCAAGCGTCACGCCCGCCTCGCAAACCATCACCTCCGCATGCGCGTCGATCTCGCGGACGGCCTTAAGGCGTTCGGTCGAGAGAATGATCTGATCTGCCGGTTTCGTCCGGGGTCTGGCCGCCGACAAGGCCGGTGTTGCCGCCCTGCGGCACGACGCCGATGCCGGCGTTGTTGCAAAACGCCAGCACCTTTGCGACCTCCTCGGTCGATCCGGGGCGCACCAGCGCCAGCGCCTTGCCCCGGTAGAGGCCGCGCGGCTCGATCAGCCGCCCCTCGACGAGCGCCGGATCCGTCAGGGCATGGCGTGCGCCGACCAGGCGCACGAGGGCGTCGAGTGCGGCCTGCCGTACGATCGTCATCCAAGAAGCCTCCGGGGGCGCGGCTTTCCGCCCGCTCGACGGAAGACGGCCGCGATTTCGACATGGGCCGAATAGCGAAACTGGTCAATCGGCGTGACGGACTCGATGCGAAAGCCGCCCGTCGATCAGGATCTGCGCGTCGCGGGCGAAGGTCGCGGTATTGCAGGATACGGCGACGACGACCGGCAGGGCGCTCGCCGCCAGTTGGCGCGCCTGGGCCTCGGCGCCCGCGCGAGGCGGATCGAAGAGGGCGCCGTCGAACGCGGCGAGTTCGCCCGCACCGAGCGGCCGGCGGAAGAGGTCACGTATTTCGGTCCGAACCGGCCTGAGACCCGCTGCGCCGGCGGCGGCCTCGGCAAGGGCGCGGACCGCCGCTGCGTCCGAGTCGGCCGCGAACACCTCGTGCCGGCGCGCGAACCGGAGCGCGAACGCGCCGGCGCCGCAAAAGAGGTCGGTAACCCTCTTCGCGCCTTTCAAGCCCTGCTCGGCGATCGTCGCGAGGCGCCGCTCTCCGTCCTCAGTGGCCTGAAGAAAGCCGCCGGGCGGCAGCGTGACCAGCGCGTCTCCGAATGCGATGCACGGCGGCCGGCGCTCGACGATGACGGCGCCGTGGTTGGAGACGCGCGCGAGGTCGAGCGCCTCGGCCGTGCGCGACGAGCTTCCGCGTTTCCGATGGTCCCAGCGGGCCGGCGCCGCGCAGATCGACGTCTAGGCCTTCGAGGGTCCCGGTGACGCCGATGTCGAGCGGCTTCATGAGTCCTCGAAGGTCCGCCGCGAGGGCGCGCGCGGCCGCAACGGCGCCCGTCATCGCCGGCGAGAACAGCGGGCACGCGTCGATCGCGACGATGGCGTGCGAACGCGCCCGCATGAAGCCGACCTCGTCCGGCACGCCATGAGGAAAGCGAGCGTGAAACGTCGCGCGCCGCCGGCCCGCGCCGTGCGCGTCGATCAGCGGCGCGACGTCGGCCTCGATATGCGCCCGCGCGAGCGCCTCCACGACAAGGCCGCGCTTCCAGCCGCGATAAAGCGATTCCGACATGTGCTGGGTCGCGCAGCCGCCGCAGGCGCCGAACCACGGGCAGAACGGTTTTGCGCGATCGGGGCTTGCGCTCAGGATCTCGAGGAGTTCGGCGCGCCTGTCGTCAGCCCGGAATCCGACGCGTTCGCCGGGAAGGGCGCCCGGAACGGCGACGCCGCGTCCAGTCGCGCCGTCGCCGCGCGCATCGAGCGCGACGATCGCGGCCTCTTCCGTCGTCTCAGCCATTTCGCGCGGCAATCAGGAACTCCTTGGCGCCCGCGCCGCCGAGCACCGGCGAGGGCATAAGGCCAAGGACCCTCCAGCCTTGCGCCACGACGCAGGCGCTGACGGCGTCGCAGGCGCCCGCGAGCGCCGCCTCGCTCCTGACCCGCCCCTTGACGATCTCCGCCGGCCCAACCTCGAACTGCGGCTTGATCAGGCTAACGAGCCACGCGCGCTCGGCGGCAAGGCACAGCACATGCGGCAGAACGAGCCGTTGCGAGATGAAGCTGACGTCGCAAACGATCGCCTGCGGCCGAAGGCCGAGCAGCGCTTCGGTGATGGCGCGCGCGTCGACGCGTTCGAGCGAGCGCACGCGCGGGTCGGCGGCGAGCGTGGGGTCGAGCTGCCCGTGGCCGACGTCGACGGCGACGACGCTTGCCCCGCCGCGCCTGAGCAGGACGTCGGTGAAGCCGCCGGTCGAGGCGCCGACGTCGAGCGCGGCGAGGCCCGCGGGATCGAGCGCGAAAGCATCGAGCGCGGCGGCGAGCTTGATCCCGCCGCGCGAGACATACGGATGGGGAGCCTCGGCTTCGATTGCGGCAAATTCGTCGATTGCCTCGGCAGCCTTGACGAGCGCCGCGCCGTCGATCTTGACGAGGCCGGCGGCGATGGCGGCCTGCGCCCGGGCGCGGCTCGGAAAGAAGCCTCGCTCGACGAGGGCGATGTCGGCGCGCTTGCGCATGAGATCCTTGGCGATTGAATGGCGCCGACTAGCACGGCGCCAAGGCGCCCGTCATCTGTTGGCCCGAAGTCTCAGGCGTGCATGCGGCTCCGGACCCGCGCAATAATGGCTGCGTACACAACGAGCGTCGCGCTGCGAGGAACCCGCCGTAGACCCAGTTCGCGACCAGACGATTGAACATGGACGGGGATCGCTTTCAAAGGGCCCGACGAGGGTAAATCCTGACGCCAAGCGCTATCAGCTCCGCCGCGCCGGCGCGAGCCCTACTGCGGCGCCGACCAGGACGGCGCCGGCGAGGCGGGTCCGCGCTCGATCCAAGCGCGCCAGCACGAACCGGGCGCGTCCGGCGAGGACCGACCAGCCGCTATCGACGATCACGGTCGTCGCGACGAAGGTTACGCTCGGGATCGCCATCTGCCAGCCGAGCGGCTGGTCCCGATGACCGTGATCAGTCCGCCTCGCTGCTGGCGACGAAGACCAGCATCAAGATTGCTGTGGTGGCGACGAAAAGCCGCAAACAGCGTCAAGAGGCATCCGACGTCCAAAGGCGAGCGCATCGCCGCCGCCAGCCGGGAAAGCGAGCGTAAGCCATCCGGGTTCGCGCAGGCGACCATGCGTTGACGCCGCGAACCGGGAGTTGACTATGGCGGCCAGCGCATTACCTTGAGAAAACAAGGGAACGAACATTATTTCCGGCGGAAACGCATGAAGCCCATCGTGTTCATCGTTGCAGCAATGGTCTTGGCTTCGCCGCCGGCATGGGCGTCGACGGACTTATCGACAGGCGCCGCGGTTCCGCTCGCGTTCAGCGACGAGCCGTCCGGGCCAAGCGGCCGCAGCAATTCGGCTTGGCCTGGGCCGGGCCCTCAGGCGGACCCCGGCATGTCGGAGGAATCGGCGACCGACGACGACGCGTTCACGGTCAGCGAAGCGCTGCTCAAGGCCGCGCCGGCTCCGCCCAAATCCACGCGTTTCAGTTGGGTGATCCTGCTGATCGCGTTCGCGGGCCTGACCGCCTTTTTCGCCGGCAAGCGCTCGGGCGGCCGCGGGTTGATCTTCGTGTGATCTGGCGCCGGCCAATCTGATCGAGTCAGCCGTAAGCCCATCCGACCCTTCGGGCGGCCGTTGGATCCTTCCCCCTCCGAGGGTAGGGCTTTGCCCCTGTGGGGTAGGGGCTCGCTCGTCTCTCGCCGTGGCGTGGGGAAAAAGAGCTGCGAAGCGGCAGGGTGACGGAAGGCTACGGTCAGCGCCGCCAATGGCGGAGCGTCGCGGAATGTCCTGTTTTCCTTCATAACCGGAACCTCGCCCATACCGGACTGCTTGTCCATCCGGGCGGAAACCAGGAGCGTTCGCCGATGAATCCAACGAGTGCGGCTTCGCTCGCGATCCTCGTCCTGACTTATGCGGGTCTGGCGGCCGGCCGCATTCCGGGGCTTCGCCTCGATCGCGCCGGCATTGCGCTGCTTGGCGGCGCGGCGATGATCGCTTTCGGGCCGCTCACGCTGAAAGACGCTTTCCAGGCCATCGATTACGACACGATCGCGCTGCTGCTCGGCATGATGATCGTGGTTGCGCATCTCAAGGTGTCCGGCGCCTTCCGGATGCTGGGCGCGCTGGCGATCGAGCATGCGCATCGGCCGTTTGCGCTGCTCGCCACGGTGACGCTCCTCACCGGCGTGCTCTCGGCCTTTCTGGTTAACGACGCGATCTGCCTCGTGATGGCGCCGATCGTCGTCGCCGTGACGCGGGCCCTCGGCCGCAATCCGTTGCCTTATCTGGTCGCAACCGCGGCCGCCTCGAACTGCGGCAGCGTGGCGACGATCACCGGCAATCCGCAAAACATGGTGATCGGGGCCTATTCCGGCATCGCCTATCCGGCTTTCGCGGCTTCGCTCGCGCCGGTCGCCGCCTTCAGTCTCGTGGCGGTCGTCGTCGTGGTCCGTCTCGTCTATTGGGAGGAATTTGCGGTCAGGGGCGAATTGCAGCCTCATCTCGTCCAGGGCCGCATGCATGTCGGGCAAGCCGTCAAGGCCAGTCTCGTCTGTGTCGCGCTTGCTGTCGCGTTCTTCGCCGGTCTGGCGCCCGCCAAGGCCGCAATCCTCGGCGGCGCCTTCCTGCTGGTCACGCGCGCGATCAAGCCCGAACGCATCTATGCGGAGATCGACGGGCCTCTCCTCATGATGTTCTCCGGCCTCTTCGTCGTGGTGGCTGGCGCCGAGCGGGCGCTCCTGACGCCCGACCGGATCGCGATGGCGAAGACGCTCGGTCTCGATGTCCCGTGGCGGTTGTCGGCCTTCACCGCCGTCATCTCCAACATCGTCAGCAATGTGCCCGCGGTGCTGGCCCTGAAACCGTTCGTTCCAACCTTCGCCGACCCGCGCAAGGCATGGCTGATCATCGCTATGAGTTCGACGCTCGCCGGCAATTTCACCCTTTTAGGCTCGGTCGCCAACCTGATCGTCGCCGAACAGGCGAAAGCGGAAGGGACACCCATCAGCTTCTGGGCCTATTTCAAGGTCGGTCTGCCGCTGACCCTGGTGACGCTGGCGGCGGGGACGTGGTGGTTGACGGGACCTTGAGCGCCGCGAAGGATGCGACGGTCGGAAACGCGCTCGCTTCGCCATTGTTTCTGCCTCATGCTGAGCCAGCGGGCTCGGTTGGCGATCGTGATCGCGACCGCGATGGAACCTCACGCTTTGAAAAGAATCATCGGGTCGAGTCTTTGATGAGCAGGGCGGCGCCGCGCTGTTCGCCGGCGTCTGCGCTGGTTGCCATCAGCCGAATGCTCAAGGTGCGGTCGGCGCCGGCGCCTATCCGGCGCTGACGGACAACCAGCGGGTCGCCTCGGCCGACTATCTGATGACGCTCATCATGAATGGACAAGCGGGCATGCCGCCCGTCGGCCAGATGATGAGCGATCGGCAGGTGACGAGAAGGCCGATCGCTTTCTCGTTCTCGACGTCGCGCGCTACAAGTACCCGCCCGTATGGGTCAAAACGTCGGAGCTGTTTGACGCCATGAATACGACGGATACCGCCAACGACGACAAGACGCGCGGATACATCCTGGTTTCAGGCCAAACCTCCGCGGACAATTCCGCAACGCGATAGCCCCGCGGCCGGCCCGGCCTGCCTGCTAGCAGGGATTTCTTGCGCGCCGTACGGCGCTTCTCCGAGGAAAGTCATTCAAAATCATGGTGTTGCCCGTTATGCAATCCGACGGTTGCGGGCAAAGGCGGGCGCGGAACAGGCGCCTTAGCAGGGCAAAAACGGACCAGAACAGGTCGTTATCAGGTCGAAACAGGCAGACACCATGCGGAAGAAGCCGGGGCATGAGACCGGGCGCGACCGGTTGCAAAGCTCAGCGCGCTCGCGCGTTGCCTGCGCTCCCGCCGCCGAGGTCCAGCGGCGCGTTGTCGCCGCCGGGCGGGGCGGCGATCACCGCCGGCGCCTTCGGCTTCGGCTTCCTCTTCGGCGGCGGGGGCAAAGGTTCGATCTCGGGCGACGCGGGCGCGGCGGCGCCGGTCACGGCGTCCGGATTATCGGCGTCCGTCGAGGCCGTGGCGGCGGGAGGCGGCGCCTCGTGGATGACGATCGTGCCGCCTTTGCAGTCCACCAGCCAGACGTCGTAAATCGGGTGCTCGATCCCGTGCAGCCCAGGGCTGTCGGCGAACATCCAGCCGGAAAAGATCCGCTTGAACTTGTGCTGCTCGTCGATCTCGTCCACCTCGGTGAAGGCGTCGGTGCGCGGCGGATCGGTCGGCGGGCGTGAAAAGCAGACCCGCGGCGTCACCTGCAGCGTGCCGAACTGCACCGTCTCGTTCAGCGAGACCTCGAAGGTGATGATGCGGCCGGTGATCTTGTCGAGCCCGTCGAACACCGCGACCGGGTTGGCGATCTTGTCGGCGGCGGCCGGGACGGCGAGACAGCAAAGCGCGACGGCGGACAGCGCCGCCCAACGCGCGGTCGCGCGGAACGCGGCCGTCGCGGGGGTGGCGAACTTCGAACTCATGCGGGCGATCTGCCGGTCAACGGCGGCGGAATGAAGGCGCGGCCTTACGATCCCGGGCTCCAGGCCTCGTAGTCGCCGGTGCTCGGCTGGCGCGGACCGCGGTTCAGGATCGACCCTTTGGGACGGATGGCGGACGGCGTTCCGGTGGGGTTGCCGATGTGGGGCAGCTCCCACGGATGGGGCTTGTAGTCTTCCTCGCTCGGCGGGACGTCGACGGTGTGATGCAGCCAGCCGTTCCAGCCCGGCGGCGTCATCGAGGCCTCGGAGACGCCATTGTAAATGACCCAGCGGCGCTCGAAGCCGAGCGACGGATCGATCCTGCCGCCAATCGTGCGGTAATAGGCGTTGCCGAACTGGTCGTGGCCGACGAACTCGCCCTTCCGGCTGGTATAGAACAGGGTGTTGAGGGTCGCCCCGTTCCACCAGGTGAAGTAGCGCAGGAAAAACAGCTTTAAGTCCATCGGGCAGCCGCCGGCCGAGGAAAAGGCGCCCATGTCGCGGCGCGCGCGGGACTATGGCGAGGCGGCCCCGCTCTGTCCAGTTGAACTTTGCGGGCGTGCGCCGCAGCCGCAGCGGCGCCCGCCGCGACGCGCAGCATGAGCGGGGCGCATCTCTGGTCCTTATCCCCAGAAGCGCTCTTGCGGAGCGGCGCCGACTCGTCGGAAGCTGTCAATGCGCGGGCGTATTAACCTTGCATTATACATTCTTATCCACAATATGTTGTGTCACGGTCATGCTGCCGTCACAAGGTGTTGACGGGCGGATGACAGAGTCCTAGTTTCGAGTCGGTCGGCGAGCGGGCGCGCCTCGAGCGCGCCGGACTCGCCGGGAGCGCGGTGTTTTCAGGGCCATCGGCTGGATCGGGCATTCCGCCGCCGATGGACGCGTCAGGGACAGCAATACGGGTTTCAGCGAGGCGATCTCGGCGCCGGACGGCGCGCGTTTTCGCGTCGGCGCATGGGCGGAACGCGGGCTTACGCCATCGCGTTCGGAAGGTAACGGCAGGGCGGGCGCGGGGCGGCTCGCCTTCGAAGAAACGTGAGGGCGAGCGACATGAGAATCGAGCGGCACTTTACCGAGGCGGGCGCTTCGCCCTACGACCGGATCCCGTTTGCGGCCACCCGGAGCGAGATCCGCAATCCGGACGGCTCGATCGTCTTCGCTCTCGACAATATCGAGGTCCCGGCCGCCTGGAGCCAGGTGGCGGCCGACGTGCTGGCCCAGAAATACTTCCGCAAGGCGGGCGTGCCGGCGCGCCTCAAGAAGTATGAGGAGCCCGACGTCCCGTCGTTCCTATGGCGCTCGGTTGCCGACGAGGAGGCGCTCGCGGCGCTGCCGAAGGCCGAGCGCACCGGCTCCGAGACGTCCGCCCGGCAGGTGTTCGACCGGCTCGCCGGCGCCTGGGCCTATTGGGGCTGGAAGGCCGGGGTGTTCAACGGCGACGAGGACGCGCGCGCCTATTTCGACGAGATGCGCTTCATGCTGGCGCGCCAGATCGCCGCGCCGAATTCGCCGCAATGGTTCAACACCGGCCTCCACTGGGCCTATGGCGTCGACGGGCCGAGCCAGGGCCACTATTACGTCGACTTCGAGACCGGCAAGCTGGTCAAGTCGAAGTCGGCCTACGAGCATCCCCAGCCGCACGCCTGCTTCATCCAGTCGGTCTCCGACGACCTCGTCAACGAGGGCGGCATCATGGACCTGTGGGTGCGCGAGGCGCGCCTGTTCAAATACGGCTCCGGCACCGGCTCCAACTTCTCGGCTTTGCGGGGCGAGAACGAAAAGCTCTCGGGCGGCGGCCGCTCCTCGGGCCTCATGTCCTTCCTGAAGATCGGCGACCGGGCCGCCGGCGCGATCAAGTCCGGCGGCACCACCCGGCGCGCCGCCAAGATGGTGGTGGTCGACGTCGACCACCCGGACATCGAATCCTACATCGACTGGAAGGTGAAGGAGGAGCAGAAGGTCGCCTCGCTCGCCGCCGGCTCCAAGGTCGTCAAGCGCCACTTGAAGGCGATCCTCAAGGCCTGCGTCAACTGCCAGGGCTCCGGCGACGACTGCTTCAATGTCGAGATGAACCCGGCGCTGAAGCGCGAGGTGAAGCTCGCCCGCAAGGACGACGTGCCGGACGGCATCGTCAAGCGGGTGATCCAGTTCGCCCGCCAGGGTTACACCACCCTCGACTTCGACACCTACGACACCGACTGGGAATCCGAGGCCTATCTCACCGTCTCCGGCCAGAACTCCAACAATTCGGTGCGCGTCACCGACGCCTTCCTGCATGCGGTCGAGACCGATGCGGACTGGGACCTGACCTGGCGCCTCAGCGGCAAGACCGCCAAGACCGTCAAGGCGCGCGCGCTTTGGGAGAAGATCGGCTACGCCGCCTGGGCCTCCGCCGATCCCGGCATCCAGTACCACACCACCATCAACGACTGGCACACCTGCCCGGCGTCGGGGCCGATCCGCGCCTCGAACCCGTGTGTGACCGGAGATACGTTCGTCGCGACCACTGACGGTCTGCAGCGGATCGAGGCGCTTGTCGGCAAATCGGCGCGCGTGGTCGGCGCGGATGGTCAACCGCATCTCGTCACGAAGATATTCCCCACCGGTCACAGGCCCGTGTTCTGGCTCACGACCAAGGCTGGCTATCGTCTGCGCCTGACCGAGGACCATGTCGTCCTGACCGAGAACCGAGGCGGCGTTGCCGCCAAGTGCCTGACGCCAGACGATGCGCTCATGCTACAAGGCTCCGGCTTCGGCCGCCGGTCGCTGGCGCGCGATCTTGCTTTCGGGGTCGGGTTGGCCGTGGGCGACGGCTGCCTCGTGCGGTCGGTCATCGCCGAGCGGCCGCAGGAGGTGGTCATTTTGACCATGCACGCCAATGAGCGTGGCGTGCTGGAGAGCGTCGCGCGCGCGGTCAATGAGGAAAAACTTCTTCGCAAGGCAGCCGGATCGCTGGGCCGCAATGACGGGGTTTCGGTCGTCGACGGCGCGACAGGCGCGCGCTTAGCGTTCGGCTCACGTCCAGTCGTCGACCTCTTCAAACAATTCGCGGTGCTGGACGAGCGATCGGACCGCAAACGATTCAAGGACGATGTTTACAATCTCGATCGTCAGAGTTTGTCGGCGCTACTCAGCGGCGTTTTCACCGCCGACGGAACGGTCGCCAACAGCGGCGAGAAATCCCAATATATCTCCCTCGACTCGACCTCGCTTGAGCTTCTGCGTCAGGTTCAGCTGCTTCTGCTTTCGTTCGGCGTGAAGGCGAAGATCTACCAGAACCGTCGGTCCGGCGATCTCGTCGCGATCCTGCCCGACGGAACCGGCGGGGGGAAGTCCTATCCGGTCAAGCAGATGCACTCGTTGCGAATCAGCCGTTCGTCGCGTTTCATCTTTGAACGCGAGATCGGCTTCCATCCGGCGAGCCCGAAGAGCGCTGCTCTTGCGAAACTCAATGCTGAAGTCGGCGTCTACGAAGACCGCCTCGTCGATCACGTCGCGTCGCTCGAGCCGGCGGGCGAAGAGGACGTGTTCGATTTGACCGAGCCGGCGACGCATCACTTCTGCGCGAACGGCGTGGTCGTTCACAACTGTTCGGAATACATGTTCCTCGACGACACGGCCTGCAATCTCGCCTCGCTGAACCTCATGCAGTTCGTCAACCCAGACACCAAAGTCTTTGATATCGTGGCCTATGAGCACGCCGTCCGGCTGTGGACGCTGACGCTCGAAATCTCGGTGGCGATGGCGCAGTTCCCGTCGAAGGAGATCGCGCGGCTCTCCTACGAGTATCGCACGCTCGGCCTCGGCTACGCCAACATCGGCGGGCTCCTGATGTCCTGCGGCATCCCCTACGACTCGGACGAGGGGCGGGCGATCTGCGGCGCGCTGTCGGCGGTGATGACCGGCCGCGCCTATGCGACCTCGGCGGAACTCGCCGCCAAGACCGGCGCCTTCCCGGGCTTTAAGCCGAACGCCGAGGCGATGCTGCGGGTCATCCGCAACCACAAGCGCGCCGCCGACGGCGAGGTTTCCGGCTACGAGCGCCTGTCGGTCGCCCCGACCCCGCTCGATCACGCCTCGCTGGCGAAGAGCGGTCCCGGCCTTCGCTCCCTTGGGCGAGGCGGCCCGCGCCGCCTGGAGCGCGGCGTTGAGCCTCGGCGAGCGGCACGGCTACCGCAACGCGCAGGTCTCGGTGGTGGCGCCGACCGGCACGATCGGCCTCGTGATGGACTGCGACACGACCGGCATCGAGCCCGATTTCGCGCTGGTGAAGTTCAAGAAGCTCGCCGGCGGCGGCTATTTCAAGATCATCAACCGCGCCGTGCCCGATGCGCTCAGAGCGCTCGGCTACGGCGAGGCGGCGATCGACGACATGATCGCCTACGCCGTCGGCCGCGCGACGCTCGTCGGCGCGCCGGGGATCAACCCCGCGGCGCTGCGCGCCAAAGGCCTGCCCGAGGCGGCGATCGACAAAGTCGAGGCGGCGCTCCGCGGCGCCTTCGACATCCGCTTCGTGTTCAACAAGTGGACGCTCGGCGCCGAGACGCTGAGCCGCGACCTGAAGATCACCGCCGAGCGCTATGAGGCGCCGGGCTTCGACCTGCTCTCGGCGCTCGGCTTCTCCAAGGCCGAGATCGAGGCCGCCAACATTTTCGCCTGCGGCGCCATGACCTTGGAGGGCGCGCCGCACCTGAAGCTCGAGCATTATCCGGTGTTCGACTGCGCCAACCCCTGCGGCCGCACCGGCAAACGCTATCTCTCGGTCGACAGCCACATCCGCATGATGGCGGCGGCGCAGCCGTTCATCACCGGGGCGATCTCGAAAACCATCAACATGCCGAACGACGCCACCGTCGAGGACTGCAAGGACGCCTACATGCTGAGCTGGCGTCTCGGCCTGAAGGCCAACGCCCTCTACCGCGACGGCTCGAAACTGTCGCAGCCGCTGAACAGCCAGCTGATCGAGAGCGACGACGAGGAGGACGAGGCGCTCGAGGTTCTGCTCGCCGCCAACATCCCCGCGCGCGCCGCGCAGGTGGCGGAGAAGATCGTCGAGCGGGTGATCGAGCGGGTCGAGCGCACCCGCGAGCGCGAAAAGCTGCCCGACCGGCGCAAGGGCTACACCCAGAAGGCGGTGGTCGGCGGCCACAAGGTCTATCTGCGCACCGGCGAGTACCAGGACGGCCGCATCGGCGAGATCTTCATCGACATGCACAAGGAAGGCGCGGCCTTCCGGTCTCTCATGAACAATTTCGCCATCGCGATCTCGATCGGCCTGCAGTACGGCGTGCCGCTCGACGAATATGTCGAGGCCTTCACCTTCACCCGGTTCGAGCCGGCCGGGCTGGTGCAGGGCAACGACGCGATCAAGAACGCCACCTCCATCCTCGACTACATCTTTAGGGAACTGGCGATCTCCTACCTCGGCCGCAACGACCTCGCCCATGTCGCGCCCGAGGAGATCGGCAACACCGTGCTCGGCGGCGGGGTCGGCCAGGACAAGGGCCCGACGCCGGGCCCCGGCGCGGCCGCGGTGATCTCGAACGGCCTCGTCCGCGGCCGGCCGGGCGACAAGCTGATGCTGGTGCGCGGCCAGACCGGCGGCGAAGCGCCGGCCGTGCGGGCGTCGAGCGGGGCAGGGACGGGCGGCTACGTCCAGGGCGCGACCGCGCTGAAGGGCGACCTCGCCGAGAGCGCGCCGCTGACGCTCGGCGGCGCCGCGTTCGCGCCGGCGGCCGAAACCGTCGCCGACAAGCGGGCGGAGGCGCGGATGAAGGGGTACGTCGGCGAGGCCTGCCCGGAGTGCGGGAATTTCACCATGGTGCGGAATGGGACGTGCTTGAAGTGCGATACGTGCGGGAGCACGACGGGGTGCTCGTGAGGACAATTTGGCGTTGTTGACGAATCTTATCATCTGGCAAAATGCACGGCGGTGGAATTGGATGACGGCGGATGGCGATGGCTCTACGGTGCTTTCCTAAGTATTGTTGGGATAGCAGTCATTGCGCATGACTTGATTGCTAACTGCTCCTTTCCACCGCCCGGGGAGGGGCCGTTGACGCGTGGATTGTGCGCGGAGGCTTGGGTAAATCGATACCAAACGTTGATCGCTGGCGTATTCGCATTGGTTGGCGCGTTGCTTACCGTTTGGATAATCAACGCTCAAATTAAGCAGGCTTCGAACGCGCTACAAGATCAGCAAGAACGCAAGGAGATCGCTGCGCGTGCGAAGTTGCTTATGGCGTTAAATATTCTAAGCAATTATGCTGACTGTTGCATACGCGAACTTGCGAGCTTGCATTCTACTACTCAAATCGGACAGGTACAAATTAACGTTCCGCCTAGTTTCAGTTTTCCGGCACTCCCACTACACGCAATCGGCGCTATGGAGAAATGCCTGGAATTCACGAGAAGAGACAGGATAAGCTCTGTACGTGGAGTATTAGCTTGGCTTCAAATTCAGAGTGCGAGAATTTCCGACGATGCCCAAGTACGAAGTTCAGTTGCAGCGAGAGATAGCGCCCTATTCGACGCAATACAGTTGAAAGTGCTAACCGATAAATTATATAACTATGCCCGCGGTCGAGCAGACGATCCGTTTGACAGAAACATTGGTGCTGATGAGTTCAAAAGCGCAGCATTCTTCTTCGATATCCATGAGGTTGATTTCCCTGAGTTGTTTTATAATATTGAGAACACGAATTGGGCCCCTTTACATGAGTACCTTTAGTCCATCGCAACAATCCAGTGGTCGGCGATCTGGGATTACGGGGATTACGGTGCGGGATTACGGTGACAGTTTACTCAATCCCCGTTCTCACCAGTGGGCATTCTCAGCCGTCGACCTCTTGCCAAGCTTTGCCTTCCGGGCCTTCAGCCCTGTCAAGGGCGCGCTGCAAGCGCGCCGCCTCCGGCGGGCTTCGCCCCTTGACAGGGCTGAAGGCTCGGGGTTACGGTGACAGCTTACTCAATCCCCATTGGCGCCTACCGCCATTCTAAGCCGTCGACCTCTTGCCGAGCTTTGTTTTCCGAGCCTTCAGCCCTGTCAAGGGCGCGCTGAAAGCGCGCCGCCTCCGGCGGGCGAACACGAGCCGGGAGCGTGTGAACGGCCGTGACATCCTTTAGATAACGATGTAAACTGACGTTCGTCGGTCCAGGGCCGAGATCGAGGACGCTGCGTCTTTGTCAGGATCAACCGTCCGAAAGGCACTCCCTGTGCCGCCGTGAGGAGCCCATCGAGACCTTGATCAAGTCATAACGCGTGAAGTGCAGCTCCAATATTTCTGCTCCAAACAGGAAGTCCTGTGTATGATCCCAGTTTTTCTTAATCGCTTCCGCGCCGTTCTCACATCGTTGGGAAGTGCAGCGGTTAGGACAAGCGCGATGACGCTTAATGCCAACGGTCGGGACGTGCTAGATTACATACCGTTCGAGCGCGTTGAAAAGAATGCGCGCCTCGTCATTATCGGAATCACGCCCGGCCCTAACCAACTCAAACTGGCTTACGAGGAGGCGGCGCGTTTACTCAGACGTGGCGAATCCGACGATGTCGTGCTTCGAGAGGCTAAAAGGGCGGGCGGATTCGGAGGCTCCTCCATGCGGCCGAATCTCGTTCGCATGCTCAACCATTTCAGGTTCGCCGAAATCCTTGGCATTTCCGACATCGAGGAGTTATGGGGAGGCGAGGCGCATCTTCTACAAGCGACTTCGGTCGTTCCCCACGCAGCTTTCCGCAATGGAAAGATGTTCGCCGGTTCTTTCAACGACATTGTGTCGTCCCCGGTTTTTCACGAATCTTTTCTGCGCGACTTTGTCGGCTCGCTCGAAGCTATAGATAAAGACGCTCTTTTTGTGGGTTTAGGCGCGACGCCGCGGGACGCCTTAGACTGGTGTGTGTCGAAGGGTCTCATTCGCGCAGATCGCGTGCTAGGCACATTTGCCCATCCTTCGACAAGCGGTGGCTCTTCGGTGGATGTGTACTTGGGCGTTCGGCGGATCGACGACTTGAACGCAGGGGACCCAGTAAGATCCCGAGCGAATACCCTGTTTGCAGACGCACTTCGCATGCAAAGGTCGATTAAAGCTCTAGGCCTCACGTGTGCAATACGTCCAGCGAACCCCGGCATTTCTAGCGCCACGGATATCGTAGTGGCGAACCCGCCTCAGCCGAGAAGTGCGCCGCAGAAAAATACGTCAAGTCCCGAAGCTGACCTGGCAATCGAACAGGCGTTTATCGACGCCGGTTACAATTTGAAACACGCGACGCGGAAGGTCGATCTATTTCGCGGACGCAGCAAATTGAGTACGGTCTATAAGTTAAAAGGTGCGTCGATAACCGTCGTCGTTCACCCCGAGGCGAGGTCGCGCGCTAGAAAGGCTCTGGCAAATGGGGATTTGATGGGCGAGGCATGTCACAATAGTAATATGACCATGTTTCCTAAGCGGATGCACACGGGCGCCACACCTGTAGCATACGGCTTTCCCGTGACCTTCAACACCGCGGGTGCTTTGCGGCGCTTTTTGCTGGCATTCGATCAAGACGATTAGCTGGAATTCCCAGGACGATTGTTTCGATTGCGATTAAGTAGCGTCTACAGCCCCGGGGTTACGGGGTTACGGTGGGGGTTACGGTGACAGCTTACTCAATCCCCATTCGCGCCTACCGCCATTCTAAGCCGTCGACCTCTTGCCGAGCTTTGTTTTCCGAGCCTTCAGCCCTGTCAAGGGCGCGCTGAAAGCGCGCCGCCTCCGGCGGGCTTCGCCCCTTGACAGGGCTGAAGGCTCGGAAGAGGTCTATGCAAGAGGTCGACGGCGGGGAGCGTCGCGGGGTGTCCCGTAAACGCGTGTCCCCGCGAACGGGTATCATGGGCGCGCCGCCGCCGTGCTGGTTACCTTTCAACGATCCGCCAGGAGCTTGTGATAGCGGGGCGTACATGGCCGAATATGGCGAATGGAATCGTAAGGGCTCAGTCCTCAGCGACAAGACAGCCCAAAAGGAATATGGAGTGACCCGCGATTTTATTCTCACGGGCATCCAAAGCGGCAAACTTGAATACCGTGAAGGATCGGTATGGGGCAACCCCTATCTCCGAGTTCTTCGAAGCCAGCTTGAAACGTATATAGCTGACCGGCTTGGTTCGGAATACCTGTCGGGCAAGAAAGCCAAGACTGAATTGAGGGCCATCATCAAGGAGATTTCTGAGCTCAGAGACAAACTGGCTAAATGTGAGGCGCGAAAGTCCGAACTTGAACGCGAGATCAAGACGTAGTCCATTGGTTCCGCGTCAGCAGCGCCGCACCCGGCGTTCCGAGCCCTCGACCTTGCCGAGCTTTGTTTTCCGAGCCTTGAGCCCTGTCGAAGGCGCGCTTATAGTCCGTCGAGAGGACGGGCGTCCCTTCTGGACGCCCTATGAGCGCGCCGCCTTCGGCGGGCGCGCCCCTTGAGAGGGCATCGTTGCCCTGGGTTGCAGCGCCTCAAGCTTGTCAGGAAGCCAAAGTTGGCGCAACTTTTCGTCGGGCTGCGCGGTCAGCCGCGAATGCCGGTCAATGAGCCGGATTGGCGAGCGATGGGGCGGCGATTTGGGGATGCGCGATGACGAACGTGAAGCGCTTTGCGACAATAGCCTTTTTGTTCATAAGCGCTGCGTCGCCGGTTCTGGCTGACGATCAAAAACCTGCAAATGACCAGGATCGCTATGTGCCGCCGCTGAACCTGCTGATGGTCGCAGCCCAACTCAGTCATTTCAAGTTATGGTATGCGGGCGTCGTGCAGAACTGGCCGCTGGCGAATTACGAATTGGCGCAAATCCGGACCAGTATCGATCGCGCACAGCGTCTTTATCCAAATAACGTGAAATCGAACATGAAAGCAATGACGCCGGCAACAGACCAAGTCGAGAATGCGATCAAGGCGAAGGACGGCCTCGATTTCTCGAAGGCCTATGGCAATCTGACGGCGGAGTGCAACAGTTGTCACGAAGCGACCGGTTTTGGCTTCATAAGATTGCGAGTTCCGAAATTGTCGCCGATCGAGACATCGCCGTTCAGCGACGAGGCGTTCACGGGCCACTGACCGTCTCCATCGCATGGGACGGAGATCATCGGCGTGTCCCTCCGCTTTGCTCCCGCGCGGCGGCCGACGGCCTCGGTCCCCTCGCCGCCGGCAAGCTCAGCGCGGACGCCGAAGCGGGTCGGGTGGTGGGCGCCCGCGTCGGAAGGGGAGGCGATGCAACCTGACCGCGTCGGGCTCGGGCGCCTCGGCTCGGTGGCCTGTTCCGCACGTTTTTGCCCTGTTCTGGCTCAAATTTGCCCTGCTAAGGCGCCTGATAATCCCTGTTCCTCCGCCCATCCCGACCTGCAACTTAAAGATTGTGATCCAGCAACAGAATGATATTCAACGACAATTCCGCGCGGGTCGCCTTGTCCAAATGGAATTCTACGAGCCCATCACAGACGCCATCCAGCGCGAGTCGAACTTGAAACACTGGCCGTGCGCCTGGAAGGCGACGGCGGGGAGCGTCACAGGGCGGGCGGAACGGTCAGAAGGCCGGGTCCCGCCGTCTCGTCGCCCAATCCGCCGCCGATTCACTTCGAACATTGGGAGACCGGCGGACGGGCGCGCCGTCCCCTCGCTCGCCCGGCCGCTCTCCGCGGTCGAGTTCGGCTTTCGCGGCGAGCAAGAATTCCGGGCTGCGTCCCTCGGGCCTTCCCGCTTGGTCCCACAGTTGATAGGCGCGTTCCCGGATCGCCCTTTCCTTGGCGTTCATGGTTTGTTTCATCCCTGGCCGTGTTTGGGGCAGGCGCCAACGCCCCGGTCCATGCACGAGGCTAGATATTTTGGGAGCGCAGGTCTTCGGCTCGTAGGTCGCAAAGGCGATAGCGCCCGCTCACACAATTATGCTGCACCTGTTCCGAGACAATTTCCACGTGGCATATCGTCTCTGCTGTCGTGATAACGCATAAAGCGAAAGGGACTACAGAGACAGCTTCATGCTTGCTGGCATTTCGAGCCGGCGACCTTGCCGAGCGTTGTTTACACCTGTCAAGGGCGCGCGTAGCCCGTCGAAAGACGGGCGTCCTTCCGGACGCGGGACAGGCCCGGCCATGGCGGCTAAGGGCTTGCCAGACGAATAGTTCGGCCACAGCGCACACGATCGCCTGGTGCGAGGACACAAACGCCACATCGCGGATCGCCGCGCCTTGCCGTGCTCAGGCGGCGGTCGCCGCTGACATTTTCCGATCGGCGAGCCTGCAATTTGCCGCTGCGAACGCGCATCGGATTGATCCATATCAAACTAAAGTCTGACATTTTGTATATGAGAATAGGGGATGGAAAGGAGGCTGCAACGGGAGGTGGAAGATGAGCGGACAGGTTGTCGTTCATGAGCGAGCGGCGGTGTCGCTGAACTCCCGGGTTGTGAACTCGCGTCGGGCATCTGGGTCGATGTGGCGTCGCAAGGAAAAGCGCGTCACGCTCGTCAGGATGCGCGTGGCGTTTGCGAGGATGGTCGCGACGACGCCGCATCCGCCGTGGGTGACGGAAGAAGCGGTGAAGGCGCGACGGCCTCGGCATCTCCTCGAAGACAATCCGACGGCCGGGTGAGGCGGAGCTAAGAGCGCTCAGCCTCCGTCAGCCTCTCCCTTCTGGTGGAAGCGCAATCATGGGGTCGAAATCCATACGATAAGCGGGTGGGGCGAAAGGTGACCATCATGTCGCACGGCGATGACCTTATGACAGAGGTGTTGAACGCCCTGTATTGGGATCTGGCGGTCCCGCCGCATCGGGTACAGGTCGAGGTGGAAAACGGCTGGGTGAAGATATCCGGCATCGTCGATCGGCCCTACCAGCGCAATTGCGCCGAATCCGACGCGCGCAGGGTTCCTGGCGTGGTCGGCGTCACCAATCAAATTCGGCTCGCGCCGGCCCTGGCGGACGGAGGGTTCTTGGGCGCCTACGGCGGCGGAATCGCTCTCATGGGTCCCGCGGGGGCTGCAAATGAGCTCCCGAAATTGACGTCCCTCGAGCCGATTTATGGCGACGATCGGTGGTGGGAGGCCGCCTCGAATTCGAGCGTTGAAGGACACGCAGCATGAGCGTCATGGAAGAGTTGATCCGCGAACTCGCTTATGAGCTATGGGAGCAAGCCGGGAGGCCGGACGGTCGAAGCGACGAATTCTGGTTCGCAGCGAGGTATGAATTCGAACGCAGAGAGGAGACGGGAGAGACACAACTCGGCGTGCCTGCTTGCCTGCGTATGGAGCCGTCTCGTCGAGAATCGGCCGCTGATTGCAGAATTGCGGCATAGCCCAGTGTACTGCCCCCCGAAAGTGAGACAGCCCAATTGGAGTGACAGAGCCTGTTAGGAGGCTCTATGTCACAGCAAGGGATGCGCACATTTTCGCCGGGCGCACGGCTCAGGCGCGGCCATAGGCAGCGTTGACGACCCGCCGTCATAGGCTGCCAAACACGTCGTTGGTCTGCGCGGTGACGCGCACGAACGTCGTGCGCTTGGAGACTTCCTTCAGGTGCGCGGCGCCGATGTAGGTCATCATCGAGCGAACGCCGCCCATGATCTCGCCCATCGTGCCCTCGACCGGACCCCGGTAGGGGGTCTCGACCGTCTTGCCTTCGGCGGCCCGGTATCGAGCGACCCCGCCGGCGTATTTCTTCATCGCCGTCTCGGACGACATGCCATAGAACGACATGCCGACCGGGACCTTCTCGCCGTCGCGCGTTTCGTAGCGGACGTCGCCGGCGCATTCGTCGTGGCCGGCGAGCATGCCGCCCAGCATGACGAAATCCGCACCCGCCCCGTAGGCCTTGGCGATGTCGCCGGGCACAGTGCAGCCGCCGTCGGCGCAGACCCACCCTTTCAGGCCGTGCGCGGCGTCGGCGCATTCGATGATGGCGGAAAGCTGGGGGTAGCCGACGCCGGTCACCCGCCGCGTGGTGCACACCGATCCGGGACCGATGCCGATCTTGACAATGTCGGCCCCCGCGATCACCAGCGCCTCGGTCATGTCGCCGGTGACCACGTTCCCCGCCATGATGACCGCCTCGGGATGCTCGTCGCGGACGCGCTTGACCACATCGAGGAACTTCTCGGCGTAGCCGTTGGCGACGTCGAGGCAGATGAGCCGGATCCGCGCCTCTTTCGCCACGGCGGCGAGCTTCTTGAGATCGGCGGCGGTGGTTCCGAGCGAATAGAAGGCGTGGGCGCCGTCAGGCCCGGCGAAGAAACGGGCGAGCTCGTCTTCCGGATAGTGCTTGTGCAGAGCCGTCAGCGCCCCATGTTTACCCAACGCCCGAGCCATCTCCATCGTCCCGGTCACGTCCATATTGGCCGCAATGAGCGGAAATCCCTTCCACTCCGAGCCAGTGTGGATGAAGCGGAACATTCGGTCGACGTCGACGGCGGAGCGGGTGTTGAGGGTCGAGCGCTTGGGCCGGATCAGGACGTCCTTGAAATCCAGCTTGACGTCGGTTTCGATGCGCATCAGCGTTCCAAGGGCATAGGGGAAGGCGGGCGTCGCCTTTTCGTCACTGATCTAACACAGACGCCGGACGAATCGTATTGGGCGGGGCGGGCGGAGAGCGAACTGATGAGCGACGAACTGGTCTTCTACACCCACCCCATGTCCCGCGCCCGCATCGTGCGGTGGATGCTGGAGGAGGTCGGCGAGCCCTACGAGACCAAGATCCTGGAGTTCGGCCATTCGATGAAGGCTCCGGACTATCTGGCGGTCAATCCGATGGGCAAGGTGCCGGCGATCCGCCACGGCGACACCATCGTCACGGAAGCCGCGGCCATCTGCGCCTATCTGGCCGACGCCTTTCCTGCGGCGGGGCTCGCGCCGCCCCCGACGTCGCGCGAGCGCGGCCCCTATTATCGCTGGCTGTTCTTCGCCGCCGACTGCCTGGAGCCCGCGGTAACCGACAAGGCGCTGGGCTTCGAGATCCCTCAGGACCGGGAACCTATGGTCGGCTACGGCAATCTCGAGCGAACCTTGGCGGCGCTGGAGGGCGCGCTCTACCGCACCGAGTACATCGCCGGCGACCGTTTCACGGCCGCAGACGTCTATGCCGGCTCCGGCATCGGCTGGGGCATGGCGTTCGGCAAGGTCGACCGTCGCCCGGCCTTCGAGCGCTACTGGGCTCTGATCAGCGGCCGCCCCGCTGCAATCCGCGCGAAGGCCATGGACGACGCCATCGTCGAGGAGCGCAAGAAGGCGAGTTGAGCGAGCGGCGCGCTGCGAAGGGACGGGAGACCCATGCGACTGAAGGGCAAGGCGGCGCTGGTGACCGGCGCCGGGCAGGGCTTTGGTTACGGCATCGCCGAGGCGTTCGTCCGCGAAGGGGCGCGGGTCGCGTGCCTCGACGTGAAGGCCGAGGTCGCGGAGGCGGCCGCGCGGCGGCTCGGCCCGGCCGCGATCGCGCTGACCGCGGACGTCTCGAAGCGCGACGATGTCGAACGCGCGGCCAGGGCCGCCATCGAGGCGTTTGGCCGGGTCGACATCGTGGTCAACAACGCCGGCACCACCCATCGCAACAAGCCGTTGATGGAGGTCGAGGAGGCCGAGTTCGACCGCATCTTCGCCGTCAACGTCAAGTCGCTGTTCCTGACCGCGCAGGCCTTCGTCCCACACATGCGCGCGCAGGGGGGCGGTGTCTTTGTCAATATCGGCTCGACTGCCGCGCTGAGGCCCCGCCCTGGGCTTGCGGTGTACAACGCCTCCAAGGGCGCCGTGCATCTGATGACGAAGTCAATGGCGGTGGAGCTCGCGCCTGACCGGATCCGGGTCTGCGCGCTCGCCCCGGTCGCCGGCGAGACGCCGCTTCTCGCCATGTTCATGGGCGAGGACACGCCCGAAAAGCGCGCGGCCTTCAAGGCGACCGTTCCGCTCGGCCGATTCTCGACCCCGGCCGACATCGGCGCCGCGGCGCTCTATCTGGCGAGCGACGAGGCGGCGTTCCTGACAGGCGTCGTGCTCGAAGTGGACGGCGGGCGCTGCATCTGAGCGGGGCGCCCGCCAAGGCGCCTTCAGAGGCCATACCGGGAGAGCGGATAGGAAACCGCGAGCGCGATCGCCGCGCCGGCGAAGACATCGCTCGGATAGTGATGCGCGGAGGCGAGTCGCGCCCAGGCCATCGCACACCAAGCCGCCAGCGAGAGCGACAGCGTGCCCGGAATTGCGATGACGATCGGGACAAGCGCTGCGGTCAGGGTCATCACGTGGCCGCTCGGGAACGAGTGTTCATCGAGCGTGGCCAAGAGAGGCTGGAGATCGGAATGGGCCTGGAAAGGCCGTTGCCGGGCCGCGTGGCGCTTGATCATTGGGTAGACGCTGTGGATGAAGCCGACGTTGATGGCGGCGGCGAGCACCGCATAGCAGCCGCGCGCGCCGCAACCCACAATCATCAAAGCCGCCAGCGCGGGATAGATGAGGCCGTTTCCCATTCGGCTGAGGTCGACCGCGAGACGACGGCCTGGCGCGGTCCGTGCCGACGCGACACATAAGCGCACGATCGCGACGTCGGCGGTCACGAGGAACCGCAAGACGCTTTGGCTCGCTTTGATCCAAAAACTCATGACGACCTGCCCTTCAGGAAAGACTAACACAGTCGGGGCGACAGGCGAATGACGAGGCTGCACAATCGGAGACGCGGGCGCTAATCCCCACGGGTTGCTCGTGATCGCCCGAGACGATGCGTCGCGTTGACCGGCAACCTGCCGCGCATAAAATTTTCCGGTACATCTCATGAAAGTGCTGGAACGCGCTTGGATACGGGCGCCTCGGCGACGCGTGTTGCCCGGCCTCAAGTCAACCGTCCCTCCCCGATCCGTGGTCGGCCGGCGCGCGCTTCAGCAACGTGGGCCCAAGGGCGCGCCGCCGTCGCCGTTGCGCGCCGGGGATTGGGCTTTGGACGATAGACACCGTGAAAGGAAACCGTGATGAGTTCGGGGCAGAGTGGGGGCGCAAGGTCCGAAACCATGGGGCCCTTGGCGCGGATCGGGGCGGGGCTCGCCGACTGGAGCGAACGCTGGTTTCCTGACGCCTACGTCTTCGCCGCGATCGCGGTGGTCATCGTGTGCATCGCCGCCCTCATCATGGGGCGGACGCCGATGCAGGTCGGAACGGATTTCGGCAAGTCCTTCTGGACCCTGATCCCGTTCACCATGCAGATGAGCTTTGTCGTCATCGGCGGCTACATCCTGGCGGTCGCGCCTCCGGTCAAGCGCCTGGTCGTGGCTCTGGCGCGGGTTCCGAAGACCCCGAGAGGGGCGGTCGCCTATGTCGCGTTCATCGCCATCGCGGCATCGCTGCTTAGCTGGGGATTCAGCCTGATTTTCGCCGGCATCCTGAGCCGGGAGGTGAGCAAGCGTGTCAAGGGCGTGGACTACCGGGCGATCGGCACCGCGGCCTATCTGGGCTTAGGCAGCGTCTGGGCGCTGGGACTTTCGTCCTCCGCGGCCCTGCTGATGTGCACCAAGGGGTCGATCCCCGCCGCGCTCTACAAGATCAGCGGCGTCATCCCGCTGACCGAAACCCTGTTCATGTGGCAGAACCTCGTGATGATCGTGGTTCTGATGGCGCTGTCGGTGTGGGTGGCTTTCGCATCCTGTCCCGACGCCGATCGCGCCAAGACGATCGAGATGGCGGGCCTTTCCTACGCGGAGGAGGAGGCCGTCAAGGAGAAGCCCAAGACGCCCGGGGAGTGGCTGGAATTTAGCCCGATCCTGACCCTGGTGATCGTGGTTCTCGGCGCCATCTACCTCTACGGGATCTTTCAGGACAAGGGCTTGCTGGCGGCGGTCGATCTCAACAACTACAACTTCGCCTTCCTGATCGCCGGAATGCTCTTGCATTGGACGCCTCGGTCCTACTTGCGCGCGGCGGGCAAGGCGGTTCCGATGACCAGCGGAATACTGCTGCAGTTTCCCCTTTATGCCGGGATTTTCGGCGTCCTGGTCGGTTCCGGGCTGACAGAGGTGCTGGCCAAGTTCTTCGTGTCGATCTCGACCCAGCAGACCCTGCCGTTCGTGATCGGCGTCTATTCGGCGATCCTGGGCCTGTTCCTGCCGTCTGGCGGCGGCAAGTGGATCGTCGAGGCGCCTTACGTCCTCGAGGCCGCCAACCAATTGAAGGTCAATCTCGGCTGGATGGTTTTGGTCTACAACGCCGCCGAGGCGCTGCCGAACTTCATCAACCCATTCTGGATGCTACCACTTTTAGGCCTGACCGGGGTCAAGGCGCGCGATCTGGCCGGCTATTCGATCCTGCAGTTGATCATTCTCGCGCCCGTGGTGCTGATCCTGTTGTGGGCGCTGGGACTGACGCTGCCTTATGTGCCGCCGATCGTTAAGTGAGGAGGCTCTCCGACCAAGACACGATGATCTTTTTGGGCAGATCGCGCGGGCGGGGCCTCATCCGGTCGCTCGCGGCTGCCGATCCGGTCATAGCAGGCATTTTTCCTCGCCCCGGTCGCCGCCCGGAACAAAAACGTCATGCAAAGTCATAGAGTTGTCGTCACCTCAACCCGATGGTTGCGGGTCTGAGCGGGCGCGGAACAGGCGACTTAACAGGACCAGAACAGGGTCAAAACGTCGTTTAGCAGGGTCAAAAGGCAAAGAACAGGCGGGCGAAACGCAAGCGCGAGACCGGGCGCGGCCGGGTTGTAGAGCGCGGCCAGAATTGCCTTCTGACGTCTGTTGAAAGCGGACCAAGAGGGAGACGATTCTGGACACCCAAGCCACACTCGCCGTTCAGGCGCCGGGTCCGGCCGTTTCTGCCGTGCATCTGGCGTCCAGGGCCGAGCGCACGGCAGCGGCAAGTTCGTTCGGACGGAACGGCTTTCTCAGGACGGGCGCGTTGCCGCCTAGCGTTTCCAGGACAAGGTCGTCGGCGTATCCGCTGACGAACACGATCGGCAGGTCCGGCGCCGCCTGCCGAATGACATGGGCGATCTCCGCGCCGTTCTGGCCGGGCATGGCGAAATCGACGATGACGAGATCGGGTTTGAAGTCCGGCAGCGCGCCGAGCGCCTCGGCCCCCGTCGCGCATCCCCGGATGGTGTAGCCGACCTCCGACAGGATGCCCGTCATGGCGCGCCGGACGTCGTCGTCGTCGACGACGACCAGCACGCGAGCGGCGCTCGGCGCGGCGAGGGCGTGCTCATCGTTCAGAAGGCCGCGTGGCTCGGCCTCCGAACGCCTGAGCCTGATCCGGATTGCGGTGCCCTCTCCGACTTTGCTGTCGATGGAAATGTCGCCGCCCAGCTGATGGACGACGCCGAAAACCTGCGACAGACCCAATCCCGTCCCCTTGCCGGGCGGCTTCGTGGTGAAGAACGGATCGAACGCCCGCGCGACGACATCGGCGGGCATGCCGCTTCCCGTATCCTCGACCGACAGGACCACCATGTCGGTCGTGGGTTCAAAAGACGTGCTCAAGGTGATCGGTCCGCCCTTGTCCGTCATCGCATCGCGCGAGTTGATGCAAAGGTTGAGGACGGCGAGTTCAAGCTGATTGGCGTCGGCGAGCGCGGGCGGCAGGTTGTCTTCGAGGCGTTTTTGGATCTCGACGGAAGCGCCCAGCGATTGAGAAAGCAGGGAAGACATGCCCTGAATGAGGGCGTTGACGTCGAGGGGGACAGGGTCGAGTTTCTGGTGCCGGGAAAACGCAAGAAGCTGCGCGGTGAGCTTTGCGCCGCGCCGGGCTGCGGCGAGCCCGTTGTCAGCCAGACGCGCGATCTTGGGATCGGAATTTCGTTTCAGAATCAGTTCGAAATTGCCGATCACCGCCGTCAGCAAATTGTTGAAATCATGGGCGAGGCCGCCGGTGAGATGACCCATCGCCTCCATCTTCTGCGCCTGAACAAGGGCCGCTTCGGCTTTGGCTCTCTGATTGATCTCCTCGGTCAGGCGAAGGTTGATCTCGCGCAGTTCGTTGGTGCGGTCGACGACCTTCTTTTCCAGAGTTGCGTTGAGGGACCGCAGATCGTCTTCGGACTTCCGGATGCGCAGGAGCGAATTGACGGCGGCGGCGAGCTCGAGCTGTTCCGCCGGCTGCACGAGGTAGGAATTGGCGCCCGCGTCGAGACCGAGCGCTCGGTGCTGAGACTCGGTGAAGGTTGACGACGTCATGAGGACCATAACCTCGGACCACCGCCGCTTGATGTAGTCGCAGACCTCGGGACCCATGATGTCGGGGAGCTGAACGTCCAGGAGCACCACCTGGGGCTTGTCGCGCTCGACCAGCCGCAGGGCCTCTGCGCCCGTCGCCGCCTCGACGACCGCGAAGCCGCTCAAGCGTAAGTCGCGCGTCTTGATATATCGCTGCGCCTCGTTGTCATCGACATTGAGGACAAGGGGGGCGGCGGCGTTCATTGTGCGGCCTGCGTCGCTTCTCTCAGGAAGAAAGAGACGCTTTCCCTGGAGATCATGTTCTTCGATAGGAGCCGCGTTCCGGGGGGAAAGCGGGCGTTCAGACCGGCGTCGACGGTCAGCGAGGTCAGCACGACAATCGGGATGCGTTGTGTTTCCGGATCGGCGGCGAGCCTCTCGAACACCGCAAATCCGTCCATTCCGGGCATCTGCAGATCGAGAATGACGACGTCCGGGGTTTCGGTTCGGGCCATGCGCAGTCCCTCTTCCCCATCCTTTGCCTCCAGCAACCGATACTCCGGCGCATTGCTGAGGATCTGACGCATGACGTAACGGAACATGTCGTCGTCGTCGATCAAAAGAACTTTCCTTGGCTTTTCTGGTTCCGCGCCCGACGTCGTCGCCCGGCCGGGGACCGATGCCGGGATCGAAAGGATGAATGTCGAGCTTTCGTTCAAGGCGCTCTCGACGGTCAGCGTTCCGCCCAAAAGCCTGGCGAGCGAGCGGGAGAGCGAAAGGCGAGCCCGGTGCCCCGCTGCAGCTTCGAGTTGACCTGGGCGAATTCCTCGAAAATGCGCTCGTGGTCCTCCCGCGCGATGTCGACGCCGCCCTGCTCGACGGCTATTCGACCGCGGGCACTCGCGGCGCTGGATTGGGCGCGGTGAGACGGCTTTCCCATGCGTTCGACGGCTACTCACAGCCGGGTAAAGGCAGCGCCTTCATGGCCCGTCTGCTGGCCGGCCCCCCGAGGCCCGAAAGCCCCGCAACGCCGTACGCCTGGGGCGCCGTCAGCCTCGCCAAGCATGGGGAGGACGCCTGCGGCGATGCATGGCGCGTCAGGCGTCTGGGCGAAGACCTGTCCGTTTTGGTGGTCGACGGCCTTGGCCACGGCTCGCTGGCCGCCGACGCGGCTCGAGCGGCGACCCTCGCCTACGAGTCCGGCCGGGGACGCCCCGACGCCGAGACGATCGAGCGGCTTCACCGGGCCTTGCGCCCGACCCGCGGCGCCGCGGCGTCCATTCTGTTCATGCCCGGGGCGTCGGACCAGGTGACGTTCATCGGCGTCGGCAACGTCCTCGGCGTCGTGGCGAGCACCCTGGAAACGCGACGCATGGTCGGCTTCAACGGCACGCTCGGTCATACGCTGAAGACCGTCCGCTCCTTCGTCTATCCGACCAGCGGCGACACGCTGGCGGTGCTGGCGTCGGACGGGCTCGGGACGCACTGGTCGCTCGAGGCTTATCCCGGCTTGAACCACAGGCATCCGACGCTGATCGCCGCGGTACTCTGTCGCGACTTCGACCGCACCCGCGACGACGTGACGGTTGTGGTGGCGAAGCGCCAGGCGGTCCCCTAACGCGGCCACAAAAGACCGGACCGGGCCCGTGGCCGCCATCCTTGCGGCGCAGTCCGGCCGCAAAATCGTATATGGGGGCGAGAGGAGCACCTGATGACTTCGCTTGCGATTTACGTTCGCCTCGAGGCCAAGCCCGGCAAGGAACAGGAGGTCGCCGACCTTCTGAAGCAGGCCCGCGCGCTCGTCGTGGCCGAGCCGGGCACCGTGGCGTGGTTTGCGGTCCGCCTGGGGCCGAGCAGCTTCGCCATCTTCGACGCATTCGACGACGAGCAGGGCCGGCAGGCCCATATTCAGGGCGAGGTCGCGGCGGTTCTGATCCAGAAGGCGCCGGAACTGTTCGCCAACTCGATCGAGATCGTCAAAGTCGACGTGGTCGCCGACAAGCTGCCGGGCTGACTCCGAAGGCCCGTCATCCCGCGCGGGCGATCCGGCGGAATCTCGCTATCGCGATCAGCGAGGCCAATGAGGCGGGGACCGTCCGCCGGCGCGCGACCTGGGGGGCTGTGTCGTTGGGAATAGTTAATTGTCGGCTTCCGGTCTCGCCGAACTCAACCTTGCGACCGGCCTGCATCTCACGGCCGCCGTGGGCGGCGGCCGTGTCCGTTGGTTGGGGGCGCATCCGGTGATCGGGCGAGTCCCCGGCTTGACTGTTGGCAGAGAGATTCGAACCCCATGGGCCGCATCGACGTGAAATGTCGAAGCTGGAACAGCGGTTTGGCGGCAATGCACGCGGCTGCGTCGCTGAAATAGCAGGTCGCGAACGGGGGCCATAACAGGTGACGAACAGGTGCATGACAGGCGCCTAACAGGCGGAAGAACAGACGCATGGAGCCGACCCGCGAAAGCCCGCGGCCCAGGTGGGTCCCCGCCGTTCCCGCCCACGGCTCGCGAGCGTGACCCAATCGCGACACGTCCTACCGGCCTATCGTCCTCTCCGTCCGCCACCACGAGCCGGTCGAGGTGTTCGAGCTCTTTCGGGCGGCGGACCTGTGCATCGTCTCAAGCCTGCATGACGGCATGAATCTCGTCGCCAAGGAATTCCTCGCAGCCCGGGATGACGAGCAGGGCGTGCTCGTGCTGTCGAGTTTTGCCGGAGCCTCGCGCGAGTTGTCGGAGGCGCTCATCGTCAACCCTTATGACACACACGGGATGTCGGAGACGATCGAACTCGCGCTTCGCATGGATCCGGCGATTTAGCACGAGCGGATGCGGGTGATGCGCGAACTTGTTCGGCAGCGCAACGTCTACCGATGGGCGGCCCAGATGCTGCTCGACGCTGCCCGTCTCAGGCGGCGCGACAGCATCGGCGCCGCGCCGGCCGCATAGCGCACCGTGTTAGCCGCAGCAGTGCGGGGGAACACCTACGATCAGCGACCCGATGGGCCTCAAGCCGAAACGGCCATACTCGGATAGCGGCGCGCGGCCTTAGCCCCGATGAGAATGACGGTGTCGCCAAGGTGCTCGCGTACGCGAATGCGGCAGCCGGGCGCATCGAGAGCATTGGCGATGCCTATGACTCTGGGCCAAGCAGCGCGAGAATCCTGAAGGGCGACGTCCCGCTCGGCCGAGATGACGTCGTCGCCCTGAAGCACTTCGAAATCGAAAGACTGCATCGGGTCCCTCCCAGAAGTGGCGGTTCCCACCCTCCCCATTTTCCGCCTAATTACGCTGGCGGCGTTGTTTGACTTTCGTAGCACGGACCGTGAGACTTGGCTACAACCTTTGCGCGACTCCGCGACTTATTGTCGCAACCCGGCCACCCTTTTGTGCGCCTCGACGGCCGGCGCCCCTCGAGCGCCAGTCTGCCCCAACGCCGGCCGTCGCACACCCATCGCGAGCGCGACGAGCAGGCCCGTCGCTTCGCGAGCCTGCAGTCGGTTGCAGGCGGCCCGGGCGCTCCGGCTGCCCGTGGATCGTGTGGTTTCGTTCAGCTGTGGATGAGAGCCTGCTGCCGATCGTCTTCGACCCCCGACCGTTTTGGCTGTGGCGTCGGGCTTGCGCTTTGATCTGGCTCAACCCTGAGTCAATTCTGATCGTAGGTCGGCCCGCTGACGCCGAGACGGCGCAGTTCGATCGCCGGGCAGCGGTTCATGACCACGGTCACGCCCTTGGCCCGGGCGCGCGCCGCGGCCGGCTCGTTGATCACGCCGAGCTGCATCCAAATGACGCGGGGCAGCGGATCGAGCGCCAGCGCCGCGTCGACGGCGTCGCCCGCGGCCACGGAGTTGCGGAACACGTCGACCATGTCGATCATGACGGGCACGTCGGCAAGCCGCGCGAACACGCGGCGCCCGCCGATCAAAGCCCCTGCGTGGCCAGGGTTGACCGGGAAGGTCTCATATCCCCGGTTGATCAGGACGCCGAGCACGTCGTTGGACGGCCTGAGCGGGTTGGGCGAAGCGCCGACGACTGCAATCCGCCGCACGCCGGTCAAAATCTCCCGGATCACCGCGTCGTTGAGGCCGTCGACCGCCGCCATTCCGTTCACTCCCGTGCTCTACTGGCCCCAGCGGGGCTGGCGTTTGTCCAGAAACGCGCCGATCCCCTCGGCCGCGTCGGGCTCGGCAAGATTGTCGACCATCGCCTTGGCCGCGAGCGCATAAGCAACGGCGAGCGGCTGCTCGATCTGCTCGTTGAAGGCGCGCTTGCCGATCGCCAACGTCGCGGCCGAGCGCAATGCGATGTCGGCCGCCAGCGCGCTGGCCTCGGCCAATGCCCGGCCCTCGGGAACGACGCGGTTGACGAGCCCCATGCGCTCGGCCTCGGCGGCGGTGTAGAGCCGTCCGGTCAAGGCCATTTCCATGGCGTGCTTGCGCGACACCGTCCGTCCGACAGCGACCAGCGGCGACGAGCAGAAGAGCCCGATATTGACGCCCGGCAGGGCAAAGCGCGCCGCCTCGCCCGCGACCGCCAAATCGCAGGAGGCGACGAGCTGGCAGCCGGCCGCCGTCGCGACGCCCTCGACCGCGGCGATCACCGGCATCGGCAGGGCGACGATCGCCTGCATGAGCGTGGCGCAGCGGGTCATGATGAGTTCGTAGAACGTCTGTCCTTGATCGGGGTCATTGCGGTGCGCCTGCATCTCGCGCAGATCATGGCCGGCGCTGAGCGCCGGCCCCTCGCCGGCGATAACGACGGCACGCGCGGCCGGGTCCTTGGCGATGTCGGCCAAGGCGACGATCAGCGTGTCGATCATCGCAAGGCCGAGCGCGTTGCGGTTCTGAGCCTGCGCCAGCGTCAGGATAACGACGCCGCCGGCGTTCTCGCGGCGGACGAGCTCGGTTGGAGAGGCGGATACGGAGCTCATAAACTGGCCCTCCGGCGAAAGCGCGTGGCAAAGCCTATCGGCGCAGCCGCCGACAGTAAATGGAAGCCCTCGCGATCCGCCGTCGGCGAGGGCCTGACGCCTGGACTGGTTCGGCTCCCGCCCGGCGCGCCACGGGCTCCCGCGTCGGCTAATATTGCCAGCCGTCCGGCCCTGGCGGGGGCCCCGGCGGCCCTGCGTCGTAATAGGGACCCAAGTCGGGGTAGTCTCGATAAGGGCCGGGCTGATAGCCGTAGGGGCCAGGGCCGTATGAACCGTCCGGCGCCGGCGGGCCCATCGCCGGACCCGGTTGCGCCCCGGCGACCGCCCCCGGCTCCTGCAGGTCAGCGATCGGCCCCGGCTCCTGCAGCACGACCACCGGCGTTCCGACCGGCGCCCGGTTGTAGAGGTCGATGATATCGTGATTGAACAGGCGGATGCATCCGCTCGACACCGCTGTGCCGATAGTGTCCGGTTCGTTGGTGCCGTGCAGACGGAAATAGGTGTCCTTGTTCCCGCGATAAAGGTAGAGGGCCCGCGCCCCGAGCGGGTTGCCGATGCCGCCGGCCATCCCGCCCGCATAGGCCGCGTATCGCGGCATCCGCTCGATCATGGTCTCGGTCGGCGCCCAGCGCGGCCATTCCGCCTTGCGGCCGATGACGGCTGAGCCGCGGAAATTCAGCGCTTCCTCGCGGCCGACCCCGACGGTGTAGCGCATCGCCATCCCGCCGGGCTCGACAAGGTAGAGCCGCCGCTCGGGAATGTCGACGACGATCGTCCCTGGCCTGTAGGGGCCTGAGAACGGGACTTGGCGGCGCAGCAGATCCGGATTGACGGTCGACGCATCAAGACCCGGGATCTCGTGGCCCTCGTCCACGATCGGGCCATAGCCGGGGAGATAGCCGGCGCTAGCTCGGGGACTGCCGCGCATCGACACGGGGCCTGGGGCCGCGCAGCCGCCCAAAGCCAACAGCGATCCGAATGCTGCGATCACGGCGCGGCGGTCCAGGAAAGCCGTCATTCGTCCGTCACCCGTTTCTCCGATCGACTCGCGCGCCGAGGTTGCATGAAACATGGGAACCGGACCTTGCGCCAGTTTGATGGCGCTCGAGTCCGCTTGGTCGGTCGGTCATGCTCGGAGGCGACCACTCGGACCGGTCTCCGCGAGAGGGCGAACCTGTTGACGTACCGCTTCGGAGCCAAGGGCCCGCGCGACCTCGACCGGGAAGGAGCGGCGAGGAACGGTGCAGTCTTGGCAAGCTTCGCATGTTTTCAATGCCTTAAGTGCACAAAACTGTCCAAAAGTTCAGTGCGCCCGGGGGCGCCGGTTGCGGCTCGGGAGGTTTGAAGGGCTCATCCCGTCTGCCGCGTGCCGCACGACCGCTCCAGCCACGAAACCTCCATGCTGCCTTGGAACATATATAGAACATGGCGGCAGTCGGCCGGCCAGGGATTGCCATGCAGGCGCTCGAAGTCATCCGCGGCGGCGATCCGGCGTCCGACGAGAGGTGCTCGCAATCGCCGCGCGTTCCCGAAACACGTCTATCCGCGAACTGTTCCGGTCGCGGCCGCTTTCGGCATGACGATCGCGCGGCCGCCGGGCGCAGCCCGACCTGTCCGGCGCGCATCGCACGAACGAAACCGGCGGAAAGGCACTGGCCCTTCCGCCGGTTCGTCAGATCAGATCAAACCGTTTTGGTCAGAACTTGTAGTTCACACCCGCCCGGAAGATTGAACCTTCGTAGTTCGTCTTGGCAGTGACCCACGATCCGACCGGGGTGAGCGGGAAGGACGACAGCGGCGAGATCGTAGAGTTGCTGCTGCCCAGGTTGTAATACAGGTATTCACCCTTGATCGTGACGTTGTTGGTGATCGCGTATTCGACACCGCCTCCGACCGTCCACCCGACGCGCGTCTGGCTGTTCGAGCCGAAGAACCCAATCTGGTTATCGAAGTCGTAGACGCTGGCGTGAGCATTTCCACCGCCATAAGCGACACCGCCCGTGCCGTAGAACATCAGCCGATTGTCAGGGGTGGCGACGAAGCCGACGCGAGCGCGGGTCGTGCCGAGCCAGTTCAAGCGAGCCGACGCGTTGGTTGTGAAATAGTCTGGGCCGAACCCCGGATTGGTGAACGACGTGCCGACGATCGACCTCGACCTGCTCATGCTCGTGCCGTCGAAATCCGTCTCGATGCCGAACACGGCGGCGCCGGACTGGTAGTTGTAGCCGGCCTGACCGCCGCCGATGAACCCGCTCGCGCCGGTCCCGAGCGAATTGTTGTTGTAATTCGCGTAGTAGATGCTGCTGGTCGGGAAGAACGCGTTGACTGTCGTGTTGCCCGTGGCCCAGGCGCCGCCGGCGTTCACACCGATGTAGAACCCGGTCCAGGTGAAGGGCGGCGGCACAAAGATCGGGGCCGGGGCCGCCTTACGCGTGGGGAGATCAGCGGCCTGTGCAGCCACGGCGGTCGCAACGGTCAGCGCCGCGGCGGCGACTCCCATCATCCAACGTTTCGTCATCGTCATCTCCGTTTTAATCGGCTCCGCCTGACGCATTTATACGCGCGCCGTCGCCCGTGAAAATCAACAACCTCTTTATAGGGTTGCAGGACCGCGAAGTCCACCTGTGTGAGCGTTTTCGGCGTTGTTCGCCCAAGCATGTGGCATAATAGACACAAAAGGGGCCCTTGTGGTTAACCAAACGTTTGTAAAGTTGACGAAATCGGGCCTCCGTTAACCGCTGACGAGGCCCCGCGGACGTCTGTTAAGCGCTGACAAGGCTGGCGAGCACGAGCGCGATCACTCCGGCCAGGAAAACGCCATCGAACGTGCCGGCGCCGCCGATAGACGCGACCGGGGCTCCGAGGTTGCGCAGCAAGCCGAGATTGAGGAGGTCGGCGCCGACCAGCACCCCGAGGCTTCCGCCGATGTACGCCAGCGGCGCTGCGAAGCGGCGGGAAACGGCGAGGCCGACGAAGGCGGCGAGCAAGGGCGGCGTGAACCTCGGAACCGCAATCCCGACGCCAGGCAGCGGCGTCGCCATCTGGTGAACGAAAAAGGCGACGATTCCCACGGCGACCGCGCCCAGCGTCCACAGTTCGTAGCGCACGAGCAAATAGAGCGACAGCAGAATAGGGATGACCGCCCCGCCGATATTGATCGCCAGCACCGTTCCCGGCCAGTTGACCGCGGCCGGGGCCAGGAACGGGACCCCCATGATTTCCACGACCTCGCGCGTCACGATCGTTTGCCCGGGCAGGCGCGCAAGCGGCACGTTGACGGCGGACCCGACGAGGGAAGCAAACAGGATAAAGGTCACTGTCAGAGGATGAAGCCCGAGCGCATACGAAACATGAGCCAGGAGCCCGATCGCCGCGAGGACGGCAAGTCCGCCGACGAGGGCGAGAAAGATTCCCGCCGCGCCGAGACTCAGCGGGAAGTAGTGGATGTGCGTCATAGGCGCTCCGTTCCCGCCATCGGCCCCGGTCGGCCGTCAGTCGGCGGCAAAGGCGGGGATGATCCGCTCGGCGAAAGGGCGCAGCGCCTCGGCGCTCTGGAACGGACCTCCCGGCGGCCGGATCGCGACGCCCCTCCAGCACGGCAGGATGTGGAAATGGAGATGGAACACCTGTTGCCCGCTCGCCGCCTCGTTGAACTGCTGAATGACGACGCCTTCGGCTTGCATGCCCGCCATGACGGCCTGCGCCACGGTCTGCACCGACGGCATGAGACGAGCGAGATCGGGGGGGGCGATGTCGAACAGATTGCGGGCGGCCACCTTTGGAATCACCAGCGTATGGCCGTCGGCGCGCGGCATCACGTCGAGGAAGGCGAGTGAGACGTCATCCTCGTAAATCTTGGTGCACGGGGCCGCGCCGCGCAGGATTTTGGCAAAGATATTGTCGGGGTCATAGGTCGGCGTCGTCAAAGTTTTCTCCCAGCGTCTCGGCTTGGCCGTCTTCGCTCCGCCGGAACGGGGCGTGATTCTCATAATGCGCGATCGTGCGCGCCACCGCCGACCTTTCGTGCCTCAGATAGTCGGAGACGGCGCGCTTGAGGCGCGCGTCGGCGAATTCATGCGCCGAATAGGTGACGACCGGACGATAGCCGCGGGCGAGCTTGTGCTCCCCTTGAGCGCCGGCTTCGACACGCTTCAGGCCGCGGCTCAGCGCGAAGTCGATCGCCTGATAATAGCAGACCTCAAAATGGAGAAACGGACGCTCCTCGATGGCGCCCCAGTTGCGGCCGTAGAGCGCGTCGTCGCCGATGAAGTTGATCGCTCCGGCGATGTAGCGTCCGCCGCGCTTGGCCATGACGAGCAGGATGCGGTCGGCGAGGGCGGCGCCTATCAGGGCGAAAAATTTGCGGTTCAGGTACGGCCGGCCCCATTTGCGCGACCCTGTATCCATGTAAAACTTGAAGAATGCGTCCCAGTGGGCTGGCTCAATTGAGGAACCGGTCACCCACTCGATCGCGACCTCATCGCCGAGCGCGTCGCGGCGCTCGCGCTTGATGCTTTTGCGCTTGCGCGAGGCCAAGGCGGCCAGGAAGTCATCGAATTTCGAGAAGCCGTCGCAGAGGAAGTGGAACTGTTCGCCGTGGCGCACCAGGAAGCCCATCCTCTCGAGCCGCGATGCGTCCTCGGCGGTCGGAAAGGTGACGTGGATAGAGGACGCCTCGGCCTGCCGGCGCACCTCTCGCAGTCCCGCGACCAGCGCCTCGCGCGCTCCTTCCGCAGCGTCGCAGACGGTCAGCAGGCGTCGGCCGGTCGCCGGAGTGAAGGGGACCGCGACTTGAAGCTTTGGATAGTAGTTCCCGCCCGCTCGCGCGTAGGCGTCGGCCCAAGCGTGATCGAAAACGTACTCGCCCATGCTGTGGCTTTTGAGATAGGACGGAGTGGCAGCGACGATCCGGGCGCCGTCCTCGACGACCACATGCGCGGGCGTCCAGCCCGACCGGCCTCCCGTCGAGCCCGACGCCTCGAGCGCGTGAAGAAACGCGTGCGTGACGAACGGGTTGAACCGTTCGCCTTCGGCCTCGCTTTCGCAAATCCCGGGCGGATTGGCGCATGCGTCCCAAGCTGACGGATCCACGTCGGCAATGGACGATAGGAGTCGGACGGTGAAAGGGGGCATGGCGTGGGGGGGCAGCGGTCCGGTTCGCCGCCATCCTAGCATGGCTTTCGCAGGCGCGAAGGGCGACCGTAAGGCTTTGATTCGTCCGAAGTCCAATGGGCGTCTCACTCGGCAGTCTCCCTGCGTCGCCGGCCCTAACGGAAGATTAACCTTAACAACCCCTAATGACGTCAAGGCAGGTTCCGGGGGCGGGAATCGCCGGCGGTTTGTTTGACGCCCATGGGGTCCCATGTTATCCCACGCCATCCCGTCAACAGACCGCGCCTTAGCGCCGCCGTGTTCGAGTTTCGCTCGTCCGGTCGCGGCGGCTTTTGGCGTCGGGGGGCCTCGTGGACCGATTCCTCTCGCATTTCACCCACCGCTTCGACGCCAAGGGGCGGATCTCGATTCCGGCGCCTTTTCGGCAGGCTCTGGCGAAAGATGGGTTCGAGGGTGTCTACGCCTATCCGTCCCTCGATGCGCCAGCGCTCGATTGCGGCGGCCTGAAGCTCCTGGCGGAGATCGACGCGCTGCTGGCCTCGTTGCCCCCCTTCTCGTCGGCGCGCGACGCCTTCGCGACGGCGCTGCTCGGCACGAGCGAGATCCTGCGCATGGATTCGGAGGGACGGGTGACCTTGGACGACCGAATCAAGACGTCGCTAGCGCTCGATCAGGAAGCGGTATTTGTCGGGCAGGGCCACAAATTCCAGATATGGGCGCCGTCGCGGTTCGCGACCCATCTCAAGGCGGCGCGGGAGCGGGTGCGGCGCTTGCGGGCCGGGCCAGGCGCCGAGGCGCCGCCGGCATGACGCAGCGACGCGCCCCGCCACATTCCCGTCCTCATGGCCGAGGTCCTCGAGGCGCTCGATCCGCGCCCCCGCGCGACGATCGTCGACGGCACTTTCGGCGCAGGCGGATATACGCGCGCCCTTCTCGACCGCGGTGCCGACGTGATCGCGCTCGACCGCGACCCGTCGGCGATCCGCGCCGGCGCCGATCTCGTCGCCCGGTCGGGCGGACGCCTGCGGCTTGTCGAAGCGCGATTCGGCGATCTCGAAATCGTGGCGCGCGATCTCAAACTCCAATCGGTTGATAGCGTCGCGCTCGACGTTGGCGTGTCGTCGATGCAACTCGACGAGGCCAGCCGGGGGTTCTCGTTGCGCTTCGACGCACCGCTCGACATGCGGATGGAAAGTGGGGGCCGTTCCGCCGCCGACATCCTGCGCGACGAGGACGAGGAGACGATCGCCGACATCCTGTTCCATTTCGGCGAGGAGCGCGCCGCGCGCCGTATCGCGCGCGCCATCGTCGCCGACCGGATCGCGGCGCCGTTCGTCAGCACGCTTCAGCTCTCGGGCATGATCGCCCGGGTCGCCCCGGCGCGGCGCGGGGAACTCACCCATCCGGCGACTCGGACCTTTCAGGCCCTGCGCATCGCCGTCAACGACGAGCTCGGCGAGCTCCTGCGCGGACTGATCGCGGCCGAGGGGCTCCTGAAGCCTGGCGGGAGGCTGGCCGTGGTGACCTTCCACTCCCTCGAGGACCGGATCGTCAAACAGTTTCTTGCCGGCCGGTCGGGCCGCGGCCAAGCCGCCTCCCGCCGCCTGCCCGGGGAGCCGGCCAAGGCGGCGCCGACCTTCGACGTCCCGCGCGGCCAGCCGGTCGAACCGGGCGAGGCGGAGATAGCGGCCAATCCGCGCGCCCGCTCGGCAAAGCTCCGCTTTGCGGCCCGGCTCGATGCGCCCGCGATGCCCGCCGGGGATACGATCGTCGCGTTGACGCGCCTGCCGGTGCGCCGGGGGAGACACGGATGATCTTGCGGATCATGCATGCGGCAGCGATCGCCGCGCTGATCGGATCGGCGGCCTATGTCTACGGCGTCAAGTATCGAACGATCTACGCGTCGGAGCAACTGGTGAAGACCCGTCACATGATCAACAAGGAGAAGGACGCGATCAACCTGTTGCGCGCCGAATACGCTCATCTCGCTCGCCCGGACCGCATCCAGCAGCTTGCCGACGCCAAGCTCGGCATGCAGCCGCTGACGCTGTTGCAGATCGCCACCGTCGCGGACCTTCCCGACGCCCAGCCGAGAGTCGATTCCATCGGTCGCACACTCGAGTCGCTCGGCTTCAACAAGGACAACGAAACCCCCGCCGCCGAAGCCGGCGGCGCTACTCCGGCCGTGAGATGAGCATGCCCGACACGCCGATCCTCGCAAACCGGGCGAGAGCGGCAGGACGCCGGAGGCGCGGGCCGGTCGGCCGCGCCTTGATCGCCCTCTATCATCGCCACGTGCCGCAGAACTTCGGCGTCGATCTCGAACCGCCGTCGCCCGACCGGCCGCGCACGACCCTGCGCTCGATCCTGACCCTCGCCAACCTGAGGGCCTTCGCCCATGCCCTCCTGTTGACGCGGCTCGATCGCTCGGGCGCGCGCATCCGCACCCTCTCGCTCGGCATGGCCATCGCCTATGGGGCGCTCGTGGTGAAGCTCGTCGTGCTCGGCGTGTCGCACGATCCGCCTCAGTCGCTGAAAGACGCCGCCGACCAGGCGGTTTCCGGGGCGCGGCCGGATCTGCTCGACCGCAACGGAGAAATTCTCGCCACCGACGTCAAGACCATGTCGGTGTTCGCCGAGCCGAACCGGATCATCGACAAGGACGAGGCGGTCGAACTCATCACCGCCGTGCTGCCTGACGTCGACGCCAAGGAATTGCGCGAGCGGCTCGGCTCGAAGAAGGGCTTCGTCTGGGTCAAGCGCCAGATCACGCCGAAGGAGCAGGCAGAGATCTTTCATCTTGGTCTTCCGGGCGTGGGATTCTTGCCCGAGAACAAGCGCGTCTATCCGAACGGGCCGATCGCCGCCCACGTCCTCGGCTACGTCGACAAGGACAATATCGGCATCGCCGGCATGGAGAAATATCTCGATGAGCAAAGTCTGACCGATCCGCACGTTCCGGGCTTCGTCGTCGATCCGGAGAGCCTGAAGCCGGTGCGGTTGTCGCTCGACCTCAAGGTGACCCACGCTCTGCGCGACGAACTGATGAACGGCCTGGAGCATTGGAAAGCCAAGGCGGCGGCAGGCATGGTGGTCGACGTCAACACGGGCGAGGTCATTGCGCTCGAATCGCTGCCCGACTACGACCCCAACCAGCCGATCGACGCACATGATCCCACTCGCATCAATCGCATCAACGTCGGCGTGTATGAAATGGGCTCGACCTTCAAGGCGCTGTCGATCGCGATGGCGCTCGAATTCGGGCAAGGTCAATCTCGGCTCCCGCATCGACGCCCGCGACAGCCTGCGCTACGGCCGCTTCACCATCCACGACTTTCACGCTACGCACCGTATTTTGACCGTTCCGGAAGTGTTCACCCATTCCTCCAACATCGGCGCCGCGCGTTTGGCGCTGATGGTCGGCGTCGAGGGTCACAAGGCGTTCCTGAAGAAGACGGGCCAGCTCGACCGGCTGCGGACCGAACTGCCGGAGAGCGCTGAGCCGCTGGTGCCGAAGCGCTGGGGCGAACTCAACACCATGACCATCGCCTTCGGCCAGGGCCTCAACGTCGCTCCGATCCAGGCGGTGATGGCGGTCTCCGCGCTGGTCAACGGCGGCAAGATGATGCCGCCGACCTTCCTCATGCGCTCCCAGGCGGAGGCCGACAAGATCAGCCGCCGCGTGGTGAGCGAGCAGACCTCGGAATCGATGCGCTATCTCATGCGCTCGAACGCGACTCACGGCTCGGCGAGTTTCGCCAACATTCCAGGCTATTACGTCGGCGGCAAGACCGGCACCGCTGACAAGATCATCCACGGCCATTATTCGCAGGACCGCGTGTTCACCACCTTCATGGCCATCACCCCGGCCGACAAGCCGAAGTACCTCTATATGGCGATCTACGACGATCCGCAGGCGGCGCCCGGGGATTACGGGTACCACACGGCCGCCTGGAACGCCGGCCGGACGACGGGCGCGCTGATCCGCCGAATCCAGCCGCTCGAAGGCGTGCCGCCGATCAAGGACCCGCCCACGAATCCATTCCCCATCATCGCCCGCTTGGGCTATGGAGCCGACGCCGACAAGATCGGCAAGGAGTAGACGCGACGGCATGATTCGGCTCGGCGACATAGTGGAATTGGCGGCGGCGGACGCGGCGCTCGCGGACCGGCCCGTGGCCGGCGTGGCCTTCGACAGCCGCATGGTCGAGGCCGGCGATGTCTTCTTCGCGCTTGCCGGGGCCAAGGACGACGGCGTGCGACACGTCGCCGATGCGGTTCGGCGCGGGGCGAGCGCGATCGTCGCGGAGCGCATGGCGCCGTGCGAAGGCGCGCCCCTCGTGCGCGTCGCCGACGCCCGCCTGGCGTTGGCGCGGGCCGCGGCCCGGCTCTATCCGCGCCAGCCCGAAACGATCGTCGCCGTCACCGGCACCAGCGGCAAGACCTCGGTCGCCGCCTTCGTCCGCCAAATCTGGGCGGCGGTTGGGCGCGAATCCGCGGCGCTCGGCACGATCGGCGTCGTTTCGCGGCCGATCACGGTCTACGGCTCGCTGACCACACCGGACCCGGTGACGCTCCACCGCACGCTGCAGGCGCTCGCCGAGGCGGGCGTGACCCATCTCGCCATGGAAGCGTCTTCGCATGGGCTCGACCAGAAGCGGCTCGACGGCGTGCGTCTCGCCGCCGGCGCCTTCACCAATCTCAGCCGCGACCATATGGATTACCACGCGACGGTCGAGGATTACCTTGCCGCCAAGCTCCGGCTCTTCCGGGACCTCCTGCCGGCCGGCGCGCCCGCGGTCGTCGACGCCGACGCCGAGATCGCTCCGCGGGCGATCGAAGCCGCGCGGGCGCGCGGCCTCGCCGTTCTGTCGGTCGGCGCGAAGGGCAAGGCGATCCGGCTTGCAGGCGTCGTCCGCGACGGCCTCGCCTCGACGCTCGACCTCGAATTCGGCGGTCGCAAGCGGCGCGTGCGCCTGCCTTTGCCGGGCGATTTCCAGATTTCCAACGCTCTGGTCGCGGCCGCCCTGTGCGTCGCCACCGGCTCGGAGGCAGACGCGGTCTTTCACGCGCTGCAGCGGCTCGAAGGCGCGCCGGGGCGGCTCGAGCGCGTGGGCGAAAGGGGCGGCGCAGGCGTGTTCGTCGATTACGCCCACAAGCCCGACGCGCTGGAGAAGGCGCTCGCCGCGCTGCGCCCCTACGTCCCGGGACGGCTGATCGTCGCCTTCGGCTGCGGGGGCGACCGCGACGCCGGCAAGCGTCCGATCATGGGGGAGATCGCGACCCGTGCGGCCGACGTCGTGATCGTCACCGACGACAATCCGCGCTCGGAAAACCCGGCATCCATCCGCGCCCAAATTCTCGCCGCCGCGCCGGAGGCGATCGAGATCGGCGACCGGGCCGAGGCGATCCGGGCCGGCGTGGCGATGCTGAGGCCGGGCGATGCGCTGATGATCGCGGGCAAGGGCCACGAAACCGGGCAGATCGTCGGAAGCGCGGTGTTGCCGTTCAGCGACGCGGACGAGGCGCGTAAGGCCTTGGCGGAGGCGGCATGAGCGCGCTCTGGACGGAAACGGAGCTGACGGACGCGCTCGGGACGCCGCCGAGTTCGCGTCTTAAGGGTTCGGTCGAAGGCGTGTCGATCGACACGCGGACGCTCGCGCCGGGCGACCTCTTCTTCGCCATCAGGGGCGAGACGCACGACGGCCACGATCACGTGGCGGGGGCCTTCGAAGCGGGCGCCTTGGCGGCGGTCGTGCATTGGGATCGGGCGCGCGACCTCGCCGTCCTCGGTCCGGTCTTCGCTGCCGACGAGACGCTGAAGGCGATGGAGCGCCTGGGCATTGCGGCCCGGGCGCGCACGCGGGCGCAGATCGTCGCCGTCACCGGCTCGGTCGGCAAGACCAGCGCCAAGGAGATGCTGCGGGTGATGCTCGGCGCGAGCGGCGATACGCACGCCTCGGCGGCTTCCTTCAACAATCACTGGGGCGTGCCGCTGACCCTTTCGCGCCTGCCGGCCGACGCGAAATTCGGCGTGTTCGAGATCGGCATGAACCACGCCGGCGAGATCACGCCGCTGGTGCGCATGGTCCGCCCGCATGCGACGCTGATCACGACGATCGCGCCGGTGCATATCGAATATCTCGGTTCGCTCGAAGCGATCGCCGGCGCCAAGGCGGAGATCTTCCTCGGCCTCGAGCCGGGTGGAACGGCGATCCTGAATCGCGACGCTCCCCAGTTCGAGCGGCTCGCCGCGGCGGCTCGCGTTCGCGACGCGCGCGTGCGGACCTTCGGCGTGTCGGAGGGCTCAGACGCCGTTCTGGTCGCCTGCGAGGAAACCGACGCGGGCTCGCGCGTGGCGGCCAGGGTTCTGGGCCGCAGCCTGCGCTTCGAGCTCGGCGCGCCCGGCGCGCATATGGCGGAGAATGCGCTCGGCGCGCTGCTCGCCGCCGAAGCGCTCGGCGCGGATGTCGAGCGCTCCGCAGCCGCGCTCGCTGGCTTTTCGCCTCCAAAGGGCCGAGGCGAACGGATGACGCTCGCCGCGCCCGGTGGAGCGATCACCTTGATCGACGAGAGCTACAACGCCAATCCGGCCTCGATGCGCGCGGCGCTGAAGCTGCTCGGCGCCGCCCGACCCGGGCCGAACGGGCGCCGCGTCGCGGTCATCGGCGACATGCTGGAACTTGGTGCGGACGGTGCGGCGATGCACGCGGCGCTCGCCGCAGACCTCGGGGTGAACGAGGTCGATCTCCTGTTCGGGGCCGGCCCGCTGACCCGCGCGCTCTATGACGCCGCGCCGCAGGCCCAGCGTGCGGCCTGGTCCGAGCGGGCGAGCGAACTCGCGGCCGAGGTCGCGCGGGCGCTCCGTGCCGGCGACGTGGTGATGGTCAAGGGCTCGAACGGCAGCCGGATGGGTCCGCTGGTGGCCGCGCTGCGAGAGCATTTCGCCAGACTGGCCGCGGGAGGCTAGACGACGATGCTCACCTGGCTTTCCGACTGGTCCCACCTGCCAGGCGTTTTCCGCCTGTTCCACTGGCTGACCTTCCGCGCGCTCGGAGCGTCTGGGACGGCGCTGTTTCTCGTGCTGTTCTTCGGTCCGACGATCATCTCGCGGCTGCGCCTGAAGCAGGGCAAGGGGCAGCCGATCCGAACCGATGGCCCCGCCTCGCATCTCCTGACCAAAAAAGGCACGCCCACCATGGGCGGGCTGATGATCCTGTTCGGCCTCTTCGCCTCTTCGCTGTTGTGGGCGGATCCCGAGAGCCCCTACGTCTGGATCGTCCTGTTCGTCACTTTCGGCTTCGGAGCGATCGGCTTCTACGACGACTATCTCAAGGTGACGCAGCAGTCGCATCGCGGCTTCTCCGGTCGCGCCCGGCTCGCCGCCGAGTACGTGATCGCGGCGGTCGCCTGCTATGCGATGATGGTCGTGGGCGGCTCCGGAGCGAGCTCGCTCGCGGTGCCGTTCGTCAACGAATACCTGTTCGATTTCGGCTGGGGCTTCTTGCTGTTCGGTCCGTTCGTGATTGTCGCCTTCGGCAACGCGGTCAATCTGACTGATGGCCTCGACGGCCTCGCGATCGTGCCGGTGATGATCGCGGCCGCAACGCTCGGGATGATCTCCTACCTCGCCGGCAGCGCCTTCTTCGCCCACTACCTCCTACTCCACCACGTCCCGCTCGCCGGCGACCTCATCGTCGTTTGCGGCGCCTTGATCGGGGCAGGCGCGGGCTTCCTCTGGTTCAACGCCCCGCCGGCCCAGATCTTCATGGGCGACACCGGCTCGCTGGCGCTTGGCGGCCTGCTCGGCACGATGGCTGTGGCGGTCAAACACGAGATTGTGCTGGCGGTAATCGGCGGGCTGTTCGTGATGGAGGCGGTCTCGGTCATCGTCCAGGTCGCCTCGTTCAAGCTCACCGGCAAGCGCGTCTTCCGCATGGCGCCGATTCATCATCATTTCGAGCAACTCGGCTGGTCGGAGGCGCAGATCGTCATGCGCTTCTGGATCATCGCCTTCGTGCTGGCGATGCTCGGCCTCGCCTCGTTGAAGCTGAGGTGACCATGACGCCGATCGAAACCCTCAGCGGCGAGCGTGTCGCCGTATTCGGGCTCGGCGGCTCTGGCCTTTCGACCTTGCATGCCCTCGTCGAGGGCGGCGCCGATGTGGCCGCGTGGGACGACAGCGAGACGGCGCGCGCCCACGCGTCCGCTTACGGTTATCTCGTGACCGATCTTGCCGAGGCCGACTGGCGCACCTTCAAGGCGCTCATACTCGCGCCCGGCGTTCCGCTGACCCATCCCGAGCCGCACTGGACGGTCAGGCGAGCGCAGGAGGCCGGCGCCCCTGTCATCGGCGACATCGAGCTTTTCGCCCGTGAACGCACCGCGCGAGCGCCCCATGCGCCGTTCGTCGCCATCACCGGCACCAATGGCAAGTCGACGACAACGGCGCTAATCGCCCATGTGCTCCGGGAAGCCGGGCGCGACGTGGCCCTCGGCGGCAATATCGGCATGCCGATCCTCGACCTGCCGCCGCCCGCGGACAACCGTGTCCACGTGATCGAGTGCTCGTCCTATCAGATCGACCTTGCGCCGTCGCTCGCGCCGACGGTGGGGCTCCTCATCAACATTACGCCCGATCATCTCGACCGCCACGGAGACCTCGCCGGCTATGCGGCGGTCAAGCAGCGGTTGGTCGCCAAAGCCGAGATCGCGCTCGTCGGCGTCGACGACGAGCCGAGCCGGGCGATCTGCGCCCGGTTGAAGGCGGACCCGGACCGGCGGGTCGTCGCCGTGTCCGGCGTTGATTCTCCGCTTGCCGACGTTTTCGTTGCCGCTCACGCCGTCCGCGCCCGGGGTTCCGCCGAGCCGCCGATCGACCTTGGGGACGCGCGCGCGTTGCGCGGCGCCCATAACGGCCAGAATGCGGCCTTCGCCTACGCGGCGGCGACTACGCTCGGCGTTCCGCGCGACGCCGTCGCGCGGGCGTTCGCGACCTTTCCGGGCCTGGCGCACCGGATGGAGGAAGTCGGCCGGCGCGGCCGCGTGCTGTTCATCAACGATTCGAAGGCGACCAACGCCGACGCCGCCGAGAAGGCGCTGCTCTCGTTTCGCGATATCCACTGGATTCTCGGCGGCAAGGCCAAGGCCGGCGGGGTCGAGCCCCTGCGTCCGCTCTTTCCGCGGGTCGCCAAGGCCTATCTGATCGGGGCGGCGACGGAGGACTTCGCCGCCACGCTCGGCGGCGCCGTCGCCCACGAGCGCTGCGGAACCCTCGACATAGCGCTTGAGGCGGCCGCGCGCGACGCTTTCAACTCGAGTGCGCTGGAGCCGGTCGTTCTTCTGTCTCCGGCCTGCGCGTCGTTCGATCAGTTCGCCAATTTCGAGGCGCGCGGCGACGCGTTTCGCCAAGCGGTGCAAAAACTCTTGAGCGAGGAGGCCTGAGCCATGGTGTCGAGAGCCGAACGCGGACCCGTCGCGGACTGGTTGCGCACCATCGACCGGTGGCTGCTCGGCTCATTCGTGGCGCTGATGGTGATCGGCCTCGTGATGGCGCTGGCGGCGAGCCCGGCGGTCGCGGAGCGGCTCAATCTGCAGACCTTCCATTTCGTCAACCGGCAGGCGCTGATGCTTGTCCCGACCGCGATCCTGATGGTGGCGACCTCGTTCCTGTCGCCCCGCCACGTCCGCCGCGCGGCGCTGGTGACGTTCGCGGCCTCGCTGATCCTGATCGTGCTCGCGCTCATGTTCGGGGCGGAGGTCAAGGGCGCGCGACGCTGGATCTTCGGCATCCAGCCGTCCGAGTTCATCAAGCCGGCCTTCGTGGTGCTCACGGCCTGGGCGTTCACCGAGGGCGGCCGGAAGACCTCGACCGCGCCGCTGGCGAAGTTCCTGTCGTTCGCCATCCTGCCCGTCACGATCGTGCCACTGATTATGCAGCCGGACTTCGGCCAGACCATGCTTGTGGCGATCGTTTGGGCGTCGTTGTTCTTCATGGCCGGCCTTCACTGGTTCTGGGTCGTCGGCGTCGGCGGCCTCGGAGTCTTTGGCGGCTTCGCCGCTTTCAAGCTTTCGCCGCATGTCCATGAGCGCGTGCTGCGCTTCATAGACCCCGACAAGACGGGGGGCGTCGTCGACACATTCCAGGTCGACACGGCCCTGCAGAGCATCCTCTCGGGCGGGTGGTTCGGACGCGGTCCGGGAGAGGGCCTGTACAAGCGCATCCTTCCCGACGCCCACACCGACTTCGTCTTCGCCGTCACGGGCGAGGAGTTCGGCATGGTCGCCTGCTTGGTCCTGATCCTGTTCTTCGGCTTCATTGTGCTTAGGGGGCTCATCCTGTCGTCGCGCAGCCAGGATCCGTTCTGCCGCTTTGTCGCGGCGGGCATGACTGTAATGTTCGGCGTGCAGAGCTGGATCAACATGGCGGTCAACCTGCGCGCAATGCCGGCCAAGGGCATGACATTGCCCTTCATCTCTTATGGCGGCTCTTCGCTGCTTGCGCTCGGGCTCGGCATGGGCTTCCTGCTCGCCACCACGCGCCGGCGCCCGGTCGCCGACCTGCCGCACGATCTGGTCGCGGCGGAATGAGCGGACCGCGGCCAATCCTGCTGGCCGCAGGCGGCACCGGGGGGCATCTCTTTCCGGCGGCGGCGCTGGCCGCGGCGCTCAAGGCGCTGGGCGTCGAGGTCGAACTCGCAACCGACGACCGGGCGATGAAATACGGCCAGGACTTTCCCGCCCGGGCCTTGCACACGTTTCCTTCCGCCACGACGACGGGCGCCGGCGCTCTCAACAAGGCGCTCGCGGCCGCAACGCTCGCCTCGGGTGTGGCGGTTGCGCTGGTCAAGCTTCGGCGCATACGGCCACGCGCGGTGGTCGGATTCGGCGGCTATCCGACCGTCCCACCGCTGGTCGCGGCTTCGCTCCTCGGCATTCCAAGCGTCCTGCACGAGCAGAACGCAGTGCTTGGGCGGGCGAACCGTTTCCTCAGTCCACGCGTTTCCCTGGTCGCTTGCGGCTTTCCCGAGCTCAAGGGCGCGGACGGCAGCATCCGGGTGAAGGTCCGCTACACGGGGAATCCGGTGCGCCCGGCGGTGACCGCAGCATCCGGAACGCCCTATCCCGATCTTATCGGCCAGAAGCTCCGCGTGCTGGTCACCGGGGGCTCGCAAGGAGCGCGGGTCATGGCCGACGTCGTGCCGGCGGCGATAGCGCTGCTCGGGCCCGACGAGCGGCAATGGATCCGCCTCACCATGCAGGCGCGCGGGGAGGACAAAGCCAGGGTCGCGGCGGCCTGCGCGCGGATGGACTTTCCGGTCGAGGTCGCGGAATTCTTTGTCGATCTGCCGGCGCGCATCGCCGGGTCGCATCTCGTCGTTGGCCGCGCCGGCGCATCCACGGTCTCTGAGCTCGCGGTCATCGGGCGTCCCTCGGTGCTGGTGCCGTTCCCGTATGCGCTCGATCAGGACCAGGCCGCCAACGCCACCGCCCTGGCGGCCTCGGGCGGGGCGATGGTCGTCCCGCAGACCGAGTTCACGCCCGAACGGCTCGCGACCATCCTGCGCGAAGCGCTCGCTTCGCCCGCAAAGCTCGCCGAGTCGGCGAAAGCGGCCAAGACCGCCGGCGTCGCCGACGCGGCCGAGCGACTCGCGGGCGTGGTGCTGGAGGTTGCGCGCCCGGCCTGAGGGACAGCTCAGACTTCGGCCGTCTCGAACATGAGCATGTCGGCGCCGCCGGTCGCAAATTTCTGCACGTCCGCTCCGGCGGCCTGACCCTCAGGGCTGCCGAAGGCCGCCTGGATCGCGGCCAGGCTATCGAATGTGAGGATGGCGATTAGGTGTACGCCCGAGGCGCCGGCCGGCGACGCCGCCGGTCCTCGGCTGATCTCGTAATTGCGCAGGCCGGGAATTTTTTTCGCGATCGGAATGTGGGTTTCGGCGTAATATTTGTCGAAGGCCGCGGCGTCGGTCGGCGTCTTGTACAATACGAGCAGCTTCGCCATGAGGTTCCCTCCCATTTTGGCGGTTCGATCCAACCCGGCCGGAAACGGCCGGGCGGGTCGCGACTGTAGCGGCTCAGTGTCGCAGCGCAAATTCTGCGACGTATCGAGGGAACAAAGCCGGCAGTCCCGCGCTTGTGCCGCGGCAGGAGGGGCTCGAGATGCGCCAGGTCAAATATCGCTCGTTCACGCCCGGTCTCGATCCGCGTCGCACCAAGCTCGAATCGCCAGGCTGGGCGGGCGATCGGCAGCCGCGCAGAAACGGTTCAATGGAGCAGGCGTGGCACTGTCTGCCATTCTCCGAAGCCGCGCGCTACGGGATCGAGATCTTCTACCCCTACGCCAATCCGCTGAAGGTGGAGACAAGGGGAGGGAAGCTCGCGCTCGACGGGGATTTCGGCGAGCCGCCAGAAAACTGGGGTGGCGAATGGCCGCCATTTCGGCCGTTCGGCGACCTCTACTATTCCTATCAGGCTTCGCTCGACCTCAAGGTCGAAGAGGGCTTCGCGCTGCGGACCGAGCCGCATCCGCGCTTCTTTACGGATCCGACCCACACCACGCCGATCGCGGTTCCGGCGCTAATCCGCCGCTGGTGGCCGATGATCTATTTTCTCATCTTCAAGGCGCCGCCGGAAGGCGTGACGCATGTCTTCCGCCCAGGCGAGCCGTTCGCGCAAATTCTCGTCGTGCCCGAGGAGGCGGACTTCGAGCTGGTCCCGATGTCTGAGGACGAGGCGGCGGAGCGGCAACTGCAATCGCAGCGCATCTACGAGAGCCGGAAGACGCTCTCGGCCGACAGCGAATGGACGTCCGCGACGAACACCGTGTTCGACGGCACCTACCGTCGCATTCTTGGAGCGGCAGCCGAGCGCGCCCGCCGCAGCCGCTAGAGCAAGACGACTATTGGAGCTATGGCGCGCCGCGCGCGCCCTCCCGAGCGCTCGCAACCTTTCCCGCGGGAAAAGCGAAATCGAGATGGGGCCTACAACTCGGTCGCGCCCAGTCATGCGCCATCGTTCCGGCCGGCTGGCGGTCGCCGACCGCCATCGTGTCACCAAAAGGCAGGCTCTTTCCCCAAGCGGGTCGAAAGCTGGGGACAGGGGCGAGCCCGATGTCAGTAGTAATGGTGGTGGTGGTGATGATGATGATGGTGGTGGCGGTGACGCCAATGCCACCAGTGATGGTGATGATGGTGGTGGTGATGGTAGTATTGCGCCAGCTCCGCTGCGGGCCGTTCATCGGCCGCCCGGCTCAGGGCGCCGTCTCCCCATTGGCTTCTCAACCTCGAGACCGCGTCGGGAATTGGGTCGAGGAGTTCCGCGTAGGTTTGAGCGGCAGCCAGCGGCCCGGGGGCGGCAGTGCAGGGGGCGGGTGCGCCAAGAGCCAGGGCCGAGGCGGCGCCGACGAGGCCGATGATGGTTTTGTCCAAGGGACGCTCCCTTCGCTTCGCATGAGACCCCGAACAAACACGGTAAACGCGAGAAGGTTCCCCGCAAACGGACAGATTTTGACACATTCTGGTTCGCGACGCGCGAAACCGCCAGCACAGGCCAGGTTCGAGCGCAATTTGATCGGTCTGAGCGGTCGCGGCCGCCGGTTCGGTCAGTCCATTACCGCATGCGCGGCTTGGCTCTGCGCCGCCGCGGCCGCAGCTCTCGGCGACCGGAGCAGCGCCAGCAGCGGGAACGCGGCCAGCGACACCAGCGTCATGAGCAGGAAGTCGTTCGAATAGGCCATTGCCGCCGCCTGCTGGGTGACAAGCCCGTCCAGCATTGCGAGGTGCGAGGTCCCCATTCCCGACAGCATGGCGGCGTTCGGCATGTGCAGCGCGTCGCTGAACGGCGTGACATGCTCGACGAGCTGGCTGTGATACTCGGTCGTCATGCTGGTCAGCTCGGCGATCACGATCGAGATGCCGACCGACGAGCCGATGTTGCGGATCAGCGTCCACAGCGCCGTGCCCTCGGTGCGGAGCGCTCCGGGCAGGGTCGCGAACGCGATGGTGTTGAGCGGCACGAATACGAAGCCGAGCCCGAAACCCTGCATCACCGAGTTGATCGCGATCGTGCCCGCCGGCACGTCGAGCGACCAGCCGACCATCTGCCAGAGAGAGGCGGTTGCGAGCACCAGGCCGAGGAGGATGAGCAGCCGTGCGTCGACCTTGCCGATCAGCCTGCCAACCAGAAACATCGCAATGAACGTGCCGATGCCGCGCGTGCCGAGCAGGTAGCCGCTGGAGAGCACGGGATAACCGAGCAGGTTCTGGATGAACGGCGTGACCAGCGCCATGGTGGCGAGCAGGATGATGCCGATCAGGAACATGAACACCAGCGCGATCGAGAAATTCCAGTCGCGGAAGATTCGCACCGTGATGAACGGTCGCTTGGAGGTGAAGCAATCGGCGAGGAAGAAATAGAAGCCGGCGATCGACAGGATCGCCTCGGCGACAATCTCCGTCGAACCGAACCAGCCGAGTTGCTCGCCGCGATCCAGCATCATCTGCAGCGAGCCGATCCCGAGCGACAGGCTGAGGAAGCCGAACCAGGAGAACGGCACGTCACGCCGGGTCGGCGTCTCGCTCATGAAGATCGACAGGCCGGCCGTCGTCAAAATGCCGAACGGCAGGTTGACGAAGAACACCCAGCGCCAGGAGTAGGAGTCGGTGAGCCAGCCGCCGAGGGTCGGACCCATGATTGGGCCGAGCATGACGCCCATGCCCCAGATCGCCATGGCCGATCCGCGCTTTTCCGGCGGGAAGATGTCGAGCATCACAGCCTGGGAGAGCGGCACCAATGCGGCGCCGAACACGCCCTGCAGCACGCGGTAGGCGACCATCTGCTCGATCGACAGCGCCACGCCGCACAGCATCGAGGCGACGGTGAAGCCGGCGGTGCAGATGATGAACAGCTTTTTGCGGCCGATGCGGGTCGCCATCCAACCGAGCGGCGAGGTCATGATCGCCGCCGCGACGATGTAAGAGGTCAAGACCCAGTTGACCTGGTCCTGGGTCGTCGCCAGCGAGCCCTGCATGTAGGGCAGGGCGACGTTGGCGATGGTCGTGTCGAGCGCCTGCATGACCGTCGCCATCATGATGCAGACGGTCAAGGACCACTTCACGCCCGGCGCGATGGTCTCGTAGAGGGGCGGCGAGTTCATGGCGCCTAAATTCACTTCGCCGGGGCGGCCGCGTTCGCCGCGCTCCGGCCCATCAAGCCGTCGACCGTTTCAGCGATGTCGTCGAGGACGCCCTTGAGCGTGCGCACGCGACCGGTGTCGATCGAGAGGTAGGCGCTCATGCCGGCGCGGACGTTGGACGTATCCTCGTCAGGGCCGAAGCAGAAGCGAAGCGGCACGCGCTGCACGACCTTGACCCAGTTGCCGCTCGCGTTCTGCGGCGGCAGGATCGAGAACTGCGCGCCCGTGCCCGGCGCGATCGAGCAGAGCGTGCCCTTCCATTCCTTGCCCGGGAAGGCGTCGATGGTGACGGTCGCGGGCTGGCCCTCGCGGACGTAAGTCATGTCCAATTCCTTTGGGTTGCCGTCGACCCAGAGCCCCTTGTCGGCGACGACGGCGAACACCGGCTGCCCGGCGGGCGCGACACGGCCGAGTTCGATCTGGCTCACCTGGGTCGCCACGCCGTCGATCGGCGCGAGCACTTTGGTGTTGCGAAGGTCGCGCTCGGCATTGTCGAGGCCGGCCTTGGCCTGCATGTACTCAGGGAACTTTTCGATCGGAGCCTCGAGGCTGCCGCCGAGCTTGGTGATCGTCGAGGCCTGCTGGTTATTGACGAATTCGAGGATCTGCTGGGCCTGGATCAGGGCGGCGAGCGAGGTGTCGCGGTCGACGCTGGTGCCGGCGCCGCGGGTCGCAAGCTCGTTCTTGCGGTTGTAATCAGCCTTGCGGACATTGACCGCGTCCTGGCCCATCTTGATCTGGTCCCGGTTGCTCACATAGGACGCCTTGAGGTTGTCGAAGGCGACCTTGGCCGCATCGACCCGGCCCTTGGCGAGGGCGACCGCGATCTCGTAGGGCTTCGGATCGATGTCGAACAGCGGATCGCCGACCTTGACTTTCTGCCCCTCGATCACATGGACGGCGACGATCGCGCCGGTCACTTGCGGCGTGATCAGCGACTTGTCGGCGCCAACATAGGCGTTGTCGGTCGTCACGTAGCGGCCGCCCGTCAGCCACCAGGCAAAGCCCGCCGCAAGCGCGATAAGGGGGATCACGACGAGCAGAATAAAGCGCCGCGTGTTCCCCCGCTTCGGCTTGACCACCATCGGCGCGACCGGCGGGGGCGCGGTCTGGGGAGCCGGCGCCGGCTGTGGCCCCGGGGTGCGGGCCGGACTGAACTGGACCGTCTGCCCCGTCGACGCAGCCGGCTCAGAAGCGGTCTCGCGAATTGCCGATGTGCTCTGGGTCACTTGTTGCAGGTTCCCGAATGGAGTTCAGACTTCAGATTGGCCTTGATGGTCGCCAGGCCCTTGAGGATCGCCTCGACGGTCGCGTCGTCGAGCCCGGCGAGGGCGCGGCTCATGACGTCCTCGGCAAGCTCGCCAAGCGCGCCGAGCGTCGGGATCGCCTTGGTTGTGAGATAAAGCCGATGCGCGCGGCGGTCGGTCGGATCGGCGCGTCGCTCGACCAGCCCGGCCGAGTCGAGCTTGTCGATCAGGCGAGCGAGGGTGATCGGCGCAATGTCGAGCGCCTCGGCGAGCTCGCTTTGCTTGTAGCCTTCGCAGCGCTGGAGCCGCGACAGCACGGCCCATTGGGCGCGGGTCGCGCCGAGCTCGCGAGCGCGATGGTCCGAATAGGTTCGCAGCATCCGGGCGGCGTCGTGCAGGGCGAAGGCGACCTCGCGCCCGCGCGAGTAGATCCGTTCATGAGCAACTGACATCATGAGCCAGCTTATAATAAGCTGACTATGGCGTTTCAAGGGCGCCCGGCGAAAACCGGCCGCCGTTTGCCTTGCTTCAGCCCGCTCGCTGCTCAGAGGCTCCCGAGGGTGGATCCCCCGAAAGGGCCGGCGCGCGAAATTTGGATTTCCTCAGGTCTCCGCGGGGAGACCCCGGGGCTCCGCAAATCTCCGGGTTTTGACCGGTTGGATTTCTTTGGAATTCCTTGGATTCTCTCGACCGAATCTAGCCTTTTCAATGGGTTACGCGCGACCCCGGCCGGTTTTTTATTTATATGCCGCCCTGTCCCACCCAAGGGCTCGATTTTCCGATAGGAAGCGGTCGAAACCGCTGGCGCCTCTGATGCCGGCATGAAAAGAGCATACCGGTCTTTCCGGTTTTCCGCAATCAAAATCCGCTTTGCCGCCGTAACGCAACCAGTGACACTTGCTTTAAAGTCCGTTTTTCCATCTGATGGTATTCACCCAGCAATTGAGTTAATAAAATATGTGTCGCCGTATTTCCCGTATTTCCGTAGCTCCAGAATCCCACCGGCGTTAGCATAAGCCGAGATCCCTGTATGACCTCCTGGGTGGCAGGAAAGCTGCCACCTTATTGCAAATTCGGCAAGCGTGATCGGCTTGCGTGACACGAAAAAAGGAGGGACGATTTGATCGCGTCTCTGGAGATGAAATGCTATTTTCCAGAAATTGTTATGCATTCGTATTCGCTGAAGGGATCTAAAATGACTGTTCCCAGTCGGATCGCAGGACCGGACTTAGCTGCATGTTTTGTCGTCATGCCTTTCGGGGTAAAGCAATTCGACGACGGAAGTCGGAGACAGTTCGACTTCGATAAGATCTACCGCGTGGTCATCAAGCGTGCTGTAAGAGAGGCCGGTCTCGAACCTTTGCGAGCCGACGAGCAGATCGGCTCGCAGATCATCCATATCGACATGTTCAAGGCCCTTCGTGACAGAGCCATTGTGGTAGTAGATCTGTCGTTAGAAAATCCTAATGTGTTCTACGAACTTGGAGTTAGACATGTCATGTCTCCGCGTGGTACCGTTTTAATTTGTCGCAAAGGTGCACAATTACCATTCGACGTTAGCCTCTCCAGAGTGATTTTCTATAGTTACGATGGAGTGGACCTTGATTGGGAGGAAGCCGAGCGTCTGGTTGTCGCACTCAAGACGGCGTTGGAAGAGGCGAAGAGGGGCAGGCCTGACAGCCCCGTTCACGCGCTCTTGGAACGGGTCCTATCCGGCTCGACGATGCAAAACAATCGCGGTCAAGATTTCAGAGTTGCCGGGGAGTCGGTCAAGGCACTAGAGCCATATCAGCGTCTTATCGCAGAGTATTGGCGCAAGCAAGGAAAGGATGGAAAAGCGCTAATAGCTACTGAGCACGGGCGATCAGTCTTTGGTTGCCGCGCTTTGGGATACTATTGCCTCAACAATTCGGCTATCCCTGAAAATCAAATCATTGTGGTTGATCCTCTATTCGATCTTGAGCAATATGATTTGGTTAATCAAATTTTTGCTAAATTAGAAAGCTCCAGAGCCCTCACCCCTCGGGAATTGATGCGATACGGTTCTTCCAAGTCGGAAGAAGACCTTTCAATCGCTGGCGCGAAAGCCGGACTGGAATATTCAAAGAATGCTTTGGCCTTGCTCGAAGAGCAATCGGCGTCCTCAACTGTAAGTCCAGAGACCCTTGAGACAGCGTTCCACTGTCGTTCAAATATTTCTGGTCTGTACTTTTGGATGCGAATGCTTGAACCGAAAACCGAAAAATATTTAGAAAGGGCGATTGAAACTCTCATCAGTGCGCTGGAGGACGCCGATCGTGCTTTGCAACGGTTGTCCACATTTCCCGTGGGTCGCTACGCTCAGGCGCACATCAAGCTGCTTTTCATGTTGCGAATACAATCCGAAGATCGACAACGTCCAGATTCCGAGGCGCATAGAGACTCGGTCCTTTCGATACCGGCAGAGTCCGCAAGGCACATGCCGGAGGCATCATATCTTCGATGGTACAAAGCCATGGCTTGGGCTGATCTCGGTGAAAGAAGACGTTCCCAAGCAATGGCCATTGAAGCGATTGCAGAAGATGGTCGGATCAAGGACCAGCCTGGGTGCGCCGAAATTGGCCGTCGGCAATATAGCCAGTTACGTCGGTTTCTTGAGCAATATTCTTCGTGGTCGCCCAACTCAGAATGCTTTGGAGATATATCTCAACACCTTCAGATTGGCCAGACGGATATCATTTAAATATGGACCTCGCAATCATCCTTCAGCTCGAATTCAATTTCCCGTCCCGTACGCCCCCATTAATCCCTTTCCTGGGATTTCTTTGGATTCTCTTGACTGAGTCTTGCGTTTTCAATGGGTTGCACGCGGCCTCGGCGACCTCGGCCGGTTTTTCTTTATTGGTCGTCACGGCTGGAAGCGGTGAGTTTGCGCATTCCCGGGCTTGGGAAGCACAGGAACGTCAGTCGACGATGACGTCTGCGAGGCGGCGGCGGGGGCTGGCGGGGCCTTGGCGGTCGCAATAGCCGGCGCGGAAACTGAAGGTCGCCTGCCAGCCGGCGCCGGCCAGTTCGGCGATGCGGCGCGCATAGGCGTCGTCGCCGCCCGTTTGCCGTTCGCGGTCGATTCTTTCGATCGGCTGGTTGATGGGTTGCATGGCGACGCCGTTCAGCGTCGCATCGAGATGCAGGCGCTGCCAGCAGCGGCCGGCGGCGATCGACTGGGGGCGGTCGTAACGGTCGCGCACGGCGATCAGGCCGAGCGCCGGCGCCGTGCCGATCTGAGCGTCGCGCGTCTGCGAAAGCCAGGCGTCATGGCTCGTCTTGGCGGAGACCGGAAACACGCGCGCAAAGGTCAGCGGCAGGAACGAGAGGCCCGCAGCCTCCAAGAGTCGGCCCGTCGCGATGGGCGTCGATCTCGGCGCTGGAATTGCGGAACCAGCGGTCGCTGTCGGCGATCATGCGGGCGTCGGCGATGATGGCCTTGGTCGCGTCGACCATGACGGCTTCGAGACGGTCCCGCGTCGCGCCTTCGGAGAAGACAATCACGCGCACGCCGTCGGCTTCGCCCGATGCGGCGGGCGGCGTCGAGCCACGCCGGATCGAGCGGACGCGCGCGCTCGTACGCGTAGCGGTTGGTGTGGCGGTCGCGGAATGGCGCGGTGAAGCGGATCGGCCGCTTTCGAGGCCTGTCTCGTCAATCTCAGTCTTGCGGCCGGGACTGGGCGCGTGCGTTCGAGGATGTCCGTCACGGCCCCGGGCGCAAGCTCGACATGAACGGAATAGCCGTTCGGCGCTGCGGCGAGGGTCATGTTTTCGATCGCGCAGCCGAGGCCCAGGTGCATTTCCCGCAAAAACGGGTCCATCGCGCCCAGATTGCGCGAGACGTCGGCGTAGACTTCGATCGAATCGTCGGCGACCCGGAACAGCCAGGGTTGGGTGTCGTGCGGATTGGCGGCGAGCACCGCGGCGGAGACGAGCGCGAAGGGCGTGTCCTTCAGGCTCGGATCGTCCCAGGATTTCCAGGGCTCGTACGCGTCTCCGCTCGGCAGCGCGCGGGTCCCCGTCTCAGCCGCAAAGAGCGTTCCGCCGCTCGCAACAACCGCGACAGCGCCTCCGGCTGACTTCAGCAGCGCTCGACGGTTAAGTGGATTGTCCATCATGGTTCGTTAGCTCCATGGTCACCGATCGGTGACATTTCCTCAAAAGAAAGCGCGTCAATCCCGGGGTAGAACTCCCGCGAGCAGGGTGTCCATGGCTGCGAAGATCCGTTCCCATTCGTCGGCCGCCCCGATCGGCACGCCGCTCATCACCTTCACGTCGCGGGCGCGCACCGCCAGATAGTTCACGGCCACGCCGAGCAGCATCGAGATCGCCGGCAGATCGACCGTCGCGGGCAATTCGAAGCGCTGGCCGATCCAGGTCATGAGCTCAAGGGAGCGGCGCTCGCGCACCTCCTCGAGCGCGAGCACCAGCGAGGACCGTTCCGTCAGTTCGCTCGCCAGAATTGCCAGCGTCGTCGGCCGCTCGCGGATCGCCTGCGCATGGCGACGCATCAGGATCTGCAAGGCGCATGTGCGTGGCGTATGCGCAGGATCGATGTCGCGAACAAGTTCGTCGACCGTCCACCAGAAGTCGTGCCCCTCGGCGAACTCCTGATACACGCCTTGGAGATCGCCGAAGTAGCGGTAGATCAGCACCTTGTCGCAGCCGGCCTCGCGCGCGAGCGCATTGACGCCGACGCTCGAAAGCCCATCGCGCACGATCATGGCGCTGAGCGCAGCCAGCACGCGGTCGCGGACGGCGGCGGGGTTGCGAGGACGGGTAAGGTTCGGCTTCGTTGTCACCATGTGGTGACATACTACTGGAAGATTGCAAACCCGTCAACAGCCGAGACGTCCGCGCAGCAGGTCCTTTGCCGGCTCGCGCGCGCCCTCAGCGCGTTCGCGGGCATCTGAGCAAGGAGCGCCGTGCCTATGTCCTATTTCTTTCCCGTCCCTTGCGGGCGCTGGCCGCCTTCGCCTCGGTCAGCTCGATCCACGCCGGCGCGTGGTCGCTGGCCTTTTCCCATCCGCGGACGGCGCGATCGACTCCGGCCGCCTTGAGACGGGGCGCGACGGCGGGGCTCAAGAGCAGATGGTCGATGCGCAGCCCGGCGTCGCGGGCGTAAGCGTTGCGGAAATAGTCCCAGAAGGTATAGATGCGCTCGCCGGGATGGAGCTTGCGCAGCGCGTCGGTCCACCCTTGCGCGACGAGCCGCCGGTAGGCGTCGCGGACTTCGGGGCGGAACAGAGCGTCGTCGACCCATCGCTCGGGCTTATAGACGTCGAGATCGGTCGGCATGACGTTGTAGTCGCCGGCGAGCACGGCCGGCGCGCCGCTGGCGAGCAGCGTCTCGGCGTGGGCCGCGAGCCGGTCGAACCATCTGAGCTTGTAATCGAACTTGGGGCCCGGCGCCGGATTGCCGTTCGGCAGATAAAGACAGCCGACGAGCACGTCCATTGACGGCCGCCTCGATGTAGCGGCTGTGCGTGTCGTCGGGATCGCCGGGCAGCCCGCGCCGCGTCTCGATCGGATCGACGTCCCGGCCGAGGATGGCGACGCCGTTCCAGCTCTTCTCACCATGCCAGACCGCGCCGTAACCCGCCTCCCGGATGGCGCGCGCCGGAAACTTCTCCTGCGGGGCCTTGAGTTCCTGCAGGCAGACGACGTCCGGCTCGAGCCTCCGCCAGCCAGCGCAGCAGAACGGGCAACCTGCCGTTGATTCCGTTGACATTGAAGGTGGCGATCTTCATGGCGCGACGGGGCCGCCAGGCTCGAAACCGTCGGGTGCGCGTCGGCCGCAGAGGGCCATCAGCCTCAGCTCCCCCGATAGGTCGAATAGCTCCATGGCGAGACGAGCAGAGGGACGTGGTAGTGCGCGGCCGGATTGGCGACCGCGAAGCGGATTGGCACGACGTCGAGAAAGGGGGGGTCGGCGAGCTGTGCGCCCTGAGCGCGAAAATAGTCGCCGGCGTGGAAGACGAGTTCGAACCTGCCGACGCGCGCCTCGCCCTTCGCGATCAGCGGCGTGTCGGTCCGTCCGTCCGAATTGGTGGTCGTTGTCGTGACCAGCCGGCGGCCGCCGTCGGCGGCGAACTCGTAAAGCTCGACCTTGACGCCGCACGCCGGGGCGCCGCGCGCGATGTCGAGAACGTGGGTTGTCAGGCCTGCCAAGACGCGCTCCTTACGCTCGCAAGCGCGTGGACCCTCGGTGGAGGCGCCGACCCGGTCCCTTCTCCCCGATTTCGGGAGAAGGTTAGCCCCCGGATCAAGTCCGGGGGAGGGGCGGGGCGAGCGTCTGCGGCCAATCGCCGAGCCCCTCACCCCGGCCCTCTCCCCGCTTGGGCGAGGAGAGGGGGTCCAGCAGCCGACTCCATTCAATGGCAGCACGCTTGAAAACCCCAAGCTAGCGCCGCTCGACGGCGACGGCCAGTCAGCCGAACTATGCAGATGAAACATGGCTGCAGCGCAGCCCCGGTCGATTGCGAATTTCCGTGGCGCGTGACAAGAGACTGCGACAAAGACACGCATCGACTTTCGTCGTAGCGTTGTTGTCGCAGGACACGTGGGAGGCCGACCCAATGGACGACAGGGCGCGATCCGTCAATGACGAAACCGACGAGTGGCTTGACGCGCTCGACTCCGTAGAGGCGTTCGAAGGCCTCGCCAAGGTCGACGAGATTCTCGACCAGATCGTCACTTCCGCCCGGCGCAAGGGCGCGCGGCTGCCGTTCGCGGCCAACACGGCCTACGTCAACACCATCCCGCCCGAGGCGCAGCCGCCCCATCCCGGCGACCGCAAGATCGAGATGACGATCCGGCGCTATATCCGCTGGAACGCCGCGGCGATCGTGGTCAAGGCCAACAAGGAATTCCTCCGAGCTCGGCGGCCACATCGCCAGCTTCCAGTCGGCCGCGACCCTCTACGACACCGGCTTCATGCATTTCTGGCACGCCGACGCCGAGGATCACGGCGGCGACCTCATTTATATCCAGGGCCACAGCGCGCCCGGCGTCTACGCCCGCGCCTTCGTCGAGGGGCGGCTGACGGAGGAGCAGCTGCTCAATTTCCGCCAGGAGGTCGGCGGCAAGGGCCTGTCGTCCTACCCGCATCCCTGGCTGATGCCGGATTTCTGGCAGTTCCCGACCGTATCGATGGGCCTCGGGCCGCTGATGGCGATCTACCAGGCGCGCTTTTTGCGCTACCTGCATGGTCGCGGTCTCGCCGACACTTCGCGCCGCAAGGTCTGGGTATTCTGCGGCGACGGCGAGATGGACGAGCCGGAATCGCTCGGCGCGGTGTCGCTCGCCGGCCGGGAGAAGCTCGACAACCTCATCTTCGTCATCAACTGCAACCTGCAGCGGCTCGATGGCCCCGTGCGCGGCAACGGCAAGATCGTGCAGGAGCTCGAGGGCGGCTTCCGCGGCGCCGGCTGGAACGTGATCAAGTGCCTGTGGGGCTCCGGCTGGGACGAGTTGCTCGCCAAGGACGCCGAGGGCAAGCTGCGCCAGCTGATGGAGGAATGCGTCGACGGCGAATACCAGGACTTCCGCTCGAAGGACGGCGCCTATATCCGCAAGCATTTCTTCGGCCGCTATCCGGAGACGGCGGCGATGGTCGAGGACTGGACCGACGCGGAGATCTGGTCGCTGACCCGCGGCGGGCACGACCCGCTCAAGGTCTACGCAGCTTACAAGGCGGCGGTCGAGCACAAGGGCCAGCCGACCGTCATCCTCGCCAAGACCGTCAAGGGCTACGGCATGGGCTCGGCGGGCGAGGGGCAGATGATCGCCCACCAGGCCAAGAAGCTCGGCGACGACGCCCTGCGCGGCTTCCGCGACCGCTTCGAGATTCCGCTGACCGACGAGGACCTCGAGAAGCTGCCGTTCCTGCGCTTCGCCGAGGACAGCAAGGAGATGCAGTACCTGCGCGCGCGCCGCGCGGCGCTCGGCGGCTATCTGCCGGCGCGCCGCCGGACCAGCGCGCCGCTCGCGGTTCCGCCGCTTTCGGCCTTCGACGCGCTGCTCAAGGCGACCGGCGAGGGCCGTGAGATCTCCACCACCATGGCCTTCGTGCGCATCCTGACCGCGCTCCTGCGCGACAAGGAGCTCGGGCCGCGCGTCGTGCCGATCGTGCCGGACGAAAGCCGCACCTTCGGCATGGAGGGGCTGTTCCGCCAGGTCGGCATCTTCAGCCAGGTCGGCCAGCTCTACCGGCCGCAGGACGCCGACCAGCTCATGTACTACCGCGAGGACACCAAGGGGCAGATCCTGCAGGAGGGCATCAACGAGCCGGGCGCGATGGCCTCCTTCATCGCCGCGGGCACGTCCTACTCGACCTCCAACGTGCCGATGATCCCGTTCTACATCTATTACTCGATGTTCGGCTTCCAGCGCGTCGGCGACCTCGCCTGGGCGGCGGGCGACATGCGCACCCGCGGCTTCCTGATCGGCGGCACCTCGGGCCGCACCACGCTGAACGGCGAGGGGTTGCAGCACGAGGACGGCCACAGCCACGTGCTGGCCTCGACCATCCCGAATTGCGTCACCTACGACCCGACCTACGCCTATGAGCTGGCGGTGATCGTCCACGCCGGTCTCAAACGGATGCTGGCCGATAACGAGGACGTCTACTACTACATCACGACGCTGAACGAGAATTATCCGCATCCGGCCATGCCGGAAGGCGCGGAGGAGGGCATCTTACGCGGGATGTACAAGCTGCGCGACGTCGCCCCGAAGGACGCCGGCAAGGGGTCCGCTTTGACCGTGCGGCTGCTTGGCGCGGGCGCGATCCTGCGCGAGGTCGAGGCGGCGGCCGAGATGCTGGCCGAAGAGCATCGGCGTGGCGAGCGAGGTGTGGAGCGTGACGAGCTTCACCGAACTGCGGCGCGAAGGCCTCGACGCCGAGCGCTGGTCGATGCTGCATCCCGAAGAAGAGCCGCGCGTCCCCTATGTGACCCAGGCGCTCGCTGGCGGCAGGGGACCGGTGATCGCCTCGACCGACTACATGAAGGTCGTCGCCGACGGCGTGCGGCCCTATGTGCCCGCGCGCTTAAGGTGCTCGGCACCGACGGGTTTGGCCGCTCCGACTACCGGCGCCGGCTGCGCGCGTTCTTCGAGGTCGATCGCTATCATGTGGTGGTGGCGAGCCTGAAGGCGCTGGCCGATGACCAGCTTCTGCCGACCCGGCGCGTCGCCGAGGCGATCGCCAAATACGACATCGATCCCGAGGGCCCGAACCCGGCGCGCAGCTGATCGACCCCGACCAACCTAAAACGTTCCATGCAATAATCTGCGCGAAGGAGAGCGCCGGTGGCCAAAGTTGACGTGAGCGTGCCGGACATCGGCGATTTCAAGGACGTGCCCGTCATCGAGGTGCTGGTGAAGCCGGGCGACGAGGTCAAGGTCGAACAGTCGCTGGTGACGCTCGAATCCGACAAGGCGACGCTCGACGTGCCGTCCCCGATCGCCGGCAAGGTGGCCGAGGTCGTAGCGAAGATCGGCGACAAGGTGTCGATGGGGACGCTGATCGCCCGCATCGAGACCGGGGCCGAGGCGGCTCCGGCCGCCAAGGCGGAGGCCGCGACGGCGCCAGCGCCCGCTGCGAAAGCGCCGCCGGCGGCCCCGCCGCCCGCCGCGAAGGCGCCTGCCGCCGCGGCGCCGGCTCCGGCCGGCAAGGAGCCGCCCGCCGCCGATGAGCCGCCCCCCGGCGCCGCGGCCGCCGCTGCTTCCGCCGCTCCCGGGCCGGCCAAGCCCGACTTCTCCGGCGTCTTCGCCGGGCCCGCGGTGCGGCGCCTGGCGCGCGAACTCGACATCGACCTGCGCAACGATCAAGGGCACCGGGGAGCACGGCCGCATCACCCGCGAGGACGTCAAAGGCGCGATCTCGGGCGGGACCGCGCCGGTCGCCGCTGCCGGCGGCGCTGCGCTGCCGGTGGTGCCGGCCGTCGATTTCGCCAAATTCGGCCCGATCGAGACCGTGCCGCTGTCGCGCATCAAGCGCATCTCGGGGCCGCGGCTGCACGCCTCGTGGGTCAACGTTCCCCACGTCACCCACACCGACGAAGCCGACATCACCGAGCTCGAGGCCTTTCGCAAGACCCTCGACGACGAGGCCAAGAAGGACAAGGCGAAGCCCTACCGCGTCTCGCTGCTGCCGCTGCTGATGCGCGCCGCAGTCGCGACCCTGAAAAGGTTCCCGACCTTCAACGCCGCTTTAAGTCCCGACGGCGGCTCCTTGATCTTACGAAAGTATTGGCACATCGGCGTCGCCGTCGACACGCCCGATGGGCTGGTCGTCGCGGTGATCAAGGACGTCGACCAGAAGGGCGTCCTCGATCTCGCCCGCGAGCTCGGCGAATTGTCAGAGAAGGCCCGCGCCGGCAAGCTCGCGCCGGCCGAGATGCAGGGCGCGACCTTCACCATCTCCTCCCTCGGCGGCATCGGCGGCGTCGCCTTCACCCCCATCGTCAACGCCCCGGAGGTCGCGATCCTCGGCGTAGTGCGGGCGAAGAAGGCTCCCGTCTGGGACGACGAAGCCGACGCATTCCGGCCGCGGCTGATGCTGCCGCTCTGCCTTTCCTACGACCACCGCGTCATCGACGGGGCCGCGGCCGCGCGCTTCATGCGCCGCCTCGCCGGCCTGGTCGAGGACATGCGGCGCGTGATCCTCTAGTGGCTCGCTTCGATAAAATCGTAGGGCGGCGACATTCCCTCCCCCCGTGTGGGGGAGGGTTAGGGAGGGGGGTCGCGTCGCCCGTCGTCGTCGCGAAGAGCGAGGCCCTTCCTTCGCGGCGTTTGCGCGACCTTCCATCCCTGCCTTCCCCCACCATAGGGCGTCGAAAGACGCCCGTCTCTCGACGGGCTATGGGGGAAGGAGAACGCCTTCAATTTGACCGACGCGCATCACTAAAGCCGGGGAGCCCGTGACCATGCCGCAAGAGATCCGCCTTCCCGACATCGGCGACTTCAAAGACGTGCCGGTGATCGAGATCCTTGTCGCGCCCGGTCAGGCCGTCAAGAAAGAGGCGACGCTGATCACGCTCGAAAGCGACAAGGCGACGCTGGACGTGCCGGCGCCCGCCGACGGCGTGATCGGCGAGTTGCACGTCAAGGTCGGCGACAAGGTGAGCCAGGGAGCCCTGATCGCGACTTACGCGAGCGTCGAGGGCGAGGTCGCCTCGCCCGCGCCCGCGGCCCAGCCCTCGCCGCCGCCTCCGCCGCCTTCGCACGTCGATTTCGAGGCCGATCTCGTCGTGCTCGGCGCCGGCCCCGGCGGCTATTCCGCCGCCTTCCGCGCCGCCGATCTCGGCGAGAAGGTGCTGATCGTCGACAAGCGGCCGACGCTCGGCGGCGTCTGCCTCAACGTCGGTTGCATTCCCTCGAAGGCGCTGCTGCACGTCGCCAAGACCATCGACGAATCCGCGGCGATGGCCGCGCACGGGGTGACGTTCGGGCCGCCGGCGATCGATCTCAACGCCGTCCGCGCCTGGAAGGACTCGGTGGTGAAGCGCCTGACGACCGGCCTCACCGGCCTCGCCCGCCAGCGCAAGGTGACGGTGGTCATGGGGGAGGGCGTGTTCACCTCGCCCAATACGCTGCAGAGTCGAGACGGCCGAGGGGCCGCGCACCGTGCGCTTCGCCAAGGCGATCGTCGCGGTCGGCTCGGAGCCGGTCGCGCCGGGCTTCATCCCGTCCGATCCGCGGATCTGGGATTCGACCGCGGCGCTGGAACTGCGCTTCACGCCGACCCGCATGCTGATCCTCGGCGGCGGCATCATCGGCCTCGAAATGGCGACGGTCTATCGCGCGCTCGGCGCGCAGATCACCGTGATCGAGATGATGGACCAGCTCATGCCGGGCGCCGACCCCGACATCGTCGCCCCCTTGGCCAAGCGGCTCGGCAAGCTCTACGACAAGATCCTGCTGAAAACCAAGGTGACGGCGGTCAAGGCGCAGTCCGACGGACTGGCCGTGTCGTACGAGGGGCCAGACGGCGCCAAGACCGAGATTTTCGACGCCATGCTGGTCTCGGTCGGCCGCCGGCCCAACGGCCATCGGATCGGCGCCGAGGCCGCCGGCATCGCCGTCGACGAGCGCGGGTTCATCGCCGTCGACCGCGAGATGCGCACCAACGTCCACCACATCTTCGCCATCGGCGACGTGGTCGGGCAGCCGATGCTGGCGCACAAGTCGACCCACGAGGGCCACGTCGCGGCGGAGGTCGCGAGCGGCCACAAGGCGGCCTTCGACGCCCGCGTCATCCCCTCGGTCGCCTATACCGATCCGGAGGTGGCCTGGGTCGGCCTGACCGAGACCGAGGCGAAGGCGAAGGGGATCAAATACGGCAAGGCGGTGTTTCCCTGGGCGGCGAGCGGGCGCTCGCTGTCGCTCGGCCGCGACGAGGGCCTGACCAAGACGCTGTGGGACGAGGCGACCCAGCGGCTGATCGGCTGCGGCATCGTCGGGCACGGACGCCGGCGACCTCATTTCCGAAGCGGCGCTGGCGATCGAGATGGGCTGCGAGGCCGAGGACGTCGCCCTCACCGTCCATCCCCACCCGACCCTCTCCGAGACCTTCGCCATGTCCGCCGAGGCCTTCGCCGGCGTGCTGACGGATCTGTATATGCCGAAGAAGAAGTAGGCGACGGCTGCTGCTCCGGCGAACGGGTGAGAGGCGCCAAGGAGCGGAAGGCGGAGCGCGGGTAGTGTCTCAGTTTCAAGGGTAGTGTCTCAGTTTGAAATTTGAGGGGGCTTGACGCGCCTCGCGCCGTACCGATGTCCCGTGCTATGCTTGACGGAAAGCACGGAGGCAAAATGAACAAGAAGGCGGTGCAGAAAGAAAAATATGGTCCTTGGCTTTACCGCGCGATCAAGGAGAAAGACGGCGTGGAGGTGGCCCATGCAGTTGTTGAAACATACAGCGAAACCGAGGCGATAAACGACGCGTTTTTGGCCCCGGTAACGACCCATTTGACACAACATTTGAATATCGAGCCGAACGGACCATGCCAACCGGGCCTGAAGGCGAGAAGCGCCCCGCCGACGTCATCGGCAACGCCGTCAAAGTCATGCGCATTGCGACCGGCGACGAGGCCGAAGACCTGGTGCCTGCTGCCGCCGTAACAAGATGGGACAAGAGCAAAAAATAGGATTTGCATATTTTCGGTTGATTTTGCACAGCCCCGCCGAATGCACAGGCGCTATCAAGACGCCGATCGCGGGCCATCCCGATCCGAAGAACACGCCGATATGCCAGCCAAGAAACGCGGACCTTACAAAAAGGGAGCGCCAGTTTCCGCGTAGGAGCCCAGCATGACAGGTCGAAAGGCAGAGACATTCGCCATCCTCTTAGCGCTGTTCATAGGTTGGGACACGTTCGACATCGCCATGGGCACTGGCTCGGCAGAGGCGGTCTTCTCTCTTGGCCCAGGGTCAGCCCAAGCATTCAGATGGGCGAAGCTAGCGGTCCTGATTTCGGCATTCGTTTGGGTGACCGCAATTTGGGCAGTGATCGAACTGTCGCGGGTTCTGCAAGATATCGGGACGAGAAATTCAAACTGAGACACTACCATTTGGACGCGTACTCGCGCGCTCCGTGCTATGATTGGCGCAAAGCACGCCTAGGAGCAGGAATGTCAGCGCGTCTTCCCCCATGGTATGTCGACGCTTTGAGGCAAGAGATCTTACGGCTACGCGAGATGCTGGAACCGCTTGAAAAAGGGAACGGCGGCCTAGGAGGCAAAACGATAGGCAGCCTCACGACGAATCTATCGAGCGCCATAAAAAAGCAATTGCTGACTTGCAGTCTATTCTGGACGATAACGACACCTCGCGGCTGTAAAGGCGAGCACCCTTCGGCAGAGGCAAAAGAAGATTACGGTGACAGTGCATTCAGTTCGCCCTGCGAAACCGTGGCAAAGGCGGCGCGCTGTATGGCGATATAGTGCTGAACTGTCACAGTTATCCGTGCACTGTCACCGTTATCCTTGTCGTTGTGTCGGTTCTGGTAGACGACCGTGCCGAACCCCGCGACGATTGCGACAACGGAGAAGACCGCTTGCACCCAAGCTGCCAAAGCTGCGGCGTCCATGTTCGCGGTTCCAACCTCACTTCGTCGACTTCCACTCTCGCGCCAATTTCTGCGCCTCGGCGATCTGTGCGGGCGTCATCTTACCCGCCACTTCATCGCGGAACTTTATCAGTCTGGCTGATCACCTTCGTTCAGATACTTGGTATTGAGCCCGGAGGCCGCCAGATTGAACCACATGTGCGCTTGTACGTAGTCTTGTGGAACGCCCCAGCCATTTTCGAGCATGACGCCGAGGTCGACTTGCGCGTTCATGTAGCCAAGCTCAGCGGCCTTTCGATACCACTCGGCCGCCAGCGCGTAATCCTGCGGTACGCCTTTGCCCTCCTGGTAAAGCTCGCCGATGCAGACTCTCCGCGAACGCGCTGCCTTGATCGGCGGCCTTGTGATACCACGTTAAGGCTTGGGCGTAATCGTTCATCCTGCCCTCGCCGGGGAACTCGAACATATAGCCGAGTTCCTCTAGCGCGTTGGTGTTCCCTTGGTCGGCGGCCTTGTGGAGCCAGATGGCCGCCTGTATGACGTCTTTGGGCAAGCCCAAGTAGCCTTTTTCATAGCTCATGCCGAGATGGACCTCTGCGACGGCATTGCCTTGGTCGGCGGCTCGGCGGTACCACATCGCGGCCTTCGCATCATCCTCGGTCACACCCTTGCCGAACTCGTACATCTTCGCGAGGTTCGCTTGCGCATCTGCGTTTCCTTCGTCGGCCATTGCACTAAACTGGTCCGCGGCCTTGCGAAGCCATGTGTCGGCCTGTGATTGGTCCGGCGGCACACCCTCGCCATATCGGTACATCTCGCCAATCGTTTCCTCCGCGCGGGGGTTTCTCTGCTCAGCCAAAGGCCGCAGGAGCCGCAACGCCGCCGCATAGTCGCCGCTCTGATAAGCAGCCTCCCCTTCCTCAAGCGGCCCTGCCATTGCTGTGCCGAGCATCGCGAGGGTGAGAAGGCTGCCGACAAGGACAATGTTGGTTCGCGGTCTCATTGGCGACGCGCGCCTCGGCGAACAGGGATAACGGTGACAGGCCCGTCTTTACCGAATTTACAGAAGAGCCGCAGACGGATACGACCTGAATTTTAACCTAAAAGTTGGTGAGGACGTCGCCTCTCCATCCATCCCGAAGCTCGTGCGGTTCATAAACTCCGTGAGGGACTCGAATGCTCAGGACTGACTACGCCGTCGTGATCGAACCCCTTTCCGAGGAAGACGGCGGCGGGTTCCTTGCGACTGTCCCTGACCTTCCCGGATGCGCGTCCGACGGTGACACCCGCGAGGAGGCTGCGCGCAACGTCGAGGACGCGATCGCCTGCTGGCTTGAAGAAGCGAGAGCGCTTGGCCGCGCCATACCCGAGCCGCGGGGCCTTCGATCGCTTGAGCGTATTGTACGGCCCGTGCCGGCGCGCGGGACTCAGCATCGGCTTCTCACAGAAAGGCTCCTGATCTAGCCGCGCCGCCGGTTGCCAACATTCCTTGGCGGCGCCAAGACCATCCGCCCTGTCCGGAAGCCGCGCCGCGTTGGACCGCTATGCTCTCTTCAGCGTCCCGAAGTTCACCAGATGGATTAGCGTCAGATTGTCACGATCGAACCGGGTAAACGCGGCGGGAAGCCCTGCGTGCGGGGACTCAGGATCGCTGTCGCGGACGTGCTCGGCTGGCTGGCGGCGGGGATGTCGCACAAGGACATTCTCGACGACTATCCGGAACTCACCGAGGATGACATCCGCGCATGCCTTGCCTTTGCGGCCGACCGTGAGCGTCGCATCACAACCGCGATATGAAGCTTCTGTTTGATAGAGAATCTGAGCTTCAGGCTTTGCCGGCGTTTGAACGATCTCTTCCCAGGTTCGAGCCAGGTCCGATTGATCGGGTTGGAGCGTGCTGACGACATGGCGGTCTGGACCTATGCAAAGACCAACGACTTCACCGTGGTCACCCTCGACGCGGATTTCATAGACTTGGCTCAGGTCCTGGGGCCGCCGCCGAAAGTCGTCTGGCTTCGGTGCGGCAACCAGTCCACGCGGACGATTGAGGCGCTGTTGCGCAACCACTCCGGCGCAATCGCACAGTTGGCTCAGGGAGCCTCCACCTGTCTGGAAATCTATTGACGTTTTCAGGCGCCGCACGGGCAATCTCGCGCTTTCGGCCCAAGTATCCAAGGCGGAGCGCGACGATGATTGCCGCCCGCAAGGATTTTCCTTACCAGCCTGCGACGCTTGGAGCGTCCGCATGATCACCAGCAAACTCACCAGCAAGGCTCAGACGACCATTCCGCAGGCGGTCCGCGCCGCGCTTGGGGTCAAGCCAGGCGACGAAATCGCTTACGCCATCGCGGACGGACATGTCCTCCTGACCAAGGCGGCCAAGCCTCGCCGCGGGAGCGCCGTTCGAGGATCCGTTCGCCTTCTTTGGGGAATGGGATACGCCCGAAGACGACGAAGCCTTCCGCGATCTCTGATGAGCGCCGAACGGAACCGCGCCATCGCTCCCTGGGATATCGTTCGCGTCGATTTTCCCTTTGCCGATCAGGCCGCGACGCGACGGCGGCCTGCGCTGGTGATTGCAGCGCCCGCTGCGACCGACGCGTTTGCCGTTCTGTGGGTGCTGATGATCACCAGCGCGGCGCGCGAAAGATGGCCGCTGGACGTCCCTGATTTCCGATCTCCCGCTCGGCGGCCTGTCGCACGCCTGCGTCGTCAGGGTCAGCAAGGTGACGACGCTCGACGAGCGACTGGCGGCGCGGATCGGAGAACTTTCAACGCCAGACCGTGGTGAAGTCGCGGCGGGTCTGCGCACGCTTTTTCTTAGGCTGGCCAACGAAACAAGCGAGAGAAATTGACCACAAAGAACACGAAGAAACACGAAGAAACACGAAGACGTACTAAAGAGCCCTGTCGTTCTTTGTGTTCTTCGTGCCCTTCGTGGTGAAAATCGAACTCTAACTTTGTCCATTCGCCCACGGCCGCTCGCACGGGCCGCCTTCCACGCACGGGGAAAGGGCATCCTGCCCGCGCCCTACAACCGCGCCGCGCCTGGTCTCGCGCTTCCGTTTCGCCCGCCTGTTCTCCACCTGTTCCGACCTGTTAACGCACAAATTTGCCCTGTTCCGGTCGCTTGGAACCACCTGTTTCACGTTCGCTTCAGCCCACAATGCTTGGGTTGTAAAGCCAGCAAAGTCATGATCTTACACAGCTTTTCTGATCGGAGCGCCGACCGCGGCCAAAAAAACTTCCTGCTAGCAGGCGCCCGGATCGTCGGCGGCGAACCGAGAACCAGAGATTTTGGGCCGAATTGGCGGGGGATTGGACCGACCGGGACGCCCCTCGGCTCAATGCATCACTCGTCTCAATGCATCAGCGGTCCCCACGACGGATCGCTGGCGTAATTGGCCGTCGGCACCAAAAATTCGCCGTGGCCGAAGATGTCGGTCATGTAGATCTTCGGTCCGCCCGAGCCGCCGGAGTCGCGGAAGAACAGGACGTACAGTCCGTTCGGGGCGAACGTCGGGCCCTCGTTGTGGAAGCCCTCGACCAGGATGCGTTCGCCCGATCCGTCGGGCTTCATCACGCCGATGCCGAACGATCCGCCCTTGATCCGGGTGAACGCGATGAGATCGCCGCGCGGCGACCAGACCGGGGTCGAGTAGCGCCCTTCACCGAAGGAAATGCGCTTGGCCGGACCGCCGGTCGCGCTCATCACGTAGATCTGCTGGGTGCCGCCGCGGTCGGATTCGAACACGATCTGGGAGCCGTCGGGCGAGTAGGAGGGCGAGGTGTCGATCGCCGAAGTGTCGGTGAGGCGCGTGGTCGCCCGCGTGCGCAGGTCCATGGAGTAGAGATTGGTGTTGGCGCCGTCGGTCAGCGACATCACGATCTGCTGTCCGTCCGGCGAGAAGCGCGGAGCGAACGTCATGCCGGGAAAGTTGCCGACCGCCTCCCGCTGCCCGCTCTCGAGATTGAGCAACGTCACCTTGGGGTCGGCCGCGCCGAACGACATGTAGGCGACCTGCTGGGCGGAGGGCGAGAACTGCGGCGTGACGACCAGATTGTCGCCGCTGCCCAGGTACTTCACGTTGGCGCCGTCCATGTCCATCACGGCCAGCCGCTTGCGGCGCTTCTCCTTCGGCCCGCTCTCGTCGACGAATACGACGCGGGAATCAAAGAAGCCCTTCTCGCCGGTGACGCGGGAGAACACCGAATCCGAGATCATGTGCGCGACGCGGCGCGCGTTCGACGCCTCCGAGGTGTACTGCTCGCCCGCGACCTGCTCGCCGGTCGCGACGTCCCACAGCCGGAACTGAGCGGTGACGTGCTCCTTGTCCGGCCGCAGCACCCGGCCGGTCAGGACGAACTGGGCGTTGACATTCTTCCACGCCTCCACGTTGGGGCGCGTGTCCGGGTTCGTCACCGTCTCGGGAAAGCTCGACGGATTGACCGGCAGGAGGAAGATCGAGCGCGCGAAGTCGGCGCCCGTTACCGGGCCGATCTTTTCGGGGCCGTCATCGCCGAGAAAGGGCGTGACCGCGATGCTTACCGGCTTGAAGTTGGCGCCGGCGTGAACATAGACGTCGCCGGTTTCGGCGCTCGCAGGGGCGGTCGCAAAGGCGAGAGGCGAAATCGCCAGCGCCGCGAGCGCGGACCAGCGAACAACCAGGGACAATAGCGACATTCTGCACTCTTACGGACAGGCGTCAGGCTTCGCCGGCCCGGATTATCGGGCGGCGACCTGCGGGTTGAAATGGATCGTCTTGGACTTCCATTGCTCATAAAAGGGGCGATATTGGGCCGGCACCGGCAGCGGGTTGCAGGCGTGGACAGCTTGCAGGACGCTTTTGGCCTGCGGTTTGAGCGCCGGATCGGCGGGGGGATTGACGAGCTTGGGGGCCTTGGCGAGCGATCCGTCCCGCTTGAACGCCACCCGGACGTAAGCGACGTAAGGATCGGCGTCGGCGGGTTGCGGGGGCGGGTTCCAGCATCCCAGATAGGTCTTGACGATCCAGGAATCGAAGTCGGCCTCCTGGGCGTTGGTCATGCGCAACTCGGGCGCGGGCGGAGGCAGGGGCGGCGCGATCGGCGCCTGCGGCGCGGCTGCGGGCGGGGAGGGCAGGGCCGCGACGCTCTGCGGAGCAGACTGCGCTGACTTGCTGGCCGCGTTCGCAGCGTCCTTCGTCTCCTTCTCGTTGGAACTTGGCCAAAATCGATCGCAGCCGACGGCGCCGAGCGCGACAAGCGCGGCGAGCGTCAGCGGAATTGCGGGGTGCAAGAGTTTGGTCATGGGCGGGCCTCGTGGGGAAGTCGTCAGCGTCGGCGGTCATCCCTGCGTGTCGCGCGGATCGAAGTGGATCGTCTCGATCTTCCACTCCTCGAAATACGGCGCATATTCGGGGGGAACATGCAGCGGATCGCATTTCCGTACGGCGCGCATGGCGCTTTCCGCGTGCGCCTTCCAAGCTGGGTCGGTCGGCGGGTTCAACAGAATCGGTCGCGCGGAAAGCGAACCGTCGCGATTGAACACCACCTTGATTTCCGCGACGTAAACGTCGCCCTCGGGCATGGCTGGCGGAGGAGACCAGCAATTCAGGTAGCTTTCGGTGAGCCATGCGTCGAGCGCCGAGGCCATCGAGACGGACATGCGCGCCGCGTCGTGGTGCGGCAGGCCCTGTGGCGTCGCAGCCGGGTTCGACTCGGCTCCCGAACCGGAAGCCGGCGCGGCCTTCGGCGCGATCAGCTTGGCGATCGCGTTCGGGTCGTAGGCGTGCGTCGGCTTAGCTTCGGCATTCTCTTGTTCGAGCGCCTTGGCGATCGGGTCGGCCTTCGGCTTCTCGGCCACGGGCTTTGGCGGCGCAGGCGGCTTCGGCCGCTCAGGCGGCGTGGGGAGGTCGGCCAGCTTCGGCGGCGGGCTCGGTTCCGGTTTCGCGGGAGGCGTCGGCTCGGGCTTCTGCGGCGGTTCGGGCGCGTCGGCCGTGCGCAGTTGGGGGGGCGGCTGCGGGGGCGAGGGCGGCGTCGGCTCGATTCTCGGCGCGGGCGGCGGTTCCGGCGCGGGTCTGGCGGTCTTCTCGCCGTTCATGATCTGGTTGAGCTGCGTTTCCGAAACGGTGTCGACCGGAATTGCTTCTTCGCCGTCGTCGAATTTCGGCGCCGACGCGAACCCGAGGATCAGGACCAGCAAGAGGGCGCCATGCAGCGTGCTCGAGACCGCCCAGCCCGAATATGACCGTCGCTCGTCCAACGCCGCTCCCGGCTACTGGCCCGTCGGCTGGGTGACCAGGGCCACCTTCTTGAAGCCCGCCTGGGTGACGGACGCCATGATCTCCGCCACGCGCCCGTAGGGCACGACTTTCGAGGCGCGCAGATAGATGCGCTGTTCGGGGTCGTTCTGCGACGCCGCCTGAAGTTTGGGCACGAGGTCCGTATCGGCGATCGCCTGGTCCATCAGGTAGAGCTGGCCCTTGTCGTCGAGCGAGATCGCGACCGGCTTCTTCTCGACATTGAGCGCCGCGGCGCTCGTCTGCGGCAGGTCGACCGACACGCCCGTCGTCAACAGCGGCGCCGCGACCATGAAGATGATGAGGAGCACCAGCATGACGTCGATGAACGGCGTCATGTTGATGTCGGCCATCGCGCCATAGCGCGGCACCCCGCGCCGTCCTCGGCTGCTTTTGCGTCCGTTCCCGACCGCGATGCCCATGGCGGCTCCTCAGGCGGCGTTCGCCCGCTCGGTCGACAGATGGTGATCGATCTGGCGCGAGAGGATCGAGGAAAATTCGTCGGCAAAGCTTTCGAGCCGCGCCTGGGCCTTGGCGACGTCGCCCTGGAACTTGTTGTAGGCGATCAGCGCCGGAATGGCGGCGAAAAGGCCGATGGCGGTGGCGAGCAGAGCTTCGGCGATGCCCGGCGCGACGACCGCGAGCGAGGTGTTCTTCGAGGCGGCGATCGACTGGAACGAGTTCATGATGCCGAAAACGGTGCCGAACAACCCGATGAACGGACCCGCCGAGGCGACCGTCGCCAGCACCAGAAGGTTGGATTCGAGCCGCTCGACCTCACGCGCGATCGATACGTCGAGCACCTTGTCGATGCGGGCGTGCAAGCCGCGAAACGAGCCGGCCGCCTGCTGGAACGAGCGCTTCCATTCGCGCATGGCGGCTACGAACAAGGCGGCCGCGCCGGCGTTCGTCTGGCTCGACAGCGAGGCGTACAGTTCCTCGAGCGACTGGCCGGACCAGAACACCTGCTCGAAGTTTTCCATCTCCTTGTGGAATTTGCGGAACAGCCGCGTTTTGTCGAAGATGATCGTCCAGCACCACAGCGACGCCAGAAAGAGTCCGAGCATCACGGCCTTGACGACGATGTGAGCGGACCAGAACATCGACAGAATGCTGGTGTCCGAGTTGACGGCCGCATTGGCGACGTCGGCAGGATTCATGGGGTATCGAGACCTTCTTGACTGCGGGGTCGCCTGCGGCGAGGCGTCGGAATCGGATTCGGGCCGGGGTCTGCCCGCCAAATGGGCCGAAACTTGGGCTGGCGGGCGGGAGGCGCGGCGCTCGCTTGTTCAATCCGGCACAGTCCTTGATAGGGTTAATCGTCTGTCACCGCTATGCGACGGCCCGCCGCGCCGACGCTACCCAAAGCGGAGCGCCGCCGTTATCGTGCCAGGCGCTATTGAAATTGAGCGGCGCGGAGAATCGGCATGGGGGCTTTGGAAGCCTACGCATGGGAATGGGGATCGGCGCTCATTCGCTGGCTGCACGTGACGGCCGCCATCGCCTGGATCGGCGGCTCGTTCTTCTTCATGCATCTCGACGCGTCCTTGCGCAAACGCGCGAGCGATGATCCCGGCGTCGCCGGCGTCTCCTGGCAAGTCCACGGCGGCGGCTTTTATCAAATGAGCAAATACATGCTCGCGCCCGCGTCGCTGCCCGAAGAGCTCATCTGGCACAAGTGGCAGTCCTACTGGACGTGGATGAGCGGCTTCGCGCTGCTCTGCTGGGTCTACTATGGGCAGTCGCAGCTTTTCCTGATCGATCCGGCGGTGATGCCGCTCGAGCCCTGGCAGGCGGCGGCGATCGGCATTGTCGCGCTGGCGCTCGGCTGGCTGGTCTACGACTTCCTCTGCCGCTCGCCGCTCGGCGCCAACGAGCCGCTGCTGGCGGTGGTCGGCTTCGGCTACGTCGTGGCGACAAGCTGGGTCTTCACCCTGGTCTTTTCCGGCCGCGGCGCGCTCATCCACACCGGCGCGCTGATGGCGACGATGATGACCGGCAACGTGTTCTTCGTCATCATGCCGAACCAGCGGAAAAGCGTGGCGGCGCTGAAGGCCGGCAAGACCCCCGACCCGAAATGGGCGAAGACGTCGAAGACCCGCTCGACCCACAACAACTACATCACGCTGCCCGTCCTGTTCATGATGCTGTCGAACCACTACCCGGTGACCTACGCCAACCCGAGGGTCATCCCGGCGATCGTCACCTGCGTCATCGTGGCCGGCGCGCTCATCCGCTATTTCTATAATGTGCACCACGCCGAGCACGCGAAGGCGCCGTGGTGGGCCTGGGCGGTGGCGACGCTTGCGATGATCTTCGCCTTTGCCGTCGCGGCGACCGCTTCGCCCGGCATGCGCGGCCTGATTGGGCTCGCCGACCTGCCGGCCGCCGCCGCGCGCGCCGACGAGCCGAAGGCGCCCCAGGAGGTCGTCGATGTCGTGCAGTTGCGTTGCATGATGTGCCATTCCCCTGAGCCGATGGACTGGATTGGCGAAGCGCCGAAGGGCGTGCTGCTCGACACGCCCGAGCACATTGCCCGCTTCGCGCCGGCCATCGCCATGCAGGCCGTGCTGACCCATGCGATGCCGCCCAACAACTTCAGCCAGATCACCGACGAGGAGCGCGCCGTGCTCGCCCGATGGCTCAAGCTGAGCGTGGCGACAAAGTGACGCCCGGCCTTTCCGACTCCGAACGCCACGCCGGCGCGCGGCTGATGGAGCGGCTCGATGCCTTCGCCGCCTTTACTGACGAGCCCGGCCGGCTGACCCGCCTGTTCCTCTCCAATGCGCACAGACGCGCCGCCGCGGCCTTCATCGGCTGGTGCGCCGAAGCCGGGATGGCGGCGCGGATCGACGCCGCCGGCAACGTGGTCGCGCGCTATGAGGGCCGGGAGCCGGGCGCGCCGGCGCTGATGCTCGGCTCGCACATCGACACGGTGCGGGACGCGGGCCGCTACGACGGCAACTACGGCGCGCTCGCCGCGCTCGCGGTCGTGGAGGATCTCGCCGCCCGCAACGAACGGCTCGACCACGCCGTCGAGGTCGTCGCTTTCGGCGACGAGGAGGGCGTGCGCTACCGCACCACGCTCACCGGATCGCGGGCGTTGGCCGGCGACTATCCGGAGGACGCGCTCGACCAGAAGGATGCGAACGGCGTCATGATGCGCGACGCGCTCGCGGCCTTCGGCGGCGACCCGGACGGGGCGCTGAAGCTTCGCGCCGACCGGGTCGCGGCCTTCGTCGAGGTCCATATCGAACAGGGGCCGGTGCTGGAGGCCGAGGGCCTGCCGCTCGGCGTCGTGTCCGCGATCAACGGTGCGACCCGGCTCGAGGTCGGCGTGGATGGCATGGCCGGCCACGCGGGCGCGACGCCGATGGCGCTCCGTCGCGACGCCTTCGCCGCCGCGGCCGAAATGGCGCTCATGATCGAGCGGTGCGCCCGCGCCGAGACCGATCTCGTGGCGACAGTCGGGCGGATGGACGTCTGGCCGGGCGCGGCCAACGTCATCCCGGGCCACGCGCAATTCTCAGTCGATCTTCGCGCGCCGCTCGACGCGCGCCGGGAAGCGGCGTTCGCCGACATCAGGGCGGGCATCGACGCCGTCGCCCGCGAGAGGGGCGTCACCGCGACCGTCGCCATCACCCACGAGGCGCCCGCCTTCACCTGCGACCCGCGCATCGTCGGCGGTCTCGCCAGAGCCGTCGAGTTGCTCGGCCTGCCGGTGCGGCTCCTGCCCTCGGGGGCGGGCCACGACACGATGGCGATCGGCCGCTTCCGCCCGGCAGCCATGCTGTTCGTCCGCTGCAAGGGCGGGATCAGCCACAATCCGCTGGAATTGATCAGTGCGGAAGATTGCGCCTTCGGACTGGCGGCGCTGACGCGGTTCGCGCGGGCCTTTGGAGCGCCTTGAAGCGCGGGCGGGTCGGCGGCGAACAAATCTGCGCCCGAGAGCAATCAACAATTGCAGTCGGGCCGGAACAGTGTTTATTATAGCCTTTGTATTGTCCGCGTCGCGCCCAGCGACCGGTTAGCCGGTCGCCGCAATTCGTCGAAACTCTTGCGGCGGCCGCCCGACAGCTTGATCAAGCAACCAAAGGTGGTGAATTGGTCCGTACGAATTGGCTTCCGAAAAGGGAGATCAGTGATGTTGCGACCTACACGTACACGCTCCTTGGTATTCGCTATTGCGATTCTGTTTGCCCTTGGGCAAACCGCCTCCGCCGCGCCTGTCAGCGTCGGCAATCAATCCGAGAATGATCCGTTCTGGTTCTGGGCTCTTGTCGCTGTGGGCGTTGTGCTGCTCACGCCCGGAACAGCGAATGCTCCGACCGTTCAAGGTTCCGTTTACACCTATAACAAGAACATAAACGGCGTTCGCAAGAGCGGCTCGATCCCGGTCCCGCCCGGCAAAACGATTTAGGAAAATATCAGCGTGGTCAACGGCCAGATCGTGGAGAGCTTTACTCTGCGGTCGATCGACACGAGCGTCCAAGGGCAAGGGTACGTCACCTCGCCCGGCTCCATTGAGGGCGCTGCGACGGACACAATCGCCGCGACATGGGACTTGGCCGACGCCTTCAGCTCGGTCGGAGTGGATATCCCCTTGAGCGGCCTACAGGTTGGCGTCGGCGTCACGGGGCCGTACCAGGATGCGTTCAGTTCGCTGGCGCTCACCGCCACTCTTGTCATTCCAAGCGAGAGCCTCAGTTACCCCGTTTTCAGTGGGCTTGTGACCGGATCGCAAACGTCAGTCTCCGGTCCCTCGTTCTCCGCGTCGGGAGACTGGGCGAACTGCTTTTCGGTTGGACCTGGCGCCGGTCCCGGCGGCATCGCGGGGACGTTCGACTCATGCTCGAGCCTGGATTTTTCCAAGACGATCAATCTCGGCATGACGTTGCCCGCCGACACCGCGCTGGATCTCGATGTCCAATTGACAGCGCAAGGGAGTGCCAGTTTGGCCACTCCCGAGCCGTCGACCTGGGCATTGATGCTGGCAGGTTTCGCTGGGCTGCTCTTTGCGGCCTTCCGTCGCCGCGACGCCTTCGCAGCCGGCTAACACGCGGAATTGGCGCTCGTGATCAAGCGCCGCGGCCGCGCCGAACCCGGGCGGATGGAGGTTTGGCTTGGTGCGGCCAACGTCATCCCGGGCGAGGCGCAATTCTCGGTCGATCTTCGCGCTCCTCGACGGATGCGGGGCGGCGGCCCCGGGACGTCAGGGCGAGGATGGACGACGTCGCCCGGGCGCGGGGCGTCACCAAGCGAGGGACTGCGCCTTCGGTCTGGCCGCGCTCGCGCGCGTCACCCGCGCGTTTCGTCTCGACTGAGCCGGGGCGAACGCGCGATCCGGAGGTCCCTGCCAGCAGGGAATTTTCGGCGGCCCTTTTCCCGCCCACGCAAAAACCGTTGAAATCTCAGGCGCCTGTCGGCTTGCAATCGAGCGGTTGCGGCCCCGCCGCCCGTAAGAACAGGGGAATATCGGGCCCATAAATAGGTAGATTCTTTCGCCTTCGCCGGTCGAACAGGCAATGAACAGGCGCAATTGAAGGCCGCGGTTTGGCGATGCGGCAGGTTGTATCGACTCCAACGGGAGTTGACCCGCTCCGGCCGATGCGGACAATGCGGCCCGTGCTCAAAGAGACGATTGCGCGACGCGACCGGGTTCCGGGCTCGCTCCGAGATCCGGGCGCCGGCCGATTCTGGATCGCCGTCGTCCTGACGGGCGTCGCCGCCGGCATCGGCGCGGCGCTTCTGACGGCGCTTCTGAAGGAGGTGCAGGGCATCGCCTGGGGCGCCTACGAGCCCTCGGCGCTGACGGAGGCGGCAAGGCGGGCGAGCCCCGAGAGGCACGTTCTCCTGCTGCTCGGCGCGGGCGTCCTGACCGGCGCAGGCCAGTGGCTGCTGACCCGTCTTGCGAGCGGCAACGGCATCGACATCACCACGGCGATCTGGTTTCAGGCCGGGCGGCTGCCGACGCTCAGGACGCTCGGCAGCGCGGTCCTGTCGATCGTCATCGTCGGGATGGGCGCGGCGCTCGGCCGCGAAGGCGCGCCGAAGCAGACCGGCGCGGTGCTCGGCAATCTCTTTTCGAGCTGGCAAAAGCTGTCGGACGAGCAGCGCCGTCTCATGGTGGCGATCGGCGCCGGCGCCGGAATGGCCGCGGTCTACAGTGTGCCGCTCGGGGGCGCCCTGTTCGCCCTCGAGGTCCTGCGCGGGACGCTGGCGCTTCGACTGGTCCTGCCGGCGCTCGCCGCCTCGACGATCGCGACGGTCATCGCCATGGCGATCATTCCCAACGCCCCGATCTACGCCATTCCCGCCGCCGACCTGACATGGCAGGTCTGCCTCTGGGCTCTTGTCGCTTCGCCCGTCGTCGGCCTCGCATCGGTGGCGTTTGTTCGGGCGATCGCCTGGGCGGACCGCATGCGTCCGACCCACTGGCTTCGAATCGTGGCACCGCCCGCGGTCTTTCTTGGCCTCGGGCTCATTTCGATCCCGTTCCCCGAAACGCTTGGCAACGGACAGAATCTCGCAGAGACGCTGTTCGTTCGCGGCCTGCCGTCGCTTGCCATCATCTTGCTGCTGCCGATCCGACCGCTCTGCACGGTTGCATGCTTTGCCAGCGGCGCGCCGGGCGGCCTTTTCACGCCGTCGCTCGCCGCCGGCGCCCTGGTCGGCGCCGCGCTCGGCGCGCTCGGGCACGAGTTCGCTCCGGAAATGCAGCTCGGCGTCTGCGCGCTCCTGGGGGCAGGGGCGATGCTGTCCGCCACGACCCAGGGCCCGATCTCATCGCTGGTTCTGATGATCGAACTGACAGGGCAGGCGCGCGCCTTCGCCTTGCCGATGCTGATTGCGATCGCCGGGGCGACGATGACGGCGCGCAGCATCGAACTGCGCTCGATCTACGAAGCCCGGCTGACCGACGCCGAAGTCGCCGAGCGCGCCCGCGCCCGCGAAGCCGTCGTATCGGCGCCGAATGCCGGGAGTTCCGGTCCGGCGCGGGGCTCCTGACATGCGAGGTCGAAAACATTGGCGTTCGCGAGAGGGGTCAAATCCCCGCGAAGCTGTTGGGCGTCGACTCAGCGAGCGAGGGGCGCGCAACTCTCTCCGAGCACGAGCGACGGTTCGAACACGACGTTGCGCGCGGACAGATCGTTTCCGTGATTGATTCGGTCGACGAGCAGGCGCAGCGCCTCGTTGGTCATATCGACGATCGGATGCTCCGTCCGGGTGAGGCGAGGCTTGAGGCCCCCAATGCCCGATATCGTGTCGGTCGACGCGATCGAGATGTCTTCCGGACATTTCAGTCCGAGATCCGCCAAGGCCCGCATCACCCCGAGCGCCATGACGCCGTTGGCGACATAGAGCGCAGTCGGGCGGTCCGGCCTCTCCAAAATCTCGCGCGCGATCGAATAGGCCACTTCCTCGCGGAATTCGCCGCTGCGGACGTGTCCCGGTTCGGGCGCGAGCCCTCTACTCTGCATGGCCTGCAGCAACCCGTCCAGGCGCCCTCGGCCGGTCGTCAGATAAAGCGGTCCGGTGATTGTCCCGATGCGTTTATGCCCGAGGTCGAGCAGATAATTGACGACCTGACGGGCTGCAGACAGGTTGTCGATCGTCACCGTGTCCGACCGATCGTCGTCGACCGTGCGACCGAACAGGACCGTGGGCATGGGGTTGCCTTCATAGTCGCGCGGATCGCGCCGCAGTTGGGCGCCCACCGGGACCAGGACGACGCCGTCGCAGGAAAGGGCGCGGATGCGGGTAAGGATGCGCCGCTCGTTCTCGGGCTTTTCGTCGCTGTTGAACACGACCAGCGAATAACCCCAGTCGGCCACAGCCGCCTCGGCCGACCAGACGATTTTTGCAAAGAAGGGATTGGCGAGATCGGCGACGACCAGGGCGATCAGCTGGCTGCGCTTGCGTTTCAGGTTCTGCGCCGCATGCATTGGCGCATATCGGAGATTGTCGATCGCGACGAGCACGCGTTGGCGCAGGCTCGGGCTGACATAGGCCGTTTCGTTGATCACGGCGGATACCGTCGCAGTCGAAACGCCGGCCGCCTTTGCAACATCCTTTATCGTCGCCACTGAACAACCTAGCTAACCGTTTCGCCAAACTTGCGGGAAGTTTTTAGCGCTGTCTAGCGGCAAAATGCCGCAAAATTTGAATTCTAGCTTGCCATGGATGCTGCGTTGGACAATTCTGGCGAACCGTTTAGTTTTGTGTTCGCCAGCTCTGCGCGCCGGCGCGCGCGTGCAACGGAGAGGAAAAGGGAGAGGAAAATGAAATGCTCGAGGATTGGATCGATTGCCTTCGCCTGCGCGCTGACGGTCGGCGCAGCCCATGCCGCCGATAAGCCCCTGCTCGGAATCGTCTCGATCGCCGCGACGGAGGCGAACAATGTTCGCTACATCGCCGGCGCGACGGCGGCGGCGAACGAGGACGGTTGGACCGTGTCCGTGGTCGACGCCTCCGGCAGCGCGGATCGGGCGAACGCCGCCATTCAGGACTTCGCCCAACGCGGCGCGGGCGCCATTGTCGACATGGTCTTCCCCTGGTCTTCGATCGGGGCCGGCCTCGACGCCGCCAAGACCGCAAAAATCCCGGTGGTGACCTGGGGCGGAGGCCTTGGCGGCTCGGTCGCCGCAACGAACGGGTCTGGCGCGCCGATTGCGTCGCCCGTCATCGACCAGATGGTCAAGGACCTCGGCGGAAAAGGCGACCTGCTCGTGCTGGCGTACCGGACCGGCGAAGTCTGCCGCAATCGCGAAGTGCTGCTCGACCAGGTGCTCGCCAAATACCCCGACATCAAGGTCACCAAGAACGAGGTGCGCATCCCCGGCTATTTCGAAGACGGCGCGCAATACGCCAACGCCTGGCTTGCCTCGCATCCGGCCGGCGGCGGCAATCTCGCCATCTGGGGCTGCTGGGATGACCCGGCGATCGGCGCGATCGGCGCGCTCCGGCAGCAGGGTCGCGACGATGTCAAGGTCTACGGGGTGAACGGAAACGCCCAGGCGATCGAGAACATCAAGAATGGCCACATGACGGCCACGGCCTGGGAGGATAGCTTTACGGAAGGCTCTCAGATGGTGAAGGCGCTGAAGGCGATCAAAGCTGCCGGCGACGCCTGGACGCCGAAAGCCGCCGAAGTCCCCGCTGTCCTGATCACCCAAGCCAACGTTGAGCAGTTCATCAAAGATCATCCGGACGCGGTCGGCAAGTGAGCCTGCGGGAACACATCTGTGGTGAAGGTTGAGATCGCCGATGGGACGGAGGCGCGCCTTGCGCCTCCGCTGCTCGAGGCGGTGGAGGTCGCCAAGGCGTTCGGCGGCGTGCAGGCGCTCAAGGGCGTCGCGCTCACGTTGCGCCCTGGCGAAATTCACGGCCTGGTCGGCGCGAATGGCGCCGGTAAGTCCACCCTGATCCGCATTTTGGCGGGGCTGACGCAGGCCGACAGTGGCCGGATCCTTGTCGACGGCGCCCCGGTGCGGCTCGCGTCTCCATCTCAGGCGACCGAACTCGGCATGAGCTTCATCCATCAGGAACTGGCGTTCGTCCCGGGCATGAACGTCATCCAGAACATCATGCTTGGCCTGCCCAAGACTTCGCGTTTCGGCCTGATCGACTGGGGCGCGATTGCCCGGGATGTCGAGCCGATCGCCAGGCGGGTCGGCATCACCGCGCCGCTGTTCGCCAACGTGAAGGGCCTTTCGACGGCCGAGAACTGGCTGATCAACATCTGTCGCGCCCTGGTGCGCAAGGCGCGACTTATCGTCATGGACGAGCCGACCGCCTCGCTCTCGACGAGCGAGAGCGAAAGGCTCCTGACGATCGTGCGGGACCTGTCGCAGTCCGGCGTGGCCGTGCTTTATGTCTCCCACCGGCTGAGCGAGATCCTCGATATCAGCGACGAGGTAACCGTCTTCCGCGACGGACAATCGGTCCGGCGGCTGAGGAAAAACGAGCTCTCCCGGGAGGCGCTCGTCGACGCCATCGTCGGCCGTCATGTCGAAGCCGCCCCTTCCGTGCGCCGGCGTGCCAAAAGCCAGGCGGAGGTCGTGCTGAAGGTGGAGAACCTGACTCGGCTTCCGCGCGTCAAGGGGGTGAGCTTTTCTTTGCGCCGCGGCGAGGTTCTGGGAATCGGCGGTCTTGTCGGCGCCGGCCGCAGTGAGCTCATTCGGCTTATCTACGGCGCTGATAGGATCGACTCGGGGAGCATGACCCTCCGCGGCGCGCCTTTCGCGCCAAAAAGCCCGAAGAAAGCCGTTCGGGCCGGGCTCGGGCTGGTGCCCGAGGAACGGCGCACGGAGGGGCTTGTCCTGTCAAAGAGCGTCGCCTTCAACATGCAAATCGCGAATCTCGGCGCCATCGTCCGCAACCCCTGGCTGCCGCTGATCGATTACCGGCGCAGGGACGCGCTGAGCCAGACGACGGTGCAAAAACTCGCGATCAAGACGGAAAGCGTGGAGGCGCCGGTCGGCCGGTTGAGCGGCGGCAACCAGCAAAAGGTCCTGCTTGGGCGATGGCTCGTGCGGACGCCCCGGATCCTGATCCTCGACGAGCCGACGCGCGGCGTCGATATCGGCGCGCGCGCGGAGATCCATAAGCTCATTCGTGAGTTTGCCGACAAGGGGATGGCCGTTCTGATTGTGTCCTCTGAACCGGAGGAACTGCCGGATCTCTGCGACCGGGTTCTGGTGATGGCGGAGGGCCGGATCGTGCGGCAGCTCGACGGCGCCGAACTCTCCCGCAACGCCATCATCGAGGCGAGCTACGCCGGCGCACACGCCTCCACCGGGAGTCTGTCATGAGCGCTCAGGCTGCCTCGAACCGCCGTCTCTCTCCGCGCGCCAAGGCCTACCTCGGCTTCCTGGCGCGCTACGGAACGATCATCGGGCTCCTCGCGATGATCGGCGCTTTCTCGATGTTGTCGCCACGCGCGTTCCCGACCACCGGCAATTTCGTCAACGTGCTCAACCAGGCCTCGCTCGCCATGATTATCGCGGCCGGGCTCACGGTCGCAGTGATCGTCGGCGAGCTCGACCTCTCGATCGGCTTCGCCGCAAGCTTGCACGGCATCCTCGTGACCGGCCTCATTGTCGCCGACCACCTGCCGATCGCGGTCGCGATTCTCCTTGTGATCGCAGCCGGCGGCGTGATCGGCTGGATCAACGGTCTGATCGTGACCAAGATCAAGGTGAATTCCGTCATTGCGACGCTCGGCGTCGGTACGATCCTGACCGGGCTCGCCTTCGCCTATTCGGCGGGCGTCCCGATCGTCGCGGGCGTCCCGGAGGCGTTTCTTCAGATCTCGCTCGGACGTTGGCTGTTCGGAGTTCCCAATAACATCGTGATAACGATCCTAGTGCTCGGCGCGCTTTGGGTTCTGATCGAGCGCACGTCGATTGGTCAGGAGATCCAGGCGGTCGGCGGCAATCCCGCCGCCGCGCGGCTCTCCGGCATCGACGTCGACCGGATCAAGATCCTCGGCTTCATCATCTCGGGCATGTGCGCGGCGCTGACCGGCATCCTTCTCGCCTCGCGCCTGGGGAGCGGCACCGCCAGCGCCGCCGACAGCTACCTGCTAACGGCCTTCGCCGCCGTGTTCCTCGGTTCGGCGACCTTGCGCGACGGCGAATTCCATATTTTCGGCACGCTGATCGGCGCGCTGATCATCGCCTTCGGCTTCAACGGCCTCAACATCTTCGGCGCCCCGACCTTTTCGCAATACGTCCTCCAGGGCGCCATTCTTATCGTGGCCGTGGGGCTTTCGAGCCTCGGACGGGCCATCGCGGAGAGCTAGGAGCACGAGCGATGACGACAACTGACGCCGCGGGCTGGACCGTGCATGTCCTCGAGTACGCCCGTTCGAAGGACCAACCGCTCGCCACCCTGATCCAGGGAACGCTCGCGGACGGGGTCGTCGACCTGCCTTTCTCGTTCGTCCTCGCCCGCAACGGCGCCAAGACCGTCCTCGTCGACACCGGCTTCATGCGCGAGGGCGGCGGGGAGGCCATGAGCGTGAAGTTCGGCATCCCCTACTGGATCTCGCCGCTCCGGATGCTGGAGGCTTTGGACGTCAAGCCAGACCAAGTGACCGACATCGTGATCAGTCACGCCCACTTCGACCATATGGGCTCGATCGCCAAGTTCCCGAAGGCCCGCATCCATATCCAGAGGCAGGAGCTTCTGAGCTGGATCGAGGCGCTCGCTCTGCCGCCACAATTTGGATTCCTCACCGAGATCATTGATCCCGACAACCTGCGCAGCGCCTTCGACGCCTCCCTCGAACACCGGCTGAACCTCCTCGACGGCGACGTCGACAATCTGCTGCCCGGCCTTCATGTGCGGTTCGGCCCAGGTCATACAATGGGGCAACAGTTCGTTGCGCTCGACACGCCGAAGGGCAGACTCGTCGTTTCGGGCGATTGCGTCTACGGACGTCGCAACCTCGTTGGCCACAATCACGACGGCGTCTATGCGCCGCTCGCCAACGGCGTCGGCAGCGCCTGGGATCAATTGAAGACCATCGACCGGATCAATAGGGAGATCGAATGCGACCTTGACCGGTTGATCATCCTGCACGACGCCGAGCGATGGAAGAACCTGAGCCTGGTCAAGGAAATCGAGGGATTCCGGATCCTGAGGGCGAGCTAGGATTTTTTGGCGCAGCCCCATGCTGGCCCGGAGCCCTGCGGCTGGACGTCGCCGCTATCCACTGACAAGGAGAACGACGCCGATGCATAGCGACAGACATCGTTGGAAAATTCGGCGGAGTTCGGGAGGGGCGTGAACCGGAAAAACGCGTTCATTGAGACAGCATGAAAGTGATGAAATCACCTTTTTCCGTAGCCGTGCATTCGCGTCCGAGGACATTCCTGCAGTTTCGTCCAAACCATTTCTCGGCCTTCGCCTGATCGGTGTATCGCTTCGGATTCACAGAGGCCGCCATAGGATCGATGTCCTTTCCGGCGCGGGTCTGCCCCTGCTTCTTCGGGTCTGTCGTATGACAAGCAGTGCACGAAGGCGTGTCGGGTTTGCCGGTCGCGAAATGGGTCTTGAAGAGTTGCTCGCCTCGCTCTGCCGAGAACCCGCTGAAGGCGGGATCGGAGGCTTTTGCCTCGCTGGCGTAGAAGTCAAGGAGCGGGTGGGGCGACTCGCCTGAAGCGCCGGCCGCAAGCACGCAGGACGCCACGATGAGGCAAGCGCGGAGAGGATGTGTCGCCTTCATTGCAAAGCCCGCTGCGGTATACCGATGTTCTGTGGATCGAATTGACCGGTCGCAGCGTCGCTGTGACAAGCGTCGCAGGCCCCCTTCGCGCCGATCGCCCGGGACTTGAAGACGGCGTCAGGGATCCGGCGATGCGTCCAGCTCCAATACGGCGTCGCCGTGAGGCGAAGCGGATCGCGGGGATTTGCAAGCGCGAGCTCGTGCGATGCGCGCGTATCCCATTTCTCCGCTGAATTGTTCGCGAGGTAGGCGCGTATCGTGGCCGCGACATCGGGCTCGAGACTGGCGTCTTCGCCGAAGTGATCCGCCAGTCCGTCCATCAGAAGCATCCATCGCGACTTTGGCGCGAGGCTCGGCGGATAGGGGAAATGGCAATTGCCGCATTCCTTCACGTAGGTCCGATCGAGGGGATCGACCGGCACTCCGAAGGCGCGCCGCGCCGAGAGCGCGGCGTCGATGCGCGCCGCGCCCGCCAGCACGAGGAGAAGCGTGAGCGCGGCCCAGACCGGTCTTGCGCTGGCGCGCAGGGCGACATCGGCGCCCGCCTCGGCCTGCTTCTCGCCGGTGACCATGGCGAGAACGAGATTCGGCTGGTCGAGAATCGAACTCGTATGCGACGCCGACGAGATGGCCGAATATCATCAGGAGGAGTGTGTAGGCGAGGGCCTGATGAACTCCCTGCGTTGCCGCGCCCACAGCGTAGCTGACCGCGAAAGCCGCCGGGCCCTGCTTGTCGACGCCGCCCAACGTCACGACTCCCGTGACGACGTTGAGCGTCAGAACGGCGAGAAGGGCGAGCACCATCAGGCTGCCGAGCGGGTTGTGTCCGAGGTATCGGGGCCGCCGGCCAGCGACAAACCCGGCCAAGTCGGCGGCGATCGCGGATGGCGCGAGCGGAAAGCCTGAGAATTGCGCGTAAGTCGGCCCCATGAAACCCCAAAGAATGCGGAAAGCGACCAGGCCTCCGATCGCCACCCCGGCGGCGACATGAACATTGAGGCGTCGCGGCCACGAATAGAGGCCGGTGACCAGAGCGACCCCGACTGCGACGACCAGCAGCCAGTGGAAGAGGCGAACGCCGAGGTCCCACACCCTCGTCGAGTCAGGCGCGCCCGAGACTGGAATGCCCTGCGCCGAAGGATCGAAGGGGCGCGCATCGACCCTCATCGACTGGTTTCTTTGTGGCAGGCGAGGCAGTTGGCGGCCGATTTGACCGAGCTGCGCTTCACTCCGTCGAAGTCGAAATCCGCATGCATCTGGTTCCACCAGGGCGTGCGCGTAATCCTCAAGGGCGTGGCGCCCGGCAATATCTCGCTCATGAAGTGTCGGTCTCGGGGCGAAGCGTTTGGAGAATCCGCCGCGTTCGAAGTCAGGAAAACGCGAATCTCCTGCAGGTCTTTCTCGGGAATCGCGGCGTTTTCGCCGAAGTGGTCGTCCATCCGGGAAAGGATCGCCGTCCACGAACGGCTCGGCAGCATCCGTGCCGGGAAAATCATATGGCAGTCGCCGCATTGCGCCAGCGTTGCCGGCGCTCCAGCGTCGCCCCGCCGCAGCGGCGCCGGGGGCTCGGTGTCGCTCAGCGCCTCGTTTGATACGGTCCCTGAGGTGGCGACGACGGTCAACGCGACGGCCGCGGCGCTGACAGCCCACCTCTGACGGAACAATTTCACGTTTCCACCCGATTTTTGCAGCCTTCGGCGTTGCGCCGAAAAGGCTCGGCTGGCGCGATTGATAGATTGCAAGGACCGGTCCCTTGCGACAAGCATGAAGTGATCGGTGCGACGCCTGACCTCTACGGGTTGAGACCAAGCGATGCGACGATGCGTGGAGCGCTGGCGGTTGCCAAGCTCTAGGCGCCGCAAGAATCTACGGCCTTGGGACAGCTGCCTTGCGCATTCGACGACAGCAGCAAACTTGGGCCGCCCTGCGCGCTGATGCCGCCGCGAGAGGAGACGGAAGAGGCAATCCGGCTGGTCGAGGAGGCGGGGTCGAAGCATTAGGGGCCGGCTCGTCATCGCCCCGGTCTTGCCCGACTGACGCCCTGAGGCGCAAGCAGGCGCCGCCGCGATTGGCTGGCGGTCGTACAGGAGAAGGCCGACGCGTAAACGTCGAGTGCGACGCGCATGTCTGATTGACGTCTCATATTGACGTTGGCGCCGGATCGGATAGCCTCCCTCTTGCTAACGGTCGACCTCGATCCTTCGCCAGCAGACCCAGAGTTCTGGAGTCGCCCAGATGCGAACCTTGCGGTGAAAGCGCCTGCCGATTCTCCACGCATTGAACGGAGTCCGAGCCCGTCGAAAGAGGAGAGGCCGGCAGCCCCGGGCGGAGCGCGGTCGGAATCCGTCCAGTCGCTCGTCCGCGCGCTTGGCGTGATCAACCGGCTTTCCGAGTCCGCCGATGGCATGACGCTCACGAGGATCGCCGAATGCGTCGATCTCGCCCCGTCCACCGTTCACAGGCTCCTCACGACCCTCGAACAGGAGCGGTACGTGCGATTCGACCAGGAACGACGGTTGTGGTCGGTCGGCGTCCAGACGTTCGTCGCCGGGTGCGCCTTTCTAAGAAGGCGCGACCTCGTTGGTGTAGCGCGACCTTACATGCGCGCGCTGATGGAGGAATGCAGAGAGACGGTAAACCTGGCAGTCCAGGATGACCGCCAGGCGATTTACGTCCATCAGGTCGGCCATCCGGCTAGCGCGTGGCCCTTGGCAAAACCAGGCGCACGAGTTCCGCTCTATTGCTCGGCTGTCGGAAAGGCCCTGCTCGCGGCCATGACGGAGGAAGAGTTGGAGAGGCTTTTGCCCGAGGGCGGCGCGCGCCGGCTCACGGCCAATACGATCGTCAGCAGAGCGGCATTGCGAGAGGACATCACCGGGATTCGAGAACGCGGATTTGCGGTAGACGACGAGGAGCACGCGGTCGGTCTGCGCTGCGTGGCCGCCCTGGTGTTCAACGAACTCCGCGAGCCGATGGCCGCGCTCTCGATATCCGGCCCGACGACACGGATCTCGCATTCAAAGATACCGCGTCTGGGGGAACTATTGCGTCAGAAGGCCGCCGGAATCACCGCCAAGCTCGGCGGCGCCGGCGCCGCCGCGCTTTGACGGATCTGAGTCTACAAGGCGGGTAACGGAGCTCTGACTGCGATGACTGAGACACCGCCGGTCAACGGGAGTTCGCATCCGATTGACCGCCGTCGAGCGATGCGAGTGGCGGCGGGCGTCGCTACGGGCGTTGCGCTCGGTCCGCGAACCGCGCAGGCCACCGATGACGAGGCGAACTCGGACGAGACCCTCCCGAGACAAACCGCACCTGGCGCCGACGTAATGACCCCGCCTTACGGGCAGCCTTCGGTCTACGAAGCCGGCGTCGTCCGGCGAGACCGGACCGGAGGCTCGCCCTATCCAACGCGAAAGGCGGCGGCCAGTCTGACCCCTCTTCAGGATCTGCATGGCGTCATCACGCCAAACGGACTGCATTACGAACGACACCATTCCGGAGTCCCGACCATCGATCCGAACGATCACCGGCTGCTGATCCATGGGGAGGTCGAGAAGCCGATGATCTTTCGCATGGACGACATCCAGCGATTTCCCGCGATGTCGCGAATTTGCTTTCTCGAATGTTCCGGCAACACACAGAACTGGGGCGAGCCGGTCGCCGACTACACAGTCCAGGACACACACGGGTTGCTGAGTTGCTGCGAATGGACCGGCGCGCCGTTGAAGGCGGTGCTCGAAGAGGTCGGGGTGAGGCCGGAAGCCCTCTGGATGCTGGCCGAGGGCGCTGACGCCGCCACGATGACCCGCAGTATTCCGGTCGAGAAGGTATTTGACGACGCCTTGCTCGCCTATGCCCAGAACGGCGAGAAGCTGCGTCCCGAGCAGGGGTATCCGTTGCGCCTAATATTGCCCGGATTCGAAGGCAATACCAACGTCAAGTGGCTACGGCGGCTGAAGTTCGGCCAGAAGCCGTGGGAAACTCGCGAAGAGACTTCGAAATATAGTTGGGTGATGCCTGACGGCTCCGTGCGCCAGTTCAACTTCGTCATGGACGCGAAGTCCGTCATCACCTCGCCCTCCGGCGGACAAAAGCTCCGGGACCGGGGGTACCGCGAGATTTCGGGTCTTGCATGGTCGGGACGCGGCAAGATCGAGAAAGTCGACGTCAGCGTTGATGGCGGCGCGTCATGGACGGCGGCGGCTCTGCAGGAGCCCATCCTGCCGAAATGTCTGACTCGATTCCGCGCACTCTGGCGCTGGACGGGCGAGGCCGTTGTCCTGACCAGCCGCGCGACTGACGAAACTGGATACATTCAACCGAGCCGCGACGAACTCCTGGAACAGCGCGACGCGCGCTCGTACTATCATTACAATGGCATGCAGCGTTGGCGGGTGGCCGAGGATGGCGTGGTCAGCAATGGCGGCTAGGCGCGCGGCATGGGCGGCTCTGCCTGCAATGCTGTTGGTCGCGGGCGCCGCGTCCGCTCACGAGAGCTACGGCCTCGGGCGGCCCGCGACGCAGGCCGAAATCGCGCAATGGAATATCGATGTCACGCCCGACGGCGAAGGCCTGCCTCCGGGAACCGGTAGCGCGCGCCAGGGGGAAGCTGTGTTTGCGAAGCATTGCGCCTCCTGTCACGGCGATCGAGGCCAGGGACATCCGATGGATCGGCTCGTTGGCGGCGCCGGCACGATCGCAACGAAGAGGCCGGTGAAGACGGTTGGCAGCTTTTGGCCCTATGCGACGACATTGTTCGATTTCGTTCGGCGGGCGATGCCGTTCGACGCGCCGCAGTCGCTTTCGTCATCCGAGACTTACGCTGTCTGCGCCTACATCCTCTTCCTCAACGGGATTCTCCCAGCCGATGCGACCCTCGACGCAAAGTCGCTGCCGCTGGTGCGGATGCCGAACCGCGACGCCTTCGTCAGCGCGTACAAGTCCGCTCCGCGCTAAACGCCGCCCTGCTCGCGCGCTGAGCCCCAAGTTCCCGTTGCTTTTTCCACGATGCGGAAAATCTGCCGTAGGGGCTTGGAGCCGAACGCCATATGAATACTCTCAATAAAAAATGGGATTCAGCGGGAGGAAACGAAGCCTGGGCGGCGATTGCATCCAGGCGTAAAACCAGCGGCGCGAGGCTTTCTCCACTTTCGAAAGTGGAGGGTTGTTTGTGTTCGCGGTTTCAATAAGCAGAAACTTGCACCAGGAAACCAGGGAGAGAGACATGAACTTACGTTACGTTTCGGCCATCGCGCTCGGCGCGCTCTTGATTGGAACCGCCGCTGCCCGGGCGGATGATGACAACCTCAAGACGCTGGAGGGCTTTCATATGACGGCCCCGGTCGATTGGCCGACCGTTCCGCAGACCGGCCCGAAAGCGGACGCCATCAGGCAAATTCTGAGAGACAAGATCAAGTTGCCGCCGGGGTTCCATATCGACCTTTACGCGCTTGTTCCCGACGCTCGCCATATGGCGGTCGGACCGCAGGGAGTCGTGACCTTCGTTGGCACGCGCAAGACCAAGATCTGGGCGGTGACCGACCGCTCCCGCACCGGGGCCGAGGGCGGAATCGAGGTCAAGGAATTCGCGCCGACTTTGCCGAAGAAACTGCCCAATGGCCCATGCTTCTCCAAGGACGGGTTCCTGTATGTGGTCGAGCAGAACCGGGTCCTCCAATATCCTGCGGCGGAATTTTTTTATGAGGGCCCGGATGTCGCGGTCAGCGAGGTCGTGCCGGAGGGGGAACTCATTCCGAAGGCGGAGGAGAGTTTCAATCACACTGCGCGCGAATGCCGGGTCGGGCCAGATGGGAAGCTCTATATCCAGCTCGGCCAACCCTATAACGTACCGGCCAAGGATAAGCTCGCGCTCTATAAGAAGGTCGGAATGGGCGGCATCATCCGCATGGACCAGGACGGCAAGAACCGCGAGGTCTACGCGACGGGCATGCGCAATCCGGTCGGCTTCGACTTCAATCCGAAAGACAAGACGATCTGGAGTAACGACAACCAGGTCGACGGCATGGGCGACGACATCCCGCCGGGCGAGATGAACCGCGTTGACAAGATCGGCGAGGAATTCGGTTTCCCATGGTACGGCGGCGGGCACACCCGCACCAATGAATACAAGACCGAGACGCCGCCGGCCGATGTGATTTTCCCTGAAGTCGAGCAGGTCGCCCACGCGGCCGATCTCGGTCTCTCCTTCTACACAGGCGACATGTTCCCGGCGAAGTACAAGGGGGCGATCTTCTCGACCCAGCACGGCTCATGGAACCGCACCGTGCCGGTCGGCGCGCGCGTGATGGTCACCTTCCTCAAGGACGACGGTCACGTCGCCGGCCCGTCGATCCCCTTCGCGGAAGGCTGGAACGACAACGGCCACTATCTCGGCCGCCCTGTCGACGTTCAGCAGTACTGGGACGGTTCCCTGCTCGTATCCGACGACCTTGTCGGCGCCATCTATCGCATCTGGTACGATGGAAAGTAATTCGTCTGTTGAAACCGAAGTCCGGCTCTCTCCCCTGGAGAGCCGGGCGTACGCCGGCCGCTCTCGCGCCTGGTTGACTGGGCTCTCCGCAGCGCTCGTGATTGCGTCCGTTTCAGACACGGCGCTGGGGCAGGGCGATATGAGCGCAGGCCGGCAAAAGGCGGAGGCGCGGTGCGCCGTCTGCCATGGCGTCGATGGGCTGTCGAAGGTGGTCGAGGCGCCGAATCTTGCCGGCCAGAACGAGCGCTACCTCATTGAGCAACTGGGCAACTTTCAGGCCGGCGTCCGGCAGAATGAAATGATGTCGATTGTGATCAAGGACCTCTCGCAGGCCGATATCGAGGATCTCGCCGCCTATTATGCCGCGATACAAATTACCGTCGGGAAAATTCCGGGCCAGTAATTCGCCTTCGCGAACCCCACGGGTTTGGGGCAGCCGCGGAAGAGCCTGATGCGGAGTCTCTGGGAGGGCGCATGTTTCGTCAATTGCTGATGCCGGTCGGAGGGAGCCTCCCGCTATCGTTCATTATGGCGGCTTTGCCCGTTCTCGTCGTTCTCGTTCTCCTCGGCATCCTGCGGCGACCGGCGTGGCAAGCTTCGCTCGCGGGCCTCTTCGTCGGTTTGCTCACCGCAATCGGGATCTGGGATCTGCCGGTCAACCTCGCCGCGAACTCGATTCTGAACGGTGTCGTGTTCGCGCTGTGGCCGGTGATGTGGATCGTCGTCAATGCGCTCCTGCTCTACAATGTCGCCGTCGAGTTCGAAGCGGTTTGACGCCTTCCGCGCCTGGGTCCTCAATCATCTGCCGAACGACCGGCGCATCGTCCTCGTTGTGATCGGGTTCTGTTTCGGCGCCCTGCTCGAAGGCATTGCCGGATTTGGAACTCCCGTGGCGATCACCTCGTCCCTCCTGATCATGGTCGGATTTCCGACGCTGGAGGCGCTGGTCTTCGTTTTGATCTTCAATACGGCGCCGGTTGCTTTCGGCGCCCTCGGCGTTCCGGTGACGGTGCTCGGCGCGGTGACCGGCTTGCCCTCCCCGGTGCTCGGCGCGATGATCGGACGCCAACTGCCGATCATCGCGCTCATCCTGCCATTCTATGTCATGACCATCTATGGCGGCATGCGTTCCGTCCGCGCCATCTGGCCAGCCCTGCTCGTGGCGGGAGGCTCGTTCGCGATCCTCCAGTTCATTTCTTCGAACTACATCAACTACGCCCTGACTGACGTTCTGGCGTCGCTCGGCTCCCTGATCGTGACCCTCCTGTTCCTCCAGGCCTGGAAACCGGCGCCGGACCCTGAGTTTGCCGTCAATGTCGCCCGCGCAGACGGCGCTGCAAGTTCCGAAGTCGGGGCTTGGCAGGGATGGTTGCCGTGGCTCATCGTGACGGTGGTCGTCATCCTCTGGACGACCTTCAACATCGCCGCGATCGGCCAGCAGTCGATCCCGTGGCCGGGTCTCAACAAGGCGATCTCGATCACGCTCTACAACGACAAACCCTATGCAGCCGTCTGGGCGTTCCAGCCTTTAGCGACCGGAACAGCCATTCTCCTCGCCGCGATCATCACGGCGGTCGCGGTGCGGATGAGCCCCTCGGGCTTCGTCGCCTGCGTCGGCCACACGGTCCGGCAGGCGTGGCTCGCGGTGATCACGGTCTGCCTCATCGTCGGCCTCGCTTATCTCATGAATTATTCCGGCATGGCCTATACGCTCGGCCTCGGCGCGTCCTCCATGGGGCACGCTTTCGTCCTGATCTCGCCGTTCCTCGGCTGGCTCGCCGTGTTCCTGTCAGGCAGCGACACTTCGGGCAACGCTCTATTCGGCAACCTGCAAGTGGTCGCCGCAAAGCAGCTTGGCCTCGACCCGGTCCTCTTCGCCGCGACCAACTCGTCGGGCGGCGTCATGGGAAAGATGATCTCGCCACAGAACATTGCGACGGGCGTCGCCGTGACAAATCTGAGAGGTCAGGAAGGGGTCGTCTTTGCGCGGACGTTCTGGCACAGCGTGATCCTGACGCTTGTGCTCGGGGTGCTGGTCGCCCTGCAGCAATACGTCTTCCCGGGCGTCATTCCCCGCTGAACAACTGCGGCGCTTGATCGAGATACTCCTCTCCCGGCCCAGCGCATTCCGTTCAAATGGCTGCCATTTGCCGGCGCAATCTCGCCGCCCGCTCTCGTGTTGTGCGACGCGGCGACAGGCGGCGATATCATGGTCGGGTGGATCGGCGCCGAGGGTCAGAATTGGAGCCGACAACCGCCGCATGGGAATGACGGTCGCAAACGGGGCAGTGGCATGTTAGCGCTTGCCGCCGGGCGTCGTTTCGCGCGAAAATGCGACACAGCGACAGCGCCCCTGGCGCACGAGGGAGAAGCAAGAATGAGCAAGCGGTTTTTCGGCGACATCGGACCGATAGCCTATGAAGGGCCGAAGAGCGGAAATCCCCTGGCTTTCCGGCATTACGACCCTGACCGGGTGGTCCTCGGCAAGACGATGGCCGAGCAACTTCGCCCATCGGTCTGCTACTGGCACAATTTCGGTTGGCTCGGGTCAGACATGTTTGGCGCGTCGACCTTCGACCGGCCGTGGAACAACGAAGACATGGAGGGCGCGCGGATCAAGGCAGACGCCGCCTTCGACATGTTCTCCATCCTCGGTTTTCCGTTCTTCGCCTTCCACGACAAGGACGTCGTCCCCGAGGGGGCGAATCTGGCCGAGTTCGGCCGCAATCTCGCCGAGATGACCGACCGGTTCGGGGAGAAGATGCTGGCGACCGGCGTCAAGCTCCTGTGGGGGACGGCGAATCTGTTCAGCCACCCGCGCTACATGGCGGGCGCGGCGACCAATCCCGATCCGGACGTCTTCGCCTACGCCGCCGCACAGGTGAAGAACGTCCTCGACGCGACCCACAAGCTGCACGGCGCCAATTATGTTTTATGGGGCGGCCGGGAGGGTTACGAGACGCTGCTCAACACGGACCTGAAGCGTGAGTTGGAGCAGCTCGGCCGGTTCCTGTCGATGGTTGTCGACTACAAGCACAAGATTGGATTCAAGGGGGCGCTGCTGGTCGAGCCGAAGCCCCAGGAGCCGACCAAGCACCAGTACGACTTCGACGTCGCGACCGTGGCTGGGTTCTTGCGCAAGTTCGGCCTTGAGAACGAGGTCAAACTCAACATCGAGGTCGGCCACGCGGTGCTGGCGCACCATTCCTTCGAGCACGAGGTCGGACTTGCCGCGGCGCTCGGCCTGCTCGGGTCGGTCGACGCCAACCGCAACGACTACCAGTCGGGCTGGGACACCGACCAGTTCCCCAACAATGCGGCGGAACTGGTCCCGGCGCTGTATTTTATCCTCAAGAAGGGCGGCATCGCGCCCGGCGGCTTCAACTTCGATTCAAAGGTTCGCCGTCAGTCGATCGATCCGGCCGACCTGATCATCGGCCACATCGGCGGCATAGATGCTTGCGCCGAGGCGCTCGTCTCCGCGGCGGCGATGATCGAGGACGGCAAGTTCGACGCCATGCGCGAGGAGCGCTACGCCGGCTGGAACGCGCCCGCCGCCCAGGCGATGCTGAAGCCCGGCGCCAGCCTCGAGGCGATCGCTAAGCGCGTCGTCGACGAGACAATCGATCCGAAGCCGCGCTCCGGCCGACAGGAGTTTTTCGAGAACGTGGTGAACCGGTACACTTGAGGCTGCCAGGCGCGGTCCGCAGCCGGTGCCCTACAGCCGCGCCGGCCGTCGCATCCGAGCCGTCAGGCCGACGCGGACTTCTGGGCGCGTGGTGCCGTCCGATAGCCTGCGAAGCCGAGGCCCGCGAAACCCGCGAGCATCATGGCCCAGGTCGGGGGTTCGGGAACACTTCCGGCAAAGGTGAGCGAACCTGTCCCGATTTGGATCCAGTTGCCGCTCGTCGGGTTCGTTTGCGGGATATTGTTGCCGAGTAGGACGGTAAACGGGCTATCGGGATAAATGGGCGTCGGAGTCGAGAAAGTAAAGGAAAAGGGAAACGGGTACGCTCCAACGTCATTGGCTAAGGTGAGTTGATACGGGCTGCCCGGGTAAAAGAAATCAATTACGGTATATGCACTGGTGCTGCTTATGTTCAACGTGCCCGAAAACCCGGTGGCCACAAAATGCGCCGGGATGGGGTATGCGGCAGCGTTGCTGGCGGAGCTGGTTACGAAATCATTCTCGGCCTGCATGTTCCCGCTGTAGCCGCTCAGTGTGCCGCACGTCCCGACGCCGCCGAAGGTGCCGCACCAGCCATCGCCCGCGGCGGGAAAATTGACCGTTACCGACGCCGCCTTGGCCGCCGAAGCAGCAGCCGTCGCCGCCGCAATTGTAACGAGAAGCACTGAGAGTTGCATTCGACACTCCTCTTAGACAAAATCCGGGCAAAGATCGCGCCATCTCCTTGAGAGTGCCAGGAAAAACTTCAGAGTCAAATAAAATCTTGCTCACGCATAAGAAAAAACGACTCTCAAAGTCGGTATAAAAACTTAGGGATAGTCTCTTTATCAACCGACAGATTGTAACTTATTATCAATGTTATTCTAGCTTTCTGTAGCGCCGCGGCCTTCTGACTATCTTCGGTGGCTCGGCTGGCCCGCATCGGCGCTCCCCCACCGCGCAGGTCACGATAATTTGTTCGGCAGGCGACGGCCGCGCGCCGTCCGCCATTCCGAAGGGTTCGGCAAGCCTGCGTCCGTCGAAGGGAGTCAGGCAGGCAAGGCGGCCTTTCGGACGTCGACGCGGCGCGCCCGGAGCGTGGCGCCGGCTGGAGAAGGCGCGAGCCTCGACGCCATCGCCAAGCGCGTCGCCGACGAGACGATCGACCCCAAGCCGCGCTCCGGCCGGCAGAAGTTGTTCGAGAACGTGGTGAACCGGTACAGGCTGAGGGCGTCGGGCGCGGTCCATAGCCCGTCGCGAGACGGGCGTCCCCCCTGACGGACGCCCCTATGGACCCCGCCCTAGAGCCGCGCCGGCCGTCGCATTCGAGCTGCCGTCAGGTGGACGCATCTTCTCGCCGCGTCGCGCGGTCCGATAACCCGCAAAGCTTAGCCCCCCGAACCCGATGAGCAGCATGGCCCATGTCGAAGGCTCAGGGGTGGCGTAGAATCCGGTGAGGGTGATGGTACCCGCACCAAACTGGATCCAGTTACCGGCGGTCGGGTTCGTCTGGTAGATGTCGCTGTCCAGGACGTAGCTGAAGGAGCTTGTCGGGGACAGCAGGGTTGGAGTTGCGAACGCAACCGTCGGAATGTTGATTGAGTTAGTCCCGCAACAGACGGTTACGTATTGAAACTCGTTGCCGGCGACGTAGTAGTCGATAACCGCATATCCAGTGTTGTAGTAATTCATATTGACGGAAATTCCTGTCGCAACAAAATTATTCAGAACAGGGTAATTACTTTTGCTTGTAATAAAGGAATACTTGGTCTTAAGTTCTCCCGTAAGACCGCCGCTGCTCAATGTGCCGCACGTTTGGCTCGCGACGTCGCACCATCCGTCGCCGGCAGTCGGAAAATCCACGGTAACGGACGCCGACTTGGCCGTGGCTCCACTCATGGCGACGGCAGCAACGGTAAAAAGAAGAGCCGAGAGTTCTCATAAAATGATCTCCATTGGGGCTGGAAGTGGCTAGAGTCGCGTCGTCTCCACGAAGGACTGCGGGAGGAAACTTCATAGACCCGAGGTGTCCACGTCAGCGGTCGAACGAGGGTGTTCGGCGCGATTTGATCCGAGTTCATCGTTTCCGCGGGCCGCATTCGCCGGTTTTCGGGGGTCGCCGGAAGCGACCCCTTTGTCGAGCCGCCGTCAGACGGACGCGACCTTCTGGGCGTGTCTCGCCGCCCGGCGCCCGGCGAGGCTTAGTCCGCCAAAGCCCAGCAGCAGCATCACCCATGTCGAAGGCTCTGGCGTGGCGTAATAACCGGTGAGGGTCACCGTCCCCTCGCCAAACTGGATCCAGTTGCCGGCGTCGGGGTTCGTTTGCGGGACGTCGTCGTCGAGGGTAAACGTGATCGGACTTGTCGAGGACAGCAGGACCGGCGAAATCGACCACGTGCCAGTGGAGTACAATTCGCCTCCGCAGCAATCGAACAGAGGAATATCAACGGTGGATCCGCCAATACTATAGTTGATCGTGTCGTATTGAGTGTTATAGATATTATACGTGGCCGAAAACGCGGTCGCGACAAAATTATTCAGCGAGGGATAGGCGTTGCCGGAGCTGGTGATGTAGGAATACTGGCTTTTGAGTTGCCCGGTCAAACCCCCGCTAGTCAAGGTTCCAGAAGTTCCGCTAGCGATATCGGCCCACGGATCTCCGGCGGTGGGGAAATCGATTGTCAATGATGTCGCCTTGGCCGGAGCCCCGGCAAATCCAGCGGCGGCTAAAGTAAAAAGCAGCATCGAAACTCTCATGCGGCAGTCTCCCCTGTTCAGGCGAAGAGAAATTTTGCGCCTGCGCGTTAAGCTTGACACGAATAATGTCATAGTCAAATAGAATCTCGCATTTCTCTGATAGGTCTTGTTTATTCCGGTGCTAGGATCTCCGGAAACCTTGCGGTACCCTGTGGTTGTCAATTTCAATTCAGGTTGAAGCGCTCGTCGCCTTGAGCCTTTGCGGTTCTTACAGGCTTTCTTGGGAAAGCCGAGGGTCCGTCAAAATCCGGCGAGCCGCTGCGCCAGGCGTCAGAAGTGGTTCCGGCGGCATTTGAGTGGCCGGCTTTACGCTTTCTTGCGCCTTCGGGCCTGAAGATGCGGGGGAGGGCGCCCGCGCGGCGCGATCGCGGAGCCGGCATGCTCAAGGGCGCTCTGACGGTGTCGATTGCGATTCTGGCGCTCGCGCTGTTGGCGCAGGCGCTGGTTTCCGGCCTGACAACGTCGCCGGATCAGCCGGCGCATGTCGCGGCGCTCGCCGAGGCGCCGGTTCCGGAACGTGCCGCCGACCGGGAGGCGACCGGCTACCGAGAGGCGTCGCTCGCCGCCGACGCCCGCGGCCAGTATGCCGCGGACGCGCTCGTCGACGGCGTTCCGGTCCGCATGCTGGTCGACACCGGGGCGAGCGTCGTCACGATCTCCGCCGCGACCGCCGCGCGCATCGGGCTCACGCCGTCGCCGGGGCCGAAATGGAGGCTCCGGACAGCCAACGGCGAATCGCTCGCTTCGCCCGCCACGCTCGAACTCGGTGAGCTTCGGCGGCCTCTACCTGCGCGACGTCCAGGCGCTTATCCTGGCCCCCGAGGCGGGCGACGTGAATCTGCTCGGCGCGAGTTTTCTCAAGCGGCTCGTCAGCGTCGAGCAGCGGGACGGGATCCTCGTCCTCAGGCAGTAGGGCCGCGACACCCGGCAAAAGGCGCGTCCGACGCGGCCGTCCGCGCGGCAGGGCTCTCACCCGGGCCTCTAGGCGAAACCACGGGTCTCCGCTTTAATGATCCCTGACCCACAGGGGAGCATGAAGCCGATGAAGACCCGCGCCGCTGTCGCCGTCGCCGCCGGAAAGCCGCTCGAAGTCACCGAGGTCGATCTCGACGGCCCCCGTGCCGGCGAGGTTTTGATCGAGATCAAGGCGACCGGGATCTGCCACACCGACGCATTCACCTTGTCCGGGGCCGATCCGGAGGGGCTCTTTCCCTCGATCCTCGGCCACGAGGGCGCAGGGATTGTCGTCGACGTCGGTCCCGGCGTGACGACGGTCCAAAAGGGCGATCACGTCATCCCGCTCTATACGCCCGAATGCCGCCAGTGCCCGTCCTGCCTGTCGCGTAAGACCAACCTCTGCACGGCGATCCGCACGACCCAGGGGCAGGGGCTGATGCCCGACGGGACGTCGCGCTTCTCCTACGGGGTCGACCGGATCTTCCACTACATGGGCTGCTCGACCTTTTCGAACTTCACCGTGCTGCCCGAGATCGCCGTCGCCAAGGTCAATCCGGACGCGCCGTTCGACATAATCTGCTACATCGGCTGCGGTGTGACGACGGGGATCGGCGCCGTCATCAACACCGCCAAGGTCGAGCAGGGGGCGACCGCGATCGTCTTCGGCCTCGGCGGCATCGGCCTCAACGTCGTCCAGGGTCTGCGCCTCGCCGGCGCCGACATGATCATCGGCGTCGACCTCAGCAATGCGAAGAAACCCTGGGGCGAGCGCTTCGGCATGACCCATTTCGTCAACCCCAAGGAAGTTGCCGGCGACCTCGTGCCCTATCTGGTCAACCTAACCAAGCGCGGCGCCGACCAGATCGGCGGCGCCGACTACACCTTCGACTGCACCGGCAACACGACCGTCATGCGCCAGGCGCTGGAAGCCGCGCATCGCGGCTGGGGCCAGTCGATCGTCGTCGGCGTCGCCGGGGCAGGGCAGGAGATCTCGACCCGGCCGTTCCAGCTGGTCACCGGCCGGGTGTGGAAGGGCACCGCGTTCGGCGGCGCGCGCGGCCGCACCGACGTGCCCAAGATCGTCGACTGGTATCTGGCCGGCAAGATCGCGATCGACCCGATGATCACGGCAAGGCTCGCGCTCGACGAGATCAACAAGGGCTTTGACCTGATGCACGCAGGCGAGGGGATTCGCAGCGTGGTGGTCTATTAGGGTGCGCAGCCGGATTCGCTTCGGCTCTCCGACCGGTTGCGCGAGGAACGGCGTTCGATGACGGAGCCAAATCTCGCAGGTCTGTACCGGGAGTACATCGCCTGCCTGAACCGGCAGGATTGGGCGCAACTTCATCAATTCGTTCGCGACGATGTGCGCCACAACGATCGTCCGTTCGGGCTGGCTGGCTATCGCGCGATGCTCGAACGAGACTTTGCTGCGATTCCCGATCTTCATTTCCAGATCGAACGCCTCGTCGTCGAAGCGCCCCACGTGGCGGCCCGACTGCGTTTCGACTGCACGCCAAAGGCCATGCTTTTCGGGCTCCCCGTCAACGGGAAGCGCATATCCTTCTCGGAGAACGTCATTTACGAATTTCGCGAGCGGCGGATCGCGCAGGTCTGGTCCGTCATCGACAAGGCCGCGATCGAGGCTCAGATTCCACCACGAAGGCCACCAAGGAACACGCAGCCTTCGTGATGCTTGGTGACCTTCGCGGGGAGGAAGGCGTTCGCGCGGGGGCGGCGGCCCAAAGAAAAGCCCGGCTTGACAATCGGATCGCTCCCGGAGCGCGTCCGGGCGCCATGCGCGTTTCCTGTTTTGCCTGCTACGGCACAGTAAATACAGCCTCAACGAGGAAAAAGCTCTAAGCGGAAACAGGGGTTTGGCGGCGTTGTACGCGAATGGGCCGCTCAAATAACAGGTCCCGAACAGGGGTCAAAACGGTCAAGAACAGGGCAAATCCTGCGTTAACAGGGCAGGAACAGGCGGCCTTTCGACCGCCTAAGGCCGCGGCGCTGGCGACGTCTTGCGCTCTGCGATCGTCAAGAATTTCTGAACGATGCCAGGACAGCTGGCGGCCCGCTTTCGCGGCGAATGGGCGAGCCGCGTCGGCGCCACCCGGCTGATGGGCAATCTGCACGATCTGCCTTCGCGGCTTGCCTCTCCCGACGGGCGAGTGGCCTACGGCATTCACACATTCCTCCGAGTCGCGCGCCTCCTTCTCTGCGAAGCGGGGGTGGCCCGCAGGGTCGGATGGGGTGCGGAAAGCAGGGGATCGTTAGACAAAAGGCTCGGAGTAACGGTCGTGTAATAATTACGCCGACGGGCGGCGGGCGATGATCGCGGTGCTGGCCGTCCTCCTGACGGCCTTCGCGCCGGGAGGGGCAAGTCAGATCGCCGCGATCGGGCTCGGGGGCCTCGCCGGGCTTCGCGTCAGCCGCCGACGGGACGAGCCGCTCGCCGAAACTGCGCCCGCGCCGATCGGACGCGGGACGGGGCTCGCCTGTCTCGCGGGCTTCTTCGTCCTGCTCGCATTGACGTTCCTTCCCGCCCACAGCGGTCCGCTCGCCTTCCTTGCGGCAATCTCCCGGTCCGGGGTTTGTTCGGCGGCGGTCACGTCGTGCTGCCGCTCTCGCGCAGCGCGGTGGTCGATCCGGGCTGGGTGTCTAACGGAGCGTTCCTGGCCGGCTATGGCGCGCGTCGAGCGCTCGGTGCGGCGAGGCGTTCCCCTCCGAGCGAGCGCCCTCTCAGCTCAGACTGCGTTCCAAAGGCGGATGACCGGCTCGCCGGGGTCGTCGTGTTCGGCGCCGAGAACGCTGACGCTCGCCGTGTCGAGCAGGAAAAACCGGCCGTCCGCTGGCTGCAGGCCGAGCCAGCGGGCGGTCAGCACGCGCAGCACATGGGCGCTCGAGAAGACGATCGCGTGGTCGTCTGCGGCGCGCAGACGGGCGATGACGCGATCGACGCGCGCGCCGACGTCGACCGCGGCCTCTCCGTTCGGGCAGCCGTCGCGGAAGATGAGCCAGCCCGGCCGTTCGGCGAGGATCTCGTGGGTGGTGTGCCCCTCGTAGTCGCCGTAATCCCATTCGAGCAGGTCGGAATCGGTCACGGCGCGGTCGCCGAAGCCCGCGAGCGCGCAGGTCCGGGCGGCCCGTTGCAGGGGGCTCGTAAAAACCCGGTCGAAGCGCTGGCCAGCCAGACGGTCGTGCAGCGCGGCCGCCTTCCGCTCGCCGACCGCGGTGAGCGGGATGTCCGTCCGTCCGGTGTGCTTGCCGCTGGCGCTCCAGGCCGTTTCGCCGTGGCGAACGAGCGTGACGGTTTGCGGCATGTCTGTCCTCTTGGTCGATTGAACCCCCAGGCGATGGTCCATCATGCCACAACAGTGCAGAATTTTGGCGACGCTCGGCCCGCCGCGCGATCGCCCCTGCAGGGCAGCGCCGGAAAACTCAGCCACAGCAGCAAGCGGCTCAGGGGAATCGCATTTGAAAAAGCATGAGGAAACGTCTGGGGCTTGCGGCGCGTTGGGCTGATGGATTTTACCTCCTGAGGCGCGAATCGAGCCTTGGAGACGATTTTGGAGCAGTTTGCGGCCTGTTGGGAAGAACTGGACGATCCGCGAAGTGGGAACGCGGCTCTTCACGATTTCCATGAACTGTTGATCATCGCGTTTTGCGCGGTTCTGTGCGGCGGACAGAGCGCGGTCGATATGGCGCTGTTCGCCAAGTCGAAGGAGCCGTTTCTTCGCGGCTTGCTCGAGTTGGCCAATGGCCTGCCCAGCCACGACACGTTCAGCCGGCTTTTCCGTCAACTGGACCCGGAGCAATTTCGCGCCGTGTTTCAGCGTTTCATGTCGCAATTTTCGACGCAATGTCAGGGTGTTATCGCGATCGACGGCAAGGTGTTGCGCCGCTCGTTCGACAAGGCCAGCGGCAAATCGCCCCTGCACATGGTCAGCGCATGGGGCTGCCAGCAACGCATGGTGCTGGCGCAGATCGCCACCGACGCGAAGTCGAACGAGATCACCGCCGTCCCCAAGCTGCTCAAGATGCTGTCGCTGAAGGGGACGATCGTGACCGTCGACGCGCTCATTTGCCAGCGTTCGATCGCCGAGCAGATCGTCCGACAGGGCGGTGACTATGCGCTGGCGCTGAAGGGCAACCAGGGCAGTCTGCACGACGACGTGCGCCAGTATCTGGATGACCCCGAAACCAAGGCCGCGACGTCCAAACCGGACGTCGATGCCGGGCACGGCCGCATCGAGACGCGCACCGCTTCGGTCTCGACCGACATCGGCTGGTTGCAGGAAGATCATCAATGGCCTGGCCTCAAGGCCGTGGGCAAGGTCGTTCGCATCCGTGAAACGCCAGCGAAAACCACAACGGAAACAGCATATTACCTCCTCAGCACGGAACTGACCCCCGAGCGGCTCAATGAAGTCGTGCGCGAGCATTGGGGCGTGGAGAACCGGCTACATTGGCGTCTGGACGTCGTCATGAACGAAGATCAGGATCGCACCCGCCTCGGCCATGGTCCTGAAAATCTGGCGATCCTGCGTCACATGGCGCTGAACGCGATGCAGAACGAGGGATCAAAGGGCTCCCTGCGCGGAAAGTTCAAGCGCGCAGGATGGAATGACGAGTTCCTCTGCAAACTCCTGACCCAGTCTTGAAATGCGATTGCCCTGGCAAGCGGCTTATCAACTCTTTAACTGCCAGGCGCGTAACTTCGAGATTGCGTTTCGCAACGCCGTGCGCAGGGTGCGCGACGTCGTTGGGGCATGACGCCGTCGAGCGCGCGCAGGCTGGGCCTGCATTCCCATTCGCAGTCAATCCGCGGCTATTGCCGGCCGCGCCCGCTTGGACAACGCATGACGACGCTTCCGCTTACCGATCACGAAGTCTTCTTCCCCGAGAACGAGATCATCGTTTCGAAGACCGACCTTGTCGGTCGGATGACTTATGTGAATCAAACGTTTTGCCGGGTCGCTGGATACCGGGAATCTGAATTGCTTGGTCAGCCGCACAGCCTCATTCGTCACCCGGACATGCCGCGGGCCGTGTTCAAGCTGCTATGGGACACGATCATGGCGGGGAAAGAAATCTTCGCCTACGTAAAGAACAGGTCCAAAGGCGGCGACTTCTACTGGGTCTTCGCCCACGTGACGCCGTCCTTCGACAAGGACAAAAACATCGTCGCCTATCATTCGAATCGACGGGCGCCAAACCGTGCGACGGTCGACAAGGTGATCGTCCCGCTCTACCGCGCCACCTTGGCCGAGGAGGCGCGTCACAAGAACGGAAAGGCATCGCTCGCCGCGGGCTTCGAATTTTTGACTCATCAGCTCACGGCGAAGGGCGTCTCCTATGACGAATTCATTCTCACGCTTTGATGTGAGCTCGATTCCTGTCCATCTCGGCGCTGCGGGCCTTTGCGCGATCGCAGGCGTTGTGGCGGGTCTGTCGGGCGCGCCGCTGATCGAGCATGTCGGGGCGATCGCCGCGGCGATCTTGGCGTTCGCCTGCGCGCTCAGAGCGCGGGCGATATTTGGGGTCCAAGCCGGCGCCAACAAAATCGAGGAAGCCTGCCGCCAGATCAGTGAAGGCAACTTCGAGGCCCGGATAACCAATATCGACGACAACTCGTCTTTCTCGCCGGCCGCGCACGCCGTCAACGATGTGATCGACCGATGCGACGCCTTCGTGCGGGAGGCGACGGCAAGCATGGATGCGGTCTGTCGCGGCGTCTACTATCGTCAGATCGTGAGCGTCGGCATGAACGGCGCATTTCGCATCGCCGCCGAGACGATCAATTCGTCGGTTCAGCGATATGGGCAAGCGGTCGCGGACGCTCGCGGAGCTGCTGAATTGGAAAAGGCACAAGTCGCCGACGCGATCGCCAAAGGCTTGGCGCGGCTCGCGAATAAGGACATGACGTTCCGGCTCGGCGCCGAACTGCCGAAAGCCTATGGGCGCCTCGCAACCGACTTCAATTCGGCCGTGGACGCTTTGGAGGGCACACTCGGCGTGGTGCTTGAAGGGGCGCATTCGATCAGTTCCTCGACCCGCGAAGTCGCTTCGGCCGCCGACGATCTGGCGCGCCGCACAGAACAGGCGGCGGCGGCGATCGAAGAGACCTCCGCCGCAATTTCAGAGATTTCGACGACAGTCGCCGAGACGGCGGAGGGCGCGCGCAAGGCAAACGCCGCGGTGGACGTCGCCCGCAAGGACGCCGAGAGCAGTGGACCGGTCGTTCGATCCGCAATGGAGGCGATGAACAGAGTCGGAACATCATCGAACAACATCGCCAAGATCGTCGATCTGATCGACGAAATCGCCTTTCAGACGAACCTGCTGGCGCTCAACGCAGCTGTCGAGGCCGCCCGAGCCGGCGAGGCTGGACGCGGCTTCTCCGTCGTCGCCGCAGAAGTCCGAGCGCTTGCGGTTAGGGCGGCGCAGTCCGCGAAAGAGATCTCAAACCTTGTGGCGACGGCGAAAGAGGATGTCGCCCAAGGCGCGAAGCTCGTTTCCGACACCGGGGAGGCGCTCGAGCGCATCGCACGGCAGATCGCGGGCGTCAGCGACATTGTCAGGGAGATTGCAGGCCGAACTTCCGACCAATGCACAGCGATCCAGGAAGTGAACGTCGCCGTGGGCCAGATGGATGAGGATACCCAGAAGAACGCCGCCATGGTTGAAGAGACCAGTGCTGCGACGCGCAACCTGCAATCGGAGACGGAAACGCTCGCGGCTGCAGTCGGCGAGTTCAAGATGGGAGCGCGGCGAGAGGATGGGCCGCGATCAGACCGCCTAGCGGCATAGCCGGGTCGTAGGGGCGCGGGCGGCCGTCCGGGCTGTCCGCGCCGCTCGCTACGACTTGATCTTGACGTACTCGCCGGGCGCGTCGCCAAGCGGCTTCAGCTTGCCCTCGCCGGGCGTGAGGGGCGGAACCTTCTCGGGCGCCTGCGCGGCGACCCACTCGATCCAGTCCGGCCACCACGAGCCGGGCGTTTCCTTGGCCGCCTTGACCCAGTCCTCGAACTCGCCCTCGACCGGACCGTCGGTCCAGTACTGGTACTTTGGTTTGGCCGGAGGGTTGACCACGCCTGCGATGTGGCCCGACCCGGCCATCACGAAGCGCACCGGTCCGCCGAGACATTTGGCGCCAGTGAACGCCGAGCGGGCAGGGGCGATATGGTCCTCCTTGGCGGCAAGTTCGTAGACTGGGATCGTCACCTTTTTCAGGTCGATCGTCTGGCCGTGAAGCTTCATGCGCCCGTTCGACAGGTCGTTCTGGAAGTAGCAGTGGCGGAGGTAGAACTTGTGGTTCGCCGCCGGCATGCGGGTGGCGTCCGCGTTCCACACCAGGAGATCGAAGGGCATCGGTTCCTTGCCCTTCAGATAGTTGTTGACGTAGTACGACCAGATCAGATCGTTGGGCCTGAGCATGTTGAAGGCCTGCGCCATGGCTGAGCCTTCGAGATAGCCCTGCTCCTCCATGCGTTTTTCGGCCTGCTTCAGCTGCTCGGCGTCGACGAACACCTTGAGGTCGCCGGCGTCGGTGAAGTCGATTTGGGTGGTGAAGAAGGTCGCGCTCTCGATTCGGTCGTCGCCAGTCGCCGCCATGTAACCGAGCGTCGCGGCAAGGAGCGTGCCCCCGACGCAATAGCCGATCGCCGTCACCTTGCGCTCGCCGGTCGCCTGCTCGACGCTGTCGAGCGCGGCCAAAATGCCTTCCTGCATGTAGGCGTCGAAATCCTTGTCGGCGTGCCTGGCGTCGGGATTGACCCAGGAGACGACGAACACAGTCAGGCCCTGCGCCACCGCCCAGCGGATGAATGACTTCTCCGGATTGAGGTCGAGGATGTAAAACTTGTTGATCCAGGGCGGAATGATCAGCAGCGGCCGCTTGTAAACCTCAGCTGTCGTCGGCGCGTACTGGATGAGCTCGATCACGTCGTTGCGGAAGATGACCTTGCCCGGCGTGGTAGCCATGTTGACGCCCAGCTCGAAGCCCCGTGCGTCGACCTGGCGCATGCGGACGTTGCCTTTGCCGGCCTCAATGTCCTCGGCCAGCATCTTGAGCCCGCGCACCAGGTTCTCGCCGCTCTCGGCCAGCGTGGCCCGCAGGAGTTCGGGGTTCGTGCCGACGAAGTTCGACGGGGAGAAAGCCGCCGACACCTGCTTGAGATAGAAACGCGCCTTGGCGCGACGGTGCGGCTCCATTTCATCGGCGTTGTGGACGAGATTTTCTGCCCAGTCCGTCGTCAGCACGTAGGCCTGCTTGAGGAAGTCGAAGAAAGGATTGTCGCGCCAGGCCGCGTCGGAGAACCGCTTGTCGCTGCTCTCGGGTTCGGCGATAGGCTTGACCGTTCCGCCCTGGAACCGCTGCAGCGTCGCCGCCCACAGATTGACGAACTGGGTGGCGTAGGCCGTCTGGGCCTCGATCGCGCGCTTGGGATCGGCCATGTAATACTCGGCGACATGGCCGAGCGAGCGGACCATCTCGCCGATCTCCTCGCCGACCGTGGTCTTGATTTCCCCGGTCTCGCGCGGACGGATGTAGGCGGCAAACGCCTTGCCGGCATGCTCGATGGCGCTCGCGATGTTGCGGGCCAGCGCCTCGATGTTCGGCATAGGATATGGGACCCCGAAGCCGAAAGGATTTGGGGGGTCCTCGGGGCTTCGCGGGTCCATCTCGGCCGGCGCCGGCATGGCGGGCGCCGGGGCGATCGCACGCTCGGCGCGTGCATCCCCGCGTCTTGGCGGCTCAATTGCCGGCGGGGCGGAGTTTGTCTCCGGATCAACGGTTTTTGGCGCCGGACCGGGCGCCGCGGCGCCCGGCGTCCGCGCCGTTGCGTTCTGCGCGACCGCTTCCGCCGTCGATTCGACCGGGGGAGCGGCGGGCGCGGCCGCAGACTTGGCTTGTTTCGGAACGCGGGCGCGCTTCGTCGCCTGACCAAAGACCGGCGGCGGCTTGGACGCGGGCGCGGGACTCGCGGGGGGCAGGCTGCGCTCAGTCGAATCCGTATGGGCCGGCCGGCGTGTTCACCCATTGGTCGAGCGAGTCCGCATCCGGCTTGGGGACCGTCCTCTTACGCCCCTTGGCTTCCGCGGCTGGGGTCAGAAGGGCGTTGACCCACTTGGCCTTGGGCGCGGCTTTGGCCGGCTTGGCGGGGGTCTTGGCTGTCGAAGCGACGCTTTTCGGTTCGGCGGCGGCTCGCGCGCCGGACTTCGCTCCGCTCGACTTTTTTGCTGCTGGCTTTCGGGACTTGGCCGTCGCGGTCGGGGCGCCGTCATCGGTCGTTTCGACCGGCGTCGCTCGATCTCTCGACGCGTTCGCACGATGTGTCGCCATGAAAGAGCGTTCCCTGATACAGGCTGGGGGAGACGCCTCCCCGTTTTGGTCATAATAGGTCACTACGGCGGCATCACGCCACAACGACTTTTGGCGTGATGGCGATGGCGGAACGAACGGGAGCGGAAGGCGGCGGCATGTTCACGGCGAACGCAGCGAAATGGGCGATCGCGTCGGCCCTGACGTGCGGCCTGACGTCTGCGGCGTTCGCCCAGCAGGCCGACAATCCGCTGAAGAGCGTGATGAAAATATTGGGCTTTGCGGCCGACGCCCCGCAGGCTCAGGACTTTGTCGTCAAATCTCGTCCGGAAAAGGAGCCGGGTTACATCCCGGTCTTCCAGGCGCCGCCGGAGCCCGCCAAGAAGGCGCTCGACAGCAAGAGTTTGGGCAACCTCAAGGGCGACCTCGATTCGACCGAGAAGCGCGCAGACGCGTTGCGGGCGTCCTTCCCGCCCGCCGCCAAGGCGGTCGCCGAGGAGAAGGCCCAAGAGGCGGCGAAGGCGAAAAGAAAGCCGGCGCCGGCCAATCAATAACGAGGCGTTTGCGGCGGCGCCCCGCCCGATGCTACAGAACCATGACGGCGAGGCGCGCCGACTCGACCGGCTATTCACCCTAAGGACAGTCTTTTCCGATGAGCGACTTTCACCGCGTGCGGCGCCTGCCGCCTTATGTCTTCGAGCAGGTCAACAAGCTCAAGGCGAAGGCCCGCGCCGCCGGCGCCGACATCATCGATCTCGGCATGGGCAACCCCGACCTGCCAGCGCCAAAGCACGTGATTGACAAACTCGTCGAAACCGTCGGCAAGCCGCGCACCGACCGCTATTCCGCCTCGAAGGGAATCGCCGGCCTGCGGCGCGCCCAGGCCGGCTATTACGCGCGCCGGTTCGGCGTGAAGCTCGACCCCGAGACGCAGGTCGTCGTCACTTTGGGTTCGAAGGAGGGCTTCGCCAACATGGCCCAGGCGATCACCGCGCCGGGCGACGTCGTGTTGGTTCCCAATCCGTCCTACCCGATTCACGCATTCGGGTTCCTGATGGCGGGCGGCGTGATCCGTTCGGTTCCGATCGAGCCGACGCCGGAGTTCTTCGTCGCGCTCGAGCGCGCCATCGTTCACTCGATCCCCAAGCCGATCGCGGTCGTGGTCTGCTATCCCTCCAATCCGACCGCGATGGTCGCCTCGCTCGACTTCTACAAGGACCTGGTTCTGTTCGCGCGGCGGCACGAAATCTTCGTGCTGTCCGACCTCGCCTACGCCGAGGTCTATTTCGAGGACGAGCCGCCGCCGTCGGTTCTGCAAGCGCCCGGCGCGTTCGACGTCGCCGTCGAGTTCTCCTCGATGTCGAAGACCTTTTCGATGGCGGGCTGGCGGATGGGATTCGCCGTCGGCAACGAGCGGCTTCTCGCGGCGCTGGCGCGCGTCAAGTCCTATCTCGACTATGGCGCGTACACGCCGATTCAGGTCGCGGCCGCGGCCGCCCTCAACGGGCCCGAGGACTGCATCCGCGAGATGCGGGCGACCTACAAGCGCCGCCGCGACGTGATGATCGAGAGCTTCGCCGCGGCCGGTTGGCCGATCGCGAAGCCGACCGCCTCGATGTTCGCCTGGACGCAGGTGCCGGAGAAGTTCCGTCACCTCGGCAGCCTCGAGTTTTCCAAGCTCCTGATCGAGAAGGCCGATGTGGCGGTCGCGCCGGGCATCGGTTTTGGCGAGCACGGCGATGACTACGTCCGCCTCGCGCTGGTCGAGAACGAACAGCGCATCCGCCAGGCGGCGCGCGGCGTCCGCCGATTCTTCGACACCGCCGACGACACCCTGCACAACGTGGTGAAGCTCAAGCAGCCGGCGTGACCGGGGCCGACGAATTCTGAGATGGCGCAGCCCCTACCCAACTCTGTTCGATACGTTAAGAACGGCGAAAAGGGAAAGTGGTGGAGCGCTGCGAGGACCAGCGGCCAAATCCATGCGGGATGGCGGATCATTCCTGATGCCGTTTTGCGAGCAGCAGACTTCGCGGTCATAGAGCCTTTGATCCGGCAGCAATTTGGGTCAAAAGCTGGATGGCAAGCGGCATCTGGCGACCTCCGAACTCCCAGGGAAGGTCGCGATGGTAGCGGGATTTAGGGCGACCGTCTGTAAACCTCGGGCAGGGAGCGAGATACTTCGTATCAACCGAAATGAGGAAGATGCGGAGGTGAAGGCTGCTACGCTCGCACGAGTTGCGTACGAAGAGACCGTCGCTAAATTAGTCGCGCGTTTGGGCGATAAGGATTTTGAGGTGCTGGTAGACCTGATCCTGTCGCGCTCAGGTTGGGCTCGGTTGGCGCGACGGGGTGGCACAACAGAGGCGATTGACATTGAAGCTGAAAATGCCGCGACCGGTGAGATTGCATTCGTTCAGGTGAAGAGTTCAGCCACTCAATCGACCCTCGACGACTACGTGCGCCGGTTCGCCGAACGCGAAGAGCTGTAACAGCGCATGATCTTCGCGGTCCACTCTCCGTCGCCAAATTTATCGGAGCCGACCGACCGCAGGATCCAGGTTTGGGGACGGAAGAAGATCGCGGATCTTGCGGTTCGATCAGGGTTGGCTGATTGGCTTGCGAAGCGATTTTAGAACGCCGCCAAAAGACACGATCAAGCGAGTTCGAGTTCGTCGAGCCGGAGCGCGAACGCTTCCGGGGCGACGAGCGGGACGAGCCGATCCGAGGCCGAGGCATCCTCCGTCTGTCGGTAGCCCGACTTCACCAACTGGGGGTATGCGGCGAGGCGAACACATTGGAATCGCTGAGGGGCGAGTTCAAAGGTCGGCACTACAGGGGGTGAGAGTTCAGGCGGCTTTGGCGTCGGTCGCGGCGGCGATTTTCGGCGGCGGCTGCGCGGGGAGCTCGAGTTTGAGGCGTTGCAGCAGAAGCAGGTGATCGGTCTCCGGCTCGGTATGGCGGGACAGGAGGACGGTTCGGCCGTCGGTCGTGGGTAGTTCGACGTCGATCATCTGGATCGCGGCGAGCTTTTCGAGCACGGCTTTGGGCGTCAGTCCCGGCGCCAGCGCCTTCAACCGTTGTTTGAGCGTGACCATCAGGCAGTAAGCCAGAAACGCCACGAAAATATGGGCTTCGATGCGGGTTTCGAGTTGGTGATGGATGGGGCGGACCGAGAGGTCGTTCTTCAGTTCCTTGAAGGCCTGCTCGATTTCGACCAGTTGCAGATAGAGCCGCCAGAGATGGCCGGGATCGTCGCCGTTGATGTTGGTGCGCAGGAGATAGCCGCCCTCGCGGCGCCGCGCCGCCCGAAGCTTCTTGCGATTGATCGCGAAATGGAAGGTTTGCGGCGTGACCGGCTGGTCCTTCGTCGGCGTGTGGATCGTCATCAGGCCATAGGCCTTGCCGGCTTCTTTCTTGGCCGCGCCGAGTTTGAGCAATAGCTCGTCGCGCGTCAGGTCTTGCGCCTGGAGTTCGCGGAGACGCTTGATCAGCTTGCGTAAGCGGCGACGGCGCATCGCCTGTTCCTTCTCGCGCCGGGCTTCGCTCCGGGCGAACACGTAGGTCTCTACCCCGTCTTCGATCAATTTGACCCGCACGCTCTCGCGCACGTTTTCCCACGGCTTGACCGCGAGCGCCTTTTCCAACTTGGTCAGCCGCCCGCGCGGCGTGCCCACGAGATAATGGATCGGCGTCGACGAGCCCCGCATCTCGGCCAGGACCTCCTCGGTCGGAACGCCGCGATCCATCACCCAGGTGGGTTTGGCGGCGCCGTATTGCGCCTCGATCTTGGCTAAAAACGCCTTCAGCGTCGTCTTGTCCGAGGTGTTGCCGTCCATGACCTCGTAGGCCAACGGAAAGCCGTCCGGTGTGACGATCAGCGCGATCACCACCTGCACGCAATCGGAACGCTTGTCGCGGCTGTAGCCAAACTTCCGCTTGCCCTCTTCTGGCGGATCGCATTCGAAATAGGGGCTCGTCAGATCATACAGCAGCACCTCGAAATCGGCCTGAAACAGGTCCTTCCAGCGCTCGCGCAGAAACGTGAACAGCGCTTTCTTGTGCTCCGCCAGCTTGTCCAGGCAACGATAGAGAGTGTTGGGCAGTGCGAGGGCGGCATCCTCGCCGAGCAGATCGCCCATCGCGCTCTCATCGAACCATTGCCGATGCAGCCGCCACTCGCTGCCCGGCGAGATCAGCTGATAGCTCGCCAGCGTCTTCAGAATGTTCAACCAGCTCGTTCCCTCGCGCGAGGGCGGCAGCGCCGGCCGCCAGAAATCGTCCAGTCGCAATTGCTCCCAAAGCTCCATCGCCAGCCAGCACGCGCCCCATTGGCGCGGCCGGCGCAACCGCATCTCGCTCAACCGGATCGAAACCACGTCGCAGTCGAGGGCCGGCGCGACGCGGTCCTCGGGGAAAAGCGCGATCTCGGTCGAGCGTCCGCCTTCGTCGAACGCCTCGATCGCCCGGCTCCAACCGGGTGCGATCCAAAGTGATGCAATCAGGCGGTGCGGCGGAGTGATTTCGGGTCGTTGTCATTGGCGACAGCGGAGCTGGGTTGGGCGAGGGCTTTCCAGTAGGCGTCCCAGTCGCCGTTGATTCGATTTATCCGCAAGGCAAGCATGTGTTCGGCATGTTCGACGCGCCACCAGGCGCCCGGCCGCTTGAGGCGTTGTTGGGCGATGTAGCGATGAGCGCTTTCGATCTCGCCCGAGCCGATTGGCAGCCCGTCGGCCAAGGCCTGGCGATCGTTCAATTGGCCGACGCGGGCGCCGAGGTAGCGATGGCAGGTTCGCACGGGCGCACGCTCGTCATCGACCTCGGGGGGCTCGCAATGTCCGGCGAGCGCCCGCAGGACGGCGTCGAGACGGCCGCCTTTGAGCGCCTCCTTCTGCGTCTCCATCCAGGCGCTGCGCGCGGCCGGGTCGGGCGCGATCGCCGCCGAGGCGGCGCCCAGGTATTCGCAGACATGATAGAAATCAATCAGGTAGCAGCCCTGATCACCGAACTGCGCCTCGACTTGGCCGACGATCCAGGGCGCGCCGTCGCCGACCGCGTGAACCCGGGAGTTCGCCCCGAAGCCGGCGCGAACCGCGCACGAAAGCAACTGACGCCCGGCCTCTTCGACCCCGCCCTCGATCGAGCCCGCATAAACCGGCGTGCAGTTCCCTTGCGCGTGCGCCAGCGACAGCTTCGCCTCCCGCCAGGACAGCGTCTTGCCCTTGCGCTTGTCTTTCCCCTCGCTGCTCGGCTCGACGATCGGAACCATGCCGCCGTCCGTTTCGACGACGATCGGTTTGCGAAGGCCCGGCGCTTCCGGAAACTCCAAATCCCGACACCTGCTTTCGTGCATCGCCTGGGCGTGGGCGAACGTGATCCGCTGGATCGTGCTCTCGCCAATCGCGAAGCCGTAGTGCTCCTGCAACTTGGCGCGCGCCTGCGCGAAGGGCTGATCGGCCGCGAAGTCGACGAGGGCGCGCTGCAGCGGCCGCGAACATCCGAGCGGGCTCACCTTCGCCCCGAGCACGAACGGACGCACCCGTTGCGTCCCGAACCGATATTGCGGCTCCCGGACCTCTATTTCGCCAAATTTCGTATGCCAGCGGAGTTTTTTTCGCCTTGGCGATGCATCCGAGGGCGTTGGCGAATTTCCCGCTCCGTCGCCTCGACCCGGTTCTCCGCCCAACTCTTCAGCGCCTCACGCCCCAAAAGACGCATCTCATCCACGATGCGCTCTTCCGCAGCGTCGGCTTCCTTCAATTCGCCATCGGCGCCCTCGATCGCCGCCACGATCGACGACACCCGCTTGCGGAGCTCCGGATGCGCCCGCAACGCCGCAACCAGCCCCTCATCGCTCAACTCCCCGACCGCCATCCGTCGCCTCCTGCCAAATCACTCAACCCAACCTACCCTGCATCGGTTTGAATCGCACCCGCTCCAACCCGCGCGCTGGCTGTCGTTGATCTCTCCGAGATAGAGCACCTGCCGTTGAACGACCCGCCCACCCTCGACGCGCCGATTCTCCACCACCGACCAGGCCCGATGCTCCTTGCCGTCCTTGCGGCGAATCTTGTGGCGCAAAAACATGCCCGAGACTCGCGCCGCCCCGAACGCCGCGCAAGGGCCTTGGTCGGCACTACAGACGATTCTCGGACACTCGGCCCAATACAATCAATGACTTGGCGCGCTCGCATACCCCGAAAATCGCAAAAATCGGCGCGAGTTGGTGAAGTCGGGGTAGCCCTCCGGGGAGGGGTCGCGAAAGACGCGCGCTGTCAGCTTGACAGCGTCGATGACCCAGAGCTCGCGAATGCCGAAGCTGGCGTAGAGCGCCGCCTTGCGTCCCATATCGTAGCGCAGGGACGAATTGGCGATCTCGACGACGAGCAGCGCATTCTCAGCCGTCAGGCCGCGGATGCCGGTCTCGCGGGGGAAGATCACGACATCGGGTTCGAGATAGGTGTCTTCGCTCAGCCGGAACGTCGTCTCCGGAACCAACCCATACGGCCTCGGAGCCGCCCGGTACCAGCGATAGAGCAGCGCAGCCTTCACGACCTCGTGGTGATTCCCTTTCGGCGACATCGGAACCAGCTCCCCCCCGATCAGCTCGACCCGCTCGTCCTCGTCCATGACTCCAGCCGCCACCATCGCTTCGACCTCGGCGACGGTGAAGCGGCGGCGGGGCAGACCTTCGGCGGCGGTGGTGACGCGGGCGGCGACCGTCATGGCTCCGGCCCTCCTTTCCTGGCGCGCATCATAGCATCATCGGTCGCGGGCGTCGCCGCGCGATGGGTCGGCGCTAGAAAAGCCGCGCCTCGACCGTGATCGTGTCGCCCGGTCTGACCGGATAGGTGAGCGGAGCCGCGAAAGTGGCGGCCTGTCCGTCGACGATCCGCGTAACGCCGACGCTCGACTGGATGGCGAGCGGCGCAAAGCCGCCGGCGGCGGCGACCGCCTGCTGCACGGTCATGCCGTTGACGAACGGGTACTCTCCCGCGCAAGCGACGCCTCCGAGGATGAAGATCGGGCGGAAGTCCTCGACCTCGATCGAGACGCTCGGGTCCCGCAGGTAGCCCTGGCGCAGCCGCGCCGCGACGGTGCGTTCGAGTTCGGCCGTGGTCAGGCCCCGCGCCGGAACCCGGCCGATCAGCGGCATGGAAACGGCCCCCGCGGCGTCGACCGAATAGCTGTTGGTGAGGTCGGCCTGGCCGAACACGAGGATGCGCAACCGGTCGCCGCCGGCCAGTCGGTAGGGCGCGTCGACGACGGCCTGAGGCGCCGGGGCCTCAGGCAGCCGATCCGGGGCTCGCGCCGCGCAACCCGCGAGCGCCGCGGTCGCCAATATTGCCGCAAAGACTCGCAAGGACCCCATCGGAACATCCGCGCCGTAAAGCCGTTGGGCGCCGGCTTCCCACTTATCGACGTATGGTTAACAAACGGCTGACGTAACGGCGGCGTTAACGTGCGGGAAACCATGTCGGACGAAACTCGACGCGGATTTTCAGGCGTCCGAGCCCATGAGGATGGTGACCATGACTGCCGAACAGGGAAGGAGCGGCGTCACGAGCGCGCAAGGCTTCTTGGTCGGTTTTGGCCGCCGCTGGCGCTGGATCGCCGGCGCCCCGCTCGCCGCGCTCGTCGGCTCGGCGGCTTTCCTGATCGCCGCGCCGCCGCGTTACGCCGGCGTCGCCAAGGCCCTCCTCGACGAGCCGCGGCCCGCCCTTGCCGACTTCGACCGCGCGACGCCCGGGGCGGCGGGGCCGGCCCCTGCCGATCTGATCGCGCCCGAGTCGCTGGTGACGCCGGACCTCGCGCGCGCTGCGGTTTCCAGACTGGGGCTCGCGGGGGCGCCGGCGCGCCCGAGCGCGACGCCGTCGACGCCTTCCTGTCCCGGCTCACGATTGCGCCATCTTCAGGGTCGCGGACGGTCGCCATCACCTTCGTCGCGCGCGATCCCGAGCTTGCCGCGCGCGGCGCCGACACGGTCGCGGATCTCGTCGTGCAATCCCGGAACGAGGCTCGGGCGAAAGCGGCCCGGGCCGTCGAGACCTGGCTCGACCAGATAATCGCGAACTGGAAAGGTAAGGCCGCCGCCGCCGAGGCGAAGGTCGAGGCGATGCGCGCGCAGTCGAACTCGCCGTCGAGCGGCGAAGGAACGGCGACGGCCGGCGAGTTGCTGGCCGACCTCGAGGGGAAGCTCGCCGAAGCGCGTGCCGCCGAGGCCGCGGCCGCCGCCAAGGCGGAGCTCCTGCGCAGGCTCGGACGCGAAACGCAACTGCCCGACCCGGCTCAGGCGATCGCTGATCCGGCGCTCAGGCGGCTCTTCGACCAACGCGCCACGGTCAAGGCGGAGATCGCCGACGCCTCGCGAACCCTGCTGCCGCTCCATCCGCGCATGAAGGACCTCGCCGCTCAGCTCGCAGCCGTCGACGGCGAGATCCGCGACGCGGCCAACAAAGCCGCCCGCGCGAGCGAGGGCGAGGCGCGCCGGGCGGGCGCGGACGCCGACGCGCTTGCCGCGCAGCTCAACGACGAGACGAGGGCTGCCGCCGCCGCCGCGGCCGCCGCCACCGCCGCCGACGGTCCGCTGCGCGCGCTCGAGGCCGAGGCGCAGACCGCGCGCGACGAACTGCAGGGCTATCAGCAGATGGCGCGGCAGGAGGAGGCGCGCAGGGCGAGCCCATCGGGCGACGGCGACGCCCGCGTCCTCATCAGGGCCGAGCCGCCGCGCGCGCCCGTCTTTCCAAGAGCCTGGCCGACGGTAGTCGGAGCGACCGCTGCGGCCTTCGTTCTCTCGGCGCTCGCCGCCGCCGCCGCGGCGCTTGCCGCCCGCGGACTGTCCCCCGAGCCGGCTGCGGCGCACGCCCGGGCCGTTATCGCGGCCGCGCTCCCGGCCGCCGAGCCGGAAATGCAGGCGCTGGCCGAAGTCGCCGCTTCGCCGCCGGCAGCGCCCGCGGGCGCCCTCGACAGCGCCGCCGGTCTCGTCGCAGCGGTCCGCCGGGTGAGGCCGACCGGCGGTCTCGTCGTGCTTGTCGCCGGCGACCGGAGCGGGCAGGCGCTGGCGATTGCGCTGGAAACGGCGCGAAAGCTCGCCGGCGACCGCGCCGCCGTGTTCGTCGACCTCGGCGAAACGCAGGACTGGCTCGCCGACATTCTCTACCGCGAGGATCCGGACGCGCCAGCGACGCCGGGCCTCGCGGAGCTGATCGCCGGGCGCGCCGGCTTCGCGGACGTGATCCGGCGCGACCTCTCGTCACGCCTCGACGTCGTCCTGCCGGGCAGGGGCGGGGAGGGGGAGAACATCGGCGACGCGCTGACCGCCTTCACCACCGCCTATGCGGCAGTCGTCCTGCACGCCTCCGACTGGCGCAGCCACTGGGCGCGGGCGACGGCGGCGTTTGCTGACGCGGTCGCGGTCGTTGCGCCCGCCGCGCGGGCCGGCGCGGCGCTGGAGGCCGCGGAAGCGACGCTCGGCGACGCGTGTCCGACGGTTCTCCCTTACGCGGTCCGGGCGGTCCGCAAGGCGGCGGAGCCGGTCGGTTGACGCGGGTGAACGCTGGAGGCGCATCGCGCGCCCATGTCGCCGTGCGCATTCAGGATTGCAGGGGGTTACGGCCTCCCCAGCGGAGCTTTGTCACTTCCGCGCCGCTCTGGTTGTAGCGCTCACCACAAGTTAGGCGCGGGCGGCGGCGATCTTCTCATTTTTTGGCCGCTCCTCGGTATTCGAAGGAGTGCCGAGACTGGGTTCGCCAGCTATGACTTGTTGGCTGACAGCCAATTCATGATTTCATCTTTGGGCATGGCTCGGCCATTGGGCCCCTCAATCTCATACAACGCCGCTCGCTGGCGGTGATAAAGATCGCTCGCCTTCCTGAGAGCGGCCTCCTTGCTCGGAATGCCCTGACATGTCCTATCTTGATCGAGATGGTCCCGGTAAATTATTTTCCATTGAGACGCACTCATAGTCCAGAAACCTCCCGATTGCAGGCGGAGCGGTCGCTCCAGATCGCGCCTTCACGTTGAGCAACTCGAGTTCAGGCAGACATGCTGGCCTGGCTGAATTCTTGCTCGGCGCAAACGGCAATATTGTTCTTGACGCTCATCACTCCGGCCACCCGGCGGACGATCGCCTCGGCGAAGGACTTTTGGTAGGCGCGGTCGACGCTCCCCTGCAAAGTGACCATGCCGCCATCCACCTGAGCAATCACCCGGTAACGAGGAATCGCAAGGTCCCAATAGAGTGCGTTCGCGACCTCGGCGCGAAGATCCTTCATGATGCAGCCTCCGAAATATGCAATTCTCAGACAAACATGTAAAATAATTACACGCAACTTAATATTCGACTTTGCCTCACGCTGCGTCGAAATAACCCAGTTACAATTCATCACAACCAGAAGGGGGCGGTATTGCACTAGGCGAGTTGCGGGCACCTCTTTGTCGCGATCTGTCGGCAAGTCCCCAAACTCATCTTCGTCCGAATTCCCGCGGCTTCAGCGCGTCTCCGAGCGCAAAAAGCGCCGGGATGGAGCCGAGGATTCCGACAACGGTAAGCGGCCCCGCCCAGGCGAACACGGCGAGGGAAACCCGGCGCTCAAAAAAGGCGGCGCGCAGCGGCAAACGCATGAAGGCAGGTTGAATACAACCGCGGACCCCGTTCCGGGCGCGTAGCGCCGCAAGGCGATCGTTGCAATAAGATACGGCGCGGAGACGTTCAGCAGCATCGCCAGCGCGTACTCGGCGAGCAGTCGCTCGCCGACCTCCCTCCCGGCCTCGGCAAGCCAGACGAAGACATTCGCGAACGCGGTCAGCAGGACGACCGCGAACCGGAACTCGTGTTTGCCGACGGAAATACGCCAAGCTCCGCTTTGTTGGATCCCTCGGGAAGAAAGATTGCTTCGTCGAGATCGTGCACCGCGACCGAGAGTGCGAAAAGCCATGCGAGGCCGAGAAAGGTCATGAGCAATCACTCATGGGCGGCGGGAACCTGGTTGGCGAGATCTGGCGTCCGCCCGCGGAATTCGCCCTGGGGACGCTCCGCTCAGGCTTTGACTTCGATCGCGTCGTAGCCGCTGGCGCGGTAGATGACGATCGAGAGGAGCCAGCTCAGGGCGAAGACCGCGATGATGAGGTAGCCGAGCACGCCGAAATTGTCGTTCAGCGCGCCGATCGCGGCCCAAAACGGCCCCTGGAGCCCGAAGGCGGCGCCGATCAGCCCCAGCGTCTCGATGCCGCCGATCAAAATCGCGACGACAACCGACACCGCGGTGATGGTCAGGTTATAGAAGAGCTTGCGCATCGGCTTCATGAAGGCCCAGCCGTAGGCGCCGAGCATCAGCACGCCGTCGGTCGTGTCAATCAGCGTCATTCCGGCGGTGAAGAGGGCGGGAAAGACAAGCAGCGTTCCGAATGACGCTCCGTTCGCGGCCTGTGTCGCGGAGAGTCCGAACAGCGCCACCTCCGTCGCCGTGTCGAAGCCGAGACCGAACAAAAAGCCGATCGGAAAGAGATGCCAGCTCTTGCTCACGAGGCCGAACAGCGGCCGGAACAGCCGCGCCAAAACTCCGCGGCTGTTGAGCAGGATGTCAAAATCTTCCTCCGAGAAACGTTCGCCGCGCTTGACCGCCCGGAACGTGCGCCAGACGGAAACCATCACCACGATGTTGAACGCCGCGAGCAGGAACAGGAACAGCGCCGACGCGAGCGTGCCGAAAATGTTGCCGAACGCCTTGAGGCCGTCGAACCGGCTACTGACCTGCGAGGCCGCGATTCCGACGGCGATCGAGAGCAAGACGACGACTGCCGAGTGGCCAAGCGAAAAGAACAACCCGACGCCGACCGGCCGCTGGTCCTGTTGCATGAGCTTGCGAGTGGAATTGTCGATCGCCGCGATGTGGTCGGCGTCGACCGCGTGACGAAGGCCGAACGCGTAGGCGAGGAACGCCGAGCCGAACAGGACCGCGTTGCCGCGCAACGCCACAACCGCCCAAATCCAGGCGACGATGTTGGCGGCAATCATGAGCCCATAAAGCCCGATCAGGCGGCCGCGGACGCTGACATCGCTGCCCTTCCAGATCTCGGACAGGAAACGAGACATGCGACCTCGCGGGCGGACAGCTTCGAGTGCGGCGCGAGGCGCAGGGAAGGGCGGAGGCGCACGTATGAAGTATTTTACGTTCTTCATACCCTCGTCCCCTTGTCAACTGCACGATTGTCGCATCGTGTGCTGACGGCCATTGAACGCCAAAGGGCGGAGCGCGCATGGAGCGGGTGACGATATCGCTGGACGAAGACCTTCTCGGTCAGTTTGACCGCTATCTCGAACGGAAGGGCTACGGGAACCGGTCAGAGGCGATTCGTGATCTGTTGCGGGAGCGGCTCGAGGCCGATCGGCTGTCGACAGACGAAAGCGCTCACGTCGTGGGTTGCCTTGCCTACGTCTTCAATCATCACCAGCGCGAGCTCTCGCAGAGACTGACAAGATCCCAGCACGAGCATCACGATCTCGTGCTGTCGACCCTTCATGTCCACCTTGATCACGAGAGCTGCCTGGAGATCGCCGTGTTGAGGGGGCATGCCGCGGATGCGCGGAAATTCGCGGACGCCACGATCGCCGAGACCGGCGTGCGACACGGGAATCTGCATCTGGTGCCAACCGAATTGGCTGAACAGACCCACCCGCATGGCGCGCACGCCGCTTCCCACGCGCATATCCGCCCGAAGTCCTGACTGCCTGTCGCGGAGCCGGACCGACCTCATCGCAGTCCCCAGCGCGATAGCGGCGGCGGCCGTCTGCAGCGGGCGGCCAAGGACGCCCGCACCCAGTGGGATCAGGCCTTGACCTCGATGGCGTCGTAGCCCGCCGCGCGATAGATCGCGACTGAGATCAGCCAGCTCAGGGCGAAGATTCCAATGATGACGTAGCCGAGCATGCCGAAGTTGTCGTTGAGCGCGCCGATCGCGTCCCAGAACGGCCCGTCGAGCTTGAACGCGTCGCTGATCAGCCCGAGCGTCTCGATCCCGCCGATAAGAACCGCAACGACCACCGAAACGGCGGTTATGGTGAGATTGTAGAAGAGCTTGCGGATCGGCTTCATGAACGCCCAACCATAGGCGCCGAGCATCAGCACGCCGTCGGTCGTGTCGATGAGCGTCATGCCTGCGGTGAAGAGCGCCGGAAAGACGAGCAGCGTGCCGAACGAGGCTCCGTTGGCGGCCTGGGTGGCGGCGATGCCGAAGAGGGCGACTTCGGTCGCGGTGTCGAAGCCGAGACCGAACAGCAAGCCGATCGGAAAGAGATGCCAGCTCCGGCTCACCAGGCCGAACAGCGGCCGGAACAGGCGCGCGAGAAAGCCGCGGCTGTTGAGGAGGATGTCGAAATCCTCGTCCGAGAACTGCTCGCCGCGCCTGACCGCCTGGAAGGTGCGCCACACCGAAATCAGAACGAGAATGTTGAACGCCGCCAGCAGAAACAGGAACAGGGCGGAGGCGCTCGTGCTGACGATCGCGCCCCAGGCCTTTAGCGCCTCGAACCGCGCGCTCACCTGCGACACGGCGAATCCGACCGCGATCGAAAGGACGACGACGACCGCCGCATGGCCGAGCGAGAAGAAAAACCCGACGCCGACCGGCCGCTGGCCCTGCTGCATGAGCTTGCGCGTCGAATTGTCGATCGCCGCGATATGGTCCGCGTCGACGGCGTGGCGGAGACCGAACGTGTAGGCGAGAAAAGCCGAACCAAATAGGACGGCGTTGCTGTGCAAGGCGACGAAGGCCCAGATCCAAACCGCGATGTTGGCGGTGAGGAGGAACGCGTATAGCGCAATCAAACGGCCGCGAACCGATGAGTTGCTTTCTTTCCAGATTTTAGACACGAAATTACCGGAGACGGGTCCAGGCATGGCGCCCTCGCATGCTTCGACGTTGCGTTGACGCAGCGCGCCCTCGACCCCAACCAGACAAGGTTGGCCCGAAGAGCGCATGACCGCGCCGCGCCGGCAGGTCTCCTGGCTCGCGGGTCATCGCCTGCCGCCGGCCTTCCCAGGTTTCCCCAGTGGCCGATCCAAAGGGCGGCAGGCTCGCCGCTGACAGTTGCGGGGGCAGCCGCGGCCTCGGACGTCGCCGTCCCCACCGCGTTCCCTTTTGATTCCCGAGGGAAACCGTCGCGCTCAAACCTTAGCGTATTCGGCGGGACGCGGCCAGAGGACTGCAGTCCGTTCGGTCTGTAGGCGCGGTCGTCGACCGGGCGCGCTCGCAGAGCGCTCTGACAAGGCGACGCCGCCGCGCTGAGCGAGCGCGGCGGCAAGAGCTCCAGTCGTTCAATTCCATCCGCGCCAATGCAGGCGCGATCGCTGACTCCGCCCCCGCGCCCGAACCGAACGCGGCGCCGAAGCGCCGCCGGCCTAGACCCTTCGCATGAGCGCGAAGATGAGTCCGACCACGATCAGCACGACCGCGATCCATATAAAGAGATGCGCGCCGCCCATGGCGGTCGACGCGACGCCGCCGAACCCGAGAAACGCCGCGACAATCGCGACGACGATCAGGATCAACGCATAGTAGATGAGGTTGCCAGGCATGCCGTTCTCCAAGGTTGTTTCAAGGCGGCCATCGCCCTCGACAACCTTTGGGGTCGTCGTGCAGCCTGATCGCCGTTTTGCGGGGGTTTCCGTTTAGTCCGGGCAGTTCGACGTCTGTGTCGTGCTGCTGTAGCCGGTGTTGTCTGTCGTCTGCGTGGTGCGTGTGTTGCACGGGACGACGGTGGTGGGCCGCGGGTTGACCACAACGGTTCGGTCAGGACCGCTCGCGGTTCCGCCGATGATCGCGCCCGCCGTGCCGCCGACCGCGGCGCCGACCGGCCCCCCGACGACCGCCCCAGCGACGGCGCCGCCAGCGGCCCCGGTCACGGCGCCGTTCCCATCCGCAAACGCAACACACGGCAGCGCGATCGTCGCGCACGCCAAAAGCATTCCGAGCTTATTCATGATGTCGCCCTCTCAGAACTTCGCAACGCTTCCTCAATTGACGGGAGCGGCAAATGTTCCCGCCATCGGCGCCGGGAAGGACGTTTTTTGGCGCCCTCTGGACTGAAAAACCGCGGTCTGCGACTTGGCCTTGCGTCGCCAGGCGCAGGCCTTGCGCCGCGGCGGCGCGCCCAAGCCCCAGGAAAACGGCCCGGTCCGCTTCTCGGCTTGACGACGCCCAAAGCTCGTCTCACCATCTGCCCCATGAAATCCGGTCCGCGCAAATTCGAGCTGACGCCGGACGTTCTCCTCCGGGCCTATTCGATCGGCGTCTTCCCGATGGCGGAAAGCCGGGAGGCGAGCGAGCTCTTCTGGGTCGAACCGCAGCAGCGGGGAGTTTTTCCGCTCGACGGGCTCGTCGTGTCGAAGAGCCTCGCCAAGACGGTGCGCTCCGACCGCTTTCACATCGTCGCCGATCGTGATTTTGCGGCGGTCATGCGCGCCTGCGCCGAGCGGGAGTCGACCTGGATCAACGACGAGATCCTTCGCCTTTATTGCGGGCTGCACGACGCCGGCCATGCGCATTCGGTCGAGGTCTACGAGGACGGCGCGCTGGTCGGCGGACTTTATGGCGTAAGTCTGCGCGGCGCGTTCTTCGGCGAGAGCATGTTCCACCGCGTCCGCGACGCTTCCAAGGCCGCGCTGGTGCATCTGGTTGCTCGCCTCAGGGCCGGCGGATACCGGCTGCTCGACACGCAATTCCTCACCGAGCATCTTGCCAGCCTCGGGGCGATCGGCGTAACCCGCGACGAGTTCCGGCTCATGCTCGCCGAGTCGCTCAGGACTTCGGCCGACTTTTGCACGGTTCCGGCCGAGCTGGCGCTGTCGGGAGCAGAGGCTTTGCGGTTCGCCCTCGGCACGGAAGTTGCGAGTAGAATGCCAAGCGACGGCTCGTCCATCGCATGAGGAACAGGGTGCCGCATGGCGGGGGTTTCGGCGTTCGATGAAATGGGCCGTGCCGGCGAACCGGTGCGCACGTTATATGGCAAGGTCGCGCGCTGGCTCGACGAGTCTCCGTCCGATCTGCTCGCCTCGCGCCGAGCCCAGGCCGAATTCATGTTCCGCCGCATCGGCATCACTTTCGGCGTTTACGGCGACAAGGACGCCGCCGAACGGTTGATCCCGTTCGACATCGTACCCCGCCTCATCTCCCGCGCCGAATGGCGGAAGCTCGAGGCCGGCCTGACCCAGCGGGTCAAGGCGCTAAACCTGTTCCTGACCGACGTGTACAACGACCGCAGGTGTCTGAAGGAGGGCATCGTTCCGCCGGAGCTCATCGTCCGCAACGCCTACTACCGGCCGGAGATGATCGGCCGCCGCGCGCCGCACGACATCTGGGTCCATATCGCCGGCATCGACATCGTCCGGGTCGACGACGAGTCGTTCTACGTTCTCGAGGACAATGCGCGCACGCCGTCCGGCGTCTCCTACATGCTGGAGAACCGCGAAGTGACGATGCGGCTGCTGCCGGACCTGTTCGCCCGCCACAAGGTGGCGCCGGTCGACGACTACCCGGACGAGCTGCTCGCCTGCCTGCGCTCGGTCGCGCCGCGTCATGACCGGGGCGACGCGACGATCGTCATCCTGACGCCTGGCCTCTTTAATTCGGCCTATTACGAGCATTCGTTCCTCGCCGACAAGCTCGGGGTCGAGCTGGTCGAGGGCCGCGACCTGTTCGTCGAGGACGACCAAGTGTTCATGCGCACGACGCTCGGGCCCCGCCGGGTCGATGTCATCTACCGCCGCGTCGACGACGATTTCCTCGATCCCCTGGTGTTCAATCCGGACTCGGTGCTCGGCGTCCCCGGCCTGGTCGGCGCCTATTTGGCGGGCAATGTGACGATTGCCAATGCAATCGGCACCGGTGTGGCCGACGACAAGGCGATCTACAGCTACGTTCCCGACCTCATCCGCTTCTACATGTCCGAAGAGCCTTTGCTGAAGAACGTGCCGACCTACCGTTGCCGCGAGCCCGACGGATACAAATACGTGATCGAACGGCTGGACCAGCTGGTGGTGAAGGAGGTCAATGGTTCAGGCGGATACGGCATGCTGGTCGGCCCGCACGCGACCGCTGCGCAGCGGGAGCAGTTCGCCGCCAAGCTCAAGGCCGACCCGGCCAACTACATCGCCCAGCCCACGCTGGCGCTCTCGACCTGCCCGTCCTCGTTCGAAGCCGGCGTCTCGTCGCGCCACGTCGACCTGAGGCCGTTCATCCTGTCGGGCGCGGACGGCGTGCGCATCGTTCCGGGGGGCCTCACGCGGGTGGCGCTGAAGGAGGGGTCGCTGGTGGTCAATTCGAGCCAGGGCGGCGGCACCAAGGACACATGGATTGTCGACGATATCGAAGACGAGGCCTGCCGCTGATGCTCGCCCGCACCGCCGACAACCTGTTCTGGCTCGCCCGCTCGATGGAGCGCGCCGATTACATCGCCCGCACCATCGAGGCCACGCTGAGGCTCGAATACCTGCCCAAGACCGAGGGGGAGCAGATGGGCGAGTGGGAGGGCGCGCTCAACGCCGCCGGCGCCTATGACAGCTTCATCGCCGATCGCGGCGAGCTCGACGAGGAGGCGGCGGTCGAATACCTCACCTTTGACCGGACCAATTCGTCGTCGATCTGCAACTGCCTGGAGAACGCTCGGACGTCTGGACGGGCCGTGCGCACGGCGCTTACCGCCGAGACCTGGACGGCGATCAATGACGCCTGGCTCGAACTCAAGCGCTTCGAGGCGAGCCACCGCTCCTCCCGGCCGATGGATCGCGTCGCGCTGACCCGCTTCCTCGATTACGTCAAGAAGGCGTCGCTCGACTTCGACGGCTCGTGCTATCGCACAATGCTGCGCAACGACGCCTACTGGTTCAACCGGCTCGGCATCTTCATCGAGCGCGCTGACAACACCGCGCGCCTGCTCGACGTCAAGTATCACCTGCTTCTGCCTTCGAACGAGCCGGTCGGCGGCTCGCTCGACTATTTCCAGTGGGTGGCGATCCTGCGCGCGGTGTCGGCGGCCACCGCCTACCATTGGGTCTATCGCGATCGGGTGAAGCCCTGGCTGATCGCCGATCTCCTGATCCTGAAGCGGGCGATGCCGCGCTCGCTCATCTCCTGCTATGAGAGCATCGATCGCGCGCTCGACAGTCTGGCGCGCGACGATGGACGCAGCGGGGTGGCGCAGCGTCAGGCGCGGGCGATGCACGCCAAGCTGGAGCGCTCGAGCATGACCCAGATCTTCCAGGGCGGCCTGCACGAGTTCATCACGACGTTCATCGAGGACAACGCCGGGCTGTCGAGCACGATCTCCGAGCAGTACCTCTTCACCTGAGGGCGCGCCGATGAGGATCCGGATTTCGCACGAGATAACCCATCAATTCGCGCCGCCGGCCCGAATGCTGGTGCAGAACCTTCGGCTCACCCCGAGCGGGTTCGACAGCCAATACGTGCTGGGCTGGCGCATTGCGCTCGACATCGACAGTGCGCTGAAGCGCTCGGAGGACGCGCACGGCAACGTAGTCAGTACGTTCTCGCATCACGGCGCGCCGGTCGAGCGCCTGACGGTGACAGCCAGCGGCGAGATCGAGACCAGCGACGCCGCCGGCGTCGTCAGCGGCACGGCCGAGCGGCTGCCGGTGGAGATGTATCTGCGCGACAGCCCGCTCGCGCATGTCAACGGCGCGTTGCGCACGTTCGCGAAGGAGGCGGCGGCGGGCGCCGACGATCCGCTCGACGCCATGCACCGCCTGATGGGCGAGCTGCATCGGGTCATGAGTTTCGATCCGTTCCAGACCGACGATCCCAACTCGGCCGCGGAAGCCTTTGCGCTGCGGCGCGGCCGGGCGCGCGACTTCGCCCATATCTTCATCGCCTGCGCGCGCTTCCTCGACGCGCCGGCGCGCTTCGTCAACGGCTACCGCGCCGCCGAACCCGAGGGGGGAGAACCGGGCGCCCATTGCTGGGCGGAGGCGCATGTGCCCAGGCTCGGCTGGGTCGCCTTCGACCCGACCGCATGCATTTGCGCCGACCCGCTCTATGTGCGCGTCGCTGTCGGCTTCGACGCCCGGGACGGCGGCTTCGCCAAAACCGCGCACGGCATGGGCGAGGATGCGGTCGAGACCCTGATCCGGGTCGAGCAGGCAGGGTTCCAGACGCAGGCGTGAGAAGGTAGGCGGCGTTTCCGGTTGCGAGGTTGCGGCCGGTCGGGCCGCGTCTTCAGGTACTCGGCGGAGCAGGTGGTTTAGGAGACGCATCGCGATCGTGCCGCCAATCTTGCAACAACGAATCCGTCCACTCCAACAAGCGAGCATCCGACGGGTGCGCGCCACGGATTTCGGCAACCGCATCTAACGCGGCGACGGCTCCATGCTGATAACCAGCTCGGTAAGCTGCCTCCGGGTCTTCCGGTGCGTGTGCAGGTCTCTTGAATTCGCTCGTCATTTGGCTCCCTTGGAGGTTCAAGTTGGTGACCGTTTGGTGGCCAAATCGAAGCGGCCTCCAAGGCTATCGTGTTATTGTTGGGATTACGCAATCTTCAGTCACTTCATCGTGCGGGTTTTGGCACCATCTGGTCTGGGTCAAAGCATAGCCGTTCTTCGCCATACAGACCTTTACGTAGAGACGCCGGGCAGAGCGGCTTGCATCGGAGGAGGCTGCGCGATTGAATAACTCTTCCCCAGCCGCCTCTTGGACCTGGCCAAGATGCTCCACAGACTGCCCGACGTTGACGCCAAAGGCGGCGGGGGGAGTGTCGACGTGGATCTCTGGCGTCGGCTCGAACTGCGGAGCAATTGTAGGGTAGCCTTCGTACGGGACCTGGGCAACGCCCATAGCCATTCGGACGCAGTCATCATACGCTAAACGTCTTTGCGCGCGTGAGGTGCCGGACTTCGCCCAGGCCATAACCGGACCGCCGGGCAGGAAATCAGTCGTTTGACACGCGGCCAGCAACGACGCGGTCGCGACAAAGGCTAACGTAGCCTTCCAATTCATCATCGCCTCGAACGGCAAATCACGACGGCTTGATTCATAGTGCAAATCGCTTTCTGCGCAACCTCGTGCGCCGCCGCTTGCGCATCCGCCACAGAGGCAGCGAAGAGCCTTTGGTGTATGCTCGCCAGCCGGAGGCCTCTTCACATGCTCTCGAAATTCGCCCGCTATCCCCTGACCTTCGGCCCGACGCCAATCGAAAAACTCGTGCGCTTGACCGCGCATCTCGGGGGCCGGGTCGAGTTGTACGCCAAGCGCGAGGACTGCAATTCCGGCCTCGCCTTCGGCGGCAACAAGCTCAGGAAGCTCGAATACATCATTCCCGACGCCCTCGCCTCGGGCGCCGACACGCTGGTGTCGATCGGCGGCGTGCAGTCGAACCATACCCGCCAAGTCGCGGCGGTCGCCGCCAAGCTCGGCATGAAGTGCCGGCTCGTCCAGGAATCCTGGGTTCCGCACGAGGACGTTGCCTATGATCGCGTCGGCAACATCATGCTCAGCCGAATCCTCGGCGCGGACGTTCGCCTCGTCGACGAGGGGTTTGACATCGGCATCCGTAAGAGTTGGGAGGATGCGCTGAAGGATGTCGAGGCCAACGGCGGCCGGCCCTATGCAATTCCCGCCGGCGCATCGGTGCACAAGTACGGCGGACTGGGCTATGTCGGTTTCGCCGAGGAAGTGCGCGCGCAGGAGCGCGAACTTGGGTTCGCCTTCGATTATGTGGTCGTCTGCACGGTCACCGGTTCGACCCAGGCGGGCATGGTTGTGGGCTTCGCCAAGGACGGACGCGAGCGGAAGGTCATCGGGATCGACGCCTCCGCCACACCGAAACAGACGAAGGCGCAAGTCCTCGACATCGCGCGCAGCACGGCGAGCCTTGTCGAACTCAAGCGCGACATCGCCGACGACGACGTGGTGCTGATCGAGGACTACGCCTATCCCCTCTACGGCGTCCCGTCGGCCGAGACGAAGGAGGCGATCCGCCTTTCGGCCCGCCTTGAGGGGATGATCACCGACCCGGTGTACGAGGGCAAATCGATGCAGGGCATGATCGACCTCGTGCGCAAAGGGTTCTTTCCGCAAGGATCGAAGGTGCTCTATGCTCATCTCGGCGGTGCTCCCGCCCTGAGCGGCTATGGCTACGCCTTCCGCAATGGATGAGGGCCATGCCCGAGCGGACTGAGGTTCGGCGGGCCGTGCTAGGGATCGACGCCGCCTGGACGGCGACCGAGCCGAGTGGGGTCGCGCTCGCGGTCGAGACGGAAGGCGGCTGGCGGCTCGCAGCGGCCGAGGCGTCGTACGATGATTTTCTAGCGCGGGCGCAAGGCGCCGCTCCCGGTGACGAACGTCCGAACGGCTCGCAACCCGACGCCGGCGCGCTGGTTGGGGCCGTCCGGACGCTCTGCGGACAAGCGCCCGATTGCGTGGCGATCGACATGCCTGTCGGCCCGCAGCCGATCACAGGCCGCCGGGCCTGCGACAACGCGATCTCGCGGCGCTATGGCGCGCGCAAGGCGGCGGTCCATTCGCCAAACGCGGTGCGGCCGGGTCCGATCAGCGACGCGCTCCGCGCCGGCTTCACCGCGCTCGGTTTTCCGGTCTGCGTCGCGCCGCCGGCATGCGGGCTGATCGAGGTTTATCCCCACGCCGCGCTGATCGAGTTCATGGGCGAACGGGAGCGATTGTCCTACAAGGCGGGCAAGACGACGACCTACTGGCCGGGCGTCCCCGCAGAGGAGCGCCATCGAAAGCTGCGCGAAGTCTGGGCGCGCATCGTCGCGGCGCTGGATGACCGCGTCGCCGGGACGGCCGCGGCGCTGCCCATCCCCGCTCAAAGCGCGCGCGGCTGGGCGCTCAAGGCCTTCGAGGACAAGCTCGATGCGGTCGTCTGCGCCGCCGTCGCCATTGCGGCGCTGAACGGGGAGGCCGTATCGCATGGCGACGCGGACAGCGCGATCTGGGTCCCGTCGAGCCGCTCTCCCTCGGGCAGACGGCGGCGCGATGCGCCAGATGAAGGGGCGCCGCGCGATTCCATGTCGAATTCCACCGCGATGATCAAGGGCGGCAATCTCTTTGCGGATATTGGGCCGGCGGAGACGGGCGAAACCTTCGCGACGCTCGCCGAGCGGCCGGGTGCGACGATCGAGCGCATCGTTTCTACGGGCCACGCGAGCCCGCCGGGATTTTGGTACGATCAGGACTGGACGGAATGGGTGGTCGTGCTGGCGGGCGAGGCGGGCCTGCGGATCGAGGGCGAGACGGACCCGAGGATCCTGCGTCCGGGCGACTGGCTGGAGCTGCCGGCGGGCCTCAGGCATCGGGTCGAATGGACCGCGTCCGACCGGCCGACAGTCTGGCTCGCCGTTCACTGGAAAGGCTGAGTCCAGCCGCCCGCGCGGCCCCCACGCTGCGCTCACGCGCCGAACGCGCGCGCGGCGAGCCCGATCATGGTGACGAAGGCGGCGAGCGAGGCGAGTTCGGCGACGTCGCGCAGGGTGACGAGAGCGGCTTCACGCATAAGGACCTCCCATGGATAAATGATCACTCTAAGATCACTGTATGTTCCTTATTTGTTCGGAGTCAAGCGGAGTTTTCCCTTACGGCGCCTCTCGCGGGGCGACCCGCTTTGGGGATAAGAAGCGGGCGCGCACGGACGACCAACGAGGCCGCGCGTCGGCGAGGCCGGGGTCCGGGACGGGGCGCGGGGCGATGCGAGGCGGGCGTTTGCAGGCCGGGTTGAGGGTCGCCAGGGTTGCGGCGGTCGCGGTCGCGACGGCGGCGGCGTCGGTCGCCGCGGCGCAGTCGACCAACGTCCTGCCCGATCTCAATACCGGCGAGACGGCCTTCGATCCGGCCCGGGCCGCCGGCCTGCCTGCCGAGGCGAAAACCGCGTTCATATCGGCGGCGGCGAGGTTGCAGAGCGGCGACCTCGAGGCCCTGATCCTGGCGGCTTCGCCCGACGGGTCCGCCTGGACCCTCAATGTCGCGCCCAAGGGAATGACCGACTACAACCCCTCCGACAGCGCCCGGCAGGCCCTGGAGGTCTGCGAATATCAGGCCGGACGGCCGTGCGCGCTCTTGTCCGTCAACGGCTACGCGGCGCGCACGCCCTCCGGCGCCCCGTCAGAGCCGCAGGCGATGCTGACCAGCCAGCCCGGCGATTTCGACGCCACCCGGCTTCCGTTCGTGCCGGCCTCGAAGCGGGCCGCGGCCGCGAACTATCTTTCCGCCAGGGGTCCGCGCGCCTTCGCCGTGACGACAAGCGGCCTGTGGCTGTGGCGGCCGGGCGCGACGGCGCGGCAGGCGATCGACACGACCATGGACGACTGCGCCACCGCGTTCAAACCGGCGGCCTGCATTCTCTACGCGGTCGGCGGCCGGGTGGTGTTTGGCGCGCAATGAGCGGTCGCGACGTATCCGCCGGGCAAAACCGAAGCGGCGCGCGCGCCTCGGGAAGCCTGTTTGGCTCAAACTCATCCTGCTTTCGTTCCGCCGCAGCGATCCGGTTGGCCTGTTAGCAGGGAGTTTTCCCGCGCCGCAGTCGGAGATCGTTCCAGAAAACTATGCAATTACAAGGTGTTGCCTGCTATACAACCAGACGGTTGCGGGGCAAAAGCGGGCGCGGAACAGGGACCTTAACAGGGCAAAAACGGCGCCGAACAGGGCAAATCCGGTCGGAACAGGCAAGGCAGGCGGACGAAACGACCGCGCGACACCGGGCGCGGTCGGGTTGCAATGGGCGGTTCCGCTCGCTCAGGCGCAGGCCGCGGCGATCAATCCTTCGGCCTTGCCCGCGACGACCGCGACACGGCGCGGATGATCGCCCAGGGCCCGGCGACGACGACCACGAGCCCGACCAGCATGACGACCAGCATGCCGCGGTTCGACGGATCGCCGAACACTCTTGCCAAAACGTCCAAGGCAGGCCCTCATTCCGCCGCTGAGGCGTCCGTCTATGAGCCCTCCCGCCTGGGGAGACAAGCTTGCGCGCGGCGCTGATGGCGCAGAAGCGCGTCTTGACTTCGCCGCCGCGCGGGCCGTAAAGCAGGGCGCCTTTTGGGCCGGGCGATTAGCTCAGCGGTAGAGCACTCCCTTCACACGGGAGGGGTCACAGGTTCAATCCCTGTATCGCCCACCATCATTTCAACTCCTTATGACACGTCGACGGCCGGGCGGCCGAATTGAGTCACTAACGACGTCCAACGCTTTCGAAGACCCGTTAGGCTGATCTTCGACAGTACGTTTTATCAAGTTATTGATCGCGCGGGCAAAATCGCGCTGCGGGGCGGGCGTGGCACTACAAAACTAAACCGCTGCGTAAATCAGGCGTCGGCGATCTGGCGGAGCGTCGGCGGCAGGGCGACGCCGAGGGCGGAGAGAGCGAGGCTGGCGCCGGGGCGTGGCGACGAGCGCAGGAGGAAGCGCTTGCCGTCCTGGTCGACCTCGGTCTCGGTGAGCGAGTCGTGATCGGCGATGACGGCCGGCCAGGAGGCCTTGGCGCCCTTGTCGGCGGCGGCGCGGAAACGGGTCTGGGGTCCGCGCTCGACAAACGCCGGCGCTCCAAAGCCGCCCCACCCGGCCTCGCCGGCCACTTTCGCCCGGAAAATCCGCCACAAGGCCTTGATAAGCTTAAATCCGCGCCTGGGAATGGCTGGCTGCCGGCCGCCCCTCCGTCGCAAGTCTGGCGATCCCAACTCCGCCCGGCATCTGGAACGTCCGCATGACGGTCCACGGCGCGCTGGCGTCAGATGTCAGCCTCCTGCATTCGGTCGGCCGGTTTATGCGGGCGCGCTCTCCCACCAGCGGGGCGAGCGCGCGCGTGACGGTTTCGCGACCGGAATGTCACATTTCGCTTGGTGTCGGGCCCCGTTTTCCTATATGAGCCAGCGGTGGCGCGGCGCCGAGAGGCCCCGCGCCGCGAATTTTTCTGGCCGGCGGCTTTGCCTGACCGTGCTCTCAACGTCACCGGAACCGGCCGAATGCCCAACCCGTTCGAATTCATCCAGCAAGTCCGCTCCGAGGGCTCGAAGGTTGTCTGGCCGACCCGGCGCGAGACGCTGATCACGACCGGCCTCGTGCTGCTGCTCGTCGTGTTCGCGGGCGTATTCTTCACCGTCGTCGACGAGGTTCTGCGCGTGCTGGTCGGCTTCGCGATCGGCGTCGGCCGCAGCGGTTGACCCTCGCGCCCGAACCCATTTGGAACACAACGCCATGACCATGCGCTGGTATATCGTCCACGCTTATTCGAACTTTGAAAAAAAGGTCAAAGACTCGATCAAGGAGCAGGCGGCCCAGCGCGGCCTCACCGACAAGTTCGAGGACATTCTCGTCCCCACCGAAAACGTCGTCGAGGTCCGCCGCGGCCGCAAGATCAATGCGGAGCGCAAGTTCTTTCCGGGCTACGTGCTCGTGCGCTGTGACCTGACCGACGAGGTCTACCATCTGATCAAGAATACGCCGAAGGTGACCGGCTTCCTCGGCGCCGACAATAAGCCGATGCCGATTTCCGACTCGGAGGCCGACCGCATCAAGGGCCAGGTCGCGGAGGGCGTCGAGCGGCCGAAGGCGGCAATCCGGTTCGAGATCGGCGAAAACGTGCGGGTGGCCGACGGGCCGTTCGCCTCGTTCAACGGCACGGTCGAGGAAGTCGACGAATCCCGCTCGCGCGTCAAGGTGGCCGTGTCGATCTTTGGTCGCGCGACCCCGGTCGATCTCGAATTCGGCCAAGTCGAGAAGGTCTCATAACAAGGCTGCCCGGTCCCGTGCACGCGAAATCAATTCCGGAGGCTTGAGGATCGATGCAGGCCGAGGCGCACACGCTCGACGAGGCGACGCGGCTCGTGCCGCTCGGCGAGGGCTGGTGGACTGGGACGACGCATCCCGCCTACGCCAACATGGCCGGCCCGTTCGGCGGCGTCACCGCGGCCGCGCTGCTCAACGCCGTGCTGCTCGATCCGCGCCGCGCCGCCGATCCGATCGCGCTGACCGTCAATTTCTGCGGCCCGATCGCCGAGGGCGAATTCGAGATCGAGACGAAGCTGCAGCGCGGCGGCAAGACGACGCAGCACTGGTCGATGGAACTCCGCCAGAGCGGCGCGGTGACGACGACGGCGAGCGCGGTCTGCGGCGTCAGGAAGCCCGTCTGGTCGCACTACCCGGTGAAGGGGCCGACGGCCCCGCCGCGCGAGGACGCGCCCGAGATGAGCAAGCTCGGCCGGCCGAGATGGACGCGGCGCTACTCGTTCCGCTTCGTCGAGGGCGGCCTCGACAACTACCCGCGCGACGACGGCCTGATCAATAGCCCGCGCACCCTTGCCTATATCCAGGACGCGCCGGAGCGGCCGATCGACTTCGTGTCGATCGCGGCGCTGTCGGACGCCTTTTTCGTCCGCATCATGCACGCCCGCGGCACGTTCCAGCCGATGGCGACCGTCTCGCTCACCACCTATTTCCACGTCGGCGCGGACGAGCTCGCGGCGCTCGGTGCGACGCCGCTGCTCGGCGAAGCGGACGCGGCGATCTTCCACAACGGCTTCGCCGACCAGACATGCGCGCTGTGGACCCCCGACGGCCGCCTCGTCGCCAACGGGGTCCAGGATCACCTGGTACAAGGAGTAGGGGGTCTCCGTCGGCGGGCCGCACGCGCCGTGGCGCGCAGCCTGGATTTAGACGGGCCGCGCGTAACAACCGCCACGCTCGCGCCGAAAACAGGGCATTGATGGAAGTCCAGATTTCCATCGCCCCCGTACTGCGGCGAACGCGAGGAGTTGGCCCATGCATGTGATCCGCCGGAAGGATTGGGAGATCCCCGAGCGTCTCGCGACGCCCGAGGCGCTGTTTCTGGACCGGCGATCGGTTCTGGCAGGAACTCGGCGCCGCGGCGGCGCTCGCCGTTTCCGGCCGGCGCGCCCTTGCGGACGAGCCGGACCCCTCGGCCGGGCTCTATCCGGCCAAGCGCAACCCGGCCTATACGCTCGACCGCGACATCACGCCCGAGAAGTACAATCTCAACTACAACAACTTCTACGAGTTCAGCACCAGTAAGAAGGTCGACGCGAGCGCGCTGAAGATCCGCCCGTGGACGGTGAAGCTCGACGGCATGGTGGAGAAGGAGCAGACGGTCGACATTGATACGCTGATCAAGACGATGGGGCTCGAGGAGCGGCTCTACCGTCATCGCTGCGTCGAGGCCTGGTCGATGGCGATTCCGTGGACGGGCTTCCCGTTGAAAAAGCTGGTCGAATTCGCCAAGCCCCTGTCGTCGGCGAAGTACGTCCGGTTCGAGACCTTCCTCGACAAGAAGATGGCGCCGGGCCAGCGGTCGTTCATGCCCTGGCCGTATGTCGAAGGCCTGACCATGGCGGAGGCCACCAACGATCTCGCCTTCATCGCCACGGGCGCCTACGGCAAGCCGCTCGCCAAGGTCCAGGGCGCGCCGATCCGGCTCGCCACGCCCTGGAAATACGGCTTCAAGTCGGCCAAGTCGATCGTGCGGGTCTCGTTCGTCGACAAGCGGCCAGAGACCTTTTGGGAGAACCTGGGGCCGGACGAGTACGGCTTTTGGGCCAACGTCAATCCGGACGTGCCGCATCCGCGCTGGAGCCAGGCCAAGGAGACCTTCTTGAACGACGGGCAGTTGCGCCCGACGCTGATTTACAACGGCTACGGCGCCGAAGTCGCGGGATTGTACAAGGGCCTGGAGAAGGAGCCGCTATTCATGTAGAGCGCTGGTCGAGGCGGGCTGATTTGTTCGCCTCGACCCGCTTTCCCTGGCGCGCGTGGCGCGCATACAAGCAATCCCTCGGGCTATCGCCGATATCCCTCCGCCGCCTCGTCCCAGGCGGCTGTCTCATCCCAGTCGGGGACGTAACGGGCGGCGGTGTCGGTGTTGACCCGCATCATGGGCTCGGAGAAGTCGGTCTGGGTCGCCAGGTCGAGGCCGCAAGCGAGACCGAGCCTTGGCCGCATGGCGGCGGCGAAGCGTTCGGCGAAGGCGCCCTGGCTCTCGACATAGCCGCTCGGGTTGAGCTTCGCCTTCCCCGTCCCGGCCGCGGTCTCGGACGCGAACTTCGCATAAGCCTTCGCCAGCAGCGAAACGGGAATGTTGTCGCGCACATAGGCCGGGGTGTTGACCCTGGCGGCTTCGCCTTTTTTCCAGGTGCGGATCAGATAGGCGCAGAAGCGCGGCTCCTCGAGCGGGCCGAACGGGTTGGGGATGACGAATTTGGCGTAGCGGAGCCCGACCTCGCGGCAACGGTGGCTGACGACCGCCGCGGTCAGGCCCTTCGACAGGCCATACGGCGAGAAGGCGATCAGCGGCGCCTCGCCTGCGCCCTCGTCCTGCTCGAATACGCTGCCGGTGAGCACGACGCCCTTCGAGCCCCGCTTGGCGAGGACGTCGAGAACAGCGCGCAGATTGGCGGTGTTCTCGGCCAGCGCGCCGGCGATGTCGAAGTCGGGACTGCGATAATCGCCGACCTTCGCCGCATGGTGGCACAGAAGATCGTAGCCCCCGGCGCCCGCCAGATCGAGGAAGCGCGGCGACCCGAACGGCGCCTCGTCGACGATCTCCGCCACCGTCTTCAGCCGGCGGACGCGCTCGGCGCGCGCGCCTTCGCCGTAGCTCGCGGCGGCCGCGCGCAACGGGGCGACGACATGCGCCCCCGCGGCGCTCAGCGCGTCGGCGAACCAATAGCCCGTGAACGAGCTCGCGCCCGTCAGCAGGACCTTCATGTCAGGCCCCGCATCATCTCCGTCTGGTGAAATTCCGGATTGAGGTCCGGCCACTTCCTGTCCTTGTCCGAGATCACTTCCGGCGTGACCGGCCACTCGATCATGACCGCCGGATCGTCCCAACGCACGCCGCGCTCTTCGCCGGGCCCGTAAAAGGCGCTGTCGAGATAGAGCGCCTCGACATTGTCGGTCAGCGTGACAAAGCCGTGGCCGAAGCCGCGCGGCACGTACATCATTCTCCGGTTGTCTTCGCTGAGCTCGGCCCCGAACCATTTCAGGTAGGTCGGCGAGCCCGCGCGCAAGTCGACGATCACGTCCCAGAGCGCGCCCTTGATGGCGCGGACGACTTTCACTTCGGCCGCCGGCGGCAGCTGATAATGCAGGCCGCGCAGAGTGCCCTTTACGCCGGTCAGCGAATTATTGATCTGGACGAAGCGGGTCTCGAGGCCCGCCGCGCCGAATTCCTTCTCGCAGAAGAACCGGGCGAAAAAGCCACGGTCGTCACCGCGCTTCTCGAGTTCGATCGTATAGGCGCCGTGCAGCGGCGTTGCATGGAACTTCATCGGGTTGACTCCTTCACGCGGCCTTGGTCGGCGCGCCGCGAATCCAACGCAAGTCGGAGCCGAGCCGGCCGGCGGCCATGTGACGCTCGAGCGTCTTCAGGCGCATGTAGGGCGAGTTGCGGAAGTCCTTGTCGGCGAAGCCCATGCCTGTCAGGCCCTGGTGGAGCCGCCGGATCGACTCGTCCAGCGCCACCTGCGGGATGTGCGCCGGCGCAAGCCTCTTGAACAGGCTGAAGTCGACTTTGTAGGAGCGCTTGTCGGGCGGCGCGTTGGTGTTGATCGAGACCCTGGTTCCGGGCGCCTGACGCGCGACCGACTCGGCGAGCTGGCGCACCTGGTAATTGCTTTCGTCGCGTCCGGCGTTGACCGCGAGGAACTTCCCGCCGTTGTCGGGCTCGCGGACGATCGCCCAGGAGATGGCGCGAGCCATGTCCTCGACGTCGATGAGCGGGCGCCACGGCGACCCGTCGCTGAGCACGGTGATCTCGCCCGAGGCGATCGCGCAGGCGACGAAGTCGTTCAGCACCAGATCGAGCCGCAGCCGGTCCGACATGCCGCAGGCGGTGGCGAAGCGCAGCGACGTCACCGCCATGGCGCCGAGGTCGAGCTGGGCGAAGGCCTGTTCCGACCCGATCTTCGAGCGGGCGTAGGCGGTCAGCGGATTGGTCGGATCCGTCTCCTTGCGCGCGCCGCCCTCGGCGTAGCCGTACATGCTGCAGCTCGAGGCGAAGACGAAGTTTTTGACGCCCCGTTCCGCGGCGAGCTGCGCCAACCGGACGGTCGCCTGCTGGTTGATCTCGTTGGTGACCGCCTCGAACTTGTTGCCCATCGGGTCATTGGAGACCGCCGACAGATGCACGACCGCGTCCACGCCGTCGAGCAGCTCGGGCGGAAACTCGCGGATGTCGCCGAATACCTGTCGGTTCAGCAGCGCCTCCGGCAGCAGCTCCGCCCCGGTCAGACTGTGGCCGAAAAAGCCCGCGTCGAAGCCGACAAGCTCCGGATCGTCGAGATTGGCGCGCAGAAAGCGCGTCAGAACCGGCCCCACGTACCCCATATTGCCGGTGATCAAAATCCGCATGCTTCGCCGCTCCGTTCTGTTCACCAGAGTTTCCACGGCGCCTTGCCGGCCGCCCAAAGATCCTCGAGGTGTCGTTTGTCTCGCAAGGTGTCCATCGGCTGCCAGAAGCCCGGGTGAAAATAGACGCTGAGTTGCCCGTCGGCGGCGAGCCGCTGCATCGGCTCCTGTTCCCACACCGTCGTGTCGTCTTCGATGTACCGGCCGACCTCGGGCGACAAGACGAAATATCCGCCGTTGATCCAGCCGCCGTCGCCCATCGGCTTCTCCTGGAAGCCGATGATCCGGTGATCCTCGTACTTGATCGAGCCGAACCGCCCCGGGGGCTGGGTAGCGGTCACCGTCGCGAGACGGCCCTCCCTGCGATGAAGATCGATCGTCGCCCGGATATCGACATCCCCCACTCCGTCGCCATAGGTCAACAGGAATTCCTTGTCGTCGCCGAGGAAGGGAAGGATGCGCTTGATGCGTCCACCGATCATCGTCTTCTCGCCGGTGTCGACCAGCGTCACGCGCCACGGCTCGGCAGACGCGTTGTGCACCTCCATCTTGTTTGTCCTCATGTCGAAGGTCACGTTCGACATATGAAGGAAGTAATTCTGGAAATATTCCTTGATGACGTAACCCTTGTAGCCGAGGCAGATGACGAACTCATTGATCCCGTGGTGGGAATAAATCTTCATGATGTGCCAGATGATCGGCATGCCGCCGATCTCGATCATCGGCTTCGGCTTGGCGTCTGTTTCTTCAGCAAACCGCGTTCCAAGGCCGCCAGCGAGCAGAACAGCTTTCATGCGTTACCATCCAAGGCCAAAGTGAAAAATAGGCTGTTGAATTTTATCGAGCAGGGACCCATCCCCCGACAGGCGCTCGAGCACATTCGCTGGCGATCGGACTGAAATCCACGAAATCGCGACATGCCCGTATCACTGCGGCGGCCGGGTTGTCGAGGGCTTTGTGCGATCGCGAAGGGCAATCGCGAGGTTCGCGTATCCCGAATTGTGCAACTCGCGCGGCTTGGGAAGCCGATTCAGCTCAAAAATCATCTCCCTCTCGGTCCGGCGCTGAACGGTCCGGCATCCTGCTAGCAGGCGACTTTCCTGTGCCGCGGTCGGCATGGCGTTTCAAGAATCCCTGCAAGATCATGATATTGCCTGGTCTGCTACCCGACGGTTGTAGGCCGGAGCGGGCTTGGAACAGGCCCCTTAACAGGACCGGAACAGGGTCAAAAGGGTCGTCATCAGGTGCAATTCGGAAAAAACAGGCGGACGAAAACGGGGCCGCGACCCAGCGCGGCCAGGTTGTGACGAGCCGCCGGGATTGCGTTCCCCAACCGCGGGAACTCTCGTCCAGCCGTCGGATGAGGGGGCCCGTTTGTACACAAAGGCGGCGAGTTCGTCGCCACGACGGCGAACCCGCCGGCGAACATCAAAAAGCTACCAAGGCCGGTCGCACTGCGCGCGCCTAACCCCGTCGGCGTTGGCCGTGACCGCGCCTGGCGCAGCAACCCCTGTCCGCACCGCAGCTTGTCTTGAACTTTCACAAGCCTTCGAACAGGGCGGTCGACAGGTAGCGCTCGGCAAAGGAGGGGATGATGATCACGATCGTCTTGCCGGCGTTCTCGGGCCGCCGGCCGACATCGACGCCGGCGGCGATGGCGGCGCCCGACGAGATCCCGACCGGAATTCCCTCGATTCGCGCCGTCAGCCGGGCTGTATCGAAGGCTGTCTGATTGCCGACCGCGACAACCTCGTCGATGACGCTTTGGTCCAGAACCGAAGGCACGAAGCCGGCGCCGATTCCCTGGATCTTGTGGGGACCGGGAGAGCCGCCCGACAGCACCGGCGAATCCTCCGGCTCAACCGCGATCATCCGCACGCCCGGCTTGCGCGCCTTCAGGACATGGCCGACTCCGGTGATCGTTCCGCCGGTTCCAACGCCCGAGATCACGATGTCGACTGCCCCATCCGTGTCGTTCCAGATCTCCTCGGCGGTCGTCCGGCGATGAATGTCGGGATTGGCCGGGTTGTCGAACTGTTGGGGAATGATGGCGCCCGGGGTCGTGGCGACGATTTCGTTGGCCTTCGCGATTGCGCCCTTCATGCCCTGCGCGGCCGGCGTAAGCACAAGCTCGGCGCCCAGCAGCGCCAGCATTTTGCGGCGTTCGACCGACATCGATTCCGGCATGACCAGGATGAGCTTATAGCTGCGCGCCGCGGCGACGAACGCCAGCGCGATGCCGGTGTTGCCTGAGGTCGGCTCGACCAGCACGCCGCGGCCGGGGGCGATCTTGCCCTGCGCTTCGAGCGCGTCGATCATCGACACGCCGATGCGGTCCTTCACGCTGGCGAGCGGATTGAAGAATTCGAGCTTGCCGAGCAGCCGGGCGACAACGCCCTTTTCCTTGGCCAGTCGGTCGAGCGCGACAAGCGGAGTGTCGCCGATCGTTTCGGTGATCGATTCGTACACCCTTCCGCGGCCTGGCCTGGATCGGGCGCCTGCAACTGTCGTCATCGCGCGCTCCTCCGTGAGCAGCGCCGGGCGCGCGCTTGACAGCGCGGCCCGGCGGCGCTTTCACCGAAGTCATTCTATATAACGTCGGCTATATCATGGCTAGATAGCAAAATCGCCCGTGGTCTTCTCGTCGTCGAGCACGTGCGCCTCTTCCGCCAATTCGCACATGCTTTCAACGGTGATCGCGTCGAGGTTGGCGAGAAACGTCTCGCCGGCCTTCCTGACGGTTGGGTCGATAACCCGCTCAAGAAGCAGCGAGTTGGCGCCCAGATCATCCGGATCGGCTGTGCTCAGCGACATGGCCGTGCGCACGATTTCGCCGACGGTGACGCGCCGGCGTTCGCGCGCAAGTTCATAGCCGCCCCGCGGTCCGCGCACGCCCTTGAGGATTTTGGCGTGAACGAGTCCCTGGAGCAAAGTCTCCAGGTGGCGGGGTGGCAGCTTGTGGCGCGCTGCGAGGGCCTTCGCCGCAACCGGCGCAGACCTCGAATGCAACGCGACATCGACAACGGCGGCGATGGCGAGCACGCTCCGTCGCGACAGCAGGTTCATCTCAACTCTCCTTTGATGAGCGCCCGGTAGAGCCAAATCCGTTCAAGCCCCTGACGCTCGCAGTGAGCCGCTCGCCCGCAATGAGGGCGACACGTTCCACAGGACCAACGACGAGTTGCGCTACGCGCGCGCCGCGTCGAACGATAAAAGGCTTAGTTCCAAAATTGATGAGAATGACGCCGATCTCTCCGCGGTAATCGGCATCGATGGTTCCCGGACTATTGAGGACGGTAACTCCTTCATGCAGGGCCAAGCCAGAACGAGGCCTGATCTGCGCTTCAAAACCCTTGGGCAACTCGATCGCCAAACCAGTCGGTATCAAAGCCCGAGCGCCCGGAGCCAAAACAACGTCCTCCCCCACAGGCACGGCTGCGACCAAATCCATCCCAGCCGCATCTTCACTCGCATAAGCTGGCAATTGCAAGCCCTCACCGTGCGAAAGTCGTGTGTAAACAACTGAGATCATGGACGCTTTGCAAGCTCTGAAGCCAGCCGGCCAACGACCCGCTCGGCGACGGCCGCCTTGCTCATCGACGGCCACGATTCCACCCCGTCCGCGCCGATCATCTGAACTTCATTAAATTCTCCGCCGAAAGTCGTAGTTCCGGTCGCCACACTATTGGCGACGATAAGATCACAGCCCTTTCGCGTCAATTTCGCTTTCGCATTCTCGATCACGTGATCCGTTTCGGCAGCGAAGCCGATGACGACAGACGGCCTCGCCGCGGCTTTCTTCGCTACTCCCGCAAGTATATCGGGATTTTCCACCATGCGGAGCGCAGGAGGCCCGTCCGCGCCTTTTTTCAACTTTGCGGTTTCGACGTGATCGACTCGCCAATCCGCCACGGCGGCTGCCCCGATGAACGCGTCGGCCGGCAGCGCGGCCACAACCGCAGCTTGCATCTCGCACGCCGATTCGACGTGGACGACCGTTGCCCCGGGCGGATCGGGCAAGGAAACCGGTCCGCTGACCAGCGTCACCTTTGCGCCCGCGCCAATAGCGGCTTGCGCGATTGCATGGCCTTGCCGGCCCGAAGATCGGTTGCCGATAAACCGCACCGGGTCGATGGCCTCGTAAGTCGGGCCGGAGGTCACGATCACATGGCGGCCGGCGAGCGGCCCCGGCGAATCAGTCGACCGGCTCAGACTGGATTGAAGCGCCGATTCGACGGCCTCGACGATCGTCGCCGGTTCGGCCATGCGGCCTGGACCGAACTCGCCGCAAGCCATCGGACCATCGTCAGGGCCGACGAAAGCGACGCCATCGCCCTTCAGCCCCTCGATATTCCGCTGGGTTGCCGGGTGCAGCCACATCCGCACGTTCATCGCCGGGGCGACGAGCACCGGCTTGTCGGTCGCCAGCAGAAGCGTGGTGGCGAGGTCGTCGGCGAGCCCGCCCGCCATTCGCGCCAGCAGATTGGCGCTGGCCGGGGCGACCACGATGAGATCGGCCGAACGCGAAAGTTCGATGTGACCGATCAGCGCTTCGTCGGTCAGATTGAAAAGCTCATGCCGGACCGGTTGGCCGCTCAGCGTTGCGGCCGACAGCGGCGTGATGAACTCGCGCGCGCCGGCCGTCATTACAACCTTCACCGCAGCGCCCCGCTCCCGAAGACGACGGATAAGTTCAAGCGCTTTATAGGCTGCAATCCCACCGCTGATGACAAGCAGGATGCGTGCATTGGATATGCGATTTGAAGTCATAGCTATGCCGAAGCAAGCATGTTAGCGCAAAATACACCCACCTGAAGCTGTTCTCCCGGCGTCCTGTCCTCGTCGTCCACTCCGCGGATCAAGGATTCCACGTTCGGCGTCTCGTTCTTTAGCGATCGCGCCGCCGTTCGAATGGCCTCGCGATTTGCGTAATGTTTTACAAAATCCAGCGGCCAAGCGCAATTAAAAAGACCGTGAAGAAAGCGCCGTATATGAAATAGCTGATCCGGACGGCCGCCGCCTCGTCCCGCGTGGGCGCCTCGCGAGTGGCCTCGATGGCCTCCAGCCTTCCGGCGATGCCCTCGAGCTGCCGGGGCGCCTCGGCGATCAGCGAGAGGAGTGAGGCGACGCCGCGGCCGGCGTCCTCCAGGCGACCTTTCGGGCCGAGATTCTCCAGAATCCAGGCGCTGACGACCGGTTCCGACGTCGACCACATGTTCAGGTGCGGATCGAGCTTGCGCGCCACGCCCTCGACGACGACCATCGTCTTCTGCAGCATGACGAGCTCGACGCGGGTGTGCATGTCGAACAGTGCCGTGACCTCGAACAGCAGGGTCAACAGCTTCGCCATCGAAATCTGGTCGGCGGTGCGCGAATGGATCGGCTCGCCGATGGCGCGGATCGCTTGGGCGAAGTCCTCGGTCCGGTGGACGGACGACACGTAGCCCGCCTCGAAATGAACCTCGGCGACCCGCTGATAGTCGCGGCGGATGAACCCGTACAGGATCTCGGCGAGGAAGCGCCGCTCCTTGCGGCCGAGGCGGCCCATGATGCCGAAATCGACGGCGACAATGCGGCCCGTCGAATCGACGAAGAAGTTCCCCTGGTGCATGTCGGCGTGGAAGAATCCGTCTCGTAGCGCATGGCGAAGGAAGGTCTGAATCAGCGCCCGAGCCAGAGCCCGCGGGTCGAATCCGTGCGCCGCGAGCCGCTCCCGATCGGCGAGCGGCGTCCCGTCCACCCATTCCATCGTCATCACTTCGCGGGTGGTGCGGTCCCAGTCGATGGTCGGCGCCCGGATGTCGGGGTCCCCCTTCGAGTTCTCGGCGAATTCCGAGGCCGCCGCCGCTTCGAGCCGGAAGTCCATTTCCATCCTGACCGAGCGCGCAAGCGTCTCGACCACCTGCACGAGACGCAGCCGGCGAAACACAGGCGCGACGCGCTCGGCGAGCCGCGCGGCGAAGAACATGTCGGCCAGATCCCGGGCGAAGCGCCGCTCCACTCCGACCCGCAGCACCTTGACCGCCACGTCGCGCCGGCCCTCCGGCGTCGTGACCGTGGCGCGATGGACTTGTGCGATCGAGGCCGCCGCGACCGGCTCGCCGAACGCTTCAAAGACCGTGTCGATCTTCGCGCCGAAGGCGGTCTCGATGATGTCGACCGCCGCCTGGCGGCTCATTGGCGTCACGCGGTCCTGAAGGCTTTCGAGTTCGAGGGCGACCCGGGGTCCGACAATGTCGGGACGGGTCGACAGGAACTGCCCCATCTTGACGTAGGATGGACCGAGCCGGTCGATGGCGCGCGAGAGCCCGGCAAGGCCGGTCACGCCGCGCCGGGCGATCAGGTTGGCGAGCGCCAGCGGCAGGCGCGCGCCGGGGGGGACCAAAATCGGGTCGACGTCGACGAACGCTCCCTCGCGGGCGAACACGAAGCCCGCGTGCGCAAGCCGCAGGCTGTGACCGACCGCCGTGAGGATCGACATCAATCAGAGCTTCCAGCCCGAGTGGATCGCGACCACCCCGCCGGTGAGGCGGACGTAGCTCGCGCGGGAGAAGCCGGCCCCGGCGATCATGTCGGCGAAAAGCTCGGCGGACGGAAACTTCCGGATCGAACTCGACCAGATAGCGGTATGGCGCGCCGTCTCCCGCGACGACCTTGCCGATCGCCGGAATGGCGGCGAACGAGTAAGCGTCGTAGGCCCGGTCGAGCACCGGCAGGTCGACCTGCGAAAACTCGAGACAAAGGAATCGTCCGCCGCGCCTGAGCACGCGGAAAGCCTCGGCGAGCGCCTTTTCGATCCGGGGCACGTTGCGGATGCCGAAGGCGATCGTGTAGGCGTCGAAAGCCCCGTCGCCGAAGGGCAGGTCCTCCGCATTGGCCTCGACGAACGTCACGCGGTCTTCGAGCCCGCGTCTCTTGGCGCGTTCGGCGCCGACGCGCAGCATGTCGGCGTTGATGTCGGCGACAGTGACACGGGTCTCGCGGCCTCCCGCCCTCGCGATGCGGAAGGCGACGTCTCCGGTGCCCCCCGCGACGTCCAAATGGCTGAAAGGACGAGACGTCGACGGATGGACCTTGGCGGTCAGAATGTCCTTCCAGACGCGATGCAGGCCGAACGACATCAGGTCGTTCATCACGTCGTAGCGGTCGGCGACCCTGTGGAACACCGCGTCCACCAGGCCCTGCTTCTCCGCCAGGCGCACCTGGCGTTCGCCAAAATGCGTGTGCTCGGGGCTTGTGGACATCTGGAGATCTCCATCGAGGCGGCCGTGTTTTAGCGCGCCGGGCGGCGGCCGTACACCGGCTCAGTCCATCCGGACCGGGATGTCTGCCGCAGCCATCCGGGCCTTGGCCTCGCGGATCGTGAATTCGCCGAAGTGGAAAATCGAGGCGGCGAGCACGGCGCTCGCGTGGCCTTGCCTCACCCCTTCGACCAGGTGTTCCAGATTGCCGACGCCACCCGAGGCGATCACCGGGATCGGGACGGCGTCGGCGATCGCGCGGGTGAGTTCGAGGTCGAAGCCGAGCTTCGAGCCGTCGCGGTCCATCGAGGTAAGCAGGATCTCGCCCGCCCCGAGTTCGGCGACCTCGCGCGCATAGGCGACCGCGTCGATTCCGGCCGGCCGCCGCCCGCCATGGGTGAAGATCTCCCATCGGGGCGGCGCCCCCCGGCCGAGACGCGTTTGGCGTCGATGGCGACGACGACGCACTGGCTGCCGAATTTCTCCGCCGCCGCACGCACGAACTGGCGGTCGGCGACCGCCGCCGAATTGATCGAGGCCTTGTCGGCTCCGGCGAGCAGCAGTTTGCGGATGTCGTCGGGCGTCCGTATGCCGCCGCCGACCGTCAGCGGCATGAAACAGACCTCGGCCGTACGGCGCACGACGTCGAGCAGGATGCCGCGGTCCTCGTGGCTCGCGGTGATGTCGAGGAAGCAGAGTTCGTCCGCGCCCGCCCGGTCGTAGGCGACGGCGCTCTCGACCGGATCGCCGGCGTCGCGCAGGTTGACGAAGTTGACCCCCTTGACGACACGGCCGTCCTTGACGTCGAGGCAAGGGATGACGCGCGCTTTCAGGCTCATGGCGCGTCTCCTTCAACGAGGCCGGCGCGAGCTGCGCTTGCGCGCAAAAGCGCCAGCGCCTCGACCGGGTCGAGCCGTCCGTCGTAGAGCGCCCGGCCGACGATCGCTCCCTCGAGCCTCGCATAATCGGGCTCGATCAGGCGCCGCACGTCCTCGATCGAGGCGAGGCCGCCCGAGGCAATGACGGGGATCGAAAGCCCCTCCGCGAGCGCTACGGTGCTCATCAGGTTGAGCCCCTGAAGCGCGCCGTCACGCGCGATGTCGGTATAGATGATCGCCGCTACGCCCGCGTCCTCGAAGCGGCGGCCGAGGTCGAGGGCCGAGACGTCGGCGCTCTTGGCCCAGCCCTCGACGGCGACCCGGCCGTCGCGCGCGTCGATCCCGACCGCGATCCGGCTGGGGAACAGGCGAGCCGCCTCGCGCACGAAGTCGGGGTCGTGGACCGCTGCGGTGCCGATGATGACCCGCGTCACCCCCGCCTCGAGCCAGCCGCGCACCGTCTTCATGTCGCGCACGCCGCCGCCGAGCTGCATCTTCATAGGGAGGTCGTCAAGGATGCGCCGAACCGCCTCGGCGTTGACCGGCCGTCCGGCGAAGGCGCCGTCGAGATCCACGACATGCAGGTACTCGAACCCCTGCTCGGCGAAAGCGCGCGCCTGCGCCGCGGGGTCCGTATTGAACACCGTCGCCTGCGCCATGTCGCCGCGCAGCAGGCGCACGCATTCGCCGTCCTTCAGGTCGATCGCGGGAAACAGGATCACGGGCGCCACTTCAGGAAATTGGCGATCAGCGCAAGGCCGAGGGTCTGGCTCTTTTCGGGATGGAACTGGGTCCCGACGATATTGTCGCGCGCCACGATCGCCGTCACCGGGCCGCCATAGTCGGCGGTCGCGACGACGTCCTCGGGGTTTTGGGCATAGATCTGGAACGAATGGACGAAATAGGCGTGCAGGCCGTCGCGCCCGGTCGGGATCCCCTCGAGGACCGGATGGCTGCGCGTCACATCGAGCGTGTTCCAGCCCATGTGCGGAATTTTGAGCGCAGGGTCGCTCGGCCGGATTGGCGCGACGTCGCCCGGAACCCACCCGAGGCCCGAGACCACCTCGTATTCGAGGCCCCGGCTCGCGAGCAGTTGCGCGCCGACGCAAATGCCGAGAAAGGGCTTGCCGTCCTTACGCACCGCCTCCGTCAGCGCCTCGACCATGCCGGGAACGCCGTCGAGGCCGCGCCGGCAGTCGGCGAAGGCGCCGACGCCCGGCAGCACGACATGCTCGGCGGCGCGGACGTCTTCGGGACGCGCGGTGACCTTGATCAGGCGATCGAGCCCCGCCTCGCGGACGGCGCGCTCGAAGGCCTTTTGCGCCGAGTGCAGATTGCCCGAGCCGTAGTCGATGATGGCGACGGTCATGAGCCGGTCCTAGAGCGCGCCCTTGGTCGAGGGCACGCTCCCCGGCTGGCTCGGGTCGATCGCCACGGCGCTTCGCAGCGCGCGCGCCACGCCCTTGAAGCACGACTCCGCGATGTGGTGGCTGTTCATCCCATACAGCGTCTCGACATGCAGGGTCAGGCCGCCGTTGCCGGCCAACGCCTGGAAGAACTCGCGCACGAGCTGGGTGTCGAATTCGCCGATCTTCTCGGTCGGAAACTCGGTGCGAAAGACGAGGAAGGGGCGGCCCGATACGTCGAGCGCGACGCGGGTCAGCGTCTCGTCCATCGGCAGCAGGCAATCGGCGTAGCGCGTGAGGCCTTTCTTATCGCCGAGCGCCTGGGCGAGCGCCTGTCCGAGCGCGATGCCGACGTCCTCCACCGTGTGGTGATCGTCGATATGGCGGTCGCCCTCGGCGCGAACTGTCATGTCGATCAGCGAATGGCGGGCGAGCTGGTCGAGCATATGGTCGAAGAAGCCGACTCCGGTCGAGATGTCGGAGACGCCCGTCCCGTCGAGGTCGAGCCCGACCTCGATGTTGGTCTCCTTCGTCCTGCGTGCGACCGCGCCCTTGCGCATGACCCTTCCGCCTTAATCGGGTGGGCCGCGGTGATAGCAAGCCGGAAAGCGCTTGGCCACCCGCAAGTTGCCGCAACCGGAGGCGGCAAGAACTCGAGGACGAGGTCGGCTTCGTCGACAAGCTCCCGCAATCGGCCCCGCGTAAGGCCGCGGCCGGAGGGCTTGAGCCTATCCGGCCGCGCCTTCGTTCAGCACCATCAGCGTCGAGGTGCCGTGCGCCAGCACCCGTCCCTTGGCGTCGGTGACGCGCGCCTCGGCGGAAAGGATGCGTCGGCCACGGGCGACAATGGTCGCCTCGGCGCGAACGCGCCCGGTGCCGGTCGTGATCGGCCGGGCGAAATTCACCTTGGTCTCGATCGTCGTATAAAGGCCGCCGGCCGGCAGAAGCGTCATGCCGGCGCATCCGGCCGCGCTGTCGACCAGGGTCAGCGCCCAGCCGCCATGCACCGCGCCCATCGGGTTCAGGAAGGCTTCGCCCGGCTCGCCCTCGAACGCCGCCGAGCCGTCGCCGACCCCGACCAGCGTGAAATCGAGCGTCCTGGCCATCGGCGGCGCCGGCAGGTCGCCCGTCATGATGGCTTCCAGCACCTGTCTGCCCGTCATGGCCGCAAGGGCCTTCGGATCCGCAAGGCCGTAGCGGCGATCCGGAACGTCGAGCATGGCCGTCTCCCTTCCGTTGTAGATACAAACATTGTATATGCATGGAATGACCCGCCAAGCAAGACCCTCTCCGGGCCGGACGCTCGTCGACGACGCCCGCGCGGCGATCGAAATCTGCGCCGTCTCCAATGCGCGCCTTGCAGCGCGGCGGCTCACCCAGTTCCTGACCGATCGGATGAAGGCGACCGATCTCGGCGTCGCCCAGTTTGCGTTGCTCGCCCAGATCGCCGCCGCGGCCGACGATACGCTCGGCGCGCTCGCCCAGCGCACCGGCCTCGACCCGTCGACGCTATCGCGCAACTTGCAGGTGCTCGAACGCGATGGGCTCGTGGAAATGGCGGTCGACGAGAGCGACTCGCGCCGCCGGGCCGTCTGGTTGACGGAGGAGGGGGCGCGGCGGCTCGAATTGGCGCTTGCGGCGTGGCGGGCGGCGCATGCGGAGCTCAGTACGCTGATCGACGTCGCGGCCGTCCAGCGCCTCGCCCAAATGGCCGGGCGGCTGGGCGAATAGGGGGCGCTACTTGGCTCGCCTTGGCAACCGGCCTTGCTCCCCGTCCTGGCCGGCGCCAAGGATGGCGAAGCGAATGCGCTTGAGGAGGAAACCCGGTGGCCGACACGCTTTCAGGCAAGACCCTGTTCATCACCGGCGCCTCGCGCGGTATCGGGCTCGCGATCGGGCTCCGCGCGGCGCGCGACGGCGCCAATGTCGCGATCGCAGCCAAGACGGCCGAGCCCAACCCCAAACTGTCCGGCACCATCCATTCGGCGGCCGAAGAGATCGAGAAGGCCGGCGGCAAGGCGCTGCCGCTCGCGGTCGACGTGCGCGACGAGACCCAGGTGCGCAATGCTCTCGAGAAGACCGCGGCGACCTTCGGCGGCCTCGATATCGTGATCAACAACGCCAGCGCCATCTCGCTCACCGACTCCCAGGCGACCGACATGAAGCGGTTCGACCTGATGCATCAGATCAACGCGCGCGGGACCTTCATGGTGTCGAAGTTCGCGGTGCCCTATCTCGAAAAGTCGGCCAACGGGCATATCCTGATGCTGTCGCCGCCGCTCGACTTTCAGGAGAAATGGTTCGCCCCCAACACCGCCTATGCGATGGCGAAATACGGCATGAGCCTCGTCGTGCTCGGGCTCGCCGGCGAACTCCGGCGCAAGCGCATCGCCGTCAACGCGCTCTGGCCGCGCACGACCATCGCGACTGCGGCGATCAAGAACCTGCTCGGCGGCGACGCGGTGATGCGCGCCTCGCGCACGCCCGAGATCCTCGCCGACGCCGCACACATGATTTTCCTGAAGGACTCGAAGAGCTTCACCGGCAATTTCCTGATCGACGATACGCTTCTGTATGAGAATGGAGTCCGGGACTTCAACCCTTACCGGGTCGACCCCAGCGTCGACCTCGCGCCCGACTTCTTCGTCCCGGACGATTCGAAACCGCCGGTGAGCCTGAAGAAGGTAGGCGCGTAGTCCTCCCGCTCCGCCTGCGCGCCTCTCGAGCGAAGCGGAGCTTGGGAAGGGCGCCCGGCGCCTCTTACCCCACCGTCCAGTCCTCTATCCGAAGCCCAGGAACGGCCGAAAACGCGTGGTCGTTTGTGACAAGCACGGCATCGTGCTCCGCCGCATGGGCCGCGATCATCAGATCGAGCGGGCCGAGCGGCCTGCCGCGTCGTGCGAGCGCGGCGCGAAGGGCCGCGTATCGACGGGCGGTCGCGGTGGTCCAGGGCAGAACGTCGATGGCGGACAGAAGCTCGTCGACGGCGGCGCGAAGCCCTTTGGCTTCCGGCCGCTTTGCCACTCCGTAAAGAAGCTCGGCCTCCGTCACGACGGACAGACAGACCTGCTCCGGCCGCGCCGCCTTGAGGCGCGTCGCAACGTTCGCCTGACCCTTCAGCAATCCGCTCGCCGTGTTGGTGTCGAGCATGAGGCGCGTCATGCCTCCCCTTCCGCAAAGGGGTCACGCTCCTCTTCGCCCTGATCGCGTTCATCCGGGCTCAGAAAATCGTCCGGCGCGCTGCCTTCGGCGAGCGCGGCGAAAAACCTCTCGAAGGAACGGGGTTTGGTCGAGAGGATGACGTCGCCGGTCGCCGGATCGCGGCGGATGTAGACTTCGTCGGCCTCGAAGCGATAGGCCGCCGGCAGCCGCACGGCCTGGCTGCGTCCGTTCTTGAACAGCTTTGCGATCTAACTCATTGTGCGGGGCCTTTCACATCATGATATATATCATGGTCTATGCCGCGAGGGAAGCTTGACCGATCCGAGAGTTCTCTTCGCCACCCTGATCGCCGCCTATCTTTATGTCGTGACGCCCGGCCCGGCGTTCCTGGCGCTGTTCACGCTCGCCGCCGCGCGCGGGCGCGTTTCCGGCGCCTGGTTCATCTGCGGCCACCTGGTCGGCGACGTGGTGTGGGGGGCGCTGGCGGTTGCCGCCATCGTCGGCGCCAACCGGATCGGCCCGACGCTGTTCGAAGCGCTCGGCTTGGTCTGCGGCCTCTATCTCTGCTATCTCGGCGCCCGCGCCCTGATGACGCGCAAGGACGCGCCGCCCAAGACAATCGGCGGCGAGCGGCCGCTGATGACCGGCATGGCCTTCGGCCTCACCAACCCCAAGTCCTATCCGGTGGCGCTGGCGATGTTCTCGGCCATTGTCGCGCCCTATATCGGCGCGCTCCACGCCGCCGACGCGCCACAGATGTTCCTCGCCGCCTTCGCAGGCTTCCTGCTCGCCGATGCGACCCTGATCTTCACCGCGGGGTTGCCGGCCGTGCGCAAGGTCTTCCTCACCCACGGCGTCGCGGTGACCCGGGTCGTGGGCGTCATCTTCATCCTGTTCGGCGCCCGCTCGATCGCCGATGCGGCCGAAGGGGCGATGCGCAGGACGGCATGACTCCGATCCGGCCAGCGGACGCGTTGTGCTATCTATGAGGGAGTATCCATGCTACCGACACGTCAACCACCGCGATGAGGGGCAAAGCTGTCCCCATTCTGGACTTGGTGCTGACGTCGCACGCGAGCGCCGAGCTTCAACGACGCGGGCTAGACGAGACGTTGGTGCGCCGGGTGCTCGCCCATCCCGAGCAGCGCGTCGCCGTGCGCCCGGGACGGGACGTCGTCCATTCGCAAATCGAGCTGGCGGGGAGGCGCTACCTGGTGCGGGTTTTTGTGGATATTGGACCGGAGTCCGGCCGAGGTCGTCACGGCTTACCGCACGAGCAAAATCGCCAAATACTGGAGAAAGTCGTCATGAAGATCGCCTACGACGCCAAGACCGACACGCTGAGCGTTATTCTGAAAGAGGGTGTCGCAGTGGCGGAGAGCGACGAGGATAAGCCTGGCGTTATTCTTGACTACGACGAGCGCGGCGACCTGCTCGCCCTCGAGATTCTCGACGCGTCGCGTCGCGTTACCGACGCCCGCAAGATTGTCTACGAAACCACGTAAGATTGTCTACGAAACCACGTAAGCGATTGTACGCCTCGCGAGAGGCTATCTGATGGCGAACACGATGATCCGTCCGCTTCGCTCCGAGGCCGACTACGAGGCGGCGCGCGATGAGATCGAGCGGTTCTTCGATCAGGAACCGGCGCCGGGCTCGCCGGAGGCCGACCGCTTCGATCTTCTCGCGCTGGTGATCGAGGACTATGAGCGCAAACGCTGGCCGATCGAACCGCCCGATGCGATCGACGCCATCCGTTACAAAATGGAGAGCGGCGGCCACACCCAGGCCGATCTCGGCCGACTGCTCGGTTCGCGACAGCGCGCGTCCGACATCCTGAGCGGTCGCTGACGATGACGATGGCGTGGAAGCTCAACCGCGCGTGGGGCATACCGGTGGAGGCGCTGCTCGCCCCGCCAAAAACCGGGGGACGGAAATCGGCTGTGTAGGTAGGCTCACGCGTCATGCAGCGCCTTTTCCTTCTAGCCGTTCTGCTCTATGTCGCGCATCCGGCGCGCGCTGGAACTCCTGCGGCGCTGTGCACGGCTGCGCAGAACGAGGTCCACGCCGACTTGTCGCTCGCTTCCGAAGTCGAGGCGGTGTTCGGGAAGGCGGATTTCACCGGCACGGCGAGCGACTGCGTCTATCCGCTCAAAGCGCTTCGCTACGCGAGCGCCGATGTGCTGCTCGTTCAGCGGGGCGAACCGGGCAACGCCTGTCATGGTTGCGGTGCGCCGCTTTCCGCCTACGTGCTTCAGCGAACCGGCGGCGGCTTCAGGCTGATTGCGAAGTTTCGCAATTTCACGCAACTTGGGACGTTTGGCGCTGTCACGGACGTGTGGCCGATCGAGATTGCCGGCGACGACGCCATGGCCATCGAGAGCGGAGGGACCTTCCAGGGCTATACGTCGTCGCAGCTCGACTTCTTCGCCTTCCATGCGGGCGCGCTCGTCGATCTCGAGCCGAAGCCGCCGGTCGTGCTCGACGCCGATGACGGCGGCGCGACGGTCGATGCGAGCAAGGCGATCGTCGTGCACGGAAGCTGGTTCTTCGATCCGACGGAAAAGGCTGCGCTCGTCGTCGATTACAAGATCGAGGCCAAGGGCTCGACGCGGGTCGAGCGGGTGGTCTGGGGCTTGCGGGGCGGCAAGCTCGTGCTCACGCGCGGCCGCGTGCCGACTGAGGTGACTCAGGCAAGCGGGGGGTGAGCGGCGGGTCGATGCTTGCCAGGTTCAGGCGGTGGTTCGGCGACATCGTGCCTGGGCTTCTGGCCCCACAGGCGGGCCGCTCTCGGCGGACTGCTCCGTTCGCGGCAGCGCGCCTAAGAGATGCGCCTAAGAGATTCTGAGCGGGAAGCGCCCGATTAGGGGACTCGAGGCGCCCCGCTCACCCTACAAATCAAACGCGGATCAAAGTGCGGTTGAGCCGGAATTGGGTGGATGTTCGGCGGGGAGCCACGCCATGACGGGCGTGCCGGCGTTTGCCGGCCGGAGGCGGCTGCATGACGGACACGCATCTCGATCGGCTCGACTGGGCGGCGGTCGAACGCGACCTCGACGCCTATGGCGCGGCGGTCGCGCCAAAGCTCCTGACGCCGGAGGCCTGCCAGGCGATCGCCGCGCTCTATCCCGAAGACGCGCGGTTCCGCTCGACCGTCGTGATGGCGCGCCACGGTTTTGGTCGCGGCGAGTACAAGTATTTCGCCGAGCCGCTTCCCGACCCCATCGGAGCGTTGCGCCGCGACCTCTATCCGCGGCTCGCCCCGATCGCCAACCGCTGGAACGAGACGATGGGCCTCCCGGCCCGCTTTCCCGCCGAGCACGCGGCCTTCCGCGCTGAGTGTCGCGCCGCCGGCCAAACCCGACCGACGCCGCTCATCCTGCGCTATGGGCCCGGCGACTACAATTGCCTGCATCAGGACGTCTATGGCGCGCTCTGGTTTCCGCTGCAGGTCGCAATCCTGCTCTCCGCGCCGGGGCGGGATTTTTCCGGCGGCGAGTTCGTGCTGACCGAGCAACGGCCGCGGATGCAGTCGCGCGCCGAGGTCGTGAGCCTCGGGCAGGGGGACGGCGTGATCTTCGCCGTGCGCGAGCGGCCGGTGCAGGGGGCGCGCGGGCCGTATCGGGTGGCGCTGCGCCACGGCGTCAGCCGGATCAAGAGCGGCGAGCGCTTCACCCTCGGCGTCATCTTCCACGACGCCACGTGAGGGTGCGGAGGCGGAGGGCCGGCGGAGCATGGACCACGTGCCCGCGTGCGCCGGAAAGGCTCTACCCAACGCAGTCAACGAGTTCCTATTCATTGGCGCGAACGAGCGAGGGCGAATGTCCTTCGCGAGCCTGACGAGGCGGCCCCATGGAAGCGGAATTCGAATGCATCCCCATCGAAAAGGATGACGACACCGGCGCAATTCTCGGGCACGCGGGCTTCATCAAGACCGTCGAAGACCTCTTCGAGGCCATGGCGGGCTCGGTTCCGGGGGTGAAGTTCGGTGTCGCTTTCGGTGAGGCGAGCGGGCCATGCCTGGTCCGCAGCGACGGCAACGACGACGCGCTCCGACAACAGGCGGAGGCGGGAATTCTCAGGATCGGGGCAGGTCATACCTTCCTGATCCTGTTCAAGGGCGCCTTCCCGATCAACGTCATCGGCAACGTGAGGGCCGTCAGCGAGGTGGCGTCGATCTATTGCGCCACCAACAATCCTCTCCAGGTCATCGTGGCGAAGGTCGGAGAGTCCCGCTCGGTCATTGGCGTCGTCGACGGCGCCTCGCCGCGCGCGGTGGAAAGCGAGGACGACAAGCGGAGCCGGTCCAAACTGTTGCGGGACATTGGATACAAGCGGTGAGGGCGGTCCGCCGCGCCCGACGTCGGCTGCATCCCGAGCGGCCAGCGCTTCATCCCCGGGATCCTCTTCCGAGACGCGGCGTAAGCGCGGGCGTCGCCGCAGCTACGGGCGCGCCGGCGTGAGGGGCGGCGCGAACTAGCGAGCGTTTGCGCCGCCCCTCATCCGGCCGGCTTCGCCGTCCGCCTTCTCCCCGCCATAGCCCGTCGAAAGACGGGCGTTTTTCAACGCCCCGCGGCGGGGCGAAGGGGAGAATCAATCCGCCCCGATCGCCGCCGGCTTTAGGCCGTTCTCCCGGCGCCAGTCGAGGTACTGCCGCCTCATCTTCTCCGTGTCGGTGTAGTCGATCTCCCTGCCGTCCGCATCGACATAGCTCAGACGGCCCGACATGCTGATCTGGACGATGCAGGGCTCGTCGCCGGAGCAGCCCCAACTGTCGGCGTTACCGCCGGGCTCGTAGACATAGGCGCCAGGGCCCGCGACGGCGCCGTTGTCGAGCCAACGACTGCCGGAAACATTGAAGGCGTGGACCGGACCGGAATGGCGGTGCGGCGGAATGGTGACGCCGGGGTCCACCTTCAGTTGCAGCGTCCGCTCGTCGCCGGCAAAGTGCAGCGGCCGGGCCCAGACGCCGCCGCCAAGCGGCATCCAAGGCAGGTCGTGCGTGGCGATAGGGCTCGAGGTGTCGGACATTGGCTCCTCCATTTATCTTGATGTCAAGATACATTCGAATTATCTCGACGTCAAGATAAAAGCGAGCGACGATAACGCGCATGAGCGATACTGCCCCGTCGATGGATCACGTTGCGCGCCTCATCGCGCTGCGCCGCCGCGAGACGCCTGACATTCCTCTCGACGGCATGGAGATCCTGTCCCGCGGGCGCAGGCTCGACCAGCTTTCGCGGTTCTGGATCGAGGCGGTGTTCGAAAGGCATGGAGTCGACACAGGAGAATTCGATGTGCTGGCCTCGCTCCAGCGCGTCGGCTCGCCTTACGCCTTGCGGCCAACGGAGCTCTACCGCTCCCTGATGATCACCTCCGGCGGCCTGACGGATCGGCTCAACCGCCTGACCAGAAAGGGGCTCGTGCGGCGCGTGGCCGATTCCGCGGACCGCCGCAGCCTGCTTGTCGCGTTGACCGCCTCGGGCCTCAGGACGATCCGCGCCGCATACGAGGAGGACATGCGCGTGGAGGCCGAACTGCTGGCGCCGCTTTCTCCCGACGAGCGGACGACGCTGGCCGCCCTGCTCGCAAAGGTCCTGGTCGACCTCGAACGGCGCCGCGGCCTCGACGCAGAAGCGTCAGATCCCCTTCCAACGCCGTAGCGATCTGAAATTCTGACCGGCGCGCGACCGTGTTTCTGAAAACATGAAAAAACCTTTGCAGTCCGGCGCCTTTCGCCGTATCGTTATCTCACCGGACAATCAGGCCCGCGGTCGATAGCGTAACGATGATGGGACGAGGCGAGGCGGATGGCCAAGTGAGCGCAAGGCGCAGACGCGTGCGCGCCTCGTTCGCGCCGCGGCCCTGCTCCCGCCGTCCCGAGCGGATGACGAGGAAATATTTCGGGGGTAACCGCCAAGCCGCCCATTGGCGCCGACAACCGTCAGAGCCCACGACGTCGTCGCGAGCCGCCGTAGGGCGTCGAAGACGCCCGTCGTTCGAAGGGCTTTGGCGGCGTGGCGATCCAGAGGACGTCGGGCGCGCCCGGCCTGGAATTACCCCTTTTTCTCGCCGCCGTCGCCCGCAACCCTTTGATAAGTCCGGATTCGCGGAAATTTTTTGCAACTTTTGGAAACGAATTGAAGCTTATCGAAGCCCGCTTTGAAGGAAATTGAAGCTGTTGGAAGGTAAGGGAAGACAGCGGAAATCGCGGAACTGATCGGCGGCTCCCTGGGAGGCCGCCGGTCTGGCCGCCTCGGAGATGAGAATGCCACGGAAATTTTTCTCGCCGCCGGTCGCCCGCAACCCCTTGATAAGTCCGGATTCGCGGAAATTTTTTGCAACTTTTGGAAACGGGTTGAAACTTATCGAAGCCTGCTAGGAAGGAAATTGAAGGTCTTGGAAGGAAATGGAAGACTGTGGAAATCGCGCGGCTGGGCGTCGGTTCTCCAAGATCGTCTTGGGGAACGTGACGGGGTTTGCAGTTCGCCGGCGCAACCGCTGCGATTACTTGTCGACGAAGGCCTTCTCGATCACGTAGTCGCCGGGCTCGCCGGTGTTGCCTTCTTCGAAGCCGCGCTGATCGAGGATCGCGCGCAAATCCGCGAGCATCGCAGGACTGCCGCAGAGCATGAAGCGGTCGTGCGCGGGGTCGATCGGCTTGAGGCCGAGCGCCTCGGTCATCGCGCCGGACTTCAGCGCCGCGGACAAGCGGCCGGTGTGGCGGAACGGCTCGCGGGTGACGGTCGGATAATAGATCAGCTGCTCGCGCGCGAGTTCGCCGATCAGCTCGTCCTCCGGCAGCTCGTTCTGGAGAGTGTCGCTGTAGGCGAGATCGGCGATCCAGCGGACCCCGTGGGCGACGACGATGCGATCAAACTTGTCGTAGGCTTCCGGGTCGCGGACGATGCTGAGGAAGGGCGCGAGCCCCGTGCCGGTGCCGAGCAGGAACAGCGTGCGCCCGGGCCGAAGGTTGTCGATCACCAGCGTGCCGGTCGGCTTGCGGCCGACGATGATCTCGTCACCAGCCTTGAGGTGCTGGAGGCGCGAGGTGAGCGGTCCGTTCGGAACCTTGATCGAGAAGAATTCGAGCGCCTCGTCGTAATGGGCGCTCGCCAGCGAGTAGGCGCGCAAGAGCGGCTTGCCGTCGCCTTCGAGCCCCATCATCACGAACTGGCCGCTGCGGAAGCGAAAGGCCGGCGTGCGGGTGGTGCGGAAGCTGAACAGGCGATCCGTCCAGTGGCGGACGCTCAAGACCTTCTCGTGGTGGAACGCGCTCATCGATAGCCTTGCTCTGGATTCGGCGGGCGCGGCCTTATCACGATTGAGATGGATCGCAAAGACAAATATACGCGACCGGTCTGCAGCTCTAGTTATAGCACATGATTTAATTGTTTTATATATTTCCACGCCCTTCTTTTGATCGCTCACGCGGGGCTCAATCGATCATCGCCGCCTTGAGGATGTTGACCATGGTGGCGTGCGCCAGCTTGTCGCCGACGTTGCGGATGCGGTGAGGCCGGTCGCAGCGGTAGCGCAGCGTCTCGCCGGCGTGGACCATGCCGATCGTTCCGCCGACGTCGACCTCGAGTTCGCCTTCGAGGACCGACAGGGACTCGACCGAACCGCGGGCGTGCGCGCTCGAATTCGAGCACGCCGCCGGGGTCGGCCTGAAAATCGTACCACTGCAGCCAGTCCACCGTCTTCAGCCAGCCGGTGACCGCAAGACGGCAAAGGCCGTCGTCGGACACGAATATCGGCGTCGCGCCGCGGCTCAAGTGTTCGATAAACGGGCCGCCTTCTCCGCCCTCAAGCATCGACTGGATCGAAACGTCGAGCGCATGGGCGAGGCGCCAGATGGTGGTCAGCGTCGGGTTCGTCTCGTTGCGCTCGATCTGCGAGATGATCGACTTCGCCACGCCCGACTGGGAGGAAAGATCGGCAAGCGACAGGCCGTAGCTCTTGCGCAGCTTCTGGACGGCGAGGCCGAGCTGGTTCGAGAGGACGGCGGCGCCGGCCTCCAACACTTTCGCGCGATCCTTGCCTTCGACGCCCATGCACTCAAGCCTCATTCAAACCGGAGCACAAAGCTATACGATTTCGTCCGGAATATCGAACGGCTCTGGGCGGAAATCAGGCGACGCGCCGGCGCCAGACGACCGCGACAGCGGCGCAGACATCGTCAGAACGCGCCGGGGAACGCGCCGCCGTCGATGAGGATGTTCTGCCCGGTGATGAAACCGGCCTGCGCGCTCGCCAGAAAGGCGCACAGCGCCCCGAACTCGGCCGGATCGCCGAAACGGTGCGCGGGGCTGCGCGCTTCCGCCTCGGAGCGCGCGGCCTCGAACGGCACGCCGCGCTGGGCGGCATTCCGTTCGATCGCCGAGCGCTGGCGGTCGGTGGCGAAGGCGCCCGGCAGGATGAAGTTGATCGTCACGTTGTCCTGCGCATGGGCTCGCGCCGCCGCGGCGAGGAAAGCGGTGAGCCCGGCGCGCGCGCCCGACGACACGTCGAGCCCGGCGATCGGGGCGCGCACCGATCCGGAGGTGATGTTGATGACGCGGCCGAAGCGCCGCTCGGCCATGCCGGGAAGAAGCGCCTGGACGAGGGCGATCGGCGTCAGCATGTTCAATTCCACGCCGGCCAGGATATCCGCGCGCGTGATCGCGCCGAACGGCTTGAAGGGCGGGCCGCCGTTGTTGTTGACCAGGATGTCGGCCTCCGGCGCGGCGGCGAGAAGCGCCGCGCGGATCGCAGGATCATCGAGGTCGCCGGGCGCCTCGTGGACCGTCACGCCGAACCGGTTGCGAATGTCGCTCGCCGTCGCCGCGAGGGTCTGCGGATCGCGGCCATTCAGCACAAGTTCGCAGCCGGCCTCCGCCAGCGCGACGGCCGAGGCGCGCCCGAGCCCCTTGCTCGAGGCGCAGACGATGGCCTTGCGGCCCGATATCCCGAGATCCACGGTCACGTCTCCCAATGCTCGACAGGCCATTTCGTCCGATTTATAACCAAATTCATTATAGTTTGTGCTCCGCGTCATCGAAGCGACACGAGAATCTGCGCACTGACTTTCAAATTGAGCACAAATGCGAGGGGCCGGCGTGTCCAAGCATCTCCAGGCTTATCGTTACCGCACGCTGTTCCTGTCGGATCTGCATCTCGGCACGCGCGGCTGCCAGGCGCATCTGATCCTCGACATGCTTCGGCACGTCGAGGCCGATACGATCTACCTCGTCGGCGACATCATCGACGGGTGGCGGCTGCGGTCGGGCTGGTACTGGCCGCAGGCGCATAACGACGTCGTGCAGAAGCTGCTGCGCAAGGTGCGGCGCGGCGCGCGCATTGTGTTCGTGCCGGGCAACCACGACGAGTTCGCGCGCCAGTTCTTCGGCCTCACCTTCGGCGGCATCGACATCAGGCGGCAGGCGATCCACACCGCCGCCGACGGCAAGCGCTATCTGATCATCCACGGCGACGAGTTCGACGTGGTCGTGCGCCACTCGAAGTGGCTCGCCTACTTCGGCGACTGGGCCTACGAAACCGCGCTGTTCGTCAACACCCATTTCAACGCCGCACGCCGAGGGCTCGGGCTGCCGTACTGGTCGTTCTCGGCCTGGGCGAAGCTCAAGGTCAAGAACGCCGTCAATTTCATTGGCTCCTTCGAGAAGGAACTGGCCGGGGAAGCCAGGCGGCGCGGCGTCGACGGGGTCGTGTGCGGTCACATCCACCACGCCGTCATCCGCGATATCGACGGCGTGATCTACGTGAATACCGGCGACTTCGTGGAATCCTGCTCGCTGGTGGTCGAGCATTTCGACGGCCGGCTAGAGGTTATGCGCTGGCCGGTCGAGCTGAAGGTTCTGGCGCCCGAGGTCGACAAGCCGTTCGACGACGCCCCGGAAGAGGTCGAGGCGGAAGCGGCCTGACATGCGCATCCTGATCGCGACGGACGCCTGGCGGCCGCAGGTCAACGGCGTCGTATCGACCCTGGAGCGGATGACCCAAGCGGCCGGCGAGTTCGGCGCGAAATTCGACTTCCTCACGCCCCAGGGGATGTGGACCGCGCCGATGCCGACCTATCCGGACATCCGCGTGGCGATCACGACGCCGCAGGAGATCGGCCGACGCATCGAAGAGGCCGCGACGGACCACATCCATATCGCGACCGAAGGCCCGATCGGCTGGCTGACCCGCGGTTACTGTCTTAAGAACAAGAGGCTTTTCACCACGAGCTATCACACGCGCTTTCCCGAATACATCGCCGCGCGCACCGGCCTTCCCGAAGGGCTCACCTATGCCGGCCTGCGCCACTTCCATGCGCCATCCGCGGCGGTCATGGCGCCGACGCCTACGATCGCCGCCGACCTGACGCGGCGCGGCTTCGAGCGGGTCCGGGTGTGGAGCCGGGGGGTCGATCATGCGCTGTTCCGACCGCGCGGCGAAGGCGGGCTCGATCTGCCCCGGCCGATCTTTCTCTGTGTCGGCCGGGTGGCGGTGGAGAAAAACCTCGAGGCGCTGCTCGGTCTCGACTTGCCCGGCTCGACGGTCGTCGTCGGCGACGGCCCGGCGCGCGCCCCCCTGGAGCGCCGCTTTCCGCATGCGCATTTTCTCGGCCCCCGCTATGGCGAAGCGCTAGCCGAGACCTACGCCAGCGCCGACGTCTTCGTCTTCCCCTCCCGAACCGACACGTTCGGTATCGTCCTGATCGAGGCGATGGCGAGCGGGGTGCCGGTCGCGGCCTTTCCGGTTCCGGGTCCGATCGACGTGGTTGGGGCCGAGGCGGGCGTTCTCGGCGAGGATCTGCGGGCCGCGTGCCTCGAGGCGCTGACCATTCCGCGCGAGGCGGCGCGCGCCTATTCCCTGCGATATACCTGGAGGGAGAGCGCCCGGCAGTTCCTCGGCCATGTCGAGGCGAGCCGCCAGAAGCCCGTTCGGGGCAGGGCGAGGCAACTGGAATTGGTCGGCGATGCGTAATCCCGGAGCCTCGTTTCGCAGGAAAGCGCGTTCGGTCTTCGGCGCGCTCACACTGGCCGCGCTCCTGACGCCGGCCGCTGCGCCTGCCCAGGACAGCCGCCTCGCGCCAAAGGCCCCCGTCAACTCGATGACGATGCACGGGCCGATGGCGCGCGCGCCCATGACGCCCGCCTCGCCCCGCTTAGGAATGCCGACCGAGGCCGGCCAGAGCGCTTTTGCGGCGATCGAGGAGATCGTCGCCATCCTCGAAGCCGATCCCGACACCGACTGGTCGAAAGTCGACATCGACGCGCTGCGCCAGCACCTCGTCGACATGAACGCGGTGACGCTCGAAGCGCGGGTCGCGAGCGCGGCGGTCGACGGCGGCATGCGGTTCGACGTGACCGGCGACGGACCCGTGCAGGAGTCGATCCGGCGCATGGTCGTGGCGCATGCGGCGACCATGAACGGCGTCGACGGCTGGACGTTCGAGGCCGCGCCGATCGCCGGAGGCGCCGCGCTCACGGTCCACGCCCCGCCGAAGGACGCCGCCAAGCTCAAGGGCCTCGGATTCTTCGGCGTGCTGACGCTCGGCATGCACCATCAGATGCACCACCTGATGATCGCGGGCGGGCTGAGCCCGCACCCTTGAAGGGACGTTCAGCCGCGTCGACACGACCCCGTCTCGCAGGTAAGCGGCCGCATGACAGATGCAAGCGGAACCGCTCCGCTGATCCTCGACGCCTGGCAATGCATCGGATGCGCGGCCGGATCGAAGGTCCGAAGCCTTGCGTCGGGGTCTGCCAGGACCGCAAGGTCGAGTTCGTGTATGCGGCCGAGCATGCGTGCGCGCTCGCCCGGCTCGCCGAGGCCGAAGCGCGGCGAGGCGCGCTCGAAAGCCTGCTGCGGCGCCTCGCCATGACAACGCCGCGCGCGGGAGAGTGGGAGCGGTCGTATCGGGCTCTCCAGGACGAGGCGCGCGGCGCGCTGGCCGCGCTTTCGCCGGCGCCGGCCGAGACGCGACCGGGATCGGCGCAGGAGGACTCGTGAGCCCGATTGGGTCTCTTCGGCGATCCGTGGCGGCGGGGGTCGGGCCGCGGCGGTTCCTTGTCGCACATGATCCTTTCGTCTAAAGGTTCGGCTGGAAGGGCGCCCGCCGAGTTTGGCGCTTTTGCGCGCGGGACTGCGCCTGATCTTGTCGCGAGCCCAGCATTTTCAGGGCGTGACCGGCGTGAAGGCCCGTGCGCCAAGGTCTCTGCCGCCCGGTCCGCCCGTCCGTGCCGCCTGGGTGATTGTTGAAAGGAGCGCCTCAAATCCGCCAACTGCGGTAGCCGGGGGCGCCGCCGGAATGGTAACGTCCCCAAAAACCCCGGCCGCAGCGAAGCGCCGGGCGATGTCGATCGGGGGGCGGCCTGGAAGCCTGCCAGCGCAAACAAAGCGGGCGGGGCCAGTCCGCCTACGCGTGGGAGGATAACATGAGCGCTGACAACGCAACCGCCACCTGGGACCCGATGGTTCTGGCCGGGCATTTCCAGTCCATCGCCGAACAGAGCCAGAAGCTGATGCTGCGCTTTCTGTCACGGCAGCCCGACGACGGACATCTCGGCATGGGCGACGCGTCCGGCCTCGGCGACGCCTTTCTCGAACTCATGACCAAGATGATGAGCGATCCCGCGGCCGTGGCGGCGGCGCAGATCGACCTCTTCAACGACAGCATGACCCTGTGGCGCCACGCCGCCGAACGGATGCTCAACATCCAGAGCGACGACGCTGCGCTGCCGAAGGACAAGCGGTTCAGCCACCCGGAGTGGAGCGAGAACGCGACGTTCAGCTTCATCCGCGAAAGCTATCTCGTCGCATCGAAATCGCTGCTGTCGAGAGTGCGCGCGGTCAAGGATCTCGATCCGAAGACGGCGCGCAAGGTGGATTTCTACACGCGACAGTTCGTCGACGCGATGTCGCCGTCGAATTTCATCGCCACCAATCCCGAAGTGCTTTCGGCGACGCTGAACACCGGCGGGGAGAACCTGCTCACCGGGCTCGAGAACCTGCTCGACGACCTCGATCACGGTGGCGGCCGCCCGCATATCTCCATGACCGGCAAGATCGCGCATTTCCGGCTCGGTGAGAACATCGCCACGACGCCGGGCAAGATCGTCTACCAGAACGAGCTCCTGCAAGTCATCCAGTACGATCCGACCACGCCGACCGTGCGCAAGCGGCCGCTGTTCATCATCATGCCGTGGATCAACAAGTATTATGTGCTCGACCTGCAGCCGAAGAACTCGTTCATCAAATGGGCAGTCGACCAGGGGCATACGGTGTTCGTGTCCTCGTGGGTCAATCCCGACGAGAGGCTCGCTCAGACCTCATTCGAAGACTACATGACCAAGGGAGTCCTCGCCGCCTTCGACGCCATCGAGGCGGCGACCGGCGAGCATGAGTTCAACGCGATCGGCTATTGCCTCGGCGGCACCATGCTCGCGGCGACGATGGCGTATCTCACCGCGCACGGGGACAATCGCATTGTCAGCGCGACCACCTTCGTCACGCTGGTCGATTTCACCGACGCCGGCGACATGGGGGTATTCGTCGACGAGCAGCAGATCGCCTCGCTCGAGAAGCGGATGCAGGAGCAAGGCTATCTCGACGCGGCCGATATGGCGATGTCGTTCAACATGCTGCGCGCCAACGACCTCATCTGGTCGTTCGTGGTCAACAACTATCTGCTCGGCAAGGATCCGGTTCCCTTCGACCTTCTCTACTGGAACGCCGACGCGACCCGGATGCCGGCGGTGATGCATTCCTATTACATGCGTAACATGTATCAGAAGAACCTGCTCAAGGAGCCGGGCGGCATTACCCTCGCCGGCACGCCGATCGACCTTCGGACAATCAAGACGCCGATGTTCCTCCTGTCGTGCCGGGAGGACCATCTCGCGCCGTGGAAGTCGACCTATGCGGCGACGCAGCTCTATTCCGGGCCGGTCACCTTCGTGCTGGCGGCGTCGGGGCACCTGGCGGGCGTGATCAGCCCGCCCGGCAGCAAGTACGGCCACTGGACCAACGACAAGACGCCCGCGAGTCCCGACGAATGGTTCGCCGGCGCCGAGGCGCAGAAGGGGTCGTGGTGGCCGAACTGGGACAAGTGGGTGACGGAGTTCGAAGGCGGCCGCGTCCCGGCCCGCATTCCGGGCGACCATAAGCTCGAGGTCATCGAGGACGCGCCCGGCTCCTATGTCCGGGTGCGCGCGGTCTGAGTTTTTTTGCACGATCAAGGTCACAAAGGGGCACGAAGCCGGCGCCTCTTCGTGTCCCTTTGTGGCCTTCGTGGTGAAGCCTCTTCCGCGCGCGGCTCCGCCTCCACGCGCACCTTGACTGTGCAAAACATAACCGTTATGGTTTCGTTATGGCCGCAAACACCAAAACCGCCAGCGCCGTCCAGATTCTCTGCGTGATCGCCTATAAGGGCCCCGGCGGCACGACCGCGGAGGCCGTCGCGCGCAGCCTCAAGACCAATCCGGTCGTCGTCAGGCGGATGATGAAGGATCTCGAGCGCGCCGGCCTGGTCGACATCCGGCCCGGCAAGGACGGCGGCGTGCAGCTGCGGCGCGATCCCGATGCAATTACGCTCGAACACATCCATAACGCCGTCGAGGGCCGCGCGTCGGTGTTGGCGATGAGGTCCGGCGGCAATCCGAAATGTCCGGTCGACCGCCATATGAAGAACGCGCTGCCGCCGATCTTCCGCGCCGTCGACGAGGCGGTGGCGACGAGGCTGCGGCAGACGACGCTGGCGAGCCTTGCCGCGCCGATCGCGTAGCGCTGTGCGTCGGCGCAAGCGCGGCCTGGGTGGGGGAGGGGAATGCCGCCCCGTTGGAGTTTGCTCGACACTAGCCGCCAGCGTCGTTCGCTCCATCAAAAACGAAATCGGTTCTGTTCACTTTTTCGAGAGGAGTCCCCGCCATGTCGGACGCCGTTCAGCCCAATCTTGTCAGCCCGCTTACCGGGAGGGAAGCGGCGGCGCCCGACCCTCGCCCCGCAGGGCTCCTGCGCCGTCTCGGCCGCGCCGGCCCGCGCGAGGTGCTGGCGATCGTCTGCGTCGGCATCGTGCTCGCCAACCTCGATCTCTTCATCGTCAATGTCGGCCTTCCGGCGATCGCCCATGATTTTTCCGGCGCGACGCTCGAGGACCTGTCCTGGGTGCTGAACGGCTACGCGATCGCCTATGCCGCGCTGCTCGTCTTTTTCGGCCGCCTCGCCGAGCGCTCCCGGCGCGACCGCAGCTTCCTCCTCGGCGTCGCGCTTTTCACGCTCGCGTCGGCGGCCTGCGCCTGCGCCGGGGGCGTCTGGTCGCTAGTCGCGTTCCGTGTTCTTCAGGCGGCGGGCGGAGCGCTGATGACCCCGACCTCGATCGGCCTCCTGCTGGCGACGTTCCCGCCGGAAGGCCGGGGCGGGGCGGTGCGAGCCTGGGCCGCGATCGGCGGCCTCGCCGCCGCGCTCGGACCGGTCGTCGGCGGCCTGCTGATCGTGGTGAGCTGGCGCTGGATCTTCCTCGTCAACGTGCCGATCGGCCTCGTCGCGCTCGTGGTCGCCTGGCTCCGCCTGCCGCCTGCGCCCGGTCATGAGGTCCCGCGGCCCGATCCGCTGCCGGCGCTGCTCGCCACCGCCGGGGTCGGCGCGTTGACGCTGGCGATCGTCAAGGGCAATGACTGGGGCTGGGCCTCGCCGGCCACCGCCTTCACCTTCGTGGTTGCGTTCGCCTGCGGCGCGGCCTTCGTCCGCGACTGCCTGCGATCCGCCAATCCGTTCGTCGATCCGTCGCTGTTCCGCACGCGTCCGTTCGCCGGCGCGGTCCTGGTGATGGCGCCCTATTCGATCGCCTTCGGCGCGATGCTGTTCTCGATGGCCGTCTGGGAGCAGACGGTTTGGGGCTGGTCGGCGCTGAAGGCCGGCCTGGTCATCGCGCCCGGCCCGCTGCTTGTGCCGGCGACCTCCTTTCTCGTCGCCAATCGCCTGATCGCCCGATTCGGGCCGGCGGCGGTGGTCGGCGCCGGCATCGTGTCGTTTGTAGCGGGCCTGATCAGCTGGGCGACGCTCACCGGACTTCCGCCGAGCCTCGCCACCGCAATTGCTGGAATCGCTTTGACCGGAATCGGCGTCGGCCTGACCTTTCCGACCCTGATGGGGATCGCGACCGCGGCGCTGCCGCCGTCGTCGTTCTCGACTGGTTCCGGCGTCATTAACATGATACGTCAGTCCTCACTGGCCGTCGGCGTGGCGATCTTTGTCGCCGTCGTGGGCTCCGCGTCCTCGCCCGAGGAGCGTCTGGCCGCCTTCCACAGAGGATGGTGGCTCATGGCGGCGATCACCGCGCTCGGCCTTATCCCCACGGTTTGGCTGATCCGGCGTCCGTCGCCGTCGCATTAGTTCCGGCAAGGCCGCTTGAACGAGGTAAGACCGCATGCGGATACTGGTCGTCGGCGCTGGCGCCACCGGCGGATATTTCGGGGCCCGCCTCGCCGACGCGGGGCGGGACGTCACGTTTCTGGTGCGGCCGGCGAGAGCCGCGCAGCTTCGGCGCGACGGCTTGCGCGTGCTGAGCCCGCACGGCGACCTTAAAATCCAACCGAACCTGCTCGTCGTCGGGGAGCCGGCAGGGCCGTTCGACCTCGTCATCCTCGCGGTCAAGGCGCTTGCGCTTGAGGGCGCGTTCGACGATTTCGCCGCGGCGGTCGGGCCGGACACGATGATCCTGCCGTTCCTCAACGGCATGCGCCACATCGAGCTCACCCAGCAGCGCTTCGGGCCCGGGCCCGTGCTCGGCGGCGTGTGCGTGATCGCCAGCACGCTCGATCGCCACGAACGCATCGTCCAGCTTACCGGCGGCGTGCAGGCGTTGACCTACGGCGAACTCGACGGAGCGCTCACCGAGCGCGTCCGCGCGCTCGACGGCGCTCTCGAGGGGGCCGGATTCGATACAAAGCTCAGTCAGACCATCGTGCGCGACATGTGGGAGAAGTGGGTGATGCTGGCGAGCGCCGGCGCCGCCACCTGTCTCCTCAGCGGCAATGTCGGGGAGATCGAAGCGGTCGAGGACGGGGCGGAAACGACGCTGCGCTGCCTCGCCGAGGCGGCAAACGTCGCTGCGGCCTCGGGCTATCCGCCGAACGACAAGTTCATGGCGACCACCTCGGCGCTGCTGACGGCCAAGGGATCGGAACTCGCGACCTCGATGTACCGCGACATGCTGATCGGGTCGCCGGTCGAGGTCGAGCACATTTTGGGCGATCTGGTGAAGCGGGCGCGCAAGCTGGAAGTCGACACGCCGCTCCTCGAAGCCGCGACCGTGCGCCTGCGCGTGTACCAGAACCGGGTGGGGCCGGAGGAGTGAGGCGCGCGGCGTTGTAGATGCGGTCGGTGACCGCGTCGGCCGCGATCAGCGATCGCGGCTACAACGGGCGCCGACAGGCCCCGTTCAGAACTCGTGCCAATCGTCAGTCTCAGCCGCTGCGGTCGCTTCGCTCGTCGTGGGGATGCGCCTGGCGGCCCTTGGCCGTGCGGAAGGAGCCGGTTCGACCTTGGCGCGGAAGGCGTGCGGGGCGGCGGCCTTGAGCTGCCGGCGCAAGGCGTCCTCCGAAACCTTCGACACCGCGAACTGCTTGATGAGGCGGGATAGCTGCTCGCCCTCCGTGGCCAGCGACTGGCTGGCTGCGGTCGCTTCCTCCGCCATCGAGGCGTTCTGCTGCGTCATCTGATCCATCTGGGTGATGGCCGTGGTCACCTCGGCCAGTCCGGAGGCCTGCGCGCTGGCCTCGGCCGCGATCGAGGAGACGGCGCGGTCGATCTCGGCCACGCTTTTCTCGATCAGCGATAGGGAATCGGCGCTCTTGGAAACAAGCGTCACGCCGTCCGTCACCTCTTGGCTCGACGCGGCGACAAGGCTCTTGATCTCCTTGGCGGCCTCCGCCGCTCGCTGCGCCAGGGCGCGCACTTCGGCGGCCACCACCGCGAACCCGCGTCCGAAATCGCCGGCGCGCGCCGCTTCAACTCCGGCGTTGAGCGCCAGCAGGTTGGTCTGGAACGCAATCTCGTCGATGACCCCAATAATTTCACCGATTTTGCGCGACAACTCCTCAATCCGCTTCATCGCGTCGGCCGCGTTGCGTACGATTTCCATTCCCTCTTGGGAAACTTGGCGCGCGGTCGTGACGGACGCGCTGGCGCTGCGAGCGCCGTCGGCGCTCTTGGTCACCCTGGAGGTGATCTCGCTCAGCGCGGCCGAAGATTCCTCCAGGCTCGAGGCCTGCTGCTCCGTGCGCCTCGACAGGTCGTTTGCCGCGACAGCGATCTCCTGCGTTCCGCTGTCGACCGCCTTTGCCGTTTCCGCGACGCTGGCGAACGCGCGCTCGAGTTGCTCGAGCGCCGAGTTGAGAGCTTCCCGAAGGGGCTCATAGGACTCCGCCAAACGATCGGTCACGCGATAGGCAAGGTTCTTCTCCGCAAGCTTAGAGACGGCTTCGCCAATTCTCTGCATCGCAAGCGATTGCTCGGCCGAGGCGCGTTCCCGCTCGGCCAGGGCCGCAGCCTGATCGGTCTCGTAACGCCGGGCGGCCTCTTTTGCCTCCGCTTCGATCCGGACGCGTTCAATCGCATGGTCCTTGAAGATTTGCACCGCCGAAGCCATTTGGCCCACTTCGTCCCGGCGTCCGCGGTTCTCGATCTCGGTCTCCAGGTTTCCATTCGCCAATCGCCCCATTCGGTCGCTAAGCTGCGACAGCGGCAGGGCGATCTTGCGTGACATGATCCAGACCGACAGGACGATTGCGATCAGAGTGGCCGCGAACCCCACGGTCGCCAGCCAGAAAATTCCGGAACGCCCCTTCGCCTCAAGCTCGTCGGCGATCGTTTTGTTCTCCGCAGCTCACCTTGTCGGATATGGCGGTCAGCCCATCGTTCAGTGATGACGATGCTTTGTCGACCTCGTGCAGCTGCCGGGACCCTTCGGCCATCCTGTCGAGTTCCTCCGGCTTGAGACTGTGACCCGCCCCAAGCCCTGGGGTATCCTGGCCGATCTCGAATGGAGCTTTCGCGCGTTCCGCGATGGCGTCGAACTGCTTCGACAGCCCGGCAAGCTCAGCTGCGTGGTCAGGGAGAAGGCGCGCGGCCTCGGCAATCAGGTCGTTTGTGCGCGTGCGCAATTCGTCGAACGATTTTTTCTCGATGTTGTTCTCCGACACGCCCTGCGAAGCGGCCGCATCGTCGGCGTACATCAGCGACTGGAAGACCGTGATCTTGAGGAGGTTGACGGTGCGCGTCGCCTTCAGGATCGAAGCCAGCCCCTGATCGCGCCGATCGATGATGTCTTGCGCAGCAGTATTGAGCGAAGACAACTGGTAACTGCCGACCAACACGATTGTCAGCACCGCGATCGCCAGGACGACCACAGGAATCAGGGCCTTCGTTCGAATTCTCAGATTGTCCATGAACATAGCGGAATCCTACTGCGGCCGGGTGAAAGGTCGCGGCGTTCGCGGCTTGAATTGGGGAGACAGCCCGATCAGACGGGCGGGCGTGCGCGGCGTCATGCCTGAGCCAGACGGAAATCTGGCTCGCACGCCCATTTCAATATCCGACATCCATTAAAGACCGCTTAGGAAGAGATTAACGTCACGCCGCCGTGTCTATCGGCGCGCGAGCGTTTTCATTTCCGGCGCGCCGTCATCCAGCAGACGACAAATTGGTTTGCCGCTCGACGAGGTGGCGCGGTTCGGCGCCAAGGCGACGCACCGAAACTACGGGATCAATTCAAACAACCGGCGACCGTCATTGCGAGGAGCGAAGCGACGAAGCAATCCATGCCGCCGCCGCGCCCTGCTGCATGGATTGCTTCGCCTTCGGCTCGCAATGACGACCGAAGAATTTGGCGAACCTATTTTGTTATCAGTCCAGGATAAGCTGACCGCCGCATTCACTGGATCCTCAGTTCCCGTTGGGACGTGCAGACGCCGTTCAAGAACAGCAGGAGAAGCGAAGTCTGTCATTCCATTGCGGGAGGCTCCTGGCAGCCAGTCGACTGGCTTTCGGGCTCACGGCAAGTTCTTCGACAGGCGTCAAAAGCCTACCGTAGTTCGATCGCCCCGGCCATGACCGGCTCGCAGTGGCCGCCAATGAAAGTCGCAGTGACCGCGCCGTCCACCTTTTCCGCGGCAGCTCGCAACAGGCTAGGCCGTCCAAGATCGATGCCTTGTCCTATCGCAGCCTCTAGCCGCAACGACGATTCGGGTCGCAAATGGGCCAGGAGCCCGATGAGCGCTACATTGGCGCTGCCGGTGGCTGGGTCTTCATAG
>CAVYON010000033.1:0-30951 GCA_963770035.1 uncultured Alphaproteobacteria bacterium | reverse complement strand
GACCAGTTGCAGATAGAGCCGCCAGAGATGGCCGGGATCGTCGCCGTTGATGTTGGTGCGCAGGAGATAGCCGCCCTCGCGGCGCCGCGCCGCCCGAAGCTTCTTGCGATTGATCGCGAAATGGAAGGTTTGCGGCGTGACCGGCTGGTCCTTCGTCGGCGTGTGGATCGTCATCAGGCCATAGGCCTTGCCGGCTTCTTTCTTGGCCGCGCCGAGTTTGAGCAATAGCTCGTCGCGCGTCAGGTCTTGCGCCTGGAGTTCGCGGAGACGCTTGATCAGCTTGCGTAGGCGGCGACGGCGCATCGCCTGTTCCTTCTCGCGCCGGGCTTCGCTCCGGGCGAACACGTAGGTCTCTACCCCGTCTTCGATCAATTTGACCCGCACGCTCTCGCGCACGTTTTCCCACGGCTTGACCGCGAGCGCCTTTTCCAACTTGGTCAGCCGCCCGCGCGGCGTGCCCACGAGATAATGGATCGGCGTCGACGAGCCCCGCATCTCGGCCAGGACCTCCTCGGTCGGAACGCCGCGATCCATCACCCAGGTGGGTTTGGCGGCGCCGTATTGCGCCTCGATCTTGGCTAAAAACGCCTTCAGCGTCGTCTTGTCCGAGGTGTTGCCGTCCATGACCTCGTAGGCCAACGGAAAGCCGTCCGGTGTGACGATCAGCGCGATCACCACCTGCACGCAATCGGAACGCTTGTCGCGGCTGTAGCCAAACTTCCGCTTGCCCTCTTCTGGCGGATCGCATTCGAAATAGGGGCTCGTCAGATCATACAGCAGCACCTCGAAATCGGCCTGAAACAGGTCCTTCCAGCGCTCGCGCAGAAACGTGAACAGCGCTTTCTTGTGCTCCGCCAGCTTGTCCAGGCAACGATAGAGAGTGTTGGGCAGTGCGAGGGCGGCATCCTCGCCGAGCAGATCGCCCATCGCGCTCTCATCGAACCATTGCCGATGCAGCCGCCACTCGCTGCCCGGCGAGATCAGCTGATAGCTCGCCAGCGTCTTCAGAATGTTCAACCAGCTCGTTCCCTCGCGCGAGGGCGGCAGCGCTGGCCGCCAGAAATCGTCCAGTCGCAATTGCTCCCAAAGCTCCATCGCCAGCCAGCACGCGCCCCATTGGCGCGGCCGGCGCAACCGCATCTCGCTCAACCGGATCGAAACCACGTCGCAGTCGAGGGCCGGCGCGACGCGGTCCTCGGGGAAAAGCGCGATCTCGGTCGAGCGTCCGCCTTCGTCGAACGCCTCGATCGCCCGGCTCCAACCCGCGCGCTGGCTGTCGTTGATCTCTCCGAGATAGAGCACCTGCCGTTGAACGACCCGCCCACCCTCGACGTGCCGATTCTCCACCACCGACCAGGCCCGATGCTCCTTGCCGTCCTTGCGGCGAATCTTGTGGCGCAAAAACATGCCCGAGACTCGCGCCGCCCCGAACGCCGCGCAAGGGCCTTGGTCGGCACTACAGACGATTTCTCGGACACTCGGCCCAATACAATCAATGACTTGGCGCGCTCGCATACCCCGAAAATCGCAAAAATCGGCGCGAGTTGGTGAAGTCGGGCTAGTTAAAGCATGAATTTTTCACCCGATTCGCCTGGAATGGGGTGTGGGTCACGCAGCCGAGGATGGTAACCAGATGACGGCGGCCGCGCACTTTGAGCGCGGCACTCTCAAACCGTCCTCGACATTGCATCACCTCACTCGCCGGACCCAGCCGGCGAGCGCTTCGCTTTTGCGGCCAGGGGAGGTGAAGCTCCGTCATGGCCGGGCCGCCGCGTCAGTCAAACGCGGTCAATGTAGCACCGGACGACGTGTCGGCGGACATGCCAGCATCTGCCGCCGTGCGCGGGTACAAGATAGCACCGCCTCGTGGATCTCGTGCTCGGCGATCCGGGGTCAGTTCCCGGACATGCCCCACCGTGACGGCGACGTCGGCGGCGGCCGCTGGTTTGCCGAGATCCTCTGCCAAAACCTGGGCGCCTTCCAGCATTGCCCGGATCTCGGCCAGAACCCCGAGCGCCTTATGCGCTCGTTCCGGCAGGTCGAGCCTTTCCTCGTCGCCAAAGAGACCTTCGATGAATCCTTCAAGCTCTTCGCGACGCAGCCGGGCAAGTGCGGCCATCCCGGCGCGCGTCATGGAAACCTCCCCGCGTGTCAACCGGAAAGGCATCGAGCGTTCCTGATGACGCGTGAGACGGTTCCACAGACCCATCACAAGCGCACCGATGAGTCCGTTGGCATCGTCGATGTTGTCGAAGGTCGGCAACTCGCCGCCCCAGAGCGCCTCCACCATCCGGATCGGTGAAGCCTGCGAGACGGGAGACACAATGCTCCCAAGAAATCGCGTACGCACGGCATGAAATGGTATCGGACAGCGATAACGCTCGAGCAGTCTGCGAACCTCGTCATCGCTCGCGCCGGGGGGCGTCTTGCTTTTCGCCATACTCAATGCCCCTTGGGTTCAAGCAGCCCCCAGAATCCGTATTTCCGTCCATGCGTCTTTCGCAGGCGCGCCACGAATTCCGCGTGGCTTTCGATCGAGCCAGGCACAGGAAGATGGGGGGACAGACGCGTGCAGGCCGTCAGATCGCGCGCGGCGTATGGGTATTGCTTCGAGGAACCGCGTTCGAGGACGCTCTCGACCAGGCGGCGGTAGAGCAGGCTCGCCGCTTCCGGGAACTTCTCCTCCAGAGCCTCCGCGGCCGGACGCAGCACCTCATAGAGGCGGCCGTCGAGAGAGGTCAGCCGCTCGCGCACTAAGCGATCGGCGCGATCGAGCGCCCGCCACTCGATGAAGAATGCCAGCCCCCGGGCGGCCTGTCTGTGCGCGCCGGCGATGGCGAGCGCCTTCTGCTCGGCATCGAAATCTTCGAAGTCCGGCAATCGTTTCAGATGGGCTCGCAGATGTTCCACGCTCAGGAAGCGCTCAAAATACCGCCAGCGCACCGCCAGCGCCTCGTCCTTGCGCCCGAGCGCTTCCATTGCGGCGATCCGAAGATTGATTTCGGCCCCGTCATCCTCTTCATCGTCTTCATCATCGTCCGCGACACGACGACGGGGCTTGTCGAGCCACTCCAATGCCTCGGCTGGCCGGTTTGCGGCGAGCAGTCGCTCGGTGACTTCCAGGGCGTGCGTTTGCTCCATTCCACCGGCGCGAATGGCGGCAATGAAGGCGTCGACGTCGCCTTCAAGATCTGCGAGCAGCGCCAAACGAAAGGCGAGATGACGACGCTGGGCCTCTGCTCGCCAGTCATGGGAGCCCGACGGGTGCGGCGCCGCTCTTAGAGCCGCCTCGGCCGTGCGCCTGATTTCTGCCCGGCCATCGGCGCCCAACGCCTCGGACATGTGCCGAATCAACGCGTCCGTGGCGCCAAAGCCCTCTCTTTCGCAGTAGGCAAGCACCCGACGGGCGAGCGCTTTGCGATCGCCCGATGGCTTCAGGGCCGAGAGGCGGCCGAGGTCCGCCATCGCGGCGCCGAATACTTCCTCGACTTCGCCAACGCCATCACCCACGCGCTCCGCCACCGTATCCGCCATGGCGATGAAGGCCCAGAAAAGCTCAATCGCCCGCGCGGGGTCCGATCCGGCCAGCTGGCTTCCTATCGTGACCCGCAGATGGTCGAGCTCCTGCACCAGCGTTTTGCGCTTGTCCCAATCCACAAAGGAACGCGACCGGCCGATGGTCCTGAGACGCTTATCGATCTCGGCAGCGAGCTTGCCCGGCCCCTCAGTGCCCGCGAGCAGTATGCCGAGCTTCTTGCGCAGCGCCGGGTCAGTCGTCGCGTGCGCGATGAGCACTTCGGCCAGAGTTTCGACTCCGAGCGCGGCCAAGGCTTCGGCTGTGATGGTTTTCGTGCGTGCCATCAGATGTCTTTCTCGGGGATCGGGGTAACGACAGCCACGATGTGCGGGAACCGCCGGTCGCTGAACAGCAACGACGACCGGCGGTTTGGAGCTGGCGTCGTCATGACGGTCGCCCGGTGCGGCCGCAACCTTGTTTCGGTCCATGCAGAGGTGGCAGTCGGCCTCAGGTGCGCTCTCCCCCCGGAATTTGGATTAACCGGAATCATCGTAGCTCAGCTACGATCCGTGCACCAAATTCAAGCTTGCCTAATTTCGGAATATTCCTATTATCGTAGCATGGCTACGACTTACCGAGATAAACTAAACCGGCTCTATACCCATTTGGCGCCCGGAACGCCGCTGACCTCCCAGGACCTTGCGGCCCTGGGAATATCGGCGGACCTGGCCGTCCATTATGTCCGGGCTGGCTGGCTGGAGCGCCTGGCGCGCGGCGTCTATTGCCGCCCCAACGAACCGCCCACGTTAAATCCGAGTGTCGCCCTGTTACAGCGAAGCCTGGCGGGCCTTCATGTTGGCGGCAAGTCGGCGCTCGACTGGCATGGGATCCGCCACTACGTCTCCCCGCGGCCGGTTCTCCATCTCTATGGATGGGAGGCAGGGCGCCTCCCCGAGTGGTTTACTCAGCGCTTTCCGGCGGAGTTTCACCGCAAGCGACTGTTCCAGGAGCGTCCCGGCGCGCTGCTGCACGTGCAGGCCTTCGAGAACCGGGAAGGCGCACCGCTGGTCTCGGCGCCAGAGCGCGCACTGCTAGAGGTTCTGAGCGAGGTTGGCGTTCGTCAACCGCTTCAGGAAGCGCGCGAGTTGGTGGAAAGCAGCTACAGCCTGCGGGCCGATGTCCTGCGCGACCTGCTGAAGCGCTGCACCAGCGTGAAGACCGTACGCTTCTGCCTACAGCTCGGCCGCGAGCTTTCCCAGCCCTGGGCCGCCAAGCTTGATCCGTCACAGTTGCCCAAGGGCAGTGACCGACCCTGGGTGTCCCGATCGGCCGACGGGCTTCTGGTGCTGAAGCCATGAACCGGGCCTATCTAGACAGCGCCCGATTACTGACGCGGGTCGCGCCTCTGGTGCTCGCGGACGACACATTCGCTCTCAAGGGCGGGACGGCAATCAACCTGTTCGTGCGCGACATGCCACGGCTGTCGGTCGATCTCGACCTGGTATTTCCCGACCACACGCTTGCACGCGACAAAGCATTGGCGCGCATCAGTGGGGCCATTCGCCAATCGGCCGAGCGCCTCCACAAGTTGGGCTTCCAGGCCCGCGTGCCGACTTCAACGGATGCCAGCGAGACGAAGCTCTTCGTTCGCCAGGGCGCCATCGAGGTCAAGGTCGAAGTCAACTTCGTCATGCGCGGCACAGTCCACCCGGTGCGCACTGCGCAGCTGACCCAGAAGGCGCGCGATACACTCCAGGCCGATGTCGAAATCCCAGTCGTTTCACTCGAGGATGTTTATGGCGGCAAGCTGGTCGCCGCCATGGATCGCCAGCACCCCCGGGATCTTTTCGATGTCATGCAGCTCTTCGAACATGAGGGCGTCACCGCCGGCATTCGACGCGCCTTCGTCGTCTATCTCGCAAGCCATAACCGCCCCGTTCACGAGGTCATGTTTCCGTCGCCTCGCGATATTCGCTTCGAATTCGAGCGTAATTTCGTCGGCATGACCGTCGAACCGGTCGAGTTCGATGCACTTTTGGCCGCTCGTGAGCGAATGTTCGGCGAACTCCAGCAGGGTCTCACGGCTGATGAACGCCGATTCCTGTTGTCGTTGGTCGCTGCCGAACCCGAGTGGGCACTGCTGGACGTGCCGCATCTGGAAGGCCTTCCAGGCATGAAATGGAAATTGCAAAATCTCGAACGATTGCGAAAAGTCGATGCTCGCAAGTTCGCGGAACAGCAGGACATACTGGCCCGGCTGTTAGGTTGAGCGCTGGGCGACAAATGATTGATTGGCGCGCCGCCCCGTTCCGCAGAATGTCGTTCGTTTGTCGATCCGCCGCCGACGCTCCAGGCCGTCCAGCAAGGCTCAATTTCAGGAAGCGGCGCACCGCCAGCGGCCAAGGGGCGCCCGTCGTCAGGCCTGCAACAAAACGAAACCTTCTCTCGAACTGCCACTTGCGATCTGACGCCATTGGTTTCGCACGCTATTCAAGGTCAGCCTGATTTAGCCACCCGATGAAGAGCGACGGCCTGCCGCACCGAGGCTGGGATTGGATCGCAGGGTGCGTTCGGATCCATGAAAGGCCGGATCGCGGCTCGACGCCCTCCATTTATGACCCGGCCTCATAGACGCCGGCGTCCCTGGCGCAAAGCCTGGCCGCCTCATCGCGCGGCAGATCCGAGCGCCATTGGGATGCATCGAAGCGTTTGCCCGTCACGCCCGCTGAGGCATCGCTTGCGAGCCACACAACCACCGGGATGATGATATCGGGATTGAGCAGGCGGCGGCGCTCCACTTCGGGAAAGGATTTAGGGATCATACCGGTCAGCGTCGCGCCGCCTGGCAAGACGGCGTTGACGGTGACGCCCGTGCCGTCCAGTTCCTGAGCCCAGATCAGAGTTTCGGATTCCAACGCCGCTTTCGACGGGCCGTAGGGAGAAAAGCTTCTTCTGCGCATGGTCGCGTACGCCATCGACATGTTGATGATGCGGCCCCATCCAGCCTTCAGCATGTGCGGCGCGCTCGCCCGCGCCATCAGAAACGGGCCATTGACGTTGGTGTCGATCACCATGCGCCAGGTGTCGGGGTCGGTTTCCCAGAACCGCGTCGGCTGGGTCAGGAAGCTTTCATTGACGTATTTCATGCCGCGTCCGGCATTGTTGATCAGCACGTCGAGCTTGCCGAAGCGCTTCAAAGTCTCCTCGACGACGCGAGCGCAATCCTCCTCCTTCGTTACATCCGCCAGGATCGCCGCGACCGCGCCCTTCGGCGCTTCGGATGCGACGCGCTCGATTTCTTCGATCTCACGGGCCGCGGTGACGACGATGTGCGCGCCCGCCTGCGTTAGTCCGCGCACGATCGAACGCCCAAGCCCACGGCCGCCGCCCGTGACCAGTGCAACCTTGTCCTGTAGCGACAGATCCATTCATTCCTCCTCCAGATGTCGGGCACCCCCGACGATCAGCTTTTCTTGATGCGCTTAAACGCTTCGAGAGCGCGCTGCCTCGCGCCACCGTGCTCGACGATCGGCGCCGGATAGGTTCGACCCAGATGATGTCATTCGGCGCGGTGCTTTGACGCCGATCGGCGTTCCAAGCCATTGCATTTCTTGAACATGGCGGGGTCAAAATGCCGCGCCTGTTCACACCTTGGCCAGCAGATCCCGGATCCCGGCACGCCGGATCGGAACCCGAGGATACGGTGGGCATGGCGATATTCCGGCGTCGCGCGCGGGCGATTATGTCGTGGGGGATGCGTTGGCCGTCGACGGCGGCGTCGCTTGGAAGCGGCACAAGCTGGAATAAACGGAACTTGCCATTGCTTTCTTGATAGGCCCGTCGTCTCGTAGCACCTGTGGGGCGGCAAGTGATTTTCAGACCTGCGCCCCATCTCGATTCGCGCGGATCGTTGTCTGCGGGCTAAGGTTGAGGCCGCCTTCTGAGCTGACGGAGACCAGTCCTTGCAGTTGAACGCCGATCTCTCGCGTCCCGCCGCAGTCGATAGCGAGGCGCTCGCTTGGGTCACCTCGCCCATGCCGGGGGTGGAGCGGCGCATGCTCGAGCGCGACGGCGACGAGGTCGCCCGCGCCACTTCCCTGGTGCGCTACGCGCCGGGTTCCGTTTTCTCCCCCCACACCCACGGCGCCGGCGAGGAGTTCCTGGTGTTGGAAGGGGTGTTCTCCGACGAAACCGGGGATTTTCCAGCAGGGTTCTATATCCGCAACCCGCCCGGTTCGCGCCACACGCCCTTCAGCGCGCCGGGCGCTGTGATCCTTGTCAAACTCCGTCAGATGCCGCCCCAGGAAACCGCACCAGTCCGGTTCGATACACGCGATCCCGCGCTCTGGCGCGATCTCGGCCTGGGGCGCCAGGAGGCTGTGCTGTTCAATGCGCCTTGGGAACGCGTGGTGATGCTGCGGCTTGCGCCCGGCCATTCCGGCAGCGCCGAGACCGCGCCGCGCGGCGCCGAATTCTTCGTCGTCGAAGGCGATCTGAACTGGACCCCGGATTTAGGACCATTGGCTAAGGTGTGAAATGTCCTGCTCTGTCGCCACCGATGGAGCGAGAAAATGACGAAGTCACGCCAGAAGTTTGATGCGGCGTTCAAGGCGAAGGTTGCGCTCGAGGCGCTTCGCGAGGATGCGACGGTTCCGGAGCTGGCGAAGCGGCACGGGGTGCATCCGAACCAGATTTATGCCTGGAAGAAGCAGGTTCTCGACAACGTCGCGAGCCTGTTCGCACGCGGGGCGAGCGTTTCGGGCGATGGCGAGGAGGAGCGCGAACGCGAGACGGCCAAGCTTTACGCCAAGGCTTGTCCTCGGGCTTGACCCGAGGATCGGCCAACTGACGGTTGAACGGGATTTCTTGGCCAGGAGGCCAGGGCGATGAGCGCGCCCGATCGAGGAGCGATGGTCGAACGGCCTGGCAAGGACCTATCGGTGCGCCGCCAATGCGCGCTGTTGAGCGTGGCGCGCTCGGGAGTCTACCGCCCCAAGCCGGTCGTCGGGGCGGACGATCTGGCGGTGATGCGCCGGATCGACGAACTGCATCTGGAGCTGCCGTTTTACGGCTCGCGTCGGATGACGTTCGAACTCAACAAGGAGGACCGCGGGGTCAACCGCAAGCGGGTGCGGCGGCTGATGCGGGCGATGGGGATTGAGGCGCTGGTTCCGCGCCCCGGCACGAGCAAGGCCGCGCCCGGGCACAAGATCTACCCCTACCTGCTGCGCGGCCTGAACATCGTCGAGCCGAACCACGTGTGGGCGGCCGACGTGACCTACATCCCGATGGCGTGCGGCTTCCTCTATCTGGTGGCGATCATCGACTGGGCCAGCCGGGCGGTTCTGGCGTGGCGGTTGTCGAACACCAACGACGCCAGCGTCTCGCGCGGCGGCGCTGGAGGAGGCGCTGCTCCGGTTCGGAAAGCCGCGGATATTCAACACCGATCAGGGCTCCACCTTCACCGCCGAGGCTTTCGTCGGCCAGCTCGCGGCGGCCGGCGTCGCGATTTCGATGGACGGACGCGGCCGCTTCATGGACAACATCTTCATCGAACGGCTGTGGCGCTCGATCAAGTACGAAGAGGTGCATCTGAAAGCCTACGCCGACGGCCGCGAGGCGCGAGAAGGCATCGGCTCCTGGATGACCTTCTACAATCCTGCATCACAACACCCATCTGGCTATGCCATTGAAGAGAATAGGTTTTGTTGATCGGGGCTTGGTCCCGTGAGGCGCCGGACGCCGTTCCGTACTCTGCTGACGAGGGCAAGAGCCGTTGGTCCGGCCAGAACGGCGCGACTGAACAGCCAGGGGCCTTCGGCGAGAGGGTGAAGCGCGTCGATCTCTTGAGCTTCGGCGGCGATGCGCAACGTCTTGGCGCTGACTCCGATGAGCGCTGCGGCTTTGTTTAGGGTCAGCCATGGTTCGACGCCGTCCGGCGCGGGGCGATGAACCGGAATCTCGTGATAGGCGCGCAACGACGTGATGCGTTCGCGCGTCCATCGATTGCCGTTGCCGGTGACGAGTTTGTTGCGATTGAGGGTCGCGGCGATGAGATCGTCGCCGGCGATGAGCGCGAGGTCGCGCACGGCGGTGACGATGTCGGCGGCGGTGCTGTTGCGTTGTCCCCTGCGCTTGCGGGGCAGACGCAACTCGGTATGGATGCCGCCTGCCCAGTGAACCAGGAGCACGATCTCGGCAGCCTCAGCGTCGATGTCGGCGACGATCTCGTGGATCACCGATCGCACGATGCGCTTCTTCAGCCGCGCGTCGGTCGTGGGCGCGCGCCAGACGGACTTGAGATCGCCGGCCATCGCGTCCAAAGCGACCGGACCTCGCGGCGCCGGCGTCGCCGCATCGTGCGTGGCGATCTTCGCCTCGACTTCGGCGACGCGCGCGAGCGCCATGTTCCAGCGTGTTTCGAGTTCCCCCGCCACCAGCCGATTGGCGGGATCGGCGGCGTCATACTGGCGGAAAGCCCGATCCGCCGCGTAACGGGCCGCTTCGAGATCGCGCAGCAAGGCGTCGCGGACCTGGTCGCGCCTGCTCGCGATTTCGGCTTCGGCGGCGGCCGAGGCGGCGATCGCTGCGGGCTCCACGACGCGCAGCAGGGCTTCTTCAATGGCGTCGTCGACTTGCAGGCCCCCGAAGGCGATGCAGCGCAGCTCGCCCTGGTCGAGCAGGCCCCGATGACAGGCGTAGCGGGGAATGTCGTGCTTGGCGCCGGTATAGCGAAGCGTCAGCTTGCGGCCGCAACGCCGGCAGCGAATGAGGCCGGCGAGCAGCGCGTCGCCATGCTTGGGGGCGCCGTGATGTTTGCTGTCGGGGGCGTTGTCGCTGACCATGTCCCGGATCGCTTCCGCGCGCTCCCACGTGACATAGCCTTTATGGACGCCGGGCATCAACGTCAGCCATTCCTCGCGCTCGCGCCGCTTGCGTCGCGCTCTCTTCCCGTCGCCCGCCTCGAGCGGACCCGTCGCCGGGCCGGACTTCCCGTAGGCGTAGGCGCCGCCGTAGGCGGGATTGTGGATCATGCGATGGATCGTCGCGTAGCAGGGGCGTCGCCAGACGATGTCGCCATTGCCGCGCCGGGCGGGCAAGTCAAGCCCGTGTTCATGAAACCAAAGCAACGCCTGGCGTGCGCTGCCGAGTTCGCCGACTTTTTCGAAAACCAGTTCGATCGCCGCCTGGACGCGCCGGTCCGGATCCTTTTCCAGACGATCGCCCGCTTTCACGAAGCCGACGGGCGCAATGACGACGAGTTCGCCGCGCCGCGCCTTCTCGTGGCGGGCGGCGAGCGAGCGTTGGCGAAGTAGATCCAATTCATACTCGTTCAGGCTTCCCTTGAGCCCGAGCAGAAGGCGGTCGTTGCCCAGCCTAGGCGCGTAGACCGTCTCCTGATCGACCAGAAGCGTGTCGACGACGCGGCACATCTCGATCAATTGTTGCCAGTCGCGGCTGTTGCGTGCGAAGCGCGACACTTCGCGCGCGGCGACCGCGCCGACCTTGCCGAGGCAGACGTCGGCGACCATGCGCTCGAAACCAGCACGCACTACGCCGCCAGCCGCCGAGCGCCCAAGATCGTCGTCGATCGTCTCGATGTCGGAAAAGCCCAGCGCCGTCAGGCGGTCACGCATGGCGTATTGCAAGGTCCGGCTTTCGCGATTGTGCAGGACCTGATGCGGCGAGGACTGGCGCACGTAGAGGATCGCCTTGCGCGCGAGGTGATGCGCACCGATCTTGTCAGTCGTCATGGCGCGCCTCCCGGCCTTGACGGCGTGTTGGTGTCCCGTGATCGTGCATTAGCCGCGTCAACGCCGTCATGACTTCCGGGTGCGATCCAAAGTGATGCAATCAGGCGGTGCGGCGGAGTGATTTCGGGTCGTTGTCATTGGCGACAGCGGAGCTGGGTTGGGCGAGGGCTTTCCAGTAGGCGTCCCAGTCGCCGTTGATTTGATTTATCCGCAAGGCAAGCATGTGTTCGGCATGTTCGACGCGCCACCAGGCGCCCGGCCGCTTGAGGCGTTGTTGGGCGATGTAGCGATGAGCGCTTTCGATCTCGCCCGAGCCGATTGGCAGCCCGTCGGCCAAGGCCTGGCGATCGTTCAATTGGCCGACGCGGGCGCCGAGGTAGCGATGGCAGGTTCGCACGGGCGCACGCTCGTCATCGACCTCGGGGGGCTCGCAATGTCCGGCGAGCGCCCGCAGGACGGCGTCGAGACGGCCGCCTTTGAGCGCCTCCTTCTGCGTCTCCATCCAGGCGCTGCGCGCGGCCGGGTCGGGCGCGATCGCCGCCGAGGCGGCGCCCAGGTATTCGCAGACATGATAGAAATCAATCAGGTAGCAGCCCTGATCACCGAACTGCGCCTCGACTTGGCCGACGATCCAGGGCGCGCCGTCGCCGACCGCGTGAACCCGGGAGTTCGCCCCGAAGCCGGCGCGAACCGCGCACGAAAGCAACTGACGCCCGGCCTCTTCGACCCCGCCCTCGATCGAGCCCGCATAAACCGGCGTGCAGTTCCCTTGCGCGTGCGCCAGCGACAGCTTCGCCTCCCGCCAGGACAGCGTCTTGCCCTTGCGCTTGTCTTTCCCCTCGCTGCTCGGCTCGACGATCGGAACCATGCCGCCGTCCGTTTCGACGACGATCGGTTTGCGAAGGCCCGGCGCTTCCGGAAACTCCAAATCCCGACACCTGCTTTCGTGCATCGCCTGGGCGTGGGCGAACGTGATCCGCTGGATCGTGCTCTCGCCAATCGCGAAGCCGTAGTGCTCCTGCAACTTGGCGCGCGCCTGCGCGAAGGGCTGATCGGCCGCGAAGTCGACGAGGGCGCGCTGCAGCGGCCGCGAACATCCGAGCGGGCTCACCTTCGCCCCGAGCACGAACGGACGCACCCGTTGCGTCCCGAACCGATATTGCGGCTCCCGGACCTCTATTTCGCCAAATTTCGTATGCCAGCGGAGTTTTTTTCGCCTTGGCGATGCATCCGAGGGCGTTGGCGAATCTCCCGCTCCGTCGCCTCGACCCGGTTCTCCGCCCAACTCTTCAGCGCCTCACGCCCCAAAAGACGCATCTCATCCACGATGCGCTCTTCCGCAGCGTCGGCTTCCTTCAATTCGCCATCGGCGCCTTCGATCGCCGCCACGATCGACGACACCCGCTTGCGGAGCTCCGGATGCGCCCGCAACGCCGCAACCAGCCCCTCATCGCTCAACTCCCCGACCGCCATCCGTCGCCTCCTGCCAAATCACTCAACCCAACCTACCCTGCATCGGTTTGAATCGCACCCATGACTTCCCGGCGCCCCCCCTCCGGGAGAGCCTTCCATTCCGGCTCCCCGGGAGCGACCTTGCGTACGGCGTCGAAGAGATCGAACTGAGGCCGTTCCGCATGTCGGCGGTGGCGGTGTGTAGCGCGACAATCTGGATGGGAAGGCGTCGACGGGTTCTCATCCTGATTGTCGCTGCGCAGCGGTGCGGCGCTTGTCGTGCGGGCATGGGCTTCTCTCCGATTCGGATCGTGAGAACCCATGGATGCGCGCAAATACGCGCCGATCGATGCCGCAGCTCCCGGCCGTCCGGGCCTCAGCGCGTCGTTCAACAAGGCGCGCAGCTTCACCAGCGCCGCAATCTCGGCGACGGGAGACGCCGAAATCCTCACTAACCCGCAAATGGCGCGATCGAACATCCAGGCCGGTAGGTCCCGACCGCGATCGCCGTCATCCCGACCGATCGTGCATCGTAGAATGTCCCCGCTCGTCCGCTCCCTCGCCTCGCGCACCCGCACCAGGCATCCCGACCAGGGATGAAAAGGATATAAGACCTCGCGTTCGCCGAGTTCGTGGGCGTTGTGTCGTCGGGTTCTACAACTTTCGCCGCCCGCACCAGGCGTTGAACAACCAGATGCCGATGGCGGTGTGGCGCGTCGGCATGGACAAGATCGAGGCGGCGGCGAGGGCTGTGGATATGCCGCTTCGCTTGGACAACGCAAACGCGTTGCCCACATACCCACAGCAGAGACAGAAGCAGCAAGAAGCGGCTCGATTCTTGAGAGACAAGGGCAGGCGAGATTACACCTTAAATCCGACCTCCCGTGGTCCCATGAATGGGGTCCAGTTCAGTCGCTCGACGGCGGCTTGGAGCTGTTGGAACTGTCCAGGTTCAAGCGTCGCCGAAGCTCGGCGTTCTCGGCCCGAAGCGCCTCGATCTCGCGTCTGAGCGAGTTGATCAACTCCACGGCTTCGGGCGGAACAACCATCCGACCCTTGAGTTACAAGTCCCCGGCCCTGTCTCGCAAAATCGAAGCCCCGAAATCAATCGTGCGTCGGATGTGACATTTCGGACTCACCCCAGCTTGGCAGTTACTTCGAGACGGGAAACAGAGAGCACGTCGTTCGTGCATCGCGCGCGCAGCGGACACTCGCGGCAGGCTTTCGGGTTGCCGTAGTCGATCTTTTCGAGATCGCGCAGCCGGCCATGGCGGATCGGCGTCAGCAACGTCCCGGCCGGGCAGACGTAGGCGTCGCGCTCGGCGTCGTATCGGAACTCGTCTTTGCGGAAGCTGCCCTCGCGCACCGACGAGCCACGCTGCGGCTTGGGAACGTGCGGGATGCAGCCGGCCTTCTCGCAGGCCTCGATGTCCTCCGCCTTGAATAGCCGCGGTCGGCGACGACGTCGATGGTCTCGACGTCCAGAATCTCGCGGGCCGGTTCCGCAGTCTGCGTCAAAAGCCCCATGCCGACGACCTGGTTGGTCACCGCCTGCTCGACGATCACCTTGTTCTTGGCGTCGACGGCGACGCGACTGAAAATATCCGAACCTCGAGCAATTTCAAGAGGTTCGCTTCTCCTCATCCCGCAGGTTGCACCGAGAGTGGAGCAGACCCGGTTTAGGTGCAGCGCGACACCGGATCGAACGCGAGACCTTCGCCGCTCAGATACGACAGACAAAACTTGCTCAAGGTCCGGACAGCGCTCCCGGCGCGCTCCACATCGCCGTGGTCACTCCCTTGTCTACCAGCAACTTCTGCGCGGTATAGGCGATTTGCCAACGCTCCTTGGCGTCGTCGTAGACCCCGCGATTAGCATGGTTTGGTTCGACGCTGCGCTCCCAGCGAACCATTGCGCCGGCGGCTTCCGCAAGATCGCGGTAGAAGTCCGATCCCGACGCCGGCGGCGGCCGCTCCGCCGAGCGAGGTTGCCTCTCGCACCACGGGGATGCGGATCTCACGTCCCGTAACGTCGGAAACAATCTGCGGCCACAAGCGTCCCTTCGAGGCGCCCGCGGCGAATACCAAAGGCGAAGAGGAGTCGGCGTCGGCAAATTCGCGCACGCGCTCCAGATTGATCGCGGCAACAATTGCGGCATTCTCTTCGAGCGCCCGGAAAAGGACGCCTCTGTTACAACGCACCGGGTCGAGACTCAAATTCAGGAATGACGGCGCCGCATGATACCAGCGACTGAAATCCATCGCATCGGAGAATATCGGAATGACGCCGTAGGCACCGGCCGGGACCTGGGCAGCCAGTATTTCCATTAGGTCATACGGATCGCCACCGCTGGCCTTTGCCTCTCTCACCTCTTCTCCGCAAAAAGCGTCACGGAACCAGCGAGCTGACAAGCCGACGAAAAAGCTGATGCACTCGGCTTGGTTGAGACCCGCGATAGCAGCCGGATTGATCCGTATACGCATCGCCGCATCGACTCGGTCGACGGGGATGTTGATCACTTGCTGCCAAAACGTGCCGCCCAAGACAGCAGCGTCGCCGACATGCACGACGCCGAGTCCTATCGATCCGAGTTGAACGTCTCCGCCGCCCGCAACAACCGGCGTCCCGACGATGAGACCCGTTTCAGCCGCCGCGGCGGCGGTGACCTTGCCGATGACTTGCCCCGTCTCAACCACGCGAGGGAACAGGTCCCGGTTAAGTCCGGCCTTCTCGATGAGAGAGTCGGACCAGTCGCGGGTTTTCAGGTTTAGAAGTCCGCTAGTTCCGCCATTTGTGGGCTCAACGACAATCTCGCCGCTGAGGCGCGCTGTGACCCAATCGTTAAGCATCGAGATTCGGCTTGCGCGCTCGAAAATGCGTGGGCGATGCTTCTTGACCCACATCAGTCTTGGCAGAGCACCCAGCGCGAAGGTCTGGCCACTCGAACTCGTAGAATTCATGCTCAAGGTCGGATTGCCGAGTTTTCAATTCGCGGACTTCCGCTTCGGCGCGGCTGTCGACATTGGCGCAGGCCCAACTCTCCTTTCCGGAACGATCGTAGAGAACGATGCCCTCGCGCATGCTTGTCGAACTCACTGCCCGCACGGCGTCGCTACTGACGCCGGCCGCCGCAAGCGCCTTGCGGATGCAGCGTGTGAGCAACGACCAGTTGTCGTCGCAGTCAAAGGACATAGATCCGGGAGCATCGGGTTCGGACTTGTGAGTCCATTCCTCCTGTCCGACGCCGAGCTGGCGGCCACCTCCGTCGAAAACTACGGCTCTCCCGCTTCCTGTACCGGCGTCGATGACGACAAGGCATTCGCTCATTTGGTTCTCCTCAGGAGTTCGGACGCCGTGGTTTCATCGGTAATCAGAATGTTGACGAGCCGTCCGCGCAGCACCCCCAAAATGGCGTCGATCTTGTCCGGTCCGGCAGCGGCGGCCACGATTGTCGGAATCCGACTCAGTTTATCGGGCGAAATCGCCACGACGTGGTCGTGCAACTCGAGCGACAGGATCTGGCCGTCGCGATCGTAAAAGTAACCGAGGATATCGCCGACCGCTCCCTGCCGCGCGAACAAATCGATTTCGGAGGCGGTGCAGTAACCATATCGCACCAGGGTCGCATTGCGTGACACTGCGCCGATGCCGACAAGAGCGACCCGCGCCGTCAGCGCCATCGCCAAAACATCACGAACGTAGGGTTCTTCGCGGAGCATGTCCGCTAAACCGCGAGTCGATACTCGGAGCGGCGCTGGGATGAGGTGCACATTGCTGCGCGAACCATACATGCCTGCACCGTCTACATAGGCCGATACGCCACCGGTCATGCTGACGAGAGAGATGTCGTTACGTGCCAAACTATGTGACATGTACCGCAGGGCGGTAGTGGCCGCTTCGCCCCAGCCGATTGCTAAGAGATCTCGCACCACCAGTTTGTTTACCAGGAAATTTGCCGCGGCCCGTCCAATGCGGATCCCGGGAGGAGTTTCGTCCAGCGCCGGGATGACCCGAACGTCAGTCAGCCCGAACGCTGACATGAGTTCCTGCTGCAGCACGAAGCAACCTTCGTACGGCGAATTGATTCGAACCTGAATCAATCCTCGCTGACGGCCTTTATCGAGAATCCGTGAAACTTTGATTCGCGAGACGCCGAGCCTTTGTGCGACATCACCTTGGGTCAATCCATCGTTGTAGTAGTACCAGGCGGCGCGTGAAACGAGCTCATCGTCTTCTGCGCTCCAATCATTCAGATCGTGCTGCGGATCGGATTCGTCCAGGGCCGTCATCCAAATATCCCATATTCCATCAGTTTATATTTGTTCAAATGATCGCAGCGCGAACACCATCCGTCAATGGCTTGGTGGGAAAGCCCACTCGGGCGCGACTTTTGGTCGCCACGGCCCGAAATTGATGCCGTCGTTCTTGACTTCATCGATCATTTGATATCCACTTGATCCAATGATCGGCAACAAAGCCAGGGGAGGGCGACATGTTTGTTCAGTTCGTGCACATCAAGGTGAAGCCCGGCCGCGTCGAGGATTTCCTTGAGGTGTTCCGCATCAACTACGAGGGCACCATACGCGAGCCGGGGAATTTTCGTTTCGACGTGCTGCAGGACCCCAAGGATCCCACGAATTTCCTGGTCTACGAGGCGTTTGCGTCGGAAGACGCCGTGGCCGAACACCGCAAGACAGCGCACTACAAGGAAAGCGTGTTGAAGCTTGAGGATCTGCTCGCGGGTCCGCGCAATAAGGACTATTTCCGTCTGGTCATGCCGGCCCAAAAGGGCCCCTTGGCGTGAGCGAGTCCGCGGTCATCGATCTCAAGAAGCGATGCCGGGGCGTCAGCGTTGGCCTATTCGCCGCCGACGCCGGCAAGCTCCGGGAGTCCGCCCTCCAGGTGGCTTCGTGGGGCGGAAGGCTCTTGCATTTTGACATCATGGATGGCGTTTTCGTTCCGGCGATCACCGGCGGCCCCATCTTCGTGAAGGCTGTTGGAGCCGAACTGGCGCGTGATGTTCATCTGATGGTGGACAAACCGAGCCGCCAAGCTGGACTGTTTGCCGACGCAGGCGCTGACATCATCACGGTCCATGCAGAGGCTGACGACGCGGCCGATGCTCTGATAGCGGTGCGATCCGCCTCCGCCCGGTTGGGACGGCCGATCCTCGCGGGATTGGCCCTCATGCCGGTCACCTCGTTGGAGAAGGCGGCTCGGCTCTTAGCGCTCGAGCCCGATCTGATCTTGGTTCTGGCATTGGATCCGCGCAGCGGAACGGCCCCGGACATCGAGCGCGCGTGCGACAAGCTTACGGCGCTGGTCCAGACAACCGCGGCGTGGGCGCCGCTGCTCGCGTTCGACGGTGGCGTGACCGATGCGACGATCGACGCCGTGAGCGAGCGTCGCCCCGATATCGTAGTTAGCGGAAGTGCGATTTTCGCCGCGCCGGACCCGGCCGGCACGTTCCGGCGCCTGACTGCCGTGTGCGACCGCGCCCGTGCGGATAAGGGCGGCGGCGATGCCTGACACAATGTCGCTCGCCAATCCGCCCGCAAATACCGGGACCGCTCCGCCGCTGGTGGCGCTGAAGGGCGTGTGGAAGGTCTTCGAAAGCGTTCCCGTGCTGAAGGGAATCAATTTCGATCTCCGGGCGGGCGAAATCCACGCGCTTCTCGGCGGGAACGGATCAGGCAAGTCCACTACGGTGAAAATTCTCTGCGGCGCTCACAATCCGACCGCGGGCACGATCGAATTGAACGGTCAGGAGCAAAGCTTCGACCGGCCATCTGACGCCCACGCGAAGGGCGTCTACATGGTTCCGCAGGAGCCGCATGTTTTCCCCAACCAATCAGTCCGCGAGAACCTTCTCATCGGCCTTGCCGGGGACGCGCGCGCGTATGCGGGGAGGGCCGAACGCCTGGCCCGCGAACTTGGACTGAGCAGTGATTTTTCCTCGTCCGCTGGAGAGCTGACCATTGCCAACCAACAATTGATCGAGATCATTCGGGGTCTTCTTCGTAACGCGCAGGTTCTGATTTTCGACGAACCAACGTCATCCCTTACGATCCGCGAGGTCAAGAGTCTATTCAGTCACATGAAGAATTTGAGCGCCAATGGAATTGGTATCTTGTTCATCTCACACCGGTTGAACGAAGTGCTGGAAATCTCCGACCGCGTAAGCGTTCTCCGGGACGGTGTGTTCGTGCTGTCCGCCGCGACCGGAAGATTGACTGCCAACGACTTGGTCGTCGCGATGCAGCCAGTCGGCGCCGTGTCGGCGGCCGCGTCGGAACAGATCACATCTCCATCGCCGCGAACCCAGGCGGTTGCGCTCGAGGTGAAGAACCTGTCGGGCATGATGTTCCATGATGTGAGCTTCAAGGTTTTTCGTGGCGAGGTGGTCGGGTTGGCGGGGCTCGTCGGCGCGGGCCGGACCGAGCTTGCGGAAGCCATTATCGGGCTCGACAAGCAGGTCCATGGCGACGTCACGATCAATGGCAAGACGGCGCCGGACCGCACGCCGCGCGTCTGCCAGGAGATGGGGCTTTGCTACGTTCCCGAAGATCGGCACGCACACGGCATATTCCTCGAGTTGCCCAGCTCCCACACGATTAGCGCTTCGATCTTGCGGCGGCTCGGACGCCTTTTGTTGTCGCCGAAACGCGAAAGCGACGTCGTCGCGCAATTCGTCCAGCATCTCGGTATCAAGTTGTCGAGCCCAGCCCAACTTGCCCGCACTCTGTCTGGCGGCAACCAACAGAAAGTGGTGCTGGCGAAAGCCCTTGCGGCGCGGCCGCAGATCATCATTCTCGACGAGCCGACGCGGGGGATAGATGCGCAAGCGCGTTATGACGTTTACCGGTTGATCCGCAATCTCACCGCAGAGGGCGTCGGCGTGCTCGTGATTTCGTCCGAGCTCAGCGAGATCAGCCAACTTAGCGACCGGATACTGGTGATGCGCCGCGGTCGCGTCATGGAAATCCCCGCTTCACAGGCTGGGCTCGAACAGGTCTCCGCCGCAGTATTCGGCATGTCGGCAGAGGTGGCGGCATGAACCGCATCGCGAAGAATCGCGAACTGCTCGTGCTCGCTATTCTGGGCGTTCTGATTCTGATCATCGGGGCGATCAGTCCCAATTTTTTGCGTCCGACGACGCTGATCAACATCGCCAATTCCAGCCTGTTTCTACTGTTGATCGCGATCGGCGAAATGTTTGTGATCATCACCCGCGGGATTGACGTCTCGACAGGCGCGATTGCGGGGCTGAGCGCAGTCATACTAGGAACTTCGCTGAATGCAGGGGCTCCGCTGTCAGTCGCGATTGTCCTCACCCTGTTCACCGGATTGGTCGCGGGCGTAGTCAACGCGGTCGGAGTGACGTTGTTACGCGTGCCACCGATCATCATGACCCTTGGAACCCTCGGCGTCTTCCGGGGCCTAATGCTCCTGATCACGGGCGGCAGCTGGATTGAAACCATCCCGCATAGCATCAAGGCGCTGGCCGCGTTCAAGCTCGTCGGCATTCCGGTGCTTATCTGGATTTCTCTGGCGATCGCCGTCGCCGTCGCAATCTCGCTGAAGACCCTGAAACAGGCGCGCTACCTTTATGCGGTCGGAGACAACCAAGAGGGCGCCTTCCTGCTCGGGATCCCGGTGAAGGCCACGATCTTCACCGCCTATTGTTTGTCGGGACTGTTCGCCGGCGCGGCCGCGGTCGTATTCGTCGCGCAGATCGGATTTGTGCCCATGCAAGCAGGCTCCGGTCAGGAACTCAAAGCCATCGCAGCCGTGGTGCTTGGCGGTGTGAGCCTTTCTGGCGGCACCGGCAGCGCTATGTCGGCCGTCGTCGGTGCACTTTTCCTGACCGCCGTCGACAGCATGATGATCTTCCTGAAGGTTCCTGGATTTTGGAACAACGCGGTGGGCGGGGCAATCCTCTTGGCCGTGGTCGTCATCGACTACCGCATTCGCCGCACCGTGAAGGATCAACAGCAGCGCGCGCGCGCCCGGGAGATGGATCAGCCGGCACTGGGGAGGAGCGACCCGGCGCCTAGTGCGACCTCCGTCATAAGGAAGGCGACATGACCAAGTGGAAATGGCTCCGGTCCTGGGAGGTCGTGCTAGCCGTTACCCTAGTGGTTGAGCTGCTCGTACTCGGCGCGATCAATCCGGCCTTTCTCAGCGTCGAGAATCTGTTGTTCTCGACCAACGATTTCGCTCACGTAATCCTCGCGGCGCTCGGTCTGACGCTGGTGGTGATCACCGGGGGGATCGACATCTCTGGTGTGTCGATCATGGGGCTGGCATCGATTGTTCTCGGGCTTTCTTGGGTCGCCGGCGCCGAAATCTGGATCGCGCTCCTGATCGCTCTGTCTGTCGGTAGCCTCGCCGGCGCATTCAACGGGCTACTGGTGGCAGCTACGGACGTCAATCCGCTCGTTATAACCCTCGGCTCAATGTTCATGTTCGCCGGAGTCGCCACGGGTTTGCCAGGCATTCTTGATTGGCTCGGCTTTCGGGCCTACGGGGCGGGCGGCTTTGCGGCCTATCAGTACGAAGGGATTACAGGTCTACCCAAAGACTTTACCAGCCTTGCGCATGGCGGTGTCGGATGGGTGCCGAACCCTTTGATCGCGGTCCTGATGTTCGCCGCGGTTCTGTCCTTGATCCTTCATCGCACGCGCTTCGGTCGGTATCTGTATCTCATCGGAGTTAACGTGAACGCCGCGCGCTACAGCGGCGTTCCGGTCAAGGCGGTCATCGTCGCGGTCTATACTCTGAGCGCCTTTGGCGCCGCGGCCGCCGGCATCATCCTGACGTCGTATTTCACCTCGGCTCGTTCCGATCTTGGGGGAGAGGCGCTGCTTAACATCATCACCGCGGTCGTGCTCGGCGGTGCCGATATTCTTGGTGGCAGTGGCACCGTGCTTGGGACGTTGCTTGCCGGTCTGGTTCTGGGCTTCCTGCGCCAGGGGCTTCTAGCGCTGGGCGTCAGCAACAACGTTATCCCGGTCATCGTCGGCGGGCTGCTTGTCGCCATCGTCGCGCTGAAGCTGTTGCTGATGAGCGTCAACCAGCAGCGTGCTAACCGGCACGCCTATCAGCTCGAGCTATCTGAAACAATAAAGGGAGGCGAAGAATCTTTATAGATGTAACAACTTACACAGATACAAATTAGTCCGAAGGTCTCAAGGAGGAGGTAAGCAATGCGATCCACATCAACAGTTATAAACATTTTCGCAGCTTCTGCGATCGCGGCGTCATTGAGTTTATTCGGTGGTGCAGCTTCTGCCGATGGCGCCAAGATTGCGTTCATTCCCAAGCTGACTGGTGTTGGCTTCTTCGAATCGGGCGGCAAAGGCGCCGTCGCGATGGGCAAAGAAATCGGGGCCGCTGTGAAATACGATGGTCCAAGCCAGGCGAGCGTCAGCGGCCAGGTCGAGTTCATCAACAATTTTGTCAATCAGGGTTACAACGCCATCGCGATATCAGCCTTGTCTCCCGATGGACTCTGCGAGGCTCTCAAGCGCGCCTCGTCCAAAGGAATCAAGGTGCTGACATGGGATTCGGACACAAACCCTGAGTGCCGATCTTATTACATCAGCCAAGGTACTGCAGATCAACTGGGCAGCTTGCTTGTCAAGATGGTCGCCGATCAAATGCCCGATGCAAAGACTGCGAAGAAAAAGGTTGCGTTCCACTATTCAAGTCCGACGGTGACTGACCAAAACCAGTGGACGGAAGTCGCCAAGAAGATCATCGCTAAGGAATATCCGAACTGGGAGATCGTAACAACGCAGTACAGCTTTGAGGATGCCCAGAAAGCTGTCCAGGTGCCAACGGCAATCTTCCAGACCTATCCGGATCTCAACGCGATTATCTGCCCTGACGCGAACGCGCTTCCCGGTTCAGCCCAGGCCGCCGAGAACCTCGGTCTCACCGGCAAAGTGATCATCACCGGCTTTTCGACGCCGAATAACATGCGTCAATACGTCAAGAGCGGCACGGTGAACCGCTTCGGCCTGTGGGATGTCGTGGTTCAGGGCAAGCTGTCAGTATACGTCGCCAATGAGATGGTCAAAGGTAAGACTTTTAACGTTGGAGACAAGATTGACGTCCCAGGTATCGGAACAGTCGAAGTCTCTCCAAATTCTGTACAGGGCTACAAATTTGAGGCACCGGGCAATGGTATTATCTTGCTGCCGGAGCGTACAGTATTTAACAAGGAGAATATCGATAAGTTCGACTTCTGACATCTGATTTATAATAAAGGGTTTGCCGCGCTATTCGTCGCGGCAAATTCCTCCGAGCGAGAACGCCGCAGATCTGGAAAATTATCTGCTTCTGACTCCAGCGCGGCGATCTAATACGATGGCGGCGATCAAGCTAGGATGTTTGAGCACGCGGACTTTATCGATCGCGTTGGAGAGTGAGAAAGGAAACAATCATGGCGGACCTGGATGACGTGAAGGAGGGAAAAGACTTTGGTATTGGACGCCCTGCCGACACTATGGGCTTCTACCTCAAGGGATGTGCGAATTACGACTGGGGAATGAAGAACCGGATGAGCCGGATATTCAATCCGAACACCGGGCGTACGGTGATGCTTGCGTTTGACCATGGCTATTTTCAGGGTCCGGCCACAGGGCTCGAGCGGATTGACCTGAGTATCGTGCCGCTGCTGGAATACACCGACGTGTTGATGTGCACCCGTGGCGTGCTGCGGACTTCAATTCCGGCATCGATCACCAAGCCGATAGCCTTGCGCTGTTCGGGTGGCAACTCGATTCTTGAGCGAACTGTCAAACGAAACAGTTGCCGTCGATATCGAAGACGCTGTCCGTCTCGGTGCCTGCGCGATGGCGGCGCAAATCTACATCGGTTCTGAATATGAACATAAGTCGATCAGCAACGTCATCAAACTGATCGATGCCGGTATGCGCTTCGGGATCCCAACTCTCGCGGTTACTGGCGTAGGCAAGGACATGGCGCGGGACGCGCGCTATTTCGGCCTTGCGACCCGGATCGCGGCCGAGATCGGGGCGCAATACGTCAAGACCTATTACGTTGATTCCGGATTTGAACGGGTGGTAGCTGGTTGCCCGGTTCCGTCGTGATCGCCGGCGGCAAGAAGCTGCCGGAGCTAGAGGCGCTGGAGATGGCCTACAAGGCCGTCGATCAAGGCGCCGCCGGCGTCGATATGGGCCGCAACATTTTCCAAGCGGATGCGCCTGTCGCGATGATTAAGGCCATCGCCAAGGTGGTTCATGAATTCGAGAAGCCAGAGAAGGCGCTGCAGTTCTACAACGACCTGAAAGCCGAAAAATCCTGACCCCCGACAAGGAAGGGGGGCGCGTCTCATAGGAACTGGGCTTATGCGGCTCGCAACTCGGGCCCTACGGCTATCCCTTCGCAACTGCTGCGATCAGCTTTGGTCGACGCTTGCCGAAGGGGTGGCGATGCATCGGCCGCGACTTTCTGAGTTCGCGCAAGGCGCAGCCGCGGCGAGTGATCCCAGTTCAAACTGGAAGAGAGAGACAGCATGGCCAACAAAACATCTTTGCCGACGCGGCCGTTTGGGCGGAACGGGATGAACATCACCCGCGCGGGGTTCGGCGCCTACGCCATTGGCGGCGCCGATTGGCAGTTCGGCTGGGGCGAGCAGGACGACAACGACTCGATCGCCGCGATCCGCCGCGCCATTGAGGGCGGGCTGAACTGGATCGATACCGCCGCAGTCTATGGTCTTGGACATTCCGAGAGGTTGGTGGCGCGCGCGCTGCGCGACATTCCACGGGCCGACCGGCCATATGTGTTCACAAAATGCGGACTGGAATGGGACGACAATAATCATCTCGCGCCGATCAGCCAAGTCGGCGCGCCCGCCAAGTTGCGGCGCGGGCTGGAGGCGTCGCTGCGCCGGCTCGAGGTCGAGCAGATCGATCTGCTTGCAGATGCATTGGCCGCCAGGATCGGACCACACGCCGCTTGAGATCTACTGGCAGACGCTGCTTGGACATGAAGAAGGAAGGCAAGATCCGGGCAGTCGGCCTTTCCAATCATAACGTCGCACAACTCGAAGCCGCCGAGCGGCTCGGTCACGTCGACACGCTGCAGCCGCCGTTCTCAGCAATCCACCGCGAGGTCGGCGCAGCGGAGCTGTCGTGGTGCGCAGAGCACGATACGGGCGTGATCGTATACAGTCCGATGCAGGCCGGGCTGTTGACGGGGACGTTCACCGCAGCGCGCGCAGCGGCGCTGCCGGCAAACGACTGGCGCAGGCAGTCGCCGGACTTCACTGGCGAAGCCTTGCGGCGAAACATGGCGCTGGCGGATGCGCTGAAGCCGATTGCGGCTCGGCACGGCGTCACGCAAGGAGCGGTTGCGGCGGCGTGGACGCTCGCTTGGCCGGGCGTGACGGCGGCGATCATCGGCGCGCGCAGGCCGGCGCAGGTGGATGGCTGGATCTCCGTCGCCACGTTAGAGCTAACCCGGGCAGATCTGAACGAGATCGCCGACGCCATCGCCGTGACCGGCGCTGGCTTCGGCCCTTCAATACCTGCGCTGAAAGCCTGAGCGGCACGGCCTCGCGCCAACCGGCCTGCTCGGCTGGCGCCTGGAGATGCGGCTTCGCTACAGCGGCCAATCGGACTGCTTCGTTGAGCTGCTCAGCCGCCCGTGAAGAACTCGGAAAGCCAAGGATTGCTTGGCTGTCCTCTGGTTTGGCGGTGTTCCGTGTAGACCAGCGTGGGGTCAGAAAGTCGATCGGCGTCGTAACACGCTGAGCGAATTGACTCCGGGTCACTCCCCGCGCCGACTAACACCGCGCCGGTCTCGATGCCGCGGCCGCGCGCGGTGGCCAAGGGGGACGCAAACCTGTCGTCACCGAAGAAAAGCTCAGGCGCGTGTAGACGGTGAGCGGCCTTAGACCGCACGGGACGTTCAAGGGTTCGGGAAGTCGCCGAGTTCGGGCGGAGGCGCCGACGTCTTCGGCGCCCTCGGCGACGAAGCCATGGAGTTCGATCCGACCCCAATCGGATCGATCGTCACGCAGCGGCCTTTTCCGGTTCTGCGATCCGGTGCACGGCGCCCCAGGCCCAGGGCATGAGCTCGTCGATGCGGGAAGCGGGCCAGAGGTTGACGAGCTTGTCGAGCACGTCGGCGAAATAGGCTTGCGGATCGACGTCGTTGAGCTTGCAGCACTCGATCAGCGAGGCGATGCAAGCCCAGTTCGCGGCTCCCTCGTCATGGCCGGCGAAGAGCGCATTCTTGCGATTGAGCACGATCGGCCTGATTGCGCGTTCGACGATGTTGGTGTCGAGCTCGATGGGGCCGTCGTCGAGGAAACGCGTGAGACCATCCCAGTGGTTCAGGCCGTAACGGATATCCTCGGCGATCCGCGCCTTGGCTGAGACGCGGGCGAGCTGCCGCTCGAGCCAGATCTTGAGCGCCGCGACCAGCGGCTTGCTCCTCTCCTGGCGCACCCTGCGCCGCTCCTCGGCGCTCGCGCCGCGGATCGTCTTCTCGATCGCATAGAGCGCGGCGATGCGTTCGAGCGCTTCACTGGCGATCGGCGCATTGCCGCTCTTGGCATGGTCGTAGAACCGGCGGCGCAGGTGCGACCAGCAGAACGCGAGCGTGACGGCCTCGCCCGGCGCCTCGGCGGCGAGCTTCTTGTAGGCTGCGTAGCCGTCGCATTGCACGACGCCGCAATAGCCGTCGAGCAGCTTCAGCGCATGCACCGCGCCTCGGCCGGGCGCGTAGGTGAAGGCGATGGCCGGCGGATCGGTTCCTCGCCAGGGTCGACCGTCTCGGGCGATCGCCCAGAAGTAGCCCTTCTTGACCCGGCCGCGGCCGGGGTCGAGCACCGGCGCCTTCGTCTCGTCGACCGCGATCTTGCCCGAGCCGAGGATCAGTTCGCGCAGCCGCAGGTAGAGGGGCTCGAGCTCGGCCGCGGCGTATCCCACCCAGAACGCCAGGACCGATCGCTTGATGTCGAGGCCGTGCGCGGCCAGCATCTGGGACTGCCGATAGAGCGGCAGATCCCAGGCGTATTTGGCGACCAGCACCGAAGCCACCATCGCCTCGGTCGGCAAACCGCCCTTGATCAGCCGTTCGGGCGGCGGCGCCTGCACCACCGCCTGTTCGCAGGCCCGGCAGGCGTATTTGGGACGGTGCGTCACGATCGCCCGGAACTGCGCCGGGATCACGTCGAGCCGCTCGGAGGTTTCCTCGCCGATCACATGCATGGGCGAGCGGCAGCACGGGCAGGTCTTGTCCTCGGGCTCGATCGTCACATGGACGCGCGGCAGATGGGCGGGAAGCGCGCCGCGGTTGGTCCGACGCTTTTCCGCGCGGCCTCGAGCGCGCTCCTCGTTCTGCTTGTCGTCGGCGGCCTCGCTCGCGGCGAGGGCCTGCTCGACATCCTCGAACGCCAGGGTGAACTGGTCCGGGTCGAGCTTCTCGGACCGACGGCCGAACTGCATGCGCTGGAATTGACGCAGGAGATGCTGCAGGCGATCGACCTGCGACAGCGCCTCGTCGCGCTCGGCGAGCGCGGCCGCGAGCCGCGCCTGCAACTCGGCGACTTCGATCGGCGGCTGATCCGCGCTCTCGCTCACGACCTGGAGAGAACCAGATTTGCGCGCGGCGGTGACCAGCAAACAGCAGGCTGAGTCAATTGGTCACAGCCTCACGACGCAGCCTCCGGGCGCGGCACGTCGCGCGCGTGAAGGCGCGACCAGTCCAGCCCGTCGACGAGCGCGGCGAGCTGAGAAGCCGACAGACGCATCACGCCGTCGCTGATCGGCGGCCAGCGAAACGCGTTTTGCTCAAGCCATTTGTAACTCACCAGCGAAAGCAGACGGGACCGCTGCTTCGGCGCAGCTTGTCCGCGTAACCCACCCCTTCCATCCGTTCGCCGACCGAGAGCTCGTTTGCGTTGGCGAGCGCCACAACCGAGCCGGCAAGCGGCTCCTGCTGCGCGTCGACGACAGCACGATTTGCTCTGTTCCCCCGCAGTGGACCGACGTTGCGGCCCCGGATCCTGAGGTCGTCATGGGGCGCGGGCGGGCGCTTCTTCGGGTTGTCGACCTCGTGGGGCTGGCCTGTCTTGTCGAGCAGCTTACGGCGAGGAGGCGTGCCTGTGATGTGTAAGGATAATTACGCCGCCATTGTAAGCCAAATTGCGCCGCAAGGACGCCCTGTGTGGCATGATTTCGCTGTCTTTCAGGCAGAGTGGCCGTCCCCCGAAGCCTTGACCCGTTCCGTTGCGCGGTATAATAATGATTACGTTCTTGGCGCTCTTGTGACGAGGTTTGGCGTGCCGTCAGGACGTGACCGCAGGCGCTCGAAGACCGACGCGCTCGTCGAGGACGGCGCGCTCAATCCGGCGCCCGAGAAGGTCCGCGACCCTAAGTCTCAGGAAGGCGGCTTCTTCGATCCCAGCGACATCGTGCAGGTGAAGTACGAGATGCTGCGCCGCGCCTCGGTCGAGAAGGCGTCGGTGACGGAAGTGTCCGAGGAGTACGGCGTCTCGCGGCCAACCTACTATCAGGCCAAGGCCGATTTCGACGAAGGCGGCATTGCCGGACTTGTTCCCAGAAAGCGCGGTCCCCGCGGCCCGCACAAGATCCAGGGCGAAGTCTCGGCGTTTCTCAGGGCGCAGATTTCCCCCGGCGAACCGATACGCGCGCGCGAGTTGGCGAAGTCGCTCCAGAAGGAGTTCGGCCTCGATGTCCATCCAAGAACGATCGAGCGGGCGCTCGGTGCAAAAAAAACTTCGCGATGACTCGGATTACAGCCGCACCGGCCCCGCCTCCGGCCGCCGTCGTCGCTCGCTACGAGAGCCTGCGCTCGGCCATGCTTGGTGAAGCGCTGCCCCCTGACGCCCGGAGCGGGCTGGTCGTCTTTCTGCACCGCGGCATGTGGGGATGGGCGCGCGCGCTGTCGGTCGAACCCACGAGGTTGGAGCCGATGCCATCCCGATCCTCGGCGCCGGCGCAACTCAACGACCGCCGGGCCATCGTTTGCCTCCTCGCCGGAATGGCGATGGCGATCCACAACCGGAGAGCGCCATGAACGCCTCGCTCAAGATTTCAAAGCCGCTATCTGGAACGGGACGCCTATCTCTACATCAGGCAGTCGTCGATGCGGCAGGTCATCGAGAACGTCGAAAGCACGAGGCGGCAATACGCGCTTCGGGGCCGCGCGACCGCTCTCGGCTGGCGCGACGAGCAGATCATCGTCGTCGATGACGACCAGGGCGAGTCCGGCGCGTCGGCATCATGGCGCGAAGGTTTCCAGCGCCTGGTGAGCGATGTCGGCCTCGGGCGCGCCGGCATCGTCATGGGGCTGGAAGTCTCCCGCCTTGCCCGCAACAACGCCGACTGGCATCGCCTGCTCGAGATCTGCGCCCTCGCCGATACGCTCATTCTCGACGAGGACGGCGTCTATGATCCCGCCAGCTTCAATGACAGATTGTTGTTGGGCTTGAAAGGCACCATGAGCGAGGCCGAACTTCACGTCATCAAGGCGCGGCTCCGCGGCGGGATCCTGAACAAGGTGCGCCGCGGCGAGTATCGTTGTCCCCTCCCGACAGGCTTCGTCTATGACGAGGTCGGCGAGGTGGCGTTCGACCCCGACTTACAGGTCAGGGAAACGATCGCGTACTTCTTCGAAACGTTCTCACGAGTGGGATCGGCCTCTCAGACCGTGAAGGTCTTTCGCAAAGAGGGGCTTTGCTTTCCGTCTCGCATCCGCAATCGAGCGCCGACGATTTTCCAGCCGCTGACGATATCGACTGCGATCCGGACGCTGAACAATCCGCGCTACGCCGGCGCGTACGTCTATGGCCGGCGGCAATACCGGCGGGCTGTGGACGGAAAGAAGAAGCTTCGGACCCGTGAGCGCGATAATTGGCTCGCCTGCATCCCGAACGCCCATCCCGGCTACATCGCTTGGGAGCAGTTCCAGCAGAATCTCAACACGCTCAAGGCCAACGGCCAGGGATATGAGGTCGCAAGAGCCTCGCCGCCGCGGGAGGGGACGGCCTTGCTGCAAGGGCGGGCCGTATGTGGCCGTTGCGGCCGGCATCTGCGCGTTCGATACGCCGCTCGACGCGGCCGGCTGGAAGCCTGGTATGTCTGCGACCGTGCGCATGGCTCGCGCGGCGAGCCTGACTGCCAGTCGATCGCAGGCGCGCCGATAGACAAGGCGATCGGCAAATTGATCGCCGATCAGATGACGCCCGCCGTGGTCGAGCTGGCTCTCGAGATCAGGAGAGAGATCGAAGCGCGGCATGACGAGGCGGATCGGCTCCGCAGTCGCGCCGTCGAGCGCGCCCAGATCGACGCCGATCTCGCACAGCGACGGTTGATGCTCGTCGATCCAGCCAACCGTCTTGCCGCCGATACGCTCGAGCGCGAATGGAACGACAAGCTGCGCGCACTGACCAACGCTCAGGAGGAAAGGGAGCGTGGGCGGCAGGAAGACCAGTTCGCTCTCGACGGCGCGATCCGTGAACGGCTCATCGCCATGACCTCGGACTTCGCAGCGCTTTGGTCCGATCCGAGCCTCCCTAACCGTGAGCGCAAGCGGTTGCTCGCCTACATCATCGAGGATGTCACGCTCGTGAAGCTCGCGGTCGAGGGAACGACAAGGATCCATGTCCGCTTCAAGGGAGGCAGGACGGAGACCCTGACAACCGAGAACCCCAAGTCCTCCGCGCAGCAGGTCAAGACCCAGCAGACGGTGATCGAACTGGTCGACCAGCTCCTCGACGATCACGTCTATTCCGAGATCGCCGACATCCTCAACCAAAAGGCAATCCGGCCCGGCGGTTCGGCCCGCCGCGACCAAGCCGGCGCGCGCTTCACGGACCTGCGGGTGGCCTACCCCGTCCATCAGTATGGGCTCCGTTCACGCTACGACCGACTGCGCGATCGCGGGATGCTGACGAACGCGGAGATCACCGCCCAGCTCGGAATTTGTGAGAGCACCGTGAAGAGATGGGTCAGGCACGGCCTCATCATCAGGCACGCCTACAGCGGTCAGGCCTACCTCTACGAGCCACCGGAGTTGGACCTGCCACCCAAGCACTTCAGTCGATGGGACCGACTTGTCGATCGGGCGGCCGCGCTCCGCAGGACACCAGATTCAAGATGCACGGTTCCAGCTGAAGGAGCTGCAGTATGAAGTCAGGTAGTTGGTCATCAGGACCATCGT
>CAVYON010000032.1:0-156395 GCA_963770035.1 uncultured Alphaproteobacteria bacterium | reverse complement strand
TCGTTTGACCGAATCAGCGGGATCGATTCCAGTCGCCTGGTGAAGACGAATCGCAATTTCCTCAGCGCAGCGGATCGGGCCGACCTGGTGAAGATCGTCAGGAACGGGCTGGAGGAGCATCGCATCGTCCGCCGGGCGAATGCCATCCTTCTGCTCGACAAGGGCTGGTCCTACGCCGAGGTCGCCGAAGCGCTGTTCCTCGACGACTTGACCATCCGCATCTGGCTCAAGGAATTCCAGGAAGGCGGCGTCGAGGCGATCGTCCTGTTCGACCTGAAGGGCGGAACCGGACGGCTGTCGCCCCTCCAGATCGACGAATTGCGCGCCTGGGCGACGGAGGGGCTGCCGACGTCGACCACCGAAATCGGGCAATTCATCCTGGATCGGTTCGGGTTCGACTATGGCCGCTCCGGACTGATCAAGCTGATGAACCGCATCGGATTCGACTGGAAGAAGCCGGAATCCGTGCCCGGCAAGATCGACGTGGAAACCCAGCAAAAGTTCATCGACGCGCATGAGGACTTGCGCAACTCGCTCGGCCCGGACGAGACGGTCGTCTACGTCGACGCCGTCCATCCGACCCACCAGGCCAAGCCCGCTGGACGCTGGCTGCCGCGCGGACAGCGCTGCGCGCTTCCCGCGGCGTCCGGGCGCGACCGGCTGAACCTGCACGGCGCGATCGACCTGGAGACCGGACAGACCCGCATCATGGATGTCCAGACCGTCGACGCGGCAAGCACGATCGCCTTGTTCGAGGCGCTGGAGCGCTCCAATTCGACGATGAGCCGCATCCATGTTTTCCTCGACAACGCCCGCTACCACCACGCCAAAGTCGTCCAGGGCTGGCTGCAACAGCCAGGGAGGCGCATCGTCCTGCACTTCGTGCCGTCATACTGTCCGCATCTCAACCCGATCGAGCGGCTCTGGAAGGTGATGCACGAAAACGTCACCCACAACAGATGCTACGCCAAATTCCGCGACTTCGCCGAAGCCGTGCTCGGTTTCCTGCGTGAAACCGTGCCACAGCGGTTCGACGAGTTCTCGTCAACCATCACCGACAATTTCCGCGTCATCGACCCGAAGGAATTTCGGATCCTCGCGTGACACCGCTATAGAGGTCCGGGAGCCGCAATATCGGTTCGGGACGCAACGGGTGCGTCCGTTCGTGCTCGGGGCGAAGGTGAGCCCGCTCGGATGTTCGCGGCCGCTGCAGCGCGCCCTCGTCGACTTCGCGGCCGATCAGCCCTTCGCGCAGGCGCGCGCCAAGTTGCAGGAGCACTACGGCTTCGCGATTGGCGAGAGCACGATCCAGCGGATCACGTTCGCCCACGCCCAGGCGATGCACGAAAGCAGGTGTCGGGATTTGGAGTTTCCGGAAGCGCCGGGCCTTCGCAAACCGATCGTCGTCGAAACGGACGGCGGCATGGTTCCGATCGTCGAGCCGAGCAGCGAGGGGAAAGACAAGCGCAAGGGCAAGACGCTGTCCTGGCGGGAGGCGAAGCTGTCGCTGGCGCACGCGCAAGGGAACTGCACGCCGGTTTATGCGGGCTCGATCGAGGGCGGGGTCGAAGAGGCCGGGCGTCAGTTGCTTTCGTGCGCGGTTCGCGCCGGCTTCGGGGCGAACTCCCGGGTTCACGCGGTCGGCGACGGCGCGCCCTGGATCGTCGGCCAAGTCGAGGCGCAGTTCGGTGATCAGGGCTGCTACCTGATTGATTTCTATCATGTCTGCGAATACCTGGGCGCCGCCTCGGCGGCGATCGCGCCCGACCCGGCCGCGCGCAGCGCCTGGATGGAGACGCAGAAGGAGGCGCTCAAAGGCGGCCGTCTCGACGCCGTCCTGCGGGCGCTCGCCGGACATTGCGAGCCCCCCGAGGTCGATGACGAGCGTGCGCCCGTGCGAACCTGCCATCGCTACCTCGGCGCCCGCGTCGGCCAATTGAACGATCGCCAGGCCCTGGCCGACGGGCTGCCAATCGGCTCGGGCGAGATCGAAAGCGCTCATCGCTACATCGCCCAACAACGCCTCAAGCGGCCGGGCGCCTGGTGGCGCGTCGAACATGCCGAACACATGCTTGCCTTGCGGATAAATCGAATCAACGGCGACTGGGACGCCTACTGGAAAGCCCTCGCCCAACCCAGCTCCGCTGTCGCCAATGACAACGACCCGAAATCACTCCGCCGCACCGCCTGATTGCATCACTTTGGATCGCACCCGGCCCCACGAAAGTGATGTGTCATCTGATGTTCGGCATTCTGGTCGTCACGGTGACCCAAATCATCCGTCTCATCGCATAGCGATCGCGATCGTACGCAACATAGAGAGCCCGTAGCCTCCCAAAATATCGGCAGGTCGGCGAGCTATTGCCCGCGCGCGCTCAGAAACGCCGCTCTCGGCACAAATCGACCCAGGCCGCCGCCGCCAAAATCGGCATAGCTCGGAAATCAATCCAAGTTTGCGCTCTTGCGGAAACACAACCCAGTGCTCCCAAACATTTTGCAAGTGCCTCTACTAAAAGAGATTTCGCGCCATCCGTCCTTACAGTTGAAGAAGGCCGGCCGGTACTGGTCGGTTCGCGTCGGCAGTCGCTATCGTGCCTTGGCCGTCGAAGTTGATGATGGCTTCCTTAGGTTCTGGATTGGGTCCCATGCGGACTCACTGCTGTCCGGCTAAAAATCGAATAAATTCAATTGGTTAGTTATTTGTAAAGTATTGGATTTTGTTTGGTCGATTGTAAGCGCTTGATATATTGGCATTTTCTCGAAGAGGGCGATCGAGAAAATTTGCAACAATGTGTAGAGCGACGCCTCCAAGGCGAGGCGCTTTTTTACGATGGCGACGAGGACATAAACCGAGACGGCGATCCATATCTGCGTCTTCACGGCGTTTTCCGACGTGCCGTAGAACTGCTTGATCCGCAAGTGCTGCTTGATCCATTTGAAGAAAAGTTCCACTTGCCACCTGTTTTTGTATAGGGCGGCGATGGTCAAGGCCGGAAGGCCGAAGTGATTGGTCAAAAACACCAGCGTCTTGCGCGTCTCGGCGTCCTTGAATTGGACGCGTCGCAGGCGTTCTGGATAATGTGCGCCGGTGTAATGGCCTTTGAGAGCGACGGATTGGTCGCAGATGATCCCGGTCGAACGATCCGTCGGCGTGGAAGAGACTCGGCGAGCGTTCATGTTCGACTTGGCCCGCGTCACGAAGAACGCCCCGGCCCGATGGATGGCGTGAAGGCGGGTGAAGTCCACGTAGCCGCGATCCATGACGTAAATGGCGCCGGGTTCGGGAAGCAGCAGGTCGAGCGCATGGACGTCGTGCAACTTGCCGTCCGAAACATGAATGAAGCTCGGAATATTGCCCCGCAAATCGAGCAGGGTGTGCATCTTCACCGCCGCCTTGGTCGTCCGGAAATGCGCCCAGGGAAAGACCGACAGACACAGGTCGATCGTTGTCGAATCCAGGGCATAGACGGTATTGGTCAGGTCCAGGCCAAGGTCCTCGTTGGCGTAGAGCTTCCTCGCTTGGACAATCAGTCGCTGGGCCAAATCCGCGTAGATGCGCCAGTCGCGCGTTTCGTTGGCGTCCGCCAGCGTCGAGCGCCGGACCGGTTCGCGCAAACCCATGTGGTAGAGCTTCGACGCCTGGACGGACAGGCAGGTCTCGATATCGCGCAGGCTCTCCCGGTAGGTCAGTTGGGCAAACGCCATGACCCGATATTGCTCGGCGCAGGGGAAAACCCGCACCCGATGGTCGCCGCCATAACGGGAGACAATCCTCGTGAATGTCGTCCAAGGCACAAAATCCATGAGTTGCGCGAAAAGCGTTTTGCCCAAGTACATGGCCATCTCCACAGGAAAACCCGCGAGACTGCCCTGCCACTCGGTTCAAGTCGACACCGCCCATCTTCCCCCGCAAACCCAACCAATCAGCCGATCTCCAAGAGACGACCCTTCAGTCAACCGGACAGCAGTGATGCGGACTATGACGCTATGATTTGAACTGTGAGGTCGGTATGGGCGTCCCGCCCGGCCATGTCAGCCATAGACGGATTGGGCCTCGCTCAGGATCGCCCTGCGGCGAATGAAATTGCGGCTGCCCTCGACCGCCTCGCGTTCGACAAGATCGGCGGGACGCCCAAGAAGGCCTTCAAGTTCCTCCTTGAAATCTGCGAATGTCGCCAGGTCGTTGCGGGCGGCGCCGTTGAAGGTGACGAGGAAATCAACGTCGCTTCGATCAGGGTCGAAATCGCCGCCTCGCGCCGCTGAACCGAAAACCTCCAGCCGCGCGACCCCGAACCGGCGGCAGATCGCGGCGAGATCGTCCCGCTTTTCGTTGATGCAGGCCTGCATTGGGTTTCCGGTTTTCGCGTCGGGTTCATCAGCCCTGTCGTTTACGAAACCATTCTATCGAAGACAGCGCGAATTAGGGAGCCGACGTGGCGTCGGGGGGTTCGGCGGCGGGATAGAACTCCTCGCGATCAGCGGTCACCGGCACGAGTTTGGATCACGCCCCGCCGGCGCCGTTCGCTCGCAACGACATTTTCTTGCGGTTTATCAGAAATTGCGCTATGCTCCCACCATGCGACACTCAGCGAGCATGCACGCGGCTTCGGTTTTTCGCCTCGGCGAGCCGATTCCCCGGGAAAGAGGCGGACGAAATTATTTTTTCGCCGCGGGTCGGCTGTAACCTATTGAAAAGTCATGAATTTGACGAGAGAATCCAAGGAAATCCAAACAATCCAAGGGGCCGGAGGCCGGGGATTTGCGGAGCGTTGGGGCAAGCCCGCGGAGCGCTGAGGAAATCCAAATCACCGTGTTCGAGGGCTGGCAGGTATAAATACACATGGAGACTGCTAGATCAGATTCGGCAGACGTTCGAAGCGGGAGGGCGGCGCAGCGGTGAGGCGATCGGTTCACGCTTTCGACCGCGAAGGCGCCCTCGCTTTATAACGGATATGTTTAGTAAATACTCTTGCATATATTGCAGGTTTTGGCGCCTAAGCCCTTGAATTTGGTCGCACCGAAGAATCCGCGCGTTTCCCCTCCGCGCCTCAGATGAGTTGCGGCAGCGACCTCCGGCTGACCTTGCCGTTCGGCGTGTGCGGGATGGCGTCGACAAACACGATCTTGCGCGGGCGCTTGTAGACCGCGAGATGGGCGGCGCAGTGCTGAAAGAGCGCCGTCTCGTCGGGAGCCCTCCCCGGCTTCGGGACCACGAAGGCCGCAATCACCGAGACGTCCTCCGAAACCTTGCGCTCCGCAACGGCCACGTCGGCGACGTCGGGATGGGCCGCCAAAACCTTCTCAACCTCCAGCGGCGACACCCGGTAGCCGAAGGCGTTCATGATGTCGTTGTTGCGGCCCCGGTGCCAGACCCAGCCGTCGGCGTCGAACTCGGCAAGGTCGCCGCCGAGGAACCAGTCGCCGCGATAGGCGGTCGCCTCCTCTTCCGGCCGGTTCCAGTAGCCGAGCATCAGGCCGGGATCGCTGCGGTGGATGGCGAGCAGGCCGACCTCGCCCGGCGGCAGCGGATCGGCCCCGCCCTCGACCGGCAGGATGGCGACGCGCCGACCCCGCTGCGGGCGCCCCGGCGAACCCGGCCGGATCGGCTCGCCCGGCCTACTCGACACATAGGTCGAGATCTCGCTCATCCCCAAAGCCTCATAGAGCCAGGTCCCGGTCGCCTCGCGCCAGTGGGCGAGCAGGTCGGGCGCAAGCGCCTCGCCCGCGGTGACGCCATGCCGCAGCCGCCCCAGGCGGCCCGGCGAAGGATCGCTGTACTTGAGCATCTGCCGGAAGACGCTCGGCACGGCGGCGAAGATCGTGGCGCCGGTCGCCTCGATCAGCCGCGGCCAGATCGCCGGATCGCGCGGGCCGGCGTAGAGCGCCCCGGTCGCGCCGCGCGCGAACGGGTCGAGCACCCCGACGCCGAGCGTGTACGTCCAGTTGATATTGCCGGCGTGGAGGATGATGTCGCCCTCGGTGAGCCCGAGCCAATCGTCCGCCATCGGCTTGCGGCCGATCACCACGCGATGGCCATGCAGCACGCCCTTGGGCTCGGCGGTCGAGCCGGAGGTGAAGACCAGATACGCCGGGTCGTCGGGCGCGGTCGGCGCGTAGTCGGCAGCCTCGCCTTCCGCCGCGAGCCGAACGATATCGTCGCGGTCGAAGACGCGCATGGAGGCAAACAGCGCCCGCTCGTCAGGGGCGCCGCCAAGGACGATCGCCGAGGCGCCGGCGTCCGCCGCGAGCGCCAGCGCCTCCTCGGCCGTCAGCATCAGCGAGGCCGGTTGGGCGACGCAGCCGATCGCCGCGGCGGCGAAGATGGCGATCACGGCCTCGATGTCGTTGGCGGCCCGGATCATCACCCGGTCGCCCTTTTCGAGCCCGTTGGCGAGAAAGCCGCCGGCGAGACGGCGGACTTTGGCGTCGAGCTCGGCGTAGGTCCAGGAGCGCAGGACCTCGGGGTCGTCGGCGATGATCAGCGCGGTCTTGCCGCCGCGCTCGACCGCCTGTCGGCCAAGGCAATGCCAGGCGAAGTTGAAGGTTTGCGCGCTGGGTGGCATGGAATGGCTCCGGGGATCCGCCGGAATTCTGGACGAGGCGGCCGCGGCCGCTCAAGGCTTTTCGACGTTCAGGGCCGCAAGGGCGCCTCAGGCCGACGTCGCAGCGCCTCGTCGTCGCCGGCGAGCAACGCCAAGGAGAGCGCCCGCTCCCGGGTGACGACGATGGTGACGAACTCGCTGGCCCCGCCCCGCATCGCGCCGAAGGCGGAGTAGCCGCGCTCGAGAAACGCCTGCAGTTCGACGAGCCCGGCGAGCCTCGCTGGCCCGCGCATCACCTTCAGCGTCATGCCGATGAAGTGGATATGGGTCAGCTTGTCGAGCGCTTTGCCGAGGCGTTCGATCAGGTCGATCTGGCGCGCGCGGTCCTCGGCGCAGTCGATCGTGCGATAGGCGTCGGCATAGGCCGCCTCATCAATCGCCGCGGCGCGGTCGCCAAGCGCCTCGACCATTGCGCCGTCGAGGCTTTCCGACAAAGCGTTCAGTTCGACCGCATGCGCGACGGTCGCGAGGCCCGAATCCGGCAGCACACGCGTCATTATGGGTACGATCCGGCGAACCTCCTCGATATGGCGGCCGATGTCCTCCGGACCGTAGAGGTCGTTCAGGAAGAACTTCGCCGCCGCATGGAAACGGCGGCTTTCCAGCAGGTCTGCATGCGTCCGCGCGAGACGGGCGGCCTGCCAGTCGCGCAGGCGGCCCCGCTTCTGGCGGAACGCGGCGTCTTCCGCCGTTCGCGCGCGCAACGCCTCCGAGCGGTCGAGTTCCGCAAGAAGCAGGTCGCGAAAGGTCTCCTTCATCATCGCAGGATCTATAGAGGATCGGCGTAGGCGGGTCGCCCTAAACATGTCCAGGCCGGCCTTTCTGCACCGAGCCAAACACGCTAAAAGGACGGCGGAAAAGGGAGAAAACGATGAGCCATCGGGAGCGCATGTCGTCGGTCGACACGACTTGGCTGCGCATGGATCGGCCGAACAACCTGATGATGATCGTCGGCGTCTGGGTGCTCCAAGGGCCGGTGGACGTCGAGCGGGTCGAGGCCCAGATCGTCGAGGGCCTACTAAGCTACCGCCGCTATCGTCAGTTGGTCGAGCGCACGGCCGCCGCGATCTTCTGGCGCGATGACGCCAATTTCGACCTCAGCCATCATATCCGACATATCCGCCTGCCGGGGCGCGGCGGCAAGCATGCGCTCGAGCGCCTCGCCGGCGAACTCGCCTCCGAGCCGCTCGATCCCAACCATCCGCTCTGGACGGTGCACTTCGTCGACAAATACGAGGGCGGCGCCGCGGTGATCTTCCGCATGCACCACGCCATCGCCGACGGCATGGCGTTGATGGACGTCACCATGAAGCTCGTCGACGGGCCTCAGCGGCGATCGAGCGCTGCATCGGCCGAGCACGAGGAGGAGGGCTGGCTGCAGAACGTGATGGCGCCCGTCGTCGCGGCGATCAATTCGGGCGCCGGGGTGACGAGCTCGACCGCGAGGGCGGCCTTGGGCCTCGCCCGCAATCCGCTGCGCGCGGCAGGTCTCCTGCGGCACGGCGCGGGCGTCGCGAGCGAACTCGCCTACCTGCTTCTCATGTCGAGCGATACCGCGACGCGCTTCAAGGGCAAACCGAAAGGGACGAAACGCGTCGCCTGGTGCGAGCCGATCGAGCTGCCGGAGGTCAAGGCGGTCAGCCGGGCGCTCGGATGTTCGATCAACGACCTTCTGCTGTCTTGCGTCGCCGGCTCGATGCGGCGCTACCTCGCCGACTGCGGCGACAAGACCGAGGGGGTGGAATGCCGCGCCCTGGTGCCGATCGACCTGCGCGAGCCCGGCGACGTCGAACTCGGCAACCGCTTCGGCATCATCGCCGTCGAACTGCCAGTCGGTATCGAACATCCGCTCGAGCGGGTGATGACGGTCCGCCAACGGATGTTGGCGCTCAAGACGTCGTATGAGCCGAGGACCACGCTCGGGCTCTTCGCCGCTCTCGGCTACTTGCCGAAACTCGTGCAGGACCAGCTCTTCGACCTTCTCATCAGCCGCTCGACTGCAGTGATGACCAACGTACCGGGTCCGTCCGAACCGCTCAGGGTCGCCGGCAGCGTCCTGAAGCAGTCGCTGTTCTGGGTGCCCCAGACGGCCGACACCGGCATGGGCGTGTCGATCTTGTCCTATGCCGGCAAGGTTCAGTTCGGCCTGATCACGGACGTCGCGCTGACGCCGAACCCCGAGGCGGTGGTGCGCCATTTCCCCGAGGAATTCGAGAAATACCTCTACTATGTGCTGCTCGATCCGCCGCCAGCAGAGGAGGAGACCGAGAAGCCGTCGTCCGACGGCGCAACTCGGACACGGGCGAAAGCGGGTGGGGTTCACGTCTGAACGACGGTCCCACGCAGGCGTCGACCCACGAGCGACGCCACGGGTCGGCCGGACCGCGTCGCTCCTCATCCGATCGTCATCAGGCTCGCGTTCCCCCCTGCTGCCGCGGTGTTGATGGCGGTCGCACGTTCTTCGAGGAGAGCCGCAAGATCGTAATCCTCTCCTGCGGCGAGCCGGTCGGGCGTCAGCGCCTGAAGTCGCACGATCGGGCCAGGCCGCGCCGCCAGCCGGCGCAGCGCGTCGGCGACCGCTTCCGCTTCACACGCGACGAGCGCGCCGGCGAGCGCGGGCGCATCGAGGGGGGAGGGGGCGGTTTCGATGCGGTGGCCAAGCTCCGGAGGCAGGCCTCTTAGCGTCGCGATGACGCCGTCGACGACGATGGCGTCGTTGCCGGTCGCCAAAATCGTCCCTATCTGGACCAGCGTCGCGCTCTGGTTGGCCGCGATCGCCGCGATGCGGCCGCGCCGCCGCAAGGCGTAGAGGTTCCGCTCGCCGACCGGTCCCGACAGTTCGATGCGCGCGCCCAGCGGCGAGCGGGCCATCAGCCCGACGCAGCGTTCGGCTTCCGCCGGGTGGCCCGCGGCGTGCAGCCAGTCCGTGAACGCGCGAACCGCGTTGAGGGCGGCGCCGTCGCTCTCGAGCCCATCCAGGGCGCCTTGCGGCGGTTCGGCGAGGAGCCGCGCCAGGTAGAGCGGGCCGCCGGCTTTGGGGCCGGTTCCCGACAGCCGCGAGCCGCCGAACGGCTGGACCCCGACCGTGGCGCCGATCACATTGCGGTTGATATAGATGTTGCCAGCCTCGATCCGCTCGGTGATGCGCGCGATCGTCTCGTCGATCCGCGTGTGCAGGCCGAAGGTGAGGCCGTAACCGGCTCGGTTGATCGCGTCGATCAGCGCGTCGAGCCCGTCGCGCCGATAGCGCAGGACATGGAGCACGGGGCCGAACACCTCGCGCTCGACGTCCGCCACCCGCGCCACTTCAATGATCGCCGGCGCGATGAAGGACCCGCTCCGACCGGCTTCGGGCGCTTCGGCCTGTGTGACGGGGAATCCGCGCCCGCGCATCGCCTCGACATAGCCCTGGATCGCCTCGGCCGCCTCGGTCGTGATGATCGGGCCGACGTCGGTCGACAGACGCCTCGGATCGCCCACTTCGAGCTCCGCCATCGCCCCTTTCAGCATCGCCAGCATGGATCCGGCGACGTCCTCCTGAAGGCACAGGATACGCAGGGCGGAGCACCGCTGGCCGGCCGAATCGAAGGCGGACGCCATCACATCGGCCGCCACCTGCTCCGGCAAGGCCGAGGAGTCGACGACCATTGCATTGATTCCGCCGGTCTCGGCAATCAGCGGCACAGGCGCGCCGCTTCGGGTAAGCCGGCCGGCGAGCTGCTGCTCGATCAGCCGCGCGACCGCTGTCGAGCCGGTGAACACAACACCCTGGATACCGGGGTTCGCGACGATCGCCGCGCCGACGTCCCCCGCGCCCGGAACCAGCGCCAGCGCCGCCGGCGGGACGCCGGCATCGTGCAGGATCCGAACAGCCTCGGCGGCGATCAGGGGCGTTTCCTCGGCCGGCTTGGCGACGACCGCGTTGCCCGCGGCGAGCGACGCCGCGACCTGGCCGGTGAAGATCGCCAGCGGAAAGTTCCACGGACTGATGCAGGCGACGACGCCGAGAGCCGGCGCGCCGGGGGTCAGGATGCGAAGCGCTTCAGCCGCGTAATAGCGCAGGAAGTCGGCGGCCTCACGCACCTCGGCCATGGCGTTGGCGAAGGTCTTCCCCGCCTCGCGCACGATCAGTCCGATCAGATCGTCGGTTCGGCCTTCGAGCGCGTCGGCGGCATGGCGCAGGATCGCCGCGCGCTCGTTCGGCGGGGTCGCGGCCCAGCCGGACGCAGCTGCAGCGGCGGCATTGATTGCCGCGGCGACCTCGTCGGGGCCCGCGGAGCGAGTCAAACCCACGACATCGGACAGGTCGGCGGGATTGCGCACGGGATCGCCCGCCACATCCGCCGCCGCGCCAGGCGGGAATGCGCGTCGCCCTGCGCGTCCACTGGCTTCGAGCCCGTCGGCCAGCGCCGCGAGGCGGCGTTCGTTGGTGAGGTCGAGGCCGCGCGAGTTGATTCGCTCCGCGCCGTAAAGACCTCGGGGCGACCGGATCTTATCGTGCGGCGCGCCGATCGGCTGAATGCGGCCGGTGACCGAGACCGGATCGGCGACGAGGTCATCGATCGGCACGCTTGCATCGGCAATCCGGTTGACGAACGACGTGTTGGCGCCGTTTTCCAGCAGCCGGCGCACGAGGTACGCGAGCAAGGTTTCGTGCGAGCCGACGGGAGCGTAGACGCGACAGGGACGGCCGAGTTTGTCGCGACCGACCACCTCCTCATAGAGCGGCTCCCCCATCCCGTGCAGACACTGAAACTCGTACTGCCCGCGGTAGAAGTTCGGCCCCGCCATGGTCACGATCGAAGCGAGCGTCTGGGCGTTGTGGGTGGCGAACTGCGGGTAGGTCGCATCCGGCGCGGCGAGAAGCTTGCGTGCGCAAGCCAGAAAGCTCACGTCGGTATGGACCTTACGGGTGAAGACGGGAAACTCGTCCAGGCCGTCGACCTGGGAGCGCTTGATCTCCGAGTCCCAGTAGGCGCCCTTGACGAGCCGGATCATCAGCCGTCGGCGCGCGCGGCGCGCGAGGTCGACCAGCCAGTCGACCACGAAAATGCAGCGCTTGCCATAGGCCTGGATGACGAAACCCAGACCGTTCCAGCCCGCCAGATTCGGATCGAGGCTCAGCGCCTCGAGGATATCGAGCGACAGGTCGAGCCGGTCGGCCTCCTCGGCGTCGATGTTGAGCCCGATATCATAGGATCCGGCCAGGCCGGCGAGATGCCGGATGCGCGGCAGAAGCTCCCCCATGACGCGGGCGCGCTTGATTCGCTGATAGCGAGGATGCAGGGCGGAAAGTTTGATCGAGACGCCCGGCCCTTCGTAGATGCCGCGCTTGTTGGCGGCGCGGCCGATGGCGTGGACCGCGCGCTCGTATTCGGCGAGATAGCGCGCCGCGTCTTCGGCTGTGGTTGCCGCCTCGCCGAGCATGTCGTAGGAGAAAGTGAAGCCTCGCGCCTCGCGCTCGCGGCTGGCGTTCAGCGCCTCCTCAATGGTTCGGCCGGTGACGAACTGCTCTCCCATCAGCCGCATCGAGACATCGACGCCCGCGCGAATCAGCGGCTCGCCGCCGCGCGCGATCAGTCGCGTGAGCGCGGCGCCGAGCGTCTGCTCGCTTGACGTCCCGACGAGCTTGCCGGTCAACACGAGGCCCCAGGTCGCGGCGTTGACGAACAGCGACGGGCTGGCGCCGACATGGGCGCGCCAGTCGCCGGGCGCGAGCTTGTCGCGAATGAGCGCGTCGCGCGTGGCGGCGTCGGGAATACGCAGGAGCGCCTCGGCAAGGCACATCAGCGCCACGCCTTCCTGGCTCGACAGCGAGTATTCGTGAATGAGCCCTTCGACGCCGCTCGAGCGCAACTTCGCGCGCAACCGCGCCGTCAGGCTGCGCGCCATCGCCTCGACCCGCTCGTCCTCGTCGGGCGTGAGCGCCGCGAGCGCGAGCAGCGGCGGCACGCATTCCGGTTCCGGCCGCCGGTACGCCTCCGTGATCGCCGCCCGCAACGGGCTTTGAGCGACGAGCTCGTGACGGAACGCGGCGAACGGATTGGCGGACATGACGTTCAACTCGGCGCAGAATTGTGCGGTTGGGACGCGGATCGTACGCCCAGTCGCCCCTCGCGCTCAACTCACTGCCGAATTTGCAAACGCCGATGCCGCTGACCTATGACCCGGCCCCTCGAGGTTGCCGTCGAATGAGGAACCTCAGCACGCCCGCATCGGAACTCTGGTTCTCGAGCGCGTCGCCACATTCGAAAACACAATGTGGGACGTCGATGACCGACAAAGGATCCGTGCACTCGACCAGGAGCCTGGCGCCGGACGGCATCGCCCCGAGCGCCTTGCGCGTGCGCAACGCGGGAAGAGGACAGGTCAGCCCTCTGAGATCGAGGACGACCTGTTCGTCCGAGTTCGTCGTCGGCTTGTCTCTCATACTGCCGTTCTACCGATCCCTCGTCCCGCCTCAGCCCGTCTGTTCGCGCAGGAAGGCAAGCGTTTTCTCATTGAACTCCGCAACGCTCTCATAGATTGGCGCATGCGCACAGGTCTCGAAGACAACGAGTTCGCTGCCGCTGATGCCCGTCTTCATCGGATCGGCGAAGCGGGTCGAGGTGACCAGGTCGTGGCGGCCGAAGGTGATCTGGGTCGGGGCGGAGATCTTGCCGAGTTGATTTAAGGCGTCGTGCCCGATCACCGCGTCTGACTGGCGCATGAAGGCGTCGAGAGGCTGTTGTGGCCGGCTGCGGACGAACGCGGCGAGTTGCTCGATATAGTCGGACTTGGAGGCGTAGAGCTCGGGGGTGAAGCACCAGGGAAAGATGCCCTGGATGACCATCTCCTGAACGCTGCCGATCCCTTTCGCGATCGTCCGCCAACCTTGAACGACCGTTTTGAGAAAGGCGTCGGTCTTGGTCCAGCCGCTATGCAACGACAGGGACTTGACCCTCTCGGGATATTTGCTGGCGAGCCAGAGTCCGGCGGCCGCGCCGAGCGACAGGCCGCTCACATGCGCTCGCTCCAGCCCAAGAACGTGCATGAACGCGGCAATATCATCGGCGAAAAGTTCGGTCGAATAGGCGCCGTCCGGCTTATCGCTTTCCCCCGCGCCGCGCGGATCGACCGAGATGCACGTGAAGTGTTTGGCGTAGTCGGCGACCTGAAACGCGTAGCAAGCGTTGTCCGCCGCGAGATACGGAATGAGGATGAGCGGCTCCCCAGCGCCCTGTTGTTCATAATTTATCGTGATGTCGTTGGCTGTCACTTTGGGCATCGCGCCCTCCCTTGCTGACGGGGGCCGCGCTCGTTGGCGCGCGCCGGCAGAAGGCTAGGTCTGAGGGTCGGACGGGGCAAGGAGAATTGCTGTGCGTATGCCTCGGTTCGGTGGCCGTTGTCACCTACGCTGGAAACAATGCAATGGCGCGAATGGGCGGAAGCGGCGGATGGCCGAACCGCGGGAGCGCTCCGGATAGCCGGCGTATCAGGACCGCGGGGAAGGTTGGCGCCCATCGAGTGGAGATAAGGCGCGGTGACGTAAGCTGGGCACGGGGTCTATCAGCGGAGCGCGGTATGCTTCTGGTTCAAAGCGCCTCAATCAGCAGCGGCAGACCGCCCTTGGGCCGCGTCGTGAAGCTCATATCTAGCTCCATGCGATGGCCCGGCGCCGTCTTAAAGCGAAAGTCGCGTACGAACGAGGCCAGGATCGCCGTCATTTCAAGCATCGCGAACCCCATGCCGATGCAAATTCGCGGCCCCGCGCCGAACGGAAGATAGGCGCAGCGATGCCGCGCCTTGACCTTCTCGGGCGCGAAACGGTCCGGGTCGAAGGCGTTTGGCTCCTCCCAGAGTTTCTCATGGCGATGCAGGCACCAGATCGCGACATAGATCAGGTCGCGCTTTGACACTCTGTACGGCCCAAGCGTCGTGTCCTCGCGCGGTTGCCGTCCGATCATCGCCGCCGGTGGGAACAGGCGCATCGATTCCTGAATGACTTGCCGCGTGAAAGCGAGCTGTTCGACCTCCCCGGGCCCGATCTCGCGACCGCCGGCAGTTTGGGCCACCTCCTCGCGCAAGCGGTCCTGCGAGGCCTGATCCTTGGCAAGCAGCCAGAGACTCCAACCGAGCGCTACGGCCGAGGTCTCATGGCCGGCGATCAGGAAGAAATAGAGATTGGCGGTCAGTTCAGAATCGCTCATCGCCCGGCCGGCTTCTGGATCGCGCGCCGACATCAGCAGACCCAGAATATCGCGTTGACTCGAGCCGGTTGCGCGGCGCGCGGCGACGGCCTTCATGGTTTCATCGTAGAGATAGGCGGTCGCGGCGTGCGCCTTGAAGTAGCCGGGATGCGGCGTCCAGTCCGGAAGGTTGAAAAGAGCGATGGTGCGGCGCCAGGGTACGCTTGCGAGCGCCAGCCTGAGCTGTCTGAGAAACTTTTCGCGATCGACCGAGGCGGCCTCTCCGAGCGCGGTGCGTTGGATCACCGCGAAAGTGGTGCGCGACATCGCGTCTATCGCGTCGATTGGCGCGGTGTCGGGAGCGTTGCGCCACGTCGCGGCCTGCGCGCTTGCGCACTGCGAGAAAGTGGGAACCATCGCCAACAGATTATCGTGGCGGAAGGCCGGCGCCACGGCGCGTCTTTGCCACTTCCAGTTTCCGTCCTCCGCGAAGAACAGGCTCTCTCGACTGACCGGCGCGGATAACGAGCGGACCGTCATTGTGTCACGCGAGAAAAATTCCGCGCGTGCGACGAGCATTTCCTCGATGTATTCGGGATCCATCAGGAATATCGATTTCGGGACCAGCGGCCATAGTCCCGGCAGGGCCGACAATCCCTCGCGATAAGCCGCGGGAGGCAAGTTTTCGAGAAAATTGTGTAGGTTGGCCCGAAGGGAAGGTTTGTTGCGAGGCCGAAAGGGAGTGAAATCCGGATCGTGAAACATGCGCGAACCTCCTTTTGACGAGGGAGAAATAGGAATTCAATGGCGCGGCGCTGGCGCGAAACAGTGAAGCAAAAAAAGAGCTCTCGGGTTTGTGGATTGACGCCCATTGCTCAAAAAGATGGTTTCCACCATGAAAGTCGCCTCGTGACGCGTTGCTTTCTTGCGCGTGCGCCTATGGCAGCTTTCTGACGCTCTCACCCGGACCTTGGGTTACCTCGAAGGTCTGCAACGGGTCGACTCTCGCCGTCCAGCGGAGCCAAGCGCCAGCACGTGCGAACCGCATAATGCTCTCACGTTCCGCCCCGATCTTCATCGCCGAACGCCGCGTTGATGACCGTCGCCTGAGCCGGATCGAGCGCCAGCTTGCCGACGAAGCCGGAGCGGCGGGCGGCGTCGGCCTCTGCATATAGGCCCGCGGCCTCGGGATCGCCGGGAAAAGCGGTGTCAATTGCGCCGATGCGGGCCGCGGCGGCGGCGAACAGAATGAGGTCCCTTGCAGTCTGCAGCGGGGCGACGAGCGCGCCGGAGCGGTCGCGACTTGCCTCTGCGCCGACTTCGGCCGCGAGGGCCTCGGCGTCCCAGGCGAGGCCGATCAGTCGTGCGCTCGATTCGCGAAGGCTGGCCGCGGTAAGCAGGCCTTCGGCGGTGTCGATCGACGCGACGATTGCGGTTGCGCCGTCCTCGAGCGCGTTCAGCGCCTCGCGCAACGCGAGCTTCGAAGAGAGCTGCTGGACATTGGCCGCCCCGCGCGTCCTCGGCAGCATCACGGCGAACGGCGCTGCGGCCATCACAGCGTCGAGGTCGCGGTCCGTTTCGCCCGAATTCGAGCGGGCTCAATCGAACGATCAAGGCCGGCCCGTCGGAGCGCTTCGTCTCCTCGGCGACGGCTTGCGCTAAGGTCTCCCGCGCCGCTTCGCGCCGATCGGCCGCAACGTTGAGATCGATCACGACGGCGTGCACTTGGCTCGCGAGCGCCGCCATGAGCCTCGCCGGGTCGTCGCCGGGCGTCAGGATGAGCGAGCGCATGGGCTCATACGGAGACGATCTCGGGCCCGCGCCGGCGCATGAAGGCTGTCCGCCGGCATTCGGCGACAAGCGTCCCGTCCTGCTTGAAGGCCCGGTGGCGGAACTCGATGAGGCCCGCGTTGGGCCGCGACTTCGAGGCCCGCGTCGACAGCACCTCCGTTTCGGCACGCACCGTGTCGCCCTCGAACAGAGGCGCCGGGAAAGCGACGTCGGTCATGCCGAGATTGGCGATAGTCGTGCCGACGGTGGTGTCGTTGACGGAAATTCCGATCAAGAGGCCGAGCGTGAATAGGGAATTCATCAGCGGTCGCCCCCATTCGGTCTCGGTAGCGCAGAAATGCGCGTCGATATGCAGCGGCTGAGGGTTCAGCGTCATATTGGAAAACAGCATGTTGTCCATCTGGGTGACGGTGCGCGTGAGCCGATGGCGGAAGACCTGACCCGCGAAGAAGTCCTCGAAATAAAGGCCGCCGCGCGGATGAGGGTCGGACGTCGTCATGGCGTTCCTCGGGAGTGCGCTCGTCTTAAGTCGATCTTTACCATATTCGGTCAGCCTTGATCGATGATGCCGCAACCAGGCAACCTTAAAATGTCCCGGCTGCGTCCGGACCGCCAATCATGACCGACACCGCGTCTCGATTCTCGACCTCAGCGCAACGGGCCGACGCGGCCGATCGGGCGGCGGCGGCGAGCGCGCTCGCCCGCGCTTATCTTTATGCGAACCTGACCGCGGCCCAGCGTCACCAGTGCTCGGCGGCAATGGCGGCGCTGCTCGACGACCAGCATGTCGAGGTTCGCCGCGCTTTGGCCGAAGCCTTCGCCGGTTCGCGCCGGGCGCCGCGCGCGCTGGTCGTTGCGCTCGCCAACGACCAATCGGAAGTCGCCGCGCCGTTGCTCGCTCGTTCGCCGCTGCTGACCGACGCCGAACTTGTTGACGCAGTCGCGGCCGGAGACGCCTTGGCGCAATGCGCCCTCGCCCGGCGACCTTTCCTTGGCCCGGGTCCGGTCGGCGCCCTCGCCGAGGTGGGAAGGCGCGACGCCGGGCTGACGCTGATCGACAATCCGAACGCGGCCCTGAGCCACGGGACCCTACGGAGGCTGTTCGAGCGATTCGGCGACGACGCCGAGGTCCGACGAGCGCTTACTTCCCGGGCGGATCTGCCTGCCGCCCTCGAGGCCGAGATCGCGATCGTCGACGCCGCTGGGTCGACGCGCTTGTCCGGAGGAGTTGCACAAGCGAGGGCTTGGCGCGACGCCGCTCTTGCGACGATCGCCGCCAACTGTCCAGAGAGCGAGTTGTCTCGCCTCGTCCACGTGCTGCGACTGCGCAGCGCGCTGACGATGGCGCTGCTCCTGCGGTCGCTGGCCGGCGGAGATCGCGCGTTCTTTGCCGCCGCGTTGGCGGGGCTCTCGGGCCTGTCTCACGCACGCGCCAGAGGCTTCGTCCGTGATCCGGGCGGGGCTGGCTTCGCCGCCGCGGCGCTCAAGGCGGGGTTTCCAAAGCATAGCCTGCCGGTCTTTCGGACGGCGCTTGCGGCGATGAGCGGCCTGCGGCCAACAGAGCGTCAAGGGCTCAAGGCTGACGTCGTCGGCGCGATCATCAGGTTTTGTGAAACCTCGGGCGACCCAGCGTTCGCCCCTTTCCTTGCCCTACTCTGGCGTTTCGCCGCGGAAGCCGCGCGAACGGACGCGCGCGACTTGTCGGGAATGCCGGTCGCCCCGCCGGCGCTGCCGCCGAGCCTCGATTTTCCGCCGGCCAACGACGACGCCGTCATAAACGATTTCCTCATTCCGGTCGCTGACGACGGCCGCGTTCCTTTGGTCGAGCTTCCCGCCGATCTCATTCGGGCGCTCGATGCTGTCTCGTACGATCAGGTGGCGGCCTGAGCCGACGGCGCCATGCGCACTTGCGCGATCGCGCGCCTGAGCACCGCAACGTCCTGCGCGCCCGGTACGCCGAGACGGCCGGCAAAGATGAAAAACGGCACGCCCGTCACGCCGATCGCCTGGGCCTGAGCGATTTCCCCCTGCACGGCGTCGATGTCCGCCCCGTCTTCGAGCAGGCGTCTGACCAGATCCGCATCGAGGCCGCTTTCGGCGGCGATGTCGAGCAGCGTCGCGCGATCGCCGATGTCGCGGCCCTCGACAAAATAGGCGTGAAACAGCCGGTCGACCACCGCGCCCTGGGCGCCGCCGGAAGCCGACCACCGGATCAGGCGATGGGCGTCGAGCGTGTTCGGCGCCCGCGTGATCCGGTCGAAGGCGAAGGGCAGGTCGATCTCGGCGCCGAGTTGAACAAGATGGTCGTGAACCGCCTTCAGCTTGCCGTCGTTGCCGAACTTCCGCGCCATGTACGCCTTGCGGTCGAGTCCGCCTGCCGGAATCGTCGGGTCGAGCTGGTAGGGGCGCCAGCGAACGACGACCGGCTCCGATTCCTCGGCCAGCGCCGTGGCGAGACGCTTTTCGCCGAGATAGCACCAGGGACAAACGACGTCGCTCACGACGTCGATGGTCAGCGGGTCGTCGGCGTCGCTCATCGAAGGGCCTCCTCTTTCTGCTCGGGCGTCGCCGCCGACGCCCACGGTGGCGCGGGCGTCGCTTCGACGCAAGCCAGTCGCGCCCGCGCCGGGCTGGCACGGGCCTGGGCGCCTCGGGCTGAGGGTCGGCGCCGTTTTTGCAGCCGCCCAAGTGATTTCAACGCGTTAGCGTGCGAATCCTGACTCGCGCGGGCCGCAGGAGGTTACTTCGCCACGATTTTGCCACATTCCGCTTACCATGACGACGGTCCCGACCCAATCCTTTCAATCCGTTAGGCGACCGGCCGAGACCGGCGGCGGGCCTGGCGGCGGCCAAATTGGCGCCGGCGGCCGGCCGCGCCTTGCCCACGCGCGGTCGCCTTGTCTGCGCTCCGGGCGCTTCCCCTCGGCCGGCGCTCGATCTAGGGTTCCGCGCGGAGGCCCGTCATGTCCGCCGAGAACCCGTCCTATCCCGTCGCCCTCGTCGCCGCCGACGCGCCGCCGCGGGCAAAATCATCGAACTATCCCGAGCCGTTCTTCTCGCGCATGCTCAAGCGCGACAAGCGCCCGCTCGGCGACCTGTTCGGGCTCAAAAGCTTCGGCGTCAACCTGACCCGCCTCGCGCCCGGGGCCGAGTTGGCGCTGCGCCACGCGCACGTCCGGCAGGACGAGTTCGTCTATATTCTCGAGGGCCGGCCGACCCTCGTCACCGACGCCGGCCGCACGGCGCTTCAGCCCGGCATGTGCGCCGGCTTCCGCGGCGGGACCGGCGACGCCCACCATCTCGTCAACGAGACGGATGCCGACGTCGTCTATCTCGAGATCGGCGACCGCCTGCCCGGCGACGGCGCGAGCTACCCGGACGACGATCTCGTCGCGGAAGCCGTCGACGGCAAATGGCGTTTCGTCCACAAGGACGGCGCGCCCTACTGAGCGCGACGTTCCCCCCGTAGGGTCAAAACTCGATCGGCTGCTAGGGGCGGCGACCGCTCAGGGCGGATTGCGCGCCTACAGTGGTCGCCTCGGGAAGGACCGGAGTCCGCGCCATAGCCGCCAAACCATTGCGAGGTCGAAGTAGGGTTCACCGCCCTTTGCAGGCGTTCGCCGCTGCGGCGTTGTTGGTGAGGGCCCTCGCGCCTCCTCGTCATTAAGATAGGCGCGGAGGTTGCCGCCGACTGAACGGGGAGCACGTCAAAGACAAGGACTACAGAATGGTTGCCTCACGGGTTACTTGTCATTGGGCGGCGGCGCCCCTATCGAGACGTTATACACAGTCGCCAGACTCCCTTGTTTAGCCGGGTCTGTTTCTCGGTACGGATAGATGCCTTTGCACCAACCCCGCACGTTCCCACTCGTCTGCGAACAGTCGATAAATTTCGCATTCGCCGCCTGTCTTTCCTCGGCGGTCGGATTAGGGTTTGTTGGAAAGTCGTTGGCGGGGTCGTTCGGGTTCGGCCGTCGGCTGAGCCTGAACGTATAAGTCCGAGCCTTAGTACTATCCTTAAACTGTATCACGCATTTGACGATATCGAGTTTCGTGCCCTCAATTCCTTCAGGAACTACGAAACTAGTGAAAGAATTTTTATCTAGCGGGGTCGGCGTCGCCGGGGGTTGGACCGGAAGCCCTGCGCAGCGGGTGTACTCCGTGAAATGTATCCCCTTTGGCGGATCATAACCGGGCGAATTGTAGCCGAAAGTAAAATGGACCTCGGCAGTGACATGGTCCGGGTTGGGCAAATGACTGGTCCCGCCCACATCGATAACGAGCCCGTCCCCGCCCGTCTGCATATTGCCGAGCGCATCGTCGACCGAGTAGGCATAGGTGTACGGTGCATTGACGTAGTCCGGCCCGTGGATCAGCGCCACGTAGGGATCGAATGCCCCATACTTCCCCACCAGGACGTCAACCCAGTATTGCAACTGGTCGAATTCTTTCTTGACCTTTCCATAGCTGTCGATGTCGTATCCGGGCGTGTTGTAGAGCTGGTTCCCTGCGGCGTTTTTGCAGCTCCCGTCCGGTGAGGCTGTTGTCTGGAGCCAGGGGCCCCAGCCGTAATAATGCCCGAGCCAAACGGTAAAGGTCTTAGCTACCGGCGATGCGTCGGGGCATCCCCATGAGGCCCATCTTCCTTTCGCTTCTTTATTTTTGTCCTTATCATTGTAGGTATCTGAGAAATATTGGTAGTTTGCGTCGATCAGGGCTGCGACATCTTGTATATGCGTACATATATTCCCACTGGTGTCCGCTAAGACGCTTCCGCAATCGACGTTTTTGAAGACGCTGACGCCACACTGCTTAAAGAGAGCGCAAATTTTTGCTATCGCCCCCGACGTCGACGGTTGCGGGCTAAACACCGTTTGGTTGTTGTAACCTGCAGAATTCAGGAAGATCTCAAGGAGCGACGGAATTTTCCCCTCAATTGTTGTAACAATTTGTACCCTCTTGTCATTGTAGACAGGGGGTTGAACGACGTAACGGGGCCAGCCGGTTCCGAGGGGGGAGGCACCCCACTTGACGATATCCTTGTTGACCTGATCAATCGATTTCGGCGAACCGATCCAGCCGATCAGTCCATTGCCATGCGGCTCCATTGCGGCCGGCATGTAAACGTTGTTGACGTTCGATACATCGTAATCGACGTTCTTGGGATCCCAAAGGTAATTGGGATCGCTGCGCCCGTTTATGTGAGGGTTAATTGGGTTGGCGCCAAGGGTCCATTCCAGGTACTGTTGTGGCTCCCAATTCGCGATCGCCGCCGGCGCGCGAAACACATGCAGGCTGCAGCCGGAGCCGGCGCAGCTCGGCGAGTTGCCGGTGAGCGTCACCCCATTCTTATTCTTATCTTCAGTCCAATGAGTCTTCAGCGCATCCGGCGGGCCCTTGCTGCTCTTCGGCTCCTGGTAAATGTTCATGCCGCCGCCTTGCCACCAATCGATGAACTGGGCCGTCCCTTTCGGATCGATTTTTCCTCGAGCCAGCGGCGAATAAAACGGCAAGGTTATCGTTACCGACCCGCCAGGCGGAATGCCGTTCTCATTCGTGTCGCAGCAATTGATGTACATCCGATAGCCGGCGTCCCGGGGATAAGGGTTTGTTCCGATTTGGTCTTGGGCGACTTTGAAGCAGGCCTGCATCCACGTGTCCGTGTCGCTTTTCGCCCCGGCGACCAGCACCGGATAGATTGTCGCGATTGGATCATCGTTGTAGATCACGACCGTCATATTCGGGCCAGGTCCCGTCGTACAGTCGATCCCCTCTTTCGCGTTCGCGCTGCGCCCGGCGCCGAACGCCAAAAACGCGAGCGCCAGAAATCCCAGCAGCGCCGCCCGCGTTGCGACGCCCGAGGCCCGCAAACCCCACTCTCGACGAGATGCGAATAGCCCTCCCACGGGAACGCTTCTCGTCCTATGCTCGACACCCTTGAAAACGCGCATGGCGGGTTCCCCCCTGCTGGGCGGGCTTGAACGATCGCCCAATCGGAGCGCTCGGCTTAACGCCGCCGCAATTGCTGCAATCCTAGACGCTCGATGGAAATCAGTCTATTGCCCCGCCGCGCGCCTCCGCTCCTTCGCCAACAAGCTGCTGCGCGCCCATGGAAGCGACACCATCAAAACCGCCCGATTGGCGCGCCGGAATTGCCATTGACGTGCTCCTCAAAGTGCCCAGATTTCGCTGAGAACGAAAAAGGCCGGCGTGCGCGCGCGGGAAACTTATTCGGGGTGGCCAAGTATCCCGGAGGGGGGCAGCGTGTCGGGTCGCGGGTAAACCTCGATTCTCAATCCTCCCCCGTAATCCTCAATCCCGGGGATTGAGTAAAGTGTCACCGGAATCTTGATCATCGACCCTATCAGTTCGCCCGGAGCACGCGTTCGTCGGACCCGCAGCGCACTGTGGGGACTAATTGGGTAATACGGTGACAGACCGTCGTTTCCGCTTCGCGTTTGCCCTCCGGTCCCCTCTTGGAGCAGGCGACGCCGCTCAGGCAGGTGTGGGTAGTAAAGACTGGCGTGCCACCGTAGTCCACCCGTCGCTTCACGCTCCGCCCTCCCCGTAAAGGGGATTTGCCGCATCGACGCGCCGCATGCTCTTCGATTACGCTGCGGCGCACCTGAGGAGGCGAGTTTAACCGGACAGCCATGTGACAAGCGCAAGCCTTCTTTGTGCTCGGGCTCCAACGTCTAGCTTGCGGGCGCGAGAGCGGACTCTTCGTGCGGCGGCAAGGGGGGTAGGGTAAAGCCGAGATACATGCAGCTCAGGCCGTAGAAGATGCCATCGATGGCCGGGCATAAGGCAACCAACCATGGATTTGGCTTCAGTGCTCCTTTTAACATAGCAAATTTAGTCAGTCCAGGAAACATCGGCAGGTAAAGTCCTAAATCCTGTAATTCAAAGGGCTTTTCCACCCAAAGCAAACTTATAGCAATCATATCGATCACTGAAATGCACGTGTTCGAGAATGTACCTACATAGTTCATGTCTTTTCCCAAAAATATTGTGTTATCGTTCTCCATCCGAACTCCATCCTTAATAAGAAAGAAAAGGTTAAGCCCATTGCTAAACACAGTTTCGATAAACCAAGACAGGCAGGGAGCAACGAACGGATTCTGTTTATAAATCCAAGGGCAACTGGCGCCGTTGTTTCCAAGTCCCACGAGGAACGTAATCAAAGAGAGCCATTTATACCAACCTCTCTCGGTGAAGGGATCTGGCATGGGGGCGGCGAGGTTCTCTGCCCCGTTAAGTCCGTCGAGCAGCGCCGAGAACCCGCCGTAGATTGCGGTAAATCCAATGCAGGCGTACTGTGCCTGGCGCTGCATGTCCGCGGAAAGCTCACCGACCGAGCGCTCCGTCAGATTGGTCCCCAGACCGCTGGCGTCCAGGAGCCACTGGCCGGTGAAGTTCCGCTTGAACTCGTCGACGCTTAAGTCGGAGGGGAAGGGCGCGGCGCCGTAAACGACCTTGTAAAAGATCGTGGCCGGAATGGCGGCCATCAGCGCAGCGAGATCCAGAGCGGTCAGCGGCGCACTGGCTATCTTTTCGTAGAGCTCGCTGACCGATGGGATCGTGTACGTATACTTGGCGGCTTTTCGCAGCTGGGTGGCGAGCTCCGTCAGCTTATCGAGCAAGGCATCGATGGCGGGGCCCCGCCCCCTCCAAGAACGCAAACGTCTGGTCGATGATGTGAGCAATCGCGGTGCGCGTCCTCAGGATATCGGGCCAATCCAACAGGAAGCCGATCCACTCGAAAGTCCGTTCGAAAAAGTCGCCACTACGGTGTCGTAGACGGCCACCAGTATCAATTCGAGCATATCGAACGCGTCCTGCACGACCGTCACGGCCTTCTCGAAAACATATTGTACGCCTTTCATGACGAACTTGAACACTGCTTTGGTGCCATCGACTATTAACTTCGCGAAATCAAGCACGGCGTCTGCGAACCCCCCGACGAGGGCTTTGAGAAAGTCGCCAATGCTCGACCACCAGGAATTGCCGTCGGCGTCGGCGGCCGGCAGCGCGTTTGCGCGCACCTCCGCCATCATTCGTTGCGCCTCCTGCGACGTGAGCCTTTGGTGCCGAACGCCATCCTCTCCGAACGTGAGCGACCACGACGGCAGATCAGGATGGGGGTGGACGCGACTGCGCTCGGCCGCAACCGCGAGCGGCTCGACGTGCAGGCCGGTCCAGCAGCCCTTGGGGGAAATCAGGGGGTGGAGCGCGGCTGGTGAGGAATGCGGCTCCCTGTTGGGCAGTTTCATGCAGTCGTTGAACGCCTTCGCCACCGCTTCGGTACTGTTGTGGTCCTTACGGACCGAGTTTTTCAAAAGGAAATTGCCCTTGGCGTCTTTGGCCTTTTCCAGGTCGTCGGAGGTGACGGCGCGCAGACGCGCCTCGACCGATCTCATATTGGCGGGCAGCCCCGCGTCGTCGCGCCCGTTCGCGTATTGGTGCAGGACAAACACGTGATCGCGCGGAATGAGCTTGTCGGTATAGAGCCACAAGTCGGGCACGCTCAGGCCGCCGGTCTCCTGGGTGATGGTGAGCTTTTCCGTAGCGTCGGTGGTCACCGAGTGAGAGGTAGCCGCATCGACGGCGAAGGTGGCGTTGTTGACCGTGATCATGGCGCGGTCGCTCGCGTTGACCGTGACCGCGGCGTTCACTAGGGGCATGCCCGCTTCGTCCCTGAACGCGATGTCGGACGAATAGGAGATGAACTCTTCGAGCTTGTCGTCGCTCTCGCTGGGTGATTGTATTTCGAAGGTCTCCTTCTCCCAGTCGCCGGTGTCCTGGTCGAGCGTCAAATGGATCAAAGGCGCGTTCTTCCAATCCTGCGCACAGAAGACCTCGATGTCTCCATCGTTGTTGCGCGCCACCGCGACCCAAGTCACGTGCTGCTCGATCGGAAGGCCAAAAGACGAGTACCCGGTAGGCGAGTCGCCGTCGGGCGCCAAGTGATACAAGTCCCCTTTTATTGAAACGCACAATAACTGCGTGCCGCCTTTATGGTCGTGGACGGCGTGCAGTCTTGTCAGGTTTGTCTGATCTGTTAAAAATTGCACATCACATAGCCATTGTTTATTACTTCCGTCATATGCGGCGTTCGTGAAAGTGGCCACTTTGCACTTCTCATGTTGACCGCTCTAGCATGAATATTCGATCTCCTCCCGCTACGTAAGAATTGACGTCCGCGGTCGCGCCTCTCCGCGCAAAAAGCTCGTTTCCAAAGGAGCCCGTCAGGGTGTCTACGAGGTTTCCGTCTAGATCATATGTGTAAAACTGATTTGGGCCGCTACCATCGCCGCCGAAAAACGTAAATACTACTGTTTTAGAACGAGGCTCAGGGGGAGGATTGCGTCGGTGGCTCCAAAAGCCCGTGCGGTTGTCAACACAGCTGCGCGGTTTTATACTCCCCCCGTGGAAAACGCCTGGCCTCAGAGCTCCAGTTCGAGAAGGCTAGATACGTCTGCAGGGGGCCGGTCCAGGGAGACGGGCTGCTTTCCGCCCCAAGCACGGCCACGTAAAGCTGGCCGTCAATGGTTCTCGTAAAAACGGTCGTGATTTTTTCAAAACCACTCCCTGCGGGCAAGTTTGCGGCTGTAATTTTTTCCGACCAGGTTCCGTCGGGCTTTTTTACTCGATAGTGAAGGACATCAGGCGCCGCTTTCGCAAACACCACGACGCTCCCGTCGTGATCCACGCCCGCGGCAAGGATCGCATCGCCCATCTGACTTGTCATACCTGTGTCGGCGCGGCGATAGCCCGTATCGCTGCTTGGGTCCGGATAAAAATTCCACACCCTTCCATCGGTTCCGACCGTAAACAGCTCCACTTGTCCCGCCTGGTTGCATACGGCGGCGCCCTGGCTGCCGGAATGCACCGGCGACGCCAAGCGAAACTGCTTCATCAACTTGGTTTCCACCGTAATGCCGGGGCTCTGATAAGGCTGTACTCCGGGGTCCGCGTAGGCGCTGGTTGTCTGGGACATCGTCTGAAATCCTCCCTGTTATTGGACGGGAGTCAGTATTGGACCAAAATTAGTCCGAATACGCGAGGACTCCCGATCGCGTGAAGCGTCTCACGAGGTCGGCGCCCTTGACAAGCGTAATTTTGCCACAATCGCGTAGTTGCAGAGGGGTTGCATGAGCTTGGCGATTTGGGTTAGCGACGCCGATTTTCTCGAGGCCTGTGCGCGGTCTTCGACCCGATGATTTAAGAATCGAATGAGTGGGGACGGCTGCCCGTGGCGCTTCCGTCGCCTTCCGCCTACGGCAGTTTTCGCAGGTTCTCCGCATGTTCCGAGCTGACCGGCAAGGACCGCAACGGGTCGAAACCGGTCCAACTGATTGGGTGTGATGAAATGAGGTTGCGCCAGCGAACCCTCACCCTGCGCCCGGCGTGGATTGCTTCGCCTTCGGCTCGCAATGACGGCGGGGAAATTTCACGGGACTTATCTCGCCGGGCGTCCTTGTCCTACGCCGCGAGCTTCGCCTCGCGCAGGACGTCATCGACACAGGCGTTCCATTTCGCCATGAGCCTGGCGTTCGGCGTGTGACGAAGCCCGAAGCGCGCGAGGAGATCGAACCGCGGGGAATCGGCGCCGGTCGAACCGCGGCGAATTGGCGCCGCCAAAGCTCGCCGCGACCCGCGGCCGCCAGTAGGCGACCGATTCGCTTGCCTGCGCACGGCCGTCCTCGATCGCCGTGATCTCGTGAATGCCCTCGACGCCGAGCTCGGCATGACGCGCCTCGCGCGGCGCGATCGCGCGAAAGACTTCGGCGAGCGGCGAATAGGAGACGCGCGAGAACTCCTCGAGCTGGACGTTCACCGCCGTGCCCATCAACACATTCATGACGACCGCGTCGATCCACCCCTTGAGCGGATAGTGGAACACCGAAAGCCGCATGTCGCCGCCGTGGCGCGTGGCGCCGATATCGACGTCGCGGCCGACGCGAGCCGCCCAGGGATGATGCACGGCGTACCGCGTCGCGTCGGCGCCGAAGCTCTCCATCACCTCGAGCACACGGCTGGCGTGATCGGTCTTTTCCAGCACGATGCGCGCGGCGGCGATGCGCTGCTTGATGCCCGGCGCCGCGTTGATCACGTCGGCGAAGCCTGCCGCCCCGGCGAGCTCGCTGTCGACGAAGGTCGCCATGAGCCGCAGCAGTTCGCCGCGATAACGCGGCGGAGCGTTGGCGGGCGAGGTGAGCAGGCCGCCTTCGGCGAGATAGGCCTCGATCGTCATCTGATCGCTCATGAGGTGTTCCTTCGGCGTCACTGGTCGTAGCTGACGACGACCTTGTCCGTGAGCGGATAGCCCTGGCAGGTGAGCACATAACCCTGCCGAACCTCGTAGTCCTCGAGGGCATGGTTGGTCAGCATCTCGACCTCGCCCTCCAGAACTTTCGCGCGGCAGGTCGAGCACACCCCGGCCTTGCAGGCGTAGGGCGCGTCGATCGCATTGAGAAGCGCGGCGTCGAGCAGGCTCTTGCCTTCCTTCGCCATCTTGAAGCTGCGCGTCGCGCCATCGAGCGTCACCGTCGCCTCGCAGCTCGCCGCGGAAGCCGGACTTGCCGTCCGCTTCTCGACCGGTCTCGCGAGACGCGTCTGGCCGGACGCGAACAGTTCGAACTTGATCTTGTCGTCCGGCATTCCATGGTTGCGCAGGGCGGCCGCGACGGCGAGCATCATGGGCTCGGGCCCGCAGATGAAAGCCATGTCCACGGAAGCGAGCTCGATCCAGATCTCGAACAGCGTCTTGCACTTGTCGGCGTCGATGCGGCCGGTGAAGAGTTCGATGTCCTGCGCTTCGGTCTCGAGCACGTGCAACACCGCGAGCCGGCCGAGATTCTGGTTCTTCAGGTCCTCAATCTCCTCGCGGAACATGATCGAGGCGATCTGACGGTTGGCGTAGACCAGCGTGACGCGGGACTTCGGCTCGCGTGCGAGCGCGGTCTTGATGATCGACAGCACCGGCGTGACGCCGGAGCCGCCGGCAAAGGCGAGATAGTGCCTGGCGGCGTCGGGATCGAGCGCCGCATGGAAATTGCCCATCGGCGGCATCGCCTCGAGGACGTCGCCCGCCTTGAGGCGTTCGTTGGCCCAGTTCGAAAACGCGCCGCCGTCGACGCGCTTGATGGCGATCTTGAGCGCGCCGTCGTCCTTTCCCGCGCAGATCGAGTAGGAGCGCCTCAGCTCCACGCCGTCGAACTCGCGGCGGAAGGTGAGATATTGGCCCTGGATGAAGTCGAACGCCGCCCTGTCCGCCTCTCGCGGCTTCAGCGTAACGACGACGGCGTCGCGCGTTTCGGGTCGCACGTCGATCACATCGAGGAGGTGGAAATGAGCCATCGGTCGTGGGTCCGCGCCTTCAAATGCACTTGAAATATTCGAAAGGCTCCAGGCAGGCCGCGCAGCGATAGTTGGCCTTGCAGGGCGTGGAGCCGAACTGGCTGATCTTTTCGGTATCCGTCGATCCGCACCGCGGGCAGGCCGCGTTGGGCCGAGCGCTCGACAGCGACTCGATGCGCGCCTGCAGGCGCGAGTCCCGGGTCCCGCCCTCGTCCGGCGGCGCGATGCCATACGCCCGAAGCTTCTCGCGCGCCTCCGGCTTGATCCAAGCCGTCGTCCATGGCGGCGCAAGGCGGCGCTCGAGGCGCAGCTTCTCGACGCCCAATGCACAGAGCGAGCGCTCGATGTCGAGGGTGATGATCGAGGTCGCGGGGCAGCCGGAATAGGTCGGCGTCACGCCGACGACGAGCGTTTCGCCGTCCCAGTCCACATCGCGGACGACGCCCAGATCGACGAGCGAGATCACCGGAATCTCCGGATCGGGGATCTCGGCGAGCCGCCGCCACACATCGTCGATCGACGGACGCGCCGCAGGCGCCACGGTCGTCGTCCTCACCAGCTCGCGCCGGGATAGGCGCGCTGCAGGAACTGCATGTCGGCGAGAATGTAGCCGAGATGCTCGGTATGCACGCCGCGCTTGCCTCCCTTGTGCGCGAAGCCGCTCGTCGGCGGCTTCAGCGTCGCCTCGGTCGTCACGCGATGTAGGGTCGCTTCCCACTTCGGCCTCAGGCTGTCTGGCAGAGGGGCGACGCCCGCTTCGGCGAGCGCGCGATCCGTGTCGTCGGTGAGGAAAAGCTCGCCCGTATAGGGCCACAGCTCCTCGAGCGCCGCCTGCATGCGAGCATGGCTCTCTTCCGAGCCGTCGCCGAGGCCGATGACCAGTTCGCTCGACCGTTCGAGGTGATAGGCGACTTCCTTGATCGCCTTGGCGGCGATGTCCGCGATCCGCGCGTCCGTCGACCCGGTCAGCCCTTCAAGAAGCTCGATGTGCCAGGCGTCGAACAGGAACTGCCGCATCAGCGTCATGCCGAAATCGCCGTTCGGCCGCTCGACGAGCAGCACGTTGCGAAACTCGGCGGAGTTGCGCAAATAAGCGAGCGCGTCTGCATTGCGGCCCTTGCCCTCCACATTCGCCGCGAGGTCGAGCCAGAACCGCGTCTGCCCGATGAGATCGAGCGCGACATTGGCGAGCGCGATATCCTCTTCGAGGACCGGCGCGTGGCCGCACCACTCCGATACCCGATGACCGAGGATCAGCGTGTTGTCGCCGGTTCTGAGAAGGCATTGGAACAGCGCCGTTTCGAGCGCCAAGCTTTCCGCCGCGGCTAGCATCACATGTGCCCCGCTTCGTCGGGGATGTCGTAGAACGTCGGATGACGGTAGACCTTTGAGTTCGACGGCTCGAACAGCGGTCCCTTGTCCGAGGGGCTGGAAGCGATGATGTCGTTCGACCTGACGACCCAGATGCTCACGCCCTCGTTACGGCGCGTGTAGACATCGCGCGCGTGCCGAAGCGCCATTTCGCCGTCCGGCGCATGCAAACTGCCGACGTGGCGATGATTGAGGCCGTGCTGGCCGCGTATGAAGACTTCCCACAAGGGCCATTCGGTCGACACGCGAGATCCTCCAGAAATTTCAGGCGGCGCCGATCACTCGGCGGCCGCACGATTCGCGGCGCGACGCGCAGCGCGCTTTTCGGCATGGGCGGTCAGTCCGTCCCGGAACCATCGACCGTCTTCCCAGGCCTTCACGCGGGCGGCCATGCGCTCGCGGTTGCAGGGGCCGTTGCCGGCGAGCACCTCGTAGAACTCGCTCCAGTCCGGTTCCGAGAAGTCGTATCCCGCCTTCTCCTCGTTCCACTGCAAATGCTCGTCGGGAATGGAAAGTCCAAGATATTTCGCTTGCGGCACGGTCTGGTCGACGAATTTCTGGCGGAGTTCGTCGTTGGTGTTGATCTTGATCTTCCATTGCATGGATTGCGTCGAGTGCACCGAGTCCTTGTCGGAAGGCCCGAACATCATCAGCGACGGGTACCAGAAGCGGTTCAATGCGTCCTGCGCCATCGCCTTCTGCGCCGGCGCGCCGAACGCCATTGTCATCATGATGGCGAAGCCCTGGCGCTGGTGAAAGCTCTCCTCCTTGCAGATGCGCACCATCGCGCGGGAATAGGGGCCGTAGGACGACTTCTGCAAGGGCACCTGGTTCATGATCGCCGCGCCGTCGACGAGCCAGCCGACCGCGCCAATGTCCGCCCAGTTGAGCGTCGGGTAGTTGAAGATCGAGGAATATTTCATCTTGCCGGAATGCAGGAGCCCGATCAGCTCGTCGCGGCTGACGCCGAGCGTCTCGGCGGCGCAGTAGAGATAGAGGCCGTGCCCCGCCTCGTCCTGCACTTTGGCGAGCAGGATCGCCTTGCGCTCCAGCGTCGGCGCGCGGGTGATCCAGTTTCCTTCCGGAAGCTGGCCGACGATTTCCGAATGCGCATGCTGGCCGATCTGCCGGATCAGGGTGCGGCGATAGTCCTCGGGCATCCACTCCTTCGGCTCGATCTTCTCGCCCCGGTCGACGCGTTCCTGGAACGCGCGCTCGTCCGGCGACATCTCCGCGATCGTCTTCACCCGATCGCCGTCCGTTTTCACCATCTGCGCGTACATAATGGCCTCCTCGAACTCAGGCCCGTTCGATGATCATCGCAAGGCCCTGTCCGACCCCGACGCACATCGTGCAGAGCGCGTATCGGCCGCCGCTGCGGCCGAGTTCGTACATCGCCGCGCCGACGAGCCGGGCGCCGCTCATGCCGAGCGGATGGCCGAGCGCGATGGCGCCGCCGTTCGGATTGACGTGCGTAGCATCGTCGGGCAGGCCAAGTTCGCGCAGGACCGCGAGCGCCTGGGCCGCGAAAGCTTCATTGAGCTCGATGACGTCCATCTTCTGAAGCGTGAGGCCAGTCTTTTCCAAAACGCGGCGGACCGCCGGGACCGGGCCGACGCCCATTACCCGCGGCTCGACGCCTGCCGCCGCCATCGCAACGACCCGCGCTCGGGGGGTGAGGCCCTGCGCTTTCGCCGCCGCCTCGGAGGCGACGATCAGCGCGGCCGCGCCGTCGTTGACGCCGGAAGCGTTGCCGGCCGTGACGGTGAGATCGGGGCCGTTGACGCCCTTGAGCTTCGCCAGGTCCTCGACCGTCACGCCGGGGCGCGGGTGCTCGTCCTTGTCGATGACGAGCGGCTCGCCCTTGCGCTGCGGAATGCGGACCGGCGCGATTTCCTTCGCGAACAAACCCGCCGACTGGGCGGCCGCCCAGCGAGCTTGGCTGCGCGCGGCAAACGCATCCTGATCGGCGCGGGAGATTCGATACTCGGCGGCGACGTTGTCGGCGGTCTCCGGCATCGCGTGCGCGCCATAGGCGCTCTTGAATTTCGGATTGACAAAACGCCAGCCGATCGTCGTGTCGTACACCGCGGTCGCGCGCGAGAACGCGCTCTCGGCCTTCGGCATCACGAAAGGCGCGCGGGTCATGCTCTCGGCGCCGCCCGCAAGCGCCAGCTCGTAATCGCCCGAGCGAATGGACCGTGCGGCAAGACCGACGGCGTCCATGCCGGAGCCGCACAGGCGATTGACCGTCGTGGCGGGAACGGAGACGGGAAGGCCGGCGAGCAGGACCGCCATGCGGGCGACGTTGCGATTGTCTTCGCCCGCCTGATTGGCGCAGCCATAGATCACGTCGTCGACCTTGGACCAATCGACGGCCGGATTGCGCTCCATCAAGGCGGTGAGCGGGATCGCCGCAAGATCGTCGGCGCGCACCGAGGAAAGCGCGCCGCCGTAGCGGCCGATGGGGGTGCGAACCGCATCGCATATGAAGGCCTCGGCCATCGGTCCTCCCTTCCCCTCAGTCTACGCCAGCGACCATCGGCTATCCAATCCTTCTTCGCTTGAAATGTCGGCGATCAGCCAATCGTCAAGCGCTCATCCGCCGCACCGGGGCGATGCGGAAACGATTGGCGACGAAAGCGGCATCGGTCAGCGAGGCGTTGCCCGCCGGATTGCCTCCGGTGACGTGGAAGTCCGAGAACGCCGCCGATTGATTGACGAAGATGGCGCCGATCAGGTTGATCGACAGCGCCACATGGGCGCGGGCGAAGGCCTGTTCCGCAGTCCCGGCGACGGCCTCGCTCATCGTGTAAAGGGCGGCGGTGATCGCGCCCTTTTCACGGATCGACGCTTCCGCGCGCGCAAGCGAGTTCGCCGTCGAGTTGGTCGCGATCACGAAGGAGATCGGGCCGAAGCGCTCCTCGCGCCAGGCGCGCTCATCCTGCGCCTCGACCGCGAGGATGAGCGGCGTCGCGCTTCGCGTCACACCCTCGACCGGCGCGGAGGCGCGGACGACGCGGCCAAGCGAGGCGGCGTCCTTGACCCTCGCGAGCGTCGCGTCGGCCTGAATCGCGCCGAGCAACGCCTGGGCGCGCGCCGGCTCCGCAAGCAAGCGATCGACGGCGTCCGCGATCCCTTTCGCCACCTCGTCGAAACGCTTTCGGCCTTCGTTCGTGTCGATCCCGTCCCTGGGAACGAAGACGTTCTGCGGTGCGGTGCACATTTGCCCGGAATAGAGCGACAGGGAGAAGGCGATGTTGTCGCACATGCCGCGAAAGTTCGCGGTCGAATCGACGACGATGGCGTTGACGCCCGCCTCCTCGGTGAAGACGAGCTTGTCCTTGAGCGAATGACGCAGCCACGAGCCGAACGCCGGGCCGCCGGTGAAGTCGACGATCTTGACCGCCGGGTGCTGGACAAGCGCCTTGGCGACCGGCGCCGAAGGCTCGTCGGCGGCAAGCAAAGCGACGTTGGGATCGAAGCCGGCCTCGATCAAGACCTCGCGAATGACCTTGAGGGTGATTGCGGCCGGCAGGATCGCCGCGGGATGCGGCTTGACGATGACGCTGTTGCCGGTGGCGAGACTGGCGAACAGGCCGGGATAGAGGTTCCATGTCGGGAAGGTCGCGCAGCCGATTTCGACCGCAATTCCGCGAGGCATGATGCGAAACCGCTTGGCGAGACGGATCGGCTCACCCTTGCCCTGCGGCTTTTCCCAGCGCGCCTCGCGCGGGACACGGTTCATCTCGGCGACCGCATAGGCGACCGCTTCGAGACCTCGATCCTGCGCGTGCGGACCGCCGGCCTGAAAGGCCATGCCCCACGGCTGCCCGGACGTGTGCTGCACGGCGTCGGCAATGAGGAAGCTCTGGGCGTTCAGGCGCGACAGCGCCTCGATGAGAACTCCGGCGCGCGCTTCGACGGAAGCAGCGCCCCAGGCCTCTCCCGCGGATGCGCTCGCCGCAATCAAAATCTCAACGGCGGCGGTCGGGTAGCGAACGCCGAGCGGCTTGCCGAACGGCGACGTTTCCGCCCCGACCAGACGCTCGTTCGGGTGCTTGTCGTCCAACGGAAAGGGCTTGCCGATCAGCGCCTCGAAGGCGGCGTCGCCGTCCGCCTTGGCTGTCTCGCCGTAGACCTTTGGAGACGCGGATTCCGGATAGGCGCTGAAATAGTCTCGCGCCGCGGTCGCCGCGATGGCGCGATCGAGCAGCGCCTCGTGTCTGGCGAAGAAATTCGTCATCGCATCCTCCCTGGCGCCTGTGGGCAGGTTGGCCGGACTTTACTATTGACCGGCGGGTCGGTCAATATATAATCGCGACTCATCCGTTTGGCGGCGATCATGAGGGAGGGCGCCATGAGCACGTCGACAGAGACTTCAGCGCCGCCGGTCCTGCTGGATTCGATGAACGACGGCGTTTTGACGCTCACGCTCAATCGGCCGGACAAGATGAACGCCTTCAACGTCGCTCTGCACGAGGCGCTCGCCGCCGCGCTCAAACGCGCCGCCGCCGACGAGGAATGCCGCGCGATCTTGCTGACCGGCGCCGGCAAGGGCTTCTGCGCCGGGCAGGATCTGGCCGACCGCGCCGTTGCGCCTGCCGGCCAGCGCCCCGATCTCGGCCAATCGATCGAAGAGCGCTACAATCCGCTCGTCCGCGCCTTGCGCGTGTTGCCGAAGCCGATCATCTGCGCGATCAACGGGGTCGCGGCGGGCGCCGGCGCCAACATCGCGCTCGCCTGCGACATCGTTGTTGCGGCGCGATCGGCCCGGTTCATCCAGGCTTTCGCCCGCATCGGGCTCGTTCCGGATTCCGGCGGCACCTGGACGCTGCCGCGGCTCGTCGGCGAAGCGCGGGCGCGCGCGCTCATGATGCTCGCCGACCCGATCAGCGCCGAACAGGCGGAGGCCTGGGGGATGATCTGGCGCGCCGTCGACGACGACCAGCTCATGGGGACGGCGCGCGAGATCGCCATGCGTTTCGCCGTCGGGCCGACCCGCGCCTACGGACTGATGAAGCGCGCGTTCCTCGCTTCGCCGTCGAACAGCCTCGACGCTCAGCTCGATCTCGAACGCGACCTTCAGCGCGAGGCCGGATCGGCGGACGAGTATATCGAGGGCGTCAGCGCGTTCCTCGAGAAGCGGCCGGCGGATTTCCGCGGCCGGAAAGCGTGAGCCGGTGACGCCGCTGGAGATCGCCAGCAAGTCCGCCGATCTCATGCGGGCGGAGGACAGGACGGCGCACGAGCACGGCATTCGGATCGAGGCGATCGGCCCGGGCGAGGCGTCGCTGTCGATGGTCCTGACCAAGGCCATGACGAACGGGCATGGCATCGGACATGGCGGCTTCATCTTCCTGCTCGCCGACACCGCCTTCGCCTACGCCTGCAACAGCTACAACCAGCGCTGCGTCGCGCAGCACTGCTCCATCACCTATCTCAAGCCGGCGAAAGAGGGGGCGAGGCTGACGGCGACCGCGCGCGAGGTTCGGCGGGTCGAGCGCAGCGGCGTCTACGACGTCAGCGTCTCCGATGAAGCCGGGACGCCGATCGCAGAGTTCCGTGGTTATAGCCGCGCTGTGTCCGGCGCCTTTTTCTAACGGGAGCCAAGCGCTCAGGATGGCGAGAACGCGGGCCCTCGACTACGACGACAAGCGCCGGGCGCTGCTGTCGGTCGCCGCGCGGCTGTTTGCGACGCACGGCTTCGATCGGACGTCCATCTCCGAGATCGCCGGCCAGGCGCAGGTGTCGAAGGCGCTGCTCTACCACTACTATTCCGGCAAGAGCGCGCTGCTGTACGACATCATCAGCGTCCATCTGGCCCATGTCGCAAACGCACTTGCCGAGGCCGAGAACCAGGACGCCTCGGCCGAGGAGCATCTATTCTCCCTCATCCGCGCGACGCTGTTTGCCTACCGTGACGCAGACGCGCTGCATAAGGTTCAGCTCAACGAACTCGACAAGCTCAACGCGGACCAGCAGCAGGAGTTGCGCACGCTCGAGCGCGCCATTGTGACGACGATGATTCGCGCGGTGCGGCGGCTCAATCCCGCGCTCCTGGCGATGGACGAGGCTCAACTCCTCAAGCCGGTGACCATGTCGCTGTTCGGCGTCCTGAACTGGAGCTATCTCTGGTTCCGCGAGGATGGCCCGCTCAGCCGCGACGACTACGCCCGCTTCGTCACCCGGCTCTTCGTCGAGGGCGTGGGGCGGCTCACGGCCGAGGACGGGCGCGAACGGCGCGGGAAGGCGCGAGCCGCGAGCCGTGAGCCCGAAGGGGCGGACAATCGCTAGCGGCGGGCCGAGCCGGCCCTCGAGCGCTCCCGACTGCACAATGCGCGCGGCGGACGCGCCGTCTATTCGCTCCGGGGCCGGTTATCGACGACACGCACGGCCTTCCCGGTCAGGGTTCTCGGAATGAAGCCGGGCTCGTGGACATGGACGCGCGTCGTGACCCCGATCGTGCTCTTGATCCGGGCGACCAGCCTGTCCCCCGCGCGCTCGAGATCCGCCTGCCCCCACCGGTCCGCGCGCGCCTCCGCGTGAACGGTGGCTTCGTCCAAGACGCCGGTCCGGGTCAGTTCGATCTGGTAATGGCCCGACGCCCACTCGGTTTCCAAGAGCAGCTCTTCGATCTGGGTCGGGAAGACGTTGACGCCGCGAAGGATGATCATGTCGTCGGACCGGCCGGTCACCTTTTCCATGCGGCGCATGCCTCGCCGCGCTGTGCCCGGCAGGAGCCGGGTCAGGTCGCGCGTGCGGTAGCGAATGATCGGAAAAGCCTCCTTGGTCAGCGAGGTGAAGACCAATTCGCCCTTCTCGCCGTCCGGCAGAACTTCGCCGGTCGCGGGGTCGATGATTTCCGGGTAGAAATGGTCCTCCCAAATGTGCAGACCGTCTTTGGTCTCGACACATTCCTGGGCGACGCCGGGCCCGATCACCTCGGACAGGCCATAGATGTCGGTGGCGTCGAGGTCGAAGGCGCGCTCGATTTCCTGTCGAAGCGCGTTTGTCCAGGGCTCGGCGCCGAAAACTCCGTATTTGAGGCTCGATTCCCTCGGATCGAGACCGGCATGTTTGAAGCCGTCCAGCAACGCCATCATATAGCTCGGCGTCACCATGATGACGTCGGGCTCAAAATCATGGATGAGGTGAACCTGACGCTCGGTCATGCCGCCGGACACCGGGATGACGACGCAGCCCAGCCGCTCGGCGCCGTAGTGCGCGCCCAACCCTCCGGTAAAAAGCCCGTAGCCGTAGGCGACGTGCACCTTCATGCCGGGCCGAGCGCCGGCGGCCCGCAGAGAGCGCGCGACCACGTCCGCCCACATGTCGACATCCGCCCTGGTGTAGCCGACCACGACCGGTTTGCCCGTCGTCCCCGACGAACCGTGCAGACGCGCCAGCCTTTCCTGGGGAACGGCGAACATGCCGAAGGGATAATTGTCTCTGAGATCCGCCTTGACGGTGAGGGGGAACTTGGCCAGGTCCGGCAATTGCCGAAAATCGGCAGGATGCACGCCGCGGCCATCGAAAGCTCTGCGGTAGTGCGGCACATGCTCGTAGACATGCCAGAGCGTGCGCGCCAGTCGCTCCCGCTGCAGCGACATGATCTCGTCTCGAGAGGCTCGCTCCGCTGAATCGAGCCAGTTCTTGTCCAAATCCTGGCCATTCATTTGCGTCTTCTCCCTGGCGGCGTTTGATCCTCTTAGCCGCTCGTCGAACTTTTATTAACCGATCGTTCGGTCAATGATACGCCGCTCGACGGATGTTGTCAACCGGTTGCGCCGGGAGCCCGACCAAGTCGGATTCTCACGGCCACGCATGAGCGACCGTGTTCACGAGCCGGCTGCGGCCTTGCCAGCGCCGCGCTCCTGTCGCACGACTGTCAGGCCCTGGTCTGCAAACTGGGCTGCACAAGGGGATGACGGAGAGCGCGATGTCCAAGATACCGTCCGGGGTCGGTCCGAAGTTGCCGCAGGTCGTCGTGCTGTTCGGCGCGACCGGCGATCTTTCCCAGCGCAAGCTGCTGCCCGGGCTTTTTCACCTCATCACCGCGCGCTTCATCCCCAAGTGCCGGATCATCGGCGTTTCGCTCGACGATATCACCACGGACGACTTCCGGACGCTCGCCCGCAAGACGATCGAGATGCATCACGATCACCCGCCGGCCGAGAGCGATTGGCCGGCGCTCGACGCGGCGCTCGATTACGTCCCGATCAAGCAGGGCCCGAAGGCGCTGGCCGCGGCCGTGCAGCGGGCGGCGGAAGCGCTCGGCGGGAATTTCCAGCTCGTCAACTACCTCAGCGTGCCGCCGAGCGCGGCGCTGTCGGCGGTCCGGATGCTTGAAGAGGCGGACCTCGCCAAGGGCTCGCGGGTGATCATGGAGAAGCCGTTCGGGACCGACCTCGACAGCGCGGTCGCGCTCAACAGCGAGCTGCACAAGGTGTTCGACGAGAGCCAGATCTTCCGCATCGACCATTTTCTCGGCAAGGAGCCGGCGCAGAACATCTTGGCCTTCCGCTTCGGCAACGGACTGTTCGAGCCGATCTGGAACCGTAATTTCATCGACCATGTGCAGATCGACGTGCCCGAGACTTTGGATATCGGCAATCGCATCGGCTTCTACGAGCAGACCGGCGCTTTCCGCGACATGGTCGTGACCCACCTCTTCCAGATCCTCGGCTTCGTGGCGATGGAGCCGCCGACCTCGCTGGCCCCGAACCCGATCAGCGAGGAAAAGAACAAGGTGTTCCGCTCGCTGATGCCGATCGACCCGGCCGACGTCGTCCGAGGCCAGTACATCGACTACCGCAAGGAAAAGGGCGTCGATCCGGAATCGGACACCGAGACCTTCATCGCGGTCAAGTGCAGGGTCGACAATTGGCGCTGGGCCGGCGTGCCCTTCTACCTGCGCACCGGCAAGCGCATGGCTCAGGGCCAGCGGATCATTTCGATCGCCTTCAAGGAGCCGCCGCGCAGCATGTTCCCGGAGGATTCGGGGCTCGGCCTGCAGGGCCCGGATCATCTCACCTTCGATCTCGCCGACCAGTCGCGCGTGTCGCTGTCCTTCTACGGCAAGAAGCCCGGACCGGGCATGCGGCTCGCCAAGCAGAGCCTGCAGTTCCGGCTGCATGAGACCGGCGAAGGCGCCGCGGTGCTCGAGGCCTACGAGCGACTGATCCTCGACGCGATGAAGGGCGACCACACGCTCTTCTGCACCGCCGACGGCATCGAACGCCTGTGGCAGATTTCGACCCGGTTGCTCGACAATCCCCCGCCGGTCCGCATCTACGCGCCGGGCTCCTGGGGGCCGCAGTCGATCTATCAGCTGATCGCGCCCCACTCCTGGCGGCTGCCGTTCGAGCGCGGCTGGCGCGAGCCCGATGTGTTCGCCTCCTGACGGATGACGGATCGCCGCGCCGCGTGGTACAGGCGGCGCGATGTCCGACCTCTCCCTCCTCCTCGAACCGGTGACGCCCGACGACGCGGCGGCCATCGAGCGTCTGAACGCACGCGTCTTCGGACCGGGCCGCTTCGCCCGCTCCGCCTACCGCGTGCGCGAGATGGCGGACCCCGACCCGGCGCTGAGTTTCGTCGCTCGGGTCGGCACGCTGCTCGTCGGGGCGAACGCCATGACCCCGATCGACATCGGCGGCCAGCCCGCGTTGCTGCTGGGACCGCTCATCGTCGAGCCGGTGTTCCGCAGCCAGGGCATTGGCGAGGCGCTGGTCACGCGGTCGCTGGAGGCGGCCAAGGCGGCGGGCTGGAAGCTCGTCATCCTGGTCGGCGACGAACCCTATTATGCACGCATGGGGTTCAAGCCGCTTCCGCCGGGCCGCATCGGGCTGCCCGGTCCGGTCGACGCCGCCCGGCTCCTGTATTACGAACTCGACCCCGGGGCGCTCGAGACCGTGAAAGGCGAAGCGCGCGGCGCCTGAGCGTTGTCGCAAGAACTGGACCTTGCGCAGCGACGCGGGTTCGTCCCGCACGACCGCCAGGCCATCCCGATCGGAACGAGGCGCGGCATGAACGCGGACGCACCTGTTGCAGCGCTGCCGATGTACGATTTTCCAGAGCTCGCCGCCGCCAATGACGCGCTGTGGCGGCGAATCGCGACGGGCCTGCGCGACAGGGGAGTAGACGCGCCGGGCGAACTCGCGCGCCAGCGCGACCTGATGCGCACGTGGCGCGACCCCGGCCTGATCTTCGCCCAGACCTGCGGATATCCTTACCTCACCGCGCTGCAAGATTGCGCCGTCCTCGTCGCGACGCCGGAATATGCCTTTCCCGGCTGCGACGGCGCGGATCATTGCAGCGTCATCGTCTGCGCGGCGCAACACCCTCGTCGCGAACTCGCGGCGTTCCGCGGCGCGGTTGCCGCAGTCAATGCCTTTGACAGCTGCACCGGCATGAACCTGTTTCGCGCGGCGATCGCGCCGGTCGCGAACGGACGGCGGTTCTTCTCACAGGTTATCGTCACCGGATCGCACCCAGCGAGCGTCCATGCGGTCGCCGAAGGGCGGGCCGGCCTCGCGGCGATCGACTGCGTCACTTTCGGCCTTCTCGGCCGTCTTCGCCCGGAGCTTGTCGCGCGTGTCGCCGTCGTGGCCGAAAGCCCGCCCGCGCCTGGTCTGCCATTCATCGCGAGTGCGAGTTTGCCGGTGATGATGCTCGCCGCTGTGCGGGAGTCCGTGTTCGAGGCGCTCGCCGACCCGGACATCGCCCCCTCTCGCGCCGCGCTCGGGCTCAAGGGCGCGCGAGTGCTCGCCGCGCTCCGACGACTGGCCGAAAGTAACCGGTACGGCTGCCCCACCTCGCTTGTGGCGTTCGGCTGAGCGAGGCTCGCATTTCGATTTTCTCATGCGAGGGGCGCTCATTCCATGCATCGGGCCAAGCATGATGCCGACTCTTATCAGCGTGTCGAGGTGATCACGGGGCTGCGGCGTCGGCGCGATTGGAGCGATGCGGAGAAGGCGCGGATCCTGGCCGAGAGCGCCGATCCGGAAGTGAACATTTCCGAGGTGGCGCGGCGCAACGGGGTCAGCCGGGGATTGCTCAATGTGTGGCGGCGCAAGGCGCGGCTCGCTGCCATCGAAGGGCCGCCGTTTGTGCAGATCCGGCTCGACGACGGCGCCGAGGCGCGGCCGGACGCGATCGATCAGCCACGCGTTTTGGCGGGTCCGGCCGAACGGATCGAGGTGATGATCGCCGGCGCGACGGTGCGCGTGCCGGTCGGCGTCGACGCCGTGGCGCTGGAGCGCGTGTTGGCGGCGGTGAGGTCGACGCGGTGATCCCGTTCGGCCGGGATGTCCGGGTGTTTGTGGCGACGCAGCCGACCGACTTCCGAAAAGGCGTGCATGGTCTGGTCGCGCTCGTGGCGGAAGGTCTGGCCGGCGAGCCCTGCAGCGGCGACGTTTTCGTTTTTCGCTCGAAGCGATCGGATCGTTTGAAGCTGCTCGTGTTCGACGGCACGGGGCTGGTTCTGGCGACCAATTACCTGACTTCATACTGCAGCTCCTTCCGCTGGAAGCGAGCATCTTGATTCCGTTGTCCGGCCAATTGCGGCCGCCCGGTCGACGAGCCGGTTCCATCGACTGCATTGCTTGGGCGGTAGGTTCGACCCCGGCGGTTCGTAAAGATAGGCCTGACCGCTGTAGGCGTGCCTGGCGATGAGGCCGTGCCTGACCCATCTCTTCACGGTACTCTCACAAATTGCGAGCCGGGCGGTGATCTCCGCGTTCGTCAACATCCCGCGATCGCGCAGTCGGTCGTAGCGTGAGCGGAGCCCGTGAAGGGCGAGGTAGGCCACCCGCAAGTCCGTGAAGCGGGCGTCGGCCTGGTCGCGGCGGGCCGAACCGCCGGGCCGAATTGCCTTTTGGTTGAGGATGTCGGCGATCTCGGAATAGACATGATCGTCGAGGAGTTGGTCGACCAGTTCGATCACCGTCTGCTGGGTCTTGACCTGCTGCGCGGAGGACTTGGGGTTCTCGGTTGTCAGGGTCTCCGTCCTGCCTCCCTTGAAGCGGACATGGATCCTTGTCGTTCCCTCGACCGCGAGCTTCACGAGCGTGACATCCTCGATGATATAGGCGAGCAGCCGCTTGCGCTCACGGTTCGGGAGGCTCCGATCGGACCAAAGCGCTGCGAAGTCCGAGGTCATGGCGATGAGCCGATCAAGGATCGCGCCGTCCAGAGCGAACTGGTCTTCCTGCCGTCCACGCTCCCTTTCCTCCTGAGCGTTGGCCAGTGCGCGCAGCTTGTCGTTCCATTCGCGCTCGAGCGTATCGGCGGCAAGTCGGTTGGCCGGATCGACTAGCATGAAACGTCGCTGTGCGAGATCGGCGTCGATCTGGGCGCGCTCGACGGCGCGACGGCGGAGCCGATCCGCCTCGTCATGCCGCGCTTCGATCTCTCTCCTGATCTCTAGGGCCAGTTCGACCACGGCTGGCGTCATCTGATCGGCGATCAATTTGCCGATCGCCTTGTCTATCGGCGCGCCCGCGATCGACTGGCAACTCGGCTCGCCGCGAGAGCCATGCGCACGGTCGCAGACGTACCAGGCTTCCAGCCGGCCGCGTCGAGCGGCGTATCGAACGCGCGGATGCCGGCCGCAACGGCCACAAACGGCCCGTCCTTGCAGCAAGGCCGTCCCCCCGCGGCGGCGAGGCTCTTGCGACCTCGTATCCCTGGCCATTGGCCTTGAGCGTGTTGAGATTCTGCTGGAACTGCTCCCAGGCGATGTAGCCGGGATGGGCGTTCGGGATGCAGGCGAGCCAATCATCGCGCTCGCGGGTCCGAAGCTTCTTCTTTCCATCTACAGCCCGCCGATATTGCCGCCGGCCATAGACGTACGCGCCGGCGTAGCGCGGATTGTTCAGCGTCCGGATCGCGGTCGATATCGTCAGCGGCTGGAAAATCGTCGGCGCTTGGTTGCGGATGCGAGACGGAAAGCAAAGTCCCTCTTTGCGAAAGACCTTCACGGTCTGAGAGGCCGATCCCACCCGCGAGATCGTCTCGAAGAAATACGCGATCGTCTCCCTGACCTGCGAGTCGGGGTCGAACGCCACCTCGCCGACCTCATCATATGTGAAGCCTGTCGGGAGCGGACACCGATACTCGCCGCGGCGCACCTTGTTCAGGATCCCGCCGCGCAACCGGGCCTTGATGACGTGAAGTTCGGCCTCGCTCATGGTTCCTTTTAAGCCCAATAGCAGTCTGTCATTGAAGCTGGCGGGATCATAGACGCCGTCCTCGTCGAGAATGAGCGTATCGGCGAGGGCGCAGATCTCCAGCAGGCGATGCCAGTCGGCGTTGTTCCTGGCCAAGCGGGAGACTTCCAGCCCCATGACGATGCCCGCGCGCCCCAACCCGACATCGCTCGCCAGGCGCTGGAATTTTTCGCGCCATGACGCCGACGCGCCGGATTCGCCCTGGTCGTCATCGACGACGATGATCTTTTCGTCGCGCCAGCCGAGAGCGGTCGCGCGGCCCCGAAGCGCGTATTGTCGCCTCGTGCTTTCGACGTTCTCCATCACCTGCCGCATCGACGACTGCCTGACGTAGAGATAGGCGTCCCGTTCGAGATGGTGAGGTTGAACTTTGAGCGAGGCGTTCATGGCGCACTCCGGTGGTTGATCGCCATCGCCATGGCAGCGAGGAGGCAAACGATGGCCCTGAGATCGCTGGACTGGGCCGGCGGCGAGGATTGGGATGAGGCCGGCTCCAACCTCGCGGGTTCGACCGACAGCGCGCGCGCCCATCCCCACATGCCGCGGTGCGGCGTAATCATCCTTACACGTCATGCACGCGCCTCCTCGCCGAAAGCTGCTCGACAAGACGGGCCAGCCCCATGAGGTCGACAATCCGAAGAAGCGCCCGCCCTCGCCCCATGATGACCTCAGGATCCGGGGCCGCAACGTCGGTCCACTGTGGGGGAACAGAGCAAATCGTGCTGTCGTCGATGCGCAGCAGGAGCCGCTTGCCGGACCGGTTATGGCGTTCGCCGACGCAGACGAGCTGCCGGTCGGCGAACGGATGGAAGGGGTGGGTCACGCGGACACGCTGCGCCGAAGCGACGGTAGGGTCTGCTTTCGCATGCGAGTTACAAGCGACTCGAGCGCGGGCGGTTTCTTTGGCCCTCGGTGGCCGATGGCGTGGTGACGATCTCGGCTGCGCAGCTCACCTATCTCTTGTCCGGCATCGATTGGCGAATGCCGCAGAAAACCTGGCGCCCCGCGGCGGCTGGATGACTGCGGCCGATTGACTCAGGGCGCGGTTGACGAGCGATTTTTCCGGTCGGATATGCTCAAGTCGCGGGCGTGACGAGCCCGCGCCAACATTCTGTCGACGGCCTGCCGGACGCGCTTCCGAGCGATCTGGCGAGCGCGCACGCGATGATCCTCGCCCAGCGCGAGTTGCTGGCCGAGAGAGAGGCGGCGCTGAGCGAAGCGTAGAAGGAAGCGAAAGTCCGCGCGCTCGAGATCGAGCGGCTGAAGCTGCAACTGGCCAAGGCGCGCCGTGAGCGTTTCGGCCAGTCGTCGGAGCGCGGCAAGTTCCTCGTCGAGCAGCTCGAACTGGCGATCGAGGATCTGGAAGAGACGCAGGCCGAGGAAGAGACCAAGGCCGAGATCGCAGCGCCGGAGCCCACCAAGGCGCGGCGGCGGCGCGCGCCACGCGGGCCTCGCAAACTCCCGGACAATTTGCCGGTCGAGCGCGTCGTCGAGACTGCGCCGTGCGTCTGCGGCAAGTGCGGCGGCGCTCGGCTGCGCAAGCTCGGCGAGGTGGTGTCCAAGACGCTCGAATGCGAGCCGCGGCGCTGGAAGATCATCGAGCGGGTGCGCGAGAAGTTCGCCTGCCGCGACTGCGAGGGCGTCACCGAGCCGCCGGCGCCGTCGCATCCGATCCCGCGCGGCTTCGCCGGCCCGAGCTTGCTCGCCATGCTTCTAGTCGGCAAGTTCGGCGACCATCTGCCGCTGAACCGTCAGAGCGCCGCCTTCGCCCGCGAGGGAATCGAGCTCGACGTCTCGACGCTCGCCGACTGGGTCGGCGGGTGCGTCGCCGCCCTAGATCCGATCCTGGCCGAGCTTCGCCGGCATGTGCTCGCAGCCGAGCGCCTTCATGTCGACGACACGACCGTGAAGGTGCTCGCCAAGATCAAAGACGCGCACCGGCAGGCTCTGGGCCTACGTGCGCGACGATCGGCCGTTCGGCGGCCAGGGACCGCCGGCCGCGCTGTACGACTACTCGCCCACGCGCCACGGCGAGTATCCGCGCAAGGTTCTCGCCGCCTGGTCGGGCGTCATGCAGGCCGACGCGTTTTCAGGCTACAACGCCCTCTACGAGAAGGGCCGCAAGCCCGCGCCGGTGGTGGAAGCCGCGTGCTGGGCGCACGGGAGGCGCGACTTCTTTGACTTGGCGAAGCTCGCCAAGGCGCCGATCGCGATCGAGATCGTGCGCCGCATCGACGAGCTGTTCGCCATCGAACGCGAGATCAACGGCAAGCTGCCCGAGGTCAGGCGCGCGGTCCGGCAGCAGCGGTCGAAGCCCCTCGTCGCCGCGCTCGAGGCCTATATGCGCGAGCAACTCGGGCGGCTGTCGCCGAAGAACGACCTCGCCAAGGCGATCCGCTACATGCTGACGCGCTGGCCGTCCTTCACCCGCTTCCTCGACGACGGAAGAATTTGCCTGTCCAACAATGCCGCCGAACGCGCCTTGCGCTGCGTGGCGGTCGGGCGCCGAAATTGGACCTTCGCCGGCTCGGACGCCGGGGGGGGCGGCGCGCCGCGGCCGTCTATTCGCTGATCGCAACATGCTTATGCCGCACGCGGCATAAACATGCTTGGACTAACCCGCTACGCGGGATCGGTGCGGCCCCAGCGTTTCGGGTCTTGCGGTTGACGTCGTGGTTGATCTGACCGTCCGGGCGACTTCGTCCGACCATTTGCTCTGAGTCAGTGTGGCGTTGCGCGTCAGCGCCGTAACCCTCTGGCAATGGAACTCCCCATGACCCCTCTGCGTCAACGAATGACGGAAGACATGCAGATCAGGAATTTGTCTGCGAACACCCAAGCTTCGTATGTTCTGCAGGTTTCACAGTTCGCGCGCCACTTCTCCCGATCCCCGACTGAACTTTCAGCGGAGGATGTTCGCAAGTACCAAGTGTATCTGATGAACGAGAAGAAGCTGTCTCCAAGCTCAATCACGATTGCAATTTCGGCGATCCGCTTCCTCTACAAGGTCACTCTCAAAAAGGACTGGAACCTCGATGAGGCTATCCCAACCTGCAAAAAGCCGCTGAGGTTGCCCACGATTCTCAGCCCGGATGAAGTCCGACAGTTCCTGGGCTGCGTAACGAGCATCAAGCACCGCGCGATCCTGACCACCTGTTACGGCGCCGGCCTCAGGATCACCGAAGCTGTCCAACTCAAGCCCGATGCGATCGACAACAAACGGATGGTCCTGAAGGTCGAGCAGGGTAAGGGACAGAAAGACCGCTACGTGATGCTATCGCCTCAGTTGCTCGACACCTTGCGCAACTATTGGCGGCTCGCCCGTCCGACGGGCTGGCTATTTCCTGGCGATCAGACCGGGCGACCCATCACGAGATTTGCGGTTGAGTGCGCCTGCCAATCGGCGCGACGGATCTCCGGCATCGGCAAGCCGATCACGCCTCATTCTCTGCGCCACGCCTTCGCCGTCCACCTGCTGGAATCCGGCGCCGATATCCGCACCATCCAACTTTTGCTGGGACACCGAAGCTTGGCCACCACGGCCCGCTATCTTCGGATCGCCACCAGCAAGGTCTGCTCCACCGCCAGTCCGCTGGACCTGTTGCCGCGACCTACCGTCGTCGCGCCGAAGCCCCCGGCGCCATCGCATTTCTGAGCGCTGCGTCAATGACGCCGCGCCCGCCGGAAGTGGCGGACGTGTTCCGCCGCTACGGCGGCAGCTACCGTGAACAGCACGGCGCGTCGCTCTCGACAGCGCAGCGCCGCGCCATGAGCGCGATCGAGATCTGCAGGACCGCCGCACTGGGCGGCCATGTGGAGCAGTGCGACAGCTGCAGCCATCAGCGCATTTCGTACAACTCGTGCCGATCGCGCAGCTGTCCCAAGTGTCAATCATTAGCCCGCGCCCAGTGGGTGGAGGATCGCCAAGCTGAACTGCTCGAGACGGAATATTTCCACGTGGTCTTCACGGTCCCCGACGAGATCGCCGTCATCGCCTATCAGAACAAAGTTCAAGTCTACGACATCCTTTTCCGCGCGGCAGCCGAGACCCTTCGTACGATCGCGCTCGATCCGCAGCACCTGGGCGCCGAGATCGGCTTTTTCGCCATCCTTCATACGTGGGGGCAGAATCTGTCTCACCACCCCCACCTGCACTGCGTCATTCCTGGCGGCGGCCTGTCGCCCGGTGGCGAGCGATGGGTCGCTTGCCGGCCAGGCTTCTTTCTTCCTGTCCGGGTGCTGTCGCGCCTCTTCCGCCGGCTGCTTTTGCAAGACCTGGAGAAGGCGTTCCTGGCCGGCAAATTGGCCTTCTTCAATGCCTTGCAGCCGCTCAACGACCACGCGGCTTTCATGCGCCACTTGCTTCCAACACGAAGGGCGGAATGGGTCGTCTACTCGAAGCGCCCCTTCGGCGGCCCACAACAAGTCCTCGACTATGTCGGGCGCTACACCCACAGGATCGCAATCTCCAACGACCGTCTGATCTCCATCGACGATAACAAGGTTCGATTCCGCTGGAAGGACTACAGAAATGGCGATCATGTCGCCGCCATGACGCTGTCCGCCGACGAGTTCATCCGCCGGTTCCTGCTCCATGTCCAGCCAGAGGGGTTCAAACGGATCCGTTATTACGGGTTCCTTTGCAATCGCTATCGGGAGCAAAAGCTCAAACGCTGCCGAGAGTTGCTTGGCGTCTCCCCGGATCTGTCGTCGGAGGAGCGGCCCGAAGACTACCGCTGTCACTATCAAGCGGTGACCGGCGTCTCGCTCAAGGAATGTCCCGTCTGTGGCCACGGACACATGATTTTCCTCGAGGCGATTCCAAAATTGAACGGCAGGGGCTGTTTCCAGGACACGTCATGACAACCCCGATCCGCCACGGCGAGTATCCGCGCAAGGTTCTCGCCGCCTGGTCGGGCGTCATGCAGGCCGACGCGTTTCAGGCTACAACGCCCTCTACGAGAAGGGCCGCAAGCCCGCGCCGGTGGTGGAAGCCGCGTGCTGGGCGCACGGGAGGCGCGACTTCTTCGACCTGGCGAAGCTCGCCAAGGCTCCGATCGCGGTCGAGATCGTGCGCCGCATCGACGAGCTGTTCGCCATCGAACGCGAGATCAACGGCAAGCTGCCCGATGTGCGGCGCGCGATCCGGCAGGAGCGATCAAAGCCCCTCGTCGCCGCGCTCGAGGCCTATATGCGCGAGCAACTCGGGCGGCTGTCGCCGAAGAACGACCTCGCCAAGGCCGCGTGGGCGAGTAGTCGTACAGCGCGGCCGGCGGTCCCTGGCCGCCGAACGGCCGATCGTCACGCACGTAGACCCAAAGCCTGCCCGTGCGCGTCTTGATCTTGGCGAGCACCTTCACGGTGGTGTCGTCGACATGCAGGCGCTCGGCGGCGAGCACGTGCCGGCGAAGCTCGGCCAGGATGGGATCGAGGGCGGCGGCGCAGGCGCCGACCCAGTCGGCGAGCGTCGAGACGTCGAGTTCGACGCCTTCGCGGGCGAAGGCGGCGCTCTGACGGTTCAGCGGCAGATGGTCGCCGAACTTGCCGACCAGGATCATGGCGAGCAGGCTCGGGCCGGCGAAGCCGCGCGGGATCGGATGCGACGGCGCCGGCGGCTCGCTGATCGCCTCGCAGTCCCGGCAGGCGAACTTCTCGCGCACCCGCTCGATGATCTTCCAGCGCCGCGGCTCGCATTCGAGCGTCTTGGACACCACCTCGCCGAGCTTTCGCAGCCGAGCGCCGCCGCACTTGCCGCAGACGCACGGGGCGGGCTCGACGACGCGCTCGACCGGCAAGTTCTCCGGCAGCTTGCGAGGCCCGCGTAGCGGACGCCGCCGTGGCGCCTTGGGCTCGGGCGCTGCGATCTCGGCCTTGGTCTCTTCCTCGGCCTGCGTCTCTTCCAGATCCTCGATCGCCAGTTCGAGCTGCTCGACGAGGAGCTTGCCGCGCTCCGACGACTGGCCGAAACGCTCACGGCGCGCCTTGGCGAGCTGAAGCTTCAGCCGCTCGATCTCGAGCACGCGGACTTTGGAGTCGTTCTGCGCTTCGCTCAGCGCCGCCTCTCTCTCGGCCAGCAACTCGCGCTGGGCGAGGATCATCGCATGCGCGCTCGCCAAGTCGTTCGGAAGGTCGTTCGGCAGACCGTTGATGGGATGTTCGCCCGGGCTCGTCACGCCCGCGACTTGAGCATATTCGACAGAAAAAATCCCTCGCCGACTGCGCCCTGAGTCAATCGGCCGCAGGTCATCCGGCCGCCGTGGGACACCAGGTTTTCTGCGGCATTCGCCAGTCTATGCCGGACAGGAGATAGGAGAGCTGCGCAGCCGAGATCGTCACCACGCCATCGGCCACCGAGGGCCAAAGAAACCGCCCGCGCTCGGGTCGCTTGTAACTCGCCTGCGAAAGCAGACCCTACCGTCGCTTCGGCGCAGCGTGTCCGCGTGACCCACCCCTTCCATCCGTTCGCCGACCGGCAGCTCGTCTGCGTCGGCGAACGCCATAACCGGTCCGGCAAGCGGCTCCTGCTGCGCATCGACGACAGCACGATTTGCTCTGTTCCCCCCCAGTGGACCGACGTTGCGGCCCCGGATCCTGAGGTCATCATGGGGCGAGGGCTGGCGCTTCTTCGGATTGTCGACCTCATGGGGCTGGCCCGTCTTGTCGAGCAGCTTTCGGCGAGGAGGCGCGTGCATGATGTGTAATCCTCGTTATGTGCAGTCGAACATAAGACCGACCGCTCCACCGCCGAACACCGCGATCTCCTCGACGTCATTCGCGAGCGGCGCGGCCTGACGACTTTCGCCGACGTCCTCGAGGAAGCCCGGACCTTTCTCGCCCTGCCGCGGCTGCAACTCGACTCCACAAGGCGCAGTCGGCGCGACCCTGACGCGTACGACAGGCGCAAGGCTTTCCAGCGCATTATCGCAGAGTCATTGCCCTCGCTGGATCGATTGCAGAGACCTATCTCCGGTCCCGGGGCATCGACAAACTAAGGACACTCCGAACAATAACTGCTACAAAGACCGCGACCGCCTCGGGTTGATGGTGTAGTTCCATTCGGGGTGGAAGCCGTCGCCGGTGATGTTCAGCGCCGCCATTTCGGCGTCGCTGACCTTGATTCCCTTTTCGTAGATGCGGGTATCGAGAGCGCACTCGACCTTCAATCCAGTTTTTGTGGTCGTCGCGCCGATCAGTTCGACGATGGCGAGGTGATCGGTCAGGGGCCGGCCGCGCCAGTTCTGCGTGATGTGGCAGAACATGCGGTGCTCCCCCCGGATCTGGTCCAGGATCAGGTCCGGGGATTGTTCCACTTCGACGTTCCCGGCGGATAGTGAAGAACGTGCAGGGCAAGCCCGGTCTCGTCGGCGAGTTTCTGAAGCTCCAGCTTCCAAAGCCGTACGCGCGCGCCATTGGAGCCGCCGCAGTCCGCTGTAATCGTGAGTTCGCGGGCCTTGGCGTAACGCTGGCGCCCCATGCGGTCGAGCCAGCACCGGATCGCCCCGACGGCGAACTCGCCCGTATCGCTGGAGATGCCCAGACTGACAAACCCAGCGTTGGCTGTCACGTCGTAGACGCCATAGGGCGCCGCCTTGCCCAATTGCTTGTCGGCGAAGTCATGTACGTTGACGTGGCGCGGCGAGCCTTTCTGGCGCCAGTCCGATCCGCCGTTCTTGAACTCGCCGATAAGCTCTTTCCTTTTCGTGTCGACGGAGATGACCGGTTGATGGTTCGCCTGCGCCGCAACGACCCTTGCGTTGATGTGCTCGAATTGCGCGTCGCGGTCGGGATGGTTTGCGCCTTCATGCGACTTGCGATTGAAGTGCCGCGAAAAGCCAAGTTTGACCAGTTCCTTGCGCACGGTGTCAGCGCTGATCGGATGACCCATCGCCGTCAGCGTTTCAGCGAGTTTGTCCATGCTCTTGGACACCCATATCAGGGGTCGCATGGGATCGTCCAAGGTCGCGGGTTCGACGAGCTGCGCGAGTGCAGGAAGGAGCCCGGGATCAACCTCGGCGATCGCCCGCCGCCCCCCGCCGGTGCGGCGAACCTTGTCCTTGGCAAGCGGTTCCTCATCCAGATCGTCCTCGCCGCGATTAATCGTTGAGCGGGCAAGACCCGTAATCCGCGACACGACGGCGAGGCCACCCCGCCCAGCAGTTCGCACCTCAGCCGCCGCAAACAACCGCCGCCCCCGTTCGTCGAGCTTGCGCCCCACTACATCCCAGCGATATCGAATGGCGTCTTCGTCGATCATGCACCCCGCGTACGCCTGTTCGTCAAAATCCGGAATCCCGGCAACCCAAGTCATTCAGACGCAGACCAAGAGCGCGATTCAGTTATTGTTCGAAGTGTCCTTAGCGATTGCGCCGCGCTGCGATTTCATCCTCGCTGCTATTGTCGAGGCGACGACCGACAGCCTTCGCCGCGACGACCGGCTTTGATCGCCATCGTCACCGATCACAATGGGGCGACCGCAGGCGTGCATCGCACCTATCTCACGGACAACGGGGCGGCCAAGGCGCCGATCAGCACGCCCCGAGGGTCGCTCGGCGCAGTCCTCGGTCACGGCGTCCGCTTCGGGTCCGCCGCAGAAGTGCTCGCAGCGGGCGAAGGGATCGAGACGACGCTTTCCCTCAAGCGCGTCTTGCCGACCATGGCAATGGTCGCTGCGCTGTCATCTTCGAACCTCGCCGCACTTGTTCTGCCGAGCACGGTCCTCCGGCTCTACATTGCCCGCGACGCCGACAAAGCGGGCGAGCATGCGACGGCCGTCCTTTGCGAGCGGGCGCGTCGTCACGGCGTCGAGGCGATCGCATTGGGTCCGAGATGCGGAGACTTCAACGATGACTTGTGCGCTCTCGGCGTTACGGCATTGCGGGCGTGGGTCGCCGATCAGCTCGCTCCCCAGGACGTCGTCCGCTTCCTTGCCTGATCGGCCAGCGATCGCCGACGTCAAAGGCGAATTGAAGCCCGCGCCGCCTGTCGTCGCCCGAGGAGCACGCGCCCACGGCCCTCCCTTGAGAGGCGACGCGTGCGGCGATCGGCGTAGGTCCGCAACGGCGTCGGGCCGACGATTATCCGGCGCGCCCCGGAAAGGAGGCACAGGACGGCTCGGAGGTCCGCTCCGCCGAACTGGAGTGACTGACCGACCAAGGCGACACGCTGATCGAGCGACGGAACGCCTTTGAGTTCCTGCGCGACGAAGCCTCCGCCCACTACCTACGAGCGTCACACCGACTCACCCTCGCGACCACGCGCCGGCTCGAAGGACAGCCACAAGCATCTCACCACCGCGATGATCGACAGCCGAGACTTCACCGCCGCGCGCAAACGGTCCGAGCGCGACACGCTCATTCCACCGGGCCCGAAGATCGTCGTCACCGGCGGCGCCGACTACAACGACCATCGCCTGATCTGGGACCGCCTCGACAAGGCGCACGCGCGCCATCCCGATATGACGCTCATCCACTGCGGCTCGCCGAAAGGCGCCGAACTCATCGCCTCAAAATGGGCGACGGCGCGCAACGTTCCTCAGATCGCATTCCGTCCCGACTGGACAACCCACGCGAAGGCCGCGCCGTTCAAGCGCAACCACGCCGTGCTCGAAACACTGCCGATCGGCGTCATGGTTTTCCCGGGCAACGGCATCCAGGACAGCCTAGCCGACAAGGCGCGCAAGCTCGGCTTTCCAGTCTGGCGGATCGCGCGCACTGCGTGAACCCGCTCGAGCCGGGTCGGCGGTCCTTCGCCGACCCGGCGCCGCCGACGAACGACCGCGGCCATCCAGTCCCAACCTCTCGCTCGGGCGTCGATGGCAGGACCCAGGCGCCAACCGGACGTTCGCTCTCCACGACGAACTGGTCGTGTCCGCCGCAATCCCGACCACCGTGGTGCGCTGATGGCCGAACCGGCGCACATGCGCCCTGGCGATCTCGACGAGCCGCGCTTCGTTGGTTTCGGCCCTGAGGCCGGCCCGTACTCAGGTCTCCGCGATGCCGCCGAGATCGCCGAGCCGGGCTCCGACCGAACCGTGCGGCAGCGCCAGATAATCCGCCGAGCGCATTTCGAACAGGCGCGAGGCTGCGCGCGCGAATTCGAATGCCTCCGCCCCGTCCGCGCCTGCGAACAGCCCCTCCGGCTCGGCCGCGGCCGAAGCCACCAGCTTGACCCGGTTGTCGTAGAGCGCATCGATCAGGATGATGAAGCGCTTCGCCTCGTTGCGCTCGGCCGGCCGCAGGATGGGGATTCGGTCGATGACCACGGTATGGAAGCGCTCGGCGATTTCCAGATAGTCGGCCGAGCCGAGCGGCCTGCGGCAGAGGCCATCGAAGGTGAAGCGGGCGACGCCGTCGGCCGCCTGCGGCACATCGAGACGCCGCCCGAGCAACTCGATCTCGACCGGCGCCCCGCGCGGCGCTCCCGAAAGGCTCAGGAACGCGGCGTCGAGCGCGGCGTCCGCCTTGGGGCTGAGCGGCGTATAATAGACCGGCGCGCGGACCAGCTTTTCGAGCCGGTAGTCCGTGCGCGCATCGAGTTCGACCACCTCGCACCGCTCCTTGAGGAGCGCAATGAACGGCAGGAACAGGGCGCGGTTCAGCCCGTCCTTATAGAGATCGTCGGGGGCGACGTTGGAGGTCGCGACCATGACGACCCCGGCCGAAAACAGCGCCGTGAACAGGCGCCCGAGGATCATCGCGTCGGCAATGTCGCGCACCGCGAATTCGTCGAAGCACAGCAGCGAGACTTCGTGCGCGAGGTCGGCCGCGACCGGAGCGATCGGGTCCTCGCCCGTCACCCGTCCACGCTTGCGCGCCTGGCGCCACTCGTGCAGCCGGGCGTGAACGTCGGCCATGAAAGCGTGGAAATGGACGCGGCGCTTTTTCGGGACATCGACCGCAGCGAAGAACAGGTCCATTAGCATGGTCTTGCCGCGACCGACTGAGCCGTGGACATAGAGTCCACGCGGCGCCACGGCGGGCTTCGCGCCAAACAACCACGAAAAGGCGCCCGGCTTCGCCTCGGTCCGGTAGCCGGTGAGCCGATCGCAGAGCGCCTCGAGTCTTTCGATCAGCGCCGCCTGGGACGGATCGAATTCGATAGTCCCCTCGCCGATCAACGCCCGATAGCGTTCGGAGATGGAGCGCATCAGCCCCTCACCCCACAGAATTCTCCCTCTCCGGGCTTTCCGGATAAGGGCGTGCGCCGCCGGTCCTCAAAGGATCCGCCCCGCTCCTGCCCCCGGACCCGCTCCGAAGGCCGGCCTTCTCCCCCAGAACGGCTAGGCGATGCGCACTTCTCGGATGCCGGGTGGGCGCCCTCTTCTCCGGCGAAGGCCGGGAAAGAGCCTGCCCTCGAGCGAAGACCCGGGGGTGTCGCCGAAGGCCACGGATGGGGTGTGGCTCGCCGCTCCGACGCGAATAGGAGTGCACAAACCGCGCCACGATCCGACGGCGGCGGAGACCTGCTTCCTGATCTCGCGCTCGGCGGTCGCCGCTCTGTTTCCTCCCCCCTTGTGGGGGAGGACTGAGGAGGGGGGTCGCGCCGAACCTCGAAAGTTGGACTCCCTCTCTCACCCCCAAAAGTGAGTTCGGCGCGACCCCCCACCCTGTCCCGCCCCCACAAGCGGGGCGGGTGCACCAATCGCCGGTCGAGTGACTCATGCCCAAGAGTTGTGTGCATGCTGTAGCGGCAAAGGAGGGGAAGGGACGCGCGACCACAAAAAATGTGTGCATCCCGTGGCCCTGAACGGGTGTCGCTACACATCAAACCCGGCATTGCTAATGCGCCTCGTCCCAGTTCTGCGCCGCTCGTGCGTCCACCTGCAGCGGCACGTGCAACTTGAGCGCCGGCTCGGGCGCGTCGATCATCACCTTGGTCACGACCGGCAACGTCGCCTTGACCTCGTCGTCCGGCGCCTCGAACACCAGCTCGTCGTGCACCTGCAACAGCATCAGCGCCGAGAGCTTGGCCTTCGCCAGCGCCTCCTCCATGCGGACCATGGCGCGGCGGATGATGTCGGCGGCCGAGCCCTGGATCGGCGCGTTGATCGCCGCGCGCTCGTTGAACGCCCGCTCCGAGACGTTGGACGAGGCGATGCGCGGGTAGTGGCACTTGCGACCAAAGATGGTCGTCACATAGCCGTCGGCGCGGACGGCCCTCTTGGTCGCCTCCATATAGTCGCGGATGCCGGGGAAGCGCTCGAAATACTTGCGGATATAGGCGCCCGCCTCCTCGCGCGCGATGCCGAGCTGGTTGGCGAGGCCGAACGCCGAGATGCCGTAGATGATGCCGAAATTGATCGCCTTGGCGCGCCGCCGGATTTCCGGCGGCATGCCCGCAATCGGCACGCCGAACATCTCCGACGCCGTCATCGCATGGATGTCGAGGCCCTCGGCGAAGGCCCTTTTCAGCGCCGGGATGTCGGCGATATGGGCGAGCAGCCGCAATTCGATCTGGCTGTAGTCGGCCGAGATCAGCTTCTTGCCGCTCGGCGCGACGAAGGCGCGGCGGATCTTGCGGCCCTCCTCGGTGCGGACCGGGATGTTCTGCAGGTTCGGCTCCGACGACGATAGCCTCCCGGTGGTGGTGGCGGCGAGGGCGTAGGAGGTGTGCACCCGGCCGGTCGAGGGATTGACGTAGCCCGGCAGCGCATCGGCATAGGTCGATTTCAGCTTCGACAATTGCCGCCATTCGAGCACCCGGGCGGGCAGCTCGTGACCCTCGGCGGCGAGGTCGTCGAGCACGCTTGCCGTGGTCGACCAGGCGCCCGTGGCGGTCTTCTTGCCGCCCGGCAGGCCCATCTGGCCGAACAGGATGTCGCCGAGCTGCTTGGGCGAGCCCGGATTGAACGGGCCGCCGACGATCCGGCTGATGTCGGCCTCGAGCCGCGCCATGCTCTGGGCGAAGTCGCCGGCGAGACGCGAGAGCATGCCGCGATCGATCGAGACGCCGCGTTGCTCCATGCGGGCGAGGGTCGCGACCATCGGCCGCTCCAGCGTCTCGTAGACTGTCGCCAGGCGCTCAGCGGCAAGCCGGGGCTTGAGCGCGCGCCAGAGTCTCAGCGTCACGTCGGCGTCCTCGGCGGCGTATTCGGTCGCCTTGTGGACGGCGACGCGTGCGAAGCCGACAAAATTGCGGCCCGAGCCGGCAACCTCCGAAAACGCGATCGGCTTGTGGCCGAGGAACCGCTCCGACAGCATGTCCATGCCGTGTCCGTCGGTGGTCGCCGCAGCGTCCAACGCATAGGAGATCAGCATCGTGTCGTCGACCGGCGCCACGGTTACGCCGCGCCGCGCCAGCACCTGCATGTCGAACTTGACGTTATGGCCGATCTTGAGCACGCCTCGCGCTTCCAGGAGCGGCTTTAGGAGCGCAATCGCGTCCTCCTCGCGGATCTGATCGGTAACGAGCCCGCCGCCGTCGAACAGGTCCTCGGCGCCCGTGCGATGGCCGAGCGGCACGTAGCAGGCCTCGTTCGGCGCGACCGCCAGCGACAACCCGACGAGCTCGGCCTGCAAAGGGTCGAGCGACGTCGTCTCGGTGTCGAACGCGACAAACCCGATCTCGTGGGCGCGGGCGATCCAGCCGCCGAGCTCGTCGAGACTCCGCACGGCCCTATAGGTCGAGCGGTCGACGGGCGCCTTGGCCTCGGCAGCCCGTGTCCTTGCCAGCTCCGCAGGAGTCGCCCCTTCGGGGACGGCAGTCGGGGCGTCCGTATTCGCCGGCGCGGTCGTCGGCGACGCGTCGACCGCGAGCGCCGCTTCGCCGTTGCGCCCGAGCCAGCCGGCCGGCCCGGCGAAGCGAGGGTCGGGCTCGATCGCGGTGACGTCGACGCCGGTCAGTTCGCCGACCCGGCGGGTGATCGTGGTGAGTTCCATCGCCTTGAGGAAGGCGACGAGCTCCTTGCCGTCGAGCGCCGGGGCGGCGAGGTCGTCGAGCGGAGTCTCGAGCGCAACGTCGCGCACGAGCGTGACCAGCTTATGCGAGATGCGGATGCGGTTGACGTTCTCGGCCGCCGTCAGCGCTTCGCGGCGCTTGGGCTGCTTGATCTCGCCGGCGCGCGAAAGCAGCGTCTCGAGGTCGCCATATTCGCCAATGAGTTGCGCCGCCGTCTTGACCCCGATCCCGGGCGCGCCGGGCACGTTGTCGGTCGAATCGCCGGCGAGCGCCTGCACATCAACCACCTTGTCCGGCCCGACGCCAAAGTAGTCGAACACCTCGGCCGGGCCGATCCGCCGCTCCTCGCGGTCGCCGGAGGCCGGGTCGTACATGGCGACGCGCGGCTCGATGAGCTGCATCAGATCCTTGTCGGCTGACACGATCAGGACATCCGCGCCTCGGTCGCACGCCTGCCGGGCGTAGGTGGCGATCAGGTCGTCCGCCTCGTAGCGGTCCTGCTCGACCGGAACCATGCCGAAGGCGCGCACCGTCGCCCGCATCAGCGGGAACTGCGGCACGAGGTCGGGGGGCGGTTCGGAACGGTTGCTCTTATAGGCGGGGTAGAGTTCGCGGCGGAACGAGTTCTCCGACTTGTCGAAGATGATGGCGAGATGGGTCGGCTTGATGCCTGCCGCGCCGTCCTTGACGAATTGCAGCACCTTGGTGGCGAACAGCCGGACCGCGCCGATCGGCAGGCGGTCGGAGCGATAGTTGTACTTCTGATCCTGCCGGATCGACTGAAAATAGGCGCGGAAGACGAACGACGAGCCGTCGACGAGAAAGACATGGTCGCCGGGGCCGACCGGACGGTGGGGCTGGGTCATGGGCGCGAGAATAGGCGAAGCGGCGCGCCCGCGCCATCGCCGCGACGCGGCCCTCGTTCATCCTCCGTTCATCCGTCAGTCATCCAGGCTGCGCAAGAAAAGCCGAATGATTCGCGATCAAGCGGAACGCGTCGGCTGAAATGGAAACGGGGCAATGATGCGGCAGGGGTGGATCGGCGCATCGATCCTGGTCTTGGCGACGGCGGCGCTCAGCTCGGATTCGGCCCTCGACACCGCGCAATCCTTCACCATCCCGACCGCCTGCGCGGACGCCGCGCAATGCGCCTCGTTTTGCAGCAGCGTGGTCGAGCAGGGACGGACTGAGAGCGATTTTCTTCGGTTGGCCGCCTATCAGCTCGGGCCTCAGCGGGACATGGATCTGCCGCCGGCCAACCTTTCAATGCCGGCGCCGGTCGATCCGAACAACGTCTACGCCGGAACCGGCGCGGGCCTGTTCAGCCCGGCTGTCGCCGGTCAGCTCGAGCGCGTCTATTCGCCGAACCTGATCACCGGCAAGGTCGACGTCATCGATCCCGAGACCTTCAAGGTGATCGAGAGCCTCGACGCCGTTCCGAGCCCGGAGCACATCGTCCCGTCCTGGGACCTGCAGACGCTCTGGGTGTCAGGCGACGTCTCCTATGGCGGCGGCCACGCCGACGTCATGCCAATCGACCCGAAGACCGGCAAGCTCGGCAAGGCGATCGACGTGCCGGATTCCTACAACCTTTATTTCACCCCGGACGGCAAGTCCGCGATCATGGTCGCCGAGGCGATGCGGCGGCTGGAGTTCCGCGATCCGCACACCATGGCGTTGCAGGGCTATATTCCGACGCCCCGGTGCGCAGGGATCAATCACGCCGACTTCGCCCCCGATGGCTCCTACGCGATCTTCACCTGCGAGTTCGGCAACGCGCTCGCCAAAATTGACCTTGTCCATCACACGCTCGCCGGCATGCTCGAACTGCCGCCTGGCGGCATGCCGCAGGACATCCGCGTCTCGCCGGACGGCTCGGTGTTCTTCGTCGCCGACCTGCTCAAGGACGGCCTGGTTCTGGTGGCGGGCGAGTCGTTCCAGCAAATCGGCTTCATCCGCACCGGCGTCGGGGCGCACGGCCTCTATCCGTCGCGCGACGGCAAAAAGCTCTATGTGTCCAACCGCGGCACCCACAACATCGCCGGCGTGAAGAATGGCCTCGGCAGCGTCAGCGTGGTGGACATGTTTCAGCCCCGCGTGCTGGCGACCTGGACGATCCCCGGCGGCGGCAGCCCGGACATGGGCAACCTCTCCGCCAACGGCAAATGGCTGTGGCTGTCGGGCCGCTATGACGGCGTGATCTACGCCTTCAACACCGACGACGGCTCGGTGAAGACGATCCCGGTCGGCGGCATGCCGCACGGCCTGACGGTATGGCCGCAGCCCGGGCGGTACTCGTTGGGGCACACGGGGAATTTGAGGTAACCCTGTAGACGCGGCCGCTGGCCGCGTCCGGCGCGATCAGCGATCGCGCCTCCAGAGGCGGCCTCTACGGAATTTGCGCCAGAATGTGGTCGGCGCCCGAGAGGTCGGCGACGCCCGGCTGGGGCTCGACGTTGAGTTCCTTCACCACGCCGTCCTTCACCAGCATCGAATAGCGCTTCGAGCGCATCCCCATGCCGCGCTCGCCGAGATCGAGGTCGACGCCGACCGCCTTGGCGAACACCGCGCTGCCGTCGGCGAGGAAGTCGACGCGGCCGCCCGAACCGCTCGCCTCGGCCCAGGCCGCCAGCACGAACGGGTCGTTGACGGAGGTCATGGCGATGGCGTCGACGCCCTTGGCCCTGAACGCCGGCGCGTTGGCGACGAAGCCCGGCAGATGATTCTTGTGGCAGGTCGGGGTGAAAGCGCCGGGCAAGCCGAACAGGACGACGGTCTTGCCGGCAAAGTAGTCCTTGGTCGCGACGGGCTTCGGGCCGTCCGGGGTCACGAGCATGAGCGTCACATTGGGCAGGCTTTCACCGACGGCGATGGTCATGGGCAGTCCTCTGGCTTGCTCCGCCCTGCGCGGCGGCTTCGACCGAAGAGTATGCGAAGGATATCACAGCCGTAAAGGCGGAGCGATGGCGTCCCCGATCGCGCGCACCTCGCGGGAAGGAGGTAGAATGGGGCGTGCCGTCTCGCCCGGCTAGGGCCTTCCGTATCGGCTTGATCCCGCCACAAATTCCCGCGATTGCCGGACGGGCGCGCTCCTCCCCCCTCAATCCTCCCCCGCAAGGTGGAAGGAAGACGCACGCCTCGTCCGGTGCGTCCTTTCAGCCCCCGAGTCCGTGCGAGCAGCCTTACTTCCCGGACTGAGTTTGCCGGGCCGTCCACTCGGCGCGCTCGTAATCCTCGAACGCGGCGATCATTGCACGGAAGGTCCTCTCGGCGACCGCCGGATCGAGCTTTTGCGCTTCGGCGTCGGTCCGCACTCTGGCGATGATCGCGTCGACCCGCTTCGGGTCGCTGACCGCAGCGGGGTCTTTCTTGAACCGCCCGGCCTCGCCCACGTATTGCTGCCGTTCCGCCATCAGGCGCACGAGGTCGTGGTCGATCCGGTCGATGTTTTTGCGCACTTCGGCAAGGGTGGCGCAGCATCGGCCGCCGTTCGCCGCCGGCCTCCCCCAATAGGCGCCCCGCGTCGCCGCGTCATCGGCGAGAGCCGGCGCAACGGCGAGGACGGCGAAGGCGAGGGCGAATAGGCGCATGAGAATGGACCTCGAGCGTCGTCAGACGCGGGCTCGCACACTTTCGCCCGGCGCGGCAAACTCAGCAATGTGCGTCCTGGACGGCGCGGCCGGTTCTCTGGACATCGCATGGCAAAGTCGTCGCTCGGCCCCGCGGACTTCAAGATCGGCCGAGCCGCGAGGCCCCTTCGACGCCCATGCCGCCGATTTAGCGCCGTTTATCGGCGCGGGTGAATGGCGTCAGAGACTTACAACTCGCTTTATCGACGGTGCGGATGCGAGGGCAATGTCGCGATTAATAACATACTTAAACGGTATAAAAGGTTTCGCGAGGCTTCGAACGAGAGTGCACGGCAGCGAAATTTCGGTAAAGACGGTCGCGTCGCCGTAATACACAGTAATATCGTGTGCAGTTCGCCGGCTGGGCGACCAGCGATCTATCATTCGATGCCGGTAACGGGTCATCGGTTCGGCGTGGCGGGACGATCGCACGCGTCGGCAAATTCGCACCGCTCCAGGTAACGTGACAGGTGGTCAGCGACGAAATCGTTGACGCTGAGGCGCATTGGCCGCGTCCGGCCGTCGCGATAGTGGCGCTTAAAGTAAAGCGTGCGCTTGTCCTTGAACAGCCTTCGCATTGAGTTGACGATGAAGCGTTTGGCGTCGCTTGTTTCCGCCGCGAAGGCATTGATGATAACGCAGTCGCCCTCGCGGCATTGTTCGCTTGTGAGCCCGGCGCGGCCTTCGACCCATTGCTCCGCGAGAGCGTCAGACGTCAGGGCCCAGCCCAGGAACCCCTGTACCCTCCGATCGCGATCGACAGCGAAGAGAAAGTGTCCGCGGGCGACTTGATAGAAGAGCACTTGTGACCATTCGCCGAATTGAAGTCTGGCGAAGGCGGGCTTCTTGCTGAGAAACTCGACCGCGAGGCCCAGAGCGACCGCCGTGTCTCTAGGCTTCCATACGTTGAGCCAGAGGTCGTTTTTCGCCTCTGATTGAGCGAAGGCGGGAACCGTCCGGGCGTTCGGCGTCACAGACGCGGCGGCTTCTTCGCGCTCACCCATGCGCTCAAGCGCGGCGAGGTTGGCTTTGGCGCCTGCGTGATCGGGAGCGTGCCGGAGCGCTTCGCGCATTGCGGCCGTTGCGCCTTCGACGTCGCCCTGACGGTAGCGTGCTGTGCCGCAGAGGACCCAGACATCCCCCCATTGGGGCGCGAGCCCAAGCGCAGCTACGAAGGCTTTCTCTGCGCGCGCGGGCTGATTGAGCGCCATCAACGCTTGGCCGAAGGCCGACTGGGCCTGCGCCAACTGCGGCGCTTGCTCACAGGCTTCGCTTGCGGCCTCGAGCGCCGCGTCAGCCTTGCCGAGCGCCAAGAGCGACACGGACGCGTGCACGAGCGGCAAGGCGCCCTTTGGCAGCAATGTCTTTGCCCGCTCGAAAGCCGCCAGCGCTTCGGCGTGTCGCCGCGTTCCTTGCAGAGCAATTCCAAGGCCCAGCTGCGCCGCGGGATCATCCGGGCTCTCCGTTGCGGCGCGGCCGAGAAGATCGACCGCCTGCTCAAGATCACCCGCGCGCAAACTACGCAACCCCTGCTCGTGCAACGCGGTCGGTCGCCCCGCAGCGCCGTTCGGGACGGTTTGAGCCGCCGAATGGTTCGTGGCGTCAACGCTCACGGGTTTGCCGGCGGGTCATTTGACGACGCCTCCTTTTCGTCGGTTCGCGCCACAGGCGCCTGTCGGTCAATAGTGAAAGCGCCGGTCAACTCAACCCATCCTTTCGAGGCGCTCTCGAACAAGAACAATCCCAAGAATCCCGTCCGTTTATTTGGCGTTTGTCCGCCTTCTGCAGCCGACCCTACGTTACAAAGCCTGTGCGGACAGTGACCGGGATCACAGCCAACAAGCCGCTGAGACGTCAAAGCTTGTCCGCGAAAGGTTAAGTCGAGTGTCCCGTTCATTTGACCACGCGTTCCAACCGGCGCAGCCTGCGCCGCGCTATTCGTCGTCGGATCCTTTGGGCCGATGGCGCGAGGGACCATTCATCTTTTCGCTCCGACGCCGCCCTTCCTTACCCCGAGGCATGGGGGATCCGCTTTCAGAAATCTTTCAGCGAAAATTCAGCCCAGTTTGGGGACTTTGGCATGGTAGCGGCGTCTGATCGTTTTGCGCAACGCGGCCTCACCCGCGATCAGTTTGTCAGCGCGTCACACGAGGGACGGCGCAATTCGCTCGGCTACATGCAGCCTATTATTGCTCCGCGCGGGCGGGGAGATGCGTTTAGGGGAGATTCCGATGTTGAAGTTCTTCACGCCACACCAGTTTAACGTAAACGATCAAAGTAACAATACTTCGTCCAATTTCGATGGGCTTGATCCAGATAATGATCAGACGTCGTTCGACACCGTCAATCAGATTGACCCGTATCCACTGCGGTCGTTCCCGATCGCGTATGGGGCAAAGATGTCAGGGTTGGCGGATTTCAGTTGGGGCGCCAGGTTTGCTTCATCGAACCGGCTCGCTACGGTAGACCCTGCTTCACTGTCGGCAAGCTCGTCCTCGAAGGCGCCGCAATCCGCCATTCCGGCGCCGGCGAGCGCTACGTCTGGTTCTTTGAGCGGCGACTTTGAGGCCCTGGCGAGCACGGGGTTCGCGTCGTCTTCGAGCAGCTCTTCACAAGTCGTCAGCACGTCCGGCAGCGGGCTCGTCTTCAATAATACTTACAACGCAAGTTGCACCGCCGCCTTCGAGGCCTGCATCGTGTCCGCGGAGGACGAGCTCGAAAGCCTGTTTACCAACTCGGTTACCCTCAACGTTACCTTTCAGGAACAAAACCAAGGAAATAATCACGTCGCACTCGGCAACTCTTGGCCAAGTTCGTACAATGTAAGCTACGCCACGTTGAAAGCCGACCTTCCGTCCACCGATTATCTGCCGGCTACGGATCCGAACCCGGCGGGCGGCAACGACTGGAACGTTCCAGAAGCGTACGGGCGGATGCTGGGGATCGGTACCTCCACGCCCTCGACGGACGACACCGTCACTCTGAACAGCTATTACGGGTGGGATTTTGGCCAGGACGTGATCAACGGTCTCATGCATGAGATCAGCGAGGGCGGGATGGGCCGTGTCGGCAGCCTTGGCGGCCAAAGCGGCACGAACAACTGGAGCACGATGGACCTGTTCCGCTACACGGCGTCGGCCACGCCTGACTACACCAACGGCAGGGACGGAGTTACGACCTACTTCTACAACGGCATCCAAAACGGCGTCTCGACGCTGTCCAATCAGGATATGCCGAACAAAGGCGCGCCGACCCTTTCGTTCCACAACAATTTCAATACTTCCAACACGTTCTCCAAGGGCGACAGCGACGACTGGGACCAGACGCAGGTCTTTGGCTCGACCAACACAGGCGAAACCCTAACGCTCGATCAGACCGAGCTCGACGTCATGCAGGCGCTCGGCTGGAACCTCTCGCTGACGCAGGACGTCGATACGATTACAGGCTCTTGGGAGACTCCGACCAGCTGGAGCACCGGCTCCATGCCGATCGAGCCGCAGGACGCCTATGTCAACGGCGTGACGGCCGCGCTCACCTCCAACGTGACCGTGAACAGCATCGCCACCAGCTCGAGCGCCCTCCTCCTCATCGGCGACGACGGAGGCGTGCTCACGCCGACCACTCTGATCGCGGTCGAGGGGACGGATCTGAACACGGAGGATTCCTCGAGCGTCGCGAGCGGAAATCTCGGCGACACTTTTGTCTACACGGGCTCCACGCTGCAGATCGGTAAGGTCGATCAGACATTTGACAACGCCAACACGCTTGGCGTGGGCAAGGGCGCCGGTAGCGGCGGCAGCGGCAGCGGAACCGGCGACCTCAACATCGCCGGCACAATCAACCTCACCGGCCGCGGCACGGTCTTTTTGGGTTACAGCGGCACCGCGGGGGACATCCTGAACGCCCCGGACGGGAACGGCGGAACGGTCAACGGCGACCTGGTCAACGTGGACAACACGATTGAGACGCAGTCGGGAAGCACCGGCCTGATCAACCTCGGCCTCGGCTTCGACAATCAGGCGAGCGGCAAGGTGGAGTCCTTCAGCTTCCTGCAGATTATCGCCCCCAGTCTTACCAATGAAGGCGAGATGATTGCGGAGGCGAGCTCGACCCTCGATTTGAGCGACGGCGGCGCCGGCGGCGCCACCTTCACCAACTCAGGCACGATGTTGGCCGACGCGAATGCGACGCTCGATTTGGGCGGCGACGGCGTCACGGAGACGCTCGCCAACACCGGAACCATCGAAATCCTCGGCGGCGCCAATCTGGCGATCAGCGGCAACCTGTCGGTCACCGGCAGCGGCGCCATCGCACTCAAGGGCGCCGGGGCCGCCATTGCGAGCGACGGCTTCCTAGGGACCACTTTCACCAATGATAGCACGATCGACGTCCTGGTCTCGGGGCAGATCGGCGACAGCGACCTGACGTTCGTCAACAACGGCACGACAGGCGCTAACGGGTCGGGCGTCACGGCGACGATCAACACTGGCGGCAATACCGTAACCAACGGCTCCAACGGAGTGCTCGAGGCCGTCAACAGCGCGACCCTGGCGATCGTCTCCAACGCCACCAATCAAGGGGTGATAGACGCGGGCTCGTCTCCATCGAGCTCGTTTGGAGCGACGACCGGGACGGTCGACCTGGGCCAAGACGGCGGCACAGGGTCGATGAACAATACGGGCGCGGTCGCGATCTACGCCGGCAGCGATCTCGCGATCAGCGGGAACTACACCATTGCGGGCGCCGGAACCGGACATTTCAAAGGCGCGGGCGCCGACATCACAAGCGACGGAAGCGCGCCGGCGACTTTCACCAATGCAAGCGCAAGCACCATCGAGGCGCTCGCCTCCGGCCAGATCGGCGACGTGGGCGTCAAGGCGTCCAACGATCTGACGTTCGACAACTCAGGCACAGCCGGCCCATCCGGCTCGGGCGTCACGCTGACGATCAACACCGGCAGCAACACCGTCCTCAACACCGGAACGCTGGTGGCCGCAAACGACGCGACGCTGGCGATCGTTTCCGACCTCAACAATGAGGACACGTTGTCAGCGGGCACGTCTTCGTCGAGCTCGCAAGGGGCGACGACCGGGACGGTCGACCTCGGCCAAGACGGCGGCACGCGATCGACGACCAATTCCGGGACGATCGATATTTGGGGTGGCAGCGATCTAGCGATCAGCGGCAAATACACCGTCACCGGGAGCGGCTATATCGGGCTGAAGGGCGCCGGTGCCGACATCACCAGCGACGGGAAAGCGGCGGCGACGTTCACTAATGCCAGCACCATCGACGCATTCGCCTCCGGCCAGATCGGCGACGAAGGCATCGAGGCGTCAAACGATCTGACGTTCGACAATACCGGCTCGGTCATCGCCGCCGGCTCCGGCGTCACTTTGACGCTCAACACCGGCAGCCACACGATCAACGACGGCGGCGGACTGCTCGAAGCCGAAAGCGGCGCGACGCTCACAATCGACTCCAACGTCGACACCGGCCAGCCCTCGTCTGGTTCGCCCCCAGGAGGAACCATCGAGGCGGGCTCCGGCGGCACGGTCGTTCTCGGCACCATTGTCCAGGACGGAGTGGTCGGCCCATCTGTGACGGGTCAGGTCAAGATCGCCGGCGGCACATTCGAGATGCTTTCTGGTTCCTCGGTCAACGTGCCGATCGAGTTCACCGCCGGGGGGACGCTCGAACTCCTCGGCATCGCCTCCGTCAGCATCAGCGGTTCGAACGGCGCAATCACTGCGGTCTCCGGCGATGTGATCGCGCTGACCAACGGGACGGGCGACACGATCACCGGGACGGGCTTCACGGTCAATGCGTCGAGTGGAACCGGCGTGACGGTCGGCGGGAACGGCGAGTTCGGGCCGCTCGATATCGTCAACGGCTCGAGCGTCACGGTTGGGGTCCAGGCGAATTCGCACGTCGACGTTGTCGGGTCGAACGACACGGTGACGATGGCGCCGGGGACCGCCTCCGTCCTGGTTCTCAACGGGTCGACCGACGCGGTTTCCGCCGCGTCCGGCGACATCGTCAACCTCAAGTCGGGGACGGGCGACACGATCACCGGGACGGGCTTCACGGTCAATGCGTCGAGTGGAACCGGCGTGACGGTCGGCGGGAACGGCGAGTTCGGGCCGCTCGATATCGTCAACGGCTCGAGCGTCACGGTTGGGGTCCAGGCGAATGCGCACGTGAACGTGGTCGGGTCGAACGATACCGTGACGATGGCGGCTGGGACCGCCTCGGTTCTGGTGCTCAACGGGTCGACCGACGCGGTCTCCGCAGCGTCGGGCGACATCGTCAACCTGAAGTCGGGGACGGGCGACACGATCACGGGGACGAACGTCACTGTGGCGATGACCGCTGCCGCGGGCTCGGTCTTGGTTCTCAACGGGTCGACCGACGCGGTTTCCGCCGCTTCGGGCGACATCGTCAATCTCAAGTCGGGGACGGGCGACACAATCACGGGGACGAATGTCACTGTGAATGCGTCGAGCGGAACCGGCGTGACGGCTGGCGGGAACGGCGAACTCGGGCCGCTCGACGTCGTCAACGGCTCGAGCGTCACGGTCGGGGTCCAGGCGAATGCGCACGTGGACGTCGTCGGGTCGAACGACACCGTGACGATGGCGACGGGCGCAGCCTCGGTCCTGGTTCTCAACGGCTCTACCGATGCGGTCTCGGCCGCGTCCGGCGACATCGTCAACCTGAAGTCTGGAACGGGCGACACGATCACGGGGACGGGCTTCACCGTGAGTGCGTCGAGCGGAACCGGCGTGACGGTCGGCAACAACGGCGAATTTGGACCGCTCGACGTCGTCAACGGCTCAAGCGTCACGGTCGGGGTCCAGGCGAATTCGCACGCGAACGTGGTCGGATCGAACGATACCGTCACAATGACGCCGGGGACCGCCTCGGTCCTGGTGCTCAACGGGTCAACCGATGCGGTTTCCGCCGACTCGGGCGACATCGTCAACCTGAAGTCGGGGACGGGCGACACAATCACGGGGACGAACATCACCGTCAATGGGTCGAGCGGCGTCGGGTTCAAGATCGTGGGTACGGCCGACATCGTCTATGCCGGGCTCAACGACTCCATCACGGACGGCGGCTCGGGCAGCCTGTTCAAGATCACGGGGAGCGTGGGCGCCCTGAATGTTTCCAGCTTCGGCGCCGACACGGCTTCCGGCGTCTTCGATCTCCTCGGCGGCGAAGGCGGCTATGCGACCGCCGGCGCCGCCTATGCAGCGCTGACCAGCGATGGTTCCGGGGGCAGCCTGCTGTCATTCGGCGCCGCCGGTTCGCTCGACATTGCCGGCGTCGCAAAGTCGTCGCTCAGCGCGGCGAACTTCAAGATCGGCTAATGCCGGCCCGACGGCGAGGACGACTGCAGTTTGAACTGGCGGCGAGATCTCTCGCCCCCTCCGACGTTGATCGCTATTTGAGCGTCGGCCTCCCGGCGGGGCGAAGGACGGGGAACGCGGGATAAACGAATTCGTGGCAGGGTATCCCGATAATAGATTGAAAGCCGCCCGAAGTGCTGATCAGGCTCCGCTTCGGCGGGGAAATGCCGTTGCGGCGGCTGCCGGAATCCGCCCATGGAATTAGCCCGTGGGCGAGCGGACGAGCGCCGAACTCGGCTGCCGTTGGGCGATGCCGGCGTCGGCGCCGTTGGGGATGCAGGGATGAACGAGGCGACCATCAGGTCTGAGACACGGGTCGGCGCGCAACCGCTCGACGGCGGCCTTGCGGCGCTGTCGCTGGTTGCCGGCTACTACCGCATTGCGGCGGATCCGGCGCAGTTGCGTCATCAGTTGGCGCTGACCGGACGGCTCGCGGAAGCGGAAGATCTCATCCGGGCGGCCAATCTCCTGGAGCTCAAGTCGCGCATCATCCGCAGCGTCACGGCAAAGCGGCTCGGCGCCATCCCCTATCCGGCGCTGCTCGAGATGAAGGGCGGCGGCTTTGTGGTGATCGCCGCCGCGGCGGAGAAAGGCAAGCTCCGGCTCGTCGACCCGCTGGCGCGGAGCGCCAGGGAGGTCCCGCTCGAGGAGGCGGAGGCGCTGTCGTCCGGCTCCGCGATCCTGGTCACCCGGCGGCTCGGGGGGGCGGGGGTCGACCCCAACACCTTCGGCTTCCGCTGGTTCTGGCCGTCGATCCTACGCTACCGCCGGCCGCTGGCGCATGTGCTGGTCGCTTCGCTGTTCGTGCAGCTCTTCGCCCTGGCGACGCCGATCTTCTTCCAGCTCGTGGTCGACAAGGTGCTGGTCCACAAGGGCCTGTCGACCCTGATCGTGCTGGTCGTCGGCATGGTGACGCTCGGGCTGTTCGAAACCGTGCTGCAGTTCCTGCGCACCTATACGCTCAGTCACACCACCAACCGCATCGACGTCGAGCTTGGCCGAAGGCTCTTCCACCACCTCTTCCGCTTGCCGCTCGCCTATTTCGAGACCCGCGCCGCCGGCCAGACCGCCGCGCGCGTGCGCGAACTGGAAACGATCCGCAGCTTCCTCACCGGCCAGGGCCTGACCGCGCTCATCGACCTCGTCTTCACCCTCGTCTTCATCGGGGTGATGCTGATCTATTCGGTCGAGCTTACGCTTGTCGTGCTGATCTCGATTCCGGTCTACGTGCTCATCGCCGCGACGTTGCGCCCGCTCCTGCGCGAGCAGATCAGCGAGCGGTTCAACCGCGGCGCACGCTCGCAGCAGTTCCTGATCGAATCGATCGTCGGGGCGCCGACGCTGAAAGCCGCCAGCGTCGAGCCGATGATGCAGGCGCAATGGGAGGAGCGGCTCGCCTCCTACGTCAGCAAGTCGTTCGACGCCGGCGTCACCGGCGCGCTCGGCCAGAACATGATCCAGTACGTGAGCAAGATCACGACGGCGCTGATCCTGTTCATCGGCGCGCAAGCGGTGATTGCCGGCTCGATGACGGTCGGCGAACTGATCGCCTTCAACATGATCGCCAGCCAGGTGGTGCAGCCGATCCTCCGGCTGTCGCAGCTCTGGCAGGATTTCCAGCAGGTGCAGGTGTCGGTGGCGCGGCTCGGCGACATCCTCAACGCCCCGCCCGAACCCGTGCCGCAAAATCTCCTGACGCTGCCGCCGCCGCGCGGGGCGATCGAACTGCGCAACGTGACCATGCGCTATCGGCCCGACGCGCCCGACGTCCTGCGCAACGTGACGCTGTCGATCGCCGCAGGCGAAGTGATCGGCGTCGTCGGACCTTCCGGCTCGGGCAAGTCGACGCTGACCAAGCTCGTTCAGCGCCTCTATGGGCCCCAGATGGGCCAGGTGATGCTCGACGGCGTCGACGTCGCCCAGCTCGATCCGGGCTGGCTCCGCCGGCAGATCGGCGTCGTGTTGCAGGAGAACATCCTGTTCAACCGCTCGATCCACGAGAACATCGCGCTCGCCGATCCGGCGATGGCGCGGATCCTGGTGATGCAGGCGGCGCGGCTCGCCGGGGCCGACGAGTTCATCGCCCAGTTGCCCCAGGGCTACGACACGATGATCGAAGAACGCGGCGCCAACCTTTCCGGCGGCCAGCGCCAGCGGATCGCCATCGCCCGCGCGCTGGTCACCAATCCGCGCATCCTGATCCTCGACGAGGCGACCTCGGCGCTCGATTACGAGAGCGAACGGATCATCCAGGACAACATGCGTGCGATCGTGCGCGGGCGAACCGTCATCATCATCGCCCATCGCCTTGCGGCCGTCCGACCCTGCACCCGCATCGTCGGCATGAGCCAAGGCGAGATCGTCGAGGTGGGCTCGCATGAGGAGCTTCTGAGGCGCGAGGACGGCCTCTACGCCCACCTGTGGGATTTGCAGAGCGATCAGGCGAGGGCCCGCGCATGAACGAACGCGCCGCGCCCCCTCCCGTCCCGCAACCCGTTCCGCCGCGCGCGTCGCAGCCGCGACCCGCGATCTCGGGCCGAGACCGCGAATTCCTGCCGGCCGCGCTCGAGATCCTCGAATCTCCGCCGCCGCCGGCGCCGCTCGTGCTGATCGGAACGATCTGCGCCTTCGCCCTCGCAGCGCTCGTCTGGTCCTTCTTCGGCCGCCTCGACGTGCACGCGGTCGCGCAGGGCAAGATCGAGACGGCCGGCCATTCCAAGGTGATCGAGCCGCTCGATCCCGGCAAGGTGGCGGCGATCCACGTCGAGGCCGGCCAGGCGGTCAAGGCGGGCGATCTGCTGCTCGAGTTCGATCCGTCGGAAGCGAAAGCGGATGCGCGCGCCGCTGAGGACGCCCTCGACGCCAGCCTCGCCGAGACCAACCGCCGACGCTACGCGATCGCCGAGGTCCGTCGCGCGGAGACAGAGGACGCCGGCGCCAGCGAGGCGCGCGACCGGGCCGCCGCCAGCGCAAAAGCAGGCCATGACGCCTCTGGGAATAGCGAGACTGTCGCGCTGAGCCAGGTCGAGGAGCTTGCGGGACGACCGAGTCTCGACGTCGTCTGGGACGACAGCCTGCCCGAGCCGTTCCGTCTGCGCGAGGAGGCGGTGCTGCGCGCCGATCTGACCCAGCTTTCCGACGCGCTCAAGGCGCTCGACCGGCAGATGGCGCAGAAGCTCGCAACCCAAAAGCGTCTCGAGATGAGCATCGCCTTCCAGCACACGCTGATGGACACGCTGAAGGCGCGTGTGGCGACCCGTCAGGAAGCGATCGACAAGCAGGTCGGCACCAAGATCAATCTTTACGACGCCAAGGAGGAACTCGAGAAGTCCCAGTCGCAGCTGGCGTCCGACGAGGGCCAGTTGATCGAGACCGACGCGGCGCTGCGAGAGATCATGAGCGAGCGGACGAAGACCGCCTCGCAGTTCATCGCCGACAACGAAAACAAGCTCGCCGACGCGGCGCGCAAGGCGGACGAAGCGCGCCAGGCGCTCGCCAAGTCGGGCGCCCGCCTTCAGCGCGCCAGGCTCTATGCGCCGATCGACGGCGTCGTGCAGCAGACGGCGGTCACGACCGTCGGTCAGGTCGTCACCACCGGACAACAGCTCGCCGTCATCACGCCGAACGGCGGCGAGCTTCAGGTCGAGGCGCTCGTTTCCAATCTCGACATCGGCTTCGTCAAGCTCGGGCAGCCGGCCGTCGTCAAGGTCGACGCCTTCCCCTTCACCCGATTTGGCGTCCTGCACGGCAAGGTGGTGAAGATCGCCTCGGCCGCGATTCCCGAAGAAGAGGCTAAGCGGGCGCTGGCCAACGCCGCCGCCTCGGCCAACCCGGCCCAGACCCCTTCGACGGCCCCGGGTCAGGCCGAAAGCTTCGTCTTCCCGGTCACGGTCGCGCTCGACGAAACCGCCATGACCATCGACACCGCGATCATCCCCCTTACCCCGGGTATGACCGTCGCCGTCGAAATCAAGACCGACTCGCGCCGGGTCATCGACTACCTGCTCTCGCCGCTCGCGCGCGTCGCGTCCGAAGCCGCACGGGAACGGTAGCGAGAACGCCGAGGCGAAAGCCGAACCAAGACCTTGGGGATTTCTCAGGCGGTCGCGAACGGAAAGGAAGCTCAGCCGCGGCAGCAACCTTCGCCTACCTGGCGAGGCTCGCGATATAGGCGCCGAGGTCGGCGGCCTCGCTGCGGCCGAGCTGCATGTCCGGCATCCTGGGATGCGGGTCCATCAGGAACTTCGCCACGTTGCCGGCGCTGAACCCGGGCTGCCGGGCGATCGAGGCGAAAGTCGGCGCGTTGTCGGCGCCGTGGGTCTGGTCGGACCCGACGATATGGCAGGCGGCGCACCAGCGCCGGGCGAGCGTCTCGCCGTTGGTCGCATCCGCGGCCGACGCAGCGGCTGCCAAGGTGGAACATAGCGCCAGACCCAAGGCGGCGCTCCTGAGGTCGGCGGCGGTCAGGGGGCGGCGGCAAGCGAATGCGGACATGGACGAGCGGCTCCGGGGAAACGGAATCGTTCGGCCAGAATAGGCCTCAACGCGCCCGGCGCCAGACGGCGAAGCGTCGCGCCCTGATGGCGGGAGGGGCGCGCCCGCAAAAGCGTAAGGGCGGCCCGAAGGCCGCCCTCCCACCGTCCGAGGGGATCCTCAGTAGGAATAGTACATGTCGAACTCGACCGGGTGGGGCGCCATCTCGAAGCGATAGACGTCGGCCATCTTGAGCTCGATGTAGCTGTCGATGAAGTCGTCGTTGAACACGTCGCCGGCCTTCAGGAACGCGCGGTCCTTGTCGAGACTGGCCAGCGCCTCGCGCAAGCTGCCGCAGACGGTCGGAATCTTCTTGAGCTCCTTTGGCGGCAGGTCGTAGAGGTCCTTGTCCATCGCGGAGCCCGGATCGATCTTGTTCTTGATGCCGTCGAGGCCGGCCATCAGCATCGCCGCGAAAGCGAGATACGGATTGGCGGTCGGGTCGGGGAAGCGGACTTCGACGCGTTTGGCCTTCGGGTTCGACGTCCACGGAATACGACAGGAGGCCGAGCGGTTGCGCGCAGAATAGGCGAGCAGCACGGGCGCCTCGAAGCCCGGGACCAGACGCTTGTAGCTGTTGGTCGAGGGGTTGGTGAAGCCGTTCAGCGCCTTGGCATGCTTGATGATGCCGCCGATGTAGTACAGGCATTCCTGGCTGAGGTCGGCGTAGAGATTGCCCGCCATCACCGGCTTGCCGCCCTTCCAGATCGACTGGTGGACATGCATGCCCGAACCGTTGTCGCCGTAGATGGGCTTCGGCATGAAGGTTGCGGTCTTGCCGTAGCTCTGGGCGACCATGTGGATGCAGTACTTGTAGATCTGCATGTGGTCGCCCATCAGCGTCAACGGACCGAACTTGAGGCCGAGCTCATGCTGGGCGGAGGCGACTTCGTGGTGGTGTTTCTCGACCACCGCGCCCATCTGCGCCATCGCGGCCAGCATCTCGCCGCGCATGTCCTGCGCCAATCCTGCGGCGGAACCGGGAAGTACCCTCCCTTGGTGCGCACGCGGTGGCCGAGGTTGCCTCCCTCGTAGGGGGTGTCGGAGTTGATCGGCAGTTCGGTGGAGTCGATCTGGAATCCGGTGTTGTACGGATCGGCGGCGAAGCGGACATCGTCGAAGACAAAGAACTCGGCTTCCGGACCGAAGAAGGCGGTGTCGCCGACGCCGGTCGACTTCAGATAGGCCTCGGCCTTCTTGGCGATGCCGCGCGGATCGCGGTTATAAGGCTGGCCGCTGGCCGGATCGAGAATGTCGCAGTTGAGCACCGCGGTCGTGGCGGCGAAGAACGGATCGACGCAATAGGAGGTCGGGTCGGGCATTAGGGTCATGTCGGACTCGTTGATCGCCCTCCAGCCGGCAATCGATGAGCCGTCGAACATCAGGCCGTCGGCGAACGCGTCCTCGTCGACCAGCGTCTGATCGAAGGTCACGTGCTGCCACTTGCCGCGCGGATCGGTGAAACGCAGATCGACATATTTGACGTCATTGTCCTTGATCGCCTTCAGGACATCCTTGGCGGTCTTCATGGTTTGCCTTTCCTTAACGATAGGAGTCTACTCATCCCTCCCGCCGCGCCCGCGGCGGGTAGCCCTAGAAGAACAGATCGAAAGTCCGTCAGATCGCGTCCGCGCCCGTTTCCCCGGTGCGGATTCGAATGGCTTCCTCGATCTGCGATACAAATATCTTGCCATCGCCGATGCGGCCGGTCTGCGCGGCGTTGCAAATCGCGTCGATCGCCGCCTGAAGGTTCTCGTCGGCCACCACAACTTCGACCTTCACCTTCGGCAGGAAGTCCACGACATATTCGGCGCCGCGATAAAGCTCGGTGTGACCCTTCTGCCGACCGAAACCCTTGGCCTCGAGGACGGTGATTCCTTGGATTCCCGCGTCCTGCAGCGCCTCCTTCACCTCGTCGAGCTTGAACGGCTTGATGATCGCCTCGATCTTTTTCATGGCGGCGAAACTCCCTTGCTCCGTACCGGGCCTTTGCGCCTCTGGCGACGGCGGCAGGGTCATAACATCGTACGTACGAAGGCGCCATGGGCGGCCCCGCCTCGACGGGCGGCTCGAGCGCGCCTTGTTCGAACGCCCGCGAATTGTGCGACCTGCCTATCATTTAGGCAATCAAGTGCAAGGACCCCATTCGCCGGAAGCGAAGATTCGCCACGACAGGAGGCCAGCCTTCGCCACTACCGTTCGACCCGACTTCGCCATTGCGACAAGATGGGCGAAAATGGCCGGCCGCCGCCACGCCATCGGTTTTGCAGGCTCGCAAACCGCCCAGTATTGCTCACTGTCGGCGTCCTCCATCAAGATCGCGCCGACGAGATCGGGCCGGAGCCGGCCGGGAAGATCGCGCCGGGTCAGCCACTCGCACTCGTAGTCGCGGCAGACTTGCGGGCGATGGGCGTAGATCGAGCAACCGCCCCCGAGACGGCAGTCGGCGCACAGGCGGCCGGCGGCTTTCTTAAGCTCGGCAATTTCCAGCGCAGAGCAGCACATCGTGCAGGGTCCGCAGGATTTGCCCGGCGCCGCCGTCATCGGAATCTCCATCGTTGAGCGAAAGGCCCTGAGCGCCCTCTCCGCCAAGTCTTCCCTACCATCGTTCGGGCGCCGTGCGAGAGGGGCGGGCGCCGCGCAGGCGCTCTGATCTGCGACACGGCGTTCTCTTGACACGACGAGCGAACCTGTATCTTTGCGCCCGCGGCACGATGGGGGCTTTTGATGACGACGGCCTTGGTGTTTCCAGGTCAAGGTTCGCAGGCGGTTGGAATGGGCAAGGCTCTCGCCGAAGCGTTCCCCGCGGCGCGCGAGATGTTCGATCGCGTCGACGCGGCGCTGTCGCAGAAACTGTCGAAGCTGATGTTCGAGGGACCGGAGGCCGAGCTGACCTTGACCGCGAACGCGCAGCCGGCGCTGATGGCCGCAAGCATCGCGACGCTCCGAGCGCTCGAGACCGAGGCCGGTTTCGACCCGCCGCGGGACGCAGCCTTCGTGGCTGGCCACTCGCTGGGCGAATATTCGGCGCTTTGCGCCGCCGGATCGCTGACGCTCGAGGACGCCGCGCGCCTCCTGCGCCTGCGCGGCGAGGCGATGCAGAAGGCGGTCCCGGTCGGCGAGGGCGCGATGGCGGCGCTGCTCGGTCTCGATTTCGGCGCCGTGGCGGCCATCGCGACCCAGGCTGCGAGCGACCACTACTTGTCCGGCGCGATCTGTCAGGCCGCCAACGACAACGGCGGCGGTCAGGTCGTCGTTTCCGGGACCCGGGCGGCGGTCGAGCGGGCGATGGAACTCGCCAAGCTCGCCGGCGCGAAGCGCGCCGTGCTCCTTACCGTATCCGCCCCCTTCCACTGCGCGCTGATGCAGCCCGCAGCCGAGGCGATGGCCGCTGCGTTGGTCACCGCCGCAATCCGGCCGCCCAAGCCGCCGCTCGTCGCCAACGTGCGAGCTTCGGCGGTCGAGGACCCGGATGCGATTCGGGCGGGGCTCGTGGAGCAGGTGACGGGAACCGTGCGCTGGCGCGAGAGCGTCGCCTATATGAGCGCACAGGGCGTGACGCGTTTCATCGAGATCGGGACCGGCAAGGTGCTGGTCGGCCTTATTAAGCGCATCGCCGAGGGCGCAACCGCGATTAGCGTCGGGCAGCCAGCCGACATTGCCGCTTTTGCAGCCGCAAACCGTCCGAAACCCTGACCGAGAGGCGGAACTGTTGTTCGATCTCAGTGGCAAGACTGCGCTCGTCACCGGCGCCTCTGGCGGTCTGGGTGGAGCAATCGCGCGCGCGCTGCACGCGCAGGGCGCGGTCGTGACGCTGTCGGGCACGCGGCGCGAGACCCTCGAAGCGCTGGCTGCTGAGCTTTCCGAGCGCGTCCATGTAACCCAATGTGACCTTGCCGATCCGGCTTCGGTGGAAATGCTGGTGCCCGCTGCGGAGGCGGCGATGGGTTCGCTCGACGTGCTGGTCAACAACGCCGGCGTCACCCGGGATAACCTTTTCATGCGGATGAAGGACGCCGAGTGGGACTCGGTGCTGGCAATCGATCTGACTGCGGCTTTCCGCCTGTCGAGAGCCGCGGTCAAAGGCATGATGAAGCGCCGCTACGGGCGGATCATCAACATTACCTCGATTGTCGGCGTCAGAGGCAATCCGGGACAAGCCAATTATGCCGCCGCCAAAGCCGGCATGATCGCGATGGCCAAGTCGCTGGCGAGCGAGATCGCCTCGCGCGGCGTCACCGTCAATTGCATCGCGCCGGGCATAATCGCCAGCCCAATGACCGAGACGCTCACTGACAAGCAGCGCGAATCGATCCTCGTGCAGGTGCCGATGGGACGGCTCGGATCCGGCGCCGACATCGGGGCCGCCGCGGTCTTTCTGGCCAGCGCCGAAGCCTCTTACGTGACCGGCCAAACCCTGCACGTGAACGGCGGAATGGCAATGATTTGAGGGGTTTGCTGTGTCACTGCGGAGTTGCGCACAGCGTCGCGACGGCTCTCGCCTTCATGGAAAAGATGTGCTATCGACCCCGGTCGTCGCCGGGCGTCGAATGCGCTCCGGGGAGGATTGTCGAGCGTCGGCGTCGCCGTAACCGCTGAGAAACTCGAGTCGCCCCCGCGAGGAAGCGGGGCGGGGGGTCGACCGGTCGGTCCCATGCGGGGTCGATCGGGGAACTAGGAACTATGCGGGCGAGGGCCCGGCGCATAAGGGAAGTTGAAGATGAGCGATGTCGCAGAGCGCGTGAAGAAGATCGTCGTGGAACACCTCGGCGTGGACGCGGACAAGGTCGTCGAAAGCGCCAATTTCATTGACGATCTTGGTGCTGATTCGCTCGACACCGTCGAACTGGTCATGGCCTTCGAGGAGGAGTTCGGCGTCGAGATTCCGGACGACCAAGCCGAGACTATCGTAACCGTCGGCGACGCGATCAAGTTCCTTGAGAAGGCGTCGGCCAGCAAATAACCGAAATCCGGCGGAACCGAGGCCCAGCCGCGTTCCGACTCAGATTTCGCATCAGGGCTTGGGGGCCGGCGTTCCGTCCGGCCCTTGTCGCGTTGGGCCTTCGGTCCTGAAGGATTGTGCGGCGTGACGACAGCGAACGGGACACAGGGATGGAACGCATGAGGCGGGTCGTCGTCACCGGACTTGGCCTGGTCAGCCCTTTGGCTTGCGGGGTGGAGGCGACTTGGCGCCGTCTGCTGGCCGGGGAATCTGCCACCGGCAGGGTCGAGAATTTCGACGTGTCGGACCTTGCGTGCCAGGTCGCCGCGCAGGTGCCGCGCGACGACCGTCCCGATGCCTTCCATCCCGACGACTGGATGGACCCGAAGGAGCAACGTCGGGTCGACGACTTCATCGTCTACGGGATGAGCGCGGCGACCCAAGCGCTCAGCGACGCCGGCTGGACGCCCAAAACCTACGAGGAAGAGATCGAGACCGGCGTGCTGATCGGCTCCGGCATCGGTGGCCTCGGCGGCATCTACGACGCCTCGATCACCCTGCACGAAAAGGGGCCGCGCCGCATCTCGCCGTTCTTCATTCCCGGGCGGCTGATCAATCTGGTGGGCGGACGAGTGTCCATCGCCCATAAATTGAAGGGTCCCAATCACGCGGTGGTGACCGCCTGCTCGACCGGAGCCCACGCGATCGGCGACGCCGGGAGGCTGATCGCCTTTGGCGACGCCAACGTCATGGTGGCTGGCGGGGCCGAATCGGCCGTCAATAGGTTGTCGCTGGCCGGCTTCTGCGCCTGCAAGGCGCTTTCGACGGGTTTCAACGATCGGCCGAAGCAGGCCTCCCGCCCTTACGATCGCGACCGCGACGGCTTCGTGATGGGCGAGGGCGCGGGCTGCGTGGTGCTCGAGGAATACGAACACGCCAAAGCGCGCGGCGCGCGAATGTACGCCGAGCTGATCGGCTACGGTCTGTCCGGCGACGCCTATCACATCACCGCGCCGTCGCCCGACGGGGACGGCGCTTTCCGCTCGATGAGCGCGGCGCTCAAGCGGGCCGGCGTCAGCGTCTCCGAGATCGACTACGTCAATGCGCACGGCACCTCGACCCCGATGGGCGACGAGATCGAGTTGCGCGCGGTCGAGCGCCTGCTCGGCAATTCTGCCGGCCGGACGACGATGTCGTCGACCAAGTCGTCGGTCGGCCATCTGCTCGGAGCAGCCGGCGCCGTCGAGGCGATCTTCTCCATTCTGGCGATCCGCGACCAGATTGCGCCGCCGACCCTCAATCTTGACAACCCGTCGGTGGAAACCGCGATCGATCTCGCGCCACACGAGGCGCGCAAGCGACCGATTCAGGTGGCGCTGTCGAATTCGTTCGGCTTCGGCGGCACGAACGCGTCGATCCTTTTCCGCGCCGCGGCGTGAGGGCCGCCGCTTTCGCGAATTGTCATTTCGTCACGATGTGCGGTCATGTAGAGTTGCATTCCGGCGGCGGGCGCTGAGCCCGGCGGGCCTCGGGGGCTCCCGGGGCTTTGCGACAACGCGGCGAGCGGGAGTCCGGTTCACGGCATGAGCGCACCACCCAGTAACGGCGGCGGGCCCCCGCGGGCGCGAGCAAGCCTGTTCCGCCGCGCCAGCAAACCTGACCCGGCCTCTGCCAACGGTCCGCCGCAGCCCAGGAAGTCGAAGAAGCCTCGGCGATCGACGCTGTCCACTCTGAGCGCCCTGCTTACCTTCGTGCTCGTCGGCGCCTTGCTGGCCTTCGGCGCGGTCGCCTGGCTGATGATGGAGGCCCGCGCTCCCGGACCCCTGACCGCGGACAAAATCGTCAATATTGTCCGTGAGGACGACGGCGGCAGTATTGCCGACCAGCTCGAGCGCGCCGGTATCGTCGGCAGTTCGACCTGGTTCACCGTCCTCACCCTGCTCGACGGCGACCGGAGCACGCTGAAGCGCGGCGAATACGAATTCAAGGCCGGCATCAGCATGAACGAGATCGAGAGCCTGCTGGCGTCGCACAAGGTCGTGCGCCATAAAATCACGATCCCGGAAGGCCTTACCAGTGAGCAGATCGTAGATCGCCTGCGCGCCGACGACGTGCTGGCGGGCGAAGTCAAGGAGACGCCGCGCGAGGGCTCGCTGATGCCCGACACCTATTATTTCGAGCGCGGCGACACGCGCCAGTCGATCCTCGCCCGTATGGCCAAGGCGCAAACCCGGATCGTCGACGAAATCTGGAAAGGCAGGGCGACCGACCTGCCGATCAGGTCGCCCGGCGAGATGGTTACGCTGGCCTCGATTGTCGAGAAGGAGACCGGCAAGGCGGACGAGCGGCCGCACGTCGCCAGCGTGTTCGTCAACCGGCTCGAAAAGCACATGCGCCTCGAGTCCGACCCGACCATCGTCTACGGCCTCGTGTTCGGCAAGGGAACACTTGGCCATTCGATCACGAAAGATGAACTCAATCGGCCGACGCCTTACAACACCTATCAGATCGACGGCCTGCCGCCGGGGCCGATCTCCAATCCCGGCAAGGCCGCCTTGGAGGCGGTCGCCAATCCCGCCCGCGCGAAGGATCTCTACTTCGTGGCGGACGGAACCGGCGGGCACGTCTTCTCAGACACATTTGAGCAACACCTCAGGAACGTCGCCCGCTGGCGGCAGATCGAGAAGGACGCCAAGGACCGCCTGGCGCCGGACGTGAACCCGCCGACGCCGGCAGGCTCCAGGCACAGCGAACTCGATCCGGTCGCTCCGGGCCTGTTTGGCGCGCTCGTCCCGATCGACCCGGTCCCGCCGGCGCAGGCCGGGCTCGCCCAGCGCCTCGCGAAGATTGGCGCGAGCCGTCAGGCTGTGGCGAGCGTGCTCACTTCGCTTGGCGGCGGTCCTGCGGCCGGTAAGGCGATCGAGGAGACCGGCGCCGTGGTGGCCGGCGTGAACGACTTGCCGGCCGAGGGCGACGCCTTCGGCAACGAGACCGCGTCGATCGACGGATCCGGCTCTCCGGCTTCCGTACCCCTGTCCCCGGCGATGCTCGCCGACGAAAGGGCGCGCGAGGCCAAGTACGGACTCGGCGCGCCGTCGACGGCCGAAGGCGGCGCGGCGGACACAGCCGCGACCGCGGCGCCGACCGCGTCGGGACGACCCCGGATCTTCGATGCCTCCGAAGGCACCAAGCTCGATCCGCTCTTGAACAAGACCTACGACCTCAGCTACGCCAAGGTGGTGCCTGCGTCACGTTAGCCGCAGCCGCTAGAGCGGTTTCCGATCAATCCGTATCGTATCCGCAGGACCTGAAGTAATTCACGCATTCGTCAGATTTGAAGATTTCGGCGCAGGCTTCGAGTGCGTTCAGGAGGCCTGTGACGGTTCGCTCGGCGATTTTGCGCAGGAAGGCCTTGAGCTTTGAGTAGGCTTTTTCGATGGGATTCATGTCGGGGCTGTAAGGCGGCAGATAAAGCAACTCGGCTCCGGCGGCTTTGATGAGTTGCTCGACCCTTGCTCCCTTGTGGCTCGACAGATTGTCCATGACGACGACGTCGCCTTGCGAGAGCGTGGGAGCGAGGCATTTCTCCACCCAGTCCTCGAACGTGGCCGCGTTCATCGGCCGGTCGTAGGCCTTTTGCGCCACGAGACCGGAAAGGCGTAGGCCGGCGACGAGCGTGATGGTCTTGTAATGGCCATGCGGAATGCCGACCCGCAGTCGTCGACCGCGCCGGCATCGTCCGCCCTTGCGCGCCAGATTGGTGGAAGCCCCCGTTTCGTCAATGAACACGAGCTTCCTCGGATCGAGATCGAGTTGCGCCCCAAACCACTCCTGGCGCCGCTTCAAAACATCGGGGCGCTGCTGTTCCTCGGCATGCGCGGTTTTTTTTTGAATGTGATCTCGTGCCGATCGAAGAAGCGCCAGATCACCGACAAAGAAAAGCGCTCGCTGCAGTTGGCGATCAACCGCTCCTGGATTTCCAACAACGTGATGTCCGGCTGACGACGAATGAGGCCAAGCAGATAATCGCCATGCGCCTCAATGCGGTCCGAGCGTCGATCCCCGCCCGTCGGCGCCGGGGAAATCTCGCCGGTGGCCTGGAAGCGCCAAACCCAACGGATGGCGCTGGCGATGCTGACCCCGAAACGCTTGGCCGCCGCGTTGCGCGACAGGCCGCCGGCCACAACAGCCTCCACCACACGTGTGCGAAGATCTTCGGATAGCGCCATCCCCGCCGCCTCCTTCACGCGGCGGAGCCCATGAATTTCATGAACAGCCCTGATTCGGGAATCCCCCGCCATTCATTTCGCTGGGAAACCGCTCTCGCCCGACAATTCTCCTGCGAGATTGCCGAGAAAGTCCAGGCAGGCCGCAAGCTGCGACTCCTCGACATATTCGTCGGGCTTGTGCGCCTGATCGATCGAGCCCGGACCGCAGACGACGGTGGGAATCCCCGCCGCCTGGAAATGCCCCGATTCGGTGGCGAAGGACACCGCGATCGTCCGGTTGGACCGGGTGAGCCGCAGCGCGAGCGTCTCGGCGACCGATCCCGGCTCGGCCGCCAGCGGCGGCGCGTCGGCTTCGATCTCGGTGGCGATGGAGGGCCCGCTGACGTAGCGGGTGAGGCGCGGCAGCGCGACCGTGTCGATAAAGGCCTGCACCTGAGCGACCGGCGCAGCCGATGGGACGCCCGGGAGACCGCGGAACTCCCAGTCGAAAGCGCATTGGCGGGCGAGGATGTTGCGCGCCGTCCCGCCATGGATCACCCCGACGTGCAGCGTCGAATAGGGCGGCGCGAATCGCGGGTCGAGCGGTCCCTTCTCGTATTCGCGGGCGAGGCGACCGATCTCGGCGACGATGTCGGCCGCAGCCGCGACGGCGTTGGCGCCGAGCGCGGGCAGCGCCGAATGCGCCTCGTGGCCCTTGACCACGGTGTGAATCGTCGCCACGCTCTTGTGGGCGTCGGCGACCTCCATCATCGTCGGCTCGCCGACCACGACCGCGGCCGGACGCGGCTCTTCCCTGCCGAACCAGGCGATGACGTCGGTCGAGCCGAGGCAGGTCGTCTCCTCGTCGTAGCTGAGCACGATGTGGACGGGGCGCTTCAGCGGCGCGGCTAGAAAATCCGGAACACAAGCCAGCACGCAGGCGGCGAAGCCCTTCATGTCGCAGGCGCCTCGGCCATAAAGGCGGCCGTCCGCCTCGCGCATGACGAATGGCGGGCTCGTCCACGCCTGTCCGGCGACCGGCACGACGTCGGTGTGGCCGGAAAGAACCACGCCGCCGTCAACCCGTGGCCCGACGGTGGCGAGCAGAGCCGTCTTGTCTTTCGAGCCGTTCGGCGCGCGGCGGGAGGCGACGCCGAGCGAGGCGAGATAATCCTCGACGAACGCGATCAGCGGCAGGTTCGAACGGTCCGTGACGCTCTCGAACGCGATCAGCCGACGAAGCAGCGCCTTGGCCCTGGCGAGAGAGTCTTCGCTCATCGAAAGCTTCCCCATCCGGCGTCGCCACGCGAGGGACGAAAAAACCCAGGCGCGCCAGTAGACGCGCCGCCTCGCGCCGCTAGAATACGCCTCCCATGTACATGGCGGTCACACATCAGGTCAAAGTCACGGTCGAGCCGGTGTTCGAGCCGGAACGCTCCGATCCCGAGGAGAGCCGATATTTTTGGCGCTACGACATCGAGATCGCCAATCTCGGCGACCGGCCTGTGACCCTCATCGGGCGGCGCTGGAGCATCACCGACGCCGAGGGCCGCCATCAGGAAGTGAGCGGGCCCGGCGTGGTCGGCGAGCAGCCGACGATCCTGCCCGGGGAGTCGTTCCGCTACGCCTCCGGCTGCCCGCTCACAACGTCGAGCGGGGTCATGGTTGGGCAATATCGGATGCTCGGCGCAGACGGCGAGCCGTTCGACGTCGCCATCCCCGCCTTCTCGCTCGACTCCCCGCACATGAAGCGAACGCTCAATTAGCGTCGTCCCCGATGGCGAGGGCGCGCCGTGGGCGCTCGGACGCGATGCGGCTTGCTTGCCTGGGCCGGCGATTTCGGCCAAGAGGTCCGCCATGTCGCGCCGATCCGCGTTTGTCGTCGCCGCGGCGCGCGGCGCGCTTTGGATCGGCCTCGCGCTGATCGCGCTCTTCCTCGGCCTTGTCACGCTTTATGCCGTCATTGATCCCGTTTCGACGTTGATGCTGGCGCGCACAGTCACAGGCAGACCCACCGACCGGATTGAGACTTCGCTCGACGACATGGCGCCGGCCGCGCTCGCCGCCATCGTGGCCTCGGAGGACGCGACCTTCTGCACCAATGACGGCGTCGATTGGGGCGCGCTTCACGAGGTGCTCGCCTCAGCGGGAAAGCACGGCCCGTCTCGCGGCGCTTCCACGCTGACCATGCAGACGGTCAAGAACCTGTTTTTGTGGCCGGGCCGGTCGCCCCTGCGCAAGGCGCTGGAGATCCCGATGGCGCTCGTTCTCGGCAAGCTCTGGCCGAAGCGGAGGGTGCTCGAGGTCTATCTCAACATCGCCGAATGGGGCGACGGGACGTTCGGGATCGAGGCCGCGGCGCGGCGCTATTTCCATAAAAGCGCCAAGGCGCTCGACGCGCGCGAGGGCGCGCTGCTGGCGACCGCCCTGCCCAATCCCATGAAGCGCGATCCGGCGCGTCCAACCGCGTTCCAGCGCCGGCGGGCGGCGATCATCATGATGCGGGCGGCGGCCGACCCGGATGCGCTGAAGTGCCTGTGAGCGGCTTCACCCTCGTCCGCTCTGGCGGAACGGCGCAACGCGCCCTACATTCGCGTCGAACTGGGGTATCGTCATGGAAGGCTTTCTCATTCGGGCGGTGGTGGTCGCGATCGGGCTCTGGCTCGCCGCCCAGATCGTGCCCGGCGTGGAGTTTCGGTCAACCGAGGCGCTGGTCGCCGCGGCGCTGCTGCTCGGCGTGATCAACGCCGTCGTGCGGCCGATCCTGATCATTCTCACCCTGCCGATCACGCTGCTGACCCTGGGCCTGTTCCTGCTGGTCATCAACGGACTGATGATCGAGCTGGTGTCGTGGTTCCTCAAGGGCTTTATCGTGACCGGCTTCTGGCCGGCCTTCTTCGCCGCCATCGTGGTGGGCCTGACGAGTTGGGTCATGTCGGGGTGGATCGGCGGCGGCCGACGAAACAACGGCCGCATCGACGTCGTCACCATGCGGCAGACCGGACCGGGGCACTGGGAGTGACGGCGGTTTCCACGCCTGTGCGGTTCCGGCCTGCGATCGCAGCGGCCTGACCCCTCTCCCTTTGGAGCGCCTGCAATGCCGCTCAGCGCTCGCGTCTCTTTCCGGGAACCGGCCAGCGGACGATCATGACGATTGGCTATGTTCACGGTTATGAAGGGACGGAAGCGCAACGCCTGCGCGATCAGGCGCAGTCGCTGACCGACCTCCTGCACGGCGACACCCGCTATCCGGCCGGCGCCGCCGTCCTCGAGGCCGGTTGCGGCGTCGGCGCGCAGACCGTCACACTGCTGCGCAACAGTCCCGAGGCGCGCTTTACCGCAATCGATCTGTCGCCGGGGTCGCTCGAACAGGCGCGGCGCGCGGCTGAAGCCGTCCGGACCGGCGCCGTCGAGTTCCTGGTCGCCGACATCTTCACGCTCCCCTATCCCGAGGCGGCGTTCGACCACGCCTTCGTCTGCTTCGTCCTGGAGCACCTCGCCGAGCCCGTGAAGGCGCTCCGCGAGGTGCGCCGGGTGATCCGTCCCGGGGGATCGCTGACGGTGATCCAGGGGGACCACGGCTCGGCCTATTTTCATCCAGACAGCGCGTTCGCCCGGCAGGCGATCGCCTGCCAGGTCGCGCTCCAGGCCGAGGCGGGCGGCGACGCAATGATCGGCCGCCGGCTCTATCCGATGCTCGTCGAGGCGGGCTTTGCGCACCCGCGCGTCTCGCCGCGACAGGTCTATGTCGACGGAAGCCGGCCGGACCTGATCGACGGGTTTACGCGCAAGACCTTTACCGCGATGATCGAGGGCGTGCGCGAGCCGGCGGTCGCGGCCGATCTCTCAACCCCCGAGACTTTCGACCGCGGCGTGGCCGACCTCGCCCGCACCGCCGCGCCGGACGGCGTCTTCTGTTACACGTTCTTCAAGGCTGTAGCGATGAAGGCGTAGCCTACAGGCGCTACGCGTGCTGTAGGGCCGGGTCGCTGACCTGGCCGGCGCGGTCATCGACCGCGCCCCTACAAGGCGGGGGCTCGCGTCTAAGCCGTCACGATCGCCTTGGTGACCCTGGCGACCACGCAGACCTGGCCCTCCGAGCGCGCCTCGACCTCGCAGAAGGCGAGCCGCCCGCCCGACTTCAAGACCCTTCCCGCGAGCTCGACGCGAGCGCGCGGCGTGGCCGGGCGCAGGAACTGGGCGTGAAAATCGGCGGTCACCGCGTAGCGGTCCGCCGGCAGCAGCGGCAAGAGCGCAAGCACCGCCGCCGACTTGCACAGCATCGAAAGCACGCCGCCGTACACCTGGCCAGCCGGGCCGAGCGCGGCGTCGCCGGCCTCGAAGGCGAGCACCGCCTCGCCGGGCTCGAACGCACGAACGCGAGCCCGAAGGCGCGGCGGGGCGCGGCCGCAAGCACCTGCGCGATGGCGCGCTCGACATCCTCGGCCGTGCGCACGGCTTTCATGCGGGCGACGCCTCTTCTCGTGCTGGCGTAAAGCTGCGGCGCAATCCCAAAACTGGTCCCGCCTCAGAACGCGCTCTTGACCACGCCGCCGTCGACCCTGAGCGCAGCGCCGGTCGTGGCCGAGGCGAGCGGACTGGCGACATAGGCGACGAGCGAGGCGACCTCCTCGGGCGACGCGAAGCGCTTGAGCAGCGAGGTCGGCCTGACCTTGTCGAAGAACTCAGTCTGGAACGCTTCGAAGCCCTTGCCGGAATCCTTCGACAGCGCCGAAACGAAATCGACGACGCCGCGCGACTTCGTCGGCCCGGGCAATACGCTGTTGACCGTGATCCCGGTTCCGGCCACGGTCTCGGCAATTCCTCGGGCGAGGGAAATCTGCGCCGACTTGGTGACGCCGTAATGGATCATCTCGGCCGGAATTTGCAGGCCGCTTTCGCTCGAGATGAAGATGATCCGGCCCCAGTTCGCCTGCCTCATGCCCGGCAGATACAGGCGGGCGAGCCGGGCGCCGCTCACCACATTGACCTTGAAGAACCGCAGCCAGTCGGAATCCGGAATCTCCTCGAACGGCTTCGGTTCGAAGATGCCGAGGTTGTTGACGAGAATGTCGACGTGCGGATGCGCCTGCACCAGCGCTTCGGCTGCCGCAGCGCCGCCGAGGTCGCCGGCGAAGCCGACGACGTCGCCGCCGGTCTCGGCCTTGACCGTTGCCACGGCCTTGGCGACGCCATCCTCCGTCCGTCCATTGACGATGACGTCAGCGCCCTCGCGCGCGAGGGCGGCTGCGATGGCGTAGCCGATGCCCGCGGTGCTGCCGGTGACGAGCGCGCGTTTGCCCTTGAGCTGAAGATCCATGGAGAGTCCTTGCGATCGCGCCGCCCGCCGTTCGGCGGCTCGCGGCCGGGTGGCGGCACTCAAGCCTGACATGCGGCTCGGCGCAAGAGCGCAGTCGCGCCGAGGCTACGCGAGCTGCGCCACGGCGATCTCTCCGTCGGCAGTGTAATGATTGACCTTACCGAGCGCGAGCCGATCGCCCTCCCGATGCCAGACCGGCTCGCCGATGACCCCGGCCGCCTTGAGTTCGCCGAGGATCAAGGCGCGCTCCGCGTTCGTGTCGTCGGCGGTGGCGTGGGTGAACTGGAAGGTGAACCGGGTGAACGAAAGCCCAGTGTCGCGCGTGCCGGCCCCCACCCAGAGCACGCGCTCGTCGAAGGGGGGCCGGTCGGCGTTCAGCCAGAATTCCGGGGTGCTCACCTCGGAGGCGCGCTCGGGGCTCAACGCCCAGAAGCGGATGTGGTGACGCTTGCGCGGACTGGCGTCGATCGGCTTCTGAAAACCGATGTCCTGCTTGCGGCCGAAGAGATAGAGCGTGCTGAACGGCGCGGACGGATATGGGCGGTTGAGGACGAACGAGACCGCCATGCCCCAGGAGCTCCTGAGTTCAAGCGCGTCCGCCTCGATCCAGCCCGAGCGAGCGAAGGCCGCCTTGAGCTCGGCGAAGGTGCCGATGAGCGCCAGATTGACCGGATCGCCGGGAAACCCGTCGGCCGTCACGGTAAAGCTCGGCACGCTGCGGCGGCTCAACACCTTGAGGCTCATCCGGACAATCCGCGGCAAGACGACATAGGCCGCGAGGGCGTAAGTCGCCGCGAGCGCGAGTACGGTCGGCAGCCGCTGATCGGTGAGCCGGAAGACGAAGGCGATCAGCCAGATGGCGAAGGCGCCGAGCAGCCCGGCGCCGGCACGGCGAAGCCAGAGACGAAGAAACCCTAGAATTTTGGCCCTCCTGTCGCCCCGCGATGAAACCACGCGCCTTGCCACTGTGCCGCCGGCGGCGGACGGCGGCAAGCGGACAACTTGCGGACCTTGACCGGTTCGTCGCCTTGACCCTAAGCCGCGCCGACAGTCGGGTTGGATCCCTGGGACGCTGGACAATGAGCCGCGTTGGAAGCGGAGAACCTCATTCCGAGCGTGTCGAAGGACGAGAAGCGGCCAGGCAGTTCGGCATGAGGGATTTGTGATGAGTTCGCGCCGCCCGCCCGCCAGGCTCTCCGTTGTCGTGGCGCTCGCTCTCCTCGGCGCGGCGTTGGTCTGGGCCACCGGGCTCGCCCGCGCCGCGGACGCTCCGGCCGCGCTCTCCTACGTCGGCAGCGCGACCTGCGCCTCCTGTCATTCCGGCGAAATGAAGTTGTGGGAGAGCTCGCACCACAAGGCGGCGATGGACCATGCGACCGACGCTTCGGTGCTCGGCGATTTTTCCAATGCGACCTTTACACATTTCGGCGTCACGTCGCGCTTTTATAAGCGCGACAGCAAGTTCTTCGCCGAGACCGACGGCCCGGACGGCAAGCTCGCCGAGTTCGAGATCAAATACACGTTCGGCGTCTTTCCGCTGCAGCAGTACCTGATCGAATTCCCCGACGGCCGGGTGCAGGCGCTTGGGATCGCCTGGGACAGCCGACCGAAGGACAGGGGCGGCCAGCGCTGGTTCTCCCTCTATCCCAACGAGCCGATCGCGCACGACGACGTCCTGCACTGGACGAATCTCAACCAGAACTGGAACTTCATGTGCGCCGAGTGCCATTCGACCGGCCTGCGCAAGAACTACGACGCCAAGACCGACACGTTCGCCACGACCTGGGCGGAGATCAGCGTCGGCTGCGAGACCTGCCACGGGCAGGGCTCAGCGCACGTGGCATGGGCGAAAGCGACTGAAGGCTGGACGCCGCCGGCCGGCGACAGCGACCCGAAGGGCCTCGTCGTCCGCTTCGACGAGCGGGCGAACCGCACATGGACGATCGATCCGGCGAGCGGCGCGCCGGCGCCGAGCGCTGCGCCGCCGATCTTGCGCAAGGAGGTCGAGACTTGCGGGCTCTGTCATGCGCGGCGCGCCGAATTCGCCGAGGATTGGGTTCCGGGGCGATGGCTCAGCGACACCCATGTCGTCTCGCCGCTCTCTCGCGGTCTCTATTTCGCCGACGGGCAGATGGAGGATGAAGTCTACAATTACGGCTCGTTCAAGCAGAGCAAGATGTTCGCCAAAGGCGTCACCTGCAGCGACTGCCACGACCCGCACAGCGCGAAGCTGAACCTGCCTGGCGACGGCGTCTGCCTGCAATGTCATGCGGCGGACCGGTACGAGGTCGCGGCCCACAGCCGGCATCAGGGCGTCAACCCGCCAGTCGGCTGCCCGGACTGCCACATGCCGACCCGCACCTTCATGGTCGTGCACGACCGCCACGACCATAGTTTTCGCGTGCCCCGGCCCGACCTCTCGGTCAAGCTCGGCACGCCGAACGCCTGCAACGCCTGCCATGCCGATAAATCCGCGCAATGGGCGGCGGACGCCGTCGTCACATGGCATGGACCGGACCGCAAGGGCTTCCAGCATTACGCGGCCGCCTTCCACGACGCCTGGGCGGACGCGGCGGACGCTGAGACGCTGCTCAAGGCGGTCGCCGCCGACCCGGAGACGCCCGGCTTCGCCCGCGCCGGCGCGCTCGGCGAGCTTTCGCCCTTCCTCTCGGCTGAGACCGTCGGCCTCGCCAGGACGGGCCTCGCCGACCCCGATCCGATGGTGAGGATCGGCGCGCTCGACATGCTGGACGGCGCCCCGGCGGATGATCTCTGGCCGATCGTCGCCCCGTCGCTCAGCGATCCGGTCCGCGGCGTCCGCATCCGCGCCGCCGACCTCCTCGCCGCCACGCCGGAGGCGAGCCGGCCTGTCGCCGACCGCGCCGCGTTCGATCGCGCCGCGGCCGAGTTCGTCGCGGCGCAGACGCTCAACGCCGACCGGCCGGAGGCGCGCCTGACGCTCGGCAGTTTCTATGCGCGGCAGGGCAGGACCGCCGAGGCGGAAGCCGAATACAAGGCGGCGCTGAAGCTTGCGCCGCAGTTCGCGCCCGCAGCGGTCAATCTCGCCGATCTCGACCGGGAGACCGGCCGCGACGCCGAGGGCGAAAAGACGCTCAGCGCCGCGATCGCCGTGGCGCCGAAGGACGCGGGCCTCCACTATGCGCTCGGGCTCACGCTCGTCCGGCTGAAACGGAGCGGCGAGGCGCTCGGCGAATTCAAGCAGGCGGCCGAGCTCGCGCCGGAGAACGCCCAGAACGCCTACGTCTACGCCGTGGCGCTGAATTCCTCCGGCCAGCCCGATCAGGCGCTGAAGACGCTCGGCGAAGCGCTCGCGCGCCATCCCGGCAACATCCAGATTTTGACCCTGCTGGTCGAGCTCAGCCAGCAGCAGAACGACCTCGCCGCCGCGCTCCGCTATGCCGAAAGGCTCGCCGCGATCGAGCCGGACGACGCGGACCTGAAGCGGTTCGTCGACAGGCTCCGGGCGCAAGCGCAGTAGTCTTCGGCTTTGAGGGGCGAGGTCGGGGGTTTCTCACCACGAAGGACACGAAGGAACACCAAGTCTTCGTGACCCTTCGTGCCCTTGGTGGTGAAATCCGGTTCAGGCCAGGCGCAGGCTTCATCCCCCGCCCAGCACGCCCTTCATCGCGCCATTCGTCTCCTGCGCGTAGCGCCGGGCGGCGAAGGCCTCGCCGAGCGTGCCGAGCACGTGGCCTGCGTCGCGCTCGGTGACGGCGAGTGTGTCGGTCTCGGCGGCGCCGAAGACGTCGAGGGCGGTCTGGATGTCGTCGTCGGGATGGAGGGTAGTCGCGGGCAGGTGGACGAGGAGCCCGACCGGCCCGCCGTCGTCATCCTCGGCGAGCGCCTGCGCATGGGCCTCGGCGACGTGGATGAGGCCGTGGTAGCGCCCGTCCTCGCCGACCGCGACCACGACATTGGCGCTGCCGAGCGGAAAGGCGGCGCGGAAGGCCTGCAGGCTCTTGTCGGCCAGGAACAGCGGCGGCGAGGCGATCATCATCTTGCCGACCGTGAGTTCGCGCAGCCAGCCGACGTCCTGGCCGCCCCGGATCGTCTCGCCGCGCAGATGCAGCCGCCAGGTGGTGAACGAATAGCCGAAGGTCGCCCGCACCGCGAGCGAGGTGGCGATCGAGGCCGCCAACACCCCGCCCGCGATGCCGAGATTACCGGTGCTCTCGAGCACGAGGAACGTCATCGTCAGCGGCCCGCCGACGATGGCGGTGCTGAGCGCCCCCATGCCGACCAGCACGCAGGCGACCGTATCGAGCCCGAGGCCCGGAAACGCCGCCTGGACCGCGATCGCATAGAGCTTGCCGAGCAGCGAGCCGACGAACAGCGAGGCGAAGAACAGACCGCCGCGGAAGCCGGAGGCGAGCGAAGTCATGCTGGCGAACAGCTTGAGCGCGATCAGCCCGGCCAGCGCGCGGGCGCTCATCGGCGAATAGAAGTCGAGCCCGAGCGCGCCGTGGCCGGCGCCGAGAATCTGCGGGGTGTAGAGCGCCATCACGCCGAGCAGGGCCCCGCCGGCGACCGGCCGCAAGAGACGCGACGGCACGGCCAGGCGGAACGCCCGTTCGATCAGAGCCGCCGCCCGCATCGCCCCGACGCCGAGCGCCGCCGCGACGAGGCCGAGGCCGATCAGGGCGCCGTAGTGCGGAAAGCCGAGCGGCGGCACGTCGGGGACGCTGATCACGTAGGGCGAACCGACGATTGCCTTGGTGGTCAGGGCGGCGACGAGCGAAGCGGCGAACACCGGCCCCGCGATGGCGAGCGAATAGGCGCCGATGATCAGCTCGAAGGCGTAGAAGGCGCCGGTCAGCGGGGCGCCGAAGGCGGCGGCGATCGCCCCGCCCGCGCCGCAGCCGACCATCATGCGCAGGTCCTGGCGCCTCAACCGGCTGTCGATTCCCATGCGCGAAGCGACGCCGCCGCCGATCTGCGCGTAACCCGCTTCGAGGCCGACGGAGGCGCCGCAACCGTTCGACAGCACGGTCTGGGCGGAGACGAGCAGGCTTTCGCTGAGCGACATGCGCCCGCCGCGCAAGGCGTTGGCCTCGACCGGGTCGACCGCGGCCGGCAGCTTCTTTCGCGCCCGCCACGTATCGAGCGCGCCGAGGGCGAGCCCGGCGAGCATCGGCGCGGCGAAGGCGGCGATGGGAGGAACGCGCTCGGCGGCGCTGAGCCGGACGTCGAAAGGGATGCCATAGATGACCATGTGGGCGGCGTTGGCGATCAGCGTCATCGCGCTGACGGCGACCCCGGCCAGAGCGCCGACGACGATCGCCAGGAGGACGAGGCCGATTTCGCTCGCCCGCGCCCTCGCGCGCATTCTGGCGAGAAGCACGAGCGCCGGGCGAGGGATCTTCATTCCGACGCCGGACACGAATTTGGGGCGCTTGGCGGCATGATCGGATTTATGCGCGGCGGCCCGGGCAAAGCCAAGGCCGACCACCCCGCCGTCTGCCCATCAACTTGGAAACGTGTTGAGTTCGAGCTGCCGGAGGCGACGACGCCGGCCGTTGAGGTCGCGCGGACGCGCGGTTCGACGACGGCGACTTCAGTCTGCCTGTCCCGGCGCGCGGACCAGCTCTGGTCCGCCCGGCGAGAGCGGCCCGACCATCAGGTCATGGCGCGAAAGTTCGGCCAAGGTCTTTGGCGCGTTTCTCCGAGGCAGACAGGACGGAGCCGGGCAGCTCCATCGGGCAGGCTGGGCGGGTTGTCCAGTTGTCAATTCAGACGATCCCGAATCCTTTCCAGGCCGGCGCGAGCGCAGCCGTCATCGAGCTTGGCGCCAGGAGCCCCGGCGGCGCCGATGGCGCCGATCGTCTCCTCGCCGAGCTTGATCACAATGCCGCCGCCAAAGAACATGACGTGCGGCAATTTCGCGAGAGGCGCAATGGAATCCTCCCCCTTCACGCGCTCAGCGAGTGCGATCGTGTCGTTCTTGAAGGAGACAGCGGTGTACGCCTTATCGTGCGCGCTATCGAGCGTATGAATGCCGGCTCCGTCCCCTCTGAGCGCGACGATCGTCGCTCCGTCGGCATCAAGGACAAGGGCAGTCTCATGGTATCCCTGCTTTGCACACGCGGAGACCGCCTCCGCCGCTGCTTCCATCGCGAGCGCTGCGGGGATCCGATGCGTGGGCAAAGTCTCGGCGACTGAGAGCGAACACCCCAGTACGAAGACAACCAACGCGAGTCCGATCTTGCAATCGATGAACACGGGGCTCTCCTTTGAAATGGGGCGATAGTGCCGCGGTCGAGGCGGAATTGGCCCAGCTCGTGACCGCGAAAAACTTCCTGGAGATCATTCACATCGCGGGATACGCCGAGGACGAGAGGAGCGACCCAACGCTCGCCCGAGATTCCCTACTCCGGGCGTCACGAATATCGTATCGACCTGCCGACACGAGCCGGCGGCATGACTGCCCCGAGCGTTCGAAGTCCGGCCCGTCTCATGGATTAGCGCCACCCTGACGCTCGCCGGGCCTGCCACCTCTCGGACACTGTGACGCCGAGCCTCTCCAGCATGGACGAACGGCGACTGGATTGATGACCTTCGAGCCCTTCGTCCTCCATGTGTTCGCGCCGCTCGCCCGGCTCAGGAAACGGAATGACAGCCGCTGCAGGCGGCGGCTCCGTTTTGAACTCCGTCAGCGCCGCGATGGCGTCGAGAGCCGCTTCGACGCTTGGCCGAAAAACCGGCTCCGCGCGAGCCTCACCGGCCATAGGTTCAGTTTCGGCCACTCGATCGATGCCCGTCGCGACCACAGACACCCGGACAGCGTCACCGAGGGCGGTGTCAAAGGTCGCGCCCACGATGATATTGGTTTCGTCGTCGACCTCTTGCCGGATCCGGCTTGCGGCCTCGTCCAGCTCGTAGAGCGTGAGGTCCTTGCTTCCCGTGATCGAGACGAGCAGGCCGCGAGCGCCGCGCATTGAGCTCGCGTCGAGCAGCGGATTGGCGATCGCAGCTTCGGCGGCGCGCAAGGCGCGACGCTCTCCTGTCGCTTCGCCGGCCCCGATCATCGCGGGCCCCATTTCGTACATGATCGAGCAGACGTCCGCGAAGTCGAGGTTGACGAGCCCCTCCTTGACGATGAGGTCGGTGATGCAGCCGACGCCCGAGCAAAGGACCTGATCGGCCATCGCAAAGGCGTCGGCGAACGTCGTCTTTTCGCTGGCGACCCGGAACAGGTTCTGGTTCGGGATGACGATCAGCGTGTCAACGGCCTTCTGCAACTCGGCAATGCCAGCCTCGGCGACCCGCATGCGCCGTCCGCTTTCGAAATGGAACGGCTTGGTGACGACGCCGACGGTCAAGATGCCCATCTCACGGGCCGCTCTGGCGATGACCGGCGCGGCGCCTGTGCCGGTGCCGCCGCCCATGCCGGCCGTCAGGAACACCATGTTGGCGCCCGCAAGGCAGTCGCGGATTTCCTCCAGCGCCTCCTCTGCCGCGGCTTTGCCGATTTCCGGCTTCGACCCGGCGCCGAGGCCTTCCGTCACTTGAAGGCCCATCTGGATCACCTGTCGGGCCCGCGACGAGGCGAGAGCCTGCGCGTCGGTGTTGGCGACCATGAAGTCGACGCCAGATAGGCCCAAAACAATCATGTTATTGACCGCGTTGCCGCCGGCGCCGCCCACGCCGCACACCATGATGCGCGGCTTCAATTCCTTCAGTTGGGGAGCCTCAAAATGAACTGGCATGTCGTGCCTCTCCTGCTCGGCGTCGATAACGCCGTTTCCCGCCCCCTCGTTCGATGGACGGCCGCCGACGGACCCGCCCGTCCGTCAGAGCCAGCCTCAGATGCAGATCCGGCTCGCGTGGCCGTGACGCTGCGTCGCGCAGGAGTGTTGGACTTTATGGTTAAGGATTGGTTTCTCTCACAAGGCCTTTGGCGCACAGTTGGCGCGCGAAGGGTATCGGGCCGGTCACAAAGGGACGAGCCGGCCGATTTTATCCGTGGCGCGCGGCGCCGAATGTCACACGGTGCGGGCCGTCGATCGACCGGAACGACGAACGAGACCGTTGTGTCAGAGAGCGGTCGAAGGCTGAATGCGATGGATGCGCCGGAGCGGTTATTGCGGTGGCGACGGAGGCCTTTATACCCAGAATTGTCTTCTCGCGACCGCGTTATATCATAACCGACCGCCGCGCGAGTGCTGTATGCTTGCAATGATGGCGGTAGTAAATTTGTAGATTCTGCCCGTAATGTACAGCAGGCTTCGTTGGTTACAATTTATGGAGTATAACATGGAAGAAATAGTTACATCTAAGACTTCTGTTCGTAATCGAGCGAATAAGATCAAGCGTTTTCGTTGCAAGAATTTGATTGCGGTGCTTGAAAATCCGACCGACGTGAGAAATATTGGAACGGTGATCAGGAACGTGAACGCCTTGGGTGTTGAGAAGGATCGCTGGCGTAGGCCCAGGGGTCGAGGCCGCGCTTGCGGCAGGTTTCGATGATGCTGAGGCCTGCGGCGTAGAAACGGCTGCCCTCGTCTGTGCGTGTGCCGTAGCTGATGCGGCGGGCGATCACGGCGTGACGGAGCGCGCGTTCGGCGTCGTTGTTGGTGGGCGGCAGGCGGGGGTCGTGGACGAAGGCGATCACCGCGTCCCAGTCGTTGAGGATTTCGTTGGCCAGGTCCCGCACCTTCTGCTCGATCTCATGACGGTTGCACTGGCAGTTCCACTTGATGGCGTCCATCAATCGCCTGACGGCCTTGCTGTCGGCCTCGCCGTTACGGACCCGCTCGATGAGGCGACGCAAATCGCGGACGAGGTCGCGGCCGAAGCCGGCGCCGTCGCCGTAGAGACCGCCGGCGAGCGCCAGGCCTTTGCGGATCAGATGCGCCAGACAGCGCTGACGGCGGGGATGGTCGCGATAGGCGGCGTAACCGTCGGTGACTAGCCAGCCGAGAAAGGCTTCGCCGATCAGGGCCGCCAATTCTTCCTTGCGCCGGCTGCCGATGCGAAAGACGACCGCCGACGCCGTCACCGCGACCCACATCCACATCAGGCGCCACGCTGATACCACGGAGTTTCGTCGAGATGGACGATCTCGGCCGTCCGGACCTCTTCAAGCAGTTTCTCGACCACCGGCTCGCTGGCGAGGCCGAACTCGTGAACGCACCGATTGATCGTGGCGGTCCCGAGTTCGAGCCCCAGCCAATCGTCGAGGAATTCCTGAATTCTTGAGGCGCGACAGGCGAAAGCGCAGCGACAGCGATGCGATGAAGGCGCAGAGCATCGGGCCGACCAGACAGCGCTCGGTCGCGATCAAGTCGCGTTTGCGGCCCTCGACGCGCGAGCGCGCGCCGACCCCGGGGCGTTCGGCGCTCTCGTGACCGCAGCGGCAGCGCGCGGCGAAATACACATGTTTGGTCGCCTCGATCTCGAGCGACATGGCGCCTCGCCTCAGATCGAGACTGACGTGGGCGCCGACCTTGCGCCGCGAGGCTTGCGCATCGAGGTTTTGGCCGCAGGCCTCGCAGGTCAGAGGTGTACGTTGTGGATTCGCGCCGATCCTTGCCAGATGACTGGCAGGATCTGCGCGGGCGCAAATCAATTTCGAAGACCTCTGCCTCCGCGGTGAAGTGGACATTCGTAAAACGCTTCGAGAGCACGGATGAATGCTTCGATCATCTCGAAAATAACGGTTTCGTATCGATTGTCACATCCCCTAACGTGAAAGGTAAGGCAAGCATTTTTCTTCATGAGGGCGACTATACCGCGCACGCGAAACTCGCGGTGTGGTTCGGCAGCGAAGCCGTTGGCATCAGCGATCTCGCCGTCAAGAGAAGCTCAATGTGCGTCAGCATTCCTATGTTCGGAATGATCGAAAGCCTGAACCTTGGGACAAGCTCTGGAATCGTACTGTACGAAATTACGAAACAAAGAAGAGAATATCAAAGCAAGTACATGTGGCGCGATCGAAGGGGGCAACGTCCAACCCCGCTTCCAACTGTCATCGCTCCAGAGGCTTAGCTTTCCCACTGTCGGCTCCGGGCGGGTTTTACGCGTTCCCGACTGGGTTCTAGTGGGCGGGTGTCGACGCCAAGTCCGACCTCGGCAAGTCGACTTCGACGGCAAAGGTCCGCCCGTCTGCGACATATCCGCATGGCAACCCATCGTTGCCTCTTGGCCGCTACCGCCCGATCAGCGTCATGTCGTCGCGATGGATCATTTCGGCGCGCCCGAGCGCGCCGATCAGCTGGGCGATGTCGCGCGAATTGCGTCCGCGGATCCGCTCGGCGTGCAGCGCGTCAAAGGCGATCAGCCCCCGCCCGATCTCCGCCCCAAGCTCGTTGCAGATCGCGACGCAATCGCCGCGCGAAAAAACGCCTTCGACCCGGGTGACGCCGGCCGGCAGCAGGCTCTTGCCGCGACGAAGCGCAGCCGCCGCGCCCTCGTCGACGAACACCGCGCCCTTCAGTTCCAGCGTGCCGCCGATCCAGATCTTGCGCGCCGCGATCGGGTTCGAGGGGGTGAGGAACCAGGTGCACCGGCCGCCCTCGGCGACCCGCGCGATCGGATGGGCGAGCCGCCCGTCGGCGATGACCATGTGGGTCCCCGCCGAGGTCGCGATCCGGGCGGCCTCGATCTTGGTGCGCATGCCGCCGCGCGACAATTCCGAGGCCGCGCCGCCGGCCATCGCCTCGATTTCGGGAGTGACCCTCTCGACCACCGGCAGAAGCTTCGCCTGGGCGTCGCCCGACGGCGGCTGATCGTAGAGGCCGGCGACGTCGGAGAGCAGGATCAGCAGATCCGCGCTCGCCATGGTGGCGACGCGGGCGGCGAGCCGGTCGTTGTCGCCGTAGCGGATCTCGCTGGTGGCGACCGTGTCGTTCTCGTTGATGATCGGCACGGCCCGCATGGCCTCGAGCCGGGCCAGCGTGGCGCGGGCGTTGAGGTAGCGTCGCCGCACCTCGGTGTCCCTGAGCGTCAGCAGCACCTGCCCCGCGACGATCCCGTGCCTGTGCAGGACCTGGGACCAGGCGCTCGACAGCGCAATCTGTCCGATGGCGGCGGAAGCCTGGCTGTCCTCGAGCTTCAGCCTTCCCTTCGGCAGGCCGGCCACCATGCGGCCGAGCGCGATCGCCCCGGACGAGACGACGGTCACGCTCGCGCCGCGCCCGTGCAGCGCGGCGATGTCTTCCGCCAGGGCGTCGAGCCAGGCCTGCTTGACGGCGCCGCGCGCGGAATCGACCAGAAGCGAGGAACCGACCTTGACGACAATGTGCTGGAATCGATCGAGGGAGGGAACCAAGGCCAAGGCCGCCGACTTCGAAAAGGGATTGCGCCCGAACGGACGAGAGAATCGCGAAAGAACGGGACGGCCCGCTCTAGTGCAGGCCGGCGAGCGTGGCAAGACGCGCCCGGACGCCTGCAAGGAGGGGGCGATAAAATCTCAGGCTCGGTAATGCCGTTGACCTGCGGAAGGCGCGCTCCTAAAGAACGCGCCAGCTGAAATGTCAGCCCGCAAAGCTGCGAGCGGCGCGCCACGCTTCCGGCGCCGCGCCAAATCATCCGACCCGATCGCAGAATTTTGAAGGACGCCTCGATGCGAAATTTCGATGACCTGTCCGAGCGCGAAATGCTGGCGCTGGCGATCAGCAACGAGGAGGAGGACAGCCGCATCTACGCCGACTTCGCCGAAGGCCTGGTCGAGGAGTACCCGGCGAGCGCGGAAGTGTTCACAGAAATGGCGGCCGAGGAAAACGGACACCGCCGCCAGCTGATCGACCTGTTCGTGTCCAAGTTCGGCCAGCATATTCCGCTGATCCGCCGCCAGGACATTCACGGCTATATCCCGCAGCGGCCGATCTGGCAGCTCCGCCCGCTGAACCTCGAGGCGGTGCGCGCCTATGCGCACGACATGGAGAAGGCCGCCGCCCGTTTCTATCGACAGGCGATCACCCGCGCGTCCGACGCCTCCATCCGCAAGCTGCTCGGCGACCTGGCCGAGGTCGAGGACAAGCATGACAACCGCGTGGCGGTGCTCGAGCGCGAGCTTCTGACCGACAATGTCCGGCATACCGAGGAGGAGCACCAGCGCCGACGCTTCATTCTGCAGATCATCCAGCCGGGGCTGGTCGGGCTGATGGACGGATCAGTCTCGACGCTGGCGCCGGTGTTCGCCGCGGCTTTCGCGACCCATAATCCGTGGAACGCCTTCGTCGTCGGCCTCGCCGCCTCGGTCGGGGCCGGCATCTCGATGGGATTTCGCCGAGGCGCTGGCGGATGACGGCAAGCTGTCGGGCCGCGGCGCGCCGCTGCTGCGCGGCGTCGTCTGCGGCCTGATGACAATGGCCGGCGGCATCGGCCACACCCTGCCCTTCCTCATTCCGAACTTCAGCACGGCGACCGCGATCGCCATCGGCGTCGTGGTGCTCGAACTCATGGCGATCTCGTGGGTGCAGTGGCGCTTCATGGAGACGCCGCCCTTCTCGGCGGCGGCCAAGGTGATGATCGGCGGCGCCTTGGTGTTCGCGGCCGGCGTGCTGATCGGGGTGAGCTGAAGGGGTCTTGCCGCCCAGGTCCTTAAGCGCTCACCGCCACATCGCCCGCATCCGCGCCGCCAGGTCCACCCGCGGCCCCTCGGATGCCGCCCGGGCAGCCGTGGTCGCCGCGGCGGACGGCCATGCGCTTCGCTCGAAATACGTCAAGAGCGGCGGAGGAATGAAGCGGGTGCGGGCGGCGAAGACGCTGCGGTCGCCGTTCTTCGGCTGGCCGTGGACATAGAAGCGCTGCGGCGCGACCAAGGTCAGCGCATCCTTCGCCCGGGTCATCGCGACATAGAGAAGCCGGCGCTCCTCCTCGATCTCGTCCGAGGAGCCGGTGGCGAGATCGGACGGGATGCAGCCGTCGACGCAATTGAGCACAAACACCGACCGCCATTCCTGCCCCTTGGCCGAGTGGATGGTCGAGAGGATCAGATAGTCCTCGTCGCGTAAAGGCGGACCGGCCTCGTCGCTCGTCGCGTCCGGCGGATCGAGCGTCAGTTCGCTCAAGAAACGCTCGCGCGAGGCGAACCCGCCGGCGATCCGCTCCAGCGCCTCGAGGTCGCCGATCCGCGTCGCGGCGTCGTCGTAGCGCATCTCGATCTGCGGGTTGAGCCAGGCGACGGCGTCGGCGAGCTCGCTCGGCCAGGGGGCGGCGCGGGCCGCCAGGCGGCGCATGAGATCGGCAAACTCGCGGAAGCCGGGGCGTGCGCGGGCCGGCAAGGTCAGCGCCGCCATCGCTTCAAACCCGTCGTCTTCGGCCGCGGCGGCCACGATCGTCTCGGCGATCTTCGGCCCGACGCCCGGCAGGAGCTGGGCAATGCGGAACCCCGCCACCCGGTCGCGCGGGTTCTCGGCGAAGCGCATCAGCGCCAGCGCGTCCTTCACATGCGCGGCGTCGAGAAACTTCAGCCCGCCGAACTTCACGAACGGGATGTTGCGCCGCGTCAGCTCCAGTTCGAGCGCGGCGCTGTGGTGCGACGCGCGGAACAGCACTGCCTGGGATTTCAGCGCTGCGCCCATTTCCCGGTTGGCGAGAACGGCGGTTGCGACGTAGCGCGCCTGATCGGCCTCTTCGGCCACGGTGACGAGCGCCGGAGGGGCGCCTGCCTTTCGATCCGTCCAAAGATCCTTGGCGAACCGCTCGGGCGCGAGCGCGATCACCGCATTGGCGGCGGCAAGGATCGCCTGCGTCGAACGGTAGTTGCGATCCAGCGTAACGACTCGGGCCGGCGGGTCGAAATGCCCGGGAAAGTCGAGGATGTTGCGCACCGTCGCGGCGCGGAAGGAGTAGATCGACTGGGCGTCGTCGCCGACGATGACCAGGCCCCGCCCGCGAGGCCGCAGCGCCAGCACGATTTCGGCCTGCAGCGCGTTGGTGTCCTGGTATTCGTCGACCAGCAGGTGATCGAAACGGTCCGCGATCTCCGCGGCGATATCCGGCTCCGCCACCATCTGCGCGAACCAGAGCAACAGGTCGTCGTAATCGAGCACGTTCTGGCGCTGCTTGGCCTCGACGTAGGCGGCGAACAGGGCGCGCAGCGCGTCTTCGTGCGCGGCGACCCAGGGAAACCATTTGCCGATCGTCGCGCCGAGGTCGGCCCGCGCGTTGACCACGCGCGAATAGATGGAAAGGCAGGTCGCCTTGGTCGGAAAGCGCTCCTTCGTCTCGCTCAAGCCCGCCTCGTGGCGCGCCCAGTTCATCAGGTCCGCAGAATCCTCGCGATCGTGGATGGTGAATTGCGGACCGAGCCCGACCCGCGGCGCGTATTCGCGCAGGAGCCGCGCGCCGATGGCGTGGAACGTGCCGGCATATTCCGGCGTGGCGGCGGCGGCGGCCTCGGGCGGAAGTTTGCGGGCGAGCAACCGCTCGACGCGCCGGACGAGCTCCGCCGCGGCGCGGCGCGAGAAGGTCGCCAGCATGATCCGCTTCGGATCGGCGCCCGCGAGGACGAGCGCCGCAACGCGGTGGGCGAGCATCGCCGTCTTGCCCGAGCCGGCGCCGGCGATGACAAGCAGCGGCGGGAAGCCGTCGGCCGAGCCGATCGCATGGTCGACGGCGCATTGCTGCTCGAGATTGAGCTCGAAGGCGGGCTGAGCGCGAATCAGGGCGAGCGACATGCTTGACGCAACCACGTTTCGCGTCTGTTCGCAAGGCGTAGACAAAAGGCGGGGCGCATTAGCTAAGCTGCTGGACTAACGAAGGCGCCGGATGGCCATTGTGGCATTTACGACGCCAAGACAAATCTTTCCAAGCTTCGGCGTGTGTCGAATGGGCGAGGAAATCCTGACTGGCGCGGCAATATTCGATCGCGAAGTTGAGCCGCACGCCGCCGCGCGAGTCGCCGATCTTAGGCGCGGCTTCAAACGGCTCGTGAGCGCTCGCGCGGAATTTGCGAGCCATGATTTCCGCCGCCGAATTATCGGAGTGGGAACAAGTCAGGTCGCTTCTCTCTGGAGCACTTCCTTTGGAGGCTCGCCGCGACGCGGCCGTGAGCCGAAAAGCCAGTGCCGCCATCGAGAGCCCTCCAGTAACGTAGGCTATGTCAGCGCAGCGTCAATCCGGGAAATCGCGATCAATCTGTTATGCGATCCGTTAAACGCCAGGCGTGAGCACATCATAGGGTTGTTGTGGGTGCCATGCAGTCGCAGCGCCTTCTGGCGCCTCCGATCTGCGATTCGATATGCTAATATTGCATCCCGGTCGGCTGCCAGACCCTCATCGCATCGTTCATCGCTGCTCTTCGCTGGCAGGCCCTGATCTGCATCTTGAGCCTATCCACGAGCTGTTTCGACACTAACTTGCGCGCGCAAGATTTTCTTGCGAAGCGTAAGCGTAAGCACGTTCCGAAACAACTATTGGAAAATCTATTTCACTACAGGCCAAAGTGCGAAAAGCGCGCCGCTCAAAGAAATACCGTCGTACATGGGACTTGGGCCTTCTGTGATGACTATCCGGATCTTTACATCTTTGCGAGCCAGATGCGCCTGATAGACGTGTTGATGCCGCCCCCTTCTGGAGGCGGACAGGATCAGGGGTCTAGATGAATTTTAATCAGGGAAGACAGGATCGTGGATTTTTGATTTATCGGCGCGATGACTCTCAGGAATACAGACACTCAGATTCGAAGAAACCGTCGAGGCGGGCACGTGCATCGAGCTTGATGGGATGTTGCTTCCGCGTATAGTTTGCAGGAAAGATGGCGCCGGAGTTTCGTCTACAGTACGCAGTCGAGAGCTATGGCGCGCACGGCGAATCGGCCGTTAGCTTTGGATCGGATTGCAGACGTTACCTATGCCTTCGCCGAGCCATCTGTTGGCGAACCACTCTAGCGCTCTGAAACCTCGCCTCTTCGGAGAAGGAGCGCGCGATTGGGTGCGAGCCGGTGACACGACCTCCGTTTTATGCCGTGCGTCTCGTTTGTCAACCAGAGAGCGCGCCACTTCGGATCCGTCAGCGCGAGGGGGACGCCGCGACTGTGGCGGCTATTGCCGTAGGCAGACTCCCGGGAGTTACGGCGATAGCCGATAGGTCCCTCGGCTAATTGCCGCAGTCGCGAAATCGAACTAAGGCTCGCTTCGCACTGCAATCGTAGGCTGATCATGAAATCCCCCCGCAAAATTTTCGAGCCCCTCGCGATCGGCGCGCCGCGCCCCCTGATGGAGCTGCCGTCGAAGCTCGAGCGGATGATTCACTTCGTCCCACCGCATATCGAAAAGGTGCGGGCGAAGGCCGGCGAGCTTGCCGGTCAGGTGGACGTCGTCCTCGGCAATCTCGAAGACGCGATCCCGATCGAGTCCAAGATCGCCGCGCGCGACGGCTTCATCGCCATGGCCAAGGCGACCGAGTTCGGCTCGACCGGGCTATGGGCGCGGGTCAATGCGCTGAATTCGCCCTGGTTTCTCGACGACATGACCAAGCTCGTGGGCGAGATCGGCGACAAGCTCGACGTCGTGATGATCCCCAAGGTCGAGGGCGACTGGGATATCCATTTCGTCGACCAGTACCTTGCGCTGCTCGAGGCGCGCCATGGGCTGAAGACGCCGATCCTCGTCCACGCGATCCTGGAAACGGCTCAGGGCGTCAACAACGTCGAAGCGATCGCCGCCGCCTCGCCGCGCATGCATGGCATGAGCCTTGGGCCGGCCGATCTGGCGGCCTCCCGCGCCATGAAGACGACCCGCGTCGGCGGCGGGCATCCGGGTTACAAGGTGCTTGCCGACGCCGTGGAGCCGGGCGCGGCTCGCGCCTTCTACCAGCAGGATCCCTGGCACTACACGATCGCCCGCATGGTGGACGCCTGCGCGGCGCACGGCCTCAAGGCGTTCTACGGGCCGTTCGGCGACTTCTCCGACCCGGAGGCTTGCGAAGCCCAGTTCCGCAACGCCTTCCTGCTCGGCTGCGCGGGCGCCTGGACGCTTCATCCCAGCCAGATCGCCATCGCCAAGCGGGTCTTCTCGCCCGAAGCGGGCGAAGTCGCCTTCGCCCAAAAGATCCTCGACGCCATGCCCGACGGGTCGGGCGCGGTCATGATCGACGGCAAGATGCAGGACGACGCGACCTGGAAGCAGGCGCGGGTGATCGTCGAACTCGCCAAGCAAGTGGCGGCGAAAGACCCCGAATACGCAGCGCTTTACAAGCTTTGAGAGTCTGTCCGAAGAGCTTATGTGGGATTGTGTCGATTTCTTAGCATAGAGTCTGATGGAGATGAGGCGCGGGAAAGCGAGCGCCTTATCCTGCCGTTGCGCGATCAAAGTTGGACTAGTTGTGGGGCTCGGTCGATCGGAAATAAAACGTCAGTGGACCCCGCGGGAGGGCCTGAGTCTTTGCTAAGGACCGCGGCTGGGCGCCGGCGCAGCCGTGTTTACCATTGAATCTTCTGCGTCAGCTTGCCATCGCTAGCTTAGTTGGCTCCCGCAGGGCGAAGCCGCGACCCCAAATTGTCTCGATGTAATCCTTGCCGCCACTCGCGTTCATCATTTTTTTTCTAAGATGGCAAATGAAGACGTCGACTATTTTCGCCTCCGGCCCGTCCGCGTCGCCGTAAAGATGATTGAGGAACATTTCCTTCGTCACGGTCGAACCTTCGCGGAGTGCGAGCAGCTCAAGAATTTGATACTCCCTGTCCGAGATGTGCAGTTTTTGGCCGCAATAGTCTACATTTTTGGTCGCGAGATTAATCATCAGATCGCCTATCGTGATGTTGGAGTCGGCATGACCTTTTGAGCGGCGGACCAGGGCGTGAATTCTGGCGACAAGTTCGTCATTGTGGAAAGGTTTGGTCAGATAGTCGTCCGCGCCAAGGCTCAAGCCCTTGATCTTGTCCTCGGTACTCGCGAGCCCAGACAGGATCAGGATCGGCGTCTCGACTTTCGCCGATCGCAAGGAGCGCAACACGTCGTACCCCGACATATCCGGTAGAGTTAGATCGAGCAACACAATGTCGTAATCGTATCTTTTGGCAAGATCGATCCCCTCCTCACCAAGGTCCGTTTTATACACGTGAATACCTTCAACCTTGAGAATGAGTTGGATGCACTTGGCGACGCGTGCGTCGTCCTCGATCAATAAAGCGCGCATGTGCAATCTCCGATTTTGTATGGGATAAGAGTCGCGGGTTGCGTGAATGCAGACGGATTCGTTGCATCGCACTCGTTACGGTCGTTGCCCCCGAGGTGAATGCTTCTTGTCTGAAGTGGGCTGCATGAGTTGCCGCCGAGCGGCGTCACTCATAAAGCGTCGAGTCGGTTGAGCACGTCGCCACCATTTGCCGAGCCCGGTTGTCGGCGCGGCCGCCGAGCGCCTCCGCGATCAGGTCCTTCGAACGCGCCTTGCGTCCAAGCCGCTCCGAGATCGCACCGGCGAGAGCCGCGACCGACTTGCTGCCGTTGAACTCCTCCAGCAACGCGAGTTCGCGCAGCTCGCCTTCGACCGCACCGGCGCGTCGGCTGGCCGCAGCGTATCGGGTAGACTTAGCAGGATTTCTCATCGCCCCGAGCCTTCGAGTCATGGATTAAACGGGCTGGCGGTAGGCCAACCGACAATGACCTGCGCAATAGGCGTGACCCTTGGCGATCGGAAGGCCGCAATAGGCGAAGTCGTCCTCCCCCGGATCGCCGAGGGGCCAACGGCACTCAACCTCGCCGATGTTCAAAAGCCCAATCCGCCGCATCTCGCCGACTTCGGCCTTAACGTAAGTCCGTCGGTCCGCCCGTATCGTCGAGCGGGCAATTGCTGGGAGACTGCTTCTGGCGCGGGAGGCGACGCGTCTCCGAGATATGTCTTCCGACGTACGCCTGTCAGATCGTGGCTCGCTTCCGCTCCGCAACGGGCGCTTCCGCTCCCAGGGGATCGAGGGCGGTTGGGCCATGAGCAACCCCTCTTCCCCGGCCGCGAGGCCCATTCCGCCGTTCAGTTTGACTCCGATCCGATTGGCTTTGCCGATGACCGCGTTGCGCGAGGGAGCCCCGATCGCCTTGGCGATCCAAGCCGCGCTCTTTCCCTCTAGCGCGAATTTCTTGAGGGTCTCGACCGTCTGCTCTGTCCACATTTCCAGCCCCTTGGGTATCGCTCGTCGGCCGTTTCCGAAGCCATCGATCCTTGCCTTTCCCGTCCAGAAAGGTTGCATAAACACGGTTAATACAACCCTAGGTTTTATCAACGGTCCAATTTGTCGCACGCCATTCCCGCGAATGCGGTTCGGCGCTGCTTCATCATGCCGAGTTAGTCTTCGCGACGCTGCGACGCCGTTTCGCGCGCGTGCCTGAGAAGGTGGGACCGGGTGGATCAACAGGCTGGAGTATGGCGGATCTTTGAGTTGCCGCGTTGCTCGGGCTGCCAGCGGCTTCGATCTATGCCGTGATCAACCGCTTTTCGCGAAGATGGAATCAGCAATCGCGGTCCCTCGCCGTGACCGTCGATACAGAAGCTTCAACGCCGCCATCAGACGGGGCGCTACGTCCTATTGACGGCGCCGGCGGCAACGGACCGTGGTGACGTTGTCGTCGCCCGGCCCGAATTGACGACGTTCCTCGCAGAGTTTATGCCGTTGCCATGACCCCGCGCATCGCAAAATTCGGCATCGGAGAGGTGGTCAAACACCGGGTTTATCCCTTCCGGGGCGTCATCTTCGACGTTGACCCGGTGTTCAGCAACACCGAGGAGTGGTGGCGCTCGATCCCGGCCGAAATCCGCCCGGCCAAGGATCAGCCGTTCTACCACCTCTTCGCCGAAAACGAAGATAGCCAGTACATCGCCTACGTGTCGGAACAGAACCTCCTGGCCGACAACTCGAGCGAGCCGGTGCGCCATCCTCAGGTCAACGAGACGTTTGAGCGCACCGCCGACGGACGCTATCGGTTCCGCTTGAGCACGATGGCGAGTTGAAGGGCGCCGGCGTCGCAAGTGCGCCATTGGCCAGTGACGTGCGTCAGTCAAATCGAAGGCGTTCTCCTTCCCCCATAGCCCGTTTAAAGACGGGCGTCTTTCGACGCCCTATGGTGGGGGAAGGCAGGGATGGGGGCGCGCGCTGACCTTGCGAATTGAGGGTCTCGCTCCAGGCGATTATACGACGGCGCGACCCCCTCCCTGACCCTCCCCCACAAGGCTACGGGATGCACACATCTTTGAAGCGGTCGGGCTCCGCTCAACGGCGGCTGGCGTCCCCGCCCCCCTTGTGTGGGGGCGGGACAGGGTGGGGGGTCGCGCTCACTTCTCATCTGGCGCTGGAAGGGCTCCGAACTGTCCGAGTTCGGCGCGACCCCCCTCCTCGATCCTCCCCCACAAGGGGGGAGGAAGCCGCCCTCCAAGCGTGGGGCATGGCGGCAGAGGGCTGCGGGAGATGTGTGCATCCCGTAGCCCCACAAGGGGGGAGGGAACGTCGCCTCCCTTCGATTTGGTTGTAGCGGGCGACAAGCGCGCCTCCGTCTCCCGCCTTCACGCGAGAAGACGGAGGCGGCGAGACGCGCCTATTGCTTCGGCGCGACCGGCGCCGCCGGGGCTGCGGCGGGCGCAGCGGGAGCGGCCGGCGCTGCAGCGCCGCTTTGTTGCTGCTGCTCAAGCTGCTTGCGCTGCTCCTCAGCCTTCTTCTGCAACTGCTGCTGCAGCGCCTGGCGCTGCTCTTCGAGAACTTTGGGATCGGTCGGCTTGCCGTCGAACGTCGGCCCAAAATCCTTCAACGGAATATTGAAGGTCAGCTCCCGACCCGACGGATCGCTGCCAGGAACGCGCAGGACAACCGCGAGGTTCTGCCCTTTCTTCATCTCGGCGAACGCGCTCGCGCCCATTTCGATCTCGGCGGTGCAGGCGTTCTGGAAGCACATGTCATACTTGCCATCGAGGGGCTCGGCCTTGTCGACGATGACGCGGAAGCCGGGCTTGATCAGCATGCCGATCGGCAGCATCATGAAGCGCAGCTTCTTCTTGTCCTGGCCCTGAAGCTCGAAGACCTGCACGCTGACCATCGGAGCCTGATCGGCGGAGGGCGCGAAATCGCGCATGGTCTGGCAGGCTTCGCGACCCGTCGTCTGCTCCTTGCCGCACAGTTTGACCCACTGTGGCTCCGGCGACACGAGGTCGACCTTCGAGGGCATTTGCGGTTGCTGCGTGGGCGCGGGCTGAGCCGCTCCGGCCGGAGCCGCTGGAGCCGGAGCCGCTGGAGCCGGAGCCGCCGGCTTCGCCGGGTTCTGCGCCAGCGCCGTCCCAGCGCCGAGCGCCAAGCTCAGTGCGAGCGCCGCGGCGCTCAAGCGCGTGATCGGGAAATTCATCAATCGTCCTTTCAAGCCCTGATTCCTTGAACTCGGCGCCCACCCGCGCCGGTGGTCAGGCGGGAGGCCTTCCACCAGCGATCAGGCGACAGTATGACACGGCGGCGCCACGGCAGGGCGTCTTTCCGGCGGGCTCTCTTTCCATATCCAACGCGACAATCCAATAACAATTTCGCGCCTGCCGCGCGCCTCGGACATCCGACCGACCCCGAATCAAAGTTAGGACCGAGAAAGGGCGCAATTTCCGGTGCTAAGCTTTGCCAATGTTCGCCCCTGCGATTCGGTCTCTCCTCGTTGCGGTCTTGGCCCTCGCGGCCCCGGCGCGCGCCGAGATCGCCGCGCCCGTTTCCGCGATCGCCATGCACGGCGATCCGGCCTTGCCGGCCGGCTTCGACCATTTTCCATACGTCAATCCTGATGCGCCGAAGGGCGGTCGGCTGAACCTCGCCTTCCTCGGCGCCTTCGACAGTTTAAATCCATACAACGTCAAGGCGCTGTCGACCGCGCAGGGACTGATCGGCAACGTCTACCAGCCGCTGATGATCCGCTCCGACGATGAGCCCTTCACCCTGTACGGATTGATCGCAGAGAGTTTGGAGACGGATCCGGCGCGCGACCTGATCGTCTTTCATCTCAATCCGGCCGCCCGGTTCTCGGACGGAACGCCGATCACCCCGGCCGATGTACTGTTCACGTTCAACCTCCTCAAGGCGAAGGGCAGACCGCAGACACGGGCCGCCTACAAACTGGTCAGGAGCGCCGAGGCTCTGGACGCCCATACCGTCCGGTTCGACCTTGCCGGGGCAAACGATCGCGAGCTGCCGCTGACCCTGGCGATCATGCCGGTGCTGTCCAGCGCTCACACCGACGCCGAGCATTTCGAGGACCAGACGCTGCAGATCCCCGTGGCGTCGGGTCCCTATCGCATTGCCGAGGTCGTTCCGGGCGAACGGCTCATCTTGAAGCGCAATCCCGACTATTGGGCGCGGGACCTGCCGGTTTCAAAGGGGCTGTACAATTTTGACGAGATCCGCATCGATTACTTCCGCGACGCGACGGCGATGTTCGAGGCTTTCAAGGCGGGGGTGATCGACTACCGGGTCGAGGACGACGTCACCCGCTGGCGTTCCGAATACGGCTTTCCCGCCATCAAGGATGGGCGGGTCGTCATGGCCTCCCTTCCCAACCGCCTTCCGAAGGGGGTGTCGGGATTCGCCTTCAATACCCGCCGGGCGATGTTCGCCGATCCGGGCGTGCGCGAGGCGTTGGCCTCGATGTTCGACTTTGAATGGGTCAACGCCAATCTTTACGCCAGCGCCTATCGGCGCTCCGAGGGGTTCTTCGACGACAGCGATTTGTCCTCCATCGGCCGCCCGGCGTCCGAACTCGAGAAGGCGTTGCTCGCCCCCTTTCCCGGCGCCGTCCGGCCGGATGTGATGGACGGGACGTGGCGCGCGCCCGTCTCCGACGGCTCCGGGCGCGACCGTGAAGTCGCGCGCCGCGCCATCGATCAGTTGGAACGGGCGGGCTACCGCCTGCGGGACGACCGTATCGTCGATCGCAAGGGAACGCCGCTCGCCTTCGAGATCACGGTGAAGACCCGGGAAGAGGAACGGCTGGCGCTCGCCTACGCGCGCAATCTCGCCCGCATCGGCGTCATCGCCACCGTTCGCCTCGTCGATGAGGTCCAGTTCCAGCGCCGGCGGACGCGGTTCGATTTCGACATGATGCCCGGAACCTGGAGCGCCTCGCCGTCTCCCGGAAACGAGCAGCGCGGACGCTGGAGCTCGGCGGCGGCGAAGGCCGACGGGGCTTACAACCTCGCCGGCGCCGCGTCGCCGGCGATCGACGCGATGATCGCCGCAATCCTGTCGGCGGACAGCAAGGAGGGGTTTGTCGCCGCGGTCCGGGCGCTCGACCGGCTGCTGATCTCCGGCTTCTACATTGTCCCGCTCTATTACGCCCCCGACCTCTGGATCGCCTATTCCGCCAAGCTCGGCCGGCCGGAGACGACGCCGCTGTTCGGCGTCGACCTCGCGGCCTGGTGGCGGCGCGAACCCTAGGGCCGAGCGCCACGCACGCCGCCGGACGGCCTTGACGGCGCGCACTTGCCGGACACGTTTACGGGGGGCCCCCGACCCGATTTTGCCTCGGTCCGGCGCCTAAGGGCTTGAGAACGTTGAACCCGCGTCGTCAGCATGGTTAACGGAATACGGCGAAACCGTGGCGAATCGGCCTCCCGCGGCCGCCGGGAGTCAGAATATAGCGGGTAACGCCTTGAAATTCCTGGCGCGGTCTCAAAAAACGCCGCCGGCTCAGCCCCGGGGCGCCCAGGCCAGCTCCGGCCCGAGCGGGACGATCCGGGTCGGGTTGAGGCTTGCGATCGAATAGTAGCCGCGCTTGATGTGGTCGAGGTTGAAGGTGTCGCGGAACGCCGGGATCGCGATCAGCCGCTCGAGATAGGCGCTGAGGTTCGGACAGTCGGCGATCCGGCGCAGGTTGCACTTGAACTGGCCGTGATAGGCGGCGTCGAACCGGGCGAGCGTCACGAACACGCGCACGTCGGCCTCGGTCAGCCGCTCGCCGAACAGGTAGGGACCGGCTGCGAGGCAGCGCTCGAGGGCGTCCAGCATGGCGAAAACGGCCTGAAACGCTTCTTCGTAGGCCTCCTGGGTCGTAGCGAAGCCGGCGCGATAGACGCCGTTGTTGAGCGCCGGGTAGACCGCGTCGTTCAACGTATCGATCTTCGCCCTGAGGTCTTCGGGATAGAGGTCGACCGCATCGTCGGCGAGGCCGCCGAAACCCGCGTTGACGATCCGGAGGAGGTCGGCCGATTCGTTATTGACGATGGTCTCACGCCGTCTGTCCCACAGGGCCGGCACAGTGGCGCGGCCGGTGAAATGCGGGTCGGCGCGGGTGTAGACCTCATGCAAGTAGGTCGCGCCATTGACCGTGTCACGGCCCGACCCGGGATCATTGCCGAAGCGCCAGCCCTGATCGGTCAGCGCCGGCTCGACGATATCGACCGATATGACCCCCTCGAGCTTCTTCAGCTTCAGGGCGATCAGGACCCGCGTCGCCCACGGACAGACATAGGCGGCATAGAGATGGTAGCGGTCGGGCTCGGCGCGAAACCCGCCGTCGCCGGTCGGCCCGGCCGAGCCGTCAGGCGTCACCCAGCTGCGAAAGCTCGAGACCTGCCGGACAAAGCCGCCTTTCGCGTCGGTTGCCTGGACCGGTTGCCAGGCTGCAGTCCATTTTCCGTCGACCAGCATCGCCGACTATTGCGCGGCCACGGCGGTGGTCTTGGAGCGAATACTGTCGCCGATCGCCTTACGCACAAGCGCCGCTTCGCCCCCGGAGGTGGCGTGATAGAGTTCGAGCGCCTCGAACTCGTCGGCCTTTGGCGGGGCGATGGCGAGGTCGGTGTAGGCATAGCGGTCCGGCGCCCGAGCGCCTCCTTGAGGATGCCGCGCGACCGCAGGAAGAACCGGAGGTATTTCGCCGCCTTGATCGCCGTCCCGCCCCAATAACGAGGATAAAACACCAGGGGCGACTCGAGCGGCAAGCCATGACGGCGGTCTCGCCGCGATTTCAGCCTGAGCGCGCCGCCCTCGAGCGGATGCACGCCCTCATGGTCGATCATCAGCTTGAACCACATGATCGTGCTCAGGATCTGCTTCGGCCGCCCGTTGGGGATAGCCGCAGCGCGTCTGAGAATCGTGTGAATGTGCTCGGGGGTATAGAAAGCGTCCCAGGCGGCCCGATAGGCCTCCTCCCACTCCTTGTCCGACATCTTGGAGTGGTGAGAGACCCGGTGGTTGAGGTCGTACTTGTTGATGTCGGGGTCCATCCATACCCCCTTCTTCAACAGGGTCTGATGGTCCTCGGAGCCGGGCAGCGGTGTGAGGAAAAAGAACTCCAGGATATCGAGCGGCAGTTCGCGTTTGATGATGTCGATGTCGCGCAGGATCGATTCTTTGGTGTCGGCGGGAAAGCCGAGAATGTAGCCGGCGAAGGTGATCGCCCCGTGCGAGCGCCATTTCTGCAGCATCTGACGGTATTCGGTAATCTTGTTCTGTCGCTTCTTGGCGGCGATCAGATTGTCGGGATTGATGTTCTCAAGTCCGATGAACACGCGTTTGACCCCGGCGGCGGTCGCCTTCTCGATGAAATTCGGGATCTTGTGGCAGAGCGTGTCGACCTGGATGGTGAAGCCGACGTGGATGTCGTCCTGCTTTAGCTTGATGACGCGGTCGAGCAGGATCTCCCAGTCGCTGTTGCGGGCAAAATTGTCGTCGGTGATGAAGAACCGGTCGATCCCCTGCGCGACGTTGGCGCGGATGATCTTTTCGAGGTCGTCGGGAGTTCGGAAGCGGCTTTTGCGCCCTTGCACGTTGATGATCGTACAGAACGAGCACTGGTACGGGCAGCCGCGGCCGAGATCAATGCTCGAATAGGTGCCTGAGGTGCGCTCGACATGCTTGCGCGGCAGGATCGGGGCGGGCGAACCGCCGAGCGACGGCAACTGATCCATGTAGTTGTAGAGCGGTTTCAATTCGCCGTTCCAGGCGTCGCGCAGGACAAGGTCGAGCCGCCCTTCCTCCGCTTCGCCCGCAAACAGCGCGATCCCCAGGGCCTGCGCCTCCTTCAACTCCGCCGGCAGTTCCGGCAGCATGGCAAGGCAGCCGGAGACGTGAAAGCCGCCAATGCAGACCGCGACGCCCTCGGCGCGAAACTGCCGGGCGATGTCCAAGGCGCGCGGGTACTGGTTCGACTGAACCCCGACGATGCCGACCAGCGCCCGGCCGGCGCGGTTGGCCAGGTCGCGGATGATCCGGGCGGGAAGGACCCGCCGGTTCGTCTCGTCGTAAGTTTCGATGACGAAGTCGACGCCCGGGCCCAACACTTGCCGATTGCGGGCATCCTCGGCGAGGCTGTTCATGCAGGCGAGCGTGTTGGACGGCAAGGCCGACCGATACCATTGAATCGGATAACCCCGATCGTCATAGTGGGTCGGCTTGATCAGGACAAAGGTGAAACTCGAGTTGTCTGCATCCGGACGGGTCGTGGTCTTGTTCTGGTCGATGCTCATTTTGCGCCTCAGCCGCGAACGGAAGAATAGCTGAGCGCTAACACGGACAACCCCAGCGGGCAAATCCGCCAAACCTCTGACCGGCCAACCAAACCACAGCTTACAGCGGCGGGACGAGGCCGTCCTTGCCGACCAGGATGCGGACCGCGTCGATCGTCCCGTCGTCCTCCCGGGGACCGCGCGCAACGATGGCGGCCCCGGCCTTGAGATCGGCTCGCGCACCGGGCGCAAAGGAGACGATCGGGGTCTTGGGATCGACGGCGATAACCTGCTGGCCGCCGTTATAGGTCACGGTGAGATTCGCGCCGTTGACGCCATCGACCCGCGCCGCGACGGCGCCGTTGGTCATGGTGCTGCTCGGCGCAAGGTCAAACGGCCGGTGACCCTCGCCTGTCCCGCGCATGGCCTCAGGAAAAACGTGCACTTCCATGGCTTTGAGCGCGCCATTGGCGCCAGGAAGCGCTGCGACGCCGATGAACGCGCCCGGCTTCACGTCAGCGAGCGTGGCGGGAAGGACCAGCGTGACCGTGGTCTTGTCGGACAGTTTGATCCTTTGGTCCTGGCCGGCGCGGGTCCGCGCCATGAGGCTTCCACCATCCGGCGAAACGCTCTCGATCGTTGCGCGCGCGACGGCGAGAGGTTGGGTCTGGGCGGCGGCCGCCATTGCGAAAAACGGGACGAGGACGAGTAGCGCGGCGCGAAGCGACGTCATGGCGGCCTCCCGGCATGGAATCAGCCGTTCCGCTCTATTGGAAGGAAAGGCGTCGAGCAAACGGTTTCCTCCGCGCCTCCCTTACATTCCGTTGCGCCCGTTTTGCGTCTCGATGCGGAACGGGTGAGCGGGATAGACGCCGAGGATGCGAACCTCGCGCGAGAAGAACGTGAGTTCCTCCAACGCCCGCGCCAGCGGCGGGTCCTCGGGGTGCCCGTCGACGTCGGCGAGAAACTGGGTCGCGGCGAATTCGCCCTCGACCATGTAGCTCTCGAGCTTGGTCATGTTGACGCCGTTGGTGGCGAAGCCGCCGAGCGCTTTGTAAAGCGCGGCCGGCACGTTCCGCACCCGGAAGATGAACGTCGTGACGACCGGCCCGTTTCCCTGCGCAGCCCGGCGCTCGATCTTCGACAGGATGACAAAGCGGGTGGTGTTGTGCTTCTCGTCCTCGACATCGCTGATCAGTGTCTTGAGCCCATAGATCCGGCCGGCAAGCTCGGTGGCGAGGGAAGCGCGGGTCCTGTCGCCCCATTCCGCAACCTCGCGCGCCGAGCCGGCCGTGTCGCTCGCGACAACCGTCTTCAGCTTGTGGCGGCGGATGACGTTGCGGCACTGGCCGAGGGCATGGACATGGCTGTGCACCGTCTTCAGCTCCTCGATCCGCGCGCCCGGCACGGCGAGCAACTGAAAGTGGATCGGCAGGAACGTCTCGCCGACAATGTGCAGGCCGGAGGCGGGCAGAAGCGCGTGGATGTCGGCGACCCGGCCGGCGATCGAGTTCTCGATCGGGATCATGGCCAGGTCGGCGGTTCCTTCCTCGAGGGCGGCGAAGGCGTCCTCGAAGGTGGCGCAGGGCAACGGGGTGAAATCCGGATAGTTTTCGACGCAGGCGATGTGCGAGTTGGCCCCTGGCTCGCCCTGGTAAGCTATGGAACGGGTCCCGGTCATGCCTTTGCCTTCGTGTCGAGCATGGCGCGCGCCCGCTCGAGATCCTCGGGGGTGTCGACGCCGAGCGGCGCCGTGTCCACGACGGCGACGTCGATGCGCATGCCCGCCTCCAATGCCCTGAGCTGTTCGAGCCGCTCGCGGCGCTCGAGCGGCGAGGCCGGCAAGGCGACGAATTGGGCGAGCGCCGCCCGCCGGTAGGCGTAGAGGCCGATGTGGTGCAGAAGCTCGCCTTCGCCCCACGGCGCCCGGGCGCGGGTAAAGTACAACGCCCGAAGCCTGCCCGGTCCGACCGCCGCGCCGACCGCCTTGACGACGTTGGGATCGTCCCTCTCCTCGGCCCTGACGATCGGCGTCGCCAGCGTGGCGATGTCGACCGCGGGATCGTCGAGCGGCGCAAGGCAGGCGCGGACCGCGGTTTTCTCGATCGTCGGAAGGTCGCCCTGAACGTTGACCACGACGTCGTAGACGCCGTCGGGATCGACCAGGCCGAGCGCCTCGAAAACGCGGTCGGACCCGGACGGGTGGTCCGCGCGCGTCATGACGGCGCGACCCCCCGCCGCCGCCACCGCGGCGGCCACGCGCGGATCGTCGGTCGCCACCACGACCGGTCCGACCTCGGCCTCGACCGCCCGTCGCCAGACGTGGACGATCATCGGCTCGCCGCCGATATCGGCGAGCGGCTTGCCCGGCAAGCGGGTCGAAGCCATGCGTGCAGGTATCAGAACAACGGTCTTGGCCATGAGGGGAGAGCAGACGCGCCCGGACGGAAAGCGGGCTTATACGTGTTGCCAACGCAGCGGCAAAGCGGCTAATCAACGCACGGGTCCGGGCGCGTCTGCCCGGCCGCGAACGTGCAACACCTGTCGACGAGGGGCCGCCCGGGGATGACCGCCTACGATTTCAACCGGACCATGCTGGCCCTGCTCGGAGCGATCGTGTTCGTCGGGCTCATCATGGAATATACGAGTCTAGTGTTTGCGCCGCAGATCCTCAAGACCCCCGGCTTCGCGCTGCCGACCTCGGCCGGCGCGCCCGCCGCCGCTGCCCCCGCCGCCCCGAAGGAGACGCCCTTGCCGGAGCTGCTCGCCAACGCCGACGCCAAGAAGGGCGCGGCCGACGCCAAGATCTGCGCCACCTGCCACAACTTCGACAAGGGCGGCGCCGCCAAGATCGGTCCCGACCTCTGGGGCGTGGTCGGCCGGCCGGTCGCCTCGTCGCCGGGCTTCGCCTATTCCGACGCCGTCAAGGCCCTCGGCGGCGACTGGACGTACGAGAAGCTGAACCACTGGATCGGCGATCCGAAGGCCATGGCCGCCGGGACCAAGATGGCGTTCGCCGGCGAGAAGGAGCCGCAGAAGCGCGCCGACATCTTGGCCTACCTCCAGTCGCTGTCCAATTCGCCCGTCCCGTTCCCGAAGTAAGCGGACCGGCGCGACCGCCGCCTATGGCGATCAGCAGGCCATTGCGTCCTCGGGGGTCATCCGGACGGGTGTCATGGCCCGCGGAGCCGGGATCGCCGTCCTGACCGTATCGACGCGCCCGGAGCCCGGCGCCGCCCCGGCAAGCCAGCAATCTCCGGGCGCGGAATCAATCTCTTCTGAGGGTTGCGGCTGAATTCCCGGGCGAGCGGCGGCGCAGCGGGGCTGGTAGACGCGGTCGTCGACCGCGTCGCCGCGCTCAGCGAGCGCGGCGACAAGGGTCGAGACCCCGAGCCCGGATTCAACGTTCTCAGGATCTTGCGGCGGATTTTCCGGGCGGTCGCGTCCATCTGGGGCGGCGAACGGAAAATCTCCGCCGTCCTGCTGAGGCGCGACGCGCTGCCCGCCGTCTCGCAGCCTGCTCAAGCAGGCGCGGAGGCCCTGACGACCCGCAGCGTCCCTCAACAGGGTCAAGGCCAGGTCGCGAGTCGAGACCGGGTCGCCTGAAGCGGCTTCGGGGGTCTGAGCGCTCATCCCAACTCCGGGCGCGGATTCAAGGTTTTCAAGGCTTTGCGCCGGATTTTCCGGGCGATCGCGGCCGCAACGGTCGAGAGCAGCCGTCTCGGAGGCAAGGGGATCGTCGGGCGCGCGTCCGGCGTCCTCGCCAGCGTCCCGGGCGGCCCCAAATCCGGGCGTGAATTCAGCCTTTTCAAGGCGTTGCGCTGGATTTGCCGGGCGGTGGCGGCCTGCGAGCACGGCAGAGCTGGCCTCAGAATCCTGCAGCCCAAGTTCCGCGCTGCAGAAAAGAGCCCCGCCGAACGCGGGGGACCCTTCGCCGGCTTCGACGCGCGCGGCCTCCGGCCGGGCCCATTCGGCAGCGAGGGCGCCGCCATAGCGGTCGAGCTCGCGCACGATCTTGACCACTTGGTCGACGGCCTTGAGGTTGGTCGGCGACATGGCGCTGAAGGCGATGAGCAGCGCCTCGTTGAGACGGTTCATTTGGATCGCCACGAACTCTTTCGGCGGCGCAGGCATGCGGCGAGCCAAAATCTCACGGATGATCGCCCGCATGCGCTTCTCCCCGACCCCGACGCGCGCCGCGATCTCTGCGACCGAAACGCCGCGGTTGAGATAGCCGACGATCAGCTGCTCCCGCTCGAACCTGGCCAGCCGCTGAGAGCGGGCGTCGGCGGGCGGGTCGCAGGCGACGGGCGCAGCGGCTTTCCGACAAATGGACATCATCAGCGACTTCCTTCTGAAAAGACAACTATAGAGCGTCAAGTGCCGCTTGGCAAGGATTTGTTCTTATTTTGTTCTAAGTTGGCCGCTCCCCCCCCCCTCTTTCCGCAAAGCGCTACGGGATGCACACATCTTTTAGCGGTCGGGCTCCGCTCAACGGCGGCTGGCGTCCCCGCCCCCCTTGTGGGGGCGGGACAGGGTGGGGGGTCGCGCTCACTTCTCATCTGGCGCTGGAAGGGCTCCGAACTGTCCGAGTTCGGCGCGACCCCCCTCCTCGATCCTCCCCCACAAGGGGGGAGGAAGCCGCCCTCCAAGCGTGGGGCATGGCGGCAGAGGGCTGCGGGAGATGTGTGCATCCCGTAGCCGCAAAGCGGGGAAGGGGCGCCGAAGGCGACGGATGGGAGTACGTGCTTCGCCAATCCCCTGTTGTGCTAAAATGTCGGTCGCTCTTGGAGGTCATCCATGCCGCCGCTTTACCCGCCCGACCTCGCCCAGGGGGACGTCGACCAGCTGTTGCGCCAGTCGGAGGGGAGCGCGAGCGTCCATCACCCGCGCGGCGCGGGCCATGCCGACGCCAAGCATCACGCTTTGACCAAGGCGGCCTTATGGAACCGCCTCCACACCGAGCACCGGAATGGCGAGATCGCCTTGTTCACCGCCTTCATCTCCCGCGCGGACATGATCTCCGCGTTGCTGGAGACGCTGGATAGCGCCGAAGGCAAATGGGCGCGTCTCGAATTCCACCAGGCCGCGCCGACGACCAAATACCCCAAAGGCTCGCACAACGGCATGTTCGCCAAGATCTACTATGTGGGGAAAAGCCGGGCGGTCCGCTATGCCGGCGGCGCCGGCACGATGCCGGTGACGGATTACGTCCTGCTCCTCTACCGCGACGACAGCCGCCGGCTCGGGCTGCACGTGAAGACCTTCTACGGCACGGCGACCGAAGTCCGCCCCGATCCCCGCGTCTGGGTCTACGGTCGCGATCGGGGAGAATTCAGCAAGGGGCCGTGATCGGACTGGGGCGTCTGAAGAGATCGGCGGACGGCCCGTCCCTCCGCATCGATATCAGCGACGGTAGTAACCGCCATGATAGCCGCCATGGTAGCCGTGATAACCTCCATGGTATCCGTGGTGATACCCGTAGCCGCGGCGATACGCGTAGCCGCCGTGGTACCCGTAACCGCCGTGATAGCCGTAGCCGTAAACGGGCGCCCCGACGACAACGCCGCCGCCATAATAACCGTTCGGACGGCAGCCGCCGTAAGGTCCGCGGTGAAACCCGATCCCGCAGCCCCCCGCAACGAGCGTAACGGCGGGGGCCGACGCGCTCAGAGGCGCGACCGGCATCGCCTGGACCGGCGCAGCGGCGAGCCCTGCCAATCCCATCGCCGCAACAAAGACAATTTTTTGCATGATTTGCCCCATCGACCTCAGCGTGGTCTCCTACGTATGAATTCAGACCTTTGAGGCGGTTCTTGGACCAGCGGGTTGCGGGACCTTCCTTCCCCGTCCGGGCTCGAACGGGAGAACGGAGATGCGTGAGGCAAGTTCAGCAAGGATTTTGATCGGCTGATCTGGCCGCGCCGCTCAGGGCGTTCCCGAAATGTAACCGCGATACCAGCTCATGACCTTGCTCCAGGGAAGCCAATAGTTCTGGTTCGGTTGCGCCTGCAGGGACGAACTTTCTCCCCAACTGTCAAGCGCGAAGCGAACGCCCTGGTTCTGGCTGACCGCGATGTCCCGGCACAGCATCCAGTGGCCGCCGAAATAGGTCATGAACGCGCCCGTGACTCCTGCGGTTATGGTCTGATTGAGCTGATGCTGGGTAAGGCTTCCCGTTGCGTTCAGGAAGATGACGTCCCCCCGGAACAACGCGGCGTGCAGACCGGCGATGTGGCTTTCAAACTTGGGCTGCAGATCCCCAATTTTGGCCGCCACAGCCCAGGCCCGGTTCAGCGTGTGATCCGACACGTTGGCATATCCTGATTCCGTCATCCAGGCCGCCAATTCGGACCCGAAAGTCGCGCCCTGAAGCATGGTGCTGGTGAGCGGCGCCTTGTAGGGAAGGACGGAGGCGTCGTTGCGCAGGCTTGCGAGCGCAATGTAGTCGGCGTCGAGGATGCCATGCGGGCCGCCGTGGGGGGCCCTGCGAACGACTTTTTGCAGGATGCTCGAACTGGAATTGACTTTGACGACTTTACCGCCTTTCCCGGCGAGTTCCATCACTCCTTTACGATTTTCCGCGAGTCCGATCACGTAGCGGACATATTGGAGCGGATCGCGCCTGGCGAAGTCGTGCATCAGGGTGACGGGTCCGCACGTCTGATGCTGTTGCTGCTGAATCCGATTGTAGTCGACGACCCGAGCCGCGAGTTGCGCCCCGACCACCAGCCGGTTCATGTGGACGAACGCCAGGCCGCCCGCCCTGTCGATGAATCCCGGCGTGGTCCCATGCACGGAAACTTCGCCGACCGCCTCCCGAAGGGCGAGGTCCTGAAGGGGAGTGAGCGGAGTGAGAAGGCTCTTCCGAATGTGTTTGACGTAGTTTCGAACGGCGGCCGGATCGGTCACCGAATCGAAATCGTCGGATATCGCCAGGGTGACCTCAAGGATTTCCTTCGGCGTAAGGCCCATGGGATTGACAGCGAAGTTGCCGTCCAGCTGCGTCATTGGTTGGACACTCCTAGGGCCTCGGCACGGAGCTCGTTACGGCGGGCGACGCGGGCGAAATCCTTGCTCGGCGTCCTGCCTTGAGTTCCGCCCTTCACCGCGTCTGCCTCCTTTTGGCAGCCGCAACGACGATCTGATCGCAATCTCCCGGTTTCAGTCCGCGAGCGCAAGCCAGTTTACCTCATCATGAGGAGCGCGCAGCAGCCGGAAATGCCTTGTTGAATGAGGGCGTTGGTTGGGCCAAAGCCTTCCGAAAAGGCGCCGGCTCGTTTCTCCTTTGGGGAGGCCGATTCCATCGTCTTCGTTGCCGCTGCCCGGCGTGACGCCGCCCTTTTGGCCGCTTCGCGGGGAGAAGGAGAGGGTCGGCGCGCGGCGTCTTGACCGTCACCGGCGTCTCCTGATCTGATCGCGCCTTACGCGCGCCTTGATGGCGATCGGTCGCGCAGGCTCACAGGGGGAGAGATGATGGGGGTCTTCTTGCCATATCCGCTTCGGGTTCGCGGCCGAGCGGACAGACTATCCATCCTCGTCCTTGCGTCCGTTCTTCTCGGTTTCGTCCTGCTGCTGTTCGGAAGCGTTCCGAGCAAGGCGGCGGATCCTTGCCTGGACAATCTGCCCGTGCCGACTCCCGCCTTGCACAGGGTCGTTCAGTTGGTGAATTGCTCCAATCAAAGGGTGCTGGGGACGGCAAACGCGGCGCACGCCGCTGGGCTGCCGGCGACCCCGGTCTTGCCGCGCGAAAACACCTGGGTCATGGAGCCCTTTCCCGTCCCTGCCGGCGCGCCGGCGAACGCCAATGTCTTGACCATCGACGTCCCTGACGCGTGGGAGAACACTTCGCCCAAGGGGTCCACGGGCCCCAATTTCTGGGTGCGCACGGGCTGCCGGTACGACACGGCGAATGGGATTGCGCAGTGCGAGACTGGCGGCTGCTCCGGCTTCTACGATTGCAGCAAGGCTCTGCTCGGACCGCCGGTCGGCGCCACGATCGCCGAGTGGACCTTCTACCAGCCGACGACCGTCAACGGAAAGGCTTACTACCTGGATTACCCGGACATTAGCGCCGTCAACGGCGTGAACCTGAACCTGGACATTCAGCCGGTCGGAGGCTCATCAGCCAGCCCCATCAACGCGAAAGACCCGCAGTGGCTGTCTGAGAACTACCCCCTGACGATCCACGGCGCCGATCTGCGGACCCCCGGCGATGCGTTGGGTCAGTGCCTCGGGTCGTTTCAACTCAAGCGCTCCGATCTGACCGGCGTGACGACGCCTCCGACGCCTCCGGGCCAGGCGCTTTACGCCTTCGTCATTGCCGACGCCGCGGGCACGCCTCAGAACCCCGCGGGAGACTCGATTATCGGCTGCCTCTCGAACTGCGGGCGATACGAGTTTCCGACCAGTGCGGCCGCCGACTGCGCCGACGCCAACGCCGACTCCCGGTGTTTCTTGCACAAGACGTTCTGCCTCTACCTGCCGTCGGACGCCTACGGGCGGTCCTGCCAGACCGATGCGGATTGCGCCTACAAGGGCGTCAATTACGGGCTGGCGTGCTGGGACAACGGGAACGGGAAGCCCGTGTGCAGCGGCCGAGGCTTCATCAAACAGTCAAGTTGCGACCCCAGCGTCTGCACATTTCAATATGGTTACCAGGGAAGCAAGGCCTGGCAGCCGCCGTTGGCTCAATGCGCCGACGTCACGAGCAACGCCGATGCATGCATCGGCGAAGACACAGTGCATGACGTCATGCGCAAAGCGTATACTTGGCCGAACGATCCGCAGGTCTACGGCGGCGACGCCCCGCTCTACCGGATCATCTTCGCGCCGGGCGGGACGGGGATCCCGATCACGCCTTCCGTCGGTCAGGCCGCGGGAGTGTCCACGGAAAGCGGGATGCCGCTGTGCAGCGCCCTGCCGGCGTACTACGGCTACGCGTCGCAATATTCGGGTCCGGGCAATGCGGCTTGCAACAAGCCGTGCGACGTTCCCGTCAATTCGGCCTGCCCGGGGTTCAAGCCTCCGGCGGCCAGCTTCGCGGTGGCCTATCCGGGCGCAACCTCGGCGTCCCCGTGGGCCTGCAATTTCGATCCCAAAGGCGGCGGCGGCAACAACGGCGTGATCTGCGGTTGGCAATGACGATCGGGGTTGCCGGTCCGCAGCCGGAAGGACTTTCCTGCTGGTTGAGGATCGTCGACCCGGCCCAGTGTTGGGCCGCCGCACCCTACCGCGAAGGCGACGTTCCGAGGCTCGGCAGGTCCAGCCCCTTCTCCCGCGCGCATTCCAGCGCGAGCTGGTAGCCCGCGTCGGCGTGGCGCATGACGCCGCTGGCGGGGTCGTTCCACAAGACGCGGCCGATGCGCCTGGCCGCCTCGGGAGTTCCGTCGGCGACGACCACCATCCCGGCGTGCTGGGAGAAGCCCATGCCGACGCCGCCGCCGTGATGCAGCGACACCCAGGTGGCGCCGGAGGCGCAGTTGAGGAGCGCGTTGAGGAGCGGCCAGTCGGAGACGGCGTCGGAACCGTCCCTCATCGCTTCCGTCTCGCGGTTCGGCGAGGCGACCGAGCCCGAATCGAGATGGTCGCGGCCGATCACGACCGGCGCCTTCAGTTCCCCGCTCGCGACCATGTCGTTGAAGGCGAGGCCGAGCCGGTGGCGGTCGCCGAGGCCCACCCAGCAGATGCGCGCCGGCAGGCCCTGGAACTTGATGCGGGCGCGGGCCATGTCGAGCCAATTGTGCAGGTGCGGGTTATCGGGGATGAGCGCCTTGACCTTGGCGTCGGTCCGGAAAATGTCCTCCGGATCGCCCGACAGCGCGGCCCAGCGGAACGGTCCGACGCCGCGACAGAAGAGCGGGCGGATATAGGCCGGCACGAAGCCCGGGAAGTCGAACGCGTCCTTGACCCCCTCATCGAGCGCTACCTGACGGATGTTGTTGCCGTAGTCGACGGTCGGCACGCCGGCGTTATGAAAGGCGAGCATCGCGCGCACGTGCTCGGCCATCGAGGCGCGCGCCGCCCGCTCGACGCCCTTGGGGTCGGAGACGCGGCGCTCCTCCCACTCATCGAGCGTCCAGCCCTTCGGCAGATAACCGTTGAGCGGGTCGTGCGCAGACGTCTGGTCGGTGACGATGTCGGGCTTGACGCCGCGCCGCACGAGTTCGGGCAGGACGTCGGCGGCGTTGCCGATGAGGCCGACCGAGACGGGCTTTTCCGACTCTTTAGCGAGCGGTCGATGATTTCGAGCGCCTCGTCGAGCGTCTGGGCGGCGACGTCGAGATAGCCGGTGCGCAGGCGGAAATCGATGCTCGACGGGCGGCACTCGACCGCGAGCATCGAAGCGCCGGCAAAAGTCGCCGATAGGGGCTGCGCGCCCCCCATGCCGCCGAGGCCCGCGGTCAGGATCCAGCGGCCCTTCAGCGAGCCGCCGTAATGGCGCCGGCCCATCTCGACAAAGGTCTCGTAGGTGCCCTGCACGATGCCTTGCGAGCCGATGTAAATCCAGGATCCCGCCGTCATCTGGCCGTACATCATCAGGCCCTTGCGATCGAGCTCGTGGAAATGGTCCCAGGTCGCCCAGTGCGGCACGAGATTGGAATTGGCGATCAGCACGCGCGGCGCATCGGCGTGGGTCTTGAACACGCCGACCGGCTTGCCCGACTGGACGAGCAGCGTCTCGTCCGCTTCGAGCCGGCGCAGCGTCTCGACGATACGGTCGAAGGCGTTCCAATCGCGCGCGGCGCGGCCGATGCCGCCGTAGACGACGAGCTCGCCCGGCCGCTCGGCGACGTCCGGATCGAGATTGTTCATCAGCATGCGCAACGGGGCTTCGGTGAGCCAGCTCTTGGCGGTCAGCTCGGGTCCGTGCGGCGCGCGGACGACGCGCATATTGTCGAGGCGGGAGGGAAGCGTCATGGCGGGTTCTCGCTCGTTTCGGTCGTTCAGGGAGCGTCGCTCTGCGTCCAGTCGAGCAGGACATTGAGGAGCGCGCGGAGCCTCGTGCGGGTCGGCGTCGCGCAGACCTCGTCGATGGCGCCGGGCCAGTTGTCCGGCCATGGCTGCGGCGGTTCGATCATATAGGCGCGGCAGGCCAGTTCGAGTTGCACGGCCTCGACGCCGCTCTCCGGGCGGCCGAAATCGCGGGTGATCCAGCCGCCCTTGAAGCGGCCGTCGACGACGAACGTCTGACCGCTCGACGCCAGGATCTCGGTGAGCCGATCGCGTAAGGGCGCCGAGCAGCTTCGCCCGGCATTCGTTCCAAGGTTGAAGATCGGCAGCTTGCCCTCGAACAGGCGCGGAATGATCGAGCGGATCGAATGCGCGTCGTAGAGGGCGACGCGCGGATGCTTGCTGCGCAGACGGGCGATCTCGCCCCGCAACGCGTCGTGGTAGGGCGCGTAATAGAGCGCGCGGCGGCCGGCGATCTCGGCCGCGGCGGGCGCCCCGCCTTTGCGATAGAGCGGCTCGCCATCGAAGGTGGTCGTCGGGCAGAGTTCGGTCGTCGCCTGGCCCGGATAGAGCGACACGCCGTCGGGGTTGCGGTTCACATCGATGATCGAGCGCGAAATGTCCGTTCGCACCACCGTCGCGCCGATCGTGCCGGCGAAGTCGTAGAGCTCGGGGACATGCCAGTCGGCGTCGCGCCGCGCCAGCCATGCGCTGACGAAGCGCGGCTCATAGTCGACGAGCTCCGTCCCGGCATGCGGGATACTGATGACCAGCGGCGCCTCGCGCTGCTCGATGCGGAGCCAATCCAGGGTCATGCGTCGAGCTCCGGCCAGCGGACGTCGCCGGCGGCGGCGACGAAATGCGTCCGATGTGATCAGCGTGAGCCGCGGCGGCGATGTCGGGGTGGAGGTAGCGGTCGTCGTCGAGCCGCGGCGCGTCCTGGCGCAGACGCGCGCGCACGGACTCGAGAGGGGAGCTCGACCGTAACGGCGCATGGAACTCGATCGCCTGCGCCGAGGCGAGCGCCTCGATCGCCACGACGTTGAGGGCGTTTTGCGCCATTCCCGTAAGCCGCCGCGCGCCATGCGCCGCCATCGACACGTGATCCTCCTGGTTGGCGGAGGTCGGGATGGAGTCGACGCTCGCCGGATAGGCGCGCTGCTTGTTCTCGGAGACAAGCGCTGCGGCTGTGACCTGCGGGATCATGAAGCCCGAGTTGAGGCCCGGCCGCGGCGTCAGGAACGCCGGCAAGCCCGACAACGCCGGATCGACCAGCATGGCGATTCGCCGCTCGGCGAGCGAGCCGATCTCGCACACGGCAAGTGCGATCATGTCGGCGGCGAAGGCGACCGGCTCGGCGTGGAAATTGCCGCCCGAGAGCGCTACGTCGTCTTCCGGGAAAATCAGCGGATTGTCAGTCACGGCGTTCGCCTCGTCGGCAAGCGTCGCCGCCGCCTGGCGCAGAAGATCGAGGCAGGCGCCCATCACCTGTGGCTGGCAGCGCAGGCAATAGGGGTCCTGCACGCGCGGATCGTCGCGCCGGTGGGATTCGCGGATCGCGCTGCCGGCCATGAGCGCGGCGAGGGTCGCTGCGACCTCGCGCGGGCCGCGATGCCGGCGCAAGGCCACGATGCGCGGATCGAAGGGAGCGTCGGAGCCGCGCGCCGCGTCGGTCGAGAGTGCGCCCGTCACCAGCGCCGCGCGGAACACGCGCTCGACCTCGAAGAGGCCCGCGAGCGCATGCGCGGTCGAAAACTGGGTGCCGTTGAGGAGCGCGAGCCCCTCCTTTGGTCCGAGTTCGCAGGGAGACAGGCCTGCCCGTTCGAGGGCGGCCGACGCAGGCAGGACATCGGCGCCGAATCGCGCCTCTCCGACGCCGATCATCGCCGCGGTCATATGGGCGAGCGGCGCGAGGTCGCCCGAGGCGCCGACCGACCCTTGAGCGGGAACGACCGGCGTGACGCCGCGATTGAGCATCGCCTCGAGAAGGGCGAGCGTCGCCGGGCGCACCCCGGAGGCGCCCTGCGCCAGCGAATCGAGCTTCAGCGCCATCATGAGCCGCGTCGCGGCGACGGACGCGGGCTCGCCGACGCCGGCGGCATGCGAGAGCACGATGTTGCGCTGGAGCTGGACGAGATCCGCGTCGGCGATACGGACGCTCGCGAGCTTGCCGAAACCGGTGTTCACTCCGTAGACCGGCTCGCCGCGGGCGATGATGCGCTGGACGGCGGCGGCGCCCGCTTCGACGCGCTGAGCAGTTTTGGGATCGAGCGCGACGTCGGCGCCTGCGTAAATGGCGCGCCAGTCCGCGAGCGTTGCGGCGCCGCCGCTAAGCCGGACCGTCATTGGCCTCTCCAAATGCGGGCGTGCAGGGGATTGAAGCCGAGCCGATAGACGAGCTCCGCCGGACGCTCGATGTCCCAGATCGCCAGATCCGCCCGTTTGCCGGGCTCGAGCGAGCCGGTCTCAGCCGCGAGGCCAAGCGCGCGCGCGGCGTTCCGCGTGACGCCGGCGAGGCATTCCTCGACGGTCAGGCGAAAGAGGGTCGCGGCCATGTTGAGCGCCAGCAGGAGCGAGGTCATCGGCGAGGTGCCGGGGTTGCAGTCGGTCGAGACCGCCATCGGCACGCCATGCCTCCTGAAGAGCTCGATTGGGGGCGTCTTCGTCTCGCGCAGCATGTAGAAGGCGCCGGGCGCGAGGGTGGCGACGACGCCTGCGCGCGCCATCGCGACGACATCATCCCCATTGACGTATTCGAGATGTTCGGCGGAAAGAGCCCCGAATTCGGCCGCCAGCGTGGCACCGCCTGAGTTCGACAATTGCTCGGCGTGCAGCTTCACGGGAAGGCCCAGACCCCGAGCGCGCTCAAATATCCGGCGCATCTCGTCGCGCGAGAAGGCGATGCCCTCGCAGAATCCATCGACCGCGTCGACGAGCCCTTCCGAGGCGAGCGCTGGCAGCATGGCGTCGGCGACCTCCGCGACGTAGCCTGCGCGATCCTCAGCATATTCCGGCGGCAGCGCGTGCGCGCCGAGAAAGGTCGCGCGCACCTCGACCGGGCGCTCGGCCGCGAGGCGCCGCGCCGCGCGCAGCATCTTGCGCTCGGTCGCGAGATCGAGGCCGTATCCGGACTTGATCTCGACGGTCGTGACGCCCTCGGCGATCAGCGCGTCGAGACGCGGCAGCGACTGGCGAACGAGCTCGTCCTCGCTCGCCGCGCGCGTCGCGCGGACAGTCGAGACGATGCCGCCGCCGGCGCGCGCGATCTCCTCGTAGCTTGCGCCGGCGAGACGCGCCTCGAACTCGGCCGCCCGGCTGCCCGCGTAGACGAGGTGGGTGTGGCAGTCGATCAGCCCGGGCGTGATCCAGCGGCCCTCGCAGTCGATCGTCCGCGCGTCGTTCTGGACCGTCGGCGCCTCCGGTTCGGGGCCGGCGAAAACGATGCGGCCTGCGCGGGCGACGATCGCGCCGCGATCGACGACGCCGAGACCGGGCGCGCCGAGCGCGAGGGTCGCGAGCCGGGCGTTCCGCCAGATCGTCGTCGCCTCGCTCGCCGGCGTCATCGTGGAGCCCTCGCCTCTTGGCTTCGGCAAGCGTCTAATGTATAGACATAATGAAGTCAAGCGCGCGGGCAGGACGATGACGACGTTGCATTTCGAGCGGGCGCTGACCGCGCAGGGCTGGGCCTCCGACGTCCGGGTCCGGATCGACGGCGCGACGATCGCCACGGTCGAGCCCGACTCGGCGGCCGAGCCCGGCGACGAACGCTGCGGGATCGGCGTCCCCGCCATCGGCAACCTGCATTCGCACGCGTTCCAGCGCGCCATGGCCGGCCTTGCGGAACGGCGCGGCGCGGCGGCCGACAGTTTCTGGACCTGGCGCGACGCGATGTATCGTCTCGCGCTCGCGGCGACCCCCGACGACGTCGAAGCGATTGCCGCGCAAGCTTATATCGAGATGCTGGAGGCCGGCTTCGGCGCCGTCGCCGAGTTTCACTATCTCCACCACGACGTTTCCGGCGCGCCCTACGCCAACCGGGCCGAGATGGCGGAGCGGATCGGCGCGGCTGCGGCCGCGACGGGCATCGGGCTCACGCTGCTCCCGGTGTTCTATGCGCGCGCGGGATTCGGCGGCGCGCCCGCGCAGCCGGAGCAGCGCCGCTTCGTCAACGATCTCGACTCCTACGCCGCGCTCCTGGCCGACTGTCGCGGCGCGTTGGCTGCGGAGGCCCGCCTTGGCGTCGCGCCGCACTCGCTGCGCGCAGCGACCCCCGAGGAGCTTGCCGGCGTCGTCGCGCTCGCGGGCGACGGGCCGATCCACATCCATATCGCCGAGCAGATCGGCGAGGTCGACGCCTGCGTGGCGTGGTCGGGCGCGCGTCCCGTGCGCTGGCTTTTCGATCACGCAGAAGTCGATCAGCGCTGGTGCCTCGTTCACGCCACGCATGTCGACGAGGGCGAGGTTTGCGCGATTGCGCGGTCGGGCGCGGTCGCGGGTCTCTGCCCGATCACCGAGGCCAATCTCGGAGACGGGGTGTTTCCGGCGGCGGCCTTTCTCGAAGCGGACGGGCGGTTCGGCGTCGGGTCGGATTCCAACGTCGAGATCACGGTCGCGGGAGAACTGCGCATGCTCGAATATGGGCAGCGCCTCATTCGGCGCGCGCGCAACGTCTGCGCGCAGCGAGGCGGCTCGACCGGCAGGGCGATGTTTGGCGCCGCCGCGGCCGGCGGCGCACAGGCGCTCGGCCGCCCCGCAGGCAAACTCGCGCCTGGCGCCGTAGCCGACATCGTGTCGCTGAATGCGGATTCGCCGCTCATCGCCGGCCGCGCCGACGACGCCATTCTCGACGCCTGGATCTTTGGCGGCGCGCGCGACCTGGTCGACCGCGTCTGGAGCGGCGGCAGCAAGGTCGTGAGCGAGGGGCGCCATCCGCGGCGCGAGGCGATCACGGCGCGGTTCGGCGAGACAATGAAACGGCTCGCCGCAGCGACCGGCGCCTAAAGGGGCGACGAACGGGAGGACGAGGGCCATGCAGGCGGGAGACGGCGCGGCGTCAATGGCCGGAGGCGAGGGCGCGGGTCGCCGCGACGGCGAGCGGTCCTCATTGCACAGCCAGATCATCGCGGGGATCGAAGCGAAGATTCTCGGCGGCGAGTGGCCGCCCGGCCACCGGATTCCCTACGAGCACGAGTTGACCGAGCTTTACGGCTGCTCACGCATGACAGTCAGCAAGGCTCTGACCGAGCTCGCCCGCGCCGGCCTGATCGAGCGGCGGCGTAAGGCCGGCAGCTTCGTCATGCGTCCCCGCGGCCAATCGGCGCTGTTTGAAATCCACGACGTCGCCACCGACGTCGCCGCGCTCGGGCTGCCTTACCGGTTCGAGGTGCTGGCGCGGCGGAAACGGCGGGCGACCCGGGCGGACGGCGACCGGATCGACACGCCGGCAGGCGCGCCGCTGCTCTCGATCGCTTGCCGGCACGACGCCGGCCCGCGGCCCTTCTGCTACGAGGATCGGCTGATCAGCCTCGCAGCCGTTCCGTCGGCGGCCGACGAATCCTTCGTCAGGGTATCGCCCGGTGCGTGGCTCGTAGCGCAGCAGCCGTGGACGACCGCCGAGCATCGCATCCGCGCTGCTGCTGCGGATCACGAGACCGCCGAGGCGCTGCGCGTCGCCGAGGGCGCGGCTTGCCTGGTGGTCGAGCGGCGCACCTGGCTCGCGGGACAGCCGGTGACCCAAGTCACCTTCGCCTATCCCGCCGGCGCTCATGAACTTGTCGCTAGCTTTACTCCCTCAAAGACCTGACGCTCCCAAGCGGGAGGCGCCGGACGGCCCTCAGGCCGAGGACGCGGAGTTCACGGGTTGGCCAAGGTCTGCGGCCTGGGCCGCATTTGCCGTAGCGGCGATTGACCGGGATCAAAGCAAACGAAATTCGGCCGCGTTAGCGTGAAAGAATGACTCAGGAGCCGCGGGAACGGCGCGCCGGGGACGGAAGCCATGCTGGATAAGCCGAAGGAAGAGGCAGTTTCGCTGCTCCCGCCGGAGCAACGCGAGCGGACCGTGGCGGAGGCGCTTGCGGCCCGCGTGCTCGAACGGGCCAAGGGGCCGCGCGTCTCGCCCTCCACGAGAAAAAGTCAAGCCGGCGAAACCCAGCCTGATTATCGCACCCTGGATCGGATGGCCCGCGCGATGCTTGCGCGCGCCACGCAGGGGATCTCGCCGGACGCGCTCGTCCAGACTTGGGCAGACTGGGCGCTCCACCTCGTGCAAGCGCCCGGCAAGCGCCTCGAGCTCATGCAGAGCGCGGCCATGACGGCGGCGCGGCTCAGCCTCTGGCTGCCTCATGCGCCGGCGAACGGACGCCACGCGCCGCCCTTTGAGCCTGCGCCGAACGACCGGCGGTTCGCCGATCCCGGTTGGTCGCAATGGCCGTTCAACGCCTATGTCCAGACCTTTCTCGGAATCGAGGCCTGGTGGGCGGCGGCGACCCGCGACGTGCCGGGCCTCATTCGCGACCGCGAGGCCGAAGTCGCCTTTATGACGAGGGCGGCGATCGATATGGTCTCGCCAAGCAATACTCCGTGGCTTAATCCGGTGAGCATCGCCAAGACCACAAAGGAGGGCGGCCTCAATCTCGTGCGCGGCGCCTCCAACTGGATGGAAGACGTCGACCGCATGCTCGCCGGCCGGCCACCGGCGGGGGCGGAGACGTTCGAGGTTGGACGCAATGTCGCCGTCACGCCCGGCAAGGTTGTGTTCCGCAACGATCTCATGGAGCTGATCCAGTACGAGCCGGCGACGGCGAAGGTATCGGCGGAACCGATCCTGATCATCTCGGCCTGGATCATGAAATATTACATCCTCGACCTCGAGCCGCAGAGCTCGCTTGTCCGCTGGCTAGCCGAGCGCGGGCACACGGTGTTCATCGTGTCATGGAAGAACCCCGACGGGCGCGATCGCGAGGTCAGTCTCGACGACTACCGCCGTCTCGGCGTGAAGGCGGCGCTGGACGCGGTCACAACGATCGTCCCGGGCGAGAAAGTTCACGCCTGCGGCTATTGTCTCGGCGGCACGATCCTGGCGATCGCCGCGGCGACGCTCGCGCGCGACGGCGACGACCGGATTGCCAGCCTGACCCTGCTCGCCGCCCAAACGGATTTTGCCGAGGCCGGCGAAATCATGCTGTTCCTCGACGAGGGGCAGGTGATGCTGCTCGACGATCTCATGTGGGACCAGGGCTATCTCGATAGCCGCCAGATGTCGGGCGCCTTCCAGGCCCTGCGTTCGGATGAACTCATCTGGGGCAAGGTCATTCGCGAATATGTGCTCGGCGACCGCGACGAGATGTCGGCGCTGATGGCCTGGAACGCCGATCAGACCCGCATGCCCGCCCGCATGCACAGTCAATATCTGCACGGCCTCTATCTCGAGAACCGTTTGACCTCGGGACGCTTCGCGGTCGAAGGCCGGAAGATCGCGCTGCGCGACATCCGCGAGCCGATCTTCGTCGTCGGAATGGCGCGCGACCACATCGCGCCCTGGCGCTCCGTCTACAAGGCCCGGCTCTTTACCGACACCGACGTGACCTTCGCGCTAGCCTCCGGCGGCCACAACGCAGGCATCGTCAACCCGCCCGCGCGAGAGCGCGGCTCCTACCAGCTCATGACGATGGGGCGTGGCGACCGTTATCTCGAGCCGGACACGTGGATTGCCTCCGCCCCGGCCTACGAGGGGTCGTGGTGGCCGGCTTGGGAAGCGTGGCTCAGGGCCTCAGGCTCGGGCGAGACGGTCGAGCCGCCGCATACGGGGGCGACCGAAGCCGGCCTGCCGCCGCTCTGTGACGCGCCAGGGGTCTATGTAAAAGGGTGAAAGCAGCCGGTCATCGAACAATTCTATCCGCGGCATCGTCCGAAATGAGTTTCAATACGTTCGAGGGCCGGGCCAATTTGCGCGCCGCCCCTTGCCGTTCAAGGATCGCATCGCCGCCGGCGCGCAAGGGCTCGACCCGCGTGTAGAAAAGATTCAATCCAGTGGTCGGCTCAGCCGCGCGCGCAGTCCATAGTCGGTCTGGAACCGGATCGAGCGCGGCTTCACTTGGCGACCGGACCTAACGCGAGGGTCTAGGCGCGTCGGCCCGGCCGAAGCGTTCACATCACCTTGCGCACCCATCCGTAAGCGTCGGCGACGTCGCCGCGCTGGATGCCGACCAGCTTCGCCCGCAGGCCTTCGGCCGTCTCGCCGCCCGAGCCGGCGCCGATGACGAAGCCGCCGTTGGACGATCTGATTTCGCCGATCGGGGTGACGACCGCCGCGGTGCCGCAGGCGAAGGACTCGCGTAAGCGCCCGCTTGTCGCCTGGGCCTGCCATTCCTCGTAGCTGAAGCGCTCTTCGCGCACCGTCCGGCCTTCGGCCCTGGCGAGGGTGATGATGGCGTCGCGGGTGACGCCGGGCAAGATCGTCCCGCTGAGCGGCGGGGTCTGCAGCGAGCCGTCGTCGAACACCAGAAAGACGTTCATGCCGCCGAGCTCCTCGACCCACTTGCGTTCGGCGGCGTCGAGGAAGACGACCTGGTCGCAACCGTGCTTCATCGCCTCGGCCTGGGCGACGAGGCTCGCGGCGTAATTGCCGCCGCATTTGGCGGCCCCGGTGCCGCCGGGCGCGGCGCGGGTGTAATCGTCCGAGAGCCAGACGGTCACCGCCTTTTTGCCGCCCTTGAAATAGGCGCCGACCGGCGAGGCGATCACGACGTACCAATATTCCGACGCCGGGCGGACTCCGAGAAACGCCTCGCTCGCGAACATGAACGGCCGCAGATAGAGGCTGCCGTCGCCGCCTGGGACCCAATCCGCGTCGATCTTGATCAACTCTTCGATCGAACGGAGAAAGGCTGCTTCCGAAAGCGCGGGCATCGCCAGCCGCTCGGCCGACGCCTGAAAGCGGCGGGCGTTCTGCTCCGGACGGAACAGCGCTATCCCGCCGTCGCTCAGGCGATAGGCCTTGAGGCCCTCGAAGATCTCCTGAGCGTAGTGCAGCACGGCGGCGGCCGGATCGAGAACGAACGGCTCGCGTGCGCGGATTTCGGCGTCGCACCATCCGCGCTCCTGCGTCCACTTGATCGTCGCCATGTGATCGGTGAACACCCGCCCGAAGCCGGGATCCTCCAGCATCGTCGCGCGCACGTCGGCCGCGACCGGCCCGGGATGCGGACGTCGGGAGAAGAATGGACCGTGGTCGGCGTTCATGGGCTTTGTCCCTCGAGTGGCTTCTCGCTGTTTTAGACTTCCGTCGCCTCCTGCGCCATAACCTGGGCCGGGCCGATACGGGGGTGAGGGCTCGAGATGACCTCAAAGAGTTAACTCATCAAGGCGCCGGTCTGATGGCGGAGGATCTTCTCGCGCCCGACGGCCTGGCGGTCGTCCAATATCGCTTGGATCAACTTCGGGATATCCATGACAGACAAGACGATCTTGCACATCAGCGCAGACTTTCCGGATCCATTGTCGCCAGCCAAGACCTCGGCCGTACGAACGCTCATCTCAAGAACGGATGGGTATCGACATGTTGTATACTCGCTGAACCGGGTAAGCTGGTCCTGGCGCATCGCCGCACTTGATTTCGGCCAAGATCGAAGGGCGCTCGCCTATGGGGCGCCTCCGCGCGGCCTCTTCCTCGAAACCCGCCTGGAACGAGTCGCAGACTGGATTCTCGAGGACCTCAAGCGCCGCAACATCGCCGTCGACGCGCTCCACCTTCACAAGCTCTCCATCGAGGGATTGATCGGATTGAAGATCGCGCACGCGCTCAAACGCCCTTTCATCGTCAACGTCTGGGGCGACTCCGATCTGAAGATCCTCAGCGTCCGGCGGGATCTCACCAGGAAATGGAAGGCGATTCTCGACGAGGCCGATCGAATCGTCTGCTGCACGCCATGGACGCTCGACAAGATCGCTCGCCTCTTTCCAATCGATCGGTCGAAGGCCGTCGTCATTCCGTATATCGTGCAGAACGAGGACTTTTTTCCCTCTCCGGTCGTGGCGGAGCCGCGTTGCGTCTCGGTGTTTCATCTCGACTCGTTTCGCCGGAAGAACTTCGAGCTCCTCACGAGAGCGATCGTCAGTCTGTCGAAAAGCCGGCCGACGATAAAGCTGGACATTTACGGGGGAGGGTCTGCGAAAACGCTCCTGGTTCTCGATGAGATGATCAGATCCGCCGGGGCAGGAGCCTTCGTGTCGCTCAAGGGCCCCATAACAGCCGACGCGCTTGGGGAGACGCTGCGCGGATACGCCGCCTTCCTGGCGCCCTCGCGGCGCGAGACCTTCGGAATGGTGTTCGTCGAGGCCCTGTTCGCCGGCGTGCCCGTTCTTCATCCGCGCGGCTGGGGCATCGACGGTTTCTTCGAACCCGATGCGATCGGCTATGCATGCGACCCCATGCGGCTCGAGGACATCGAGCGCGGCATCGAGCGCCTACTGTCGCAGCAGGAGGCTTTCAAGCGTCGGATCAATATGTTGCACGAGCGCGGCGATTTTGAACGCTTTAAGGCGGAGCATATCGTCGAAGCCTACCGCGCCGTCCTGACGCGGACATTGGCCGCATAGACGCCGCGAGAACTGGGCGGGCGTAATCAACGGGCGACGTCGAGACAGTCGATTTCGAATCGGACCGGGAACTTGCCTAGCGCCGCGCGAGCGGTATCGACCGCCGAAGCCGGGACGCAGGCGGCGACGACGAGGCCGCTGTCCTCATGGCGCGCCGTCACATCGAACGCGGCGCCGGGCAGAATAGCGGCAAGCGCCTCGCGCGCCGCCTCTTCCGCAGCGATTTCCCGGAGCCGCGGCTTGTAGATCTTGCCGACCGACGTCACCGGCATTTCATCAATCATGACGATGGCGCGGGGACGGGCCGGCGGCTCGATCACCCCCTCTCGGATGAAGTCGGCGAGCGCGTCCGCATCGATCGCGGCGCCTGGCGAGCGGGCCACGAACAGCATGGGCGTCTCGCCGGCGTAAGCGTCGGGTCTTCCGACCGCCGCTGCGAGGCCGACGCCCGGGAAGCGCATCGCCACGTCCTCGATCGTCGCCGGATCGATGTTGTGGCCGCTGCGGATGATGACGTCCTTGGCGCGGCCGGTGACATAGACCTCGCCGTCGTCGCCGATCCGTCCGAGATCGCCCGAGCGAATCCAGCCGTCGTGGAACGTCGCGCCCGCCTGTCTCGGATCGAAATAGCCGCCGAACATCTGCGGTCCGCGTGCGACGATTTCTCCGGTCGGCGAAGGCCCGCGGTAGAGGGTCTCGCCCGCCAGCACGGCGACTTCGACCAGCGCGTTGGGCAGGCCCACCGAGCCGGGGCGCTGCTCGCGGTCCCAGGGCGTCTGGGTGATCGCGCCGGCGAATTCCGTCATCCCGTAGATCTGCCTGACGCAGTCGCCCGGCCAGACGCGCAGGAAGCGTCGCTCGATCTCGGGCGGACAGACCGACGCGCCGGTCGCAAACAGCCTGAGCCGCGAAAGGTCGCAACCGCCGGCGTCCGCCTCGGCCGCCGCGGCGAGCCCCGTCGGCACCAGGCCGCCGATCGTCACGCGATGCGCATCGAGAATCCGCCAGTAGTTCCTGACGACGTCAGGGTTGCGGAACCCGGCCGCGGTCGGCAGGATCATCGCGGCGCCGGCGCCGAAAGCGGGAAGGCTCGTGCAGAAGGCGCCGCCGACATGGAAGAGCGGCAACGAAACCACGACGCGGTCGTCCGGCCGCACGTCCAAGGCGAGCATCGAGGCGACCGACGAGGCGACGATGTTGCGATGCGTGAGCGGCACGATCTTGGGGACGCCGGTCGTCCCGCCGGTCGGGAGGAGCGCGGCGAGCGCGTCGGGCCGCGCCGTCTCGGGCGCGGCGTTCGGCGCGGCGGGGACGATCGTGTCTTCGCCGAAGGCGACGCGGCCGTCCATCGGCAAAACGACGATCCGCTCGAGGCTCGGCGCCAGCGCGCTTAAGGCTTCGACTTTCTCGTAGAGGCCGCCGGGCGCGCCGGGCGGCGGCGTAAAGACCACTTTGGCCTTGACCGCCCTGAGCTGGGCGGCGATCGCCTCGCGGCTGAACAGGAGGTTGAGCGGCTGGGCGACGGCAAAGCTCATCGCCGCCCAATAGGCGACCGCCGTCGCCGTTACGTTGGGCGCGAGGATCGCCACGACGTCGCCCGGCCCCACGCCGTTTTGCCGGAGCCAGATGCGCGCGCCCTCGAGGAGGCCAAGAAATTCGCCGGCGCGCGTCACGACGGGAGAAGGGTCGAGCGCCGTGCGCAAGTAGACGAGCGTCTCGCGCTCGGGATCGGCCGCAAGTCCGCGCCGGATGAGGCTCCCGACGTCCGGGCAGGCCTCGAGGATACCGCGGGCCCGCCCGTCGAGATCCGCGCGCTCCGCCGACGTAAAGCCAAACGCCATGCCGTTTCCCCCTGTCACTCGTACCCGCGCAGCTAAGCAATCCGGCGCGGCGAGCACAAGGCGCCCGAGGGAGTCGACCCCGGCGTCAGGTCGCCGGCGCGGCGCGCGACAAGGCGAGGCGCCATCGCGCGGCGTAGTCGATGAGCCCCGGCACGTCCCATGCCCGCGCCGGCGTCAGCTTGGGGGGCTCGTGCGGCTCGCCCCAGCGCGCCAGCATGGCGGCGCCCTCGGCAGCGCCGGAGGCCGTGGCGACGTACACCCTGCGCCCGGGCATGAGCGCAGCGAGAAGGGCGGAAAAGGCCGGCGTCCGGTTGAACCCCCCTTCGACGATGATGTCGCCCGGCGCCTCGAGCAGCCGGAGCATATGAGCCGTCATCAGCGCCGAATAGACGGTCGCGAGCGCGGCCCGAGCAACCGGCGTCGCCGGCGGCGGGCCCTCGATCCAGCCCTTGCGGCCGGCGTACGGGCCGCCCTGATCGGAGAAAGCCGGCATCGCCATGACGCCCGAGGCGACGACCGCCGCGACGTCGGCTGCTTCCGCAGCCGCCGGCGGTTCCCCCGCCAGAACGGCGAACTCACGTCCGCCCATCAGACGCGCCGTCGGCACCGGTCGGCCCAAAACGTCGACGTTGGCGATCATATCGGCGTTCGGATCGAGCCTCCCCGTCCCGCCGACCGCCATGATGATCACCCAGGTTCCGGTCGAAACGACGGTGAAGGGGTCGCTGCGCGAGGCGAGATAGGGAACGAGCGAGGCATTCGAATCGTGCGCGCCGCAGATCACCCTGACGTCCGCCGGCAGTCCGGTCGCCGCGGCGACCTCGGGACGGATCGGACCGAGCGTGTCCCACGCCTTGCGCAAGGGCGGGAAAAGCCGGGCCCAGCCGGCCCGGTCGACCAGGCTCGAAAGCTTGCCCTCCTTTGGCCGCCACAGGTCGGCGTGCGCAGCGAGCGATGTGACTTCCGAGGCGGCCACGCCGCACAGCCGCCATGACCAGAACTGCGGGTAGGCGAGAAACGCGCGGGCGCGGGCGAAATCGTCCGGACACGTCCGCTCGAGAAAGAAGATTTGCCGCCCGAGGTTGAGCCCACGCGCCAGGCGCGGCGAGAAGGTCTCGTCGAACGGCGGACGGTGCGCGTCGTAATCGGCGTCGACCGAGGCGAAACCGTCGAACTCGTAGTCGACGGGCGGAGCCGCGATACTGTCCGTGGTGACCAGCGCGCCGCCCGCGCCGTGCGCGGCGACCGACACGGCCTCGATCGGCGTCGCGGCGCCGACATCCTTCAACGACGCCAGGAGGAAAGCCCACGCCCGCTCGGTGTCCAGCCGGAGGTATGGCCAGCGCGCGTCCGGCGGCAGCGGCGCGTTTGGCTGTGACCGTTCGGCGAGGACCTTGCCGTCACGGTCGAAGACGATGAGCTTGACGTTGGTCTTGCCCACGTCGAACACGGCGACGGCGCCGCCCATGAGTCGTCCCTCCACGAAAGTCCGTGGAAGTCTAGACCTTTCCCAGGCCGCAAGGGAAGATGAAGGCGAACGACGCGCTGCCGGCGCGGCGGTCAAGCCGCGCCGCTTGTTGGCTCCTATTCATCGCGAAAGCCCGCGATGGTGCGGTTATTCGGCGGCCGTCACACGAGCGGCCGCCAGATCGGGGGCGGGAAGTCCAACGGATTGCTCGCGGCGCAGGAACCGCCGAAACGCCATCCGGACGTCGCGGAACAGCCGCACCCACGCGTTCGGCTTGTCGAAGTGAGAGGCGAACTCGCGGTTCGTCTCGATCGGCAGCCAGTATTCGCGTCGCCAGACGTTGTAGGTCGCCACCAGGTCATCGGTCTGCTCAGGCTTGATCGACATGGCGGCGCATCGGCAATTCGCCTCGACCGTCACCCGTCCGGCCGGATCGAACTGGAACCGGTGCCGGCTCGGCACGTGATTGAGCCAGCCCTTCTCGAAGTCGAAGTCCTCGGGCTGGAAGCGCAGGGCCTCGATCAGCGGGGAGACGTCCAGAAAACGCGACGTTCGCCCCATTGGGTAAGAAAAGTCGACATTCGCCATCAGGGTAGTCCTCCGGTTGCAGGCCCAGCCCGTCTCTCAACGTCGTCGTACGACGCCGGTTCCGCAGGGTCCGGCGCTCTTGAAACTGCGAGTCCGTTCCACAAACGCGGCTTTTTTATGCGGGCCGCGCGAGAGCTCTCTGCTTCCTCGACGGGCCGGCGTTATTCGCCCGCAAGCTCGTCCAGAGCGGCCTGCCGATAACGCTCGGCGGCCGCAATGACCGCGAGGGCCGCCGCCGTCAGCGGGCCTGAAGGGACGGGCGGCGAGGGGCTCGCCTCGGCTGGCTTCGGAGCGAGCCGTGCCCTCAGCCAAGCGCGCGTTTGGGCGGACGGGCCCGGCGCGCCGGCCTGTACGTCGAGGCGCGCGGCCGAAAGCTGGGCGATGAATCCGTGCGCCGCCATGAGGAGCGCCGCCATCTCCTCGAGGCCCTTGCGCGCGGCCACCGGCTCGACGCTCATCCGGCCGGCCGAATCGGACAGCGCGGCGATCGCCTCGATCACATTCTTGCGAGCCAGACGGTATTCCTGGACGGGGGCGGCGGCGTTGAGCGCCACCCCGGCAAAGGCGGCGAGCCGGGCCTGCAGGCGGGCGGCGATGTTCGGCGCATCGGAAAACTCCCAGTGCGGCCAAACGTAGCTGAAGAGGTGGGCGATCGCGGCGCCGATCAGCGTGTCCGCGAGCCGCGCCACGACGGGCGCGGGCAGAGCCGGCTGAATGAGATGGAGGGAGACCAGCGCCATGACGGAGGCGCCGACCGACGTCAGGCGATAGTTGAGGCGGACAAAACTGTGGATGACCACAACCGCGAGTCCCTGCACCGCCACCAGCGCCCCGGTCGGCAGCCAGGCGACCGCGCCCGCCGCGGCGACGCAGCCGATCAGCGTTCCGATCACGCGATCGTTCCGGCGGGTTTTGGTCAGTCCATAGTTGGCGCGCATGATCACGGCGATGGTCAGCAGCACCCAGTTTCCGTGCCCGAGTCGCCGAGAAATTGAGCGACGATCGCGCCGGCCATCATCGCGAGCGCCAGGCGGACCGAATAGCGCAGAACCGGAGAGGCGATGGTGAAGTGCTGTTCGAGCGTCGTCCAGGAATAGGCGCGCTTGGGCAGAAACGCCCTGAGGTCGAACTCCCCCGATCGCCGCCTCCGCCGCCTGGTCGTCCGACAGCGCCCTTTCGAGCCGGCGGATATGACCGAGCGCGAGCGAAAGGCGGTCGGTCGCGACGCTGAGCGCGTCGCGCACGGCGGGGTCCGACGCTTCGGCCTTGTCTTCCAGCGCGGCCGCATGCCGCAAGGCGTCGATCGCGAGCTGGTGGTCGGGCGGCAGAGTCGGCCGGCTCGTCGCCAGGATCTCGAGACTTCAAATGATGGAGGTCCAGCGCCCCGACCCGCAATGCTTCGCCAATGCGCCTGAGCAGCGTCGCCGACGGCGGCGCCCGGCGAATTCTCGTGATGTCGCATTGAGCGGCGATGAGCGCGTCGAAGGCGTCGAGAAGGACGCCGATCGTCGCCGCGAGCCGCAAGCTTTCCGAGCCGGGCCGCGGAGTGATCGAGCAGCAGGGCCCTCGCCGCCTGCAATTGCTCCGACAGCGCGGCCTGCTGGCGGATCGCGGACCCGTAGGCCTGTTCGAAGTCCATTTCGGGATCGAACGCCGCGGCGACGGCGCGCAGGTAGATCGAGAGTTCGCGGATCGTCTCGCTGGCGAGCAGGCGACGAGCGCTCGCGTCGGTGACGACCGTCGCCACCAAGGCGAACGCGATATAGGCGAAGCCGCCGGCGGCGAACAGGATCTGGATCTTCACCGCCGCGGCGAAGCTCTCGCGCGGAAACCCGAGCACGAACACCACGGGAATGAGCGCCTGCATGCCGAGCGCGACAGCCCAGCGGCCCCATCCCGTGATCATGCCGCATGAGAAGGCGACGATCCCGATGACGGCCAGCGCAGCCGGCGGCCACGGCAGCGCGAGCTGGATGGCTGAGGTCGAGACCAGCGCGAAGGCGAACCCGACCGACAGGGACCGCGCCTTCTCGCGCCACGGCGCCGGCAGGTCGGAGATGCTGGCCGAGATGGCCCCGAGCGTCGCGGGCTGGCCGGCGACGAATCCAAACAACGCCGTTGCGGTCATCGCAATCGCCAGCACGCCGGCGCCGACGCTCAGGCCGTTGACGATGTGCTGGCCGACCAGCATCCGGGTGAAATCGGGCAAGCGCCAGCGAAACATCGACGGCGGCTTCAGGCGTGGCCGGAAGGGTCGACGGCGGCCACGCAAGGACCCCGCTTCCGCGCGCTCACGGCTCGGACCCCGCGGATCGCTCACCGCCGCCGTTTCCGAAGGCAATCGCCCCGTCCGCGCGGGCGACCGCGATCACCGTGACGCCCCACGCCCTGGCGCGATCGAGCGCCAGCGAGGTCGGGGCCGACAGCGATACGAGCGTGCCGGCGCCGAAAATAGCCGCCTTCGCCACCATCTCGAACGAACAGCGGCTGGTAATGACGAAGAACCCGTTGCGCCCGTCGCCGCCGGCGCGCCATACCGCTCCGATCGCCTTGTCGAGGGCATTATGGCGTCCGACGTCCTCGCGCATGAGGACGATTTGTCCGTCGCGGCCGCACCAGGCCGCGCCATGCACCGCGCGGGTCAGGGCATTGAGCGGCTGACGCTTTTCGAGCCCGGCGAGCGCCGCGCCGATCGCGGCGGGGGCGATGGGCGCCGCAGCCGGCGCCGGGCGGGGCGCGATCGCCAGACTTTGAAGGTCCTCGACGCCGCAGAGACCGCAGCCGGAACGCCCGCTGATCGCGCGCCTGCGCGCCAGATGCGTCTTCAGCTTCTCTCCGGTCAACGCGATGTCGAGCCGCCAGCCGAGCGGGGTCTCGCTCGCTTCGAGGCTGCGAATGTCGCCGGGACGCTCGATGATTCCTTCCGTCAATAGGAAACCGTAGGCAAAATCATCCAGATCCTTCGGCGTCGCCATCATCACGGCGAACGGCGAACCGCCGAGAACGAACTCGACCGGCGCCTCGACCGCGATGGCGCGCGCGCTCGTCGGTCCGGCTGGGCCGGTCCGATACGAAAACGGCTGCGCCTCGGCGGTGACGACGGCGCCTTCCGCGCTCGATGGCATCGGTTTCGTGCTCCTTCACGACCGGCCGGACGCCAGGGCGCCGCGGCGTCTACGGGTAAAACGGCTCGCTGCGGCCTGCCGCGACCTTACACCTTGCCGGATTCATCGCCCAGCGGGCCTGCCGGTCCCGCTGCGCAAGCCGCTCCTATTCGTCGAGCGCGACAACCCGATCGTCGTCACCTTGTTCACCGACAGCGAAACGCCGTGGCCGCAAAGCGTGCCGTATCCGTTGGTTGTCGCTAATATCACCAAAGGCGGAAGGCCCCGATCGGCCGGCGCATGTCGCGGCGCCCGCCGAGGCTCCGGCTGCCGAACGTCCCGCCGAGCGGCAGACGGCCGGCTATCGCGAGGCTTCGCTCGCCGCCGACGCCGGCGGCCAGTACGCCGCGGACGTCCTCGTCGACGGCATGTCAGTCCGCATGCTGGTCGATACCGGCGCGACCGTCGTCACGATCTCCGCCAGGACCGCCGCGCGGCTCGGGATTGTTCCTGCACCGGGGCCGAAATGGCGAATCCGGACGGCCAACGGCGAGCCATTCGCCTCGACCGTCACGCTCGAGTTGGTGAGCTTCGGCGGCCTCTACCTGCGCGACGTCCAGGCGCTCATCCTCGTGCCCGAGGCGGGCGACGCAAACCTGCTGGGCGCGAGCTTCCTGAAGCGGCTCGTTAGCGTCGAGCAGCGCGACGGGGTCCTGTTCCTCAGGCAGTAGGCGGAAACCCGCGGCGTCGACCGGGCCGTCCAGAGCATATCGTACAAAGCGAACGTGTGGCGTCCATCCGGCTACGTCGCGGTCAAGCCACGAAGGCGCATCCTCTGCACTTCTGCTTGCGATAGCCCAAAATGCCGAGGGCTGCGAAGCCGAGCGCCATTGTCGCCCAGGTCGACGGCTCCGGGACGCTCGCGATCGCGCCAAAAAGACCCGCAGTCTCGCCGTTGAGGCCATCGGTGAAATAGAGCGTGTCCGGGCTTCCGTTCTTGCCCATGCCGCCGAAATCGAGCGCCCATAGGCCGCCGGCCGTGTCGCCGGGGCCAGGGTTGATCCCGATCGAGCCTTCGTATGTCCCGGTCACCGGATTGAAGGCGTTGATTTCGCTGAGGTCATAGCTGAAATTGCCAACCAGAAGGTCGCCGCCAAATTTGCCAAAACTGGCCGGGGCCAAAGCGACCCCCCAGGGCGCCGCGAGAGGGCCGCCCGACACGAGCCTCTTCAGCAAGTCCCCCTGTTCATTGTAGACATCCACGTAACCATCCCCCGCGGTCGAACTTGCCTGAGCCGCATGCCCGGCCAGCGCATAGGTCACGTAAACGTCGCCACCAATGTCCTGCACGTTGAAGGCGACATATCCGGCGGGGAGATTTGGGTCGACAAATCCGCCAGGCACGGTCGTTGGCGCGAAGGAACTGTCGAAGACGTCGATGCCGCCGGTTACGCCGTTGGCGGCGTAGAGCATCGTATCAGCCTGGTTGATGGCGAGGCCGGTATAGGAGCCGCCCGCCGCAGTCGGCTGAATAAACGCTGTCGTGCCTGCATCCCAAGCCGAGATCGAGCCGTTCAGATTGGCGAAGATGAAATGCGCGGGGCCGCCATTGCGCCGTTTCCGACCAGAAAGGACGAGGAATTTGTGTTGGCGACCTGCCCGGTTGGACCGGCGGGAAAACCGGTCGAGGGGATTGCGACGGTCAGAGGCACGGGGCTGACCGTGGTGCTGCCGGTCACGGCGTAGAGGGTGGCTGTCGCGGAGCCCTGGTTCGAGACCCAAAATGGGCTCGCGCCGAAAAACGAAACACCCCACGAATTCACGAGATTCGGGTCATATATCGTGGCGAGGCCGGGAATGTTGGAAACCAGGTTCGTCTGAACGTAAGCCGCCTCAACGCGCGATGCGCTCGCTGAAGCCGCGCCGACAGCGAGGGCTATAGTCACCAAGGATTTCAGCGGGAACGATTTCAACGGGGCTGATGTTTTCATGACGAGAACTCCTCCGCGATGTCTCAAAAAGGAACGAAGGCGTGACGGCCAGACGTGACCGTCCTGGGTGTTGCTCGAAAACTCAGACTTGGGCGTTGCTTCTTGGGCGTTGCTTGAAAATTCCAACATAAACCGGGATTGCGTATCGACGATGACAGTCTGGCGGGCGCCAGAGCTTGCCCGTCCAGATCGAACGTCAGCCGGCTGCGTCACGGGATCCGCCTCCTCCCGCTCGGTCCCGGCGCGGAGTGTCTGCCCTCGATTAGCCAGAAAAAAGTCACCCAGGTCTGCACTGCGGCGAAAATCAGGCTGTAAGGATGATCGATCAAAGGTGAGTGACTCGCGCGCGAGTTCTTCAGATGCGGCGGAAACAGACGGGGTCTTGGCGGCAATTGAGGTTTCCTCGGCTCCGCGTCCTCCCGGCGGCGGTCGGCGGCGCGCCTGCCGCTGGTGCTCGCCGCTCATCAACGGCGCTGGCCCCGTCTTTGCTGTTTGCCGGGCTCCGCACCATCTACGTGCCGGTAGGTTGAGGAGGAACGACCATGTCGCAGAGCTCCAAGGTCACGCTTGAATTTCTGTCCCGCCAACTGGAGCGGGTTCTGACCGGGCTCGGCGCGATCGAGGATCAGATCACCGTGCTCACTGGCATGGCGGCGCGCCACGACGGCGCACTCAACGGCCTCGCAACTGAGTTCCGCGGTCTGGCGCAGGCCGTGAACCGCGCCGACCACCGCCCCCGCAAACTTGAGGATCAGGAGGAGCCGTAGCGCCGCCACACTCCTGGCGCCGGAGCTTGGCAAAGACCCTTGGCGCATGCCATTGGCGCAAACGAGGCCGGGCGGCTGCGCTTGTCCACTTCCCGCCTTCCGATTCGGACGGAACCATGACGCCTGACACAGCAAAAGGCGGCGAGCCCCGGCCGCCGAACGTTTTCCGGTCTTTTGTCGTCATGGCGGTCGGCGCGGTCGCGCTGCTGGCGTTGGCCGTGGGCCTGCTCATGAGGATGCCGGGGGGTTCGAACGCATCGCTGATCGGCGGACCGTTCGCGCTCCAGGACGGCACGGGCCGAACGATCTCGACCGAAAGCCTGCATGGTCGACCGTTCCTGGTTTATTTCGGCTACACCCATTGCCCGGATGTGTGTCCGACCGAGCTTGCCCGCATCGCCGACGTCCTTGCCAAAATGGGCAATAAGGCGATTCCGGCGCTCTTTATCACGCTCGATCCGGAACGCGACACGCCGAAGGTCATGCAGGACTACGCCAGCAGTTTCGGCGCGGGATCACAGGCCTGTCCGGCAGCCCTCAGGCGGTCGGCGCCGTCGAGAAGGCCTATCGCGTGTTCGCGCGCAAAGGAGAGGTCCAGTCCGACGGCGGCTATGCCATGGATCACAGTTCGGTCGTGTATCTGATGGACAAGACGGGCGGCTTCATCGAGGCGCTGAACCTCGATCGCCTGCCCGAGGACTCCGCCAAGGAGATCGAGCGCTATCTCTAGTAGCGGATCAGTTTGAATTGTCAGGGGCTTTACGCCCGCACGCCGCTCAGATGTCCCGTGGTATGCTTGATCTAGCGGGAAGCATTTCAGAGGTGTAAATGCACGGGAGAGAAAATTGAGGACTACAGTCCAGAAGATACGAAGGACCCGGCGGCCAAGGCGTTCGGCAAGAAGGCCGGGGCAGCTACGGCGGCGAAGATGACACCGGAACGGCGGGCAGAGATTGCTCGGGCTGCTGCTTCCCGGCGATGGAAACGGGAGTCTGAATAGTACCCAGGGGAGGCATATTACCCTTTTTGATGTGTAAGGATGTCGCGGTTTCCCATTCCTGCCCGGGCGGTTGCCATTGGAACTCGTATTTTCCTTCCGTTTGAGCCTGGAAGCTAATTCCTCCAAGAACAATTGGAAAAACACTTTCAAAATCGGGCGGCGGCGGGAAAGTGAGAGATACCTCTGGCGTAATTTGTATCCCACTTGGCCCCAACACTCTGAAGTTTATATTGTATACCTCGCGCTGAGCAAACATCGCTCGCATATAGAGAGTTACAATTAAGTTCACAGGTATTAGGCTAACATAAACGTTATGTGCATATACGCCGATCAATATTTCTTTGCCTGAAAATTCTCTGCGCACGTCATCACAGACAAGTGCGGCCACCGCCCTGAATTTGTCCGTATTCGCATTCATCGAGTATCTAGACCTTATCTAGTAGTTGTAACACAACAAGAATCATCAACCCGATACGTCGGGGTCATCACCGCCACTATCGCCTCAACCCGATACGTCGGCGTCATCACCATCATCACTGCTTGATGTGCGTTCGTTAGAGTGGTCGGAAAGCTGAGGGAAAACTCGTTGCCGGAATGGGCGAACCCGAGATCTGTGAAAGACCCCTGGTCGGTTGCGCTCGCGCTGTAGCCGGAGAAGTTGGCACACTGGACGTTTAGGTTGCCGCCCACCGTCGCGGTTGGGTCCACCTGATTACCGCCATAATAGGTACTGCTGCCAGGGGCCCCGAAGCCCATCTGGCCGACTGAGGCGTCCGAACCGCCTGATGTCGCTGCCGCGAAATAGACCGCGCCGATCGGAACGGCCAGCTGCAACGAATTGCCGCCTTGAAAGTCAACAGCAATTGGTGCCGTGCCTGCCACTCGTGGACTGAGGTTAGCCGTTCCGCCATGCGAGAGCGTTCCACTTGTATACGAGACATCATGTGGGAATGCTCCAGAATAGGGAAGTGGGGTCGTCAAGTCTAGTCTGGTCTCATTCGTGGCTATCAGGTCAAGAGGATATTGCACCCCGTACGCTGGCTCTCCGGAAGAGATGGCGAAGAATAGATCGCTCACAGTATCGAGGGTCCAATTGCCGGGGCTACCAAGCCAACGAGATATTTGGTCGGTTCCTTTGTGGAGCCGGCCCGCAAGATCCGCTTGGCTAATTCCGCTCTTCTCAAATTCATCGATAACAGCACTATATACGCGACCACGATTTCTCTGGCGCATGTAGGCCAAAGTTGCCGGATCGATTGGATCACGGCCCGTGGGCTTAGACAGAAAATGAATTGCTGACGTAGTCATTGGCGTTTTGTCCATGATATGCGGGGAAAATCGTGAAAAGCCTCTGCCACTCATCAAGGCAACGTCGCTGCAACTGATGCCAAGATGACCCTCTGAGATGCTCGCGAAAGTCCCACGCCAGTCCGATGAAGACATCTGGCTCGCTAAATCGTCCGAGGACTTGAATCCCGGGTCTTGGGTCGCAACTCCGAATTTCCCATATGTTCTCTGTAACCGGCGCTAGTCGTTTTAGGTACGTTGTGGCAGGTCGTGGCCGTGGGAGGAGCATCACCGATACTCGATCGCCACCGATGAAGCGATCCAGATCACCGCGCAAACGAGCGAGACGCTGCCTGTTCTTGCCGCTCCATCCCCCTATATCAATTGCGCCGCGTACCTCGCTGTTTATCACGATGGTTCGCTCGTTCCGGATGCCAGGAATGGCGTGGCCCAGCTGCATCAGCTCTCCCGACGCGATATGCCTTTTGATTTCATCGCGTATTGACATATAAGTCAAGAACTCATCACAACAAGCCTGCCGTGACATTGTGTCATAGCGAACGAAGGGAGAAAGACAGGCGAGTCAACGGAAAAATATCATTTGCCGCTAAGCATGAAAGGATATCGATCGAGGCGATCGACGCCGATGCGCCGAAGCCCGGCCCCCGCGGCCCTTACCAAAGTTCGATCGCAGAAATTTCAAACTGAGACCGTACCCAAATTTCTGACTCGCTTGCCGGCCGGGGCCGTCATTTGATAGAGCCGTTGCAGCGCTAGCGGCGCCATCGGCCGAATAAGGACGCGAGATTTTCGAAGCCATGGACACATTCACGACCCTGACCGGAGTGGCGGCCCCGTTGCCGATCGACAATATCGACACGGACATGATCATCCCGAAGCAATATCTGAAGACGATCCGACGCACCGGCCTCGGCGCCGGCCTGTTTTCCGAGATGCGCTACCGCGACGATGGTTCGGAAACTCCGGACTTCGTCCTCAACAAGCCGCAGTACCGGAAGGCGACGATTCTGGTCGCCGGCGACAATTTCGGTTGCGGATCGTCGCGCGAGCACGCGCCGTGGGCGCTGCTCGATTTCGGCGTCCGCTGCGTCATTTCCACAGATTTCGCCGATATTTTCTACAACAACTGCTTCAAGAACGGCATCCTGCCGATCAAGGTTTCGCCCGAAGACCTCGCCAAGCTGATGGACGACGCCGAACGGGGGGCCAACGCCGTGTTGAGCATCGACCTGCCGGCCCAGGAAATCCGCGGGCCCGACGGCGGGATGGTCAAGTTCGAGATCGACCCGGTCCGCAAGCAGAGCCTGATCGAGGGCCTCGACGATATCGGCCTGACCCTGGTCGAAGCGCCCGCGATCTCGGCCTTCGAGGGAAAGTCGGCCGCGGCGCGCCCGTGGCTGTAGGGCGCCGGTCGCCGGCGCCGGGACGCGCGCCGTTATCCTCCGGGGCAAGTTGTTTTTGAACAAATCCCGCAGCGCCACCTTGTGAGACCTATCAGAAGGGCCGCCTTTTCCAGCCGGGGATGGGAATCCGGAGCGCCTTGCAACCCGGCGGCGCCCGGCCTCGCTCTCCGCTTTCGCCCGCCTATTCTTCACCTGTTCCGACCAGATTTGCCCTGTTCGGCGCCGTTTTTGCCCTGTTAGGGCACCTGTTCGGCGCCCGCTTTTTCCCGCAACCCCCGGGTTGTCTCTTCTGCATGGCCCTGCGATTGCGGGGCTTTCTGGAACGGAGCGCCGACGGCGGCGCAAAGAACACCCTGCTAACAGGCGCCCGGATCGTCGACGGCGGACCGAGAGCGAGATGATTTTGAGCCGACTCCGCTTTCCGAGCGCGCAGCGCTTCGGTTTTTGCAAGGCGGCTTGTCGCGGATGGAGGCGTCGGCCTTCGGAGCCTTCACCCCCAACAGTTGCGCCCATTCGGGATATGGGCAAACTTGAAATCAGCCGACCCTAACAGTCCGCTGAAGGTCCGGAGGTCCCGCTTACGGTTCGATGAACGGCGCAACGGTTTACATCGCCGCGATCGGTTACATCGGCGTCCTGTTCCTGATCGCCTGGTGGGGCGACCGCGGCGGGCGGCGCTTCATCGCGGGCGGATCGCGGGCGGTCGTCTACGCCCTGAGCCTCGCCGTCTATTGCACGTCCTGGACCTACTACGGGTCGGTCGGCCTCGCCTCGTCGCACGGCCTCGACTTCCTGCCGATCTACATCGGTCCGACGCTCGTCATCGGCCTCGGCTCCGCCTTCGTCTGGCGCATCGCCAACCTCGCCCGCTCGCAAAACCTCACCACGGTCGCGGACTTCGTCTCGGCCCGCTACGGCAAATCGCCGGCGGTCGCGGCTGCCGCAGCGTTGATCGCTCTGGTCGGCTCGGCCCCTTATGTCGCCCTGCAGCTCAAGGCGGTTTCGACCACGCTCCTGACGGTGGTCGCATCGTTCGATACCTCCCGGCTGACCGCGAACACCCCGTCGGCCTTGTTCTCGCTCGCGATCGCCCTGGTGCTGGCGGCCTTCGCCATCGCCTTCGGCACGCGGCGCATTAATCCCAAGGAGCACCAGGACGGTCTCATCCTGGCGATCGCGGTGGAGTCGGTCGTCAAGCTCGCGGCCTTTCTCGCCGTCGGCGCCTTTGTCGTGTGGGGCCTGAGCGGCGGCCTCTCGGGGCTCACTCAGGCGGCCCTGGCCAATCCGAAGATCGCCGCCGTGATCCAGACGCCGCCCGACCCGGCCGTCTGGGGCGTCACCACGCTCTTGTCGGCCTTCGCCATTCTCCTGCTGCCGCGGCAGTTCCATGTGGCGGTGGTCGAGAACCACGATCGCCGCGGCGTCCGCACCGCCTCGTGGATGTTTCCGGCCTATCTCCTGCTGATCAATCTGTTCGTCGCGCCGCTCGCCGTGGCCGGGCTCACGATGTTTCCCGACGGCGCAATCAACCGCGATCTGACCGTGCTTGCGCTGCCGCTCGCCGCCGGCGCGCGCGGCCTGGCGCTCCTGACCATGATCGGCGGGCTGTCGGCAGCGACCGGCATGGTCGTGCTCGACAGTCTCGCCCTGGCGATCACGGTATCGAACGATCTGGTCATGCCGCTGCTGCTGCGGGGGCGGCTCAACCAGACTCAGGACGCCGAGGGCGACATCGGGGCGATCGTGCTGTGGGTCCGGCGCCTGTCGATCGTCGGCGTCCTGATGCTTGGCCTCCTGTATGACCTCCTGACCCGAGAGACGGCGCTTGTTTCGATCGGCCTCCTGTCGTTCGCCGCCGTGGCGCAGATCGCCCCGGCCTTTCTCGGCGGGCTCTTCTGGCGGCGCGGCACCGCGCGCGGCGCGATCGCCGGCATGACGGCGGGTTCGCTGGCCTGGCTCTACATTCTGTTCCTGCCGTCGCTCGAACCGCGGCACGCGGTCGCGGCCCTGCTTGCCCACGGGCCGCTGGCGATCGGCTGGCTGAGCCCCGCCGGGCTCGTATCGTTCGCGCCGAACGCTCTCGTCGGGGGCGTGGTCATTTCGCTTGCCCTCAACCTCGTCGCCTTCGTCGCCTTCTCGCTGACCCGCGACGTCACGGCGCTCGAGCGCGCGCAGGCCAGCGCGTTTGCCGGCGCCGGCGGCAAGCCGCAAGCGTTCCGCCTGTGGCGCTCGTCAACGACGGCCGGCGAACTCGAAGCGGCCGTGGCCCGCTATCTCGGCGCAGCGCGGGCGCGACGAGCCTTTTCGGCCTTCATGCGCGAGAGCGGCCAGGACTACGACCCGAGCCGGGAGGCGAGCGCGCAGCTCATCCGCCACGCCGAATTCCTGCTCTCGCCCGCCATCGGCGCCTCGACCTCGCGTCAGGTTCTGTCCCTGCTGCTCAGGCCGCGGACCGTCTCGGGCCACTCGGCGCTGAAGCTGATCGACGAGGCGTCGGCGGCGATCCAGTCGAACCGGGACCAGTTGCAGCACGCGCTCGACCATGCCCGCCAAGGCATCACGGTGTTCGACTCCAATCTCGCGCTGACCGCCTGGAACCGCGAGTTTGGCGAGTTGTTCGACCTGCCGCAGGCCTTGCTGCGTCTCGGCGTCGGGCTCGACGAGATCGTCCGCTTCAACGCCTCCCGCGGCGCCTATGGCCCTGGCGATTTGGAAGACTTCGTCGCCGAGCGGGTCGCCTCGCTTCTCTACGACGATCAGCCGATGCGGCTGAGGCTGTTCTCCACCCATCGCGTCATCGAGATCCGCTCGGCCAGGCTGCCGGACGGCGGCATCGTGACGACCTACACCGACGTGACCCAGACCGTGCAGACGGAGGAGGCGCTCGAGGCGGCCAACGAGTTCCTCGAGAAGCGCGTAGACGAGCGCACCGCCGAATTGCAGCGTCTGAACGCCGAGCTCGCGAGCGCCAAGACCGTGGCGGAGGAGGCGAACCTGTCCAAGACGCGTTTCCTGGCCGCCGCAAGCCACGACATTCTCCAGCCGCTCAACGCCGCGAGGCTCTACGCCAGCTCGCTCGCGGAAGGCCCCGCCCGCATCGGCGGCGACGACGAGCGGGCGGATCTGGCGCGCAAGGTGGACATGTCGCTTGAGGCGGTCGAGGAGATTTTGGGCGCCCTCTTGGATATTTCGCGGCTCGACGCCGGGGCGACAAAGCCGGAAATCTCCGATGTCCCGGTCGCCGATCTCATGCGCATGCTCGAGGTCGAGTTCAGGCCGCTCGCACGCTCGAAGGCGCTCGGGCTGCGCTTTGCGCCGACGCGGCTCGCCATCCGGACCGACCGGCGCCTAATGCGCCGGCTGCTGCAGAATTCTAGTCTCCAACGCGATCAAGTACACCGTCCGAGGCAAGGTGCTGGTCGGCTGCCGGCGAGACCCGAACGGGCTGCGCATCGAGGTCTGGGACACCGGCCTCGGCATCCCCGCGGATCGGCGGCGCGCCGTGTTCGAGGAGTTCCGACGGCTCGACCAGGGCGCCCGGATCGCTCGGGGATTGGGGCTCGGCCTGTCGATCGTCGAGCGCCTCGGCCGCGTGCTCGAGCATCCGGTCGACCTGAGGTCATGGCCAGGCCACGGCTCCGTCTTCTCCGTCACGGCGCCGCTCGGGGTTGCGGCAGTCCCGCACGCCCAGGATTTGGGCGCTCCGCAACCGCTGTCCGCCAACGAGCCGCTGAGCGGCCTCAGGGTGCTGGCGATCGACAACGAAGTTCGGGTGCTCGACGGCATGCGGACGCTGCTCGGACGCTGGGGTTGCGTCGTCGTCATCGCGGAGGGCCTCGCCGAGGCGCGCGCGGCGCTGGCGGACTTCGGCGCGCCCGACCTCATCATCGCCGACTATCACCTCGACAAGGGCGACGGCATTGCGGCGATCGGCGCGCTGCGCCAGGACCTAGGCCGCGCGATCCCGGCGATCCTGGCGACCGCCGACCGCAGCGTCGAGGCGCGCGACGAAGCCGCCCGCCAGGACATCGTCATTCTGCACAAGCCGCTGAAGCCCGCCCCGCTGCGCGCCCAGCTCGCCCGCATGGGCGCCATGCGCGAGGCCGCGGAGTGACGGCGTTTAGGCGCGGCCTTTGTTGTGGTGCGCGGGCGTTTCAGACCGAAACGTCGCCGCCATGCATGCGCCACCCGTTCATGCCGCCCGGATAGTGCTTCAGGTCGCCGCGGCCGGCCGCCTGGGCCGCGCCGAGCGCCTTGCGCGAGCGCGCGCCCGCCTGGCACAGGATGACGACGGGCTTGTCCTTTCCGCTCGGAAGTTCGCTCGGGTCGAATTGCGACAGCGGCAGGTTGACGGCGTCGGGAATATGACCAGCAGCGAACTCGTGCGGCTCGCGAACGTCGACGACCGCGACTTCGCCCGCCGCGACCGCCTTGGCGAACGTGGGGAAATCGAGGTCCGGGGACTTGGATGCGCCGCCGAACAGATTCTTGAACATGGTTCCTCCGTAGGCTCAGGCGGCGACGTCAGCGGTTTTCGCGGCGGCGAACTGGGTGTAGGCGCCGAGCGCGTGGCTCGCGTACATGGCCGAGGGTCCGGCCCCCATATAGATCGCCATGCCCAAGGTTTCGAGGATCTCCTCGCGCGTGGCGCCCCGATCGACTGCCGCCTTGACGTGGAAGGCGATGCAATCGTCGCAATGCGCCGCCACAGCGATCCCGATCGCGATCAGTTCCTTGGTCTTGGCGTCGAGCGCCCCTGACGCGCTCGCCGACTGCGCGAGCGCTCCGAAGGCCTTCATCACGTCGCTCGCGCCGGTGCGCAAGTTCCGGAGTTCGGCGCTCAGGTGCTTGGTGAGGTCGGGCCAGTTGGTAGCATCCATCATGGGTCTCCAGTCGAGTTCGAATTTTCGAACGCCGTCCATTGAGCCCGGGTGTTGCGCCGGACGGACCGCGTTGCGCTTGACAGATATATTCGAATATTCTAATTTAGCAATATCAAAATCGCTTGGCGTTCACGCGGGGGTGCGGCGGGGTCGTCCGTCGGCCCCCCCAAAACAGGAGCTTCCATGTCCCTCGACCGCGCTGTCTTCGTCTTCGCCGGCTTCATCGTCCTCGTCAGCGTCACGCTCGGCTATTTCGTGAGCCCATACTGGTTCCTGCTGACGGCCTTCGCCGGTTTCAACATGATTCAGTCGCCCTTCACCGGCTTCTGCCCGGCCGCGATCGTCTTCCGGCGCCTCGGAATCAAAAAGGGCTGTGCGTTCGAATGACGCAAAGCGGCGTGACGGAAGGGGGTCATCTTCATCGTCGCCCCAGCGTCGTGGCAAGGCTTTGATGACCTCGCGCACGGGCGCTTAGAATTCGAGCGACGGAGATGTCTCCCACATCCGTCCGGCGCGCGGCGGAAACCTCGCGCGCCGGCTTCGTGACAATCAGTCGCGCCGTTCCCAACGCCGTCCCTCCGGACCGCCGGGGCCAGCCCTATGCGGGCGCAGAAGCCCATGGAGCGTCGCATCGAACACGACCTTTTGCTTGTCGTCGAGGCTTGTGTAGAGCGGAGCGGCCGCGTCGGCGAGCGCGGTGAGCTTGGTCGACATTTCGCCCATCCGCTTCGAGATGTTCCGCATCCGGTCGATCGGCGACGGCGGTCCGTCGTGGACGCCGCCCGCCTCGGGGCCCGGCCGCGGACCGCGCTTGGCGGCGTCGCGCAGCGCCGATTTGAACGGCGCCCAGTTCTTCTCCTGGTCGTTCGTCAGGGCAAGGCTGGCCTTGAAGCCGACGAGGCGCGCATCGAAGATCTTGGACCGCCGCTGGATCCACTCCTCCCGACGCTGGTTTCCCTGTTCCTGCTGCGCAGCGGACGGTCCGCTCGTATCAGCGAGGCTCTGGACCGCGGGAAGCGCCAGCGCCAGCATCGCCGCAGCACAGGCAGCATAGATCATGCGTTTCATGGGTGTCCGTCCTTGTCTTTTCCGGCGCTCGTCCGCCGGGCTGGATCGCACGCCAACATCGAACCGGGCGCGATTTGGCCTTCAGCCCTTCGCCCACGCATTCGACCGCGCGACGACGAAAACTTATCGCGGCAACCCCCCGAGGTCATATGAAGTGTTGTTGCAGTGGCGGCAGCGGTTACTTTCCCTGGATCCCGGGGAAATCCTGGCGACGGACGCATTCGGGCGGCCGAATCGCCGAGCAATATAAAATAATGTTCTTTGTCCTGCAGCATCATCCCATAAGCTCGGACCTTGCGGTAAACTCGCGGACGCTCAACAGGTCTTCGCCTTGTCCTTGTCTCCAGCAAACGCTCGCGCTCACATCCTCGTTGTCGAGGACGATCCGGTCATCCAGCGGATGCTTTCGGAAGTTTTGGGCGAGAACGGGTTCTCCGTCACGGGCGCAGCCTCCGCCTTGGACATGGATCGCGTCCTGAGCCGGGAGGAGATCGACCTCCTCGTGCTGGACGTGATGCTTCCCGGCGAAGACGGCTTCAGCATCTGCAGGCGGCTCCGCGGGTCCTCGAACCTGCCGATCCTGATGCTGACGGCGCTCGGGCAGGAGATCGACCGCGTCGTCGGACTCGAGATCGGCGCCGACGATTACGTGACCAAGCCGTTCAATTCGCGGGAGCTCGTGGCGCGCATCCGCGCCCTCCTGAGGCGGGCGCGCGCCGCGGGCGCGAGCACCGGACGGCGTCTTGGACCGCTTCGCTTTGCGGGCTGGAAAATCTATCCCGGCGAACGGCAACTGCTGAATCCCGAGGGCGTGCGGGTGACGACGACCAGCGCCGAGTTCGACCTCTTGATGGCCTTCTGCCAGCATCCGGGCGAAGTGCTGTCGCGCGAGCAGCTTCTCGAACTCACCCACAGCGGCGCCGCCGGGCCGATCGAGCGAACCGTCGACGTCCACATCAGCCGCATCCGGCAGAAAATCGAACCCGATCCGCGCGATCCGACCCTGATCAAGACGGTGCGGCTCGGCGGGTATATCTTTACCCCCGGGGTCGAGGGGCTATGACGAGCCTAGTCCGGCGCATCATCCCACGCACCATTGCCGGTCAAATCACCGGCTTGCTTTGCCTGTCCGTATTGCTGGGGGTCGGGTTCGCGTCGGCGATCCTGCTCTATCTCATCAATCAGGGGCGGGACGAAGTGGATCACCAGATCTTCGCCGCCGTACAGGCGGCGCGGATCGCCGCAATTACCCGGCGGGTGCAGGCGCTACCGTTCCTGAAGATCGGTCCGCCCTGCTCGGACGACTGAAGTCGGATCGCATGGAAGTGGGCCTCGTGCCGCTCGAGGGGTTGCGCCCAAACCCAGCCGCGACCGCGACGGCGCCGGTTCGCATCCCGGCATCGAGGAGAATGAGCGGGACTGGAACTTGCGGCCGCTGACCCGGGCGCCCGGCGGCAAGAATGACAGGGCAATCTTCATCCCGCTCAACGGCCGAGAGGCGTTGCGGTTTGGGCTCGCCCCGCACCGATTCCTGCATAGCGTCCTGTTTGTCCAGGCGATCGGCGCGCTCACCATCATAACGCTGAGCATT
>CAVYON010000031.1:0-265661 GCA_963770035.1 uncultured Alphaproteobacteria bacterium | reverse complement strand
TTGGAGGACGGCTGCATCGCCTACGCTCGCGAGAGACGCCATCCCGACGACCGTGAGCGGACTGTGTGGGAGGCATTCGAGGCGGAGCGCCCGGCGCTTGTGCCGATCCGCGGTCCCTTCGACGGATTCCGCGAGGTCGATGTCGGCTCCTCGAAGACCGGCCTGGTCCGCTTCGATCGCAACCGCTACAGCATCGAGGCCAAGGCCGCCAACCGGCCGGTCCAACTGCGGGCCTATGCCGATCGGGTCGTCGTCCGCTTCGATGGCGAGGTGGTGGCCACGCATGAGCGCGTCTTCGGCAGCGGCCGCATTCGCTACAACCCGCTGCACTATCTGCCGGTCCTGGCCCGCAAGCCCGGCGCTCTGCGCAATGGCGCACCGTTCAAGGACTGGGAGCTGCCGCCCAACCTGACCAAGCTGCGCGCCCGCCTCGGCCGTTCCGACGAGGCGGATCGCCAGTTCGTCGGCATCCTCGCCGCCATCCCCGAGGACGGTCTCGACGCCGTCGAGGAAGCCTGTCGCCTGGCCTTGTCCGAAGGCCTGTGCAGCCGTGATGCAGTGCTCAACATCCTCTCATGGGGTCGCGACCGTACGCCGCCGGCGCCCTTGGCGGCGCCGTCCCTACCGCAGTTGCGCATCGTCCCAGCGGCTGATTGCGCCCGCTACGACCGTCTGCGCGTCATCGCCGCGGAGGTCGACCGTGGAGCGGCATGATCTGCTGGCGCTGATGGCCAAGCTCAAGCTCGCCGGCATGCGCGCCGCCTACGACGACATCATGCGCGACGGGTTGAAGCGGCAGCGATCCGTGCAGCAGATCCTCGGCGACCTGTTGAGCGCCGAGGTGGCGGAGAAGGAAGCACGCTCGATCAGCTATCAGATCGGCGCCGCCAAGCTGCCGCTGGCCAAGGAGCTGACCGAGTTCACGTTTACCGGGAGCCCGGTCAACGAGGCCCTCGTGCGCGACCTGCACGGCGGCGGATTCCTCGAAACACAGCGCAATATCGTATTTGTCGGCGGGACCGAGCCCGATTCATAATGCTCACCTCGCCATCTCATTGAAAGTTCAGGGGTAGCGCCGGCTGATCTTCAGACGGCGGAGTTCTGGGCGCATGCTTCCTTCGCCGCTCGGCAGCGGAAGCGACCTCGGCGCTCTGGATATCGGCGGTGCGGATGACCCAAGGCGCCCCTTTGCAGATCTGATTTGCGGGAAGAGCGCCTTCGACAATCAGGCGGCGAACGGTCGCGGGACTGACGGCGAGGGTCTCGGCCGCCTCCTCCAGCGTCGCCTCGCCGCGCTCGGCGCGTTCGCCCTCTCGGTAGACGGCGATGCCGTGAATGTTGCGCAGAGTGGCCACCCGCGTTCGCGTCCACGAATGCCCCTTGGCCGTCGTCTTCCCGGTCCGATTGAGAGCGGCCGCGATCCCCATGTCCGGCATCTGTCGGGCCATCGCCCGCACCAGATTGACGACATCGGCGTCGACACGCCAGCGGTGCTCCCCCGTGCGGTTCTTGCGCACGCGGAGTGGCGTATGATCCTCGCCCGCCCAGCGGATGACGAGATCGAGACCATCATCCTCCACGCGTACGACGATCTCCTCGATCAGCGTGCGCACGATCCGCTTGCGTGTGGCGATGGTCGTCCCTTCCGCATGCCAGGCGCGCTCGACGTCCGCGCCGAGCCTCATGAGCGCTTCCCGCTCATCTGGAGTTACGCCGTTCGAAGGCGTGGCGCTGAACGCATCGAGTTCGTCCTGAAGCCGTCGCTCCTCCTTCAGGCGCTCGTTCCAGCGCCGCTCGAGTTCGCCCGCGACCAGCCGGTTGTCGGGATCGACGGCGTCATATTGCCGTCGAGCGTGCGCCGCCTCGAAACGCGCCTGCTTGAGCGCCAGCTCGACCTGTCGGCGCTTCTCGACGTCCTCGCGTCCACGTTCCTGAAGAGCCGCCAGAGCCGCTTCGACGCCCAGAGGCTGAATGCGCTCGATGACTTCGGCGGCGACCGCGGCGTCGACGCGAAGACTGCCGAAGGAGATGCAGCGCTTCGTCCCGTGGTTGAGGAATGCGCCCTGGCAGTGATAGCGCGCGACGTCGCCCTTCGTTCCGCCATAAGCGACATGCAGCTTGCGCCCGCAATGGCCGCAGCGGAACAAGCCGGCGAGCAAGGCTTCCCCTCGCCGCACGGCGCCCCGGCTCGCCCAGCTCTTGCCGTTGGCGTTGTCGCTGATCAGGCGCTGATTCCTCTCGAAGGCATCCCAGCCGATATAACCCTCATGGTGGTCGCGGATCAAAACGTCCCACTCAGGCCGCTCGACCCGAACACCGCGCGTGACGCGTTTTCGGCCATTCTCGATTCTCGTCTTGCTGATCGACCGGCCGTACGCATAGGCGCCGGCGTAAATCGGGTTGGTGAGGATGTGATGGATCGTATTGTAGACCGGCGGCTTCCACTCCAGGCCCCTGCCTTCCGCGCCGTAGCAGACGGCGGGGAGCAAGATCCTCTCCTGCCGAAACCAGAGATGGACCTGCCGCACGCTCTGCAGTTCTTCGAACTTCCGAAAGACGAGCGCAAGCGCTTCGCGCACGCGAAGGTCCGGGTCCTTCTCGATCCGATCGTGGTGGTCGCGCACGTAGCCGATGGCGACCGAGGTGAAGAGCTCGCCGCGGCGCGCCTTCTGCTTGAGCGCTTCATGGGCGCGCTGCCGCAGGATCGTCAGCTCCATCTCGCTCATTGTGCCTTTCATGCCGAGCAGGAGCCTGTCGTTGGGAAGACGGGGATCGTAGACGCCGTCCTCATCCGCGATCAGCGTCCCGACGAGCCCGCAGAACTCGAGCAGCGTGTGCCAGTCACGCCCGTTGCGGGCCAGGCGCGAGGCCTCGATCGACACCACCGCGCCGACCCGGCCTTCGCAGATCGCAGCCAGCAGCTTCTCGAACCCGGGGCGGCTGACGCCCGAGCCGGAGCGGCCGAGATCGTCGTCGATGACGCTGACCTCGGCCCAGCCGAGCTGCCGGGCTCGCTCGACCAGCCCATATTGCCGTCGACGGCTCTCGACGTTGTTGTTCACCTGATCGACCGTCGACTGACGGACATAGACGATCGCCTCCCGGGCGAGATGGTCAGCCTCGATCCGGCTCATGGCGCGCCTCCTTCCGGATCGAAGCCGAGACCTTCTGCGAAAGCGCCTCCGCCAGAAGCGCTCGCAAACTCTCCACCATCGCCCGGCGGCGTTCGTTCGGGATCGGTTGCAGGCGCGGCGGCTCTTCGAACAGGTCCGGTTGTCGGCGTTTCAGGCGCATGATCAGCTCCGTCGGTCAGGGGCGAATCCCCACGGTCGGAGCCTAGAACCGCATCGAGATAAGCGCGCAGATCACGCAAGCGCGCCAGGCAAAGCCGCGGAGCCATACGAATCTCACAGGCTGCAGCCGCAGGCCGCAACATCCACTCTGGCGTCAATGTCAGCGTGCCGTCGGCAAGACGAATTGTGAGATGGACATCGTCCCCGAAAACGACGCGCCGACCGCCCGTGGCCACCGCCCTGCCAGCGAGCGGATGAAAGGCATAGTAGATTGTCTCTTCGCTCGCCAGAATCCCGGCGCCATGTCGCTGTCTCGACGGGCGCCGGCAAAAGCCACCTGTCGATCGCCATCACCGCCAATTGCATACGCAAGCGCAACGCTCGGGCGCGCTTCTTCAATGTCGTCGACCTGGTCAACCGTCTGGAGACCGAGGCCCGCGCCGGCGTCGCCGGCAGGCTGGCCGAGCAACTCACCCGCGTCGATCTGGTGGTGCTCGACGAACTCGGCTATCTGCCGTTCGCCCAGTCGGGCGGCCAGTTGCTGTTCCACCTGATAAGCCGGCTGTACGAGCGAACGTCGATCATCGTCACGACCAACCTCGCCTTCGCCGAATGGTCCGCGGTGTTCGGCGACGCCAAGATGACCACCGCCTTGCTCGATCGCCTCACGCATCACTGCGACATCGTCGAGACCGGCAACGACAGTTGGCGCTTCAAGAACCGCGCCTGACCCTCAAAACACAGCGGCTAACCCCACCGCGTTCGCCCCGGCTGCGCAACCCTGACCAGCTTCGCCGGGGCGAACGCTACCCATCGTGCGCGTCCAAAACACGCCGACTTCAACCTCTGGAGTGGCCTACTTTTGGACGCCGATCATGGCCTACTTTTCGGTGCCGATTGACAGGAGAATCGACGATGACCGCCCGCAAGCCGCTCGCTCGGTACCGCGCTATGGAGAGCGCGCTTCGCGACCGGCTTGCTCGAACCGAGCTACACCACCAGTTGGGACACGATCTCGCCGCGGGGCGGCGGGCGGGGCGGGGGATGGTTACTAGCCAGAGCGTATCGATATAAGAACAACCCTTTCCGACTGCGCTGGTGACGCGTCGTCGGGATCGCGTCCTGGCTTAGAAACCATTTCGGGCGCATAGTCAAACAAGAGTTTTGCAATGACCAAGTATTAACTAGTTAAATGTGGCAAAAAATTGACGACGTAAACTAGTCTTTTTCGACCAAGTTCTCATGTATCAGGTGCAGATAGCTATTCGTTGAATCATTTTGTGACAAGTAAAGTTATCGTCTATTGGTCGTCGTGTTGACAACCATCACACAACCAACCTTGTTGCCGGCAGCCCAAGGGCATTATCAACATCGTCTTCGCGACAACCCGAATGCTGAAAGACTTTGAGCCGCCGCGGATAGAGCGGTCATCCAACCACAGCAAGGTTCGCGCGAATGGCATCATGGCAAGCCCGCGTCGGAGCCTCAGGCGATTTGTCGCACTGGCTCTTGCTGGCGCTTGGCTGAAAATGCGAAAAGGCCGGTTCCCGGCGCCTCGGGCGTCGTTCTCTTAAACGTTTGCAGGCCGCACATGCCCTCCTATCGCTCCCGCACTTCGACGCATGGCCGCAACATGGCTGGCGCACGCGGCCTTTGGCGCGCGACCGGCATGAAGGATGGCGATTTCGGCAAGCCGATCATCGCCATCGCCAATTCCTTCACCCAGTTCGTCCCGGGCCACGTCCACCTTAAGGACCTCGGTCAACTGGTGGCGCGCGAGGTCGAAGCGGTCGGGGGCGTCGCCAAGGAGTTCAACACTATCGCCGTCGACGACGGCATCGCGATGGGACACGACGGCATGCTTTACTCGCTGCCGTCGCGCGAGGTCATCGCGGACAGCGTCGAGTACATGGTTAACGCACATTGCGCTGACGCCCTGGTCTGCATCTCGAACTGCGACAAGATCACGCCGGGTATGCTGATGGCCGCGCTGCGGCTCAACATCCCCGCGGTGTTCGTGTCTGGCGGCCCGATGGAGGCCGGCAAGGTCAAGCTTTCGACGGGAACGCGCACGGTCGACCTGATCGACGCGATGGTCGCGGCGGCGGACGAGAAGGTGAGCGACGCCGACGTCGCGGTGATCGAGCGCTCCGCCTGTCCGACCTGTGGCTCGTGTTCGGGCATGTTCACTGCAAATTCGATGAACTGCCTGACGGAAGCGCTCGGGCTTTCCCTTCCCGGCAACGGCACGGTGGTTGCGACGCACGCGGACCGCAGGCGTTTGTTTGTCGAGGCCGGTCATCTCATCGTCGACCTCGCTCGCCGCTACTACGAGGAGGACGACGCGGGCGTGCTGCCTCGATCAATCGCCAGTTTCCGCGCGTTCGAAAACGCGATGACTCTCGACATCTCGATGGGCGGCTCGACCAACACCGTGCTGCACCTGCTCGCCGCTGCGCACGAGGCCGAAATCCCATTCACCATGGCTGACATCGACCGCCTATCGCGCCGAGCGCCCGTTCTATGCAAGGTTGCGCCCTCCATTGCGGACGTTCACGTCGAGGACGTTCATCGGGCTGGCGGAATCATGGGCATCCTTGGCGAACTCGACCGCGCGGGTCTCCTCAACCGGGACGTGCGCATGGTTCACGCCGAGTTGCTCGAGCATGCGCTCTCGCGCCACGACATCAAGCGGACGTCAAGCAGCGCGACCCGCGAGTTTTTCTGCGCCGCTCCGGGCGGGGTCCCGACTCAGGTCGCCTTCAGCCAGTCGGCGCGCTACCCCTCGCTCGACGAGGATCGGGAGACAGGGGTCATCCGCGACGCCGAGCATGCGTTCCTCAAGGATGGCGGTCTTGCCGTGCTGAAGGGCAATATCGCGCTCGACGGCTGCATCGTGAAAACCGCGGGCGTCGACCCAAGCGTCCTCAAATTCTCCGGTCCCGCGCGCATTTTCGAAAGCCAGGACGATGCCGTCCAGGGAATTCTGAGCAGCAAAGTCGCCGCGGGCGATATAGTGGTGATCCGGTACGAGGGCCCGCGGGGCGGTCCCGGCATGCAGGAGATGCTCTACCCGACGAGCTATCTGAAATCGCGCGGGCTCGGCAAGGCCTGCGCGCTCATTACCGATGGGCGTTTCTCAGGGGGCACATCCGGCCTCTCGATCGGCCATGTCTCGCCAGAGGCCGCCGAGGGCGGGGCGATTGCGCTCATCGAAGAGGGCGATCGTATCGAGATCGACATTCCCGCCCGCTCAGTCAGCCTGGTCGTCGACGGGGCGAGGCTTGCCGAGCGCCGCCGAGCGATGGAAGCCAGAGGCGAGGCCGCTTGGAAGCCCGCGAAACCGCGCGCCCGCAAAGTCTCGCAGGCTTTGCGCGCCTATGCCGCTTTCGCCACCAGCGCAGCGCGTGGAGCTGTGCGCGAGGTCCCCTGACACGCGATGCGGTTGAGGTTCGCCGCCCGTTCGATCGCCGCGCGGCTTTTCTTTTCCGCGGCGTTCTGGAGCACGCTCATCCTGGCGCTTGCGGGTTTCAGCCTGAGCGCGCTGAACGCCCGCTGGACGGAGGCCAATTTCGACGAGCAACTCGGCGTCTATCTGAAGGCGCTCGTCGCCAATCTGGCCGCAGGCGAGGAGACCAAGGGCGCAGCGCCCGCCCCGATGGGAATCGCGCCTCAGTTCGAGCTCGCCTTTTCGGGGTGGTACTGGCAGATCACCCGCATGGACGTCGACCCCCCGGAAATCCGCGCCTCCGCCTCGCTGTTCGCCACGCAACTTCCCCCTCTTGTCGCCGTTGCCCCGGGTCACAGCGAGATTCTCAGCGGCTATGTCATCGGGCCTGGCGGACACGAACTGCGCATGGTCGAGCGCCAGATCGACGCTGGCGACGAGGGGCGATTTCTCGTCCAGGTCGCCGCGAACGCCGATGTCATCCAGGCGCAGGAGCGGGGCTTCGAATGGGCGCTGGCGGGAACCTTCCTGACGCTGGCGATGGCGCTAATCGGTTCGACGGCGCTCGCTGTCCGCTACGGGCTGCGGCCCCTTCGCGTTCTGCGCGAGGGGGTCGCTGCGATCCGACGGGGCGAAGCCGACCGCATTGAGGGCGAATTTCCGTACGACGTCGCGCCGCTTGCAGTCGAGGTGAACCAACTCATCGACGCTAACCGGGAGATCGTGGAGCGGGCCCGCACTCAGGTCGGCAATCTTGCCCACGCCCTGAAAACCCCGCTCAGCGTGCTAATCAACGAGGCCGATTCGGGGAGCGCCAATTTGAAGGGGAAGGTCCGCGAGCAGACGGAGATCATGCGCCAGCAGGTCGGGTTCTATCTCGACCGAGCCCGCGCGGCGGCGCGAGCCCGCACCGCAGGGCTCGCCACCGAGGTCAAGCCCGTGGTCGAGAGGCTGGTCCGCACGTTCGAGAAGCTGCACGCCGAGCGCAGGCTGACCTTCAAGGCCGACCTGCAGCAGGGCCTTAAGTTCCGCGGGGAAGAGCAAGACCTGACCGATCTGATCGGCAACCTGCTAGACAACGCCGGTAAATGGGCGCGCGAGACAGTGTCGATCCGAACCCGGCGCGCGCCCGCTGTGAGCAAGGACGCAGCTCCGTACCTGATTGCAGAAATCGACGACGACGGTCCCGGTCTTGGGGCCGCGGCTCGGGCCGAGGCGCTCGAGCGCGGCAAGCGTCTCGACGAATCGCGTCCGGGATCCGGACTCGGCCTCTCGATAGTCGTGGAACTCGCGTCGATCTACGGCGGCTCGCTTGAACTCGATGCGAGCCCGCTCGGCGGCCTCAGGGCGATTCTGCGTCTGCCCTGTCTCTGAGCAGGCCGCCGTCGCAACGAGACTGGAGAACGGCAAGTCCGGACAAGAGCAAGCGGACAAGAGAATGACTTTCGCCGCAGGCGGACGCGTATTATGGACGGCTCGGCCACCGGGGACTCAAGGACGATGAGCGGCAGAATTTTGTTGCTTGCTGCGCTAACCGCGCCAGCGCTGGCGGGGTGCGTTGGCTTGGGTCTTGGTGAGAACGCGACGCCGAACCCGGTCGTGTTCGCGCCGCCGACGCCGAATACCTCCGTCGGCTCGCCACCCGCCGTGCCGGCCGCCCCGGGCGCGACTCCGGGCGCAACGGCGTCGCCGCCGCCGTCAATTCCAATCGGCGCGGCCCTCGGAGGCGTTCTTGGCGGGCCGGTCGGCGCGACGCTGACAGACGCCGACCGCCAGTCTGCGTGGCAGGCGCAGATTGCCGCGCTCGATTCCGGGCAGCGCCGCTCGTGGCGTGGCGCTCATGGCGTGTTCGGCTTTGTCGAGCCGGGCGCGCAGATGGGCGCCGGCTGCCGCACTTACGCGCAGACCATCTACGTCGCCGGACGGCCGAACCGCGGGCAGGGGATCGCTTGCAAGCAACCGGACGGCGGCTGGAAGATGACGAGTTAGCGTTTTTGCGAGACCTTGCCTGCGTTTTGCGGTAACGGGGCGCGGACTTTGCGCGGTCCCTTCGGACCGCCTCCGAGGGCTCTTATGCTGTGGTTTGTCTTGGCAAGTTTGACTGCTTTTGCGGTCCTTGCCGCGGTTTGGCCCTTGTTCCGTGTGTCTTCCGGAACGGACGACGACTTCCGGACGGCGAGCGAGGCGGCGTTCTACAAGGCGCAACTCGACGAGATCCAGCGTGACGTCGAGCGTGGCCAATTGCCGCAAGGGGAAGCCGGGAGCGCCCGCGCGGAGGCTGGGCGGAGGCTTCTCGCTGCGGGCGGAGTGACGCCTCCTCCGGTCCCGGCGTCCAGGGGTCGCAACCGGCTCGCGGCCGCTGCGCTGGTCGTCATAGGCGTCCCGGCGTTGGTGTTCCCGCTGTACTCGCTCCTCGGCCAGCCGCAGATGCGCGACGAACCGCTGGCGAGCCGCGAGCCGGCCGCCCACGCGGCCTCCGACATCGAGGCGGCGGTTGCGGGGGTCGAAAAGCACTTGATCGCCAAGCCCGACGACGGCAAGGGGTGGGCCGTGATCGCCCCGGTCTACATGCGGCTCGAGCGCTACGACGACGCGGCGCATGCCTATTCGGAGGCGCTGAGGCTTCTCGGCGAGGATCCTGGCCGCCGTTCGGCCTATGGCGAGGCGCTAGTCGCGGCGGCCGGCGGTATCGTTATCGAAAAGGCGCGCGAGGCGTTCGGCAGGGCTTTAGCCGCCGAACTCGGGCCAGCCGCAGGCGCGGTTCTATCTGGCGCTTGCAGCCGAGCAGGACGGCCGCAAGGCCGACGCCATCAAAGCCTTCGAGTCGCTCGCCGCGGACGCGCCGCCCGAGGCGGCCTGGCTCGGCGCGGTCAAGACGCGGCTCGCCGCGCTCAAGGGCGAGCCGCAACCCGAAGCGGCCGACGCGCCTGCGCTCGGCTCGCCCGAGCAGAAAGCGATGATCGAGGGCATGGTGAGCCGGCTCGCCGGTCGGCTCGAGACGAACGGCGGCACCCTCGACGAGTGGGCGCGCCTTATTCGCGCCTACACGGTGCTGCATCAGGGCGGTAAGGCCAAAGCTGCGCTGGCGGACGCGCGAAAGGCGCTCGCGCCCGACGCCAACGCGGTGGCGAGCCTCGATGCGCTCGCCCGCGACCTCGGCCTCGGAGACGCCAATTGACCCGGAAAAGCCGCCGCCTTGCTCTGATCGCCGCCGCCCTCGCGGTGATCGGCTGCGCCGTCGGCCTCGGGCTTTATGCCATGAAGGACAGCCTCTCGCTGTTCCTGACGCCCGCGGAGATCGCCGAAAAGAACGTGCAACCGGGGACGCGGCTGCGGGTCGGCGGACTGGTCGAGCAGGGCTCGGTCGTCCGCGCCGACAACAAGCTCACCTTCGCCGTGACCGACGGGGCGAAGACAGTCGCCGTCGACTGCCTCAGCGCGTGCTTCGCCAGCATTCCGGACCTCTTCCGTGAGGGCCAGGGCGTGGTCGTCGAGGGCGTGTTCGCTGCTTCCGGCCGCGTCGCCGGCGACCAGATCCTCGCCAAGCACGATGAGCGCTACATGCCGCGCGAGGTCGTCGAAGCGCTGAAGAAGCAAGGCCGCTGGCAGGAAGGGGCGAACGCCAAGTGATTGTCGAGATCGGCCACTTCGCCCTTGTGCTCGCCCTCGCCGCCGCGCTGGCGCAGACGATCGTGCCGGCGTGGGGCGCGCGCGTCGGCGACCCCGACCTGATGGCGGTCGGACGAAGCGCGGCGCTGACGGAACTCGCGTGTCTCGCAGTCGCCTTCGCCGCGCTCGTCCACGCCCATCTCGTCTCGGATTTCTCTGTCCTCAACGTGGCGGAAAATTCGCACAGCGCCGCCCCGGCGATCTACAAGATTTCCGGCGTCTGGGGAAACCACGAGGGCTCGATGCTCTTGTGGGTGCTGATCCTCGCGATCTTCGGCGCGCTCGTCGCCCTCTTCGGCCGTTCCCTGCCGCGGACGCTGAGAGCCAACGCGCTCGCCGTGCAGGGCCTGATCAGCGTCGCCTTCCTGCTCTTCATCCTCCTGACCTCGAACCCGTTCCAGCGCCTGACGCCCGCGCCGTTCGAGGGCCGCGATCTGAACCCGATCCTGCAGGACCCCGGCCTCGCCATCCATCCGCCGATTCTTTACCTCGGTTATGTCGGCTTCTCGATCGTCTTTTCGTTCGCCGCCGCGGCGTTGATCGAAGGCCGGATCGATGCTGCCTGGGCGCGGTTCGTGCGTCCCTTTGCCCTCGTCGCCTGGGGGTTCCTGACGGTGGGCATCGCCGCGGGCTCCTTCTGGGCCTATTACACGCTGGGCTGGGGCGGCTTCTGGTTCTGGGACCCGGTCGAGAATGCGTCCCTGATGCCCTGGCTTGCCGGAACGGCCTTCATCCATTCGGTGGCGGTGATGGAGAAGCGTGACGCGCTGAAGGTCTGGACGATCTTCCTCGCGGTTCTCGCCTTCTCGTTCTCGCTGCTCGGCACCTTCCTCGTCCGCTCGGGCGTGCTGACCTCGGTGCACGCCTTCGCCAGCGATCCGCAGCGCGGCGTGTTCATCCTTGTTATCCTGGCGTCGTTCATCTTCGGCTCGTTCGCACTGTTCGCCTGGCGGGCGCCGATGCTGAAGCCGGGCGGCCTGTTCGCGCCGATCTCGCGCGAGGGGGCGCTGGTCATCAACAACCTCCTCTTGACCACCGCCTGCGCGACGGTGTTCTTCGGCACCCTTTACCCGCTCGCCCTCGAGGAACTGACCGGCGAGAAGATCACGGTCGGCGCGCCGTTCTTCAACATGACCTGCGGCGTGCTCCTGCTCGCCGCGGCGGCGGTCATGCCGGTCGGCTTCTCGCTCGCCTGGAAACGCGGCGATCTCCTGGGCGTCGTCCAGCGGCTTGCCGTCGCCGTCGTCGCGGGCGCGCTCGCGGCGATCGCCGGGACAATCTGGCTCCACGGCGCCCCGATCCTCGCCTCGATCGCGGTCGGGCTCGCGATCTTCGTCATGCTCGGCACAACGATCGAGGTAGTCATGCGGGCCTGGCGGCGGGGCCTCTCGGCCGGCGCGGCGTTCCGGCGGGCCGTCGGACTGCCGCTGTCGTTCTGGGGCGCCGCGCTCGCCCATATCGGGGTTGGCGTGACCCTCCTGGGACTCGCCGGCGTCGGCTTCGGCGCCGAGGCCATCGTCACCATGAAAAAGGGTGTTCCGCAGGCCGTCGGCCCCTACCAGATCACGGTCGATTCGGTCGCAGAACGGGTCGGGCCGAACTATCAGGACATCGTCGCCACCATGACAGTCAGGGCGGGCGACCGGGTCGTTGCGATCATCGATCCGGCCCGACGGCGCTTTGCCGCCCAGCCCATGACGACGACCCAGGCCGGCATGGCGACGCTGAATTTCGGCCAGATCTACGTCGGGATCGCCGACCCGAACCCTGACGGAACGGTTCCGGCGCGGCTCTACTGGAAGCCGCTCGTCACCCTGATCTGGCTCGGCGGCTGCGCCATGGCGCTTGGCGGCGCGCTGTCGCTCGCCGACCGGCGCCTGCGCTTCGGCGTCGCCCGGCGGTCGCGCGCGGCGATCGCCGCGGCGGCAGCGGAGTGAGCCTATGAGTCGGTCCCGCATCGAGCTCGTCGCGAAACCATCCGGTGAGGTTGGCGCGACCCCTCTCCCGGCCTCCCCCACAAGGGGGGAGGAGAGGGCCCATCGCGCATTCGCCCGCATTCGAGCCGGATGGACCCGAACCCGAGACGCGCTCGTCCTCCTCGCCCTCCTCCTCGCCCTGGCGACCCCCGCGTTAGCGGTGCAGCCGGACGAGGTGATGAAGGATCCGGCGCTCGAGGCGCGCGCCCGGACGCTGTCAAGCGAACTGCGCTGCATGGTGTGCCAGAACCAGTCGATCGACGATTCCGACGCGCCGCTCGCCCGCGACATCCGTCTGTTGATCCGCCAGCGCATCGCCGAGGGCGAGAGCAATGCGGCGGTGCGGTCGTATCTCGTCTCCCGCTATGGCGATTTCATTCTGCTCAAGCCCCCGTTCAAACTCGACACGGCTCTTCTCTGGCTCGCCGCGCCCCTGACCTTGCTCGCCGGCGCCGCCGCCATCCTGCTTAGCCGCCGCCGCGCGCCCGCCGCGACCGAGGCGCTGACCGAAGAGGAGGAGGCGCGGCTCGCGGCGCTGACCAAGGGGGAAGGCGGATGACCTTGCCCCGCGACCGCCGTTTTCTGCCCAGACCTCAATGATTTCAAAGGGTTATGGGTCAGATTCGGTGAAAGTCGTGCGAGCAATCGAATGTTTTCAAGGACTTACGCGAGGATAGGCGTTCCAGCGCGTTCGTGAATCGCCTCAACTGGAGCCGTCCGGCTCATCCGCGGTCCGCCTCGTCGTCGAATGCGATCCCTTCATAGAGCTCGGCGAGCGGCAGTTCGACGCCGATCTCGGGAAGGGCCAGGATCGAATCCGCGACCAGGATGTCGTGCGTCCATCCCTCGCCGGCGCGGGCGTAGACCGTTGCGCCGAGGCTGTCTTGTTCCAGCATGACATAGCGCTGGATCGATGGCGTCGCCTGATATTCACGCGCCTTGACGATCCTGTCGTACGCCGCCGTGCTCGGGCTCAGGACCTCGAAGACGACGACAGGGTCGTGCACGACGGTCGCCTTGCGATCGACCGGCGAGCAAACGACCATGCCGTCGGGATAGCGGATATGGCCGTCCGCGACCTGAATCTTGAAGTCGCTGCCAGCAAACTGGCAGGGCTTTCCGCGGAGGCGGCCGGTCAAGGCGAAGGCGAGGTTTCGCTGGATCGCCGCATGGGCGAATGTCCCGCCGGTCATCGCCACGGGGCCAATCCCGTCGAATTCGTAGCGCAAAGGCTGCCGTTCCTCCCAGGCGAGGAATTCGGCGAGCGTCATCGGCTTGCGCAAAGCGAGATTCATCGGAACCTCCTGTTTATCACGGCTCGAGGGTCAGCGCGACCGTTCGCGGCGTCCGAATCCCGGCGGCGCCCGCTCCGCAACGGCTCGTCTCCGCAGGGCACGCGGGCTCGAGGCCGGGCGGAGTTTCGCGGCGCGGTCGTAGGGCGTCTGCGACGGCGCCCGTCTCGTGGGCGGGCTTTCCCCGCCTCATGGACAGGCTATCGACCCCGCCGCCTACGTCTTCTTCGCCGCCGCCCTGGGCGGCGCCTTGCCCGCGGACTTCTTCGCTGCGGGCTTCTTGCCTGCAGGCGCCTTCGCCTTGCCCGGAGCGGCCGTCCTCGCAGCGGTCCTTGGCGGCGGCGCCTTCGCCGCCGGTTTTCCAGCCGCAGCCGGCGTCTTGGCCTTTGTCGCCGACGCCTTCGCCGCGGATTTACGCGCGGTCGGGGCCGGCTTGCCCTCGCGCTCGGCGAGGAGGTCCAGAGCCTCGCTGAGCGAAACGGCGTCGGGCTTCATCGACTTCGGAATGGTCGCGTTGACCCTGCCCCAGTTGACATAAGGGCCGAAGCGGCCGTCGCGCACCGTCACCGGGCCGCCGTCCGGGTGTTGGCCGAGAAGCTTGCCGGAGACGCCGCCGCCCTCGGCCTTCGCCTTCAGATGGGCGATCGCCTCGTCGAGCGTCACGCTTGCCGGGTCGGTCCCCTTGGGCAGCGTCGCATTGACCTTGCCGTGATTGACATAGGCGCCGAAGCGGCCCTGCTTGACGCTGACCGGACCCCCGCCGGGATGGTCGCCCAACACCCGTCCCGCGCCGCCGCCGCCAAAGCGCGAACCGCCCGCGCCGCTCTCCTTGGCGACGATGAGGTCGATCGCCCGGTTGGCGCCGATCTCCAGGACGTCGTCGTCGCGGCCGAGATTGGCGTAGGTCTTGCCGTGCTGCACGTAAGAGCCGTAGCGGCCGATGCCGGCCAGGATCGGCTCGCCGCTGGTCGGATGGCGGGCGACCTCGCGCGGCAGCGCGAGCAGCTTGAGCGCTTTCTCGAGCGTCACGTCGTCGGGTTTCAGGCCGCGCGGCAGCGAGGAGCGCTTCGGCTTTTCGCCGTCGCCCTGCTGCACATATTCGCCGAACCGGCCGTTGCGCAGCGTGATCTCATCGCCCGTCTCCGGGTCCTGACCGAGCACGCGCACGCCCGGCCGCTCGCCCTCGCCGCTTTCGGCGCCGGTCGGCGACAACACCCGGGTGAACTTGCATTCGGGATAGTTCGAGCAGCCGATGAAGGCCCCGAACTTGCCGAGCTTTAACGACAATTGCCCCTTGCCGCAGACCGGGCAAAGGCGCGGATCGACGCCGTCGCCGCGGTCGGGGAAGATGTGCGGCCCGAGCAGCGCGTTGAGGCTATCGAGCACCTGGCCGGTGCGCAGGTCCTTGATGTCGCCGACCGCGCCGGAAAAATCCTTCCAGAAGGCGCGCAACAGCTCCTTCCAGTCCATCTCGTGGTTGGACACCTGGTCAAGCTGTTCCTCGAGCCCGGCGGTGAAGTCGTATTCGACATATTTGGGGAAAAAGGATTCGAGGAACGCCGTCACCAGCCGGCCCTTATCCTCCGGGAACAGCCGCTTTTTTTCCAGCCGGACATAGTCGCGGTCGCGCAAGGTCGCGAGCGTCGAGGCGTAGGTCGAGGGCCGGCCGATGCCGAGCTCCTCCATCCGCTTGACCAGCGTCGCCTCGGTGTAGCGCGGCGGCGGCTCGGTGAAGTGCTGCGTCGCGTCGATCCGCTCCTTTTCCAGTCGCTCGCCCTCGCGCATCGGCGGCAGGCGGGCCGAGTCCTCGTCCTCCTCGTCGTCGCGGCCCTCCTGGTAGAGCGCCAGGAAGCCGGGGAAGCGGATGACCTGGCCGGTGGCGCGAAAGTCGAGCTTTCGAGCGGCCGCTTCGGCGAGAATATCCACCGTGGTGCGCTCGATCTCGGCGCTCTCCATCTGGCAGGCGATGGTTCGGGTCCAGATGAGCTCGTAGAGCTTGGCCTGCTCGGGCTCGAGGTGGCGGGCGATGTCGCGTGGCCGGCGGGTCATGTCGGTCGGGCGGATCGCCTCATGCGCCTCCTGCGCGTTCTTGGCCTTGGCCGTATATTTGCGCGGCGCGCCTGGCACATAGGCGTCGCCGAAGTCCTTGCCGATCACCCGGCGCGCCGCGGTCACCGCCTCGGGGGCGAGGTCGACGCCGTCGGTGCGCATATAGGTGATGAGCCCGACCGGCCCCTCGCCGACGTCCACGCCCTCGTAGAGGCGCTGGGCGATCTGCATCGTGCGCGCTGGGGCGAGTCCGAGTTTGCGCGAGGCCTCCTGCTGCAGCGTGGAGGTGGTGAAGGGCGGATAGGGGTGGCGTTTGACCGGCTTCGACTCGATCGCGGCGACCGAGAAGCGCGCGGCTGCGAGCGCCGCCTCGAACGCCCGCGCCTCCTCGCCCGAGCCGATGTCGAGCCGGGTGATCTTCTTGCCGTCCGCGCCGACGAGACGGGCCGTGAACGGCGCGCCGGCCTCGGTCTTGAGATGCGCGACGATCGACCAGTACTCGCGCGCGACGAACTTCTCGATCTCGACTTCGCGGTCGCACACCAGCCGCAGCGCCACCGACTGCACGCGGCCGGCCGAGCGGGCGCCCGGGAGCTTGCGCCACAGCACCGGCGAGAGGGTGAAGCCGACCAGGTAGTCGAGCGCCCGGCGCGCCCGGTAGGCGTCGACCAGCGCCTCGTCGATCTCGCGCGGATGGCGCATCGCCTCCTGCACGGCGTCCTTGGTGACCGCGTTGAACACCACCCGGTCGACGCGCTTGTCCTTGAGCAGCCTCTTGTTCTTGAGGATCTCGTGGACGTGCCAGGAGATCGCCTCGCCCTCGCGGTCGGGGTCGGTCGCCAGGATGACCCGCTCGGCGTCCCTGACCGCCACGCCGATGTCGCTGAGCCTCTTGGCCGACTTGGCGTCGACTTCCCAGCGCATGGCGAAATCGTCGTCCGGGTCGACCGAGCCGTCCTTGGCCGCGAGGTCGCGGACGTGGCCATAGGAGGCGTAGACCCCGTAGTCCTTGCCCAGATACTTGTTGATGGTCTTCGCCTTGGCGGGCGATTCGACGATCACGACTTTCATGCTGCGTCCTTCGGCGGACCTTTCGAGGCGAGCCTCGTCCCGGTCCGGGCGCGGGATATGGAGAGACGGGGGCCGCGTGTCAAATCGGGGCGCGAGCGGCGTTCCGCGAGTGCAGCTCCAAGCGTATCCCAGTCCGTCATCGCGAGGAGCCCGGAGGGCGACGCGGCGATCCAGAAGCAGGGCGCCCACGTTCTCCTGGATCGCCACGCCGCTTCGCGGCTCGCGATGACGGCGTAGAGTCTGAGAGGTCCTGCGCCTTGCGACGAGAAAAAGGTTCGACCATGCCAATCACCATCCGGGCCGCCACTGAAGCCGATCTGCCCCGCATTTGGGACGTGCGGCATGGAACAGCGCAAAACAGGCTGACCGATCCTTCGCTGGTGACGGACGAGGAAGTGGCCTGGTATCTGAAGGCGGCGATCTTTCTGGTGTCGGAGGACGAAGCCGGCGTGCAAGGCTTTGCCTGCGCGAACCCTCAGACCGGGTACGTCTGGGCGCTGTTCGTCATCGACGAAGCGCACGGACGCGGGCATGGAACCGCGCTGCTCAGCGAAGCGGTCGAAAGGCTGCGGCAGGCAGGAAATCGCCAAGCCTTCCTGACGACCGGCGAGGGCACACGCGCAGCTGACTTCTACCGCGCGAGGGGGTGGCGAGAGACCGGCGTCGACATCAGGGGGGAAGTGGTCCTCCGGCTGTGGCTGTAGGGCGGGTCTCGTTTCGGTCCGGGCGCAGGATATGGAGAGACGGAGGCCGATTCACTCATGAGCAGCTATTCGGTCAATAGCGCGTTCGTTGGAAATCTCTCCCAAAGTCAATAACGCTATATCCAAGTGAGTTTGCCGCGTTGGCAAGCCGCGCATCGACTGTAACAAGCGTGGGCGCAATTCCCTTCAGGGAGAGGGTACAGAGGTGTAAAAGAACGCTGTCGGTCAGACCGAAATTCTCAAACTCGCTCCTTTGAGTCCCTCTTTCGCTAGGAATACGCAACTCTAGGGTTGCCGAAATAAATGCCTTTAACTTTGCCAGGATCGATGCTCATGCGGGATTATCGATTTGTCTCGCGAGATTGGAGACTTCCGTCAGTACGTGTGGAATTGACACAATCTCGGAAAATTCTGAAATTATCTTTCCCAGCGTAGAGAAGTCCTCCCTGGAGTATCCGCCGCTGAGGCGCTTGTGTTTCTCAATATAAGAAACCGACGCTGAGCCAACGATAAGTAATAGAAAAAGATTGCTGTCGACGATGACGACATCATTCATTGCCTGATTTCCGCAAACGATCTATCCTTTATGGAAGCAACCGTTCCATCTTCGTTCATAGCTACAATTTTCACCGACCTTCGCTCCGGAGGCATTGCTCCGATGTTCTCCAAAACCTCCTGCGCTCTTGTCTTGGGTGTCTTCCAAGGCCGGGAAAAGGCAACAGTCACCAGCCATCGTCCATAGCCTTCTTCATGTTCTATTTCTTCAAACTCGATGTCGGTGACGTGCTCGTCTTCGTAGGCTCCTTCTATATGGCGCTTCGCCGCCGCAATTGCTTCTTTGAGGTCCACGGCTGCTCCTCCTCGTCGTCGCCTCAGGGCGTCGATGATGACCGCACGTTAAAGGTCGCGTCGCTCGGGCTCGTGCGCCGGATTTGCGACGATGGCCGAGGCGTCGATGACGATCACAGGTCCCCGCTCAGCGCGTCATAGAAAACCGTGTCCGCTTCGAGTCCGGTTGCGGGCCGATCCGCTATGCGGTCCTGAAGTGGGCGCAACCTGTCGGCGAGCGGTTTTGCGCTCTCGATGCGCGCGAGCTCGTTCTCCAGCGCGTGCCGGACGGCGTCCGTCTTCGAACTCTTTCGAACCGCCGCCAATTTGGCCGCCAATGCAGCAACGCGCGCGTTGCGGATTTGTAGAATGGGGGTCGCCTTGTTCGTGGCGTATTGAAGATACGATCAAACTCTCAATACCGCAACGCACCCGGATTGCGCGCCACCGCGCTGGCATGCCACAATAGCCCAATCCCCAACATACCCCTTTGCGAGGTCGCCATGGCCAACTCTTCTCACGACAAACCCGTTTGGCTCATCACCGGCTGCTCGACCGGATTCGGACGGGAGCTGGCGTCCATCTTGATCGGGCGCGGCTACCGCGTCGCCGCCACCGCACGCGACCCTGCCAAGGTCTCCGACCTCGTCGCCGGCCACGGCGCCAACGCGCTGGCCTTGAGGCTCGACGTCGACAAGCCGGCCGAAATCGCGGCGGCCGTCGAAGCGACGAAGCAGAAATTCGGCCGCATCGACGTGCTCGTCAACAACGCCGGTTACGGTTATCTGTCGGCGGTCGAAGAGGGCGAAGACGCGGACATCCGCGCCATGTTCGAGACGAACGTGTTCGGCCTCGCCGCGATCACCCGCGCCGTCCTGCCGCTGATGCGGGCTGAGAAGACGGGCGCGATCGTCAACATCTCGTCGCAGGGCGGCTTCATCGGCTTTCCGGGCACCGGCTACTACAACGCCACCAAATTCGCGGTCGAGGGCCTGTCCGAGGCGCTCGCCAAGGAGGTCGCTCCGTTCGGCATCAAGGTGCTGATCGTCGAGCCCGGCCCCTTCCGGACCGACTGGGCCGGCCGCTCGCTCAAAACGCCGAAACACCCGATCGAGGCTTACACAGAGACGGCGGTCGCCCGCCGCAACGCGATTCACGGTTACAGCGGCTCGCAGCCCGGCGACCCGGTCCGCGCCGCCGAGGCGATCATCGCCACGGTCGAGCAGCGCGAAGCCGCCGCTTCGACTGCCGCTCGGGTCGCATTGCATTCGAAGGCATAAGCGGCGAGACTCGAGTCGGTGCGCAAGGAGATCGCCTCCGTCGAGGCCATCGCCCGCGGCGCCGACTTCCCGAAGGCGGGGTGAGGGCCATGGCGACGACGAAACCCGTCTGGCTCGTCACCGGCTGCTCGACCGGCTTCGGCCGCGAACTCGCCTCGATCCTGATCGCGCGGGGCTACCGCGTCGCCGTCACCGCGCGTGACTCCGCCAAGGTCTCCGACCTCGTCGCCGGCCATGAGGCGAGCGCGCTGGCGCTCAAGCTCGACGTCGACAAGCCGGCCGAGATCGCGGCGGCCGTGGAGGCGACAAAGCAGAAGTTCGGCCGCATCGACGTGCTCGTCAACAACGCCGGCTATGGCTATCTCGCCGCGGTCGAGGAGGGCGACGACGCGGACATCCGCGCCATGTTCGAGACCAACTTCTTCGGTCTCGCGGCCCTGACCCGCGCCGTGCTGCCGCTGATGCGGGCTGAGAAGTCGGGCGCGATCGTCAACGTCTCCTCGGTCGGCGGCTTCATCGGCAATCCGGGCTCCGCCTATTACGCGGCGACCAAATTCGCCGTCGAGGGCCTGTCGGAGGCGCTCTCGAAGGAGGTCGGGCCGCTCGGGATCAAGGTCCTGATCGTCGAGCCGGGCCCGTTCCGCACCGACTGGGGCGGGCGTTCGCTGCAAGACGCCGAAGCGGCCGATCGAGGCTTACGCAGCGACCGCCATCGCCCGGCGCAACCAGATCCAGGGCTTTAGCGGTCAGCAGCCGGGCGATCCGGCGCGCGGCGCCGAAGCGATCATCGCAACGGTCGAGCGGAGCGATCCGCCGCTGCGGCTGCCGCTCGGCGCTGACGGCTATGACCGCATCGTCGCCGAGATCGAGGCGGTTCGGAAGGAGCATGCGTCGGTCGAGGCGGTCGCGCGCAGCGCGGACTACCCAAAAGCGGGCTGACAGGATGGCTTGCACTGGCTCTAAGTTGGCCGCGGGAGCCCCCTCCACCCTGCTTCGCAGGGTCCCCTTCCCCCGCTCCGCACTACGGGATGCACACATCTCGTAGCAGTCGGGCTCCACTCAACGGCGGCTGACGTCCCCGCCCCCCTTGTGGGGGCGGGACAGGGTGGGGGGTCGCGCTCACCTCTCATCTTGCATTGGAAGGGCTCCAAACTTTCAGAGTTCGGCCCGACCCCCCTCCTCAATCCTCCCCCACAAGGGGGGAGGAAGCCGCCCTCCGCGCGTCGGGCACGGCGGCAGCGAGCCGCAAGAGATGTGTGCATCCCGTAGCCGCTCCGCAGGGGAGGATATTGCCGAGGCCTCGGCAATATCCTCCCTCGTGCAGCGAAGCGGAACAGGGGACCGCCCGCATAGGGCGTCGAAAGACGCCCGTCTTTCGACGGGCTATGAGGGCGGTGGTGGGGGCGGCGTCTCCCAGTGTGCAGCCCGAGCGATTTACGATCTGAGCACGGCCCTAGCCATGACCGACCCCTTCAACCTTCAGCGCTTCGTCGACGCCCAGGCGCCCGTCTATGACGCGGTCGTGCGGGAGCTCCTCGCCGGCGAGAAGCGGTCGCACTGGATGTGGTTCGTCTTCCCGCAGATCGCCGGGCTCGGCCTCAGCCCGACCTCGGTGTTCTACGCCATATCCTCGCTCGACGAGGCGAAGGCGTATCTCGCCCATCCCGTGCTCGGGCCGCGGCTCGCCGATTGCGCTCGCCTCGTCCTGGAGGCGGAGGGGCGAACGGCGCGGCAGATCTTCGGCGCCGTCGACGCCATGAAGTTCCGCTCGTCGATGACCCTGTTCGCTTGCGCCGACCCTCCGACATCGGTGTTCGCGGATGGCCTCGACGCGTTCTTCGCTGGGGAGCGCGATCCGGCGACGCTTGCCAAACTCGGGCGCTGAGCCCAAAGCTCGCGCCCGCCATGTCCCCCTCCGCGCCCATCTTCGCCCAGCGCCACCTGCTCGGCATCGAGCACCTCTCGCGCCCCGAGATCGAGGCGCTGCTCGATCTCGCCGACGAGGCGGTCGCCATTTCGCGCCAGGTCGAGAAGAAGCGCTCCACCTTACGCGGGCGCACCCAGATCAACCTGTTCTTCGAGGCCTCGACCCGCACCCAGTCCTCGTTCGAACTCGCCGGCAAGCGGCTCGGCGCCGACGTGATGAACATGGCCGTCGGGGCGTCGAGCGTCAAAAAGGGCGAGACGCTGATCGACACGGCGATGACGCTGAACGCCATGCGGCCCGACATTCTGGTGGTGCGCCACCACGCCGCGGGCGCCGTGTCGCTGCTTGCGCGCAAAGTCGATTGTTCGGTCATCAACGCCGGCGACGGCGCCCACGAACATCCGACCCAGGCGCTGCTCGACGCCCTGACGATCCGCCGCAACCTCGGCCGCATCGAGGGGCTGACGGTGGCGATCTGCGGCGACATCCTCCATTCGCGCGTCGCCCGCTCCAATATCTTGTTGCTCGGCAAGCTCGGCGCGCGCGTTCGCGTGATCGGCCCCTCGACCCTGTTGCCCGCCGGCGTCGAAGCCATGGGCGTCGAGGCCTTTCGCGACATGCGGGCGGGACTGAAGGACGCCGACATCGTGATGATGCTGCGCCTGCAGCGCGAACGCATGTCCGGCGCCTTCGTGCCGAGCGCGCGAGAATATTTCCGCTATTTCGGCCTGGATGAGGAAAAGCTGGCGCAGGCCAAGCCCGGCGCGCTCGTCATGCATCCCGGCCCGATGAATCGCGGCGTCGAAATCGACACGGCTGTCGCCGACGGCGCGCAGTCGCTGATCCGCGAGCAGGTCGAGATGGGCGTCGCGGTGCGCATGGCCGTGCTCGAGGCGCTGGCGCGCAATCTGCCGAACGGGTGACCGGCCGGCCTCCCGGGTCAGCGCGACCCGGCTCCGACAAGTTGAGCGAGTTGGGTCAGCAGCCTCGCCACGAACGACGGCCGTGCGGAATCGCCCAAGGGAATCGTAACATCGCTCGCCGACACGGGCGACGGATCGACGCCGGCCGCCGCCGCCACCTGGTCGGGCAGCGGGACGCCATCGATCGCGCTGGCGTCGGCGACCGAAGGCGCGCCGGTCGAGCAGCATTGAGGGGCGCCCGCGGGCGCTGCGAGGGGAATCGCCCCGGACGGATCGGACATCATCCGCGTTTCGGCCAAACCGGCTGTCGGGCCGGAGACGACAAAGACGAAAACGACGGCGACAATTGAGCGAACGGTCATGCGAGCCGCCTCATCAAGAGTTAGCACAGATTGTCGAGTTTTTTCAGTATGAATGCACCGCCACGGAGAATAACAACTCCAGCGCCGTCGAGCAACCTCAAATTTCGCCGGTCAATTCTGTTAACAGCGTCCGCCGCCCGCGCTGATTGCCTCGCGATTGGCGCCGTGTGTCTCAAGCAATGCGACCTTTCACAGCGTAGACTTATGACTTGCGCATGCCGCCCGCGCCATAAATCCCGTCCGGCCGAGGCGAGAGGCGGCTAAGGACGCGCGCCAACCTTGCGCGTGGGCCCAACGGCACGCATGAATGCGTCGACTGGACGCCCTCACCGTCCGGCGCGCGAGGCGACGAAGCGGGCGATCGCCGGCCCGGCGAACAGGACAAGCAGGAACCGCGCGATCTGCATCGCCATGATGAACGACATGTCGACGGGGGTCGATGCGGCGATGATGGCGACCGAATCGGCGCCGCCCGGGCTCATCGCGAGATAGGCCGTCAGAGCGTCGACATGAGCGAAATGCGCCAGCGCCGCGGCGAGGCCGCCGCAGACGCCGATCAGGGTGAGGATCGAGGCCGCAAGCGCCGGCAGAACCTTGGCCGCATGGAGCAGGATCGGCCGGTTGAAACGCCCGCCGATGCTCCATCCGACCAGGCAATAGGCGGGCGCCAGCAGCCAGGGCGGCAGCTCGATCCGCATGAGCCCCGCGGTCTGCATCAGGACGCCCGCCGCCATGGCGACGAGCATCGGCCCGGCCGGAATGCGGAACACGCGGCCGATCGCCGCGGACAGGGCCGCAAGCGTAAGGGTCGCGGCCAGCGACGGCCACGCGACCGGCGGAAACCAGACGATCGGCGCCGCCGCATGCGGCGTCGCCGCCGTCCAGACGCTCGCGACCAGGGTCGCGGCGACGGCGACCATGACCACGCGCAGATATTGCATAAGAGCGACGAGGCGAACGTCGGCGCCGAAACCCTCGGCCATCAGCGTCATGACGGTCGCTGCGCCCGGGAAGGCGCCCCAGACCGCGGTCGTTCCCGGAAGGACGCGCAGGCGCGCGAGCAGCCAGCCGAGCGCGACGCTGACGGCGATCACCGACAGGACCCCGCCGAGGAAGGTCGGCCAGTCGTGCGCCATTTCCTTCATCGTCGAAGGGAGAATGACGCGCGCAATCAGGCAGCCGACGATCGCCTGGGCGCCCAGGAAAAGCCGCGGCGGAACCCGGACCTCGACGTCGGCTGCGGTCAGCGCCGCGGCCGCGGCCAGCGACCCGAGCATCAGCGCGGCAGGCAGGCGCAGAAGCTCGAGCCCGCCGACGAGCGCCGCCGTCAGCGCGATGAGGATCGCCCAGTGCGCGGCCGCCCTGGCCCGGCTACGCAAACCGCGGTCCCACGAGCGGACGCTCGCGCTCGCTCAAGCGCTCCGCCCTTCGAGCAGCGCCAGGATCTCGTCGGTCGTCGCGGTCTCGCCCAGGCGCGGGAAAATGCGCTGCACGCTGTTGTCGTGCGCTTCCGGGCGCATATCGGTCATCGCGTCGGTCGCGAGCGTGACGTGGAAGCCGAATTCGTGCGCCTGCCGGGCGGTCGATTCGACGCCGGCGCTGGTCGAGATCCCGACGATCACGACCTGCGTCACGCCCTCGCGCCGCAAATAGTCGAGGAGGCCGGTGTTGGTGAAGGCGCCCCAGGTGCGCTTGGTCACGCGATGGTCCTGCGGCTGCGGGTTCAACGCCTCCACAAGCTCCGTCCAGCCTTCGGGGAAGGCGCCAGCGCGCCGCGCCTGCTCGGTCCGGCCGGGCGCGACGCCCGCCACATTCACCAGGACGACGGGGAGCCCGCGGCGTCGGAACGCCTCGGCGAGCCGGGCGCTGCGGGCAATGATCTCGCCGGCCGGATGGGCGGTCGGCATGCCGACGATTCCCTTCTGCAGGTCGATGACGATCAGCGCGGTCTTGGGATCGAGCGTGGTTGCGGCCATGACGGCTCCTCTGTTCGGGTTCGCCGTCGCAATCGGCAAGCGGTTCGGCGAGATTCAGCTTGCGGCTATGCGAGCGAGGAGGGCGAGCGCGCGCCAAAGCACCTCCTGCTCCGCAGGGGTCAGTTTTGCGCCGATCCGCTCGGCGAGCCAGTCCTCTCGGGTTCGGCGGTTCTGCCGGACATAATCGCGACCGAGCGCGGTGATCGACAGCAGGGTCTGCCGGCCGTCGTTCGGATCCGGGGCGCCGGCGACGAGGCCCGCCTCCTCCAGGGGACCGACGATCGCGCCCATCGATTGCGAGCGCATGTTTTCTGTGCGCGCGAGCGCGGTCAGCGTCGCGGGACCGTCGCGCTCCAGCCGGCCGAGCACGTGCGCCTGCGACCAGCTGAGATCTCCGGGCAGCGCCCTGTCGCGCAGCCGGCGCGTCAGCTTGCCGAGGACGGCGCGGACCTCGCCTGCGAGGCTTGCCTCCGCGCCGGAGGGTCCGCCGGTCGGACGCTGTTCAGTCGCGGCGGCGATGGCGGGCGCTCCCTGGCTTTGGAAAGTCCATCTACGTAGACTATCTTCCTATTTGCCGATGTCAAGAGCGCACGGAAAGGCGCCGCGCTGACCCCCGGATCGGCGGCGATGCGACGGCCTTGGATCTCAACGATCGTCACTTTTCTGCCCGGCGAGTTGTGATAGGGCTCTGGCGATGGACCATTTCGCGCTCTCGACCCTGACTGTTTGCGGCCTCATGGAGCTCGACGGGCACGGGGCGCGCGACGTGACGCACGTCCTGTCGCTGCTCGACCCCGGAACCCCGGAGCCGACCGCTTTTTCCAGCTACGATCCGCACGTCCGGGCGACGCTTTATTTCGACGACGCGATCGAACCCGCGGCCAACATCGTGCTGCCCGAGATGGCGGACGTCGAGACGATTCTGGCCTTCGCCCGCGACGCGGGCGACGCGCGCCACTTGCTGATCCATTGCCACATGGGCGTCTCCCGTTCGACCGCGGCCATGCTGATGGTCCTGGCGCAGGCCTTTCCTGACGATGGCGAAGACGCCCTGGTCGAGCGGTTGCTGGGCATCCGGCCGCAGGCCTGGCCGAATTCCCGGATGATCGGATTCGCCGACCAGCGCCTGGGGCGCGAGGGTCGCCTCATGGAGGCGGTTGCCCGGATCTACGCCCGGCAGTTGGCCAGGCGCCCGGACCTCGCCGACCCGATGATCAGGCTGAACCGGGGTCGGGAGGTCGAACTTGGCCGGCGGCGCCAAAGTCTCGAGGCGATGTAATTCTGGCCGGATTATCCAATACGCGCTCCGGCTCCAATCCCGTCGTTTCTGCCAATGGCGATTGGCTTTGTCTCCACTTGGGATCGCCGGGCCTTCAATAGCGCGGGGCTGTGCGCCCATCGTTGGGCAAGCCGTCCTTCGCCGTCGATTTCATAGTCAGGTCGGTGCTGCGCACCCTCCTCGACTGCCGGATTGACGCCGTTGACTGGCTTCGGTTCCGGCGCCTCGCTCGCGGCGCCCGATTTTGGCCCGAGAACCTTGGCGGCTGAAGTTGACTTACGCCAACTTGATGCCATACTTGATTTGCGGAATTTTCCGCTGAGACATAGGGGAAACGTCGATGAGTAAGCATTTATCTTTGGCTGCGCTCGTTGCAACCGGCGCTTTGGGGATTGCGTCGTCCGCTTACGCAGGATCGCCGACGATCGTTTCGACGATCAGCGGCTCGTATGATCTGCTCTACTACGACACGCCGGCGCTCACGATCCACAACACCAGCGGCGGCGATATCATCGATGCGTCGATCTTTCTCACAGGCTATCAAGCCGGAACTTTGAACTTCGGAAAGACGTTGAATGTGGACCTCAGCTCGGTGTCCATGCCCAACGGCAGCGATACGAATTTGATTTGGGGGTTGTTGCCGGGCGTACCGTCAGGCACTATCCCCGGGAACCTGACTGCATACGATTACGACGACGAATGGGGCAACACCCCCTCGGGCTACACCAATGCAAATTGCGTCGTAGGCGGGAGCCTGTGCTCGCTCGTCGGCAACTTCAGCGTGATATTCAACGCCAAAATCTCCGGCGGCGCCTTCAACGGCGACAGTATAACGTCGGTCTTCAGTCCGTCATCCAACTACACCGGCGGCTTCGTCGGCTGGGAGGGCTTGGACCCGACCGGCCTCTCCGAGAGCGTATACGACCAGCATCAGGGTTCGATCACCGGTACGCTCGCGGTGATCACGCTCGGTTCGACCCCTATCCCGGAATCGTCGACATGGGCCATGATGTTGCTCGGCTTCGGCGGGTTGGGCTTTGCCGGCTATCGATCGAGGAAGGGCGTCCGGGCGGCTTTCGCGGCCTGACCGATCTCTCCTGATCGACGACAAACGAAAGACCGCCTTCGGGCGGTCTTTCTCGTGACAGGCCGCGAACAGGCCGCGAACAGGCCGCGAGCGGCGCCGCGTCGGCCTAGCCGACCGTTTCTGCCAGAGGCTCGACCTCCAGTTCCCGAAGCGACCCGATCCACGGCTCGTAGCGCCGCCATCGGCCGACGGCGCCGCGATGAATCGGCTGGCGCGCCTGCCATCGGCTCGCGCTCCGCACCACGCGCTTGTTGTCCTGCGGCCGCAGACACTGCGGCTGCCAGTCGAGGCCGCAGGCGGCGATCAGACGGCGTGCCTCGGCTTCCGGGTTACCGACCAGCGCTTCGTAATCGACCTCGACGAACCGCGCGGGAGGCAGCATCGCCCGCCAATGCGCCATCAGCCGCAGATACTGCCGGTAGTAGAAGACGAGATCCTCGCGATTGGTCGAGAAATCCGGCCGCCAGCGGAAATAGGTCGAGAACACGGACAGACAGGTATCGATCGCGTCGCGCCGGCAGTGGATAATCACAGCGCGCGGGAATGTGAGATGGATCGCGCCCGCCCGGAGAAAGTTGAACGGATTCTTGTCGGTCACCCTGGCGGCGTCGGGCGCCACGGCGCGGAGCGTCGCGAGACAGTCCCGCGCCGTCTGCCGCTGGAAATCGACAATCGAGGCGTCGTCTCGCGCCTTGTCGAGGAACGGCCCGCGCAAATCCCAGAACTGCATCTCTCCGCCGCCGGCGACCCGGTCGTGGCTCGACAGAATCTGTTCGACGAGCGTCGTCCCCGATCGGGGCATGCCGACAATCACGATCGGACGCACGGAATCGTCGCCGGATCCGATATGCCTGGCGATAAAGGCGGAGGTGAAACGTTCGATGAGATGGTCGATCTTTCGCGCGAATGCGACACGATCGAAGGGGCCGAGCGTTTGCTTGATCTGGTTGGCCTCCTCGTAGTGCTGCATGGCCAAGCCAAACTCGCCGAGATCGTCGAAGGCCTTTCCCAATGCAAGATGCAGTCTTATGCGCTGGTCGGTTTCGGTCAGTTTCGGGACGACTTCCAGCATCCGCTCGACCAACGGGCGATCAGCCGGCCCGATCGTGCCGGAACGGACCAGGTCGTAGTAGGCGCCGCCCTGCTTGGGATTGAGCGTGATCGCCCTCTTCAGCGCCTCGCGCGCCTCGCCGAAATGACCAGCCTCGCTGAGGATCCGGCCGAGAAGCCAAAGTCCGTCAGCGTTCTGCGGATCGAGTTCGACGGCGCGTCGCGCCTCGCTCTCGGCCTCAGCCCCCTTTCCTTCGATCAATAGCGCCCGGACCAGATCCAATCGGCGCTCCGCGGTGTCGCCGTTCGCCGCTGCGGCCCGATACGCGGAAGCCGCCGCGTCGGCCAAGCCGCGGTTTGTGAACAGATGCCCCAAGCGGCTGTTGGCTTCCGGCGCACGCCCGCATGCGGCCGCCACGCGATAGGCTTCGATCGCCTCGTCGACCCGGCCCTTGGCTTCCAGCGCCAGCCCGCGCCGATAATGCGCGAGCGCGAACTCGTGCTGAAGCGCGAGGCTGCGATCCTTCTCGGCGCAGCAATGCTTGTACTTTCGTCCGCTGCCGCACGGGCAGGGATCGTTGCGTCCCGGCGTTCCGCCGCCGGCAGGAGGTCTATTTTTCATGACGCAGGCTGCGGAATGAGGATTCCGATCGACAATACGAAACGCTTGCGATCGCCGCTCACAGGCGTGGACGAGTGCCGCATGAGCGTTGGATAGAAGCACCAGAGATCCCGCTCATGAACGACGAGCGGCTTGCCGTTAACGACCGGGCGTCCGCCGTCGATCGGCTTCGACAGCATGATGTTCATCCGGACATGATGCTTGCCTGGCGGCGACGGATCGCGATGCTCACCAATTAAACCGCCCTTGGTGTTGCAGCCGAGGAAACACTTGTATTTCGGCTCGTCCTCGTACCGGTCGACTGAAAAAGTCGAGACCGCCCTGCGGCGAATCTGCCAGAACAGGTCCGGGACCTCTGGGTCACTGTCTTCGTATGTGGCGAAATATCGGTTCGGGCCGGCTGGATTTGGTCGGAGGCGGTTCGTCGCGAACTGCTCCTCGGCCCAATAGAGCAATGTGGATTGCTCTTCGGTTGAGATGAACTTGCGGAGGACCGCGACTTCATTGAGGGGAGGCAATTGTCGATGCCAGCCCGGACCCGCGACCATGGACATCCTCCTCGAGGATCTATCGTGGTTCGGCATTCTCGCGCCAACGATAGCGGCCATTCGCGGTGCAACGTCCCCTTTCCGAATTGACCCGTCAAGGCGGCCTTCCCCGTAACGGGGTCGCACTTCTTTAGGTTGTGAATGTATAGCTTTCTGGCCGATTGAAGTCACGGCGACGTCGTCGCCGAAGAAGCCCCGCTCGACCGCGCAGGGTTCGCGCCTGGTCGCGCGCGCGGCCGAGGCGCGTTTGGTCGTCAAGCGCGGCCGTTCTGACCGCTTACGTCCGTTGATCCAGGTCAATGCGCGGGCGGTGATTGTGTTGGAGGCAACGTCAGACGATCAGGGTCAAGACAGCAAAAGAGGCGGCGGCATGCTGCGCGACAGCGTGAATGAGCGTATTCAAGCGCACGTGCAACTTTGGGATTGTGTTCATGGCGAGAAGAGCCAAGAGCGCTTCGTTTGACCTCGACGCGTTTCTCTCGACCGGAAGTCACGGCGATCCGTCTCTGAGTATCGGGCGGGAGAGGTCATTTTTGCGCAGGGAGACGCTGCCGATGCGGTCTTCGCCATCGTGCAGGGCAAGATCAAGATAGCGGTGATCTCCGGACAAGGGCGGGAAGGGGTCGTCGGCCTCCTGGGCGCCAAGGATTTTTTCGGCGAGGGTTGCCTGATTGCGCAGCCTCTGCGTCTGGCGACGGCCGCTGCGATGACGGCGGTTCGGGTGGTGCGCATCGAGAGAGCGGAGATGATCCGCCTCCTTCATGCCGAGCCGACCTTCGCCGAGATGTTCACAGCTCACCTATTGACCCGCAACAGCCGCATGGAGGCCGACCTTGCGGACCACTTGTTCAATTCGAGCGAAAGACGTCTGGCCCGCGTCCTTCTGCTGCTGGCCAATTTTGGCAAGGACGACAAGGGGGAGCCGATCACCACGAAGATCAGTCAGGGGATGCTGGCGGACATGATCGGGACGAACTCGACCAAGGGTGAGCTTCTTCATGAACAAATTCAGGAAACTCGGCTTTATTGAGTACAATGGAGATCTGAAGGTGAACAATTCACTGTTTAGTATCATTCTTCGCGACTAACCGCGGCGCTGCACAATATTGCCAGTTATGGCCATAATTGAATAGCTAGTTTTGTCCGCATCTGTTATCGGAGAGTCCGGATGAGAGTTCCAGGCCGCGGTTATCACCGGCGGCGCCGGAATACGCAATATTCTCTCTTGTGCATTGTTGAGGGTTCGCTTGCCCGATTGGCCGCCTCCGGCGCCTCGACAATTTTTTCGGCAAAATGGTCATTATTGAACAGCTGAAGTTTTTACCATCTGTTATCAGCGAAGTTGGATCAATGTGCCGTAGAGTTGGGCGCAATGTCGCGTCCGATAGCCGGCCCTCGACGCTCAGGACTGAACGGCTGTGAGCATCTCGGCAGAGAATAGACCTGATGGCCAGTTCGCGAGTTGGGGGGACGATTGCACCGATGAGGGAGGCTTTGGGGTGAGCCCGGAGGAGGGCGTGCGTCTTGTGCAGGCGTTTGTTTGTATTCGGAGTCCAGAGCGCCGTAAGGCTGTTGTCGAATACATCATTGAACAGGGAAAAATGGACGGCGGCCTGACGCTTGGATAGCGGTTTCGGCGCCCCACTTTCTGGGATGGACGTGTGGGAGGCCATGTAGCCTCTAAGGAGCGATAGTTCTCCCCTGCGGAGTTAGCCCCAGTGTAAGCGCGGATCCTCCTGTTGCGCAAAAGGCAAAAGCGCTTTCGCCCAGAGTTCGGTTGGGATTGGAAATCTTCGAATGCCGAGTAAAGCCCGGAGCGTTTTGAAAGCCAAGAGCGCCTTGCAAGCCGAGAGCGCCTTGTTTGATCCGGCCGTATTTCTGGCGACCGCGAACCACGGCCGATCGTTGTTCGAGCATCGCGCAGGACAGGTCATTTACGCGCAGGGCGACCCTGCCGACTCTGTCTTCCACATCGTTCGGGGCAAGATCAAAATCGCGGTGACCTCGGGGCAAGGGCGGGAGGCCGTGATCGGCCTGTTCGGCGAAAAGGATTTTTTCGGCGAGGGCTGCCTCATTGGGCAGCCTTTGCGCCTGGCGGCGGCGGTCGCGATGGCCGACGCTACCGTCTTGCGCATCGAGAAAGCGGAGATGATCCGCGTTCTTCATACCGAGCCCGCCTTTGCCGAGGTGTTCACAGCGCACCTGTTGACGCGCAACAGCCGGGTCGAGGCCGACCTGGTGGACCATTTGTTCAATTCCAGCGAAAGGCGCTTGGCGCGCATTCTTCTCTTGCTGGCGAATTTCGGCAAGGAGGGAAAGCCGGAGCCGATCACCACCAAAATCAGTCAGGAGACGCTTGCGAAGATGATCGGCACGACCCGGCCGCGAGTGAGCTTCTTCATGAACAAGTTCCGGACGCTCGGTTTCATCGAGTACAACGGGGAGCTGAAGGTCCATAGTTCGTTGTTGAGCGTGCTCCTGCGTGAGTAGGCTGACGCGCTTTGTTTGTGTTCATTATTGAACACGGGAATGTTTTTTCGTCAGTAATTCATGTCCAATATCATACCATGCGATGTCTGTGTATATAGAGACAAAACGCCACATAGACTGTCGAAGAAAACCGTGTAGATTTGAAATCTGTCCAGAGCAATAACGTTCCCGGCTCTTTGCAGAAGTAGAATGTCCCGACTTGTGGGCCGCGGCGAATGGGCCAGCGGCCCATTTTCTTGTTCAAGGGTGATCAAACTAAGGACGCGCTCAGCAAAATAAGTGCGCCAAATTCCGCCGCCGTCATTGCGAGCCGAAGGCGAAGCAATCCATGTCGCAGGGCGCAGTGGGTATGGATTGCTTCGTCCCGCGGGCTCTTCGACCCGGGGTCGCTCCTCGCAATGACGGTCGCGGGTTGTTTGAATTGATTCAGGAGTTTCGCTGTGTCGCCTAACTTAACGGTTCGAGGTCAGCTGCGGAGCGATCAAGCCGGGCATTGCCGCGAATCAACAGGTCGCCTTCCTCCCTAGCCATGCCGACGAAGTAGGCCAGAAGATCAAGACCGGCCTTGCTGGCAATTGCCTCCAATTGGGCTGCCATCTCCGTCACGTAGCGTGCCGCCTCCAGCGCCTCCGGCGACGCGGCGCGGTGAGTGGGGATATGGGCTGGCATCGCGGACCGCCTTGGGTCGTTTGGTGATGCTCGGAAGATGCATCGAAAATTGACCTCCGCGGCTGCAAACTGCGGGAGTCGACAGCGCTCGAATTCCCATCAAAGAAGACGAGTTGGCATGTCTTATTACGACATCTGCCTATTGTGGCCGGCGGATAAGCATTGCAGGCCAGGGCGCTTAATTATCCATAATTACATTGGAGCCAATTTTTGTTTCGTGTCAACTGAATTCGACTTTTTGCCTCGCTCTATTTTTTAATCGTCAGTCTTCCTCATGCGAGCGCATCTCTAAGAGAATTAACCGCACGCGGTTCGACTGTGGTGAATTGCGAGGCTGCGCAGCCGTTCGAGGGCGGTGCTCGCCATCAAAGGCCTGCTTTGCCTCGCTCTCACGAGCCGCTACTTATGGGCGGCCATCCAACTCATAATGTCTTCCTTGGCCAGGTCGCGTCCCTCTGGTCCCTCAATTTTGTACAACTCGGCGCGCTGCTTGTGGAACAGCTCGCTCGCCTTCGTGAGAGCGGCCTCTTCGCTCGGAATGCTCTGAGAAGTTCTGTCTTGATCGAGATGATCTCGATAAAGAATTTTCCATGAAGACGTGCTCATATTGCAGACCCTCCGAACTGCGTGGAGGCGGCGCGGCAACGCCTCGTCGCATGGTCAAATTGCGCTCGTTCGAATTGCACTCGACAGGCACGGTGGACCCGCCGATTCCTACGCAGCACGCACGGCGATTTCATTCCTGACGCCCGTGACCCCGGGCACGCGACGCGCGTCCGCCTCCGCGCAAGCCCTTTGGTAGTCTCGATCGACCTTCCCCTGCAGGGTGACTATGCCGCGATCCTCTTCCACGGAGACTCGGTAACGAGAGACTGTGAGGTCCCAAAACAGCGCGTTCGTGACGTCGTCGCGAAGTTCAGACATAATTACGCACCCAATATTGCGGATTTGCACATGAACACGCAAAATAATTGCACGCAACTTATTAATAGGTTTTCTGTGATTTAATTCTTCCTGCAACTCGCCAAAACGACAGGTTGGTGCTTTTCACCTAGGCCGGTTGCCATCTCCCTTGTCGACCCCTGGCAAGACCGCCCGTTAGGAATCGCCTAGCGAGCGCCGTTCCTCTCCCGGTCGCATTCCCGATCCAACCCGCAACGCCCAGTAAGTCGAGTCGCCAAGTTAATCTGGCCGCGACGAACTTCCCCCCAGGGTCGAAGGCCGCCCTCCCGCAAGAGGGCGCGCTTCGGCGCCGCGTCTCGGGGCCTCTCTTCACGCTGGATCGGTCGCGATGGCGATCGCGTAAGTGAGAGTCGAGGTCACGCCTTGTCCGTAAAAACCGCCCTCGACCGGCATGGTCGCCGCCTGGTCGGGCGCGGCGGAAAGCGCGAGATGGCCATCCGACACCGCGAGGCCATGCGTCGGGTCGTAGCCGCGCCAACCGACGCCGGGCACGAACGCCTCGGGCCAGGCGTGCAGGTGGCGGCGCCCGTCTGCGGTCTCGGCATGGGCCTGATAGCCGCTGACGAAGCGCGCCGGGACGCCGAGACTGCGGCAGGCGGCGAGGAACAGCATCGTCACGTCGCGGCAGGCGCCGTGTCCGAGCGCAAGCGTCTCCTCCGGCGGCCGCGCCGCGCCGTCGGGGCGGATGTCGTGGCGGATGTCGCGATAGAGCCGGACGTTCAGCCGATCGAGGAAGGCGAGCGGATCGCCGCCGCTCTCGACCGCGAGCCTGCGGGCGAAGGCGCGCACCGCTCCGTCCGCGTCATCGGCCTCGACATAGATGGCGTAGGGATCGCGCGCGTTGGTGAGCCACGGCAGGCTCGGCCGGCCGTTGAGCGGGACCGCGGGGGCCGGCGCGAGCTCAACCGCAAAGCGGCTGTCGATGCGCAAAAGATCGGACGGGCCGGCGAACTCGACCCGCGTCACGAGGTTGCCGAACCGATCGAGTCGATCCTCGCGCTTTGCCGGCTCGGGCTCGACGACCAGCGCCCGCTCGACCAGCGCGCCCGCGTCCGGACGCGGGTTGAACCGGAGCACATGCGCCGCCAGGCGCACCGGGGCCGAATAGCGATAGGTCGTCTCATGGCGGACGGAAAAGCGCATCGGTGGGTCTCGGCAGAACGTCGAGCCCGCGCTCGGCCCGCGACAATCAGCATAGCCTCGCCTCTATCCACCGCCATGCTGCTTCCGTATAGCGTGCGATTGTCCATGACGACCTTGCAGCCTAGGCGATCGCCCGCAATCCCTTCGTCTTCACCAGGTTCAGCAATTTCAGCGACCGCCCATCCGGCCGCTTTTCGCCGCGCTCCCACTTGCTGACCGCATCCTTGCGGACGTTCAGATAGCTCGCGAACACCGGCTGTGAGACCTGTTCACGCTCTCGCAGCGCTTTGATCTCCTCCGGCGCCATCGGCGTCACCGGGGTCAGGCACAGGGCGTGGAACTCGCGCATGGTCGCCTTGTCGATGACGCCGGCGCGGCGCAGGCCGGCGGCGGTCTTGTGGACAGTGCCGAGGATGCCGCTCTCAGTCATCCTTGCCGTCTTCGCCATCGTCCTACGTCCAAGATAGCTGGTTCTTCGGAAGCTTTCCGGTCGGATCATACACCATGACCTTGTGCGGGAGATCTGGTCCCCAGCGCCAGAGCATAAGGTTCTGATCGTCCGCCGTCGCGCCGTTGGCGAAGCTCGGGACCAGGGCCCCAGCGTAGCCGCCTTCGATCAGACGCCTGACCACGGACCACGATTCCGGTTCCCGTCCGGCGATCAGCGCATCGCCCCATGCGCAGGAAAGGTCACTCAGTCCGACGCCCAGGGCCGCTCTGTCCGCGTCTGTCCGCAGATCTGCGATGTCCTCGCAGGCGATGTCGTAGCTGCAAAGGACATAGGGCGTAAGCCTGTGCGCGAAGCCCCCGGACACCTCGCGAAATACGGTGTTGAAGCTCAGCGAGAGATAGAGCGTTTCGAAGTCCGGGCCAGTTGAATCGGCGTCCCTTGAGCGCGGCGCCAGCGCCCGACAGGGGGCTCCAAGCCCAGTTGGGGTCGTGCGCCCGAAAGCCCTCGCCTTTGAAATCTCAAGCGTATCCGCCGGTCGCCAGGTGATCGACGTAGTCGCGCACCGCCGTGGCGTAGCCGGACTTGACCAAGGACTCGGCCGTGCGGCCGCCAAAGGCCGGGATGGGCTCGGCGCGATACCAAGCCATCGCCTGCGCAGCGCCGCCCGCCCAACCCTGGACGAGGTTGATGATCTCCAGCATCTCACGCACCCGGCTTTGGGCCTTGGGGCCGTCGCGGCGGCTGGCTTTCTGGAAGACCTCGCGCGCGAGGCCGGCGGTGTCCGCCAGTTGGGCCTTGGACATGCCAAAGGCCTCGGCCACATCATCGACCTTCACTGCGCCGCGATCGTCCATCAGGCTGGTGATTGAGAAACGGCCCGTGGCGGCATGACGGACGACTTTCCGCGCGAGCGGGCGTCCGCCCGATCCGGCTGCTGCCTTAGCTGCTCCGTCACGTGCCGCTCCATTGACCGATATTACGGTCAATATGTGGGTAGATGGGATTGGTTGCAAGCGATGCCTGCCTCTCATCCGAGGCAGTGCGCAGAATCGCGGCGCGGGATGGCGTGTCGCGCCGTAAAGGAGTGTACAAAGCGCGATCCGACGGATTGATGTTACCGAAAAATGCTAGACTTTCAAACCTATAGGCTGTCCGTCGCGCCGATGATGGATTGGACCGACCGGCGCTGCCGGGCGTTCCATCGCCTGCTGACGCGCCGCGCCCGCCTCTATACCGAGATGGTCACCGCCGACGCCGTGGTGTTCGGTCCGCGCGAGCGGCTGATCGGCTTCGATCCGGCCGAGCATCCGGTGGCGCTGCAACTCGGCGGCTCGGCGCCGGGGCGGCTGGCCGAAGCCGCCCGGATCGGCGCCGATTTCGGCTACGACGAGATCAACCTGAACTGCGGCTGCCCGTCGGACCGGGTGCAGAGCGGCCGGTTCGGCGCCTGCCTGATGCGCGAGCCGGGGATGGTCGCCGAGGGGGTCGCGGCGATGAAGGGCGCCGTTCGCGTGCCGGTGACGGTCAAATGCCGGATCGGCGTCGACGACCAGGATCCGGGCGAGACGTTGCTCGCCTTCGCCGGCGCGGTGAAGGCGGCCGGAGCGGACGCGCTGATCGTGCACGCCCGCAAGGCCTGGCTCGAGGGCCTGAGCCCGAAGGACAATCGCACCGTGCCGCCGCTCGACTACGGCCTCGTCTATGCGTTGAAGCGCGCCCATCCCGACTGGCCGATCGCGATCAACGGCGGCGTGCCGGACCTCGCGGCGGCGCGCGCCCATCTTGTCCATGTCGACGGGGTCATGATCGGCCGCGCCGCCTACCAGAACCCGGAGCTTCTCATCGGCGTCGATCCGGAGATCTTTGGCGAACCGGCGCCGGTCGCCGACGCTTTTGACGCGCTGGCGGCGTTCTTTCCTGTGATCGCAGCGGGGCTTCAGCGCGGCGAACGCCTGCACGACTTCACCCGCCACCTGCACGGCCTGTTCGCCGGCCGGCGCGGCGCCCGAGCTTTTCGTCAGATCCTGGCGGTGGAAGGCGTGCGGCCAGGGGCCGGCCTCGACGTGCTCGAGCGCGCGATGGCGCGGGTCGAGCGGGAGCGGGTTCCGGCCGAACAGCGCCTCGCCTCGGCCGAGGCCCCGGTCGGTTAGAGCAACCCGCCGGAAAAGCGGCCCCGGCCGCGCCTTGCAACCCGGCTGCGCCCTGTCCCGCGCCCGGTTTCGCCCGCTTGGTCCTTGCCTGATCCGACCTGATAACGACCTGTTCGGCGCCGTTTTTGCCCTGCTAACGCGCCTGTTCCGCCCCCGTTCTTTCCCGCAACCTTTGGGTTGCAAGACAGCAGCGCCATGATATTGCACGGCTTTCCGGACGGAGACGCGACCGCCGCGCGACAAAAGCGCCTGTTAGCAGGGCGCCGGACCCGTGCAGCTCGCACCCATTAGCCCAAGATCTCCCGCGACTGGATGCGCCAGACCTCGGCGGCGTTCATCCGGGCCCAGGCCGCCTCCAGCGAGCCGTCGGCGTCGATCGACCGGCAGGCGTCCTCGATGACGAAGACCTCGAAGCCCGCGGCGCGGGCGTCGAGGGCGGAATAGGCGACGCAGAAGTCGGTGGCGAGCCCGCAGCAGAAGACGCGCTTGACGCCGCGGGCGTGCAGCAGCGCGGCGAGCCCCGTCGTCGTCGCGCCGTCGGCTTCGACGAAAGCCGAGTAGGAGTCCACCCCCGGGTGCATGCCCTTGCGCAGGATCAGGAAGGCCGCGTCGGTCTCGAGCGCCGGATGCAGAGCCGCCCCCGCCGTTCCCTGGACGCAATGGTCGGGCCACAGGGTCTGGTCGCCGTAGCCGAGCCGTTTGGTCTCGAACGGCGCCGCTGCATGGGTCGAGGCGAACGAGGCGTGGCCCGGCGGGTGCCAGTCCTGCGTCAGAACGACATGGGGGAACCGGCGCATCAGCGCGTTGATCAGCGGCACGACGACGTCGCCTTCGTCGACCGGGAGCGCGCCGCCCGGCATGAAGTCGGGCTGCAGGTCGACAGCCAGAAGAATGTCGGTCGGTTCAATCGTGATCGTTGCCGGCATGGGCGCGTTTGGCTCCGAGGGTAACGAGGGACCGCCAGCGATGGCGCTCGAAGGCGAGCACGACCGCAAGCGCGAAGACGAACGGAAGGATGAGATAGAGCAGGCGGAACACCAGCAGCGCCGCCACGACATTGGCTTGCGGCGCGTCCGGCAGGCCGCTGAGAAACGCGATCTCGAGAACGCCGAGGCCGCCAGGAGCGTGGCTGACCAGCGCCAGGCAGAACGAGGCGATGAACACGCCGAGCACCACAATGAAGCCGGGGTTTGCGGCGGGCAGGGCGAAAAAGATGATCCCGGCCGCTCCGACGAGTTCCAGCGGCCCGGCGAGCAATTGCCGCGCCGCAACCGGCGGCCGGGGATAGCTGAGCGTGAACCCGGCGACGCGCAACGATGGGAAATGCAGGAGCGAGCCAAGCCCATAGAGACACGGCGCGGCGAGCAGGACCGCGCCGGCCGTTTGCCCGACCCAGTCCGGTGCGCCCTCGAAGCGTTCCACGAGGTCGGGGCGAAACGTGAGCAGGAGGCCGCCGAGCGTGACCGCCCCGAGGCCGAAGGTGAAGGAGCAGAAGGCGACCACGAGCCCGACCTCGCCCATATTGAGGCCCCGGGTCGAATAGGCGCGGTAGCGGATGACCGCGCCCGAAAAGACCGAGGCGCCGATGTTGTGGGCGATGGCGTAGGTGACGAAGGAGGTGAGGGCGACGAACGGCCAGCCGATCCTCCGGCCGAGATGGATAAGCGCGATCCGGTCGTACCAGGCGAGCGCCGAATAGGCGAGCGCGGTCGAGCCGCAGGCCATCGCCCAGCGCGCCGGCGAGATCGAGGTGAACGCCTCGCGCAGGCTTGCATAGGAGAGGCCGCGCAATTCCTTGAACAGGAGCCAGGACGATACGGCCACCGCGCTAAGGCCAATGACCGGCCATGCGATGTCCTGAACCCGCTTCATCGCTCGCTTGTCCGTTGTTGCAGGGCCGGCGTCCGCCTTGGCCCTCCCTGCCCGAGCAGAAGGGCGAAGGCAAGGCGGGATATGGTCGCTCTCGCCGCCCGCGCCGTCCGCGGCGCTCGACCCTTGCCGCGGACGCGCCGGCCCGGCATGCTGGGCGACGCGATCAACGATTGGGAATCATGCCGGAACACGCGCCCTTATCCGCCGGTACGCAGGAATACGTCGGCGACCCCCGCAACGACACTGTCCTGATCAGCGTGAACGGCTCGCTTGCCCCTCGGGCGGAGGCGAAGGTCTCCGTGTTCAATTCCGGCTTCGTGCTCGGCGACGGCGTCTGGGAGGGTTTGCGGCTGGTCGACGGACGCATCGTGTTCCTCGACCGGCATCTCGATCGCCTGTGGGACGGGGCGAAGATGCTCCGGATCGACATCGGCCTCACCCGCGACGCGATCAAGGCGCGGCTCACCGAGACGATCGAGGCCAACGGCATGACGGACGGCGTCCACATCCGTCTGATGGTGACCCGCGGCGTCAAGCGCTCGCCCTATCAGGATCCCCGCCTGACCGTCGGCGGCGCGACCGTCGTCATCATTCCGGAATGGAAACGGCCGAGGCCGGAACTCTTCGCCGACGGCGTGAGGCTTTTCACCGTCCATATCCGCCGCACCGGGCCGGCCGAGCAGGACCAGAAGCTCAACTCCCATTCGAAGCTCAATTGCATCCTCGCCTGCATCCAGGCGATGGAGGCCGGGGCGGACGAGGCGCTGATGCTCGACGACCGGGGCTTCGTCGCAACCTGCAATTCCACGCATTTCTTCATCGTGCGCAAGGGCGAAGTCTGGACCTCGGCCGGCGGCTACTGTCTCGGCGGCATCACCCGCGGCGCCGTGCTCGAGGCGGCGCGGCGCGAGGGCGTTGCCGCCTTCGAGAAGGACTTCTCGCTGTTCGACGTCTATGGCGCAGACGAGGCCTTCACCACGGGGACCTTCGCCGGGCTCGTGCCGGTGGCGTCGGTCGACGGCCGACCGATCGGCGACGCCGCGCCTTCGGGCGAGGACCGCTCGGGGCCGATGACCCGGCGCCTCAGGGCGGCCGTCAAGGCGCTCGAGGCCGAAGAGGCAAGGGGGAACGGCCGTTGACGGCGGCGCCGATGGTGCGGATCGCGATGTGGTCCGGTCCACGCAACATCTCGACCGCGATGATGCGCGCCTTCGGGGCGCGGGCGGACTGCGCCGTCACGGACGAGCCGCTCTACGCCGCCTATCTCGTCGCCACCGGTCTTGTGCATCCGATGCGCGACGAGGTGATCGCTTCGCAGCCGGCCGACTGGCGCGCGGTCGCCGCGGCGCTCACGGGACCGCCGCCGCAGGACCGGCCGGTCTGGTACCAGAAGCACATGACCCACCACCTGCTGCCGCAATTCGGCCGGGAGTGGACGGACGGGCTCGCCAATGCGTTCCTCATTCGTGCGCCCGAGGCCGTGCTCGCCTCCTATGCGCGGAAGCGCGAGGACTTCACCCTCGACGAGATCGGGCTGCCTGCCCAGGCCGAACTCTTCGACCGCGCGGCCGACCGGCTCGGCCGCGCCCCTCCGGTCGTCGAGGCCGAGGACGTGCTCGCCGACCCGCGCGGAACGCTTTCGGCGCTGTGCGGGGCGGCCGCAATTCCCGTTCGATCCCGCAATGCTGTCGTGGCCCGCGGGCCGGCGCGACACCGATGGAGTCTGGGCGCCGGCCTGGTATCAGTCCGTCGAACAGTCGACGGGATTTGCGCCGCCGCGCCGGGAGATCGGCTTCGACGACTTGCCGGACGCCCTCAAACCGATCGCCGCCGCCGCACGGCCGCTGTACGACCGGCTGGCCGTCCATCGGCTGAAGCCGGCCGCAGGCTAAGGCGGGAACGACGAAACCTCTTGGTAAACCCGTCCCCCGACCTTGACGCCATGAGGGGCCCGGAGCATCAGCTTTGCCCCGATGCCGATGCTTGTCCTGCCGTTTCCCGCGATCAATCCCGTTCTCGTGCAGTGGGGCCCCCTGGCGATCCGCTGGTACGCGCTCGCCTACATCGCCGGCCTCATCCTCGGCTGGTGGACGGTCCGCCGGATCGTGGCCAACGATGTCTTCTGGCGAGGCGCGAAGCGGCCGGGCGCCGAAAGCATCGACGATCTTCTCGTCTATTGCGCCTTCGGCGTGATCATCGGCGGGCGGCTCGGCAACGTGCTGTTCTACGACCCCGACTATTACCTCGCTCATCCGCTGGACGTGTTCAAAGTCTGGGAAGGGGGCATGGCCTTCCACGGCGGCCTGATTGGCTGCTTTCTCGGCATGGCGCTGTTTGCGCGGCGCTATCATGCGCCGCTGATGACGGTGATGGACCTTGTCGCGCTGGTCGCCCCGATCGGCCTGTTTTTCGGTCGAATCGCCAATTTCATCCGCCCGGAACTCTGGGGCCGTCCCACCGACGTGCCGTGGGCGGTGATTTTTCCCGGGACCGACGGCCTGCCGCGCCATCCGAGCCAGATCTACGAGGCGCTTCTCGAGGGCGTGCTGGCGTTCGTCATCCTTTATGCGCTGGCGCGCCGGGGCGCGTTGCAGCGGCCGGGGCTGATCGCCGGCGCGTTCGGGATTCTCTATGGAGCGGCGCGCATCTTCAGCGAGTTTTTCCGCGAGCCCGATCCTCGCCTCGAGGATCTCGGCCGGGGCCTGACCATGGGCATGGCGCTGTCTGCGCCGATGATCGTCGTCGGTCTCGGTCTGATCGCCCTGAGCCTGGGCCGCAAGAGGAGCTGAGATGACGACCCTTCTCGACGAGATGAAGGCGCTGATCGCCCTCAAGGGCCCGATTACCGTCGAACGCTACATGGAGCTTGCGCTCGCTCATCCCGAGCACGGCTATTACATGAAATCGGGATCCGTTCGGGGCCACCGGCGATTTCACCACGTCGCCCGAGATCTCGCAGATGTTCGGCGAGCTGATCGGCCTGTGGGCGGCGGAGGTCTGGTCGACCATGGGCTCGCCAAATCCCGTCCGCCTGGTCGAATTGGGGCCGGGGCGGGGGACTCTGATGAGCGACGCGCTGCGGGCGGCGCGCATCGTGCCGGACTTTCGCGCCGCCCTCGACGTCCGACTCCTGGAGACGAGCCCGGCCCTGGCGGCGACGCAGCACGAAGTGTTGCTCGAGGCCGGCGTGCCGATCGCCTGGGCCCAGTCGCTGAAGGAGATCCCGGACGGTCCGGCGATCGTGATCGGCAACGAGTTTCTCGATGCGTTGCCGGTGCGCCAGTTCGTGCGGCTGGGCGGACAATGGCGGGAGCGCATCGTACGCCTGAACGACGGGGGCGCGCTCGCCTTCGACGTCGCGTCCCGCGCCGAGCCCGACATCCGCGCCAACGCGCCGGACGGCGAGGTGCTCGAAGTCAATCCGGCCGCCCATCGCCTCATTTTCCAGCTCGGGGGGCGGGTCGCCCGCCAGGGCGGCGCGGCGCTGTTCATCGACTACGGCCATTCCGTGACCGGCTACGGCGACACGCTTCAGGCCCTGCGGGCGCATCGGTACGTCGATCCGCTGGCCATGCCCGGCGAATGCGATCTGACCGCGCATGTCGATTTCGCCGCGATGGCCCGAAGCGCGGCGGCGACCGGCGCGGCCGTTCACGGGCCGATCGATCAGGGCGATTTCCTGAGGGCGATCGGCATCGAGCTCAGGACCAAGGCGCTCGCCGAGCGCGCGGGTCCGGAACGGGCGGGGGAGTTGCAGCAGGCGCGCAACCGGCTGGTCGGCAAGGGCAAGGGCGAGATGGGCGCGCTGTTCAAGGCGATGGCGGTGACGAATCGCGCGCTGCCCGCGCCGCCCGGTTTCTATCCGGTCGGCGCGAGGCCAGCTTGACCGCGGCGCCTTTCCTGACCGCTGCGACCCTCGTCCTTCCTGGCGTCGCGCATGCATTCTTCACGCGCGCCGGCGGCGTGTCGGAAGGCGTGTACGCCTCGCTCAACGGCGGCGTCGGTTCGCGTGACGCGCCGGAGGCGGTGGCCGAGAACCGCGCTCGGATGGCCGCGGCGCTCGGCCTTCCCGCGGACCGGTTGGCGGTGCCGTATCAGGTCCATTCGCCCGACGCGATCGCCATTTCCGCGCATTGGGCGCCTGACGCGCGTCCGCGCTGCGACGGGATCGTCACCTCGACGCCGGGTCTCGCGCTCGGCGTCACAGGCGCCGATTGCGGCATGATCCTGTTCGCCGAGCCGGAAGCGCGCGTGGTCGGCGCGGCTCATGCCGGCTGGAAAGGCGCGCTCTGCGGGGTCGTCGAGGCGACGGTCGCTGCAATGGAGCGCCTCGGCGCCACGCGGGGCGCCGTCGTCGCGGCGCTCGGACCCTGCATCGCCCAGGAGTCCTATGAGGTCGGCCCGGAGTTCGTCGCCGCCTTCGTCGAAGCGGGCGAGGGGAGCGATCGCTACTTCGGCGCGAGCCGCCGGCCGGGACATTCGATGTTCGACCTCAAGGCCTATATCGCCGAGCGCGCCCGTCGCGCCGGCGTCGGCCGGTTCGAGGACCTGAGGCTCAACACCTACGCGGACGACCGGCGCTTCTTCAGCTACCGCCGCACGACTCACCGTCGCGAGCCGGATTATGGCCGGCTCGTGTCGGCGATCGCGCTCGTCTGAACCTGGGGCCGGCCGCGACGCGTTCGGTCGCGGAGCGCCCCTCCCTTACGCCTTCCATTTGATCGAGCAGCCGATCGAGGGAACTTGCGCGCCGGCCGGCATTCCTCCCGCGGCGATCGCCCGCATGGCTTCCAGAAGCTCCCGGCGCGCGCCGGGCGGGGGAGGGCTGGTGCGTCCCTCGTCGAGACGGCCGCGATACTTGAGCGTCAGCGTTCCGTCGTAACCAAAATAATCCGGGGTGCAGACGGCGCCATAGGCGCGGGCGACGGCCTGGCTCTCGTCGTGCAGATAGGGGAACGGGAAGTCGTGCCTCCTCGCGAACGCCGTCATCGCCTCGAACGAATCTTCGGGATAGTCGACGGCGTCGTTGGAGCAGATCGCCGCGAACCCCACGCCCTCGGCCTTGAGCGTGCGCGCGTCGGCGACCAACCGGTCGATGGTCGCCTTCACATAGGGGCAGTGATTGCAGATGAAGACGATCACGGTCCCGTTCGGGCCGGCGACGTCCTTCAGCGCATAAGTCTTCCCGTCCGTTGCGCGTAGCAGGAAGTCGGGGGCCGGGACGCCGAGGACGATGTCGGTCGGACTTGCGGCCATGCGCGGGTCTCCTTCGGGACGCCTGGAAGAGGTTTCCGCCGCCGCTAGTCTTTCTCGGCCGGCTCGCCTTCGCCATCCTCCAACATTTCGAACTCGCCGTCACGCTCCTCGTCGTCCTCGAAATAGACGAGCTTGGTCCGCTCGGCGGCGAGGCGGCGCACGAGATCGGCCCAGGTCCCCTCATGATCGTCGATCGCCGCCTGGTATTCCTGGTGGGCTTCGAGCACGTCCAGCGGTTCGGCGCCGAGCAGGGCGAGTTCGGCGTTGAGCGAACGGGTGAACCGTCGCAATCGCTCCATCCGTTCGTCCGAAAAGTCCTTGATCCGAATTTCGTGTCTGCCGTTGCCCATCGGGCGCCCCTCGGTCCTCGCGTCTCGAGCCTTGATCGGCCAATATGCAAGTCCGATCTGCAGTCCTCGTCAATGGCGCGCGGTGTCGCACGGAGGAGCCGGTCCGAATGGCGTCGCCCTGGTTCGACACGCGTCCAGAGCGGCGCCCCCGCGGGCGAAATGGGGGTTCGCGTCCTTGGCAGCCGATGGAATGGCCCTTGCGACGGTGGAGGCATTCAGATCGTTCGTCCCGTTCCGGGACGTTTTGCAATGACGCAACAAGCGTCCGGACTGGTGTTGCGATGGCTAAGAAGTATGTTGCGGTCACGAATTCCGCCGAATCTCGCGAGGCCGTCAGAACAAGGCCGATTTTGGCGGCGACCCCCGAAGAGGGCGCGCGGCTCATTCGCGCCTTCGTCGTGGTGAAAAATCCGCGCGTTCGCAAGGCCATCATCGCCTTTGTCGAGAATCTGTCCGCGTGAATTCAGACCACCGCCTGCCCATGTCGAATCGAGGCGGTTGTTTGGCGTCGCCCCCGGTTGGGCAGACAATTATCGGCCGTTTGACCGACCGCCTCTAACGAACTCCTCCCGGCTTCGGATCGCCGCCGCGCTCGTTGCGGCGCGGTTTGCAGCGCCCGCGCATAGCCAGTCAGAACGCGCGATCAGGCCGGGGCCATCGAAGGACGCGGTTTAAGGCGCGGCGCCCGTGAGGCGTGCGGATCGCCCGCAATTTCGTCAGCGCGAGCGCGACGCGGCTCGCGCGGCCCGTTCTCAATCGCCGATTTGCCGCGTCCTGCGGGCGCTCCAGACGCGTCCCGCTATGGCACGCTTCTTGGAACGATATCCGCCAAAGCGAGTTTCCCCGATCGGCTGCGGCCGATAGCGGCGGATGTTCGGCGTGATTGAGAGCGGGGAGACCGAAAGGTTCATCCGGCGAGGAAGGCAGTGAGCGGGGCGTCCGATGGAGGTCCTCATGATGAGCACGCGTTCCCTGGCAGTGGCTGCCGCTCTGACGGCTCTGGCCCTGCCTGACATGGCGTTGGCGGACAGCGCGTCCCGTTGCGTGGACGTGTCGGTGCCGAAGCAGGTCATCGAGTCCCAAAAGGGTCGATGGATCGAGTTGACCGCACAGCAGTGGGAGTTCCTGCGCGGAATCTACGCCATGAACCCTTTGACCCCGCCTGGCCTCCCCTATGGCGACAGGGCGGCCCTGGCCCGGGTCGACGGCAACAATTCCGGGCTGGTTTTCTTTCTCGACGGCAATCGGGCGTGCACGCCGATGGAGGCGCCCAAGGCCTTGCTCGCTCTGCTCAACGACGTGGCGACGGCGAAGATCAGCCACGAGGGCAGCGGGCTTTAACCGCTCGAGCGCGGCGGGGAGACTTCCGGGGCGCCGAAGAGAGGGCGCCTCGGATCCGGTGGTAGTGACGTCTCCCCGCCGCGCTCGACCCAGAGTCTACGGCAGGGCGATGGCGTTCAGCAGCGTATCGACGCTCTGTTCCAGCGTGGCCTGCCTCACCGCGACGCCTGCCGTAGCGGAGCCCGCCCCGGGCAAAAGCGCTGTGCAGCCCTCGAAGGCGTCGGCGCCGACCCCCGTATAGCGGATCACCTGCGTCACATTGGCCGTATTGGCCACGAGCAGCAGTCCTGAACGGAGAAAGCCCTGTGCGCCGTTCTTGCTGACGTGCAACGTGAACGGCGTCTGGGCGAGCGTCGTCGCGCCGGCGACGGTCGCCGCCTGCGTCACGCTTGGCGCCGTCTCCGGCCGTACCGGCGTTGGCCGCCGCTGTGCATCCGGTGAACGCGTGCGCGGCCGCGTTGACGCCCGTGTAGGCGACGAGTTGCGTTCCGTTGCTCTGCGTGTCTACCCAGAGGTGGCCTGAGGGCTCGAAGCCAGCCGTCCCTCCGCTGGCGACAGTGAGCGTGAACGCCGTCGTCTTCAGCGCCTGACTGCCTTTGACCGTCGTGGCCGCGGCGGCGCCGTTGTTCGGCGGAAACTGGCCGGTATTCACCGTATAGGCCCAGTCGACGCCGTCTCCGCGCGACTCGACCCATGTCGAGGCGCCGGGCGTGCCGCCCGCCCGCGCAGCGCCCGGCGAGCGGCCGCCGTTGCCCCAGGCGGCGTGGGTGTGGGCGAACTCAGCCATCGCCTCGGCCGAGGCGCCCGTGCCGTCGTTCGGGTCGCCGATCTCGTTGATCTCGCCGTCGCCGCCATAGACGTAGGGGATGCTCAGCGTGGAGGCGAGATCGAGCGGGTCGGGTCCGAGGCGGTCATCCTCGGCGATCGCCTGTTGCGCCGTCCGGCCGGCCGCGCGCGTCGAGACCACGTCAACCTCGCTGATTCCGGCCGGTTGCAAAAGGGCTTCGACGAGATAGGCGTGGTAGCTCTTGCCCGTCGCCTTCTCGACCACGGCGCCGAGCAGCAGGTAGCCGTAGTTCGAATAGGCCGAGTCGGTTCCCGGCGAGAACTGCAATGGCTGGCCGTACATGTAGTGCGCAATGTCCAGCTTGTTGGTGACAACATGGCCGATCGCCTGGCCAATCTGCCGCATGCTGTAGGTCGGATCGAGCGCCGCCGGATATTTTGGATTCCGGCCGTCGTCGTAGCCGCCCTGATGGTCGAGCAGCTGTTGCACGGTGATCGCGTCGGCGCGTGCGTCGGCCGGATGCGAGAAGCCGAGCAGCGGATAGACCTTCGTGCCGGGATCGAAGGCGAGAACGGCGACCGTTCCGCCCGAGAGGCTCATGGTCGCTGCGGTGTCGGCGGTGTTGAACGCGTTCAACACCGAGACGAGCGTCAGCGTGTCGCCGCCGACCTTCGTGACGATGGCGGTTGCGCCGCTCTTGTTGCCCGTCACCGTGTCGCCGACCGTCGGCTTCTCGGCGCCATTGGGCTTGACGGTCAAGGTCGGCGGCTTCAGCTTGCCGCTGTCGTAGAGGCTCTGGATCGCGGCCTCGCAGAACATCTTGCTGCAGCTCGCAAGCAGGAAGCGATCGCTCGGCTGCGGGACGCGATAGGCGGGTTCGGCCCAGGCGTAGCCGCGCGAAGCCTTCATGACGCCGTTCTTGGCGATGGCGACCTGCGCGGCGCGCACGGCGTTCGCCTGCATGAAGGCCTGCACCGCCGCATCGACCGGCGCGAGGGCGGCAGGCGACGTCCCCGTGACAGTCCACTTGCGCGCATCGGGAATGTCCTGCTTGGCGAAGACGGCGGTGTAGATCGGATGGGACGTCGTGCCGCCGCCCTGCACCATGATCGGATAGGCGCCGGCGGCCGTCTGCTGGTTGAACAGCGTCTGGTATTCGGCCCCGGTCAGGCCGTGACGGGCGAACCAGGATCCGACGTAATCGTCCTTGAACACCGAGCAATAGGTCGCATCGCTGGACAGCGCGACATAGGCCGGCCGCCACGCGTTCAGGCTGACGCCCGGAAGCTGCGTCTCGGCGTTGAAGGTCGTCTGGTAATTCGCGGCTGCGTCGGCCGCATGCAGGTGAGACTTCACGAAGGTCGGATTGGGGAGCCAGATCGCGGCGTAGCGCCGGTCCGAGGAGTCGCCGTAGATCGCAAAAGAGCGGACGATCTGTCCGTTGGCGAGCGCCTGCGTGTTGGCGGCGGCGAAATCCGCCGGCGTCATGCCATGGCGCCCGAACCACGCGCCGGGATTGCCTTGTTCGAAGACGGCGGCGAACACTGCTTTGCTGCCCGCGCCTGTCGCCGACACGAGAACCCCGTGATAGCCTTCGTTCGCCCACTTGGTGAAGAAGGCCTGGTAACCCGTCCCGTCCACCCCGTGGATGGCGACGAAAGCCGGTCCCGCGCGCTGCACCCAAACGGCGGCGTAGAGCGGATTGCCCGAGTCGCCATAGACGCTGAGCGAGATCATCCGATAGCCCTCGGACGCCCACTTGTTGAAGTTCGTCTGATGCTGCGCGGCCGTGACGCCGTGGTAGGCCTGGAAATTCATGATGTTCCCCTCCCGGAAACGCGTTGCCTTACCGAGTCGCGCGGCGCTTCGTGCGTTCTAAGGACGTCATTCCCGTCCCATCGTCCGACAATGTCTTGAGGAGCGAAATCCTGCAGTGACGCGGCTCACTCTAAATCTACAGCGATATGTACGTGACGACGCGCGTCGCTGGCGTCTGGCCGCGCCGCCGTTTTCGCCGTCGCCGGCGATGTCAGGCGCGCTTGAGGATTGAGCCGGAGCTTTTGGCTGCAAGACTGGATCGCTGCCATTCGGTCGACGTCGCGCTCGAGGATATCATCCTGGCGCCTCCGCAATAGTCATGCCCGATCCCGCAATGGTATCCGTTGACCGGCGTTGAGTCGCCACCGGGGGCCAGCGGATGGGGTTCGTCGGCAATCCAATCATCACATCGCCTTTTGACGTCCCCGCGCCTTCCATGACGAGCTCGACGGCGACGGCCAGCCGACCGGCGTGAAGCTGCAGGGCCGCCGGGAAAGCAAGCAGGTCGTCCCCGCCGCCAATAACGCGAAGCGGTTTGGGCGGTGGGGATTCCTCGAACTCAAGGATAAGCCGTACGACGCGGCAACCCTGATCCGCGCATTCATCCATCCTTTGTTAGCGGCGGAGTGAAACGATGAAGTCTCCCAATGACCTTGCCGTCGAACCTTCGACGAACGCGGCCGGGCATCCCTTCTCCCCTTGCGGGAGAAGGTGGCGCGAAGCGCCGGATGAGGGGTTCGCCGTGTCGCCTTCGCATCACCCCGTTCCCCTATCCGCCAAGGCCAGCGCCCGCGCAATGCGCAAAGCGCCGACGGCAGCGGAAAGGGCGCTTTGGCATGTCCTGCGAAGCCGGCGCCTGGCGGCAATGAAATGGCGACGCCAGGTCCCGCTTGGTCCATTCATTGTCGATTTCGTCTCGTTTGAGCATCGGCTGGTGGTCGAGTGCGACGGCGCCCAACATGCGGAGAATCCGCGAGACGTAGTCCGCGACGAGTGGCTGCGCTCACAGGGCTTCGCTGTCCAGCGCTTCTGGAACCACGAGATTCTCCAGCAGGCGACGAACGTGGCCGACACGATTCTCGCTCGTTGCGGGCTCCCGTGGTGATGCGGCTGACCCCTCATCCGTCGTCGCTGCGCGACGCCACCTTCTCCCGCCGCAGCCCGTCGAGAGACGGGCGTCACGAACGCCCTTTAGGGAGAAGGGACAGGACGCCGCCGGCAATCCTCTTCTCCCCTTTCGGGCAACACGGTTCAACATGAGCAGGAAACCAGCAAGAGATCGACGCCTCTATCGCCCGCAACGCCGACGTCGAGTTGCTATACGACCGTCCGTTGAAGGCGAAAGGCGTCGTGCGCGTCGCGGGGCCGTTCACGGTCGAAAGCCTTTCGCCCCGCCGGGTCCTGCCGCTGGAGGAAGACCCGCTTCTCGCTGAATTGCTAGACGAAGAGGAATTTATGGCTGGAGAAGGGTCATCGCTGAGGGGTTCCGCGGCGCAAGCCGCGGCTGGCGCCGCGAACCCCTCATCCGGCCCTTTGGGCCACCTTCTCCCGCAAGGGGAGAAGGGAACGGCGGCAACGGACTTCGCTCAAGTCGTCTACGGCAACCTTCTCGCCTCGGGCGTGCAAAACACAAGGAAGGGCGAGGCGATCAAATTCGAGTGGCTGAAGCCGCGCGTGTCGAAGTCCGGGCTCGCGCCATTCGAGGGTAGGTACTCTGAAAGCGGCGAAGTCAAACGCGCCGCGATCTGCATCGGACCGGAATACGACACCGTCGGCTATGATCTTGTCCGAAAGGCCGCGCGCGAGGCGGCCGACCTTTACGACACGCTGATCGTCTGCGGGTTCGCCTTCGCGCCCGGGGTCGACGAGAGCCGGCTCAACTTCGGTTCGCTCACCGTGCTCAAGGCGCGGATGAATCAGGACCCTGCGCATGGGCGACAAGCTCAAGGCGACCGGCGCGGGCAATCTCTTTGTCATCTTCGGCGAGCCGGACCTGAAAGTGCATTCCGTCGGCGACGGCGTGATCCGGGTCGAGATCAAGGGCATGGACATCTTCGACCCGACGACCGGCGAAGTGCGGTCTTCGGGCGGGAGCGATCTCAAGAACGACGTCGCCGCGTGGTTCATCGACGACGACTACAACGAAGGGAGCTTCTTCGTGCGCCAGGCCTATTTCGTTGGGCAGGACGCTTACGAGTCGCTCGAGCGGGCGCTCAAGGCGGAGATCGACGAGACCGCCTGGGACGAGGTCAATTCAACGATCTCTCGCCCATTTCCGAGGCCCGAGTCCGGCCGGATCCGCGTCAAGGTGATCAACCACTTTGGCGACGAGCTGCAGAAGGTCGTCCGGGTGTGAGGGCCGCGGACGTGCACCGATTTGGCGCGAAACGAGCGGCCTGTTAACGCGTGTTCTCAAGCTAAGCTATTGAGATTAAACGAAAGTCGGCCGGAGGGCGACGTCAAAATATGGCAAAACTGCGGCCAGCAGGGGGGTCTGAGCGCGCCGCGAATCACGATGTTGAGGCTAAGCGCTTGAAATCATGAGATCGGTTGCAAAAAGCGTCCGGCAACCATGGTCGCGTTGACGCGGGCCGCCGCTGGCTTCACCATCGCTTGCACTCCCGGGACCTTCGCCTCATGACCGCCGACGACCTTGTCGCCCTATTCGATCTCGCGCCGGCGGGGGAAGACCGATTTGCCGGTCTTTCTCCCAACAATGGCTGGCGGCGGGTGTTCGGCGGCCAAGTGCTGGCGCAGGCGCTGGTCGCCGCCGAACGCACAGTCGCCGGGCGCGGACCGCACTCGCTGCACGCCTATTTCCTGCTGGGGGGCGATCCCAAGGAGCCGATCCTGTACGAGGTCGAGCGTCTGCGGGACGGCCGAAGCTTCACGACGCGGCGGGTCGTGGCGCGGCAGAAGGGCGCGGCGATCTTCGTTATGACCGCCTCGTTTCACAAGGCGGAAGCCGGGCTCGACCATTCCGCCCCGATGCCGGCCGCGCCGCCGCCCGAGGCCTGCCCCGACCCCTACAAGGCGATGGAACTCCTCAATGGCCCGGCGCGGTTCCGCATGAAGGGTATGCTCGATACGACCTCGCCCATCTTGTATCGCCCGACCGACATGCAGCGCTATGCCCCGGACGCAAAACCGCAAACGCGACAAAGCTTCTGGACGCGGATCGATGGCCGGTTGCCCGACGATCCGGCCCTGCATCGCGCCGCGCTGCTCTATCTGTCGGACATGACGTTGCTCGACGCCGCGCTCCGGCCGCACGGCCTGACGATATATGACCATCGCCTCCAGGTCGCGAGCCTCGACCACGCGCTGTGGTTTCATCGCCCCGCCAGAGCCGACGCCTGGCTCCTTTACGCGCAGGAAAGCCCGAACGCCTCCAACGCGACCGGCCTCGTTCATGGCCTGCTTTACGCCGAGGATGGAACCCTGGTTGCGAGCGTGGCGCAGGAAGGGCTTCTCAGGCTCCGCGACGGCGTTGCGTCCGCCTGACTTATTTTTAGGCGCCTGTTTTTTTTTCACACCGCATCGGCTGACGGCCGTCATCGAGCAGGGTTAGGCCGAATCCTGGAAAGAATGCGCATTTTTCAAGGCTTAGCCGCTCCCGTCCGCATGGCATGGCCCTTGTAAGACGGTTCCCGGCGGGGCGTCTTGAGCGCCCCGACTTCACCGCAGAGAGCGGCGCGGCATTGCACCAGCCGTCCCGCGTCAGATTGGGGCGAGGCCTATGAAAATCGTCATGGCGATCATAAAGCCGTTCAAGCTGGAGGAGGTGCGCGACGCGCTCACCGCCATCGGCGTGCATGGCCTGACAGTTACAGAAGTCAAAGGATACGGCCGCCAGAAGGGCCATACGGAAATCTATCGCGGCGCGGAATACGCAGTCAGCTTCCTGCCGAAACTCAAGATTGAAGTCGCCGTCAACGCCGACATCGTCGACAAGGTCGTCGACGCGATCGTTGCGGCTGCACGCACCGGCCAGATCGGCGATGGCAAAATCTTCGTCTACGACCTCAACTCGGCGGTCCGGATCCGCACGGGCGAGAAGGACAAAGACGCGCTCTGATGCGCGCGACCCCCATTCAGATCGGAGTTCCCGAACAATGAGACTTATGCGAATTTTCTCTGGCCTCGCCCCGGCGTTGGCGGTAGCCGCCCTGATCGGCTTCGCCGCGCCGGTCGCCTCTTACGCGCAGAACGCGCCAGCGACGACCGCAGCGCCTGCTGCTGCCCCCGCCGCTGCGGCTCCGGCCGCGCCCGCGGCCAAGCCCGCCCCGCCCGCGACGCCCGCTTGCGCGGCGGCCAGCGCCGCCGTCCCCGAGACCGACAAATATGCGGCCGTCGCCGCCGTCCCCGCCGTTCTGACGAACTGCACGCCGAGCGGCGGCGACACGGCGTGGATGCTGACCTCCGTCGCGCTCGTCCTGATGATGACGATCCCGGGCCTCGGCCTCTTCTACGGCGGCATGGTCCGTAAGAAGAACGTCGGCGACACCGTGATGACCAGTTTCGCCGTCACATGCCTGGTGACGGTCGTTTACGCGATCGTCACCTATTCGCTGTCGTTCACCGCCGGCACGCCATTCATCGGCGGCCTCAGCCGCGCGTTCCTTCAGGGAATCCTCAGCGACGTCAACAACGGCGGCATCGGCAACCCGAACTCGCTCGCCCCGACGATCCCCGAGACCGTCTATATGTGCTTCCAGATGACCTTCGCGATCATCACGCCCGCGCTGATTGCCGGCGCGTTTGCGGAGCGCATGAAGTTCTCGGCCATGCTGTGGTTCATGGGTCTGTGGGCGATCTTCGTCTACGCCCCGGTCGCCCATTGGCTGTGGGGACCCGACGGCATCTTCAACTCGGCCAATCCTGACGCCTGGGTCAAGGTTCTCGACTTTGCCGGCGGCACGGTTGTGCACATCGACGCGGGCGTCGCCGGTCTCGTCGCCGCGATCATGGTCGGCAGGCGCCGCGACTCTGGCCCCGGCCACAACATGGTCTTGACCTTTATCGGCGCAGGCCTGCTGTGGGTCGGCTGGTTCGGCTTCAACGCGGGTTCTGCGGTCAGCGCGGGCGTGCAGGCCGGCATGGCGATGACCGTCACCCAGATTGCGACTGCGGTCGCGGCTCTGACCTGGATGTTTGTCGAGTGGATCCACCACGGCAAGCCAACGGTCATCGGCATCTGCTCAGGAGCGGTCGCCGGACTTGTTGCGATTACGCCGGCCTCCGGCTTCGTCGGTCCGGTCGGGGCGATGGCGATCGGCGTCGCCTGCGGTATCGGCTGCTATTGGGGCGCGACCGGCCTCAAGAAGACGTTCGGCTATGACGACGCCCTCGATTGCTTCGGGGTCCACGGCGTCGGCGGCATGATCGGCGCGCTGCTGACCGGCGTGTTCGCCATCCAGCAGTACGGCGGCACCGCCGGCCTGATCGAGGGCAACCCCGGCCAGGTGATCAACCAGTGCATCGGCATAATCACGGTCATCGTCTACGACGCGATCGTCAGCATCATCATCCTCTCCATCATCAAGGCGACGATCGGCCTGCGCGTCTCCGACGAAGTCGAGCGCGACGGTCTCGATTACGCCCTGCACGGCGAGGTCGTGCAGTAAAGCGACGCCCGGCGGCGCCGGGCGTCGCTTTCCTCTCCTCCCGCGGACCTTGGGCGCCCTTCGGGGCGCCTCTTTTTTGTGTGCCGGAATGGCCAGGTTTTTCCTGCGCGCATCGCCAAGTCGCGCCGCCGATATTCCCGAGGCGCCGCAGCGGCCCGTTATGGTTAGGCGCGCATTAACTCGATCTTTATAGGGTCCGACCCCAGCGGCGCGCTTCGGCGTCGCCGCGCCGAGCGGGCGAGTGAGCGATGCGGACCACGACATTCTCGGTATTCGACTACCTGCCCGCGACGTTGCGGGAGTTTCCGAAGCGCCGCGCGGCCGAGACGCTCGGCATCGCCGCGCTCGCAGCCGTTGTGGGCCTCGGCGTCGCGCTCCTGACCTGGTCGGTCGAGGATCCAAGTCTCAACCACGCGACCAACGCCAAGGTCCACAATCTTCTCGGCGCTCCGGGAGCGATCGCCGCGGACATGGTCATGCAGATGCTGGGCCTCGCCTGCATCGCCGCGCTCGTGCCGCCGGCGTTTTGGGGCTGGCGGCTCCTGACAGAGCGACGGCTCGACCATGCGCGACGCAAGGCGGCGTTTTATCTCGTCGGGGCCGCCGCCGCGGCCGCGCTCGCCTCGTTCCTGCCCGCTCCGGGAAGCTGGCCGCTGCCAACGGGCCTCGGAGGCGTCGTCGGCGACGCCCTGCTCGCCCTTCCGCGCCGCCTGGCGTCGCGGTCGACCTGGGGCATGGCCGCATTCGGCGGCGCCTTCGCGGCGATCGCCATTCTCGGCCTCACCGGGGCGTCGGGAGTTGGCTTCTCGCGGCGGCCGAGCGACGAAGCCGCATTGAAAACCAAAGCGGCAGGACGTAGGGCCGCCCGCACCGACGACGAAGACGGCGAAGACGAGCCCGGCTTCGGGATCGTGTCGATCGGAGCCGTCATTCACGCGCTCTTGACCGCGAAGGCGGCGCTGCGACGCCTCCTTCGCCGTTCCGCCAAAGCCGCGTCCTCTCGCCGACCGGCCAAGGTCGGGCCGCTCCCGGCCGCCGGCCCGCGCCCCGCCTGGTCGGGCCTTCAGGCCGACGACGGCGGCTTAACGAACCCCGCCGCCTACGCACCCCGTCCGAAGGCCGCCGCCGCAGCGCCGGGAGCGCCGGACGCGCCCGGTCCCCGCGTGACCGCCCCGGCCGGCCCGCTAAAGCCCGGGGCCCGCGCGGCCGCCGATGCGCAGCTCAAATTCGCCTTCTCGCCGCGCGGCGAATGGACGATGCCGCCGCTCGCCGTGCTCGCCGAGCCGAAGAAATCGGGCGGCAAGATTTCCAGCGACTCGCTCGAGCAGAACGCCAGGATGCTCGAAGGCGTGCTCGACGATTTTGGCGTCAAGGGAGAGATCTTGAACGTCCGTCCCGGCCCAGTCGTGACGCTTTACGAGCTCGAGCCGGCGCCCGGGGTGAAGTCGTCGCGGGTCATCGGCCTCGCCGACGACATCGCCCGCTCGATGTCGGCGATCTCGGCGCGCGTGGCGGTGGTGCAGGGCCGCAACGCCATCGGCATCGAACTGCCGAACCAGCGCCGCGAAACGGTCTTTCTCCGCGAGTTGCTGGCCAGCGAGGACTTCGAGAAGTCGAAGCACCGTCTGGCGATCGCACTCGGCAAGACCATCGGCGGCGAGCCGGTGATCGTCGATCTCGCTCGCATGCCGCATCTCCTGGTCGCCGGCACCACCGGCTCCGGCAAGTCGGTGGCGATCAACACCATGATCCTGTCGCTCCTCTACCGGCTGAAGCCCGAGCAGTGCCGACTGATCATGGTCGACCCCAAGATGCTCGAGCTCTCGGCCTATGACGGCATCCCGCACCTCTTAACCCCCGTCGTGACCGACCCGAAGAAGGCGGTCGTCGCGCTCAAATGGGCGGTGCGCGAGATGGAGGACCGCTACAAAAAGATGTCGAAGGTCGGGGTGCGCAACATCGACGGCTTCAACGCGCGGGTGATTGAAGCGCGCGGCAAGGGCGAGACGCTGACCCGCACCGTCCAGACCGGCTTCGACCGCGAGACGGGAGAGGCGATCTACGAGCGCGAGGAACTGGCGCTCGAGGAACTGCCCTACATCGTGCTGGTCGTCGACGAGATGGCCGACCTGATGATGGTGGCCGGCAAAGACATCGAGGGCGCGATCCAGCGCCTCGCCCAGATGGCGCGCGCGGCCGGCATCCACCTGATCATGGCGACCCAGCGCCCCTCGGTCGATGTCGTCACCGGCACGATCAAGGCGAATTTTCCGACGCGCATCTCGTTCCAGGTGACGAGTAAGATCGACAGCCGCACCATTCTGGGCGAGCAGGGCGGGGAGCAGCTGCTCGGCCAGGGCGACATGCTGTACATGGCCGGCGGCGGCCGCATATCGCGCGTCCACGGGCCGTTCGTCTCGGACCCGGAGGTCGAGAAGGTGGTCGCTCATCTCAAGAAGCAGGGCGCGCCCGAATACCTGCACGCCATCACCGAGGAGGACGAGGCCGAAGGCGACGACGAGGCGCCGCCGCCCTCCGGCTCGATGGACGCCGACGAGGCCGGCGACTATTACGACCGGGCGGTCAACATCGTGCTGCGCGACCGCAAGGTGTCGACGAGCTACATCCAGCGGCGGCTGTCGGTCGGCTACAACAAGGCGGCCTCGCTGGTCGAGCGGATGGAGAAGGAGGGCGTGGTCAGCGCCCCGAACCATGCCGGCAAGCGCGAGATCCTGATCGGCAATGGCGTGGACCGGGACGCATTCGAGGACCTGGCCGAGGACTGAAGGGTGGCGGAGCAGGACGATGGCTGACTTGCGAGCGGTTACGGTGATGGGCCGGTTGTGGTGTGTTGAACTGCACCCCTCGAAAGTGAGACAGGGCGAATTGGAGTGACAGAGCCTGTTAGGAGGCTCCATGTCAGGGCAAGGGGCGCGGATGTTTTCGATCGAGTTCAAAGGAGCGCGGGGTGTTCGGGTTAATCCCCGTAATCCGTCTCGAGTGGAGTAGCCATCATGCCTTCGGAAAATCATTCGCCCCGTCTCGCTGTTCTCATAGACGCCGACAACGTTTCCGCGAAGATCGCCGATGGGCTGTTCGAGGAAATCGCAAAGATCGGAGAAGCAAGCGTTCGTCGCATCTACGGGGACTTCTCCAATCCTCGCTCCAAGGCATGGGCGGACACGCTGTCCAAGCACGCAATCATACCCCAACAGCAGTTCGCCTATACGACCGGTAAGAATGCGTCCGACATCACCTTGGTCATCGACGCAATGGACCTGCTTCACAGCGGTCGATTCGATGGATTTTGTCTCGTTTCGTCGGACAGTGATTTTACCCGGCTCGCGGCCCGCATCCGTGAGCAGGGCGTCGACGTTTTTGGCTTTGGGGAGCAGAAGACGCCGGAGAGCTTTCGTCAGGCCTGCCGCAGATTTGTCTACGCCGAGAACCTGCTTCCGGGATCGAGCCCGGGGAACAGCCAGGATGCCGCCTCCAAGCCTCTTCAGCCGCCCAGCGCAGCCGTGCCGATCATCAACAAGATCATTACTGAGATAGAAAATGACGATGGCTGGGCTTCCTTGGGGGAAGTTGGCAAACAACTTGCCAACCTGGCGTCCGATTTCGATCCGCGAAACTTCGGCGTTCGCAAGTTGAGCGACCTGGTGCGAAAGACGGACGCATTTGAAGTCGAGCGTCCGAAGGGGGGCGCAATACGAATTCGCTCGAAGTCAAACATTGAGGCGGCGCCGAAGGCGAAGGCGGTCAAGAAGGGTACAAAATAGGCCCGGTTGCCGTCTCCGGTCTCTAGCAGAATTGAGACCTGCCCCTGAACCGATTGCCGAGCGCCGCCGCGTGAGAATGAAGGTTTCGGACCCGAGCGTACGGCCGATCAACTCCGAGCGTTGCAAGGCCATAAGAGCCGGCTCGTCCGCGTCGATCTCCATGAGGTTGGCGAAGCGGGGCGGGGGGACCAAGCGCGCGGTTGGGCATCTGGAGCCGGGCCAAACTCGACGCCGAACTTGCGGCGGGATTCGACGAGCGCTTCGCGACGAAGGGCATAATCGTCGTCGCCAAAGAAAATCCGCTCGCGCGGATTGCCTCTCCGGGCGACGCGATGACGAACGCCAGCCGGGTAAATGAGCGGAAATGCGGGGCATGGGCGCAACGGATAGCGTCCGCGACAGCGGACAAATCGTCGCATCTGCCCCCCAGAATGTAAAAATCTGCATACAGATTCATCGAATCGGCTTGGCGGGAAGCCCGTGGCGAGCATACTCTGCTACACAACGCCGAGCAAGTTCTTCGCAGAATGTAAACAGCTCGGGAGGAAAAATCATGAACGTAAAAGCGGTTATCCTCGAAGACATCGGCGCTATTCGTATTGGCGATATCGACCTTCCCGGCACTCTGGAGCCGGCGGCCGCCGAAGTGAGGATCGCGGTCAAGACGGTCGGCATCTGTGGTAGCGACGTTCATTACTACAAGCACGGCCGGATCGGCGATTTTGTCGTCACCGAGCCGATGGTCCTCGGCCACGAAGCCGCGGGCGTCGTCACCGCCGTGGGCGCCAATGTCGCCCATCTGAAGGTCGGCGATCGCGTCTGCATGGAGCCGGGCATTCCCGACTTCGGATCGCGGCAGACTCTCGAGGGTCATTACAACCTCGATCCGTCGGTGCGCTTCTGGGCGACGCCGCCAATTCATGGTTGCCTGACGCCAGAGGTGGTCCACCCGGCGGCGCTGACCTATAAACTGCCCGACAACGTCAGTCTTGCCGAAGGCGCCATGGTCGAGCCGCTGGCGATCGGCGTCTACGCCGCCTTGAAGGGCAATATCCGTCCCGGCGACATCGCCGTGGTCGCCGGCGCCGGCACGATCGGCATGATGGTGGCCTTCGCGGCCCTGGCGAGCGGCTGCGCGAAAGTCCTCGTCAGCGACATCGCCAAGGCCAAGCTCGATCTCATCGCCGCCTGTCCAGGCATCGTCACCGTCGACCTCAACCGGGAGACGCTCGCCGACGTGGTGGCCGCGCATACCGCCGGGCATGGCGCGGACCTGTTCTTCGAGGCGAGCGGCAGCCCGCGCGCCTTCGACAACATGATGGACGTGATCGCTCGCGGCGGGCGCGTCGTCCTGGTCGGCATGCCGCAGGATCGCGTTCTCCTCGACGTCGTCGCCCTCGAGGTCAAGGAGATCAACGTCACCGGCATCTTCCGCTACGCCAACGTGTGGGAGCGGACGCTGGCGCTGCTCGGATCCGGCAAGATCGATCTCAAGCCGCTGATCTCGGCGAGCTATCCGTTTGACCAGTCGATCGCGGCGTTCGAACGCGCCGCGCGGCAGAATGCGTCGGACGTGAAGATCCAGATCACGATCTGATCACAGTGTCGACGCGGGACGCAGCCGGAAAGCGGTAGAAGGGCTCGCATAATGAATGCAAAGCCTGTGCTGGAGGTCATCCCGACGCCGCTCGAGCGGACGTTCCGCATCTACGCCCACGACTATCCTTTCACCTATTCGGGGTGGCATCATCACCCGGAATACGAGCTCCATCTGATCTGCCGAAGCCGGGGACATTTTTACGTCGGGACCTATGCCGGCGAGTTCGGCCCGGGCAATCTGGTGATGACCGGTCCGAACCTGCCGCACATGTGGGTTTCCGACGCGAATGACCGCGACGGGGATGGTCGGATCGCCGGGCGGGATCTGGTGCTGCAGTTGAGCGCCGGCTTTGTCGAGCGCTGCGTCGCCGGGTTCTCCGACTGCGCCAGTCTCTCCGCCCTCATCGATTCGTCGCGGGCGGGCATCGAATTCTCCGCGACCGCATCGGCCGAGGCCGCCGCGTTGATGAAGGCGCTGCTCGCCGCCGAGAGCTTCGAGCGGATGGCGCTTTTCTTCAGCCTGCTCAGGATTCTGGAAGAGGATCGCGGACGCAAGTCGCTGTCGCTCAGAGGGGCGGACCACGAGTGCGTCCAGCCCAAACGGCTCGAAAGCATCCTCGCTTATATCGCGGAGAACTTTGATCACCCGACCCTGTCGTGCCGCAAGGTGGCTCAGGTTGAGGGCATGAGGTTGTCGGCCTTTTCCAGGCTGTTCGAACGCCACATCAAGTGCACGTGCATTGAATACATAAACCACCTGCGGATCTACAAGGCTTGCCAGCTGCTGGCGGAGACCGAAGACAATATCACGATGATCGGTCTCGATGTTGGTTACGATACGCTGTCCACCTTCAACCGGAATTTCAGGCGGCTCATCGGGAGAACGCCATCATCCTTCCGGGCTGAGAGGAGACTCGCCGTTCCAACATCCTCAAAGACAATCCGCCAGGCGGACGAGGGAAGGAAGGGCCAATGTCTATCGGAGTTGACCGCGGAACGCCGGGGACCAACGCTCTGGTCGTCGGCGATTGCGGGCGAATGGGCGGTCGGGGATACGCCGTCGATCGTCTGATCGAGCGCGACGACGACGCCCGAGCGCAGATTTCGTCGCGCTTTTGGTATGGGTCGGATGCCGACGGCCCTGCTTCCTCGGCCTGACCGGAACGCGGTCGACGAAGCAGCGCAGCGCCAACAGATACATTCGTCGCAAGGAGGAGCGGGGCATGACGCAAAATACCGCGCTTGAAGTCAAGCACATAAGCAAATCGTTCCCCGGCGTCCGAGCCCTCGACGACGTGAGCTTCTCCGTTAAAACGCATTCCGTCCACGTGCTGTGTGGGGAGAACGGCGCGGGCAAATCAACCTTGATGAAAATCGTCAACGGCATTTATCAACCGGACAGCGGGGATACCTTCGTCCGGGGAGAGAAGGTCAAAATCGACTCGCCCATCAAAGCCGGAGAGCTCGGTATTTCGATGATCTTTCAAGAATTGAACTATATGCCGGAAATGTCCATCGAAGAAAGCCTTTTCGTCGGACGCTGGCCAAAAACGCCTTATGGCCGCATCGACTGGAAAACCATCCGAGAAAGAACACTTCAGCTGCTCGACCAGGAAAACCTGCATTTTGACCCGGAAACAAAGCTGAAGGAATTGTCTATTTCCAATCTCCAGATGCTCGAAATACTAAAAGCGATTTCTCGCGACGCAGATATCATCATTATGGATGAGCCTACTTCCTCCATTACTAACAAGGAAATCGAGACTCTTTTCAGGAAGATCGCCGATCTTCGCGCCCGTGGGAAGGCAATCGTCTATATCTCACACAAAATGGAGGAGATTTTTCGAATTGCCGACGAAATCTCGATTTTGCGAGATGGGAGGGTTGTCGCTACACGGCCCAAAGAGGAATTTGATATCAACTCAGTCATTGCGCTCATGGTGGGACGTGCGCTTGGGCAGGGGTATCCTAAAGAAGATGTTCCGAGCGGGAAGGTCGTCCTTGAAGTCGAACACTTCAGCGGCCCGAGCGGATTTCAACGATGTTTCCTTCCACGTCAACGAAGGGGAGATTGTCGGCTTTGCCGGTCTGGTCGGGGCGGGCAGGACAGAGACGGTGAGGGCGCTTTTTGGTCTTGATGAGCATACCCAGGGGACAGTAAAAATCCATGGAAAACCTGTAGAGTTGAAGACCGTTCAAGACAGCATCAGACACGGCATTGTCATGCTTTCCGAGGACCGTAGGCGCTTCGGTATCGTACCTGTCAGAGACGTGAAGGAAAACGTCACCCTCGCCTCCATGGAGCAATTCTTCCGCCATGGCCATCTCTATAAAGCAATGGAACGAAATAAGGTGGAAGAGATCTGCAAGAAGATAAACGTCAGGATGCCATCTATTGACGTACCGGTCAGTTCTCTGAGTGGGGGAAATCAGCAAAAAGTCGTTCTAGCAAAATGGATGCTGCGAGAGCCGGACATCCTGATTCTGGATGAGCCAACTCGCGGAATTGACGTTGGGGCAAAATTCGAGATCTACAGATTGATGACTCACCTTGTCAAAGAAGGCAAGTCAATCATAGTGGTGTCTTCCGAGCTTCCTGAGTTGATCGGTATGTGTGACCGGGTCTATATCATGGCCGGTGGGCAGATTACCGGAGAGTTGAAGCGGGAGGAGTTCTCCCAGGAATTTATCATGCGTTTTGCGATGAATATCGTACGAGCGGCCTAAAATACGCCAGGCGGAACAGCGATGCAAGGGCGACGACGATGACAATGACAGTGAACAGCACGATATCGAGGGACACCTGGCAAACGCTGAAGACGCGATATTCCATTTACATGGTTCTTATCGTGATGATTATCGCTTGTGGATTGCTGAACGATAATTTCTTCTCGACACGAAACATCGCAAATATATCCGCCCAAATCTCCGTGACAACGATTTTGGCCTTTGGCGAAACATTGCTGATCATCTCAGGATTGCTTGATCTTTCGTGTGGATCCGTTTTAGCCCTTGCCGGGGTCATGTCCGTATTTATTTTCAAGGAAACGGGATCTATGATCGTATCCTTTGGCGTTGGCATATTATTTGGCGTATTATGCAATTACGTCAACGGGATTTTTGTCAGATACTTTAATATTCCGGCATTCATCGCGACCCTGGCGATGATGATGATGGCCAGGGGATGCGCGTTGCTTTTCACTCGAGGCCAAAATATCTATCAGATTGGGAACTATGTCTGGTTTGGTCAAGGCAAACTTGGCTTTGTGCCGATTCCAGTGATCTTTATGATCATCGTTGGCATTTTGACCTGGTACATTCTCGGTCACACGAGCTTCGGCCGTTCCTTATATGCGGTGGGCGGAAACGAGGAGGCCGCCAGGGCCTCAGGCATCAATATCGGACGGATCAAGATTGGGGCGTACCTGATCAACGGCGCCTTCGTTGGCCTCGCCGGAATCCTGTTGATGTCCCGAACGAATGTCGGCGCCCCCAATGCCGGCCAAGGTTACGAGTTCGAAGCGCTGACGGCGGCGATCATCGGCGGAACCAGCTTTTCCGGCGGTCTTGGGACGGCTGGAGGAACTCTGGTCGGCGCGTTTATCGTCGGCTTCTTAAATAATATTATGAACCTGACTGGAGTGGATTCTTACCTGCAGCAAGTTATCAAGGGCGCGATCATTGCTCTGGCTGTCGGGTACGATATGTGGGCCAAACAGAACCGGACCAGAAAGACGCTGGGCACGGCAAAAAGATCGGAGGATCCGAAGGAGGGAAAACCATAAGACTATCGAGCTAGGAAGAGTGTCGGGGGTATATCATCCGAGTCCCCCTTTTGTTCAAATAAGAAAAATACGAGGAGAGTTCTGTGAAAACGCTTATGAAGACGATCGGAACCCTTGCGGCTGTCGCGACCCTGTGCCTGGCGACCGCATCGGTTGGTCAAGCCCGCGACTACAAGGTCGCGTTCATCGCCCGCGCCCAGGCGGAATTCCTTCGCCGCATGGCTGGCCAACGGCATCATGGACGAGGCGAAAAAGTATCCTGACATGAAGGTCGACGTGATGGATTCTCAGGCCGACGACGCCAAGGAGAACGCCTTCATCGAGAACGCCGTCGCCAACAAGTATGACTTGATCATCGTTCAGCCGAACAACGGCGAGGCCCAGCGTCCTTACGTCGAACGCGCGGTCAAGGACGGCGTCAAGGTGATCACGACCAACGCTCGCATCAAGAATATCCCCGGATCCTCTTCCGTCGACGCGGATCCTTATGCGCAGGCGGCCGTAAACGCCCGCCTGGCTCTCACGCAGGTGCCGAAGAACGCCAACGTTGTCGTATTGGACGGACCCTCCGGCAATATGCATGCCGATATGCGTCGTCAGGCGTGGCAGAAGGAATTTTTTGACAAGCGTCCGGACGTCAAGATTGTCGGCGAGCAGATTGCTCATTGGAACAAAGAAGAAGCCATGCGCGACATGGAAGACTGGGTCCAGGCCAACGCCAAGATTGACGCAATCATCTCGATGAATGACAACATGGCTGCCGGCGCCTTGGAAGTCATCAAAGACGATCCGCGCTTCAAGAATGTCCTCAGCTATGGCGTGGACGGCACCGCTGAGGCGATGCTGCTGATCCAGTCCGGAAGAATGACGTCGACGGCGCTGCAAAACGCCTATGACTTGGCGGCGAAGAACATCAGTGTCGCCCATGACCTGCTGACGGGAAAGATCACTCAGATTGACACCGATATCGACTGCCCGCTGGTCGACAAGGACAATGTCGCCGAATTCATCAAGATTCATAAAAAATCCGGCGCAATCAAGTAAATAACGATTTGGCGGGGCGGGATGTATGTCTCGCCCCGTCTTCACGATCGGCTAAAAATCGAGGGCCGCGAGCGGGGAGCCTCACCTGCTTGGAATGTCCTTCGACAAGCTCAGGAACTCGACAAGCTCAGGACGAGGCGTCGGTGGACGGCCATTCCTCCTAGCTGACGACCTCCCAGAACAGCCCGCAGACCGCCACGAATCCCAGGGTGAACACCACCGTCCGGATGAAGGGGAGGCCGGCCAGATGGACGATGGCGTGGATCAGGCGAAGCCAGAAGAACGAAATCGCCCAGAACGCCGTCATCCCGTTCTCCTTGCCCGCGACATGGGCGATCAGAACGAGCGCGGCGAATGGCGCGAACGTCTCGACCGCATTGAGGTGGGCGCGATTGGCTCGCATGCCCCATAACGGGACCTTGCGCGGGGTCGGGTCGACGTAGTTCGCCGGCGCCAATGGCCCGTTCGTCTGGACCTGGCTGATGACGTAGGGAATCCACAACGCCGCGGTCAAAAAGGCGGTGTAGGCGAGATAGCGCAGTTCGGCGGACATGGTTTCCTCCAGCGGTTCGTTGTGTCGGCGCGGGCGCCGCCCCGAGGTCGCGACGGCGCCCGCTGAAGGCCTTACATGTCCATCGCCTGGGCGATCTCGATCGTGCCGCCCGCCTTGAGCAGCGGGCACCCCTTGGCCTTGGCATGGGCGTCTTCGACGCTCAAGGCCTCGATCAGGCTGTAGCCGCTGGCCGGATTGGCCCCGCCGTCGGCGGCAAGAGAGCCGTCGGCCTTGACCGTGTAGGACTTGCCGACCGGATTGCCGCCGTCGATGATCGCCGCGCCGAGCCCGCCGAACCAGGCGCCCCACGCGTTCATCGTCTCCTGCGCTTCCTGCGGATTCGAAGGCATTTTGCCGCCGTGATAGACGAAAAGATACTTGGCCATGTGAAGTCTCCTTGCTCGAGGGAAACGAGAGCGCTGATTGGCTAGCATCCTCCTGAGGGTCGGCCCATGGCGAGTCCGGCGGCCGGGCGCCAGCCGTCATTGTGAAGAGTGCACAAAGGATGATCGAGACCTCGCGCCCCGACCGCGCCCTCACGCATACCCTCGAACGCCTCGCCGGGCTCGGCGTCATCCCGGATGTCGTCCCGGCGCTTCGCCGCTCCATCGGCAGCGTCGAAACAGCGCTTCGGGAGGCCATTGTCAGCGAGGTCACGGCCTTCACCGAGAGCCGCAATCCGCAAATCCTGCCGGAGCTCAGGGACCATGCGAAAGCGCATGTGGCGGAGGTCGTGCGACTGTTTTCCGGCGGCAAGCCGGGCGATCTCGCCTTCGTCGAGACTCACGCGCGCCGCCGCGCGGAACAGCGCTTTCCACTGGAGGCGACGCTGCATGCCTATCGATGCGGACACCGCGCGATCTCGCGCTGGCTGCGCGACGCCGCAGCGACCGCCTGTCCGCAAAGCGCGCACCAAGCGGTCGACGCGATCGCCGATTTCGCCATCGAATACACCAATGCCATCAGCGCCGTGATGACGTCCGACTATGTCGCCCACACGCGCCTGATCGAGGCCGCCGAGGGGGATCTCAGCGCCGGGCTGCTCAATATCCTGCTGGCCGGCTACGACGAGTCCGACGGGCGGATCGGACGGATCCTGAAGTCGGCCGGCTACCTCGATCAGCGCCAGTCCTATTGCGTCGTTGGGGTACGGACGCCGATCGCCGTCGAGCTCGACAATCCCGAGCGCGCCCAGCGACTCCTCGCCGCGCTCGCCAATCTGTTTGCGCCGACCCCCATCAAGGTCCTGGCGGGCCTGCGCAATTCCCGGGTCGTCGCGGTCGCGTCGGCGCTGCGCCGGCAATCGGGCTGGACGGCGCCGCAGACGAACCTGGCCGAGCGCCTGGCGCCGCTTCTGATGCAGCTCGGTCCTTCGGTCCTCGCCGGCGTCAGCGCCGATCGACCCTCGACGGCCTCGATCCCCGGGGCCTTGAGGGAGGCGGCGGCGGCGCTGGATTTCGCCAGTGTCGACCGGCGCGTCGTTTCCTTTGCCGAGCTGCCGGTGCGCAGCCTGCTGCTGCATGCGGGCGGCGAATACGTGCGCTCCGCCGCGCCCCCCTGGATCGCCGCCTTGATCGCCGCGGACGGCAAGGCGGGCGGCGCGCTCCTGCAAACCCTCGCGGCGCTGGCCGACGCCGATCTCAACATCCAGAAAGCCGGCCGGCTGCTCGAGGTCCATCCCAACACGATCTACGCGCGCTTGCAGCGCATCCGCGACGCAACCGGCCTCGACGGCCAGCGCCACCACGACCTGGTCGAACTCCTGCTCGCTGCCGAATGCGCGCGGATTTGAGCAGCGACGGCAGAGTCCAGTCACGCCCGAGGAGCTACGACCGCATCTGTCGTGACGCCGTGCGATATCTACGGGCAGAGCGACAAACGACGCGGAGATGACATGAGCGCGAACACGGCCGAACGAAATTTCCCGGTCCTTCATCTGGCGGACGGGCCGGGAAACGGCGATCCCGCCGAGGCCCGCAAGCGGATGCTGAAGCAGCTCTCGGAACGGCTCGATGAGCACCATGCCTTCGTCAAGGGCGAGCTCGTCGTCTGGAAGGCGGGGCTAAGAAACCGGAAGTTCCCGGACTATGGCGAACCGTGCATCGTGACCAATGTCCTTCCGGCGCCTTTGTTCGACCCGAACGAGATGAACGCCGCGAGTCCCTATTTCCAGGAGCCGCTGGGCCTGGTGATCGGAATGTTTCACGAGGATGACTTCGTCGAGTTCCGCATCGACGGGCGGAGATTCGAGCCGATCGAGGGGTGACTCCCTTCTCCCGGTCGGGAGCTACGGGATGCACACATTTCGTAGCAGTCGGGCTGCACTCAACGGCGGCTGGCGTCCCCGCCCCCCTTGTGGGGGCGGGACAGGGTGGGGGGTCGCGCTCACCTCTCATCTTGCATTGGAAGGGCTCCAAACTTTCAGAGTTCGGCCCGACCCCCCTCCTCAATCCTCCCCCACAAGGGGGGAGGAAGCCGCCCTCCGCGCATCGGGCACGGCGGCAGCGAGCCGCAAGAGATGTGTGCATCCCGTAGCGGTCGGGAGAGGGGAGCGCCGCGCGCTTCACCAAGGCCCGTAATGCGCATTGAGCGCCGCGACCCTCTCCCGCATCAGGTCCTTGAGCGCCCGCGGCGCGAGGATGGTCACGTCCGCGCCCCCAGGTCATCAGATGATGCGTCATCTCCAAAAAGCCGCCGGCGCGGAAGCGCACGGTCAGCGACCCGTCAGGTTCGTCGGTCAGGCGCTGGGTCGGATGGAACAGGAATGCGCGGACGTCCGGCGCGGCCGAGGGGGCGAAGCGCAGCACGACCTCTTCCGGCGCCTCCTGGAACACGCCGAAGGACCGCTCAGCGTAAGTCTTCAGGTCGAAGTCGGGCGGCGGCACGCCCGGCTCGTCGAGGGCTTTCACGTCATCGATCGCGTCGAGTCGGAACAGCACCGGCTCGTCGCGATGCGCGGCACGGGCGACAAGGTAGGCGCGCGGACCGAACAGGAGCCCGTAAGGAACAACCTTTCGCCATCGCGGCGGATCGCCGTAGTCGAACATGATCTTGACGCCGGCCAGCAGCGCCTCGCGCAGCTTTCCAAGAACGGCGGGGTCGGCGAGCGGGCGCGGCCCGACCGTGCAGGCGAACGCCTCTGCGCGAAGCTGCGCCTCGACATCGACGGAGAGACGCCGCCGGTCCGCCTCGCGCAGGCTCGCGCCGATTTTCTGGCGCAGCGTGCGCAGGCTCGCGGCGCGGCTGGCGGCGCCCGCCGCCTCCAGAGCGCGGGCGGCGTTTTCGAGTTCGGTCAGTTCCTCGGCGGTCGGCGCCGCGGCGAAATTGCCGAGGCTGCGCGCCGCGAGCCGGAACCGGATTTTTCGCCCGTCCTCGATCCGGTCGAGCGGCCCGAACGCCGCCTCGACCGCGTCGCGCATCCGCTCGGCGCTACGACGTGACGCATGGACAACCCCCGCCATCTCGTCGAGCGTGAGGCCCTCGGCCGAGGCGGCGAGTTCGCGGGCGAGGGTGAGCACGGCGAGGGTTGGGGCGAGGCGCATTTAGACTAACAGTTCACCAACATACTAGCGCCTCTTGTCGTTATTGTCTGCCTCGCTTGGGCTTAGGAGTTTCGCGATGAACGAGGGACTGGCAAAAGGCGTGCCGTTCGAGGAGCTTTTCCGCGACGGCAAGACGGTCGAGGAGATGTGCATTGGCCGCGTGGCTGAATGGTTCAAGAACCAAGGAAAGGGACGGTTGAGGCTGCCGCCTATCCAACGCTCCTTCGTCTGGCGAAATGAGCAGATCTTAAACTACTGGGACAGCCTGATGCGTGGTTATCCGGCCGGGATGATGATGGTCACGCGAGTGAAGCCAGACGGCTCAATGTCTCATGGCCGAGACGGCGAGGGCAGGACGGAGAAACTCGACAAGACCGACTTCCTGCTTTTCGACGGGCAGCAACGGCTGAGCACAATTCTTCTCGGCTTGGGTCAGGGCGCCCTTGCACATTCGCTGCGGCTTTGGGTCGACGTCGGAGCGCAGGCAGGTTCCGGAGACCAACTCTACGAACTGCGCGTCAACAGTGACGGTCAGCCATTTGGTTATCAGGCGGGGAAGCCCAACGAAAAAATTCACGCCTTTGACCGACGCAATTTACATAAAGACTGGCCCACGAAGAACGGCGAACTAGAGGCGCCCGATAATATCTTTGCGAATATGGCTGAGGATGATCTCAGAAAGGAAATAAAGAGCAACTAGGCGTTACATTCGGCTAAATGCGCTGTCTCACTGAGTTCGATCCTAACTTGTCTCATTGAGGAAGGAGAGGAGAAGACAAGTGAGCGGTTGCATTGCCTCGAGTCAAAACATCATCTGGATGTTGAATCTACGCATATCGATGATTTGCTTACGAGACTTCAAAGCGCTCTCAAAAGCAGTATCATCTTAACTCTTGTTGATGGCGCGGTTTTGGAAGAGAGAAATTATATTCGATTGTTTGGGCGACTCGGGCAGGGGGGTACACGGCTCTCTGATGATGAACTTGTTTATTCGCTGATCAAGGACGCCTATCCGCACGTGCATGATAGGATCGAGGCTATCATAAAGGGGCCTGGCAGGTTTGCGTCGGAAGTAGATTTGGTTCTTGGCGCGCTACGAGTTGCTCAGACTATCGCGCCGCTGGAAGGAGCGAAGGAGTGGGAAAAATTTGGACGACCGACGCCCGACCGTGTTATTCAACTTCATGTGAGGGGAGCAAATAATACAGAACCTTTGTTTCAAGACGTTTTGACCCAAGACGATAGCACCCCTTGCAACTCTACGTCGCTATTGAACGTCTACGCGATGGCCTCCGCTTTGAGGTCGATTCCAATCCTGCCGGGTTGCCGTCTATGCTACTCGCGCGCCTGCCGCGCGACCTGCTGGATGTGCTGTTGCTATTTGCGTTTAAACGCGGCGAAGATAGGGAGTGGAAGGATGAGGACCGGAGAACACTGATTGCGTTCGTTTTGCATTGGCTCCTCTTCGTTGGGGACAGCGGGAAGGCTTCCTACCAAAGCTTCGTACTCGCAGAACCGTCATCCTGGATTTTTGGAAGCCGTTCGATCGCCGCGCTTATCGGCCATTTCGAAACCGAGGGAATTGCGCGTCGCGCTCCGCGAAAGACTGACTGGGAAGCTCTCGCGCACGAAGTCCAGGAGCGAGGGCGCAGGTTAGCGACGTGGAGCGAGCGTTTTATAAGTATAGATCAATATATAGCAAAGAGTCCAGGCGAAGCGCTCCGAGTACTGTCTACTAATGATGAGATCATAAAGCGAGCGTTAATCTGGATACAGCGTCGTTATATTGAGCGAACATTCCCGCATTACGACCCAACCTCCTCGCGCGACGACGATTTGCCCTTCGATATCGACCACGTTATCCCGACCGCCCGTTTCGGTTTCCACTGGGGCTTTAGAGTCGTTGAGCAGAACCTTGCCCTCCCCCATGCCGATGCGGAACGGTTTTGGGAGCACCGTTTTACGGTAGGCAATTCGCTAGGCAACAAGCGATGGCTCTCCGCTCCTGACAATCGCGGACGACACGATTGTCCGATCGAAGCCAAAAGGCCAGAGGGAGAAGTTCAACCCTCCAGTGGATGACGGGATCGATAGAGAGCCATGGAATATTCTGATCGATAAAAGGCCTTGGACGGAAGAAGACGTCGGCACGTTCCAGCGAATTATCGACGAGCGTACCTTAACACTTACGGAAGAACTGATCGAAAATAGCGGACTAAGTGAGTTACTGGAGATCTATGATATAAAAGAATATAATCATCAGTGATCCCGCGATATCATTACCCAAAAACGATTCATCAAGACGCCAGCGCGGCGCTTCGTCATCTACGCAGACCGCCGCTTTCAGGCCGCCCGCCATCATCGCAGCCGTGAAAACCGCTTTCGGGCTGGACGGCTCGGAGGCGGTCGTCAAGAGCGACTTGCACTATCGTTAGCCGATGCGGCGTCTCGGACGAGAGATGCCGATCCAAACGCTCGGGGTCGACACTAATTGCGTCATCGCGAGCCGCGAAGCGGCGTCGCGATCCAGGGAACGTCGGGCGGCCTTCGCTCGGCGGGATCGCGACGCTTCGCTCGCGATGACGATGTCGGTGCGGGCGCCGTCCTTGGGAGCCAACCAGCGCCTGCGGCGCGCCATTTTGGATGAAAATGGAAAATCGCCCGACACCCGCGCCATACGCTTCATCCGTACCATTTCGCCAGCTATACTATTTTCCTAGCAGTTACTAGCAGCCTGTCGGACTTGAGGTTTTCGAGACGCGTAACATATTGACATTATTACAGTTTGTGCTTTACGGAAAAGACAGAAAACTCAATGATATCAATGAGTGTATCGTTAAGTCCGACGGGCTCCTAGCCACGTCCGATTCTGACGTACCCCCGTGGCAGTGTTTGTCATTCGCTTTTCGCTCCCGCTAAAAAGAGCCCATGACCTGACCTCCTCCCCTCCCTGCCGCTCTTGAATGAAACGCGCCGCGCTGTCGGCCGCGTTCGTTCGTCACCAGCCAGAGGAGGCACACTTGCCGGAAATCACCATTCGCCTGCACCCGGACCTTGCGGACAAGCTTCTCGCCGCGGGCCCGGAAGGGGCGCGCGCGCTGTCGAGCCTGTGGCGCCAGGTCGACGCCGCCACCCGCTCGCAGGGCCGGCGCATCGCCTATGCGCCCGCCGTCCTGCCCGACGGGCTTCTGTGCGCCATGAGCGTCCATGTCGGCCTCAGCAGCATGGTCGTCGAGGTCGACCGGCCGGGGACGCTGATCCCGGGCCGGGGCGTGGTCGCCGAGCGCGACGGCGCGCCCCGTCGGGCGGCGCCGCAGCGGCGCTAGCAAGGAGTGGGCGGGAACGATCCCGCCCAAGCTCGACGGCCTGTCGGCTGGCGGCCGCACTCGAATATCCGGCCGCGCCAAGGAATCACATGGATTCCGAACAGCGGGTCGCCGCGATCGCGGTGGACGTCGCGCGGATGCTGCAACGCCCGCAGAAAGACGACTTGCGAGGTTGAAGGGGACGCGACGACATCCAGTTTCGGGTCGCTTCGGGCCTCCAGCCGACAGCCTTCGGTCGACGGCGTCGGCCAACCCACAGACGCCCATCCCTTACAACAGAAACGCCAGCGCCTCCTCGCACGGCGCCTCGACCTTGAGGGCGATCAGCGGATCGGCGCGAGTGCGGCCGAGATTGACGGCGGCGATCGGCTTGCCGCTGGCGGCGGCGCGTTCGGCGAAGCGGTAGCCGGAATAGACCATGAGGGACGAGCCGACGACCAGCATGGCGTCGGCGGCGTCGAGATCGGCGTACGCCTGCTCAACCCGGGCGCGCGGCACGTTCTCGCCGAAAAACACGACGTCGGGCTTGAGCGCGCCGCCGCAGCCGGCGCAGGCCGGTACCGCAAAGGTTGCGAAATCGAGGCCGTCGAGATCGGCGTCGCCGTCCGGCGCGTCGGCCGCCGCCAAGCGCGAGCCAGCCGGGGTTGAGGCGGGCGAGCGTCTCCTGGAAATCCTCGCGCGCCGACAGCGCGCCGCAGCCCATGCAGCGGACGCGGTCGAGCCGTCCGTGCAGGTCGATCACCCTTTCGCTGCCGGCCGCCTGATGCAGGCGGTCGACGTTCTGGGTGACGAGCCGCTCGCTCACGCCCAAAACCTCGAGCCGGGCGAGCGCGCGATGGGCGGCGTTGGGGGCCGCTGCGCAAATACGCCGCCAGCCGAGGAGGCTGCGCGCCCAGTAGCGCCGCCGCGCCAATTCGCTCTCAGCAAAGGCCTGGTAGGTCATCGGCTGGGCGCGCTTCCACTGGCCCTCGGCGTCGCGATAGTCGGGGATGCCGGACGGCGCGCTGCATCCGGCCCCGGTCAGCACGAACAGCCGCCGGTGACTTTGGATGAACCGTTCGAGAGCGCCGGGACCCGCCATGCCCTTGGAAACTTAGGATCGGGCGGGGCAGGGCGCCAGAGGCTCGGGCGATCGCCGGCGTTGCGACCGGCGGCGCGGGGAGCGCGGCGATCCGCCCGAACGTCGAAACGGTCGGGTTTCGAGAGGGCCGATCGTCCACGAAGATGGCGGCTGCATTGAAATCATTGATGAATTCGTGCTGCGACTCTGTCGGAATATGGCAAAAATGCGGCAATCTGCCTTCCGGCTGGCGCCGCGAATCAAATATTCGCGCCTAACGCGTTGAAATCGCAGAGCCGCGTCGATTTTCGGACAGGCCGCGCCGGTTTGCCCCGTCGCTACCGCTCGGCCGCTTGCGCGCGCGCCTCGGGCGGTGCTATGCGCCTCGCTCGCAGTGGATCACGTCCACGCGATGCGGAGGGGTGGCCGAGCGGTCGAAGGCGCACGCCTGGAAAGTGTGTATACGGGAAACCGTATCGCGGGTTCGAATCCCGCCCCCTCCGCCAGAACGACATCGCCAGGCGCTTCAGCCATGCCGTAGCTTGCGTTTCTGGCAGGCTATCGGCCGGGTCGTGCTCAGAGGACGTGCGAGCCTTCGGCGGACCGCTTCGCCGACTTCTGGAACTTCTTGATCACCCGGTCGCGCTTGAGCTTCGAGATATGGTCGATGAACAGCACGCCGTCGAGGTGGTCGATCTCGTGCTGGAGCACGGTGGCGAGCAGCCCCTCGGCCAGCACCTCGCGCGCCTTGCCGTCGCGGTCGAGCGCGCGGACGCGGACGGAGGCGGGGCGCTCGACCTCGGCGTAATATTCCGGGATCGACAGGCACCCTTCCTCGTAGATCGAGCGCTCGTCCGCCCGCCACAGGATTTCCGGATTGACGAAGACCTGCGGCGCCGGCTCCTCCTCCCTCTTGGCGACGTCCACCACGAGCAGGCGGATCGGCTCGGCGATCTGGATCGCTGCAAGCCCGATGCCCGGCGCTTCGTGCATCGTCTGGATCATGTCGTCGATGAGCTTCGTCAGAGCCACGTCGACGCGCTCGATCGGCTTGCTGACCAGGCGGAGCTTTGGGTCGGGAAGGGTGATGATATGGCGGAGCGGCATAAGAGCGTGGAACCGTCAGGGGGACGTGGGGAGGGCCCCTCCACCGCGCGTGGAGGGTGAGGGTCTCGCCGGATGGACAGCGATCGTCCTCTGACGGACAGTTAATCGTCTGGACGAATGCGGTCAAACGTGTTCTTGTTATGTTCAGACAATTTTGCCCGAATCACCCCCATGCCGCCTATCAACGCCCCCATCGCCGTCCTCGACGGCGTCCCGATCGACCTGCCCGAGGCGCTCGCCGCGGCGCTGGCGGCGCTTGGGCTCTTGCTGCTTCTGACCCTGATCGCGCTCGCACGCGCGTCGGCGGCCCGCCGGCGGGAGCGGGAGATGACGGACGAGCGGCAGGAGGCGATCGAGGCGCGGTTTTCGGCGCTGATCGGCGCCAACGCGGAACTCACCGGCCGCCTTTCGGGCATGGCCGACTGGCTCGGCGCGGGGATCGAGAATCAGACCCGCCGCACCGGCGAAAACCTCGGCAAGCTCAACGAGCGCCTCGCAGTGATCGACGCGGCGCAGGCCCGGCTCACCGAAATGACGCGCGAGGTCGTCTCGCTGAAGGACATTTTGGCCAACAAGCAGGCGCGCGGCGCTTTCGGCCAGGGGCGGATGGAGGCGATCGTGCGCGACGGCCTGCCGGCGGGCGCCTACGATTTCCAGTTCACGCTGTCGAATCGCGCCCGGCCCGACTGCGTGATTCGCCTGCCCGGCGACAGCCGGTTGCTGGCGATCGACGCCAAGTTCCCGCTGGAGAGTTTCTCCGCGCTTGGCGCAGCGCGCGACGACGAGACGCGAAAGGGCGCCGTGGCCCGCGTTCGAGCCGACGTGACGAAGCATGTCAAGGATATCGCCGAGCGTTATCTTTTGCCCGGCGAGACGCAGGACGTGGCGCTGATGTTCGTCCCCTCGGAGGCGATCTATTCCGACATCGTCGAGCGTTTCGACGACGTGGTGCAAAAGGCCCACCGAGCCCGCGTCGTCATCGTGTCGCCGACGCTGATGATGATGGCGATCAGCGTCTCCCAGGCGATTTTGCGGGACGCGCGCATGCGGGACGAAGCCCAGGCGATCCAGACAGAGGTCGGACGGCTGGTCAACGATGTGCGGATGTTGACCGAGCGCGCGGCCAAGCTCGAAACCCATTTCCGCCAGGCGCAGGAGGACGTTTCCGGAATTGGCGCGGCCAGCGCCCGCATCGCCCGGCGCGGCGACCGGATCGAATCGATGGATTTTGCGCGGGAGGGCGAGGCGGGGGAAGCGCCGAGGCTCGCTCGGGGGGCTGAGTAGCGGCGCTCGGCGTTCTCCTGCGGGTCCCCCGGGGGGTGGGAATGTGGCGGCGAACCTCCCGGCTGAAGGCTGTCGCTGCCGGAGCCGCGAAAGCGGCAAACCCGAACGCACGGGTGTCGCGCGGGCGCCCCTCGTCCTCGACGAGCCCGGCGAGTCGCTCCGCGGCAAGCTGCATGCGGGTCAACGGACGCATCCAGTGGCGGCGGCTGTTTCCAAGAGGGAAGCGCTGACTCGGCGGGGAAAAATGACTCGTTTGCTCCGCCGATGTCGAGTGGGAGCGCTACCGTCCTGCGCGGTCCAAGACGCGATACCGCCGGACCGCGAACGGGATGGAGGCGAGATAGCCGAGCGTCAGCGCAACCAGCGTCTCCATGGGAAAGACGAAGACGAGGAGCAGCGCCGCGGCCACACCGACCAGAAAGATCGCCAGGTGCTCGCGCGGCACGCGCCCGATCGACTTGCCCGAGAAATGCGGCACCCGGCTCGCCATCAGAAAGGCGATCGCCAGAACATAGACGCTCTCGAGGCCCGCGATATGCAAGTTCGGGGCGTCGAGGCCGAAGGCGAAGCGCACATAGATTGGCAGCATTCCGACGATCGCGCCCGCCGGGGCCGGCATGCCGACGAAGAAGCTCTTGCGCCAGGCCGGCTGGTCTGGGTCGTCGAGCATCACGTTGAAACGCGCGAGCCTGAGGGCGCAGGCCATGGCGAACATCAGCGTCGCGATCCAGCCAAAGCTCTTGGCCGCGTGGAGATCAGCGACGAACAGGACAAGCCCGGGCGCGACGCCAAAGTCGACAAAATCTGCAAGCGAGTCGAGTTCCGCTCCAAAGCGCGACGTTCCCTTTAGGGCGCGCGCGATCCGGCCGTCGAGGCCGTCCAAGACCCCGGCCCCGGCGATGGCGATCACTGCCCAATCGATTGCCCCGTCCATGGCGAGGCGGATGGCGGTCAACCCAAGGCAGAGCGCCAGCAGCGTCACGATGTTGGGCAGAAGCAGCCGCAGGGGTACTGGGCGGAAGCTGCGGCGCGGCGGGGGATCCGCCTGCGGCGCTTCCAGCGCGCGATTGGCCTCGTCCACGGGGCTCAACTCCGCTGGAAGGGGCGCGGCCCGGCGTTCGTCTCGACCTGTGCGATTACGGTCTCGCCGGCGACGGCGCGCGATTCGAGCCCGACTACGATCTGAGCGCCAGGCGGGAGATAGACGTCGACGCGCGAGCCAAAGCGGATCAGCCCAATGCGCTCGCCCGCCCCCAGATGTGCGCCCTCATGGGTGAAGCAGACGATCCGCCGCGCAATGAGCCCGGCGATCTGCACCACCCCGTAGCGGCCGGACGCCGCCGATATCAGGATGCTGTTGCGCTCGTTGTCCTCGCTCGCCTTGTCGAGGTCGGCGTTGAGGAACAACCCAGGATGATAGGCGATCCGCTCGACCCGCCCCTCGATTGGCGCGCGGTTCACGTGGCAGTCGAACACCGACATGAAAATAGACACGCGCTGCAGGAGACCCATGCCGAGGCCGAGCTCTGGCGGCGGCGCGGCTTGCCCCACGAAGCTGATCACGCCGTCGGCGGGGGCGATGACGAGATTGGGGCTGACCGGCGTGACGCGCGCCGGGTCGCGAAAGAAATAGGCGCACCAGATCGTTGCGATCGCCCCGGTCCACCCAAGTGGGCTCCAAAGCCACCACAAGATCAATGTCGCGACGGCGAAACCGGCAACGAAAATATAACCCTCCGGGTGGATCGGCGCGAAACCGCGCCGGAGGGAGGCGATAACGCTCATGGACTGGAACTCGACGGCCTGCGGCGCGCACTCATGGCGCAAAATGCGGCAAATGTCACGGCGCGGAAGGCGAACCGATCACGTCGGGGAGATCCAAGGTCTCCGCCTCCGCTCGCTCCTCCGCCGCATGCGGCCCGTCGTCGGTTTGCCGCAGCGTCTCCTCTGCGGCGTCGGCTTCGCGCTGGCGACTCCAAAGCGCCGCATAGAGACCCCCCTGTTCGAGCAGCGCCTCGTGGGTCCCGCGTTCGACGATCAGGCCCTTGTCGAGGACGAGGATCTCGTCGGCGCCGACCACCGTCGACAGACGATGGGCGATGACGATGGTTGTTCGTCCGCGCGACACCCGTTCGAGCGCCGACTGGATCTCGCGCTCGGTGAAGGTGTCGAGCGCGGAGGTCGCTTCGTCCAACACCAGGATCGGCGGCGCCTTCAGCATCGTGCGCGCGATCGCCACTCGCTGCTTTTCGCCGCCCGACAGCTTCAGCCCGCGCTCGCCGACGGGCGCGTCATAGCCCTGCGGCAGCATGCGGACGAAAGTGTCGATCTGGGCGTTCTCCGCGGCCGCCTCGACGTCGACCTCACTTGCTCCGTCGCGGCCATAGCGGATGTTGTAGAGCATCGTGTCGTTGAACAGCACCGTGTCTTGCGGAACCATGCCGATCGCCGCACGCAACGAGTTTTGCGTGACCTTTCGGACGTCCTGCCCGTCAATCACGACCCGCCCCGATGTCGGCTCATAGAAGCGGAAGAGGAGTTGCGAGATCGTCGACTTGCCGGCGCCTGACGGCCCGACGATCGCGATCGTCTGGCCCGGTTTCGCTTCGAAGGAGACGCCGCGCAGGATAGGTCTAGCCGCGTCATAGGCGAACTCGACGGCTTCGAAGCGCACGTGACCCGCCGTCACCTCGAGCGGCTTGGCCCCGGGAACGTCCTCAATCTCCGGATTCTGGTCGAGGATCGCGAACATCGCTCCGATGTCGACGATCGCCTGTTTGATGTCGCGATAGACCATGCCCATGAAATTGAGCGGCTGATAGAGCTGCAGCATCATCAGGTTGATCAGCACGAAGTCGCCGACGGTTCTCCGCCCGCTCCTGATCTCGACGACACACATGAGCAGCACCGCGGTCAGTCCAAGAGTGAAGATGATCGCCTGGCCGGCATTAAGAACCGCAAGCGAGACGTAGGTTCGCACGCTCATGCGCTCGTATCGAGCCATCGCCCGGTCGTAGCGCGCGGCCTCCCGATTCTCGGCCCCGAAGTACTTGACCGTCTCGAAATTGAGCAGGCTGTCGATCGCCTTGGTGTTGGCGTCGGTGTCGCTTTCGTTCATCGAGCGGCGAATGCCGATGCGCCAGTTGGTCGCGATCGTCGTATAGGTGAGGTATGCGGCGACAGTGCCGCCGATCGCCGCAACGTAGCGCCAGTCGAACGAGAACAACATTGCCCCGACGATCAGCGCGAGCTCGACGATCGTCGGCGCGGCAGTCAACATCGATGTGCGGATGATCGTTTCGATGGCGTTGCGCCCGCGCTCAAGTACGCGGGTAAGCCCGCCAGTCTTGCGCTCCAAATGAAAGCGCAGCGACAGGCGGTGCAGGTGCTCAAACACTTCGATCGCGAGCTTGCGGACAGCGTTCATCGCCACAGATGCGAACAGGGCGTCCCGCGCTTGTTGGGTGAGCGCCATCAAGACGCGCAGCGCACCGTAGAGCACGGTCAACGTTGCCGTGCCGGCCACGATGTGGCCTAGAGGCAGGGCGTCCGACTGGAGCTTTCCCGCTAGCGAATCAGTCACCCACTTGAAGGCGTACGGTATCGAGATCGTGATCAGCTTGGACAGCAGCATCAACGCAACGGCCAGGCCGACCCGCACCTTCAGATCGGTACGTTGAGCCGGCCAAATATAAGGCCAGAGCAACCGGACAGTGCTCGTCAGTGTCGCCCGTTCGCGGATGGAGCCTGAGGCTCCAATGAAGTTCGACGTGTTTTGATGCCGCATGGACCCTCGGTGGGCAATCGTTGGATGCAACGGGATGGCATATAGGCGCTCCGAGTGGACCGCGACATTATTGCGGAATTGTGAGTCCGATTTTCCCTACTCGTTCGGGCTCCAATCCTGCAGCGCGCCTGGAAGGCGGCGCGAAGCCGAGTTGGCTGAGCGATTGCTGCTAAAGACCGTGAGAATCAACGATCGGGCCGTGACGGAGCCAAGGCGTACTGCGGCATCAAGACACATCGACTGTGATCCGCAGTGAGCTCGAGGTGGCTTGCAGTGAACCGAATCCAGTATTCGGCTGATAACTGGTGACGTCGTAGTTGAAAAAATATGATAACAACTTGTAACTCGATTTCGAGTGCGCTATATGCCGACGCGCCTAAGTCGTCGATGGGTGGGAAACAAAGTGGAGGCCCGTCCCAGTCAGACGGCCAGAATGGCCTGTGAGTTGATTGCGTCATCGCGATCGCTTCAGGCGCACGTTTGGAGTAAAGATAAAAATGAGCGAATCCAATAGCCACGTCGAGCTCGCGGCGGAAATCGTTTCGGCTTATGTCTCGAATAATTCCGTGCCGGCCAGCGAACTGCCAACGTTGCTCAATGACGTGCATGCGGCGATCGTCCGCGTCGCGTCGGGAGCGCAGCCAATCGTTGTCGAAGCTGCAAAGCCCGCTGTGCCGCCGAAGAAGTCGATCACCAACGACTACATTGTCTGTCTCGAAGACGGCCGCAAGTTCAAATCGCTCAAACGCCACCTTCGCACCCAGTACAATCTTTCTCCGGAGGAATATCGGGAGAAATGGGGTCTGCCGGCAGACTATCCGATGGTCGCGCCAGCCTACGCGAAGGCGCGCTCGGCGCTGGCCAAGCAGATGGGCCTCGGTCAGCAGCGCAGGCGCCGCAAGTAAGACAGGCGGAGGCTTGGAGGACGCGTCGATCAAAAAGATCGCTCAATTGGATTGGAGAAGCGCCTTTCGGTCATTGCACGGGGCCCGCCCATGGGGCGGGCCAGAGCGTTTGCTCTAGCCTGAAAGGGTCGGCGCGAGCCTAAACCGCCGGGCGCCAAGGGTCGGAAGGCGGCGTGATGCGAAGGGCGGCTCTATTTCGTTCCGAACATCCGATCGCCGGCATCACCCAGTCCAGGGACGATATAGCCGTGATCGTTGAGCTTTTCATCGATGGCGGACGTCCAGATTTCGACGTCCGGATGCGCTTCCGTCAGCCGCTCGACCCCTTCCGGCGCGGCGAGGAGACACACGAATTGCATGTCTTTTACGCCGCGCCGTTTGAGACGATCGAGCGCTGCGATAGCTGAATTGCCGGTCGCCAGCATCGGGTCCATCACGATGACCAGTCGCTCAGCGACGTCCGCGGGCGCCTTGAAGTAATACTCGACCGCCTCGAGCGTCTGTGGGTCGCGGTAGAGCCCGATATGCGCGACGCGCGCGCTCGGCACCAAGTTCAGCATGCCGTCGAGAAAGCCGGTTCCGGCGCGCAGGATAGGCGCGAAGACCAGTTTCTTGCCCGCAATGGTTGGCTGCATGGTCTTGGCGAGCGGCGTCTCGACCTCGACCAATTCGATCGGTAGGTCGCGCGTCACCTCATAAGCTAGGAGCATGCCGATTTCGTTGAGCAGCTGTCGGAAACCCTTGGTCGAAACGCTCTTGTCGCGCATCAGCGTCAGCTTGTGCTGGACGAGGGGATGGGTGACGACGTGGACGTTCGACATAGGAAGCTCCTGACCTTCAAGCACCGCAATTCTAGACCGATTGGAGGTCGATCGCGCAGGCGAATTGGGCAAGGCCAGACCCGTCCCCAGCTTTCGTGCTACGGGATGCACACATCTTTTAGCAGGCGTGCGCCGCTCAACGGCGGTTGGCGTCCCGCCCCCACCGCCCGTCGACAGACGGGCGTCCTTTCGGACACTCTATGGTGGGGGCGGGACAGAGTGGGGGGTCGCCGACCTCTCATTCGGGGGAAATGGCGCCAAGTTTTTCGAAGTTGGGCGCGACCCCCCTCCTCAGTCCTCCCCCACAAGGGGGAGGAAGCCGCCCTCCGCCGTCGGGCGCGGCGGCAGCGAGGCGGGAGAGATGTGTGCATCCCGTAGAGCCTTCGTGGGGGTCCCGGTATTGACGGGGCCCGAGCGACGATGTCAGGTGCGCGGAAATGGCCTCATCGATGTCGCGTCCGATCAGCCGCCGCATGTCCCTGCCGAACGTCTTGACCTATGGGCGAGTCGTCGCGGTTCCGATCGTCGCGGGCCTGCTGTTCTGGCCGCATGAGCCGTGGGCGCGCTGGACGGCGCTGGCGATCTTCATCGTCGCCGCCATCACGGATTTTTTCGACGGCTATCTCGCCCGGGCCTGGGCCCAGCAATCGTCGCTGGGGCGGATGCTGGATCCCATCGCCGACAAGCTGCTCGTGTCCGCCGTGATTCTGATGCTGGCGGCCGACCAGACGATCTCCGGCGTGACGCTCTGGGCGGCTATCGTCATCCTCTGCCGCGAGATCCTCGTCTCCGGCCTGCGCGAATACCTGGCCGAGCTTCGTGTGCCGGTGCCGGTGACTCGGGTCGCCAAATGGAAGACCACGGCGCAACTCGTCGCTCTCGGGTTCCTCATCGCGGGGCCGGCCGGCGAGGCGGTGCTGGCGGGCTCGACCTGGATCGGCATCGTTCTCCTCTGGATCGCAGCGATCCTTACGCTCTACACCGGCTGGGACTACATGAAGGCGAGCTACGACCATGTCGGCGGCGAGTGAGGCGGCATGAAGCTCATCTATTTCGCATGGGTGCGCGAGCGCGTCGGCAAGACCGACGAGGAGCTCGATCTACCGCCCGAGGTTGCGACTGTGGCTGACCTCATCGCCTGGCTTTCCAGCCGCGGCGAGGGTTATGCCTATGCCTTTGAGAAGCCCAGGAGCGTGCGCGCCGCGCTTGACCGCGTCCACGCGCGCCCCGACGCGGCGATTGCCGGCGCCAAGGAGATCGCCTTCTTCCCCCCGATGACCGGTGGCTGAGAGCGATGGCGACGATTCGGGTCCAACGGGAGGCGTTTGACGCCGGGTCCGAGGCGGCTCAGCTGGCGCAAGGCCGCCCGGAGGTTGGCGCGGTCGTCAGCTTCGTCGGCTATTGCCGCGACGATGGCGGAACGCTCGCGGCGCTCGAACTCGAGCACTATCCCGGCATGGCCGAGGCGGAGATGGCCCGGGTCGCGGCGGAGGCCGAGGCGCGCTGGCCGCTTCTCGGCGTGACGGCGGTTCATCGCACCGGAAGGATAGAGCCCGGCGAACCGATCGTCCTGGTCGCGGTCGCCTCGGCCCATCGCGGCGAAGCCTTCGCGGCGGCGGAAATGCTCATGGACTACCTAAAGACCCGCGCCCCGTTCTGGAAACGCGCCATCCGCCCCGACGGAACGGTCGAAGGCTGGGTCGAGGCCAAGGACGCGGACAATGCGTCGGCGGCGCGGTGGGCAGCCGCCGAGCGCTGACGATCATGTTCGACTGACGACGGCGTGATAGACCCACAGCACGACAACCGCTCCGACGACCGCAACAACGAGGCTCCAGATGTTGAGGCCGGTCACGCCGGTTGCGCCGACGGCGCTCGCGATGAACCCTCCGACGATCGCCCCGACCACGCCGAGCACGATGTCCATGATCATGCCCGATCCGGTTTTGTTGACGATCTTGCTGGCGATCCAACCGGCAATCAGACCCAGAATGATCCAGCTGATGACGCCCATGTTCGCGCCTCCTTTTTGCGGGCCCGGCGCCCGGTCCGCCGCCCGCTGTTGCGGCAGCTCCCTCCCGGCGGGCCGGCGGATTGTTGCGGGATGGACGCGGAAAAGGCAAGCCGCTAGTCTGACGGCAGTCTCTACCCGGACGCCTACGCCGACGGTCTGAAGGGGTTCTGCCGCACGGGTCCGACGACAAATAGGAGGAAGCCATGGGAATGTTTGACGACGCCTTGAAGAACGCGGTTCCGGGCGGCAACCTAGCCACGCCAATCGCAGTCGCTGTCGGCGCGCTGATCCTGGGCAAGCTGTTCGGCGGCGGCTCGTCGCCCGCCGCGGCCCCTTCCGCGCCAATGCCGAACCCGATGCCGACGTCCGTGCCGGCCAACCCGCCGAGCTCCAGCGTGATCGGGGGCTTGAGCGATCTGATCGGCAAGCTGACTGCCGGCGGCGCGGGTCAGCATGTCAATACCTGGGTGGGCCCCGGCCAGAACCAGCCGATCGAGCCCGGCCAGCTCGGCGGCGCCCTTGGCGGCGGCGTGCTCGACGAGCTGTCGAAGCGCACCGGCATGAGCCAGCAGGAGATGCTCAACCAGCTTGCGGCTGTTCTTCCGCAAGTGATCAACAGCCTGACGCCGAAGGGCCGCGTGCCGACCGTGGCCGACCTCGAAGAGCGGTAAGCGACGGCGCGAACGCGCGCCGGATGTTCGGCCCCGCGCTCGCGCAAGGAATGGCTGGTCGCGGCCGGAGCGTCGGCGGAGTGAGCCGGCGCCGCCGAGACGCCGTATTTGGCTATCGATGCCGTGTCGTTTGTCGGGCGAAATTCGTGTGGGCCGACGGCGCGTTTCAGCGTCAAAAGCGGTCATTGGGGCCCCTGAACTCCACTTTTGCGGCTCCAAAACGCCTCTGCAAGCCGGTTTCGGTCGTTCATTTTTGGCGATCGCGCGAGCAATTTCAAGGACTTCGGCGCGGAATTCTGATTCACAAGGGTCTCGGAAGGGGTCGTTTGACACATTTTCGACACATTATGGCGACTCCGGGGCCCTCCGCCGTCGGCCCAAAACCGGCCCCCCAAACACGCAGCGCGACCGCCTCGCCATGCAAACCCACGGCGCCGATGAGGGCAGCGCGATGCGAAGGAGACGATGGGAGAGAGCGGCAAGCGGCATGGCGTTGAATTCTGAGTGACAGGACGAATCTACTAGAAATTCTGATTTTCCGCAAGAGTTTTCGTCGAGGGCCAGCGCCGATTGTTTCTTCCGGCCTATGCTCGGCCGGCTCGGTTGACGAAGACCGAGCGGTCAAAATTTCACGCGCGGCTCCCGTAGCGCGACGTCCGGACCTGGCGGCGGCGAAGCTGGGCCTGGCCCATCAGTCTGTATATGTTTGCTCCCGCCGCCTGCCTTCAATCACAATCAACTCCCGCGATACATGTCTCTTTGGCACGTTGTTTGCGTGCCTGGCTGGAGCTGCCCCGATGACAGGCTTCTTGCCGATTGGAGACCATGTTGTGAGCGACTTTGATCTCGTGATCAGGGGCGGCACGGTCGTCACGGCCGCAGATACGGTGCGTGCAGACGTCGGCGTGCGCCGCGGCGTCATCGCCGCCGTCGCCGAGACGATCGAGGACGGGCGGAGGACGATCGACGCCTCCGGCCTCCTGGTGATGCCGGGCGGAATCGACAGCCATGTGCACCTCGCGCAGCCCTCCGGCGCGTCCGTGATGGCCGACGGATTCGAGAGCGGCACGCGTTCGGCGATCGCCGGAGGCAACACCACGGTCATCCCGTTCGCCCTGCAGCCGAGAGGGCATAATCTCCGCGCGGTCGTCGAGGATTATCATCGGAAGGCGGAGGCGCAGGCCTATTGCGACTACGGCTTCCACCTGATCATCACCGACCCGACCCCAACTCTGCTCGGGCAGGAACTGCCGGCGCTCGTCCACGACGGCTACACGTCGTTCAAGGTGTTCATGACCTACGACGACATGGTCCTGGACGATCGTCAGTTGCTCGACGTGTTCGATTGCGCCCGAGGCTGCGGCGCCCTGGTCATGGTTCATTGCGAAGGCTACGACGCCATCAAGTTCATGGTGGAGCGGCTCGAACGGACCGGAAAGACGGCGCCGTACTATCATGCCGCATCGCGGCCGGAGGTGGTCGAGCGCGAGGCGGCGCATCGCGCGATCAGTCACGCGGAACTGCTCGATGTGCCGCTGATGATCGTCCATGTCTCGGGCCGGCAGGCGATGGAGCAGATCCGTTGGGCGCAGCAGCGCGGCCTCAAGGTCTACGGCGAAACCTGTCCCCAATATATCGCGTTGACCGCCGACGATCTGAAGGGTCTCAACATGGACGAGACGGGCGGGAAGTACGTCTGCTCGCCGCCGCCGCGCGACCAGGCGTCCTGGGAGGCGATCTGGGAAGGCCTGCGCGGCGGCGTCTTCCAGACGTTCTCCTCGGATCACTGCCCGTTCCGCTACGACGACCCGCAAGGCAAGCTCTCGTCGAAAGGCCGCACCTCGTTCCGCTGGGTGCCGAACGGCATTCCCGGCGTCGAGACGCGGCTGCCGATCCTCTTCACCAAGGGTGTCGTCGAGGGCCGCATCTCGCTCAACGAATTCGTCGCGTTGACGTCGACCAATCACGCCAAAATGTACGGGCTCTATCCGCGCAAGGGGTCGATTGCGCCCGGTTTCGACGCCGACCTCGTGCTCTGGGACCCGAACCGCAAGGAGACGATCCGGCAGGAGATCCTGCATCATGGCGCGGACTACACGCCCTACGAGGGGCTCGCCGTCACCGGCTGGCCGGTGATGACGATCCTCAGAGGCTCGGTCGCGATGGAGGAGGGGCGCATTCTTGGCGCGCAGACGGACGGCCGGTTCCTCCGCCGCGCTCTTTCGCCCTACGCTGTGCCTGCCGGCGTTTCGGCCGCCTAAAACGATCGGATCCCAAACCCCTGCCGATCACGCGTGTTGATCGAACTCGGCGTCCTGGAGCGAGGTCGCGCCGCGCCGAAGCGCGGCGGCGATGGAGACGGCGGTCCCGAGATCGTGCCGGCGCATGATTTCGCCGGCGCGCCGCGCGTCGCGCTCCGCCATGGCGGCCATCAGCAACTCGTGTTCCGTCATCGCCTCCATCCAGCGCGCGTGTGAGGCCAGCGCAACATAGCGGGCCCGGCGGGCGCGCGACATCAGCGAAGCATGGATCGCCTTCAGGGTCGCGTTCTTTGACGCGGCGACGATGGCGAGATGGATCTCGTGGTTCAGCTTGAAATAGGGTTGGCGCTCGCCAGCGGCGTGGTGGCGCGCCATGCGCTCGTGCGTGCGCCGAAGTCTGTCGAGATCGCGCTCGCTCATCCGTTCGGTGGCGAGCTCGCAGGCGTAGCGCTCGACGCCGGCGATCGTCTCGAACAATTCCATGATGTCGTCGATCGAGAGATCGCTGACCCGCGCCCCTCGACCCGGCAGGAGATCGACCAGGCCTTCTGTCGCGAGCAGCTTGATCGCCTCGCGAATCGGCGTGCGCGAGACGTTGAGCGTCGCCGCGAGATTGGCGTCGTGGAGACGCTCCCCGGTCGCGAGCTCCCCCTCCACGATCATGTCGCGCAGACGCTCGATGACCGTCGCGTGCAGCGGCTTCGGTCGCTCGACGGCGGCGACCGTCCGCCTTGCCAGCCGGAGCGCCGGGCCGCGCGAATCGAGCTCGTTCATGGTTCCCTTTTCGTGCTTCCGCCTCTTTCCCATAGCCTCGGGCGCGGGCGCCTAGAAAGGCGGCATTTTTGCATTTTGTATGCAAAACAGAGAGGTCGCAAGGGCGTCCGACTCCCAGACAAACAAGGACTTACGATCGTAAGGGGCTGGCACACGCCTTGCAAGCTTCAGGCCACAGACCGGGGATGCGCCCCGGTGTCGCAGGCGCGCTGGCGGCCGGCCGGCCGCGCCAATGAGTGCGAAAAGCGCAACAGGAGCCCGACCATGCGCCCGTGGACTTATCTGCAACGCTCGACGATTGGCCGAATTGCGCTGGCTGCGATGGTGGCCTGGAGCGCGACCGCCGCCGCAGAGACGTCGGATCGCTTCCGGCCGGCGCCGCCCGAACCCGGCACGGACATTCCCGCCGCGACCATCAAGTTCGGCATGCGCCCCTACGCCGACAACACCTTCTACATCATCGGCATGAAGAAGGGTTGGTTCAAGGACGTCGGCATCACGTTCGACCCCGCCCCTTACGGCCTCAAGGCGAACGATTTCAACGTGACGACGCTGCTCTTGAACGGCCAGCTCGACATCATTTCGGAATTCTGCCCGCTGATGCTGCCGACCTACAAGGACGCCAACAAGCTCAAGTGCATCGCCTTCACCGACAACTTTCTCGCCAACGCGATTCTCGCCAATCCGGCGTTGAAGCTGAAGACCTTCAAGGACTACCTCGCCGAGGGCAAGAGCTACGAGGACGCGCTCAAGGAGGCGCTGGCGCCGATGAAGGGCAAGACGCTCGTGGGCGCGCCGGAGCTCAGCGACCGCCCGTTCGAGGAATATCTCAACACAACCGCCGACGCCGGATTCAAGCTGCAGGTGCTGGACGACGCCAAGTCGCTCGTGCTCGCCAAGGCCGGACGCGAGGACTTCGTCAATCCCGAGGGCGCGCCGATCGTCTACACGCTGAGGCAGGCGGGATGGACGAACGTCGTCGACATCGGCGACCTCATCAAGAACGGGCCGGGCGGCGCCGACTCGCCGATCGAGCCGCTGATCGGCATCGTCGGAATCGGCGGCAATTCCGATTACCTCAACAGCCACCAGAACTCGGTTCTGCGCTTTCTGTCGGTCGTCTGGCGCGTCATCGACGCTACCAAGAAGGATCCCTCGCTCTATGATCTGCAGGCGCCGTATCTGAACTCGATGGCCGGCACGAGCCTGGACGGCAAGGGCGTCGCCGCCACCGTGGCGATCCTGCATCCGTTCACGACGTTCGACAACAACAACCAATATTACGACGACAAAAAGGGCACGACCTACTACGCCAACGTCTGGAGCGCCGTGATCAAGAACTTCGAGGAGCACAACATCATCCCGGCCGGCAAGGTGACCCCCGACGATGTCGTCTGGGGCGGCCCGATCTGGAAGCAGATGGTGGACTACCGGACGAAGACGGACGACCTGATGAAAAAACTGTCGGGAGCGACGCTGACGCCCGAGAAGCAAAAGCTCGTCGACAAGGCCAAGACGCTCTACGCCGACTTCGACTTCCTCGACGCCTATCGACTCGCGCTCGCCGCTTCGAGCTGACGGACCGGGCCCATGGCCGTCGGGCGCGTCGAGGACATGACCCGTGGAGCCGGCCGTCGCGACGCCTCATCGTCGCGGCGGCTGTTCATCAGCGTGTCGCGAATGCTCGCCGCCCTCGACCCCCTTCGGCTCACCGGGGCGGTCCTGTTCATCCTCGTGTGGGAGGCGGCGTCGGCCTTCCTCTCGCCGATCATCCTGCCGGGGCCGCTTTCTGTGCTGCAGCGGGCGGCGACTGATTTCTGGTCGGCGCCCGCTCTCTCCTATTACGGCGTGGCCGATCCGAGTCTGGCGGCGAACCTCGCCTATACCGCGGAGAACGTGGCGGTCGCGGCCGTGCTGGGCGCCGCGATCGGCGTGACGCTCGGCCTGCTTTCGGCGCGGGTCTGGTTCGTGCGCGCGGCAATGGATCCGGTGATGATGACCGCCGGCACGGTGCCGATCCTGATCGCCGCGCCGTTCCTGCTGATCTGGTTCGGCGTCGGACGCGCGAGCGCCGTCGCCCTGGTCGCGTTCTACATCGTGGTCATTTTGTACGTCTCGGCTCAGCGCGCGGCGCTGAACCTCGACGCGATTTACGAGGACTACGCACTCACTCTCGGCGCCAAGCGCGGGAGGATGCTGCGCGACATTCTGATCCCGGGGACCGTGCCGGAAATTCTTGGCGGCTTTCGCATTGCGCTCGCCGGCGCCTGGGGCCTGGAAGCCGTGGCCGAGCTGCTCGGCTCCCAATCCGGGATCGGCAAGATTCTGGAGGTGCTCGCGGGCGCGACCGACCCTCAGGGGATTCTCGCCACGCTGTTGGTGCTCGGGGTCGCCGCCATTGTCACCGACGCCGCGGCGGCTGCCCTGATCGCGCGGTTCGCGGCGTGGCGTTTCGCCGGACAAGGGTGAGGAGGACGACGACATGCCGGCCGAACCCAATCGTCGCATGATCGAACTCGCTCGCCTTCGGCGCAGCTATACGCGGGCCGATGGGCAACGCGTTGACGCGGTCGACGACGTTTCTCTCCTCGTGCCGGAGGGCGAGTTCGTCTGCTTGATCGGCCCCTCCGGTTGCGGCAAGAGCACGCTTCTCCAGATCGTCGCGGGGCTTGTGGCGCCGTCGTCCGGCGCCGTCGTGGTGAACGATAAGGAGGTCGATGGCCCGGGACGCGAGCGCGGCATGGTCTTCCAGCGCGACAGCGTGTTCCCGTGGATGCGTGTCATCGACAACGTCGAATATGGCCTCAAATGCCGCGGCGTCGCCAAGGCCGCTCGGCGGGACGTTGCGCGCGACTATCTCAAACGCGTCGGCCTCTCGCACGTCGAGCGCGCCTGGCCGCGCGAGCTTTCCGGCGGGATGCTCAAGCGCGTCGCCATCGCCGCCGTCTTCGCCAACGGCAGCGAGGTGCTTCTTCTGGACGAGCCGTTCGGCGCGCTCGACTATGTCACGCGCCGCCAGCTTCAGGACGTCCTGCTCGATCTCTGGGAAGAGCCCGGACGCGCCGTCCCCACCGTGTTGTTCGTCACCCACGACGTCGACGAAGCGCTCATGCTTGCGGACCGCATTGTCGCCATGCGCAGCGGGGCGATCGTCGACGACATACCCGTGAGAACTCAGCGGCCGCGCGACACCGACAGCCTGCTTCTGCCCGAAATGGTCGAGATCAAGCACAAGCTTCTCGGCCACCTTGGCCTGACCCACGCGTTTGGCGCAGGCCCCAGCAGGGGAGCGGCCGCATGACTGCGCTCATGCGCCAGCGAGAATGGCTGGTCTCGCTGGCGGTCTTCGCCGCGCTCGCGATCCTGTGGGAGATTTTGTCCTTCGTCTACACCGCCGAAGCGCAGCCCGGAGAGCCGATGGTCGCCGGCTGGGGGACGCTTTTCACGCGCACGTTCCTTAGCCTTTCCGACTACTGGCAAGGCGGATTCGGCGTGCCGGCGGTCGCCGACGGCGCCGCGCGCAGCTACCTTGCGGCTATCTTCTCCGTCGTCTCGCATTCGCTCGCGACGCTTGCGCGGCTGGCGAGCGGGCTTCTTCTCGGCGGCGTGCTCGGCGGCGCGCTCGGACTCGCCGTATCCTGGTCGCCCTGGAGCCGCCGGCTGGTTGAACTGCCGACGCAGTTTCTGCGCGCGTTGCCGCTGCTGGCTATGGTGCCCCTCTTCCAGCTCTGGTTCGGCACCTATTTTTTTGGACAGGTCCTGTTCGTCGCCTATGGCGTCGGAATGATCGTCTTCGCCGGCGTCGTCAATGCGGTTCGCAACGTGCCGCAGATCTATATCGACAACGCGCGCGCCCTGGGCGCCTCGCGCGTGCAGCTTTATCGCACGGTGGTGATGCCGGCGATCCTGCCGGCCATGCGCTCGATCGTCCTTCTGAGCCTCGGCGCCGGGTGGGGCGCGGTGCTGGCGGCCGAATATCTCGGAGCGCAATCGGGTCTCGGCTACATCATCGTCTATGCGCAGCAGTTCGGCCTTCTGGACCGGATGTTCCTGATCGCCCTGCTGTTCATCCTCTTCACTTCGGCGAGCTATTGGGCGATCGAGCGGCTGTTCGCGCGGTTGCTCGCCTGGGCGCCCACGGCGCAGAGCGCCCGATGAAGCCCCCCGCGGATGACCCATCGGCGCGCGGGCTGGTCGCGCGCATGCGAAGCGGGGAAACGTCGGCCGTTGCGGTCATGACAGCGCTCCTCGAGCGAATCGCAGCGCGCGAGAGCGAAGTGCGCGCCTTCGCCTTCCTCGATCCGGCGGCCGCGCTGGCTGCGGCGGAGCGCTGCGACGCGGCGATGGCGGCGGGGGCGCAGCCCGGGCCGCTGCACGGCCTGCCCGTGGCGGTCAAGGACATCATCGACACGGCCGACATGCCGACGGAATACGGCGGGGAGATCTTCGCCGGGCGCCGGCCGGCGCGGGACGCGACCATCGTGCGAAGGCTGCGGAACGCCGGCGCTGTCATCCTCGGCAAGACGGTCACGTCGCAATACGCGCTGTTCGTGCCTGGGCCGACGCGCAATCCGCATGATCTCACACGCACGCCGGGCGGTTCTTCGAGCGGATCGGCGGCAGCGGTTGCAGCCGGGCTCGCGCCTGTCGCCCTGGGCACCCAGACGAACGGCTCCATCATCAGGCCCGCGTCCTATTGCGGAATCGTCGGCTTCAAGCCGAGCCTCGGCGTTCTGCCGCGCACGGGCGTGCTGCGCCACGCGGCGTTGATCGATCATCCGGGGGTTTTGGCGCGGGACGTCGCCGATGCGGCGTTCGTCGTCGACGCCATTGCCGGCGAGGACCCGGAAGATTCGCTTTCGCGCCGCGCGCCGGGCTCGCTCAGAGACGCCGTGCTCGACGACATAGCGGCGCCTCGTCTTGCCGTCGCCTTCGGGCCGTTCGCGTCGCGCGCCGAGCCCGCGACGCGCGATGCGCTCGAGGCCCTTGTCGCCGGGTTGCCCGTTCCCGTCGACGGGATCGAACTCGAGAGCGAGTTCGCCGCGGCCGAGGCGACGCTGAGGGTTCTGATGTGCGCGGGCGTCGCGGAGTCGCTGGGGCCGGACATCGACGGCGCGCCGAACCGGGCGCCCGAATTGGTCATGCAGCTCATTGAGGAAGGTCGCGCGCTGTCGGGGCCGGATGTGCTCGCGGCCTGGACGCGCCGTGACAGGCTTCGGGTCCAATTGAGCGCATTGATCTCGCGTTACGACGCGGTCCTCACCTTCGCCGCATCCGGCCCGCCGCCGCTTGCTATCGAAGGAACCGGCGATCCGATCTTCGCGACGCTGTGGACGCTGATCGGCGCGCCGGCCTACAGCCTGCCGCTTCTCCGTAGCGCCGAGGGCCTGCCGATCGGCGTTCAGCTCGCCGCGGCGCCCGGACGCGACCTCGACCTCACACGCGCCGCGGCCTGGCTCATGCGCGCAACCGCAAACCGAAACACGGGTTCATGATGCGCATCCTGATCCTCAATCCCAATACGACCGAAGAGGTCACCGCCCTCATGCTCGAGGCCGGACGCGAGGCGGCGTCGCAGGGCGTCGAAGTCGAGGCCGTCACCGCGCCGCGTGGTTTCCCCTATATCGCCAGCCGCGCCGAGGCGCAGATCGGCGGCGCGGTCGCCCTCGAAATGCTGGCGGAGGCGCGCGGACGCTACGATGCGGCGATCCTTGCGGCCTTCGGCGATCCGGGTTTGCTCGGCGCCCGCGAGCTGTTTGATTTTCCTGTGATCGGCATCTCGGAGGCGGCCATGCTGACCGCCTGCATGCTCGGCGGCCGGTTCCTGATCGTCACCTTCGCCAGCGCGCTCTGCGGCTGGTATCGCGATTGCGTCGCCATGCACCGGCTCGAACATCGCTGTGCAGGAGTGGTCGCGCTCGATCGCGGCTTCGGCTCGCTGGCGGAGGCGCGCGAAGACAATTGGCCGGAACTCGTCGCGCTCGCCAACGCGGCCGTCGCCGAACGCGACGCCGAGGTCGCGATCCTTGCTGGCGCGCCGCTTGCCGGGCTCGCCGCCCGCGCCCGCGACCTCATCGGCGTACCGGTGGTCGACCCGATTGTCGCCGCGGTGAAGCAGGCCGAAGCCCTGGTTGCGCTGCGGGTGATCAAGGCCTCGCAAGGCAGCTTCCGGCGGCCCGCGGCAAAAGCCTCAACCGGCTTGGCCCCAAGGCTTGCCGCCTATCTGGAGCACGCGCAATGACGCCGACCGCGCCGCCGAAGGCGGCTGCGCAACAGGGCGCCGTCGTGCTCGCCGGCCGGCGCTATGCGGTCGAACGCGACTTCGGCCGCGCTCCGTCCAGTCTCGCGCCGGCGCGCGTCAGCCAGGTCGCGGTCGATTCCCTGGGGCATGTGCACGTCCTGCGGCGAGGCGAGCCGCCCGTGATCGTCTACAAGCCGGACGGGGCCTTCGTCCGCAGCTATGGCGAGGGTGAAATCTTCGACTCGCACGGAATTTCGATCGACGGCTGGGATCGCGTCTGGATCGTCGACCGCGACGCTCATCAATTGGTCGTCTTCGATCTCTCCGGTCAGCTCATTCTGCGCATCGGCGAGCGCCATCGCCCGAGATGGGACGAGCCCTTCAACCATCCGACCCGGGCCGCCGTGGCGCCCGATGGCTTGGTCTACGTCGCCGACGGTTACGGCAACGCCCGCATCCACGTGTTCTCCGCGGACGGCGCCTGGCGGGCAAGCTTCGGCGAGGTGGGCGCAGGCCCGCGGCAATTCATGACGCCCCATTCGATCCTTGTCGATCGGCATGACCGTATCCTGGTGTGCGATCGCGAAAACGATCGGGTGCAGGTTCTCGATCGCGACGGACGGTGGCTCGCCGATTGGAGGGGCCTGTGCCGGCCGATGGACCTGTGTGAGCGGGAAGACGGCGTCATTCTCGTCACCGATCAGGTCCCGAGCGTCACCGCCTTTGCGCCGGACGGCGCTCGCCTCGGCAGGTCACGGCCGTCGCTGAACGGGGCCCACGGCGTTGCGCTGGGTCGCGCCCGAGAGATCTATCTTGCCGAGATCGAGCCCTCCTCGGTGACCAAACTCGTTCCAGGTTAGGCGGCGCTCGGGGCCGGTAACCACGCGTACGGGCGGGACGGCAGGGACCTGCGTCACTTGGCTACGACGCTTGACCTCCCTTCACGGGCAAGGAACCCGGTGGCCGCGAGCCATGGATCGGGCGAGCCTGACGAACGGGCGCGAACGAGAACCGGGTCGTTTGCCAGGAGCGGAAGAAAAGCGCTTTACTAAAGCGCTTCACTATGAAACGCTCAACGCGTTGAGGAGGCCCGGAGAAGATGCGCTCGGCGACCCTTGGCGACGTGGCGAAGGCGGCGAGTTTGTCGCCGTCGACGGTTTCCCGCCACCTCAATGGCTCGATTCATCTTCCCGAAAAGACTGTGCGGCGCATTGATTCTGCGATCGCCGCGCTCCGGTACCGACCCAATCCGCACGCGCGCAGCCTTGGCCGCGGTCGGTCGGACACGGTTGGGCTGGTCATTCCAGACATCGCGAATCCTTTCTTCGCAAGGCTCGCTGCGGCCGTCGAGAGAGCCGCTTCTGAGAGCGGGCTAGGCGTCATGCTCTGCTCAACTTTCAACCGATCGGCCCGCGAACTCGACTACATTGATCGGTTGAGGAAGAACTTCGTGGACGGTTTGCTTTTTGCGACAAACCACGTGGATGACGGCAGGCTCGCCGCCTCGATCAACGAAAGTTCCGGGGTGGTGCTGGTCGACGAAGATATTCCAGGATCGCGAGGGCCGAAAGTCTTTGCCGACAACGAGGGCGGTGGGGCGCTTGCCGCCCAGTGCCTGCTGGCCTCCGGTCATCGGAGCCTCGCTTACGTCGGAGGCCCGCGAGGACTGATGAGCGCGCGTGAGCGGGCGAAAGGGTTTTGCGAGGTCGTGCGGGAAAGCGCCGCCGGAAGCGTCGCCTGCGAATCGTTCGGCGAATACACCGCCGCACATGGACGCGCGGCGATGATATCGATCTTAGAGGGACATCCCGAGGTGACCGGGGTCTTCGCCGCAAGCGACGAAATCCTCATGGGCCTGCTTGAGGCGCTGCGCGATCGGCAGCGGAGGGTGGGGAGCGACGTCTCGATCGTCACCTTTGACGATGTCGGGCCGCTCGCCCTGCTTGATCCTCCGGTCACCGCTGTCCGCCAAGCGATCGATGAAATCGGACGGGCAGCGCTCGGACAGATCGCGGCTCTCCTTGAAGGATCCTCCCAAATGGAAACGATCCGCGTTCCGGTTGAACTCGTGGTCCGGCGTTCGGTTTCGCCTCCGAAGCGCGCTTCAACGCGAGCCAGAAAGACGAGTAAACAACTTGAGGGGGTTTCATGACGGGCTCGATCATCGCCGGCGGGCATCCAGCCGCAGATCCCTGTCACCTCCGCCGAAGAGAATTCGACCGCATCCCGTTGAGCCACGATTGAGCGACGGATCGCATTCGCCGAATGTGGCTGCAACGGATCCGAGGGCAATGAGGCTCCGCATCCGGGCAGCGAGAAGGAGGGTGTCATGAATAGGTTGATCAAGCGTCTGGGCCTGGCGAGCGCCATTTTGGCGACGGCCGTCTTCATGGGAGTCACGGCCGACGCCGCCACGGTCGCGCTCGTGACAATCAATCAGCAGGCGCTGTTCTTCAACCAGATCAACGACGGCGCCAAGCAGGCCGCCGACAAGGCCGGCGCCAAGCTCGTCATCTTCAACGCCAACAACCAGGCGACGGCCCAGAACAGCGCGATCGAGGACTACATCGCGCAGAAGGTCGACGGTATCGTTCTCGTCGCCATCGACGTCAATGGCGTCAAACCAGCAATCACAGCGGCCAAGAATGCCGGCATCCCGGTCGTCGCGATCGACGCGCGCATCCCGAACGGCGACAACGCAGCTTTCATCGGGGTCGACAACAAGGGGGCGGGCGAAGAGATCGGCAAGTATTTCGCCGACTACGTGAAGGCGAAGATGGGCGGTTCCGCCAAGGTCGGCATCGTCGGAGCGCTCAATTCGTTCATACAGAACCAGCGCCTCGACGGCTTCAAGGAGGCGGCCTCGGCCGGCGGATCGGTCAAATTCCTCGATACGGTGGACGGCCAAAATATTCAGGACGTGGCCCTGACGGCCGCGGAGAACCTGATGACCGCCAATCCCGACATGAACGCGCTTTACGCAACCGGCGAACCGGCGCTCATCGGGGCGATCTCCGCGGTGACCAGCCAGAAGAAGACCGACCAAGTCAAGGTGTTCGGGTGGGACCTCACCGCCCAAGCGATCAAGGGCATCGACGAGGGCTGGATCGTCGCGGTCGTCCAACAGGATCCCTTCCAAGAGGGCGTCGCAGGCGTCGAAACCATCCTAAAATTGAAGACGGGCGAGAAGGTCAATCCGTCGATCGACATTCCCGTGACCATCGTCACCAAGGAGAACGTCGAAAAGTATCGAAGCCTGTTCAAGTAGGAGGGGCCGGCCGGACGTCGATCGGCGTCCGGCCTCGGGTCACTGAGCTTGGGACGCCAGCGAATGTTGCGGGAAGACGCGCCAATCCGTGTGCGGATGGAGGACATCAGCAAGTCGTTTGGCGCGATCAAGTCCCTCGACCGGGTGAACCTGACGCTGCGCGAGGGGGAGGTGCTCGGCCTCGTTGGCGACAACGGCGCCGGCAAGTCGACATTGAGCAAGATGCTTTCGGGCGCGCTTGTCCCCGATTCCGGGCGCATTGTTCTCGACGGACGGGAGGTCCGCTTCGCGTCGCCGGCCGACGCGCAGCGCGAGCGCGTCGAGATGGTCTATCAAGACCTGTCACTTTGCGACACCGTCGACGTCGCCGGAAACCTGCTGCTTGGCCGCGAACCGACGCGCCGCATCCTCGGCGTGCCGTTGATGGACAAACGCAAGATGCACGCCGAGGCCGCACGAATGCTTGAGCATCTCGGCATCCGCATGCCGAGCACCAAGCTCAAGGTTGAGAACCTGTCGGGGGGGCAGCGCCAGAGCATCGCAATCGGCCGCGCCGTGTCCTTCAACCCGGTCGTCCTCATTATGGACGAGCCCACCGCCGCCCTCGCGGTCGCCGAAGTCGACGCGGTTCTCGACCTGATCAGGACCGTGAGCGCCAAGGGCGTCAGCGTCATTCTCATTACGCACCGCTTGCAGGACTTGTTCGTCGTCTGCGACCGCATCACGGTGCTGTACGAGGGTCGCAATGCGGCGGAGCGCTTCATCGGAGAGACAAGTATCGAAGAGATCGTCAATCTGATCGTCGGCCGGAAGTTCCAGTCGATCTCGGCGGGCGGGCGCGCAAACCGGGACGTTCGGACATGAGCGGCGCGGTCCCCGCCGAGACAGGGCGCGCGCGCTCCGGCGTGCGGCGCGCCCGCCTCAAGCTGATCGTGCGCGACAGCGGCGGCGTCGTCAGCATCGCGGTCTTCTTCGCCATGATGGTCGTGGTCTTCTCGCTGATTACCGACACGTTCCTGACGCAGGCGAACATTCTCAACATTTTGAGGCAGATCGCGCCGCTCATGATCGTCGCTGTCGCGATGACCTTCGTCATCACGACTGCTGGCATCGATCTTTCTGTCGGCTCCGTGCTGGCGCTGGTCAACGCGCTCGCTGCGATCTCGCTGCAGGCGGGCGTCCCCTGGCCGTTTGTCGTCGCGCTGATGTTGCTCGTAGGCGTCACAATCGGCCTAGCCCAGGGCTTCTTCATCGCTCACGAGGGCATCCCAGCCTTCATCGTGACGCTCGCCGGGCTCAGCGCCATCCGAGGAACGGCGCTGCTTTTGACGAAGGGTTACTCGATCCCGATCGATCCGCAAAGTTCATTCAACGCGATCGGCCGCGGCTGGGTGCTCGGAGTGCCGATGCCGGCGATCATTGCCGTCGCGGTGCTTGTCGCGGGCTACGTCGTCTTCAACGAAACTCCCTTCGGCCGCTATGTGACCGGCGTCGGCGCCAACGCCGAGGCTGTGCGGCGCGCCGGCGTCAACACCGAGCGCGTAATGATCGCGGTCTATGCGCTGAGCGGGCTAGCGGCCGCCATGGCCGGGATCATCATCGCGGCTCGTCTTGGCAGCGGCTCGTCGAACGCGGGCGGCGGCTTCGAACTCGACGTCATCGCGGCGGTCGTGCTTGGAGGAACGAGCCTGTTCGGCGGTCGGGGCACGATGATCGGAACCATGCTCGGCGCGCTGACGGTAGCGGTGATCGGCAACGGCCTCATCCTCTGCCATCTTTCGCCGTTTCTCACGCCGATCGTCGAAGGAATCATTATCCTCGTCGCGATCTGGCTCAATTTCCGGCTGTTTCAGGCCGGACGTCGTACAGGCTGATTTCAGGGGACGTCGACATGGCCAAACCTCGAATGGGCGTGAATTCGGGAATGGTGCGCACCGTGCTCGGGCCGATTCCTGTCGAGTCGATGGGCGTCACGCTGATGCACGAGCACGTGCTGCTCGACACTTCGAGCTGGTGGAAGCGGCCTTGCTGCGCGAGCGACATCGGCATTTCGGAGCGACCGCTCGACATTTCGATGATCGGCGATTTGCGCATGAACCCGTTTCTCAATCGCGACAATTGCGGACTGCTCGACGTCAAGACCGCCGTCGAGGAGCTTGGCCATTTCGTCGAGTACGGCGGGAAGACGGTCGTCGATCCGACCAACGTCGGCATCGGTCGCGATCCGTCAGCGCTGCAGCGTGTTGCCCGGCGAACTGGCCTCAACATCGTTATGGGCGCTGGATTTTACCTCGAAGCGTCGCATCCGGACTACGTGAAGGGGATGTCTGTCGAAGCGATCGCAGAGGCGATTGCCGCAGACTGCGGGGTCTGCGAAGACCAACCCGAAGTTTGCGCCGGCATCATCGGCGAAATCGGCGTAAGCAAGGATTTTACAGCCGAAGAGGAGAAGGTGTTGCGCGGCGCGGCGCGTGCTTCAAAAATCAGCGGGGCGCCGCTGACAATCCATTTGCCAGGCTGGGAGCGCCTCGCGCATCGCGTACTGGACGTGATCGAGAGCGAAGGCGCGGACCTCAGGCACACCGTTCTGTGTCACATGAACCCGAGCCTGCACGATCCGGCGTACCAGCGCAGCCTCGCCGATCGCGGCGCCTTCGTCGAGTACGACATGATCGGCATGGATTACTTCTACGCTGATCAGCAGGCGCAATCGCCTTGCGACGAGGAGAACGCCATAGCCATTTGTCGTCTCGTCGACGCCGGCTACGTCAACGCAATCCTGATGTCGCAGGATGTGTTCCTGAAGATGATGCTCACGCGCTACGGCGGCTTCGGCTACGGTTACATCCTCAAGCATTTTGTCCCGCGTCTGAGGCGCCACGGGATGAATCAAGAGACGATTGATCATATTCTCATCGAAAATCCGAGGCGCGTGTTCTCCGCTGAGCGCCGCGCCCGGTGACGGCTCCCCTTTCAGCCTTCCGAAAGCCTTTGGGTCGATCGCCATGTCAGACAAGCGATACAATATCCTGCTCGCCGGCGAGTCCTGGGTCACGACCGGGACGCACATCAAAGGTTTCGATCAATTTGCGACGGTGACTTTTCATCTCGGCGCTGAGCCGCTCGTCGAGGCCCTGAAAGGATCGGCGTTCGATCTCAAGTACATGCCCTCACACGAGGCTCAGCGCGACTTTCCCCAGACGCCGGAAGGTCTTGCCGCTTTCGACGCCGTGATCCTATCCGACATCGGCTCCAACACCCTGCTGTTGCATCCCGACACATGGATCGCCAGCAAACGCACCCCGAACCGCCTGCGGTCGCTGAAGGCCTACGTCGAAAACGGCGGCGGGCTCCTGATGGTCGGCGGCTACTACAGCTTTCAGGGCATCAACGGTGGCGCGCGTTATCACGGCACGCCGGTTGAAGACGTTCTCCCCGTCGACATCTTGCCGTACGACGACCGCGTCGAGGTTCCCGAAGGCTTTACGCCGATGATTAAGCAGAGCGCCCATCCGATCCTGGAAGGGTTTGCCGGCGACTGGCCGCCTCTGCTCGGCTTCAACGAGGTCAAGCCGAAGGCCGGTGCAGCAATTCTTGCGACGGCATCGGCCGATTACGGCGGAAAGCCGCTGCTTGTGGCGGGCGCGTTCGGCCGCGGCCGAACGCTCGCGTGGACCTCCGACATCGGCCCGCACTGGCTGCCGCCGGAATTCGCCGCCTGGCCCGGGTACGCTCGCCTCTGGCGGCAAGCGCTCGAGTGGCTGGTCAGAGCCCGCTAGCGGATCATGATCCACGTCATAGGCAACGCCGCGATCGACACAATTCTCCGCGTCGACCGCTTTCCGCGGCCCGGCGAGACCATCGTCGCGCGCGAGCTTGCGGAAGATCTCGGCGGTAAAGGCGCCAATCAGGCGATCGTCATCGCGCGTTGCGGCGTTCCCGTCCGGCTCGCCGCGGCGCTCGGCGACGACCCGGCTGGCGCCCGGATCCGACAGTCGCTGGAAGCGGAGGACGTGGCGACGCATAGCCTGACGTCCTCTGGCGAGGCGACCGACCGGTGCGTGATCATGGTAGACGCCGCCGGTGAGAACATGATCGTCAGCCACATCGACGCGGCGCGCGCCTTCGATCCCGCCACCGACGTCCGGCTCGCCGAGTCTATCGCGCCTGGCGATTGGGTGCTGATGCAGGGGAACCTCAGGCCCGCTGTGACGCGCGCTGGCTTAGCGCTCGCCCACCGCCGCGGCGCAGCCACGGCGCTCAATCCCTCACCCACTTATCCGGCCGCCGAGTATGACTGGAGCCTGGTCGATCTGGTCGTCGTTAACCGGGGCGAGGCGGTCGAACTCGGCGTCCGCGAGGATCCCCTCGCGGCGGCGCGCGCGCTGCACGAGATGGGCGCGGGCGGAGTCGCACTCACCCTTGGCGAGCACGGGGCGGCCTTCGTCACGGCAGATGGGGAGGTGCGAGCAGACGCGCCTGCAGTGGCTGCGTTCGATACGGTCGGGGCGGGCGACGTGTTTTGCGGCGCGCTGATCGCCTCGCGCGCCTCCGGTCGCGCCTGGAGCGGATCGTTGCGGATAGCCGTCGAGGCCGCGGCGATCGCGGTCACGCGGCGTGGCGTTTTGGCGTCGTTTCCCACCCGAGCCGAAATGGCGGGACTTTTTTCCCGGTGGCCTGTCGAGGAGTCTCGAACATGATCGATTTCCCTGGCGTGGCGCGCCGGCGCGATAACGCGCTGAAAGCGATTTTCAGTCGGGAGAGGGGCGTCCTCGTGGGCGTCGTGCATCTCGCGCCGCTGCCCGGCGCGCCGGATCATCGGGACTCGCAGGTGGAGCCGATCTACGAACGCGCGCTGATGGACGCGCGCGCCTACGCCGCGGCTGGTTTTGACGGACTCATCATCGAGAATCACGGCGACATTCCCTTCGCCAAGCCTGACGACATCGGGCCTGAAACGGCGGCGTACATGGCGGTTGCGTGCGACCGCATCCGGCGCGAAACGGGGCTGCCGATCGGAGTCAACGTGCTCGCCAACGCGGCGCTGCATGCCTTGGCGGTGGCGAGCGCGTCGGGCGCCGGCTTCATCCGGGTCAACCAATGGGTCAACGCCTATGTTGCCAACGAGGGGCTGATCGAAGGAGCGGCGGCGCGCGCGCTGCGGTATCGGCGGGAACTCTCCGCCGAGGGTGTGCGCATCCTGGCCGACGCGCACGTGAAGCATGGCGCGCACGCCATCGTGCAGGATCGGCCGATCGCCGAACTGGTGCGCGACGTCGAGTTTTTCAGCGCCGATGCGGTGATTGCCACAGGTCACCGCACCGGCCATGCCGCCGATCTCGACTACATCCGGAGCATTCGCGCAGCCGCGACGCTCCCCACGCTCGTCGGAAGCGGGGTCACGCAGGACAATGTCGCAGACATCCTGGCGATCGTCGACGGGGTCATCGTCGCCAGTTCGCTCAAGGTCGGCGGGGGATGGTGGAACCCGGTCGACCCGGTGCTCGCCAAGGCATTTGCCGAGCGCGCCGGCCGCGCGCGGTGAGCGGAGAACACATGCCAAGCCGAGTTGGAGAACCCATGCCCAGCCAAGACGCGGACGCGTCATTTTGCGAAGCTCTCCGAGCCCGCGCTCGATCGACATGGGACGCCGCCGTCGATCATCGGCTCTTTCGCGAAGTCGCTTCGGACGCCTTGGCCGAGGACGTCTTTGCGCGGTACCTTCGCATCGAATACGGCTTTATCGACACCGCGGCCGCCGCGCTGGGCTATGCGGTCGCAAAGGCGCCGTCGTTCCGAGAGCGACGTCGCCTGGCGCTCAACTTGCACGGCCTGGTGACCGATCAGGAGCGCTTCTTTGTGGAGGCCTTCGACCGAGTCAATGCGCCATACGATCAGCGGCTCGGGCTCCCGCCGCAAGGCGGGTCGGCCCGGCTCCACGAGCTATTCCGGAGCGTAGCGGCAGCAGACGCCTACGAAGAAATTTTGGCGTGCTTTCTGGGTGCAGAATGGCTTTACCTGACATGGTGTTCGCGAGCCAATCGCACGCCGTCGGCGCGTCCCGCGATTCGAGACTGGGTGGCGCTCCATGCAGGCGGAGGCTTCGCAGGGGGAGTGGACTGGTTGCGGAGCGAACTCGATGCCCGCGGTCCGACATTGACAGCGGCGCGGCAAGCGCGGATCGGGGATCTCTTTGAGCGCGCGCTCGCTGCGGAGATTCCCTTCCATACTGCCGCCTATGGCTAGTTCTAGGTTGGCAACGCCATCTGGAACACGGTGTATCCGGTCGGTGTCGGAGATTGGCTCTCCTTCGTAGATAAAACCCCCGTAGTCCCGCAGGGTCTGGGCCGTGCAGGAATCCAAAAAAATGCGACGCAGTAGGGTCTCGAGAGTTCGCGTCATCGTGTATTCGCGATTTTGGAGTACGTGATCGCATTATGCGCTATCGCAGCCGGAAGCGACCTGCGTTATGGTGGCTGACGGTAGTTTTCCTGATCGGCCGGGTGCGCCCGGGATAGTCTTGCTCGCGGAAAATCGCCCGATCGATGTCGATAGTTGCCAAAACCACGAAAAAATTCTCGCCTAAATTCCCCTTAAAAATCAACAGCGTAACTTTTTGACGGGCTCGGTGACGGAAAACGCCGTGACGAAGGGAAAATTTGTTAGCGATTTCATAGTGTTATATGATCAAGAAACAATCGAGCAATCGAGTGGAAGTGACACGTTCGCTGGCCGCCTGCTCTGCGACGGCCAGGCGCCGCCCTACACCAGCGCGGCGTAGACCAGGTTGCGAAACAGCACGCGGAAATATTCGCGGTGTTCGGGCGATTGCACCATCAGGACGGCGAAGAGGTTGTCGCGGGGTGAGATCCAGAAGGTCGTGCCCATCATGCCGCCCCAGAAATATTCGCCGACGCTGCCGATTGCCGGCGCCATTCCCTCGCGGACGCGGACGGCGAAGCCGAGGCCGAAGCCGTGACCCGACCAGAGCAGGTAGTGGTTACGGTTGACGGTCGCGTCGAGATGGTCGCTCGCCATGTAGGCGACGGTCCGGGGGCTCATGAGGCGCGCTCCGGCGAAGGCGCCGCCGTTGGCCAGCATGGCGGTGAAGCGGGTATAGTCGGCAAGCGTCGAGAGCAGTCCGCCGCCGCCGGATTCGAACTTTGGCGGGGTCGTCTGGCTTTCGGAATTGACCCCCGCAGCCGTCATGAAGTCGAATGAGAACGGCTCCGCGCGCCGCGCGACCTTCGCCTCCGGGGTGAAGAAGGCGGTGTCGGTCATGCCGAGCGGCCCAAAGATGCGGGCGCGCAGAACGTCGCTGAGCCGCGCTCCCTCGACGACCTCGATGATCCGGCCGAGCACGTCGGTCGAGACGCTGTACTCCCACACCGTTCCCGGCTGGTGCATGAGGGGGAGGGCGGCGATCGCCTCGACATTTTCTGCCGTCGTGCGCTTGGGGCTGAGCACGCCGCGCGCCTTGGTCAGCGTCTGCACCGGCCCGGCCCCGGTAAATCCATAGGTCAGGCCGGAGGTGTGGCGCAAAAGGTCCTGCACCGTGATCGGGCGGCGGAGCGGCTGAAGCGCAAGCTCGTCGCCGTCCGGAACCCCCACCTTCGCCTCGGCGAAGGCGGGGATATAGGCCGAGACAGGATCGAGGACGGAGAGCCGTCCCTCTTCGACGAGCATCATCGCGGCGACCGAGACGATGGGCTTGGTCATCGAAAAGATGCGGAAGATCGCATCGACGGTCATCGCCGGGCCGCCGGGCTTCAGTTCGCCGAGCGCCTGCCGGTACGCGATCTTGCCGTGGCGGGCGATCAGCATGGCGACGCCGGGCGCCTTCTTCTCGTCGATCTCTCGCTGCATCGCGTCGGTCAGCCGCTGCAGCCGGTACGGATCGAACCCGAGATGCTCGGAGGGGACGTAAGGCAGGACGAAGGCGCTCATGACGACGCTCGCGGGGAATCAACAGCGGCGAGCATAGCCTTCAGCGACGACCCGGCAAGGAGCGAGGCCGCCGCATGAGACGCCCATTCGCCTGCTAGCAGGCGATTTCAGCCGCAGCGCGCGCCATCGGATGCGCGTAAAATGCTGGTGCTTCAGAGGCTTACGACGGCCTTGTGCCGCGTGGCTCCCCCTCCGGAACAGGGGATTATCAGGGCAAAAAAGGTCGATAACAGGTCGATAACAGGTCATAGCAGGTCCTAACAGGTCGCTTGGCGCAGGAAGGAACAGGCGGCGCCCGCGCCCTTCACCCGGATGGATGAGCATGTCTGGCTAATCAACTGAATCGCAATATGAAACGCGCGCCGACGAGCTTTTCCAAACGTTTCAGGCGCAAACGGGGGATCCCTCTCTGCTGCGCGTGGCGCCGCTCTTGCGTGAGGTCGTCGCGATGATCGAGGCCATCCTCTTCGACATGAACGACGTGCTCTACCGCTACGACCGGGCTCGGCGGGTCGCCCGGCTCGCGGCGTTGAGCGGGCGCACGGAAGCCGAGGTCGAGGCGGCGATCTGGGGATCGGGCTACGAGGACTCCGGCGACGGCGGCGCGATGGACGCCGACGCCTATCTCGCAGGTTTCGGCGAGCGGCTGGGCCACGCACTCGCCGAGGACGCCTGGGCCGAGGCCCTCCGCCTCGCGGTGACGCCGATGCCGGAGACGCTGGCGCTCGCCGCCGCCGCCGCAGCGGCGCGCGTCAAGGTCGGCGTGCTGACGAACAACAACCTTTTGGTCAAACGTGCCGTCGATTCGGTCTTTCCGGCGCTGCGGCCCATTTTTGGGTCCAATGTCTTCGTCTCGGCCGAGTTTCGCGCGCGAAAACCCGAGGCGGCCGCCTACCTGGGCAGCCTCGCTCGTCTCGGCGCGGCGGCCGAGCGGACCCTCTTCGTCGACGACAGCGCCCGCAACGTCGAGGGCGCCGAGCGCGCCGGCCTCATCGGCCATCTCTTCCGTGGATCCGCCGCCCTCGCCGCGGCGCTCGAAGGTTTGGGGCTGACGCTCGGTTGAGCGGCAGAGATTGCGGAAGGCGGCGCCGGCCGGCTTGAGGCGCCCTCGAGCAGAGCGAAAGCGTAGGCTCGAAATTTCGTCTTCGTTCCCGCCGCGCCAAGCGCCCTGAGCGGCCATCCTGGAAACAGATTTTCAGCGGGTCATTGGGCGTCTAGTTGATCACAAATCCACCGCAGACCGGCAATTCGACACCGGTGATGAAACTAGCTTCATCGGAGGCAAAGAAACACACGGCGTTGGCAATATCCTCCGGCTTACCCATACGGGCGAGCGGCATGCTTTTAAGCCAACCTTCTTTTATGGACTGCGACACAGCATTGAGCATATCTGTTTCGATGACCCCTGGTTCTACAGCATTTACTGTGATATTGTATCTCCCCAATTCCTTTGCCAGTGTCTTTGTCAGACCAAGTACCCCGGCCTTCGTAGCCGAGTAATTAGCTTGTCCTATATTTCCATATGCAGACGTGGACGAGATATTTATGATACGACCCCATTTCTTTTCACGCATATATGGCACGGATGCGCTTGTCAGAATAAAAGTCCCAGTCAGATTAACATCAATCACGTGCTGCCATTGCGCCAAAGACATTTTGTGAAATATCGCATCGATGGTTATGCCGGCATTATTGACAAGAATATCTATGGTACCAAACTTCTTCGTTATTTCTAATATCGCCTGACTTACCGAGTCCTGACTGCTCACATCGCACGACAGAGCGAGACTTCTACCGCCGTCCGAGTCAATAGAATTCGCGCAATCAAGTGCAGCCGCCTCGTTGATGTCAAGAATGACTACCCGGCACCCTTCATTAAAGAGTTTTTTCGCCGTCGCGGCGCCTATCCCGCGTCCGGCGCCACTGATGACGGCGACTTCGTTCTGGAATCTCATAGCCTAGCCCATTTTGCAGGATATCGAGGCGCTTCGCATTCACGCCCAAATATTCATCTTGCTGCGAAACCTAGGACGGTGACGCTACACGCAGCTTTTACCGATACCGCATACCGCTGCGCGGTCATTTGTTCCTGTAGTCGTAGAACCCGCAGCCCGTCTTGACGCCGAGTTTTCCGTTCGCAACGTAAGACTTTAGCAGGTTGCGCACTTCCACCGGCAGGCTCGGCCGCTCCGCCGCATAGTGTTCCTCGATATCGAGGACGACATCGAGACCGACCTGATCCATCAGCCGGAACGGGGACGATTCGGTGTCAAGCACTTCCCGAAAGAGAGCATCGATTTCCTCCGGCTTGGCAATCCCCTCGGCCAGAACTTGAATCGCCTCGCGTTTGATCGCCGCCCACACGCGGTTGAAAATCAGGCCCGTGCTTTCTTTCATCGCGACATACGGCACGAGTTCCCAGCGGGGGAGGCTATCCTTCAGGAAGCTGATATAGGCCTCATCCGTTTTCCCGCAGGTCATCAACTCGACGGAGCGCATCTTCGGCAGGTAGAAATGCATGTTCAGCACGCGCTCGGGCCGGGCGACCTTGCCGATCATCTCGCTCGATTTATACGAAGACGAATTGGTCGCCAGGATCGCTCCTGGGGCCGCGAGCCTGTCGAGCTCTCCGAAGAGTTCCGTCTTCAGATCCGGCTTCTCCGCGACTGCCTCGATGACAAGCCATGCGCCCTTCACGGCGGAAGCGAGATCGGGGGCGACCACGACGCGGCCGGGAGTTCCGCCCGGAACCGCCTTGCTAGCATCTCCGACCGCCTCGCGGGCATAGGCGGCGCCGTCCTCGGCGACCCGTTCGTTGCTGTCGTAGGCGTGGACGTCGCCGCCCCGAGTGGAAAACCTCATGGCGAGTCGCCTACCCATTGTGCCCATGCCAATCACAGCGATTGGCTGAGAATCCAATTGTCCAATTTCCGGAAGCTTGACCATTTTCTTCGTGCGCCTTGCGTTATGTCAGTCACTTTGGCGGTTGCTGCGCAATCCGAGGACCCTAAGCAATCCCGCCGCCAGATCGGCCGCTGTCATTTCATCGGCTCTGCGCTCCTCAGGCTCAGGATGCGCCGGGCTTCGGCTGGCGTTGCCGGCTCCAGATCCAGTTCGGCCATAATGCGCGCCATCTTCGCGACCATCTCGGCATTGTTTTTCGCCAATTTGCCCTTGCTCACATAAAGGTTGTCCTCCATCCCGACGCGCACATGGCCGCCTAGGATCAGCGCCAGCGTCGCATCGGGAAATTCGGCTTTGCCGGCTCCGATGACCGACCAGTTGTAACTGTCCTTGCCGAACAGCCGATCGGCGGTTTGATGCATGGTGATGATGTCGTAGGGGCTCGAACCGATGCCGCCGAGAATGCCGGTGACGAATTGCATGGTGATGGGCGGCTTCACGATGCCGGCCCGAAGCAGATAGGCGATATTGTGGAGATGCCCGGCATCGTAGGCTTCGAGCTCGGGTTTTGTTTCGTTCTCGTCCATGATGCGGCACATCGCTTCCATGGACTTGAAGGTGTTCTGGAAAACGAAGTCCCGGCTCGACTCCAGGAACTGCCCTTCCCAGGGGAACTGGAATTCCTTCAGCTTGCCGGCCAGCGGGAACATGCCCCAATTCATCGACCCGGCGTTCATCGAGGCCAGCTCGGGCTTGAACGCCGGCACCACGGCCAACCGTTCCTCGACGGACATTCCGGCGCCCCCGCCGGTGGTGATGCAGATGATGACGTCCTCGTTCTTCGCTCTGATTTCATCGACGATCCGGCGATAGAGGTTCAGATCGGACGAGGGCTGGCCGGTCTCAGGGTTGCGGGCATGGATGTGCACGATGGCCGCCCCGGCATCGGCCGCGCCCAAGGCGTTTTCGGCAATCTGTTCGGGAGTGATCGGAAGATGCGGCGTCATGCTCGGAAGATGAATCGCGCCGGTGATGGCACAACTGATCACTCTTTTGCTCGATACTGGAGACATTTGTAGTTGTCCTTATCGATCTTGGCTTACTATCGACCGAGGGTCGCCGAATTTTGCGGGCGACCCTCAGGCCGGCAAGGGCCTAAAGTCCGTTGGGAAATAGCAGGAACGCAATCGACGAGATGACGCCCGCGTAAAGCCAGATCAGGAACGTGTAGGGCAGAATATCCTGGAACCGGACCTTGAACGCTCCCAAGACCGGCAGCGCCCAGAACGGCTGGATATTGTTCGCCCATTGGGCGCCGGTGCTATAGGCGTTGATCGTCTGCGCCACCGAGACGTGCAGCTGTTGCCCGGCGGGAAGAAGATAGGGCGCCTCGATAACAAACTTCGATCCGCCCGACGGAATGAAGAAATCCATAACGCCTGTGTAGAGGAAGACGATCCAGGAAAAAGTCCCCGGCGTCGAGATCGCCACGAACCAATGCGTGATCGTGCCGGCCAGGCCCGAATTGCTGATCACGCCGAACAGGCCGGCATACATCGGAAACTGAACCATGACGCCGAAGGTGGTGCCGACGCCCTTCTTCACGGAGGCGGTGAAGCTGCGCGGCGATCCATGCAGAATCAGCGACAGGCCAAGAAAGGCGAAGTTGATCGAATTGAGGTCCAGCTTGCCGAAGCCCTTGGTGTAGATGTAGTTGCCGACCCAAAGCAGCATGCCGATCGCAAGCAGGCTTTGCAGGATTCTGTGATCGGTCCCAACGCTCTGCCGGCCGCAGGGATTTAACGTCTTCTTCAGGTAGAACAGCGGTGAACTCTTTGAAGGTCTCGTCGTCCATCTCGACCGAATTGACCTTTTTCGGCATGAGCAGGACCGCCAAGATCGGAATGGTCAAAAACATGAAGAGCTGAAGCGAAAGCAGGAACGGGGATAGCGCGGTTTGCGTGAGCGGGATGACCCCGATTATTTTCTCCATGAAGTTCCCGGGAGTCGCCACCACCAGCGGCGCCGACTGTGACGGGCCGTTGCACATGATATTGACCAGGCCGTAAGTCAAAGCGGCGATGAACGGGTAATGGATGCCGAGCCCGCGCTTGCGGACGGCGAGTTCCCGGCCCATGACCATGCAGAACATGAGGCCGACACCCCAGTGGATCCAGGCGACGACGCCGCCGACCAAGCAAAACAGGACGATGGATCCCGCACGCGTTTTGGGCTTGTCCACCACCGCCACGATGAAGCGCTTAACCAGCTTCGAATCGGCAATGACGAAGCCCGTAATCATTAATATGCATAGCTGCATGGCAAAGGTCAGAAGTATCCAAAAGCTCCCTGCATAGAAATTAATCAGATCGAAGATGCCGAAATTTGTCAGGAGTAGCGCCATGACAAATACGATGACCGTCAACACAAGGACAAACACCATGGAGTCTGGGACCCAATTCAAACTCCATTCCGTGAATTTGTCGATTATATTCGCCGTTCTGGGCGGTTGTTTTAGGTTGATTCCAGAAGTCATGTTCGTCACGTGTTGACCCTCCCAAGGACCGTTGGTTTTGCAAGTTAAGACTGATGATCGGCGCTAGATGTTTTCCACCAGCATCGCAATGCCCTGTCCGCCGCCGATGCAGAGGCTGGCGACGCCGTAGCGGCCGCCGCGACGCTTCAACTCATGGATCAGGGTGGTGAGGATTTGCGCGCCGCTCGAGCCCAGCGCATGGCCCAGGGCAATGCCGCCGCCGTTGACGTTGACCCGGGAATACATCCGGGCGCCGGGAAGCATGTCGAGTTCCTTGAGCACGCCAAGCGACTGCGCGGCGAAGGCTTCGTTGATCTCGAACAGATCGATGTCTTCGAGGGCGAGGGCGCCCTGCTTTAGGACTGAGCGGATCGCCGTGACCGGACCCAGTCCCATCACATTGGGGTCAAGGCCCGTCACGGAATGGCGGAGAACACGGGCCAGCGGCTTTACCCCGATTTCCCTGGCCTTAGCCTCTGTCATCACGACGACCGCCGAGGCGCCGTCGTTCATGCCGGAGGCATTGCCCGCGGTGACGGTTCCACCCTTCCGGAACACCGGGTTGAGTTTTGCCAATCCATCGGGCGTCGCATTCGCCCTGGGGTATTCGTCCTGAACGAACAGGACGCCGCCTTTCCGGTCGGCGACCTCTACCGGCACGATTTCATCCATGAACCGGCCCGCGGCGATCGCCGCGCATGCCTTCCTCTGGCTGTCGAGGGCGAAGGCGTCCTGCTGATCGCGCGAGATGGCGTGCTGATCGGCGATGGTCTCTGCGGTCAGGCCCATATTGAGGCCCGGATAAAGAGAGGGCGGCTGAACGCGGGTCACCGCCCGGGTGAAGGCGTCGTATAGGGTCTGGTCTCCCAGGCGAAAGCTCTCGTACCGGACCGACGGCGGCAGGTAGTAGAGGGCGCGCGACATGCTCTCGACCCCCCCGGCGACCGCGATGTGGCAGGCGCCGGTCTGGATCTCCATGATCGCCAGACGCAGCGCCTGCAGTCCCGAACCGCATTGCATGTCGACGGTAAAGGCGGGGGCTGCTTCGGGAAGGCCGGCCAACAGCGCGCCGACCCTGGCAATATTGGGCGCCTCGCTGTTCGACAGGACATGGCCCATGACGACCCGGTCGACTTGTCCCGGCGCAAGATTGGACCGCGCAACGGCCCCCTTGATGACAATGGCTGCAAGTTGCTCGGGAGGAACTGTCTTCAGAGTTCCCAAGTAGGAACCGACCGCTGTGCGAGTCGCGCTCGTAATTACGCACTGTTCCATTTGCGTTGCCTTCTGGCGCCCTACCGGGCACGCCTCTTCTTCTAGAACCGCGCTGCCGTTCATCGAGCAAAAGCGGAAATCGGAGGCCTTGATCGGTGATCACAATGGTGGGCGGGGAGTATCCCAACACTGTGATCACATATCGTGATCACATAGACAGCCGCACGATGTCAAGCGGCGTGATCCCAATTCGTGATCACAGTTGCTGTTTTGCGACGAAAGGACTAGTCTGGGTCCGGGCTCGCAATAGCGTTCGAGCCGACCTCGAGAAATTAGGGGTGATGGAAAAGGGCCTGCGATGCCCGAAAGGTTGCTCGTGCTCGACGATTTTTCGCTTTCGGACAGGGTTTATGCGGCCCTCAGGCTGGCGTTGCTCACGGGCAAGTTCCTGCCGGGCGAAACGCTGTCGCTCAGAAGTCTGGCGACGTCGCTGGGAACGAGCCCGATGCCGGTTAGGGGCGCCGTACAACGGTTGCTGGCAGAAAAGGCGCTCGTCCAGACCGCCAGCCGGGCGATCATGGTGGCGCCATTCACCTATGAAAGCTTCAAGGGCCTGATGCGGATCCGAATGGAGCTCGAGGGATTTGCGGCGGAACGCGCCTGTATGTCGAAAGACCCAGGTCTGGTGGAGCGGCTGAAGGCCTTCAATCAGTCCATGCTCGAGGCGGCGCGAAATCACGACGTCGAGGCGGCTTTGGCCGCCAACTACTCGTTCCATTTTGGCGTCTACGAGGCGGCCGGAATTCCTCAGCTAACCGAAATGATCTCGAACCTATGGTTGAGAGTCGGGCCTTACTTGGCAGCGGTTCAGCGCCAACCCCGAGCTTCCGAAATATTGTCGACAAATAGTTACAAGATTTAAGATAGAGTTATTGAGGCTATTCGGGCGGGCGACCGCAAAGCTGCGCGATTTTCTTTGGCGATGGACTTACGTTTCGCGTTTGCATGGTTCGCGAAGAACTATGATTTTGCCGACAACCGGCTGGGTGGGCCCATTAGACGGGACGGGACATAGGGTCCGAACTCCGACTTTCGGCCGGCCTCCAAAGCCGAACCCGCGCGAAAGGTCGAAGTCTATTCCGATCGGTCCGGTTCGTAGCCCGGCGCGGACGACTCTTCTGCCGGGAAAGAGCTTGCGGTCGTTGACATCTCGTCCCCGAGCCGGAGCGCCCCCTAGACAGACCCGCGGCCTACGCGGGAAAACAGCCCGATGAGCCTGTTCGAGGACGCTCCTGCAAAGGCCGAGCCGCCGCCTGCGCCGCTCGCCGAGCGGCTGAGGCCGACGAGCCTGGCCGAAGTCTCCGGCCAGGAGCATCTGACCGGGCCGGACGGCGCGCTGACCCGGCTCCTCGCGGCGCCGACGCTCGGCTCGATGATCTTCTGGGGGCCGCCGGGCAGCGGCAAGACCACCGTCGCCCGGCTGATCGGCGCCATGCGCTCGGACGCGTTTGTCCAGGTGTCGGCGATCCACTCCGGGGTGGCCGAACTCAAGAAGATCTTTGAGGCCGCCCGCGCCCGCCGGGCGCAGGGGCAGGGGACGCTCTTGTTCGTCGACGAGATCCACCGCTTCAACCGCGCCCAACAGGATTCCTTCCTGCCGGTGATGGAAGACGGCGCCGTCACCCTGATCGGCGCGACCACCGAGAACCCGTCGTTCGAGCTCAACGCCGCGCTTCTCTCCCGTGCGCGCGTGCTGGTGTTCCGGGCGCTGTCGGCGGAGGCGCTGGAGGCGTTGCTCGGGCGTGCCGAGCGCCTTGTCGGCAAGGCCTTGCCGCTCGATGCGGAAGCGCGCGCCGCGCTGATCGGCATGGCCGACGGCGACGGCCGCGCCGTGCTGACGCTGGCCGAGGAGGTCTGGCGCGCGGCCCGGGCCGGCGAGGTCCTCGACGCGCATCGGCTGGTCGAGGTCGTGCAGCGGCGCGCGCCGATCTACGACAAGGCGCAGGATGGCCACTACAATCTGATCTCGGCGCTGCACAAATGCGTGCGCGGCTCGGACCCCGACGCGGCGCTCTACTACCTCGCCCGCATGTTCGACGCCGGCGAGGACCCGCTGTTCATCGCCCGCCGCGTCGTGCGCATGGCCTCCGAGGACATCGGGCTCGCCGATCCGCAGGCCCTCGTCGTGGCCAACGCGGCCAAGGACGCCTATGACTTCCTCGGCAGTCCGGAGGGGGAACTCGCGATCGCCGAAGCCGTCGTCTATGTCGCGACCGCGCCGAAGTCGAACGCCGTCTATACCGCCTTCGCCGCCGCGCAGGCGCTGGCCAAGACGCACGGCTCGCTGACGCCGCCCAAAACCATCCTCAACGCGCCGACCGGGCTGATGAAGCGCGAGGGCTACGGCGCCGACTACCAATATGACCACGACGCCCCCGACGCCTTCTCGGGCCAGACCTACTGGCCGGACGCGCTCGGACGGCGAACGCTCTACCAGCCGGTCGAGCGCGGCTTCGAGCGCGAGATCAGGAAGCGGCTCGAATACTGGGCGCGGCTGAGGGCGGAGCGGGGGCGCGGACTGTAGGGCGCGCTCGCTGAGCGCGCCGGCCCGGTCGGCGACCCGCCCCAACAGCGCGGCTCAGACAGGAGCGCGGGAGGGAGTAGGGCCCGTAACGATCAGACGAGGACCGCGCTTGACGCGCATTCGGCGGCCCGGCCGTCGACGAGCGTGAAACGGAGCGGGCGGCGTAGCGTGTCAATCAGCGCGTAGGCTTTCGTTACGCGCCCATGGCGCCGGCGGCCGATGACTTGACGTCTTCTCTCCGCTTTCCGCCGCCGTTCAACCGATGGCGCTCAAAAAAAGCCGATGAGGAGGCGCCGTCGTGTGATGGGCCTTTTCCGGCGCAACGGAGCCGTTCTGCGACACTCTGCCTCAGCCATGCGACGGAGCCCCGCCGCGACCAGAGACTAATGATTTACTGTCTTGTTGCAGACTTTAGGTGTTTTCCATGCGACGTGGCGATGCCTCCCCGTCTCGGTCCCTGGCTTGAGCCAAACGGGTCAGACCGGAAGGTTGCCGCCTCGCCGGACTACGAACGTCGCCTCTTTGGTACCGGCAGGACAGCGAAAATGAGTTTTGACAATCTCCGAATCCGAACGAAGCTCAACGCACTCGTCCTGTTGGTCATGGTCTGCATGGCCGTTGCCGGGTTCGCGATCGCCGCGGGGGTCAAGCATGAGCTGCTGAACAGCCGCATCGACGAACTGCGGGCCATGACGGAGTTGGCCAAGGGCCTCGCGGCCGGTCTGCAAGACCAGGTCGCCGCTGGCGGCCTCACGCGCGATCAGGCGGAGCAGACGTTTGCCCGCCAGCTCGCCACCATGACCTACGATCACGGTCAGGGCTACATCTTCGCCTACCGCATGGACGGAACTGTCATGTCCTTGCCCGACGTGAAGATGATCGGAACCAATCGCCTCGACGCTTTGTTCAATGGGCGTGCGGTCATTCGCGAGATCCGAGACGCCGTGCAGACCAGCGGCGAGGCCGTCCTCCATTATGACTACCCGCGATCCGGCGAAACGACGGCAATTCCCAAGGTCTCCTATGCCGCGGCGTTCCCGGCGTGGAACATGTTTTTGGGAACGGGCGCCTACATTGACGATGTGAACGCCAAGTTCCTCTCGGCCGCGGTCGCTATCGGCGGCGGCGTTATCGGTGTGGCGCTCCTCATCGGCGCCGCCGCCTGGTTCGTGTCCCGGCGCATCACCAGCCCAATCGCCCGACTGCAGGGCTGCATGCGGCGTCTGGCGGCCGGCGAGGTCGACCTCGACGTCCCGGGCAAGGAGCGCCGCGACGAAGTCGGCGAAATGGCTCAGGCGGTGGACGTCTTCAAACAGAACGCCGTCGAGCGACGGCGGCTGGAAGCGGAAGCCGCCGCCAACCGCGCCGCCGCTGAGGCTGAGCGCGAGCGCGTCGCCGCCGAAGGCGCGAAAGCGGCCGAAGAACAGACTGAAGTGGTGCGCCGCCTCGGGACAGGCCTCAAGAATCTTGCGGCCGGCGACCTGACGATCCGCCTCGGCGACGGTTTCACCGCCGCCTACGCCCAAATCCGAGAGGATTTCAACGCAGCAGTCGATACGCTGAAGGAGACGCTGCTCGCGGTCGTCTCCAGCACCGGCACGATCGAGTTGGGCTCGAGAGAGATCTCGACCGCGTCCGACGACCTGGCGCGTCGTTCCGAACAGCAGGCGGCGGCCCTGGAGGAGACCTCTTCGGCGCTGACCGAGATCACCGCAACGGTGAAGAAATCGGCCGAAGGCGCCGGTCACGCCCGCGAAGTGGTGGCCAGCGCCGACGAAGACGCCAAGAAGAGCGCCGTCGTGGTGCGTGAGGCGGTCGCGGCGATGGGCGCCATCGCCAAATCGTCGGAACAGATCAGCCAGATTATCGGCGTTATCGACGAAATCGCCTTCCAGACCAATCTGCTGGCGCTCAATGCGGGCGTCGAGGCGGCGCGGGCGGGCGACGCCGGTCGCGGCTTCGCGGTGGTCGCTTCCGAGGTGCGGGCGCTTGCCCAGCGCTCGGCGGAGGCGGCCAAGGAAATCAAGGGCCTGATTTCGACCTCAGGCGCGCATGTCGGACGCGGTGTCGAGCTGGTCGCGGAAACCGGCAAGTCGCTGGAGCGAATCATGGCGCAGGTAAGCGAGATCAACGCGGTGGTCGCCGAGATCGCCGCCGGCGCGCATGAGCAGTCGACAGCGCTCAACCAGGTTACCACAGCGGTCAGTCAGATGGACATCGTGACGCAGAAGAACGCGGCGATGGTGGAAGAATTGACGGCGGCCAGTCATACCCTGTCGGACGAAAGCGCGAAGCTTGCCGGCCTGATCGGGCGCTTCCGGGTCGGCCAAACCCATGGCGAAGCGGCGTTGCGCAGCGAACTCAGGAAGGTCGCCCCGCACGCCTTCCGGCAACCGGCCGCTCGGGCGCGACCCGATGCGCGTCCGGCGCCCGCTGTTCAGCCGGCGCGCGCCGCACCGAAGGCGGTCGTCAACGGCCCGGCCGACGACAAGGACGGCTGGGAAGAATTCTGACCCCGCGTTGCATCGACGGTCCCGCGGCCGCGGCGCCCGCAGACGGCTCGACGACTGGGTGCGGCTGAGACAGGAGCGGGGAGCTAACTTGGCGCCTCGCCGGCCGCCTCTTCTCGTGCGAGGCGGCTTTCAGTGGCGGCGCAGCTTTGTGCCAGCGATTGCGACGACGCCGATCATCGCGAACAAAATTTCGTCGTCCGTCACCGCACCGGCGGGGGATCAGCAAAGCCGCCGCAACTTCGCAGTTGGCTGGTTTCGAAGAAACGGCGACGGCGTGCGGGGCCGTATACGTCGATAATTCGTACGCCGAGATAGCAATCCTTACGCCATCGCACTTCGCACTCGAACACAGGGCCGTTTTGAAAATCAACCAAAAGGATCACTTTTGGCAGGGCGATGTTTTGGTCGACTTTGATTTTCGCTCCACTTTCCGACCGGTCGACGATGGTCGCAGAGGTGAACTTCTGCCGACAATACGAAAGAACCGCCGCGGTAATGTTTACCGGCTTGCGCTCTTCTGCGCGCTGCTCAGATCGCACACTGGGTATTTGGGGCTGGGAAAGGGAGCCAAGCTCACTCATAGGCGCGCCATTTCTATCGGAGGAGACGGCGAAACCCGACCTTTTCGACCCAGCGTTGGCATTGTCGAGGGCGTGCGGATTGCGCAGCTCGCGCGCGCGCAGGTCCGCATCCGCCGGTTCGAGATCGAGCTTGATTGCTTGATCGGATGACGCGGACGGCGCGGCGGGAACGGAATTGCCGGCAGGCTTGAAAGCCTCGCCACTCGATCGATTGGTTCTCGAAACACGCTTCAGGATCTCCACCACGGCGAGCAACATCGCCAAATTACCGCCAAGCATGTGATCATAATATGAATCCAACGTTACTCAACCGAGGCAGCTCGAATAGAAAAGTATAATCTATTTGACGTACTTTACCTACAGGAAATTTGTTTTCCTTCTCTTGACATCGATTTAGCTACGGATACGTACGGGAAGCTTATATGTAATAACACATCCATTTATAATATTGTTACGTTAATAATCTGATAACGTTCGTGAACATACGATACTGAAACGAAGAGCATCAGCGCCCGATCTTGGTTGGATCGTTGTGGGGGATGGTGCGTCGACTGCAATGTCGGCCTTTCCTCAATGTTGGGTCATGCCCAGGGAAGTGGAGGATGTTCCGGGGCGCACAGGACCGTTCCGCCTTGGGATCATCCGTCGACAAAGTCGGGAGGGGATTGTGGACTCAGCCGCTTCGCCCCCGTCTCGTCGCGATTCCTGCGCGGCTCGGTCACGAACGCGCCGGGATTGCCGTTCAAGTCTGGCGACGCGGAATACATTGTTTGGGAAGCTCGGAGAGCCAGTGTTATGGCGCCGTCGCGCAGAGACTTTTTGGCTTACGCGGCGGCGGCCTCGGTCGTCGCGATCCGGACCGCGAGGGGCCAGGACTTCGCGGCGCCGGGCGCGCTCGCCAAGCCGGATGTCGCCGGGTTCGATCAGGTCTGGGAACTCGTGCGCGACCGCTTCTACGATCCCCGCTTGCACGGGGTCGACTGGTCCGCGATGCGCGATCGCTACCGCGCGCAGGCGACCTCGGCGCGCTCGAGCGCCGACCTCGCCATAGCGATCAACGCGATGCTCGGGACGCTGAACGCCTCCCACACCCGCTACTATACGCGGGACGAGCCGGCCTATTACCAGCTCGCCGACATTTTTGCTGGGGCGCTCGAACACCGCGGGCTGCGGCGGATCTTTCCGGACGGCGAGGTCGCCTATCCGGGGATCGGGATCTTCACCGAGACCGACGATCAGGGCCGGCTGTTTGTCGCCGGCGCGATTCAAGGCGCGCCGGCGCATGAGGCCGGCCTTTTGGTCGGCGACGAGATCCTTTCGGCCGACGACAGGCCGTTCGAGCCGGTCGGCGCGTTTCGCGGCAAGGTCGGCGGCAAAGTTGCGCTGTCGATCCGACGCGCCGCCGGCGCCGTCCCGATGACGGTCGCGGTCGCGCCCGCGATCTGAAGCCGGGCGAATTGTTTTTGCGCGGCCTCAAAGACAGCGCGCGCGTCGTCGTCGCCAATGGCGGCATGCGGATCGGCTACGTCCACGTCTGGTCCTACGCCAGCCACCGCTATCAGGGCGCGCTCGAGGACCTGATTTCCGAGGGGCCGCTCAAGGACGCGGACGCGCTGGTCTGGGATCTGCGCGACGGATGGGGCGGGGCGCAACCCTGGTATCTCGATCTCTTCAACGCCCGCTCGCCGACGATGCAGGTGGCGGACCGCGGCGGCGAGACCGAAGTCGTCGGCGCCAAATGGCGCAAGCCCGTCGCCGCCCTGATCAACGGCGGCACGCGGAGCGGCAAGGAAGTGCTCGCCTTCGGGTTCAAGGAATATCGGCTTGGGCCGCTGATCGGCGCCCACACCGAGGGGGCGGTGCTCGCCGCGACGGCCTTCCTGATCGGCGACGAGGGGCTGCTGCTGCTCGCGGTCGAGGACGTCCTGGTCGATGGGCGCCGGCTCGAGGGCGTGGGCGTCGAGCCAACCATCGCCGTCCCCTTCGACCGGCGCTACGCCGCCGGCGCCGATCCGCAGCTCGACCGCGCGGTGGCGATGCTGTCGCGAAGCTAGGCCGCGCCGAGGGACGGGAGCGATCGAATGGCGGTTCAGAACGCCGCGGTCTCCGGGTCCGGCCCCATGCGGCCGCCCGGCGTATCGAGGCTCTGCATGCGGCGCATGTCGTCGTCGTCGAGGCGGAAGTCGAACACGGCGATGTTCTCCTTCAGGCGCTCGGGACGGACGGACTTCGGGATCACAATCAGGCCGCTGTCGAGATGCCAGCGGATGACGACCTGCGCCGGTGTCTTGCCGTGTTTGACGGCGATGGCGGCGATCACCGGATCGGCGAGAAAGGCGCCCCGCCCGAGCGGGCTCCACAACTCCGTCTTGATCCCCATCTTGTCGTGGACGGCGCGCAGGGCCAGTTGCTGGAAGCGCGGATGAAGCTCGATCTGGTTGACCGAGGGGGTGAAGCCGGTCTCGCCGACGATCCGCTCGAGGTGGTCGCGGTTGAAGTTGGAGACGCCGATCGAGCGGATCCGGCCTTCGCGCTGCAGGTGGACAAGCGCATTCCAGCTCTCGACATAGAGGTCGACGCGCGGCCGCGGCCAGTGGATGAGGTAGAGATCGATCGGCTTACGCATGAGCCGCTTCTCGCTGGCGTCGAAAGCGCGCAGCGTACTGTCGTAGCCGTGATCCGGGTTGGCGAGTTTGGTCGTGACGAACACGTCCGGCCGGTCCCGCAGCGCCTCGCCAACGCCCTCCTCGTTGCGATACATCGCGGCGGTGTCGATGAGGCGATAGCCGTCGGAGACCGCTTGCCGCACGACGTCGGCCGTCGTGTCGGGCGGGGTCTGGAAGACCCCGAGCCCGAATTGCGGCATCGCGACGCCGTCGTTGAGAGTAATGATCGGTTGCTCCGTCATGGCGCGCTCCTGGGCTCTTCTCAGGGGTGACCCCGACTATCGCCGACCGCGCCCCGACGACGCAAGCGCTCTCACCGCGCGACCCGCCGAGCTTGTGGTGCGACCGGCTCTTGAAGGCCCGATTCGGCGTGGAGTGCGCCTGCGCGTATTGTGCGCCGCAATATCAATTGTTGCGACGCAGCAATTTATGATATAGGCTTACCGTCGGCAGCGCAATGCCGTGGAATTGCCACATGTAAAGCGAGGACCCGTTGAAGGCGACAGGTCCAAGGAGATGCAAATGCCGCACTATCATATGGGAAATCTTGATAAAATCCAAGACTTACCAGCGAACGCCTGGGCAACAGTGCATGCGGACGATATTGTGACCTTCAGCGAATTGACGCGGCGCGGATTTCACTTGGTCGACATGAGGGGCGAGCTTTGGACGATGCGCCGCACCGGATAGGGGCCGGCCCGACCCGGCACGGCCCGTCGGGCGACCGACCTCCTTTATGGCCCAATACCGGGCGAGGGGACGATCGCCCGGTCCGGACCCGATCTCCTATGGTTCAGGGAGCAATCGCAAGCAACTCGCCGATCTTGTCGAGCAGGAACGCTGTGCCGCGCTCGCGCGAGCCGTCGTCGGCGTAGCCGTCCAGAAAGGCGCCCTGTTCCGTCACTTTCAGACGGGTGCGGCCGGAACTCTCGGCGTTGAGCTCCATCGTGGCGAGCGAAACGGAGATCTTTGTGTCGTTGAGATGCATCGTGTAGCTGTAGACGATGCGCTGCTCAGGAACGATGTCGTGATAGACGGCGTCGAACGTGGAGACGACGCCGTTGTTCCAGCGGCCCTTGGCGCGCTCGGCGCCGCCGACGCGGAAGTCCATGGCTGCGCTCGATCTCTGTCCACTCGCCGACCGTTCCGCCGAACCACTTGGCCTTCGCCTCGCGGTCGGACAGCGCGCGCCAGACGCGCTCGACCGGAGCCTCGTAGGTCCGCTCGAGCGAGAAGACGCCGTGCGACACGGAACGCGTCGTCTCCATGCGCAAAACCTCCGCGGAGAGATTGTCGAGCGTCTGCGCCCAGCCCTGCGGCGCCCCTTCCGGCATCCAGGCCGCAGCGGGGTCGATGACCGTGTAGCTTTGCGTCGCGTCGAGGCGCGTTCCGCCGAGCGTATCGGAGAAGACGACCTCGGTGAGGGCGCGGAAGAGGGCGCGGCCGTTCGGCTCCTCGATCGTGAAGTCGATGACCAGCCGCTCGAACGGCAAAACCTCCTTGACGACGCCGCGCGCCCAGTGCTCTTCGCCGGCGGGCGAGCGCATCAGCACTTCGAATGGGCCGCCGACGGCGAGCTCGACCCTGGCTTCGGGAATGGTGAAGCCGGTCGGAGCAAACCAGCGTTTGACGGCTTCGGCGCTGCTCCAGGCCGTGAACACGCGCTGGCGTGAGGCGTGGAACGTGCGCGAGATGCAAACCGGCTTCAGCGTCTTGGCGGCGGACTCATTCATTCGTCTTTCCTTTCTTGGCGAGATTGCCTTCCTTGGCGAGATTGCCTTCCTCCGCGAGGTTGGCGAGATAGTCCCCCAGCCGGTCGAGGCGGTTTTCCCATTCGGTCCGCCTGTCGTTGATCCATCGTTCGGCGAGGCTCAGCGCCTCGGGCTCGACGCGGCAGATGCGCACGCGGCCCGACTTCTCTGAGCGGACGAGTCCCGGAGGCCTCGAGCACGGCCAGGTGCTGCATCACTGCTGGCAGCGACATGGCGAGAGGTTGCGCCAATGCGCTCACCGACGCCGGCTCGCGGGCGAGCCGCTCGACGATCGCCCGCCGGGTCGGATCGGCGAGGGCGTGAAAGGCGCGATTGAGGCCGCCATTATGGTTAAGCATGTGCTTTAGTAACACGACGCCGATAGTTAAGCAAGGGCTTTACTGTTGCTCGATGACGCGCCCGGAAAGGTCGTCGTAAAGCCTTGAGAAGGCTGGATTCGCGCCCGAAGTCCGCCCGAGGCCCGCTTAGCCGCCCTCAGCGAATTTCGCCTTCAGCGCGGCGATTACGCTTGGCGGCGCGAAGGGGGAGGCGTCGCCGCCCATCGAGGCGATCTGGCGCACCAGCGTCGCGGTGATCGGGCGAACCGGCGAGGAGGCGGGCAGGAAAATGGTGCGCAGATCCGGCGCCATCGCCCGGTTCATGCCAGCCATCTGCATCTCGTAGTTGAAGTCGGTCGAGTTCGCGCAGGCCCCTGACGATCAGGGTCGCGCCGGCGTCGCGGGCGGCGTCGATCGCGAGGCCCGAAAAGCTGATCACGTCGAGTTCGCAGCCCTTGCCCTCCAGCACCGGCTGAGCCGCCTCGCGAATGAGCGCGAGCCGCTCCTCCACCGTGAACAGGCCGACCTTGCTCGGATTGGAGCCGACTCCGACCACCAGCCGGTCGCAGAGCCACGCGGCATGGTCGATCACGTCGAGATGCCCGTTGGTCATCGGGTCGAAAGAGCCGGAAAAGAAGCCGGTGTGGGTCATGGAGGAAAGCCCTTGTCGCCCGCTTCAACCAAATCGAAGGGAGGCGACATTCCCTCCCCCTTGCGGGGAGAGCTGGGGAGGGGGGTCGCGCCGTCCTATAATCGCCAGGAGCGACACCCTCAATTCGCAAGGTCAGCGCGACCCCCCATCCCCGCCTTCCCCCACAAGGGGGCGGGAAGGAGAACGCCTTCGATTTGCACGTCACTAGCCTGCCGGCGGCGGCGTCACAAGCGCTCGTGGCGCGGATTGCGCCATTGGCGCGACGCGGGCAGACTGCGACCTCGACGACGAGGGAGGTTTCCAAGTGAACGGCGACGACTTGCGGGCGCTCCAGGCGCCGCTGAAGGACCGCTACCGCGCCGAGCCCGAAGCCGGGCGCGTCACCCTCAGGGCCCGAGGCGAGCTTGATTCTGCTTCGATCGCCTGCAAGGTCGAGACGGGGAGGGCGCTGGCGACGGCGGGGCTCCATCCCGCCACCGGCGGAAGCGGGCTCGAGCTTTGCTCCGGCGACATGCTGCTCGAGGCGCTGGTCGCCTGCGCCGGCGTCACTCTGAAGGCGGTCGCGACCGCCTTAGGCGTCTCGCTGCGCTCGGGCCGGGTGACGGCCGAGGGCGACCTCGATTTTCGCGGCACGCTCGGCGTCGCCAAGGAGGCCCCGGTCGGCTTCACCGACATCCGCCTGACCTTCGAGCTCGACGCGGACGCGCCGCAGGACCAGCTCGACACCCTCCTCAAGCTCACCGAGCGCTATTGCGTCGTGCTGCAGACGCTCAGGCGCCCGCCGACGATCGAGGCGAAGATCGCGCAAGCCTGAGCCGACTGGGGTCGACCCGTGGGTCGGCAGGACGACAGGGTTGCGCGCTACCAGCGCGGCTTGCTGTACGCAGGCGGATAGGTGACCGGGTTTGCTCGGCACTTTTTGACTTCGGCCTCAAATTGGGCGACGTCGGTGATGCCCTTGTTGGTGACCATCTCGCGGCAATACGCGAGCGTCATCGTCCATGCCGGCGGCCCACCGCCTCCCATCGTGTAGAGTAGGCGGCCCACCGCCTCCCATCGCATGCACGGACTGGGCGCCCGCCGCAATGATCGTAATCGCGCAGACGGTCCGAAGGCCGCCGATCGAGGTTCGCCATCCTGTTCCTCCTTCGCAGAGGCTCGCCTGAGATCGTTATCCGAAGAGTGTGGCGGTTTGGACCTCCGCCGCGACGGACAATCGCTCGCGCGCAGCTCTCGTGAAGCCGTCGCATCGCGATAGGGCGCTCTCTCCGGTCACGTAATCCCGATCTCGATCAGCGACGGACCCTCGCGCCGGAGCGCTGCGGCGACCGCCGCGCCGATCGCGTCGCGGTCGTCGGCGCGGAGGGACGGCACGCCCATCGAGGCGGCCAGCGCCTGGAAGTCGATCGCCGGGCCGACGATCTCCATGCCGACGAAGCGGCCGGCGACGGCGTTGGCGTAGCCGAGGCCTTTGGCGACGTTCTGCAGGACGCCGTAGCGGCGGTTGTTGAAGACGAAGAAAATCACCTTCGCCCGGGTATGAGCGGCGCTCCACAAGGCCTGGGGCGAGTACATCGCCCCGCCGTCGCCGACGAACGAGGCGACGAGGCCCGCGCCCGCCAGCGACGCGCCGACCGCCGCGGGCATGTTGCAGCCGAGTACGCCGCCGCGGGAGAAGAAATAGCGGCCGGGCCGGGTCATCAGCAGGTCCTGCACCTTGCCGAAAGTCGCCGCGGAATCGTTCGCAATCAGCGCGTCGTCGGGCAGGGCGTCGAGCGCCGCCAGCACCGCCGCGTCGGGCGTGAGGGGTAGGCTCGTTTGGGAAAGGATCTCCGTCCGCAGAGCTGCCTGAGCCGCGCGTTTCGAGGCTGCCTGCGCCGTGAGGCGGCCCTCGACCGCCTTGCCGTCGACGCGCTCGCCCAGGCGTTTCGCCGCCGCGCCGAGCGTCGCGCCAATGTCACCCAGCAGCGCCAAGTCGGCGGCGTGCTCGCGGCCGAAGGCTTCCGGGTTGTCGGCGACATGCAGCACCGCGACGCCTTCCGGCACCGGTTTGGCGGCGCGATAGGGATAGGCGACGAAGGCGCGTCCGCCGACCAGCACGATCGCCTGGGCGTGCTCGAAATGCTCGCGCATGACGGCGAAGTCGGGCTTCAGCACCCCCGCCCAGCAGGGATGGGCCGACGGGAAGGCGGTGCGCGAGGTGAGTTGCGTGCCCCATACCGGGAAGCCGCCCGCCTCGGCGAAAGCGACGAGACCGTCGCTGACCGAGGCCGAAAGGTCGTCGCCGAGCACCACCAGCACCCGGTCGGGATCGAGTTTCGCCAGCGTCTCGGCGAGCTTTGGCGCGTCCGGCGAGGGCCCGAGCCGGGGCGGGGCGGAAGCCGGCGGCGTCGGACTGCTCACCTCCTGGTCCAGTATGTCCATCGGCAGCGACAGGAAGACGGGCCCACAGGGGGGCGTGCGGGCGATGGCGAAGGCGCGCCTGAGCGCTTGGCCGACGTCGTCGCCGCGGCGCACCTCCTTCGCCCATTTGGCGATCGGGGCCGCCAGCGCGACAAGGTCGCCCGAGAGCCACGGCTCGGTCATCAGGTGGCGGGTGTCCTGCTGGCCCGCGGTGACGACGAGCGGCGTCTCGCTCGCCTTCGACGCGACCAGCACGCCCATCGCGTTGCCGAGGCCGCCCATGGCGTGCAGGTTGACGAACGCGGCCCGGCCCGACGCCAGCGCCCAGCCGTCGGCCATCGCCACCGCCGTCGCCTCCTGCAAGCCGAGGACGTAGGCGATGTCGGGGGCGTCGACCAGCGCATCCATCAGCGGCATCTCGGTCGAGCCTGGATTGCCGAAGACGTGGGTGATCCCTTCGTCGCGAAGAATGTCGAGCAGAACGTCGCGGGCGCGTCGGGTCATGAGAGGCTCCTGTTCCCCTGCTTGCCGAGGTAGCCCATCGAGCGATGGGCGTCTATCGGCGGCCGCCGCGGGCCAGAGGGCCGCTGTGAGCGGCCGGGCTCCGGCGCGTCAGGCGGACTGGCGCCTCGGCGTCACTTGCAATAACGTGACCGCTGCGCCGAGGCGATTGCGTTGCGCATCGCGTTGGCGCCGCACGCTTGGACGGCATTTGCATGAGCGCCACAGAACCCGAAGACCGGCTGTTGAACGCCTCGGAGCTGGAGATGGTCGCCGGCACAAAGCCCCCCGCGATCGAGCAGCAATCCAAGGAGGAGTTGAAAGCCTTGCTGCACCGGCTGAGGCAAGCCCACAGTCGGGCCAATGACATTGCCGCCCGTCAGCAGCGCGAGATCCGGGGCAAAGCCGATCCGCACGGCGCCAACCCCGTGAAGGAGAACGCCGGAACGGCGGCCAAGGCGCAGGCGCTGTTCGAAGCAATTCAGCGCCTGGACACAGAGCTCTCCCGTCGTGAGGAGACGCCGCCCGACAGCCCCAGCCAACCGGCGCCCGGCAGCCCCAGCCAGGCGGATCTTGCCCGCCATGCGCTCGAGCTGAAGATGAGGAGCGAACCCAGTCACCATCCCGACCCCGGACGCTCCGCTTCCGACGGCATGCGTCCGAAAAGGAGGGTCGAGGAGTTTGCCGGCGGAACGACCAGAAAAGAAATTGGCCAAGTCTCCCAGGCCGGCAAGGTCGCGCAGGCGCGCAAGGATTCCGGCAAGTCCTGATACGTGCCAGCGGCTACGCCATTCACACACATCTCAAATCGCCGCGCAGACCCCTTCTCCAGCTTTGCTGCTACGGGATGCACACATCTCTCGCGGCTCGCTGCCGGCGTGCCCGACCCGCGGAGGGCGGCTTCCTCACCCCTTGTGGGGGAGGATTGAGGAGGGGGGTCGCGCCGAACTTCGAAAACTTGGCGCCATTTCCCCCGAATGAGAGGTCGGCGCGACCCCCCACCCTGTCCCGCCCCCACAAGGGGGGCGGGGACGCTAGCCGCCATTGAGCGGCGCACGCCTGCTAAAAGATGTGTGCATCCCGTAGCAGCTTTGCTGGGGAAGGTGGCGTCATAGGGCGGCGAAAGACGCCCGTCTTTCGACGGGCTATGGCGCCGGATGGGGTGTGGCCCGCCGCCGCAACTGTGGATCGGATTGCACGACCGTCACCCCGCGCCTTCAACGAGCCATCCCTGCTTTCCGCACCCCATCCGGCCCTCCGGGCCACCTCCGCTCCATGGGGAGTTGCAGTCAAGTCTGAGCGCGGAGGCAAATCCGCTTTGCGAAGCGCGCCGGCCTAATGGCGCGCGGCCGTTTGGGACCATGGACTTCGACGCCGCGATCCGGCGCTTTGCGCCGGAATTGCGCGTCGAAGTCCATGGCGAGAACGACGCCACGTCGACGCGGCGCAGTCACCCGAAGGGCCGGAGCGCGAGCGGAGGAGGCGCGTCAGCGCCTTGACGGCGCGGCGTCGACGTGGCCCTCCCGGGGGGAGCCGTTGGCGGAATGGGATACGCGCCGTGAGCCTTGAGCCCAAGCGGCTTTGTTTGCGCCAAGAATAGATCAGCGGGACATGCCGAGGCCTTTCCGGTTTGCGCGATCCAAGGTCCAAGCCCGATTTGACCGATCTGGTTTGCACACCAGATCAAACTCACATTCGGCCGTCGCTCATGGGCGACTGACGCCATGGTTCCGCTTGCGGCGGGCGGGCTCGAGAGGACGAGGCCAATCTTCGCCCGGGTCTTTGCCCGGGGGCAGGCTCTTCCCCGCTTCGCGGAGAAGGAGGCGCGCGAGGGCTCGAGACCGAAGACAGATCGACTTGTGTGATTGCCGTAGGCTCCGGCGGCCCGCCCGGCTCAATCGGACTGAAAGCGATCGTAGCCGGCAGGTTCGTCCGGCCCGTACGCCAGCGCTTCCTCGGCGGCCAATGCTGCCTGAACACAGCGCAGCGATTGCAGGAACTCAGCGCGCGCGGCGCCGAGCGTGTTGAATATCCTTTCGGCTTTGGACGTCAGCTCGCCGTATATATCCTCGAGCGCTGTTTGCCCCGACGCCGTCAGCTCGAGCCTCACATGCCGCCGATTGCGATCGTCGCGGCGCTGCACGACCAGTCCCTTGACCATAAGCGTGGTGACTCGCTGGCTCACCAGCGACTTGCTCATGTCCAGAAGATCGCCGATCTCGCCGTGGGTCGGGCTCGCCATTTCGCGAACCGCCATCGCGATCAGGAACTCGGCGTAGCTCACGCCTTTCGCGTCGAGCACGCGCTTCCGGGCAAGCCGGTCGAGACGCGTGACGATCTCGTGCAGCAGGAAGGTTTCGGTCTGGGTGAACCAGGATTTTTCCATACCTTCGCGTCGATCGCTCAATAGGGTTCGGTCAGGATCCGGCGCGCGCCCGGCGCGCTCCAGAATTGTCCGACAGTCGGCGACCATAGCGGCCGAGCCGCAAACATAGAACTCCGTCTTGGCCGGATCGAAGGCGAGGCCGGCGAGGGCTTTTGTGACGCGGCCGCAGAATCCGCTTGGGCCCGACGGCTCGCGGCTGAGACACGCCACGGTCCGCTTGGGCCGACAGGCGAAGGCCGTGGTAAGGTCCTCGGCCGACGTGCGGCAGCCGAAATAAAGTTCGGCGCTGTCGAGTTCGCCGGTCCCCGCCATCGCGTCGAACATCGGCAGGAACGGCGCGAGCCCAGTCCCCGTGGCGACGAACACCTTGTGGGCCCCTTTGGCCCGCAAACGATACGCGCCGAACGGACCTTCGATGTCGGTCTCGGCCCCGGGCTCAACGGCGTCGGCGAAGGCCGATCCGTCGCCATGTGTCCGGTTGCTGACGAGCAGCGTGAGTCTGGCGCCGGCGGCGGCCGCGATCGAATAGTCCCGCCACTCGAATTCGGCGACGCGCAGCTTGACGAACTGTCCGGGGGCAAAACGCATGGGGGCGTCGAGCTCGAAGTCGAGGCGCCAGACCGAGGGCGTGAGGGCGGTCTTGGCAATCAGCCTGGCGCGCCGCTTTTCCGGGGATCGTGTCCGCGGCAGCGTGGGCGCCTTGGGCCGACCGGCCTTCGCCATGATGCGCAGGAAGCCCAACGGTCCGAGGATGTGGCTCGCCGCCGCCACCCCGCCCATCATCGCGCCGATGATGCCGAGACTCGCGACGTCGGCGCCGGCGAGATAGAGGCCCGGCACGGGCGTCAGCGCGCCGAGCGGCGAGGACCGGTATCGCGCCGGCAAAGCCGGCAGCCCGTAGAAGCGGCCGGCCGGATGCGAGGTGAAATGTTCGACGGTCAGCGGCGTCGACAGTTCTCGGTACTCCACCAGCGCGGAAAGGCCCGGGGCGGCCGATTCGGCGAGGCGCATGAGGCCATCGGCGATGCGTTCCTTGAGTTCGTCGTAATCGCGCCCGCGATCGCCGCTGACGCTGCCGCGCCAGGCGTCGAAGGCCTGGGGACGCACCATCGCGATGATCTCGGCGGTGTGGAACCGGTCGTCGCCGGACTTGGCCGAAGGAAACGACAGATAGGCGTGGCGGGGCTCGCCCGCGAGAACCTGCGCGGTGTGCGCCTCGACGTCGTCGTGCTCGAAGTCGGCGTTGATCCAGTAGTTTTCGCCATGGACGCCGAGGGAGGAGACCGGCGCTTTTAGCCGTAGATAGAGGTTGACGGCGGAGAGGCCTCCGTCGAGCCCCTCGACGAATGCGCGCAGCTTCGCTGTTTTCGCGCCGATTTCGCCGTCGGTCGGCAGGAGGCGCTGGAAGGTGAGCGGCGCGCCGACGTCGGAGATGACGATCGGCGCTCGGTAGACAACTTCAATGGGTTCGGCGCCCCGCCGGTCGATTGCTCTCACCCCGACCGCTGCGCCGGCGCTCACGACGATTTCGGTGGCTTCCTGGCAGACCCTGATCGTGCCGCCGCTCGCCTCAATGCCCTGTTCGAACGTGCGCGCGATGCGCCCGGCGCCGCCGGCGGGAAACCAGCCGCCCCGGAAATAGCTGCCGACGACGAGGGCGTGAATGGCGAAGGCGCTCTCCTTCGGCGGCACGCCGTAGTCGCCCCACTGCGACGCGAGCAGCGCCTTCAGTTGCGGCGAGCGGAACTGGCGGTCGAGGTCGGCGCCCGTCGTCTGCGTCGCCTTGGCCGCCCCGAGGCGGCGCCACTGCCGGAGAAGGAAGGCCAGCGGAGCCGGCATCATCTGCTGCTGGATGCCGGCAATGGACCAGCGGGCGGCGGCGTTGAGGTCGCGGAAATACTGTCGGATCGCCTGGGCTTCCTCGGGAAAGCGCACGACAAGCCGCTCCTGATAGCGCGCCGGGTCGGAAGGGACTGCGAAATTCAGACCCGGATAGAGGAAACGCTCGAAGTCGTCGGGCATCCGGTTCCAACGCAGCGCGCCGCCCGACAGGAAGTCGAGCAGCCTGCGCTCGAATGAGCCCTCCTGCAGGTTTCCGACGTAGTGCAGGCCAACGTCCCATGATGCGCCGTCGCGACGAAACACGTGCGTCTGGCCGCCCCGCTCCGAATGCTTCTCGAGAACCAGCACTTTCTTGCCGGCGACCTTGGCCAAGAGGCCAGCCGCCGTCAGCCCGCCGATGCCCGATCCGATGACGATCGCATCCCACTCCGGCTTCATGATGCCCCCAAGCAACGGTTTAATCTATTGACAGTTTATGATATAAACAGATGGAGTCAAGCGTCTTGTGCGGGCGCCGTCATTTTCACCAAGCGCTGAGGCCCGTGCGCGGGAGCCGCCATCCGCCCCCGGGATCGCGATACCGCCTTCGTCTCGGCCGATCGCCACGTCCGCCGGGAGAAGCGCCCCGGCGAAAGACCCACTCCACTGATATCGCTAGAGTTTTTTTCGAGGGCGGCCGCAACAGAGGTTTGATAAAATAGCACCCAATCGACAATTCCTTGCAAAAACGGGAAAGTTGCGGTAGTCTCGCTCCAGTGCCCGATCGGACCTCACGCTCGTGACGTTGACTGCCAGGATCTGCAGCATTTTTCACCTTGCGGTGTGGCCGAACCTGCCTGCGCCGGGGAACCGGGCGCGACGAAAATAAAATTGGGCCGAGGGTCGCGTGTAACCCATTGAAAACGCTCGTTTCGGACGAGAGAATCCAAGGAAATCCAAGAGAACCCAACGGCCAAAAACCGGAGATTCGCGGAGCCCCGCGCTCTCCCTGCGGAGACCTGAGGAAATCCAAATGTCACGCGCTGGGAGGGCAGGTTCGCCGCGATGCACTGGCGCTCGGCGCCGCGCGCCCCGCTACGCCTCGTCCTCGCCCTCTTCCGTCTCGCTGATCCGGTCGACTGAGACGACGCGCTCCTCTTCGGCGGTGTGGAACACGATCACCCCTTGCGTCGCGCGTCCAGCGATGCGGATGCCGGCGACCGGCACGCGAATGAGCTGGCCTCCATCGGTGACCAGCATGATCTCGTCGGAGTTCTCGACCGGGAAGGAGGCGCCCAACGCGCCGTTGCGCTCGTTGACCGCCATCGCGACGATCCCCTTTCCGCCACGTCCCGTGACCCTGTACTCGTAGGACAACGTGCGCTTGCCGTAGCCGTTTTCCGATACAGTCAGGATCACCTGCTCCGCGCCTTGCATCGCCTCAAATCGTTCGGCCGCGAGCGCCGCGCCGTTCGCCGCGCCGCCTTCGCCGTCGGCCCCCGGCTCCGCCAAGGTGTCATCCGTCACCTCGCCCATGAGCGCTCGCCGCTGCTTGAGATAAGCCGCGCGCTCGTCCCCTGTCGCCTCGAAGGCGTTGAGGATCGCGAGCGAGATGACATGGTCGCCCTTGTCGAGCGCGATGCCGCGCACCCCCATCGAGTCTCGTCCCTTGAACACCCGCACGTCTCCAACCGCGAAGCGGATGCACTGGCCGCGCGCCGTCGTCAGCAGCACATCCTGCCTGTCGGAGCAGATCTGGACATCGACGATCCGCTCGCCTTCGTCGAGCCGCATGGCGAGCTTGCCGGCGCGGTTGACCTGGGCGAAGTCGGAGAGCTTGTTGCGCCTCACCGTGCCGCGCGTCGTGGCGAACATCACGTCAAGGGCTTCCCAGGAAGATTCGTCCTCGGGCAGCGGCATGATGGTCGTGATCCGCTCGCCCTGTTCGAGCGGCAGCAGGTTGACCAGCGCCTTGCCGCGCGCCTGAGGCGCCGCGAGCGGCAGGCGCCAGACCTTCTCCTTGTAGACCTGTCCGGTGGACGAGAAGAACAGCACCGGCTGATGGGTCGAGGCGACGAACAGGCGCGCGACGAAATCCTCCTCGCGCGTCGCCATCGCCCCGCGGCCCTTGCCGCCGCGGCGCTGCGCCCGATAGGTCGTGAGCGGCGCGCGCTTGATATAGCCGCCATGGCTCACCAGTACGACCATGTCCTCGCGCTGGATGAGGTCCTCGTCGTCCATGTCCGCTTCGCTGTCGGTAATCTCCGTACGGCGGGGGGAGGGAAAGTCAGCCTTCACCTTGGCGAACTCGTCGCGGATGATTGCCATGAGGCGCGCGCGCGAACCGAGGATGTCGAGATAGTCGGCGATCTCGGCTGCGAGCCTGTTCAGCGCTTCCGCAATCTCGTCGCGCCCCAGCGCCGTGAGACGGGCGAGGCGCAATTCGAGGATCGCGCGGGCTTGAGCCTCCGAAAGCCTTATGGAGCCATCGGCGTCGAGTGCGTGGCGTGGATCGGCGATGAGCGCGATCAGGGGCGCCATGTCGCGCGCAGGCCACGACCGCTCCATCAGCGCAGTCCGCGCCGCGCTGGAATCGGGCGATGTGCGGATCAGCCGAATCACCTCGTCGATGTTGGCGACGGCGATTGCGAGGCCGACCTGGAGATGGGCAGCGTCGCGCGCCTTGGCGAGCAGGAACTTGGTGCGACGGGTGACGACCTCCTCGCGGAAGTCGAGGAAGGCGCGCAGCATGTCGCTGAGCGTCAGCATTTCCGGCCGCCCGCCATTCAGCGCGATCATGTTGCAGCCGAAGTTCGACTGCATGGCGGTGAAGCGCCAGAGCTGGTTGAGGACCACCTCGGCGACCGCGTCGCGCTTGAGCTCGATGACGATCCGCATGCCGTCGCGATCGGACTCGTCGCGCAGGTCCGAGATGCCCTCAAGGCGCTTGTCGCGCACGAGTTCGGCGATCTTCTCGATCAGCGTCGCCTTGTTGACCTGGTAAGGGATCTCGTGGACGATCAGGGCCTCGCGATCCTTGCCCTTGCGCAGCTCTTCGACCGAGACCTTGGCGCGCATGATGATCGAGCCGCGTCCGGTCGCATAGGCCGCGCGGATACCCGAGCGGCCGAGGATCGTCCCACCAGTCGGGAAATCGGGGCCGGGCAATTGCTCCATCAGCTCGTCGAGTGTGATGTCGGGCTTGTCCATCATCGCCAGCAGCGCGTCGACGGTCTCGCCGAGATTGTGCGGCGGGATGTTGGTCGCCATGCCGACGGCGATGCCGCCCGCGCCATTGACCAGAAGGTTCGGGAAGCGCGCCGGCAGGACGACCGGCTCCTCTTCCTTCTCGTCGTAGTTCGGCTTGAAGTCGACCGTGTCCTTGTCGAGGTCCTCGAGCAGCGCCAAGGCGGAACGATCGAGCCTCGCCTCGGTGTAGCGCGAGGCCGCCGGCGGATCGCCGTCGACCGAGCCGAAATTGCCCTGCCCGTCGATCAGCGGGACCCGCATCGAAAAGTCCTGCGCCATGCGCACGAGCGCGTCGTAAATGGCGAGATCGCCGTGCGGATGGTACTTGCCCATCGTGTCGCCGACGGTGCGCGACGACTTGTTGTAGGGGCGGTCCGGGGTGAAGTTCAGCTCGGACATCGCATAGAGGATGCGGCGATGCACCGGCTTCAGGCCGTCGCGGACATCGGGCAGGGCGCGGCTGACGATCACGCTCATGGCGTAATCGAGGTAGCTGCGCTTCATTTCGTCGAGGATCGAGACGGGCTTGATGTCGGACGGCTCTTCGGGGCCGGGCCGGTCGTCGCGGGTGTCGCTCAAAGGTTCGCCTCTGTTCGGATGAGCGACGGTCTAGCCAATTCCGGCCGTGCGCGCCATAGCCGGCCGGGGTTGCTTCAGTTTATGTTTCCCCAGAAAATCAGATGTTTAAGCGAAATGGGGAACGACCCAGGCGTCGCGAGCCGAGCGTTGCGCGCATGGAGAGGCGCCGACGCTCATGAGCGTGGCCGGGCGGCCTCCTATCGATGGAGGTCGACGGCGTTCGGATGAGCGGCAGATCACGGTGTTGACAGCCTCTTGCGATGGGCGCCGATGGTCGTCGCCGTCTCGCGCCAACGCGTGGGCGGGGAGACAGGACCCATGACCATCGCCATCTGGTGCATTCTGATTGCCGCGACCTTGCCCTATGTCGCCTTCAACTTCGTCAAGGGGCTCGACCCGAACCAACCGCGTGACCGTGTCGGCGAGTTGAGCGGCCGGGCGGCGCGAGCCTACGGCGCACATCTCAACGCGCTCGAGACCTTCCCCTGGTTCGCCGCCGCGGTGATCGTTGCGCACATGATCGGCGGCCCCAGCCGGATCGCCGACGCTCTCGCCGTCGTTTATGTCCTGCTGCGCCTCGGCCACATGGCGGCCTACATCGCAGGACGTCAGCCGCTGCGCTCGGCGGCTTTCGGGCTCGGGCAGCTTACGGCGGTGGCGATCTTCGTGTCGCCGCTGTTCGGGTAAGGAAAGTGGCCCCTCTCCCGGGGAAAAGGAGAGGGGCCTTGGTCCGCCCGCGCAAACAGAACAACGCCCAGGCGGGGCGCGCCCGGTGGTACGGCGGCGCGCCGAAAACTGGTCAACTTCACCCGCGACGGCCGCCCGTGTCGCGGCCGTCCTCGCCAGGCATGGCCGGATAAGCAATGTGCGGAAGCTGGCCCGACAGCGTGTCGAGGACGGCGAGGATGTCAGTCCTCTTCCGGATCGATGAGCTTCGCCTCGATTGGAGGCTAGCCCGGTTTCCGCACGCTCTTCCATGTGGCGCGTCGTCGCAACCGGCTGCAATCGGCGACCGGGGTTTTTTGCGGCATTTGCGCTGGATCAATGCGGGCCTCCGACGCAGCGCTAGGAAGACGCCATCGTGATCGCGAAATGCGACGCGAGGCAGCGATCTGGGGGCCTCCGCCGTTCCCCCTTGGCTTTCGGATCGCTGCTTATTTGCGTTGGCGAACGGGCAAAAGGCCGGCGCGCCTGATCACGGGGCAGGTGGGAGGAGCCGAGCCCCGTGGTCGCTTTATCGCTCCTCTTTCGAATCCGCTTGCCCGTGCGAACCCGGCCGAAGTCCCAGCGATGGCGCTCCTTGGCGCTCCGCCGTCACCGTCCTCCGGCGACGTCGAGGATGGCCCCGGTGACGTAGGACGCCGCGTCGCTGATCAGCCACAGGACGGCCTCGGCGACTTCTTCGGGCGCTCCGGGCCTCCCGAGCGGCGTCGAGCGGCCGAGCGTCAGCGCCCTGTCGGGCTCCCCGGTCGTCAGGTGGATTTCCGTTTCGATCAGGCCCGGGCGGACCGCGTTGACCCGCACGCCCTCGGGGCCGAGTTCCTTGGCGAGGCCGATGGTCAACGCGTCGACGGCGCCCTTTGCGGCGGCATAGTCGACGTAGGTGTTGGGTGCGCCAAGCCGGGAAGCCGCCGAGGAGATCAGCACGATCGAACCGCCCAAGCCGCCGGCCGATTCGGCCATCCGCCGCGCCGCCTCGCGCGCGGTGAGAAGAGCTCCGAGCACGTTGACCTCAAGCATCCGGCGCATGCGCTGGCCGCTCATGTCGGCCAGACGCGCGACCGGCGCGGCCACGCCCGCATTGGCGACGACGGCCGTCAAAGACCCGAGCGCCCTCGTCGCGGCGTCGAACATCGCGACGACGTCGGCTTCCAGCGCGACGTCGCCTTTCAGCGCGACCGCGCGTCCGCCGGTCCCGGCGATGGCCGCGACGACCTCGTCGGCGGCGTGAGCGTCTGCGCGATAGTTGACGCCAACCGACCAGCCGCGTTGACCGGCGGCGAGGGCGACGGCGCGGCCGATGCCGCGCGAGCCTCCGGTGACGAGCACGACCTTGGACATGAACGCCTCGCTGCGATGACTGCGGGAGGCCGCACGGATTGACGCGCACGGCCGATTCCAGGGACTTAGGCGCCAAAACCTGCAACTTTGTGACTGCCAATCCGCGCATCTGAGCCGAGGCCCGTCAAGCCCACGACCGCATCGCGAGCCGCGAATTCTCTGATTTTGCTCGCTATATTAAACATAGAGGCTACGTATTTTCCAAGGATCTCAGTCGGCCGAAGGCGGGCGCTGACCTCGCGATGACGGACAGGAAGCTCGGCTTGGGATTTCTGCAAATTTGGAAATCCCAAGCCGTCGGGCGGCGCTCCCGCTGTCATCCCCGCTTTCGCGACACGAAAGCGAGGATCCAGAGCCTTGGCGCGGGCTCGAGCCCGATCGGCGGATTGCCCACTCGCCGCCCTGGATACCCGCGTTCGCGGCCATGACAAGGCCGGCGATTACGCGCCTTCCGCCGCCTCCGCCGGAGCCTTCGCGGGCGTGTGGGTCAAGGCCAGCGGGACCGACGCCGCGATCGCCGGGACAGGCGCCGGCTCGAGGGCCGCAAGGGCCAGCCGCTGATACCGGGCGTCGAACCCGTGATAGCGATCGAGCGCCGCGACGACCTTGATCATCGGCGGCACCGCGCGCATGTCGCCGCGCGCGAGCTGAGAATTGAGCGCGCAAAGCATCTTGCTCAGCCGCGCGACCTGGACGTGGGCGTAGCGGTCGGGGGCGTCGAGCCGACGCTCGCCGATCGCCCGGTCGATCCACCGCCGCACGGAGGGGGCGCTGACCTTCAGGACCTTGGCGATCTCATGCGGCGTCCAGCCCGAGGCGAAGAATTTGAAGCAGGCCTCGCGCCGCTCGATTTCCTTCAGCCGCCGCGCCTTTGCCGCCGCGCGCGCCTCCGTCCGGGCGGACGGGGCGGGGGAAGGCGGAGGGTTGGACGTCGGGGGATCGGAAGTCGGGGGATCGGAAGTCGTAATGTCGGCGGTCATGGTCTGCCTCTGGGACGTCTTATTGGTTGACAGAATAAACTGTAGCATGATTTCGGAATTATGTAAATCAAATATCGCGGCCTCGGGCCTACGGCGCGGGCCTTGCGGTCGTAGCGAACGGACGGCGCCAACCGAGTCCGTCCTTAAAGGCGGGGGTCGCCGTTCGATCGACGGTGGGATTGCGCGAGGAGCGAACGGTTTAAACCATCGCTGTACCGTGGATAGGCTGCGGCCGTGGGCGCGACCGTCCTGTCGCGAGGGCGCTTCCCAACCGCCCCGTTCATCTGCGGTCACCCGGGATTTGCCAGCGCCTGCTTGATCCGATCGAGCAGATCTCGCCCGGTATAGGGTTTGGGAAGAAATGCTCCTGCCGCTGGCGAAGCGCCGCGCTCGACCGGGCGTCCCGTCGTGATCAACGTCTTCACGCCGGGGCGATTGCCCGAAATCCAATCCGCGAGTTCATGGCCATTCATTTCGCCGGGGAGATTGATATCCGTGAAGACGAGATCGATCGCGAATTTCGCTTGCAGCGCTTCCAGCGCCTCGGCCGCATTCGCCGCCTCGTGAACGCGGTATCCGCACTCGCGCAGGAACTCGGCCATGTCCATCCGAATCAGCGCTTCATCCTCAACAAAAAGGATAGTCTGCGGAGGAGCGTGAATCTGAGAGCCGGTATCCGACATTGTTTCGTCCCCCCTTGCGCAGGCTCAACGTGGCTTAACGCGCGAGCCGGTGGATAGTTTCCCTGCAAAATCGACGAAACGGCGTGACGGGCCTCCGGTCGGCGCAGTTTCGTATTAGAGGCGAGGCCTGTTTGGCGCGATCCGGGAAATTGCGGCCGCGGAAAAGTCGCAATTCAGATCCCGCAGGTCTCGCTACCCAGGGAATGGGGGAAGTTCCATTTGATCGCTTAAGTTCCGAGCAGGCCCGACACCTGCGTCTTCAGCAGCCGGCACAATAGATGCGCGTCAACGCCATTGACCTGGATCTTGGCGAACGGGAAGCTCACGTCGTGGGTCCGCTTGCAGAAGCTGGCGATCTCTTGTTCGTCGCCCGGCTTGCGTTCGGGCCGCAGCGGCCGTCTCGGTATTCTGACCACGGCTGTCGCAGGAGTCTCCGCCAACGCGGTGAGAAGGACGCCGAGGGCCGCGACCGTTGCGATCACGTCGCCGACGGCGTCCTTTTCGCGAGCCGAGGCGCCCTTTTTTCCACGCTATCGCAACGCCATGCCCGAGACGGCGCAGAACACGACGACCGCGAGCGGTGGAGCGCGCCACGCGACGAGCAGCACAAAGGCCGCGGCCACGACAACGAAATCGACTGGGGACGAGACGGCGCTTGTCCAGACCGGATTGTAAAGGGCGACGCCGAGCAGCCCGACGACAGCCGCATTGATCCCCTGCATCGCGGCCTGCATCCGCGGTCGCGTCCGCAAGGCTTCCCAAAAGGGCAATGCGCCCATCAGGATCAATATCCCCGGCAGAAAGATCGCAACCAGGGCGATCGCCGCGCCTGCCACGCCGCCGGGCGGCACGCTCGCCGCCGCGCCGAGGTATGCCGCGAAGGTAAAGAGCGGTCCCGGTACGGCCTGAGCTGCGCCATAGCCGGCGAGGAACGAACTGTCCGAAATCCAGCCGGGAACAACGACCGCATCCCGCAAAAGCGGCAGAACGACGTGCCCGCCGCCAAAGACCAGAGCGCCCGATCGATAGAACGCGTCGAAAAGGCCAAGCGGCGTGCGCCCGGCCGCAATGAACGCCAAGGCCAGAAGCGCAAAGAATGCCGAGAGACACGTCATCCCAATCCCGCGAGAAATCGGCAGGCCGAGCGGCGCGTCATGCGCCGCGGCGCCGCGACAGACGATCAGGCCGGCTGCCCCGCCGAGAAGGATGGCGCTGACCTGCCCCAGCGATCCGCCAACCAGAAGCAACGCAATCATGCCCGCGACGGCGATCGACGCCCTCTCGCGGTCCGGGCACAAACTCTTCGCCATCCCAAGCACCGCCTGCGCGACAACCGCCACGGCGACGAGCTTCAGCCCGTGCAGAAGGCCCGCGCCCCACGACGTGTCGGCGAGGCTGCCTGCCCCAAAGGCGAAGATGAGAAGGAGAAACGCCGAGGGCAAGGTGAAACCAAGCCAAGCCGCGAGACCCCCGGCGTAGCCGGCGCGCATCAGGCCGATCGCGAAACCGGTCTAACTCGACGCCGGCCCCGGCAGAAACTGCGCCAGCGCGACCAGGTCGACGAAATTGCTCTCCGTCAGCCAGCGCCGACGCTCGACCAACTCGGCGCGGAAATAGCCAAGATGGGCGATTGGGCCCCCGAACGACGTCAGGCCGAGCTTGAGGAAGACGCCGAGAACCTCAAGGACGGCGTTCATGGCGCGGTTCCCGAGACGCGGATCCTTGCGGCGCGCGCCGAAAACGCCGCGTCAAACGACCAGCGTCCCGCCCCCACAAAGAACACGACAAGGCTGACGAGGAGGCGGATCAAAATCACCCAACCGGTTTCGCGCGTGCCAAGCATAGCCATCCCGATCGCCTTCAATCGACCCTCCGCATCCGAGCGAAAGACAGGCGCCTTAAGGGGCAACCTCCCGCACCAGTTCCCGGATCCTTTCCCGCGCTATCCGCAGGGCTTCGACGCGGTAAGGCGTCGCCCGGTAGACGCGCCGCTGCGAGCGGCCTGCCGGTTCCGTTCGAGAGGCCAGATAGCCCTTGCGTTCGAGGGCGTGCTGCATCGGGTAGAGCGTGCCCGGGCTGATCTTGTAACCGTTCCGCGCGAGCTCTTCGATCATCCAGTGGCCATGGAGATCGCCCTCGGCGGCGTGGTGCAGGACATGCAGCCGCACGAAGCTCGAGAGAAGTTCCCGATGCTCCATCGCTTGGGGACCTCAGATTGCTCCTCCACAATCGCCGAGCAACGCCCGGAGCCGAAGTTCAGATCTCAGGTCGGCGCCGCTGGCGCGCGGGCCCGTTACAGCACCGCCTCGATGTCGAGCCCCATTTTTTCGGGCTTGTCGGTCGGAGCGTAGCGGCGCACGACATTGTGGTTCCGGTCGAGCAGGAACTTGGTGAAGTTCCATTTGATCGCCTCGGTTCCGAGCAGGCCGGACGCTTGCTTTTTCAGCGCCCGGTACAACGGATGCGCGCCGTCGCCGTTGACCTCGATCTTGGCGAACATCGGGAAGCTGACGTCATAGGTCAGCTTACAGTAGCTGGCGATCTCGTGTTCGTCGCCCGGCTCCTGATGGCCGAACTGATCGCAGGGAAAGCCGAGCACCTCGAAGGCGCGGCCGCGGAACCGCTTGTGCAGCGCCTCGAGCCCCTCGTACTGCGGGGTGAAGGCGCATTTGCTGGCGACATTGACGATCAGCAGCGCCTTGCCGTCGAACACGCCCAGCGTTTCGGCCTTGCCGTCGATAGTCGTCAGCGGAATGTCGGAAGGAATGGGCATAAAGACCTCTCAGCGGGAGGCGGCCCTTTCCCATGCGGACCATGTGGGCGCGCCGGCGCCGATCAAGGCCAAGCGCGCTCGAAAGTCAATCGGGCCCCGTCAAGCGAGGCCGCCAAGGGCGACGAGGGAGTTGCCGACGTCAACCCGCCTTCCGCTGCGCCTCAACATAGCGCCGCAGGACGGCGTTGATGCGCGTTTGATAGCCGCGCCCCTGGGCCTTGAACCAGGCCAGCATGTCGTCATCGAGTTTCAGGCCGACTGGCTTCTTGACCGGCTGGCGAATCTCTGCGCGCGCCCATTCCCCGTCGCTCATCGGGACGCCCTCGCTGTCGTTTTCCGCGATGCTCTCGATCTCGGCCGCGCTCCGAGCGTCGAGACGCGCATAATCGGTCTCATCGCGCAGCGGCGACAGCGTTTCGTCGGCATTGCGCAGGTAGAGCTTGCCGTCGACCAGCACGGTGCGAACCACCTCAGGAGGCTTCATAGCGTTTTTGCTCCCTCTCGCTGGGCAATTGGACGTGTCATTCCCGCGAAAGCGGGAATCCAGACCTGGCCGCGGATGGGTGGCGGCTGGACACTGGATTCCCGCGTGCGCGGGAATGACAAACGGATGGGGCATGACATGCGCGCCTCGTACTGCGGGGTGAAGGCGCATTTGCTGGCGACATTGACGATCGACAGCGCCTTGCCGTCGAAAGCGCCGAGCGTTTCGGCCTTGCCGTCGAGGGTGGTCAACGGAATGTCGGAAGGAACAGGCATGAAGACCTCGGGAGGAGGCGGCGGGCCCATTCCCATGCGGGCGATGGGAGCGCGCTGGCGCCGATCAAGGCCAAGCGCGGCGCAAGGTCAATCACGCTCGCCTCATGCGGCGCCCGCCACGGATAACGAGGGTCGCCGACCGCGGTTAGAATCTACGGTATTTGCGCAAGTCGAGTTCGCGATGCTTTTCATGGGGTTCATCGCGATGACAGGTTTCCCCTTCTCCGCGCAGCGGGGAAGGTGGCCGAAGGCCGGATGGGTGCGGAAAGCAGGTATCGTCACGAAGACTCGCCGTGACGGTCGCGCAATCCGGCTTGCGCCGAAGCGGTGGGCCACACCCCATCCGGCGCCATAGCCCGTCGAAAGACGGGCGTCTTTCGCCGCCCTATGACGCCACCTTCCCCAGCAAGCTGCTACGGGATGCACACATCTTTTAGCAGGCGTGCGCCGCTCAATGGCGGCTAGCGTCCCCGCCCCCCTCGGGGCGGGACAGGGTGGGGGGTCGCGCCGACCTCTCATTCGGGGGAAATGGCGCCAAGTTTTCGAAGTTCGGCGCGACCCCCCTCCTCAATCCTCCCCCACAAGGGGTGAGGAAGCCGCCCTCCGCGGGTCGGGCACGCCGGCAGCGAGCCGCGAGAGATGTGTGCATCCCGTAGGGCAAGCCGGGGAAGGGGTCCGCGCGGCGATTGGAGATGTGTGAATGCCGTAGCCCTAAAATGGGATGTCGTCGTCGATCGGGCCGGCGCCGCCGCCTGCGCCTCCGGAGGGGAGCGCCGGTCGACGATCGCCGCCGCCGCTGGAAGGGCGACCAAAGCTTTGGCGCCCGCCCGCCTCGTCGGGGAAGCTGTCGCGCTCTCCGCCGCCGCCGCGCGAATCGAGCAGCGTCAGTTCGCCGCGGAACCGCTGTAGCACGACCTCGGTCGTGTATTTGTCGGCGCCGCTCTGGTCCTGCCACTTGCGGGTCTGCAACTGGCCCTCGAGGTAAACCTTGCTCCCCTTCTTGCAGTATTGCTCCGCGATCTTGCCGAGATTCTCGTTGAAGATCACGACATTATGCCACTCGGTGCGCTCCTTGCGCTCGCCGCTGGTCTTGTCGCGCCAGGTCTCGGTCGTGGCGACGCGCATGTTCACCACCTGGTCGCCCGAATTGAGCCGACGCACCTCCGGGTCGGCGCCGAGATTGCCGATCAGGATCACTTTGTTGACGCTGCCCGCCATGGGACCTCCTTAACGCTTGTCTCTGTAGGGCGGGGTCGCCGACCCCGCCCGGCGCGGTCAGCGACCGCGGCTACCGCCCCTGTAGGGCGGGGTCGTTGACCCCGCCAGGCGCGGTCAGCGACTGCGCCCTACAAATAACCCAAAGCGCCGGCAGCGACGCGCGGAAACGCGCCGCCGCGCCACTTGTCCACAAACGGCGCGCCCGCCGCTTGGGAACACGCCCCTCTGCGCCTACATTAGCGGCTTCGCGGGGCGGGGCGCCTTGCCTTGCGTTCCTTTTTTGTTCTAGCATCGGCCTGGAGCGCGCGCAAGCGTGATTCCCGGCAGGATGGGAAAGATTTCGGTCAAGGGATCCATGGCCCGCGGCGACGACAAGCGCAGTTCTGCGAAGACAGCCGCGAGCGACGGCGCCGCAATCGAGGCCCTGTTCGGCGGCCGGGCGATCGTGGTGCGCGGCGCGCGCGAGCACAATCTCAAGAACGTCGACCTCGCCATCCCGCGCGACAAACTGGTCGTGTTCACCGGGCTCTCCGGCTCCGGCAAGTCGTCGCTCGCCTTCGACACCATCTACGCCGAAGGCCAGCGGCGCTATGTCGAGTCGCTCTCGGCCTACGCCCGCCAGTTCCTCGAGATGATGCAGAAGCCCGACGTCGACCAGATCGACGGCCTGTCGCCCGCGATCGCCATCGAGCAAAAGACGACGTCGAAGAACCCCCGCTCGACCGTCGGCACGGTGACCGAGATCCACGATTACATGCGCCTCCTCTGGGCTCGCGTCGGCATCCCCTATTCGCCGGCGACCGGCCTGCCGATCGAGAGCCAGACGGTGAGCCAGATGGTCGACCGCGTGCTCGCTTTGCCGGAGCGCACGCGGCTCTACCTGCTGGCGCCGGTCGTGCGCGGCCGCAAGGGCGAATACCGCAAGGAGATCGCCGAATGGATGAAGCGCGGCTTCCAGCGCCTCAAGATCGACGGCCAGTTCACTGAGATCGCCGACGCGCCGGCGCTCGACAAGAAGCTGAAGCACGACGTCGAGGTCGTGGTCGACCGCATCGTCGTGCGCCCCGACATGGCGGCGCGGCTCGCCGAGAGTTTCGAGACGGCGCTGGAGTTGGCGGACGGACTCGCGGTGATCGAGTACGCCGACAGGGCGGAGGGCGAGGACGAGCCGAGGCGCATCCTGTTCTCTTCGAAATTCGCTTGTCCGGTGTCCGGCTTCACCATTGCCGAGATCGAGCCTAGGCTGTTCTCCTTCAACAACCCGCACGGCGCCTGCCCTGTCTGCGGCGGGCTCGGCTCGGAGTTGCGCGTCGATCCGTCGCTCGTCGTTCCGGATCCGAAGCTGACGCTGAAGCGCGGCGCGATCGCGCCCTGGTCGAAGTCGAGTTCGCCCTATTACCTGCAGACCCTCGACGCGCTCGGCAAACACTTCAAGTTCCGGCTCGACCGCCCCTGGAGCGAGCTGGCGGAGGCGGCGCGCCAGGCGATCCTCTATGGCTCGGGGACCGAGGAAATCCGCTTCGCCTACGACGACGGTCTGCGCTCGTATGAGGTGAGAAAGCCGTTCGAGGGCGTGATCTCCAATCTCGAACGCCGCTACAAGGAGACCGAGAGCGAGTGGTCGCGCGAGGAGATCCAGCGCTACATGAGCGCGACGCCCTGCGAGGCCTGCAACGGCTTCCGCCTGAAGCCCGAGGCGCTGGCGGTCAAGATTGATGGGCAGCATGTCGGCGAGGTCAGTCTTTTGTCGGTCAAGGCGGCGGTCGACTGGGCCGAAGGGCTGCCGCAAAAGCTCGACGCCAAACGCAACGAGATCGCCCATCGCATCCTCAAGGAGATCGTCGACCGTCTCGTCTTCCTGCGCGACGTCGGCCTCGACTACCTGACGCTGGCGCGCTCCTCCGGCACGCTGTCGGGCGGCGAAAGCCAGCGCATCCGGCTCGCTTCGCAGATCGGCTCGGGCCTCACCGGCGTGCTCTACGTGCTGGATGAGCCGTCGATCGGCCTGCATCAGCGCGACAACGCGCGGCTGCTCGATACGCTGCGGAGGCTGCGCAACCTCGGCAACACGGTGATCGTGGTCGAGCACGACGAGGACGCGATCTGGGCCGCCGATTATGTGGTCGACGTCGGCCCGGGCGCCGGCGTGCATGGCGGAGAGATCGTCGCCAAGGGGACGCCGCAAGACGTCGCCGCCAACCCCAATTCGCTGACCGGCCACTATCTGTCGGGCGAGCGGACGGTGACGATTCCGGCCAAGCGCCGGGCGCAGGCGCCGGGTAAGGCCCTGAAAATCGTCGGGGCGCGTGGCAACAACCTGAAGACCGTCACGGTCGAGGCGCCGCTCGGCCTGTTCACCTGCGTGACCGGCGTTTCTGGCGGCGGCAAGTCGACGCTGGTCATCGACACGCTCTACAAGGCGGCGGCGCGCAGCCTGAACGGGGCGAGCGATCCGCCGGCGCCGCACGAGCGGATCGAGGGGCTGGACGCGATCGACAAGGTGATCGACATCGACCAGTCGCCGATCGGCCGTACGCCGCGCTCGAACCCCGCCACCTACACGGGCGCCTTCACCCCCATCCGCGACTGGTTCGCCGGCCTGCCGGAGGCCAAGGCGCGCGGCTACCTGCCGGGGCGCTTCTCGTTCAACGTCAAGGGCGGGCGGTGCGAGGCCTGCCAGGGCGACGGCGTGATCAAGATCGAGATGCACTTCCTGCCTGACGTCTACGTCACCTGCGACGTATGCAAGGGCAAGCGCTACGACCGGGAGACGCTCGAAGTGCGCTACCGCGACAGGTCGATCGCCGACGTGCTCGACATGACGGTCGAGGAGGCGGCGGACCTGTTCAAGGCGGTGCCGTCGATCCGCGACAAGATGGAGACCTTGAAGCGCGTGGGGCTGAGCTACGTCAAGGTCGGCCAGCAGGCGACGACGCTGTCGGGCGGCGAAGCGCAACGGGTGAAGCTCGCCAAGGAACTGTCGCGCCGCTCGACCGGCCGCACGCTCTACATCCTCGACGAGCCCACGACCGGCCTGCACTTCCACGACGTGGCGCAACTGCTCGACGTGCTGCACGAACTGGTCGACCAGGGCAACACGATGATCGTGATCGAGCACAATCTGGAAGTCGTGAAGACGGCCGACTGGATCATCGACATGGGGCCGGAGGGCGGCGACGGCGGCGGCGAGGTGGTGGCGGCGGGAACGCCCGAGCAGATCGCCCGCAATCCCCGCAGCTACACCGGCCAGTACCTGAAGCCGGTGCTGGCGCGGAAAGGGGCGAAGGCGAGCAAGAGCGCGGCCGAGTAGGAGAACTGGGTTTGCCTGCCCGGCAGCGGATTTTCTTGCCGCCCGGCCGGTCTGTTCGGTGGGTGCGATCCGCTCCGTCTGATGAAGGCGTCCTTCAGGGTCCGTCCGAGAAACGCCGGCCGAGCCAGCGCCGGCCGGCGCGTTCGCCCCAATAGCCGAGCCCGGCGCCTGCGAGCGCCGCCGGGATCAGGATCCACGGCGAAGACGAGAAAAGCCAGCAGAGTCCCGCCACGATGGCGGCGGTGGCCAATGCGACCCAGGTCGTGAATTCGCCCGATCCCGACATGCCCTCGCCAACCGACTTTGCCCGGCGAGCCCGCTCGCCAAAGCGCCAAGGATCGTGACCGGGTGTCGCGGCGCGGTCAATCTCGTCGAAGGACCGCCCTCGCGAAAAACGTTGTCCGCCTTCTACGCCGCCTTTCGCCTCGCCATCTCCGCCCGGAACAGGGGAACCTCTTCCGCCAGCGCGGCGGCGACGCTGGGGCGCGCCCGCATCCGCTCGAGATAGGCTTTCACGTTCGGATACGACGCGAGGTCGATTTCCGGCGTCGCCTGGGTCCAGTTCAGCACGGTCGCGAGATAGGCGTCCGCGACACTGAAGCGGTCGAGAAGAAACTCCCGACCGGCGAGCCGTTGGTCGAGATAGGTGAGGCGTGAGCCGTATTTGGCGAGAGCCCAGGCTTTGACCTCGGGCGGCGTGTCGCGGCCGAGCAGTGGAATCATCAAGCCCTTGTGCAGCTCGGCGCCTATAAAGCTCAGCCATTGGCGAAGCTTCGCCCGCCCCAGGCGGTCGGACTCGGGCGGGGCGAGAGCCGCCGAAGAGTACGCATCGGCGATATAGTTCAGGATGGCGGCGTTCTCGGTCAGCACGGTTCCGTCGTCGAGCCTCAGCGCCGGCACGTAGCCGAGCGGGTTGACGGCGCGATAGTCTTCGCCGCTCGCAAGCAAGCGCTTCGTCAGCGGATCCACCTCGATCAGAGTAACCTCGGCGCCGGCCTCGGCGAGCGCGATTTGCCCCGACATCGAGCAGGCAAGCGGGGAAAAGAACAGCTCCATGGGATCCTCCTTTGCTATTTTGTACTCTTTCGCATAGAATAGCTGCTGTCAAGGTTTTTATTCGAGATGGTACAAAAATCATCGCCCCCGCAGGCGCTGCCGCCGCAGCCCGAGAGCCCGCAGCGCCGGCGGGGCCGTCCGCGCGCCTTCGAGCCCGATGCGGTTCTTGCCCAGGCGATGGACGTCTTCTGGAAGGAGGGCTTCGCTGCGACCTCGCTCGACGAACTCAGCGCAGCGACCGGCCTCAATCGGCCGAGCCTCTATGGCGCCTTCGGAGACAAGCGCGCGCTCTACATCCAGGCTTATCGTCGCTATCGCGAGCATGTGCGTGAGACATTTGCCCCGCTTTTTGCCGAGGGGGCGCCGCTCGCCGGAAAGCTTCGGCGCATTTTGCTCGCCGCGCTCGATCTCTATCTCAGCGGCGACGAGGGGCCGCGCGGATGCTTCACTGTGCTCAGCGCGTCTTCCGACGCGATCGCCGATCCGGAGATCCGGTCGATGGTCGGCGAGGCGATCGACAACAGCGACCGCGCCTTCGAACGGCTGTTCGCAGGCGCGCGCGAGCAGGGAGAACTGCAGCCGGATGCGGACGCGCGCCGCCTCGCTCGCATGGCTACTGCGACCCTCCACACGCTCTCCATCCGCGCGCGCGCCCGTACTCCGCGAGCGGCGATGGAGTTGGTTGTCGAAGACGCGGTCCTGACGATCTGCGGGCATCCGCCACAGGCCAAACCGGTCGACGGCAAGGCGAAGTCGGGCGCTGGGAAATAGAAGGCGCTGGATCGGCTGACAACTCTTGTGCACTGAGCTTGTCAACGCCTGTCGGAGGCCGCAAGTGAGGAGAGACGCCGCGCGCCGAGGCGCAGGAAGCAGGAAAGCAGCCCATGATCATCGCCACCACGGAAAACATCGCCGGCCATCGCACCGTCCAGACGCTCGGCCAGTGCTTCGGCGTCGTGGTCCGCAGCCGCGGCCTCGGCGGCAATGTGCTGGCCGGGTTGCGCACGATCGTCGGCGGCGAGATTCCTGAATACACCCAGCTTCTCGAGGAGGCGCGCCGCCACGCCCTCGACCGGCTGGTGCAGAACGCGACCGCCATGGGGGCGAACGCCGTCCTGATGATGCGCTACGACAGCGCAGAGATCGGCAATACGATGAGCGAGATCGTCGCCTACGGCACGGCCGCCGTGATCGAACGCGCGCCGTGACCGGAGCGCTCGTGTTCGTCCTGTGGATCGCCGTCCCCGCCGCGCTGGTCGCGATTTGGCTTCTGTTTCGCTCGGGCGGCTACAAGCGGCGGCCTCTCGACGCGCCGCCGGGAAGGGACTGGACGTTCACCGGCGAACGGTTCGTCGACCCGAAGTCGGGCGAACTCGTCGAGGTCTGGTTCTGCGCCCGTAGCGGCGAGCGGGCCTACGTGCGCGCGCAACGCGGATAATCCGCTCGGTCTCGGTTGGCGACCCGTAAGCGATCTCGCCGTCTTATTGTTATCGCAGCGACGCAGTAAGCTGTCGCTTCGACCTTCAGGAGGAGCGGTCCATGAGCGCAGCGCCGATCGGGAAATTCGTCTGGTACGAGTACATGGGGAACGACCTGCCGGCGGCGGTCGATTTCTACACCCACGTCGTCGGCTGGACGGCACAGGACGGCGGGATGGCCGACTTCCCCTATCAGATCGTCTCGGCCGGCTCGCACATGATCGGCGGCATGATGACCATTCCCGCCGACGCCAAGGCGATGGGCGCGCGCCCGTCGTGGCTCGGCTATATCTGGGTCGAGAACGTCGATCTCGCGCTGCCAAAGCTGATGGAAGCGGGCGGTAAAGTTTTCAAGGCCCCTTCTGACATTCCGGGAATCGGCCGCTTCGCCGTGGTCGCCGATCCCTACGGCGGGACCTTCATGCTGTTTCGCGACGCGGGCGGCAATCCCCCTCCGCCGCCTGCGCCGGGAACTTCGGGCACGGTCGGCTGGCACGAGTTGCACTGCGACGACGGCGCCAAGGCGCTCGACTTTTACTGCCGCTTCTTCGGCTGGTCGAAGACCAGCGAGTTCGACATGGGGCCGATGGGCCTCTACCGGATGTTCAAGACCGGGTCCGGCGAAGAGGGCGGGATCATGACCCGCGCGCCCCAGACGCCGGCGTCGTTCTGGCTCTACTACGTCAACGTCGACACGCTCGACCCGGCGGTCGAGCGGATCAAGGCCAAGGGCGGCCAGATCGCCAACGGGCCAATGGAGGTGCCGGGCGGCCAATGGATCGTCCAGGCGCTCGACCCCCAGGGCGCGCTGTTCGCCCTGGTCGCGCCGAAGCGCTGAGCGAGCCGACGCATCCAGCCGGCCGCGGCGACGCGCGCCGGCCTCTTGGCCGGCTACGCCCCTTACCGCTCGCTCGTCGCGGCATGAGGGCAGGCAGAGTCTTTTTCTTGCGAACATACCGACTAGTTGGTATGTTCTGGACATGACGACACCGGCAACCACGACAGCTGCGCGGGGCAGGGTGGGGTCGCCCAAGGCCACTGCCGCCGAGGAGTCGCTGACAAGGCTCCTCGACGCCGCCGTCCTTGTCTTTCGCTCGAAGGGCTATTCAGCCGCCCGCGTCGAGGACATCTGCGCCGAGGCCGGCCTAACCAAGGGAGCGTTCTTTCATCACTTCGCCGGCAAGGAGGCTTGCGCCGTGGCGGCCGCGGCGCATTTCGCGAGTAACGCCGACGCGATTTTCGACGCCGCGCCTTACTCCAGCCTTCCCGATCCGCGGGCGCGCGTGCTCGGCTATGTCGACTTCCGCAAATCGATCCTCGCCGGCGCGCTGCCGCAGTTCACGTGCCTGCTCGGCACGATGGTGCAGGAGGCCTACGACACCCACCCCGTCATCCGCGAAGCCTGCGACCGCTACATCAGCGAGCACGCGGCCCGGCTCGAGGCCGATCTCGCTCAGGCGAAAGCTCTCCATGCGCCGGATGCGGATTGGAACCCGAAGAGCGCCGCGCTCTTTTCCCAGGCGGTGCTCCAGGGCGCTTTCATCCTCGCCAAGGCGAGCCATGGGCCTAAAGTCGCGGCCGACTGCCTCGACCATCTGCGACGCTATTTCGAGACGCTGTTGCCGGAAGGCGGAGCGCACAAGGAGAAGACGCCGTGAGCGAACAGAAGATCACCCCCTGTCTGTGGTTCGATTTCAAGGCTGAGGAGGCCGTCGCCCACTACCTGTCGATCTTTGAAAGCGGCCGAGTTCTGTCGACGTCGCGCTATGGGGACGTTGGGCCCGGACCCAAGGGCGCCGTGATGATGATGGCGTTCGAGATCGAGGGTCAGAAATTCCTCGCGCTCAACGGCGGCCCGCAGTTTCCGTTCACGCCGGCCATCTCTTTGAGCGTGAGTTGCGAAACGCAGGACGAGATCGACCGTCTGTGGGAGCGCCTCTGTGACGGCGGTAAGCCCGGCCAGTGCGGCTGGCTGACCGACAAGTTCGGTGTGAGCTGGCAGATCGTGCCGCGCCTCATTCCGAAGATCGTCGAGGAGGGCGACGCCGCAAGCCTCGAGCGCGTCATGAGCGCGGTCATGCCGATGAAAAAGCTCGACATCGCGACCCTGCAAGCGGCCGCCGAGAGTTAGGAAATCGGAAAGGGAGGACGTCATGAGTGAAGCCAAAAATCTTCTGGGCTCGTTCGTCTGGTACGACCAGATGTCGAACGACCTGCCGGGGTCGGAGCGTTTCTACGCCAAGGTCGTCGGCTGGACGCTCGCGCCCAACACGATGAACGACCAGCGCTACACTGTGTTGCAAGCCGGCGCGGCGATGATCGCCGGCCTCATGCCGATCCCCGAGCACGCCGAGGGCGTCCCGCCGGCCTGGATGGGCTACATCGCCGTCGACGACGTGACGGCTTACGCTGAGAAGGTGAAGGCCGCGGGCGGGGCGATCCATCGCGGCCCGGCTGAGATCCCCAATGTGGGAACCTTCGCCGTGGCCGGCGATCCGGACGGCGCCGGCTTCCTGCTGTTCAAGGGAAACAGCGCCGACGCGCCCACCTACGATCCGACCGGACCGGGCCATGTCGGCTGGCGCGAGCTCAATGCTGGCGACGGCGCCAAGGCCTTCGCCTTTTACGAAGGCCTGTTCGGCTGGACAAAAACGCAGGCGATGCCGATGGGTCCGTCGAACGTCTACCAGCTCTTCGCGACCAAGAGCGGACAGGAGGGCGCTGTGTTCACCAAGGACGCCGCGACTCCGCATCCGTTCTGGCGCTTCTACTTCAACGTCGAGGCGATCGACGCAGCGATGGAGCGGGTGACAAGCGCCGGCGGAAAGATCACCAACGGCCCGCACGAGGTTCCAGGCAGCCGCTGGATCGTCCATGCTCTCGACCCGCAGGGCGCGGCGTTCGCGCTGGTCGCGCCGAAACGGTGAGAGGCCGAGTGGCCGCGAACGCGGTTCGACGCCGTTAGGATCATTTCCCAGGACGATGCCCGACTTCTCCATTCCGCGAGAGGCCCGAAGTGAAGATCTACTGGTTTGAAGCCCAGGCGCCCCGCCGCGTGCTGGCGCTCGTCAAGCACCTCTGCGTGGACGCCGACCTTATCGAGGTCGACATGATGGCGGGCGGCCTCAGAACGCCCGAATATGTTGCGCTCAATCCCAACATGAAGGCGCCGACGCTCGTCGACGGTGACCTTGTGCTTTGGGAGTCCTCGGCGATCATGGCCTACATCTGCGCAAAAGCCGGCTCCGACATGTGGCCGGTTGGCGAACCCGCCGGGCAGGTCGAGGTTCTCCGCTGGCTGTCGTGGAACGACCAGCATTGGGGACCGGCAGTAGGGCCATTCTACTTCGAACATATCGTAAAGGGGACGTTCGGGCTGGGCGACCCCGACCGCGCGTCGCTGCGAGAGAAAGTCGCAAATCTTCAGCGATACGCCAAGGTGCTCGACGGACATCTCGCAAACCGATCGCACGCGGCTTGTGGGCGTCTAACGATCGCGGATTTTCAGCTGGCGTCGATGGCGACCTATTGGCGCCGAGCGGAGATGCCACTCGACCCCTTCCAGAACATCGTCCGGTGGCTTGACGAGCTCGACAAACTTCCGGCCTGGGCCAATCCCTGGCCGAGGGCGCCGGCGTTGAGAGAAGTCGCATGACCGCCCGCGCATCTCGCCCGTAAGAGGTTTCCTGCGGCCGCTGGATCGCGAATGCCCTCGATCCGTGGCCTTTGCGCTCGTCGGCGCGTTGCCCTTGCCGGCGCGATTTCCGACTGTGCCGACTTTTCCTTGCGAAATGGAAAGGAGAGTTGTCGATGAATACGAGCACTTCTTCCCTGACCCCCGCTCGCGAACTCGCCGAGGCCAACCCTTTGCGGTTCCCCAACGAAAGCCCCGAATCTCGGGCGGCGCGCAGGGCGCTGCTCGCTGGAGAGATCGAGTTGCGCCGCCACATCGAGCGCGTCGCCGCCGAGCGGCGCGCCCTGCCGCCCGGCGGCCTCGTCGCGGGCGATTATCAGTTCGAGGGCGAGGAAGGACGGGTCGATTTTGCCGCGCTGTTTCGCGACAAGCAGACGCTCGCTCTCTACAGCTACATGTTTGGACCGGAGCGGGCCCGTCCTTGCCCGATGTGCACCAACACGCTCGGCGGCTGGGAGGGCAACGCCGCCGATATCGGCCAGCGCATCTCGATCGCCGTCGTCGCGCGCTCGCCGATCGAGCGGCTCGTCGCCTGGAAGCGCGAACGCGGCTGGACAAACCTTCGACTCTATAGCGACGTCAACGGCGCCTATTCCCGCGACTATTTCGGCATCCTGCCGAGCGGCATGGAAGTTCCCGCCTTCAACGTGTTCACCCGGCGCGACGGGACGATCCGGCACTTCTGGTCCGGCGAGATGACCTTTGAGACCGCTGACCCGGGCCAGGACCCGCGCGGCGCGCCCGATCCCGCCCCTTTGTGGATGGTGCTCGACTGCACGCCCGAAGGCCGCGGCCCAGACTGGTATCCCAAACTGTCCTACGACACATGAGCCGAAGCGAACGACCAACGAGACGAAGGAAGTGAAGATATGCGCGTGATGGTGATCGTCAAAGCGACCAAAGAGTCCGAGGCCGGCGTGATGCCGGGGGCCGACCTTCTCCGGGACATGGGCGCGTTCAACCAGCAGTTGATCGCGGCCGAAATCATGACCGACGGCGCGGGCCTCAAGCCCACTAGCCAAGGCGCCAGGGTCGCCTTTTCCGGGAGCGATCGCACGGTGTCCAAGGGTCCGTTCGGCAATGTCGAGGATCTCGTGTCCGGCTACTGGATCTGGAAGGTGAACGATCTCGACGAGGCGATTTCGTGGGTCAAGCGCTGTCCCAATCCGATGCCGGGCCCGTCCGCCATCGAAATCCGCCCACTCTACGAGATGGAGGACTTCGCCTGACCGCAGCGGCGGTATAGCCTTCGGCATCGTTCATCTCGGAGGCGCGTCGTCGCATGACCTTAGGCAAGCGGAAACTCGGCCGGCAGGGCCTCGAGGTCTCGGCGATCGGACTCGGCTGCATGGGCATGAGCCAGTCCTATGGCCCGGCGGACGAACAGGAGTCGATCGCGACGCTGCATCGCGCCATCGATCTCGGGTGCTCGTTCTTCGACACGGCCGAGGTCTACGGGCCGTTCGCCAACGAGGCGCTGATCGGCCGGGCGGTGATCGGCCGGCGCGACCGCGTGACCATCGCCACCAAATTCGGGTTCAGGATCGAGAACGGCCGTCAGGTCGGCGCCGAACGCGATAGCCGCCCGAAATCGATCCGCGCCGCGGTCGAGGGGTCGCTGCGGCGCCTCGCCACCGACCGCATCGACCTACTCTACCAGCACCGTATCGATCCGTCCGTGCCGATCGAGGAGGTCGCCGGCACGGTCGCCGATCTCGTCCGCGAGGGCAAGGCGCTGTACTTCGGCCTGTCGGAGGCCGGCGTCGCCAACATCCGCCGGGCGCATTCCGAACATCCTGTGTCGGCGCTGCAAAGCGAGTATTCGCTGTGGGAACGCAATCTCGAGGCGGACGTGCTGCCGACCTTGAGCGAACTCGGGATCGGCCTCGTGCCGTTCGCGCCTCTGGGACGCGGGTTTCTCACCGGGGTCGTAAAGCGCGCCGAGGACTATCCCGAGAACGACCACCGGCGCAATGATCCGCGCTATCAGGGCGCGGCCTTCGACGCCAATATGAAGGCGGCCGCGATCGTGCGCGAGATCGCTGCGGCCAAGAGCGCGAAGCCTAGCCAGATCGCGCTTGCCTGGCTTCTCGCCAAGGGGGACGACATCGTGCCGATCCCGGGCACGAAACGGCGCGCCTATCTCGAGGAGAATGTCGCCGCCGCCTCTGTCGCGCTCGGCCCGGAGGAGATCGCGACGCTCGACGACGCGCTCGGCCCGGGCAAAGTCGCCGGTCCGCGCTACCCGGACTGGATCATGTCGACGATCGACCGTTGAGCGACCTCGAGTCTTGCTATCGCGGCTTCGAAGGCTAGCATAAGGGAAAAGACTTACGCGGGGCGGCATCTGTCGGGGCGCTTGCACGTCGTCAGTCGGCAGGCGGGAGATTTTATGAGTAAGAAGCCGACGACGGCTGCGTTCGTCAGTCAGAAGGGCGGCGTCGGCAAGAGCACGCTCGCGCGCGTGCTGGCGGTCGGCGCCATCCATAGGGGGCGCAAGACGCTGCTGGCGGATTTCGATCTCGACCAGCTCACCTGCGTCGAGTGGGGCGCCGCGCGGCTCAGGGCCAGCATCGAGCCGGAGATCGACACCCGCGCCTTCAAGAGCCTGAAGAAGCTGCGCAAGGACGTGAGCGTGGTCGACTTCATCGTCGCTGACACGCGCGGCCTCGCCGACGACCTATCGACCGAAATCGCCGAGGATTCGGATGTCGTGTTCCTGCCGACCGGCGTCTCGCAGGACGATCTGCGGCCGACCTTCACTCTGGCGCGCAGGCTTGCCCGCCGGGGCGCCGAAGGGCGGCTCGTCCTGGTGCTGTCGAAGGTCGGACGGTCGGAGACGCAGTTCGCCAAGGCGGTCGAAGCGATCGAAGACGCGGGCTTCGAACTCCTGTCCGAACATTGGCCGCAGCGGGACGGATTCCAGAGCGATCTCGACGCCGGCCGAGCCGGCCGGGAGGCGCGCAACCCCCATCTGCGCGAGATCGCCGAGCGGATGGAGGAGGCGCTGTGGACGCGCGCGCTGAAGGCGAAGCCAAGGGCGTGAGTTCAAATCTCCGTTCTCTCCGCTCGCAACCGCGAGCGGAGAGAACGGACCGAACATCCACCGACGAGCCTTACCCCACGATCTCGTTGCCCGAGAACCATTGGGCGATCTCGACCGCCGCCGTCTCTGGCGCGTCGGAGCCGTGCACGGAATTCTCGCCCATCGACAAGGCGAAATCCTTGCGGATCGTACCCGCGTCGGCCTTTTCCGGGTTGGTCGCGCCCATGACTGTTCGGTAGCGGGCGATGGCGTCCTCGCCTTCGAGCACCTGGACGACGACCGGCGCCGCGGTCATCATCTCGACCAGTTCGCCGAAGAACGGCCGCTCGCGATGCACGCCGTAAAACGTCTCGGCCTGACCTCTGGTCATGTGCACCCGCTTCTGCGCCACGATCCGCAGGCCCGCAGCCTCGATTTCGGGCGTTGACCGCGCCGCTCAGGTTGCGGCGGGTGACGTCGGGCTTGAGAATCGAGAACGTGCGCTGGATGGCCATGGATCGGGTCTCTGGATTGGGCGTGGCGAAAATCGCGGCGCTTATAGCGACGAGCCGGCGCCTGGGCAAGGCAGAGGCGGCAGACCCGACCAGCGGTATCGACATTCTCGCAGAATAGCGTTATTTTATTCGGCCACGTCAACGACCCGTGCGCCGAAAATTTTCGAGGAAACAGCAAGGATATCCGCCATGAGCGCAGCCGACCCCGAGATCGCCAACCGCATCGCCGCGGGCGGGATCGAGACCAATTACCATGACCAAGGGCACGGCCCCGTTGTGCTCCTCATCCATGGCTCGGGGCCAGGGGTAAGCGCCTGGGCGAACTGGCGGCTCACCATCCCGGCGCTGTCAGGCTCCTACCGGGTGATCGCGCCGGATATGGTCGGTTTCGGCTTCTCGGACCGCCCCGCAGGCGTCGAATATCGCAAGGAGACCTGGATCGCTCAGGCGATCGGCCTTCTCGATGCGCTTGGGATCGAGAAGGCGCATGTGGTCGGCAATTCGTTCGGCGGCGCGATCGCGCTCGCCATGGCGATCCGCCATCCCGAGCGCGTCGGACGGCTGGCGCTCATGGGGGCGGTTGGCGTGCCGTTCCCGATCACGCCGGGCCTCGATGCGGTTTGGGGCTATGAGCCGTCGTTCGAGGCGATGCGCAAGCTCCTCGACATCTTCGCCTACGACCGCAGCCTGGTGAACGACGAACTGGCGGACCTGCGCTACCGCGCCAGCATCCGCCCCGGTTTCCAGGAGTCCTTCTCGGCCATGTTCCCCGTCGCCGCGCCAGCGCTGGGTCGATGCGCTCGCGAGCCTTGAGGCCGACATCCGAGGCTTGCCGCACGAGACGCTGATCATCCATGGCCGCGACGACAAAGTCATTCCGCAGTCGAATGCGCTGACGCTGCTTCAAGTGGATCGAACGCTCGCAACTGCACGTCTTTGGCCGCTGCGGCCACTGGGTGCAGATCGAGCACGCGGCCCGGTTCGCGAAGCTCCTCGACGGGTTTTTCGGCGAGGCCGTTTAGCAGAGCGAGACGACCCTCCTTCGCGCTGGTCCAGGAGGGATCCGATCCACCGGCGCCCTCGCGATTCAGCGGTCGAAACGTTTGATCGCGTCCGTCGTGACCGGAGTAAAGAGATTGATCAGGTTGCCGTCGGGATCGCGAAACAGCAGCGAGCGGTTGCCCCAGGGCATGGTGGTGGGCGCCTGGACGACCTCGCCGATTACGCCCGCCAGCTTCGCGTATTCTGTGTCGACGTCCTCGACGCGGAACTCGAGGATGACGCTGTGGTTCGCGGCTGCGTAGGCCGCTCCCGCCTGAAATCGCGCCACCGCGCCCGCGCTGCCGATCGCCAGCGTGCAGGAAGGCGTCACGAGCTCGGCGAAGTCCTCCGAGTACCGGTCGGGAGCGACGCCGATCATCGCCTCATAGAAGCCGACGAGGCGATTGACGTCGTCGGTGACAATTCGAACGGAAGCGAAATTCATGGCCTTCTCCCTTGAGGGTCGAGCCGCACGCTGCGGCGCTTGACTTCTAGCCGCCCCCTGCCGCCAGCATGCCGTCAGCATGGAGCCGCTCATGCGTCGCGCCGACCGCCTGTTTCAGATCATCCAGATCCTCCGGCGTTCGTCGCGCCCGGTCACCGCGGCGGCTCTGGCCGCGGAACTCGAAGTGTCGAAGCGGTCCGTCTATCGCGACGTCGCCGACCTGATCGGACAGAGGGTGCCGATTCGCGGCGAGGCCGGGGTCGGCTACGTCCTCGGCCGCGACTTCGACATGCCGCCGCTGATGCTGACGCCCGATGAACTGGAGGCCGCGGCGCTCGGCGCGCAATGGGTGGCGGACAAGGGCGACGCCGTCCTGGCGGCCGCGGCGCGCGATCTGATCGCCAAGATTGCCGCAGTCGTTCCCGGCCATCTTGTTCCGTTTCTTGAAGAACCGAGCGTCGGCGCGCCGCCGAGCCTTGCGAGGACTGCCGACGGCCTCGACATGACTCGAACGCGGTCGTGGATCCGCGGCGGAAAAAAGATCCGGATTCGCTACGGTGACGAGCAGGCCCGCATCACCGAACGGACCATCTGGCCGACCATGATCGGCTACGCCGAGACCGTGCGCCTGCTTGCGGCCTGGTGCGAGATGCGCCAGGATTTCCGCCACTTCCGGACGGACCGCATCCTTGCCGCGGAATTCCTCGACGAGCGACACGGCGTCGCGCCCGCGGTGCTGCGCGCCCGCTGGCGCCGCGCTTTTGAAGCCAAGCGCCGCTCCGGTCTTGCTAAAGCAAAATGACCTCCGCCGACCTCGTTTCCGCTTGCGCTGGATCGGTCGGCGCCGCCCGCTACCGGCCGACGATCCCATCGAGCCAGGCGATAAGGTCGCGCAAGACCTCGTTGCGATTGGTCTCGTTCAGCGTTTCATGGCGCGCGCCGGGGTAGATGCGGGTCGTCAGACGGGTAAACCCGGCCGCTTCGAGCGCGTCGATCAGGCCCTGAATGTTGGCGCCAACCGGGTCCTTCTCGCCGGAAAAGACATAGATCGGCAGGTCTTTGCGGATCGGCGCGAGGCTCGCAGGGTTCGCGAGGCCGGGCAGGGCGTCGAGGACGTCGATCGCGAGCTGGGTCGAGAAGGGAAAGCCGCAGAGCGGGTCGGCCACATAGGCGTCCACCTCGGCCGGATCGCGCGACAGCCAGTCGAAAGCGGTGCGCGCCGGCTCGAACGGCTTGTTGAAGTCGCCGAACCACATCTTAAAGATGAGCGCGCTCTTGCCTCGCTTGCCAAGCCGCAGGCGTTCGGCGCGAGCGATCAGCCGGCCGAGCGCCGCGATCGGCGGCGCCTTGCCGTTCGACCCCGAATAGGCGACGCCGGCAAGCGCCTCCGAATGCTCGGCGACGAACCCGCGCCCAATGAAGGACCCCAGCGAGTGGCCGAAAAAGACGATCGGACGCTCCGGCTGCTCCGAGGCGATCAAACGGTTGAAGGTCCAGAGGTCGCCAACGACTTTGACCCAGCCGTCCCGGTCGGCGAAGTGGCCGAGGTCGGCGGCGGGGCAGGACGGCCCGTGGCCGCGGAAGTCGACAGCGTAGACCGCATAGCCAGCGGCGTTCAGGGCCGAGGCGAGCCGCGTGTAGCGGGCGCTGTGCTCGGCGAGACCATGGGCGATCTGGACAACTGCGCGGGGGGCGCCGTCCGGCAGCCAGCGCCGGCCGAGCAGCTGGACGCCGTCCTCGGCCTGAAAAACAAATTCGCTCCCCGGCATGTCTTCCTCGCTTCGCGATCCCGGTCTTCCGCCGCCGGAATGCCCGGATTTGTGCATTGCAATGTTATCGCCCGTCAAGCGCGGGCGCCGTCCGCGCCTAATGTCGCGCCCGCAAACTTTCGCCTCGCAGAATCGGACGCGATCGGTTAAGCGTCGAATCCCATGGCGCGGTATATTTTCATCACCGGCGGCGTGGTTTCCTCGCTCGGCAAGGGTTTGGCTTCGGCGGCGCTGGGGGCGCTGTTGCAGGCGCGCGGCTATACGGTCCGCCTGCGCAAGCTCGATCCCTATCTCAACGTCGACCCGGGCACCATGAGCCCGACCCAGCACGGCGAGGTGTTCGTCACCGACGACGGGGCCGAGACGGACCTCGACCTCGGCCACTACGAGCGGTTCACCGGGCGCAGCGCCAACCAGCAGGACAACATCACCACCGGCCGGATCTACCAGGAGCTGATCGCGCGCGAGCGGCATGGCGACTTCCTCGGCGCGACGGTGCAGGTGATCCCCCACGTCACCAACGCCATCAAGGACTTCGTCCTCGAGGGCAACGAGGGGATCGACTTCGTCCTGGTCGAGATCGGCGGCACGGTCGGCGACATCGAGGGCCTGCCGTTCTTCGAGGCGATCCGCCAGCTTGGCAACGACCTTCCGCACGGCCATGTGGTGTATATCCACCTGACTCTGCTGCCCTTTATCCCGACCGCGGGGGAGCTGAAGACCAAGCCGACCCAGCACTCTGTCAAGGAGCTGCGCTCGATCGGCATCCAGCCGCACATTCTACTTTGCCGCTGCGATCGCGAGATCCCGCGCGAGGAGCGGCGCAAGCTCGGCCTGTTCTGCAATGTGCGGGAGAGCGCGGTGGTCGAGGCGCGCGACGCCCGTTCGATCTACGACGTCCCGGCGCTCTACCACGCGGCGGGGCTCGATCGGGAAGTGCTGGCGGCCTTCGGCATCGAGCCGGCGCCGAAGCCCGACATGAAGCGCTGGGACGCGGTGTCGAAGGCCTATCACAACCCCGAGGGCGAGGTGACGATCGCGGTCGTGGGCAAGTACACCGGCCTCAAGGACGCCTATAAGTCGCTGATCGAGGCGCTGACCCATGGCGGCATGGCCAACAGGGTGCGGGTCAAGCTCGACTGGATCGAGAGCGAGATCTTCGAAACGGCCGAGCCCGCCGCGCATCTCGAAGGCGTTCACGGGATTCTGGTGCCGGGTGGGTTCGGCTCGCGCGGCGCCGAAGGCAAGATTTTGGCCGCCCGCTTCGCCCGCGAGCGCAAGGTGCCCTATCTCGGCATCTGCTTCGGCATGCAGATGGCGGTGATCGAGGCCTGCCGGTCGCTGGCCGGAGTGCCCGAGGCCAATTCCACCGAGTTCGGTCCGACCCCGGAGCCGGTCGTCGGCCTGATGACCGAGTGGCTGCGCGGCAATGCGCTGGAGCTGCGCCGGGCCGAGGGCGACCTCGGCGGCACCATGCGGCTCGGCGCCTATCCCGCGATGCTGAAAGCCGGCTCGCGCATCGCCGAGATCTACGGCCGAACCGAGATTTCGGAGCGCCATCGCCATCGCTACGAGGTCAATACCGACTATCGCGCTCGCCTCGAGGCGAAAGGCATGGCGTTCGCCGGCATGTCGCCCGACGGGGTCCTGCCGGAGACGATCGAGTTCACCGACCACCCCTGGTTCATCGGCGTGCAGTATCATCCGGAGCTGAAATCGCGCCCGTTCGAACCGCACCCGCTGTTCGCCAGCTTCATCGCGGCGGCCAAGGCGCAGAGCCGGCTGGTCTGACGCCCGTTGCGGCCCTGAGGCTGCATGGGCTAAGGATCGGGCTCACGTGGGAAGGATGGCCGAGTGGTTTAAGGCAGCGGTCTTGAAAACCGCCGTGGGGGCAACCCCACCGTGAGTTCGAATCTCACTCCTTCCGCCAAACCTACGCCAGAGTGCGACACAGTATCCGTCCGTCGGGCGAAACGAGGGGCGAGTCCGGCGCGGCCAGGTTGCCCAGAAATTGACAGGCGTTGGAAACCTTTTGGCGCGTGTCAAGTTAACAGAAGCCGGTATGGGCCTCCTGCTCGCCGGGCCGCCGCCAGCCGAACCGCGTAGGGGAACGCGCGGATCGCTGGCGGCGGTAGCGGTATCAATCCAAATGCTCGCGGATCGACGGCTGTTGTGTGAGCCCGATCACAGCGGGGAGTGAGCGATCCTGTACGTTACAAGAGTCGCGACGGGTCAGGGGAAGCGCCTTCGGACAGCAGCGGGCCGAACCAAATCCTCCCTTGCTTCGGCGCGTCGAATTTCGCCGGGTATCTACGGGCAAGAGCTGTCTAGCAGCCTGTCGGACTGGAGGTTTTCGAGACGCGCAACACATTGATATTGTTACATTTTGTGTTTGCCAGAAAAGACAAAAACATCAATGATATCAATGAGTGTATCGTTAAGTCCGACAGGCTCCTAGCCCGAGAGTCCCTTCCGACGAGATCGCTAGCATCCGCCTGCGGCGGCCAGCTGGGATGATGTTCCTTCAATCGACGGACAGCTTTTCCGGCGGCATGATATGCTCGATCCTTATGGGAAATTTGCGCACCCTTATCCCGGTGGCGTGCCAGACGGCGTTGGCGATGGCGCCCACCGTCCCGGTGATGCCGATCTCGCCGACGCCCTTGACGCCGAGTCCGTTGACGAAGGCGTCGTCTTCGGGAACCAGCAGCGCTTCGAGCGACGGCGCGTCGGCGTTCACCGGCACGTGGTATTCGCCGAGGTCGGCGTTCATGATGCGGCCGCTCAGCCGGTCGACGCTCGCCCCTTCGTGCAGGGCGAAGGACACGCCCCAGATCATGCCGCCATAGAGCTGGCTCCGCACGAGCCGCGGGTTGATGATCCGCCCGGCGGCAAAGGCGCCGACGAGGCGGGTTACGCGAATCTGGCCGAGATCGGGGTCGACCTTGACCTCCGCGTAGACTGCTCCGTGCGCCTGCAGGGCGTGGTCGCCGACGGCCGCCGGATCGCGCGCCCCCTTGCCCCATCCGTCGACCTCCGCCAGGCCGGCGCGGGCGAGGATGTCGGCATAGCGCTCGCTGCGGCTCTCGTCGTCCTTGCGGCAGAGCCGTCCGCCATGCGCGACGAACCCGACATTGCCCGCGCCGTAGAGCGGCGAAGCGCGGTCGGCCGTGGCGAGCTCGGCGAGCCGCGCGACGGCGTTCCGCGCCGGCCGCGTCGATCGCCGAGCCGGCGGTCGCCGTATGGCCGGAGCCGCCGGCGACGCCGCCGTCGGGCAGGTCGGAGCCGCCGAAGCGCAGCGTGACCTGATCGATGTGGAGCCCGAGGCTGTCGGCGGCGATCTGCGCGAGCGCGGTCAAGGCCCCCTGGCCCATGTCGATCGCGCTCGTCTCGATGACGGCCGTGCCGTCGCGGCGGAGCGCCGCCCGCGCCTCGGCGGCGAACATCGGGCAGTGGAACACGGCGGTGCCCATGCCCCAGCCGACGAGAAAGCCGTCCTCGTCGCGCATCTGCCGGGGCGCGCGCGGCCGGCCCGACCAGCCGAACGCCGTCGCGCCCTTGGCGTAGCATTCGCGCAACGCCTTCGACGAATAGGGCTTGCCGGTGATCGGCTCGACCTCCGCGTAATTCACGAGCCGGAAGTCGAGCGGGTCCATGCCGCAGGCCTCCGCCGCTTCGTCGATGGCGGCCTCGAGCGCCGCCGATCCGGAGGCGAGGCCCGGCGCGCGCATGGGGCCGGGCGTGCCGATGTCGTTGCGCGCGGCCTCGTGGCCGATGGCGATGGCCGGGCTCGCGTAGAGCATGCGCGAGACGCCGGCGGACGGCTCGATGAATTCGTCGAAGCTGCTCGTCGCCGCGATCGCGTGATGCGACATCGCGGTGAGCCGGCCGTCCCTCTCCATGCCAAGTCTGAGCCGCTGCCGCGTCTCGCCGCGATGGCCGACCGGCCCGAACATCTGGGCGCGCGTCAGCACGAGCTTCACCGGCCGCCCGGTCATGCGGGCCGCAAGGCCACACAGGATATGCGCCCCCGCGAGGATCGCCTTCGAACCAAAGCCGCCGCCGATGAACGGCGTGCGGATGAGCACGTGTTCCGGCGGGACGCCGAAGAAGCCGGCGTAGGCGGCGCGAGCCATATGCGGCGCCTGGTTCGGGGTATCGAGCGTCAGGCGGTCGCCGTCCCACGAGGCGACGATGGCGTGGGGCTCCATCGCGTTGTGGTATTGCGACGGCGTCTCGTAGGTCGCGTCGATGATGAGCGGCGCCGCCGCCAGTCCCGCCTCGACGTCGCCGTGCACGCCGCCCGAGGGCGAGCCGACACCGACGGCTTCAGGGACGAATCGTTCGACGTCGAGCCCGAGGCGCGGCGGCTCAACCTCGTATCGGGGCCTGAGCAGCGCCGCGCCCTCGGTCGCCGCCTCCAGCGTCTCGGCGACGACCAGCGCGATCGGCTGGCCCGAGTAGCGCACGCGGTCGTTTTGCAGCGCCTCCAGGCGGAATGCGAACAGGCCCTGCTTGCCGTCCGGATCGCCGGCCAGCGGCGGACGGTTGGCGGGGGTCATCACTTCGACGACGCGCGGATGCGCCTTGGCGGCCTCGACGTCGAGATGGGTGACGCGGCCGCGCGCGATCGTGCTGACGGCGCAGACCGCATAAAGCAGGCCCTTGGGATGGTTGTCCGCGGCGTAGGTCGCCCGTCCGGTGACCTTGAGGATCCCGTCGCGGCGGGTGAGCGGTTGGCCCGAGTTGGAGCCGTAGCGCAGGCTCGACGAGGCTTGGGTCGGGTGGGTGTCAGGCATGTTGGAGGGCTCTCGGAACCGAGGAGAAGGGGGAGGCCGGCAGGGCGGGAAGGCGTTCCGGCGTACCCGCCGCCGCGAGCGCCAGGGCGCGGACGACGATCCCTTTGGCGAGGTCGATCTTGAAGGCATTGTCGCCGGAGGGCTTCGCGTCGGCGAGCGCGGCTTCGGCCGCGTCGCGGAACACTGCCGCATTCGCTTTGGCGCCCGCGAGCGCGCTCTCGGCCGCGTGCGCGCGCCACGGCTTCGCCGCGACGCCGCCAAGTGCGAGCCGGGCGCAGCGGATTACGCCGCCGTCGAGGTCGAGCGCGGCGGCGGCGGACACGACCGCGAAGGCGAAGGAGGTGCGCTCGCGAAGCTTGAGATAGCGCGCATGCGTTGAAAAGCGCGCGGCTTCGCCCGGAAGTCGAACCGCGACGATCAACTCGCCCGGTTCGAGCGCGCTTTCCCACTCGGGCGTGTCGCCGGGCAGGCGGTGAAGATCCTCGAGCGCGATCTCGCGCCGACCCGCTTTGCCTTCGATCTCGACAACGGCGTCGAGCGCGACGAGCGGCACCGCAGACGTCCGACGGATGGGTCGCGATGCAGCGCTCGCTCCAGCCGAGGACCGCGTGCAGGCGGTTCTCGCCGCGCAGCGCGTCGCAGCCGGCGCCCGGCTGGCGACGATTGCAGGCGCTCGCCACGTCATAGAAGTAGCTGCAGCGCGTCTGCTGCATCAGGTTGCCGCCGACGGTCGCGGCGTTGCGGACCTGCGCTGAGGCGCCGGAAAGCAGCGCTTCGGCGACGGCGGGATAGGCGCGGGCGAAATCCGCGTCATGGGCGAGGTCGGCGTTGCGCACCAGCGAGCCGATCCGCACGCCGCCATCGGCCAGGCGCTCGACGCGGTCCAGGCCCGGCAAGCGGGTGATGTCGACGAGACGGTCGGGCCGCAGGGCGCCGCCCTTCATCAGGTCGAGCATGTTCGTGCCGGCGGCCAGATAGGCCGAGCCGGGTTCCGCCGCGGCGGCCACCGCCTCCGGAATTGACGCGGGTCTCACATAGTCGAAGATCTTCATGCCGCAGTCCTCCGGTCCCGTTCCGCGAGATGTTTCTGTGCTTCCAGCACCGCCTCGGTGACGCCGCGATAGGCGCCGCAACGGCAGATGTTGCCGCTCATTCCCTCGCGCACGCGCTCGGGGTCATCGCCCGCCTGACCCTCCTCGATCAGGCCGATCGCGCTCATGATCTGGCCCGGCGTGCAGAAACCGCACTGGAATCCGTCATGCGCGATGAAGGCGGCCTGGACTGGATGGAGGATGTCGCCCTCAGCGAGGCCCTCGATGGTGACGACCTCCGCCCCGTCGAGGCTCAGCGCGAGAGCGAGACACGAATTGACCCGTTTCCCGTTGACGAGCACGGTGCAGGCGCCGCATTGGCCGCGGTCGCAGCCCTTCTTGGTTCCGGTCAGGTCGAGACGCTCGCGCAGGAGATCGAGAAGGGTGACACGCGGATCGTCGAGCGCGATGTCTCGCCGCTCGCCGTTGACGATAAGGCTCATGGAGAAGGTCATGAAGACTCCCGTGCGTTCATTCCGGCGGATGGTGATATCGAGGCCAAGGGCCGGCTATGAGAAGACCGTCGCGCGGCGGTGACGGCAGGTTCGCGATAAACTGGATCGGCTGCCTCGTTTCGAGGCGCCGCGATCTGATGAAGATAGTATACGGAGGGTGCCTCCGTTTTGCAACAGGCGTATCAGGGCGTCATGTCAGGTGGTGCAACGAACCTCGTGCGCAAGCCCCGCGCCGACGCGGTCCGCAACCGCGAGCGCCTGCTCGAGGCGGCGGCCGAGGTTTTCAGCGCCGGCGGCCCCGACGCCAGCCTCGAAGCCGTGGCGAAGCGCGCCGGAGTCGGCATTGGCACGCTCTATCGCCACTTCCCGACCCGCGAAGCCCTGTTCGAGGCGGTCTATCGGCGCGAGGTCGATCAGCTCGCCGAGCTCGCCGAGCGGCTCGCCAACAAAACTGAGCCCGTCGAAGCCGAGCCCGTCGAAGCCTTGCGGCGCTGGCTGCACGCCAATGTGCGGCTGGTGGCGACCAAGAAGGGCATGGTGGCGGCGCTCGCCCTGGCGGCGCATCGCCCCTCGGAGCTTCACGCCTATTCGGCGGACCGCCTTACGAAGGCCGTCGGTTCGCTGCTCGACCGCGCCGCCAGGGCCGGCGAGATCCGCACGGATGTCACGCCGGAAGACCTTTTGCGCGCGCTCGTCGGCATGACCTACAACGTCTACGACACCCCCGATTGGCGAAAGACGGCGCTGCGCCTCGCCGACATCTTCGTCGACGGCCTGCGCAAGCGCTGACGGCGTTCCGGCCGTCGGAAGCCGAACGGGACCTTGTGGCGCCAGTCTTTTGCTTGGCGCCCCCGTCGGCCCTCGGGAGAGGACCGGAGTCGACCCTTGGGCCGCCATTCCTCGTCGGTTCGCCCTACGGAAAGAGTGCGGAAGGAGCGGGCATTCGTGGAGGGCGTGGCGAACGGGTGATCTCTGACCCTTAGCCGCGCTTTGCGGTCCGTCCCGAGAGGAGCGGAGTGCTAGGCCCGCAACACCGCGAGATAGGACTCGTCCTCGACGACGAGAATGGCCCGGAGCCGACGTCGCGTTGCTGCGGACGATCTCCCTGCGCGCTCGATTCAGGCATCGCTTCCGGTGGCTTCGGCGTCGATGTCCGTTTCCCGCCGGCCGCGGGGACGCTCCGAGGGCATTGGCTCGCCGGTGACCAGATAGACAACCGTCTCGGCAATATTGGTGGCGTGGTCGCCGATCCGCTCGATGTTCTTCGAGCAGAACAGAAGATGAGCGCAGATCGAGATGTTACGCGGATCCTCCATCATGTGCGTTAGGAGATCGCGAAATACCGAATCCTCGAGCGCATCGAGATCGACGTCGCGCTCCCACACCTCGCGCGCCCGTTCGACGTCGCGCTGGGCATAGGCGTCGAGCACGTCCTTCATCAGCTCGGTCGCGACCTCGTTCATATGCCTGAGGCCGACGATCGCCCGTGGAACCCTGGACTCGCTTCCGATCTTGATCGTGCGCTTGGCGATGTTCTTGGCAAGATCGCCGACCCGCTCGAGGTCGCCGGCGACGCGGATGGCCCCGATCAACTCGCGCAGATCGATGGACACCGGCTGACGGCGGACGATCGTCATCACGGCGAGATTCTCAATCTCGCGCTGCATCGCATCCAGGCGGGCATCGGTCGAGACGATTTGATGCGCGAGCGCCATGTCGGCGCTGGCGAGTGCGTCCACGGCTTCGATCACCATCTTCTCCGCGATGCCGCCCATTTCTGCGATCAGGCGGTCGAGCGTGTCGAGTTCCCTGTCGTAGGACTTCACCGTGTGGTCGTGCACGACTGTTGGTCCTTCTGCCGGAAAGTGCCGAATAGCGGCGTTCGCTTTCGAAAGCCATATCAGAGCCAGCGGAGCGCCTAACGATTTTCGGCGAGTAACCGAGAGCCTTTCGATCAATCGCCCACCGCTCGTGTCCGGGTCGGCCCTTCTTCAGGCGCGGTTCGTGGCCGGTGTGGTCTAGGGTTTCCGCTCTCGAACCGCGCTTCTCGACGTTAGGACTGGCATTTTCGGGCGAGGCGGACCTGCTTAATATTTCCGTGGCGTGCTTGCCGCGAAAAGCATAGGAAGCGAACCCATCTCCGGGGAGATGAAGTGTCAATGCGTTGGTTTCAAAGGATTCTTCCTCGGGATGACAAATTTTTCGATCTATTCGAGCGCCATTCGGAGACCCTGGTCGCTGGCGCGGAGGCTCTCCGGAGATTGTTCCAAGGCGGCGACGATGTGGCTCGGAATTGCCAGATCATCATCGACAAAGAGCACGAGGCCGACCGCATCGCGCAAAAGGTCATGCAGTCGGTGCGGCGCACGTTCATCACCCCATTTGACCGCAGCGACATCCAGGACCTTATCCAGTCAATGGACGATGCGATCGATCAGATGCATCAGACCGTCAAGACGATCATGCGGTTCGAGGTTCGCGAGTTCGATCCGCTCATGGTGGACATATCCTCCCTTTCGGTCGACGCGGCCTACCTGACGCTCAAAGCGGTGCCTTTGCTGCGGGAAATCGTCACGAACGCCGGCGCCATCAACGCCTATGCCGAAGCCGTCACGCACCTGGAAGGAAAATCGGACCAACTGTACGACGAAGGCTTGCGGGATCTCTACAATCGCTACAAGGGTAACGATCCGATGGCCTTCATTGTCGGATCGCAGATCTATGAGCACCTCGAAAAAGTGCTCGACCGGTTCGAAGATGTCGCCGAGCGGGTGAACGGTATCGTGATCGAGCACGTGTAAGCGGCGGCCCGATGACTGGTTCTCTCGGCGCGCCCCTGCTGGTCGGCCTGATCGCAACAGCGCTCGTGTTCGACTTCCTCAACGGCCTCCACGACGCCGCCAACTCCATCGCGACCATCGTTTCAACCCGGGTTCTGCGTCCGTCCCTCGCCGTATTCTGGGCGGCGTTCTTCAACTTCGTCGCCTTCCTCGTGTTCGGCCTGACGGTCGCCGAAACGGTCGGCAAGGGCATCGTCCAACCCGATACCGTCACGGCAGGCGTAGTCTTCGCGGCCTTGTTCGGCGCCATTGTCTGGAACGTCGTCACCTGGCTGCTCGGTATCCCCTCGAGCAGTTCGCATGCCCTGATCGGCGGACTGGTCGGCGCGGGGATCGCGCGATCCGGATTTCAGTCGATTGTCTGGTCCGGTTTCTTCAAGACCTCGGCGGCCATTGTCCTCTCGCCGCTGCTTGGATTTGTCCTGGCCCTAGGCCTCGTCGCGGCCGTGTCATGGATTTTCCTTCGGTCGACGCCATTCGCCGTCGACAAGGCGTTCAGAACGCTGCAATTCGGCTCGGCCGCGCTCTATTCTCTCGGACATGGCGGCAACGACGCCCAGAAGACAATGGGCATCATTGCTGTGCTGCTTTACTCACAAGGCTATATGCCGAACGGTTTCCACGTCCCGCTGTGGGTCGTGCTGTCGTGCCAGGCTGCCATGGCCCTCGGCACGCTGTTCGGCGGTTGGCGCATCGTCCACACCATGGGCTCGAAAATCACGCGACTGTCGCCCATGCGCGGTTTCTGCGCGGAATCGGGCGGCGCGATCACGTTGTTCCTGGCGACAGCGCTTGGCGTTCCCGTGTCGACGACCCATACGATTACCGGCGCGATCGTCGGCGTGGGCGCGGCCCGGCGCACTTCGGCCGTGCGTTGGAACGTCGCCCAAAGCATCGTAGTCGCTTGGGTGCTGACCCTGCCGGCAGCGGCGCTCATTGCTGCGGCGGCCTATGTGCCGATTCGGATGTTCGGCTAAGACATGAAGCGAGCGTGCGCGATTGTGTCCTTGACGCCCGCCTCGTCGAGCCGCTTGCCGTCGGTGAAGACGCCCAGGGGCTTTGCGCCAATTTTTCCGCGGACCCCTGCTTCTTTCGAAAGCTTCCCTTGCGGCCGGCTTCGCTGGTCCCAGTTCCTTGATCGGCCATCCCTTCGAAACGATCCAGCGCCTGGACGGGCGCGTGGCCACAAGAAGAATCTCCAGCGCGGCGTCCTCCCGTGAACCGGTAGGGCAATGCGCCATACGGAACGCGGACGGACGACTTTGCCTTCCGTTTGACAGGTCTTACGACGATAAGGAGGACCTTACGCGAGCCGCAACGCGATCACGCCGCCGAGAATCAGCAGCGCCGCCCCGGCGCGCGCGCCGCGGAACGGTTCGCCGAGCACCGCCACGCCGATGATCGCGGCGAAGACAATGGAGGATTCCCGCAGCGCCGCCACCGCTCCTATCGGCGCCTGCGTCATCGCCCAGACGACGATCGCGTATCCTCCAAAGGCGGCGAGGCCGGCAAAGGCGCTTCGCAGGGGATCACGCACCAATTCGGGGACAGCGGATTTGCCCCGCAGCGCCAGCACGACCGGGAGATAAAGTGCGGCCGTCAGGCCGTCCGACCAGGCGTTGTAGGCGAAGGCGTGCGCCGCACTGGGTCCGGCGAGCCGGGCGCCTTCGCCATCCACGACCGAATAGGTTGCGATAATCATCGAATTGCAGAGCGCTACGATGATCGTCGCACGATCGATCCGCCGATGGGCGAGGCCCGAGAAACCCATCGCGGCGACACCAGCAACGAGCGCCAGCACGCCGACAAGCGCGCCCGCGGCTGGCGCCTCGCGCAGCGTTATGGCAGCTATGGCCGTCGCGACGAGCGGCGCCAGACCGCGCATCATCGGATAGGCGACGGACAAATCGGCGGTGCGATAGAGGCGCCCGACCAGCAGGAAATAAACGACGTGGATGAGCGCCGACGCAATGACATACGGTAGTGACGCCACGAGCGGCGCCGGCGTGATCACGCTGACAAACACGGCGACGACGCCGGTCCACAGGGCCACGCGCGCCGAGCTCATGAACTTGTCGCCCGCGCTTTTGACCACCGAATTCCAAAGCGCGTGCAGCAACGCCGCGCCCAGCACCGCCGCCCAAACAAAAGTTGTCACCTGCGCGCCATCCCGAACGCCGCAAAGATTGTCATGGACAACGGTAGCCATAACATGGCGTTGAGGGCGCCCAAAGCGTCGCGGCAACTGACGGGCGATGAGGAGTAGTCCGCGGCGCCTGTCTATTTGCCTTGGTGACTTGTCGTCGGTCCAAGGGTAATTGATTGGTATCTGGAGGCGTTTCGCATAGGCCCCACCGAATGTCCGCAGGCCGGGCGTCGCGATGTGGGGCCGCGATGAATGCGCGCCGACACGAAGAGAACTTTATCCTCTCGGAGGCGCAAGCGCACGGCCGCTTACCTGTCCACTTGCGCCATCCACGCTCGCGATCTGCAACCGCCGCAACAGGTCGCGTCCTGCAATTCACGCTCTCCTTTTGCGAGGGCGGGATTCGCCCATTTGAGACATTGCCGGTCGGGCGCCAAGCCATCGACGCCTAACCCCTAGAGAGGGCGGGCCCGCGCCCGTCGTCGGCCCGATCACTCGTCGCCGCTCCCCATGGTCTGTCAGGCGTCTGGGCGCGAGTGAGCGTGGGCATTCCGCTCCATTCCGCCAGGAAGGAGAGACGAACATTTGCTTGCGATAATCAGAACTATGGTGTAGTCTGATTTCGATGGCCAAAATTCAACCCGTGACGCCGCCGGCTTTCCTTCTGACCGTCCTCGGCGACCCCGAGTTGGCGTCCGTCCGCTGCGGTCGCTTTCGACCCGCCGCAACCGGCGATCTGAGGTCTGGATCGCGCTGTCAGACCTTAGAAAATGTGGTTGAAATGTGTCAAGTGGGCTTGCCGGAGGGGGTCGCGAGTCAAAATCTCGGGTCTAACGTTCTGATCTCATTGGCCCGCTCGCCAAATCGGCGGCGTCCGCGGGTCGCTAAAGCGCCTGTTCGGGCAGGCCGGAACGCCGTTTTCGGCTCAAAAACGCCGCGCCCGAACACCAGTCATCGCGCTTGCGCGCCTCTTTTGGCGCGTTTCAGCCTCCGTCAAACGCCAGGAAATGTGGCGGATTGCGCCCCGTGTCAGAGGCCCCGGATCTCTCGCTCATCGCCGAGTCTCGAGCGTGGCGGTTCGTCGCGTCGATCCGCGAGCTACCCGTCCGCCTCCTCGCGCGCGTGTTCGGCGTCGAGCTTCTGCATCGCGTCGAGGGCGGGGCAGTTGGCGGCCTTCTTGTAGAGCTCCTCCGCCTCGGCGAGTTTCGACTTGCCGAACAAGAGGACGAGGCCGTTGGCCTCCTCGATCCGGGCGATGGCGGATTCGGGCAGGAGCTTGCGGGCGAGCGCATAATGCTTGACCGCCTCGTCCCGGGTCGCGCCGTAGGTCAACTTCGCCAGCGTGCCGCCGACCTTGCTGACGATCTCGGCGTGATAGGCGCCGAGCGCAATATGCGCCTCGGCATGCCTGGGAGCGAGGGCGATCGCCTTGTCGAGGCTCGCCTTCACCTTGCCGCCGGTCCCTTCCGCCAGCGCCTTGACGATCGAGACTTCCTGCGCGTAGCGGCCGAGCGCCTGGGCGTGGAAATAAAAGGCGTTGGGGAAGTCGGGCGCGAGGGCCTGAAGCGCCATGGCGCGTGCGGCGGAGGCGAGCAGCAGCTCGCGCTTGGCCTCGCTCTCGCTCTCAAGGTAGGTCGCGTAGATGTTGGCCGCCTTGTTGGCGGGGTTGGCGCCGATCGGCCCGAGCGCCGAACCCTGCTCGACCGCCGCGCCGAAATCGCCGCGATGGTAGGCGCGCCAGGCCTCCTGCAAAAGCTCGGCGATCGTCTGAGCGTCGTGCGCGCTCCTGAGCTGCGGGCGCCGGGCGAAGATCGCCTCGAGGAAAGCCATATCGGGAAACGGCTCGCAGTCGCCCCGGTGCAGCTCCGGCCAGGCCGCCTTCAGCGCCGCGCCCAAGTAGGCGTAGCGGGAGGAGTTGTAGGGAAACTTTTTCCAGGCTGCGGTGGCCATTGAAGCTCCTCAGGCGATGTACCGTTTGGCGAGTTGATCGAAAAGCTCACGCTCGCGCGGCTCGAGATAGGGCGCGGCGAGCGCGATGACGTGAAAGGCCCCCCGGCCGAGCGTGCGTCCATCCTTGCCGGCGCGCGGATCGCAGGCGTTCTCGAACGACATCCAGTAGCTCGCCACCAGCACGATGTTCTGCGCCAGCGTCGCAAGCTCGGCGGGCGCGGCGCGCATCTGTCCGCCCTTGACCAGACCGGCGAGGATCTGCTCGACGACCCGGATCTTGTGGGCGAGGACGCGGCGAAACTGCGGCCCGATGCCGCGATAACGGCCGACGAGGTCGTTGATGTCCCGGTAGATGAAGCGGTACTTCCAGATCGCCTCGAACACCAGGTGCAAAAACAGCCAACAGTCCTCGGCGTTGGGCAGACGCTTTTCGGGCGCGGCCAGCGTGATCTCGATCTCGTGCCGGAAGGCGGCGAAGAGATCGGCGACGATCGCCTCCTTGGAACGGTAGTGATAATAGAGATTGCCGGGGCTGATCCCCATCTCGAAGGCGATCGCCGTTGTCGCCACCGAAGGTTCGCCGAGTTCGTTGAACATTCGAAGCGCCGTCTCAAGGATGCGCTCGCGCGTCCTGCGGGGCGGCTTTGGCGGCATCGCGTTTCATCCCCTCCCGACGTTCGGGCTCGTCTCGTCCGAAGGCTTTTTCCAGCTCCCCGAGCGCGAGTTCGAGCGGACGCACGCTATCCCACAACCGCCCTCCGCCGCCAGCGACGCTTTGCCGCGGCAGGCGTCCTTTGAGCGCTTCGCGGTCGATTTCGACGCCATGCCGAGCCAAAATGGGTCCGAGCTCGGCCGCCCGCCGCTCGAGCTCTCGCAGCGTATGGCGGTAGGCGTGTTCGGCGAGCCGTCGCCGGTCCGAATAGCTGAAGATGTTGGCGAAGAAGATGACGTCGTCGTCGCGCGCCGGCTCGAACAGCACCATGTCGGCATCCGGGAACTCGGCCGCATAGCGCTCCATGCCGATCCGCAGGCGCGAATGGATGAGGGCGCGGAAGGTCTGCGACAGCACGGTCAGGAGACCGCGCTCGGCGAGCGGCCTCGGCTTGCCGCCGGACCTGGCGGCGAGCTCGGCGTCGTAAGGCACCAGCGGATTGATGCAGAAGAGGAGCTTCGCGCCTTCCCTCAGCGCCACTGATGCGTGCAGCGTCTTCTTCAGCGCCCCGTCGACATAGTCGTGGCCGTCGATGCGCGCCGGCGGATAGAGGCCTGGCAAGGCCGCGCTCGCCTTCACCGCCTCCGAGATCGGCACATGATCGAAGCCGGGGGCGCCGAACGGCGTCGCCTTGCCGGTGTCGAGGTCGGCCGCGACGATGAAGAGCCTGTGCGGCAGCTCGCGGAAATCGTTGGTGCGGCCCGGCTGGCTGAAAAGGCGCGCCAGATACCTGGCGACCGCGTTGTTGTCGAACAGGCCGTTCGGCAGTCCGTGGGTGAGCCGAGCGAAGGACTCGAAGAAGCCCCGCACCGGCGCGGCGGCGGCATAGGCGATGAGCGCGCCCTGCATCAGCCCCGGCGCCATCATCATCCGGCTCAAGAACTCGCCGAACGCCGGCCGCAGGAGCAGCGCAGGCTCGAACGGGTCCTGATGCGACCGGTCGAGAATGAACATGGCGTGCATTTCCCGCGGGCCGATGCCGTTGGCCAGCCCTGCCGCGATGAACGCGCCAGCGCTCACGCCGACGTAAAGGTCGAGATCGGTCAAGTGAACGCCGCGCAACGCCTCCTCGAGCGCCACCAGCGCGCCAATCTCGTAGATGCCGCCGAGGGGACCGCCTCCCGCGAGGGCGATCCCGACTTTACCGTTCCGGCGCCGCTTGCTCATGAGACCGCTCCGTTCGGACCGCTGCTCTGGCGCGAGTCCGGCGCGTCAACCTCGCAAGCACGTACTTCGGCCCTATTCGGCTTTCGCCTTGGGCGTCCGCGCGCGGCCGTGATCTTCGTCGGCCGAAAGCTTCTTGGCGATCTCGGTCAGCTCCGCGACCCGCTTGGTGAGCGCATCGATATCCTGACGGCTCGGCACGCTCAGGCTGTGCAGCGCGCGCGCAACCCGATCCTCGAACACCTGCTCGAGCTTATCCCACGTTCCCGTCGCCTTGGCGCGCATCTCGGTCAGCCGCTCGTCGGCAGCGGTCTTGGTCTTTTCCTGGACCTTCTCGCCTTCCTCGACCAGCGCCTCGAACATCTTCACGCCTTCCTGCTGGGCCTTGGCGAACGCGCCGAGGCCGGCGAGCCAGATCTGACTGGCGGATTCGCGGATTCTCACCGCCAGCTGGTTTTCCGTCGCCTCGTTGGCGAGTTCTTTCAGTTTCTTTGGCATGACCATCCTCATGTCGTCTGGGCGGCCAATCCGCCTTGTACGCCGCCCATATCAGCATAGGATTTTAGAATTCGCCGCCCAAAGTTCTAGGCGGCCCATTCTAGAGTTATCCGCTACACAGCGGCCGAGGGGAGAGGAAGGCTCATGAGCGCATTCGTCACTGGCGGAACCGGATTCATCGGCAGGCGTTTGGTTCGGCGTCTCCTGGAAAGAAACCACGAGACAATCAACTTGCTGGTCTACCAGCCCACGCCCGAACTCATCGAGGGTCTGAGAGCGTTCTGGGGCGCGGGCGCCGAGCGGGTGAAATTCATAGAGGGCGATATCTCACGGGCCGACCTTGGCGTGTCGGCGAAGGACGCGCAAAAGCTCAAGGGCAAGGTCGATCACTTCTTCCACCTCGCCGCCGTCTATGACCTCAAGGCCGAACCGTCGGTCGTCGTCGCCGCCAACGTCGCGGGCGTCGCCAACGCGCTCGCCTTCGCCAAGAGCGTCAAGGCGGGATGCTTTCACCACGTCAGCTCGATCGCCGCGGCCGGTCTCTACGACGGCGTGTTCCGCGAGGACATGTTCGAGGAGGCGCGCGGCCTCGAACACCCATATTACTCGTCCAAGCACAAGGGCGAGGGCCTGGTGCGGGCCGCGACGGAGATCGCCTGGCGGATCTACCGGCCCGGCATCGTGGTCGGCGATTCCAGGACCGGCGAGATCGACAAGATCGACGGACCCTATTACTTCTTCAAGCTGATCCAGAAGCTGCGTGACGCCCTGCCTTCCTGGGTCCCGATGATCGGCATCGAGGGCGGCCGGATCAACGTCGTCCCGGTCGACTTCATCGTCGCGGCGATGGACCATCTCGCCCATCTCGACGGCCTCGACGGCCGCACTTTCCATCTCACCGATCCAAGCCCGATGCGGGTCGGCGACATGCTGAACGCGATCGCCAAGGCTGCGCATGCGCCGCCTTTCACGATGCGCGTCAATGCGGGCCTATTCGGCTTCGCCCCGCCGGCGCTGATGCGCGGGCTGATGGCGCTGACCCCGTTCCGCCGCATGCGCAAGATGATGATGAAGGAGCTCGGGCTGCCGGACGACGTCTTCATGTTCGTCAACTACCCGACCCGGTTCGACTGCCGCGAGACGCAGAAGCTCTTGCGACCCGCCGGGATCGAGGTCCCGGCCTTCGAGGATTACGCCTGGCGCCTGTGGGACTATTGGGAGCGCCATCTCGATCCCGCCCTGTTCGTCGATCGCTCGCTCGGCGGCGCGGTCAAGGGCAAGCGCGTGCTCATCACCGGCGGCTCGTCCGGCATCGGCAAGGCGATCGCCTACCGCCTCGCCAAAGCCGGCGCCAAGACGCTGATCGTCGCGCGCGACGTGGAGAAACTCGACCTGGCGCGCGAGGAATTCGCCGTCCAGGGCCTCGAGCTCGAGACGTACAGCGCCGACATCTCCGACCCGACGCAGTGCGGGGCGATGATCGAGCGGATCATGGCCGAGCATGGCGGGATCGACATTCTCATCAACAACGCCGGCCGCTCGATCCGCCGCGCCGTGGAGAACTCCTACGATCGGCTGCACGACGTCGAACGGCTGATGCGGATCAACTATCTGGCGCCCGTTCAGATCACGATGGGCTTCCTGCCCGGCATGGCGGAGCGCCGATCCGGCCATGTCGTCAACATCTCCTCGATCGGCGTCTTGACCACCGCGCCGCGCTTTTCCGCCTACGTCGGCTCGAAGTCGGCGCTGGAAGCCTGGTCGAACTGCGCGGCGAGCGAGTTTCTCGACCGCGGCGTCGCCTTCACCAACGTCAATATGCCGCTGGTGCGCACCGAGATGATCGCGCCGACCAAGCTCTATCAGCATGTGCCGACGCTCGACGCCGACGAGGCGGCGGCCCTTGCGGTCGAGGCGATCATCGACCGTCCCGCGCGGGTGGCGACGCGGCTTGGCCGGTTCGGCCAGGCGGTTCAGGCGATCGCGCCCAACATGGGCCGGATTCTTCTCAATACGGCTTTCCGGATGTTTCCGGAGAGCGCCGCGGCGCGCGGCGAAAAGGAAGGCGAAATCGCGCCGAACGCGGATCAGATCGCCTTCACGCAAATCCTGAAGGGCCTGCACATCTGACGGCGGCAGCGAGGGTCGCAATGGAACGGATCTGGCTGAAGTCCTATCCCGAGGGGGTTCCGGCCGACATCAATCCGACGGCCTACGGCTCGCTCGGAGACTTCTTTGCCGCAAGCGTCGAGCGCTACCGCGATCGCGTCGCCTATATCGGCATGAAGCGGACGATGACCTACGGCGAGCTCGACGCCCAGTCGCGCGCCTTCGCCGCCTATCTCGTCGCCGTGGCGGAGCTTGAACGCGAAGCGCGGGTCGCGCTGATGATGCCGAACCTGCTGCAATATCCGGTCGCGCTGTTCGGCGCCCTCAGGGCCGGTTTCGTCATCGTCAACTGCAATCCGCTCTATTCGCCGCGCGAGCTCCATCATCAGCTCGCCGAACTCGGGCGCCGAAGCGATTGTCGTGCTCGAGAACTTCGCGCAGACTCTGGAGAAGGCGATCGAGGGCACGAGCGTCAGGAGCGTGATCGTGACCGCGGTCGGCGACTTGGTCGGAGCGCGCGGCCTCGTCGCCAATCTGGTCGTCCGCCGAATCCGGCGGGCCGTTCCGCCATGGCGCCTGCCCCAGGCCGTGCGGTTCAAGCGGGCGCTTTCCCTTGGACGACGCCGCAAGGTGGAGCTGCCGAAGATCGAGCCGACCGATCTCGCCTTCCTGCAATACACGGGCGGGACGACGGGCATTCCCAAAGGGGCGATGCTGACCCATCGCAACATGATCGCCAACCTGCAGCAGGTCGCGGCCTGGATCGCGCCGGTGGTCGGACCCGGCGGCGAGGTCTTCGTGACGGCGCTGCCGCTCTATCACGTATTTGCGCTGACGGTGAACGCCTTCGTCCCGATGATGATCGGCGCCCAAAATCTCTTGATCCCCGATCCGCGTGACATCCGGGGGTTCGTCAAGGCGCTGGCGGAGACGCCCTTCACGATCATTAGCGGCGTCAACACGCTGTTCAACGGGCTCCTGAACGATCCAGACTTTCTGCGCCTCGATTTCTCCCGCCTGCGTGTCGCCGTTGCGGGCGGGATGGCGGTCCAGAGCGTTGTCGCCGAGCACTGGAAACAGGTGACCGGCAGGCCGCTGATCGAAGGCTACGGACTGACCGAGACCTCGCCGATCGCCACGATCAACCCGCTGACAGTCGAAAACTACACCGGCGCGATCGGGCTGCCCGTGCCCTCGACCGACATCGCCATCCGCGACACGGACGGGCGCGACGTTCCCTTCGGAGAGGCCGGCGAACTCTGCATCAAGGGGCCGCAGGTGATGGCCGGCTACTGGATGAAGCCGGAGGAAACGGCCCTGGTGATGACCGAGGACGGCTACCTGAAGACCGGCGACATCGCCCGGATCGACGAGCGCGGTTCCCTCACCATCGTCGACCGGAAGAAGGACATGATCCTCGTCTCCGGCTTCAACGTCTATCCGAACGAGATCGAGGACGTGGTGATGGCCCACCCCGGGGTGCACGAGGTGGGCGCGGTCGGCGTGCCGGACGCGAGGTCCGGCGAGGCGGTCAAGATCGTGGTCGTGCGCAAGGACGCCGCCGTGACCGACGCTCAGATCATCGCCCACTGCCGCCAGCATCTTACCGGCTACAAGACGCCGCGTCATGTCGAATTCCGCGAGACCCTGCCGCGTTCGCCGATCGGCAAGATCCTGCGCCGCGAACTGAAGGATGAGGCGGAGCGGATGGGCGTCAGGCCGAAAGACGGCCGGCCGAAGGAGGCCGCTGGAGCCAAGAGCGAATAAGGGCGAGCCATTCGCCAAAAATGGGGGAACGCGGGACGCGCGCCGGCGGCGCCGGGTGAGGCTCGTCCGGAAGACGGGAGAGGGACAAGCAATGACCGTCCAGACATCCGACCGGGCCGCTTGGCAGACGGTCGACTTCATCGTGGTCGGCGCAGGGCCTGCCGGCTGCGCGGTCGCCGCGCGTCTTGCGCAATTTGCGCCGGAATCGTCGGTCGCCCTGATCGAGGCGGGACCGGCCAAGGCGTCGTTGCTCTCCGACGTTCCGCTTGGGATCGCCGTGCTGGTCCCGTTCCGCTCCCAGCGGAACTACGCCTACGAAACCACGCCGCAGGCGGGGCTTGGCGGACGCAAGGGCTACCAGCCGCGCGGCCGGGGCCTTGGCGGATCGAGCCTGATCAACGCCATGATCTACATGCGCGGCCAGCCGCAGGATTATGAGTCCTGGGCGGCGCTTGGCTGCAAGGGCTGGGGCTGGTCGGACGTGCTGCCCTATTTCAAGCGGGCCGAGGACAATGCGCGGGGGTCCGACGCGTGGCACGGCGTGGGCGGCCCGCTGCATGTCAGCGACCTCGCCCACCGCAATCCTGCGGTCGAGGCTTTCGTCGCGGCCGCGGTCGAGGCCGGCTTCCCGCGCAACGACGACTTCAACGGTGCGGTGCAGGAGGGCGTCGGCGCCTTCCAGCTGTTCCAGAAGAATGGCCGCCGCTACAACGCCGCCCGCGCCTATCTGCAGGCCTCGCCCGCGCCAAACCTCGCCGTCTACGCCGACTGCCAGGCGCGGCGGGTGCTGTTCGAGGGCAGGCACGCTGTCGGCGTCGCCTTCGTCCGTGGCGGACGCGAGCAGCGGCTTTACGCCCGCCGCGAGGTGATCCTATCGGCCGGCGCCTTTGGTTCGCCGCAGCTTCTGATGGTGTCGGGCGTCGGTCCGGGCGACGCGCTTAGGCGCTTCGGGATCGAGGTGGTGCAGGACGCGCCCGACGTCGGGGCCAATTTGCAGGACCATTGCGACTATGTCGCGAACCTGACCGCCAGGGGGCCGGGCCTCTTCGGCCTCGCCTTGCCGATGCTCACCACCGGACCCAAGGAGATCGCCAGCTTCCTCCGCCGCGGAACCGGCCTCCTAACCTCCAACGCGGCGGAGGCGGGCGGCTTCGTAAGAAGCCGCCCGACAATCGACCGGCCGGACTTGCAGCTCCATTTCTGCATCGGCATCGTCGACGATCACAACCGCAAGCTCCACTTCACCACCGGCATGTCGCTGCATGTTTGCGGCCTGAGGCCGAAGAGCCGTGGCGCGGTCACGCTGGCGGGGCCCGATGTCGCGACCGCGCCGCTGATCGACCCCAACTTTCTGGCCGACCCGGAGGACCTGGAGACGCTGGTTCGCGGGGCGGAGATCGTGCAGACGATCCTGGCCAAGCCGGCGCTCGCGCCCTATCGCGGGCGCTATATCTACGGCACCGGCCGGGACGACCCGGAAACCCTGCGCGCGCTCGATCCGCGAGCGCGCCGACACGATCTACCATCCGGTCGGGACCTGCCGCATGGGGGTCGACGACCGCGCCGTCGTCGATCCGACGCTGCGGGTGCGCGGCCTCGAGGGTTTGCGGGTCGTCGACGCCTCGATCATGCCGCTCCTCGTCAGCGGCAACACTCAGGCCCCTGCCGCCATGATCGGCGAGAAGGCGGCGGACATGATTATGGGCCGGATGGCGGCGTAATATAAGGCATGGGCGACCGAGAGCCTCCGCCCGTTGCGGCGGGTGAGAGCCAGCCGCGCTCGGGCGCGGAATCAGTTTTTTCAACGGCTTGCGCGAGATATTCCGGGCGCTTGCCGCTGGGCGAGGCGGGGAAGCGTCCCCTCTCCCTCCCCGGGCCTGACTGGCCTGACCCGAGGATCGCGGGGAGAAAGTCAGCCCCCGGATCAAGTCCGGGAGGAGGGGCCAGGCGAGCGCCGGCAGCGGCCAATCGCCCGCGCCCCTCTCCCCAACCCTCTTCCCGCACATGGGGCGTCGAAAGACGCCCGTCTCTCGACGGGCTATGCGGGGCGAGGGGGCTTGCGGGCGCGGCCAGCTCCTGGGCTTCCGGGCTTGCCGCAATTCCGGGCGCGGAATCAATGTTTTCAAGGTCTTGCGCGAGATTTTCCGGGCGTTTGTCCGGGCGAGCGCCGGCAGCGGCCAATCGCTCGCGCCCCTCTCCCCAACCCTCCTCCCGCGCATAGGGCGTCGAAAGACGCCCGTCCCTCGACGGGCTATGCGGGGCGAGCGGGTTTCCGGGCGCGGATTCAATCTTTTCAGAGCCTTGCGACGCGATTTCCGGGCTGTCGTCGCCCGATTCCCCCGCAAGCTCGGCGCTGCACAGCCACGCCTTCGCGAACGCAACGTCCCCCTCGGCCGGCGCTTCAAGCCGCGGCGCCTCATGCCGCGCCCATTCGGCAGCGAAGGCGCCGCCGTAGCGGTCGAGCTCACGCACGATCCTGACCACCTGATCGACCGCCTTGAGATTGGTCGGCGACATGGCGCTGAAGGCCATGAGCAGCGCTTCGTTGAGACGGCTGACCTGGATCGCGACGAACTCCTCGGGCGGGTGCGGCATACGGCGCGCAAGGATCTCCCGAATAATCGCCCGCATGCGCTTCTCGCCGACGCCGATCTGCGCCGCGATCTCGGCGATCGACACGCCGCGGTTGAGATAGTCGACGATCCGCTGCTCCCGCTCGAATGTCTTGAGCCGCGCGGCGCGCGAGTCCGCTGACGGATGTGCGGGAGCTATGGGCGAAGCGGCTTCGAGACAGGCGGACACGGCGACGTTCTCCTTTGCTGGACGGTCGGAACAAAAGAAGAACATATTTCCACATATTTGTCAAGAAATTGTTGCGTTTTCTGCTGGCCGCGGGCCGGGCGACTGGACGTTAAGGTGGCGTGCCCCTGAATCCCTCTTCAGGACCGGCTGGCATCGTTTTCGTTTTGGGCCCACGTTTTGATTCCGGCCCGGAGTAATGGTAAAGACGGTCGCGTCACCGAAATGCACCGGAAGAGCCGCCACAGGCCCGGAAATTAGGCCGAGGCGGAGGCCCGAGCTTGCCAATCGAGCCGTGGGACGGCAATAGACCTCCAGCGGCTGTGTTCCGCACTCTTCTCTGGGCGGGCGACAGTGGGAAACTTCAAGATTATGATCATGGACCGTGGAATCGCCGATGCCGGCGAGAGGGACGAGGATGCTCTGCCTGGGCTTCGGTCGGCGCTTCTCGACCGCCGGTCGTTTCTGTTCGGCTCCGCCGTCAGTCTCGGCGCGCTGGGGCTGGCCGGATGCGCCTCGTCCGACGACTTGCTCCGCGCCGAGGCGGCGAAGACCTACGGGCCGGCGCCCGACGAGAAATTCCCGATCCCGGCGGTCGATGTCAGCAAGATCGATCCGAAATATTTTCGCCAGCTCGTGCGCTACGACAGCGACGAAGCGCCCGGCACGATTATCGTCGATCCCAGCAAATACCATGTTTACCGCATCGAAGGCGACGGAAACGCCACCCGCTATGGCGCCAATGTCAGCCGCCCCGAGTTCCTGTGGAGCGGCGACGCTTATGTCGGGCGCAAGGCCGAATGGCCCACCTGGACGCCGCCCAAGGAAATGATCCAACGCCAGCCCGAGGCGGGCAAATATGCCAGCGGCATGCCGGGAGGTCTCGACAATCCGCTCGGCGCCCGTACGCTCTACCTCTACCAAAACGGCAAGTACACGCTCTACACGATCTACAGCACCAGCGATCCCGACACGATCGGGACCTGCGTTACGAGCGGCTGCACCGGCCTGCTCAGTCAGGACATGATCGACCTCTATTCGCGAACGCCCCTCAAGACGAAGGTGGTCATGCTGCCGGCGTGAGCAACGCCGTCGGCCCCGCGATGACGCGCGGCTCGCCACATTGGGATTACAGGGCTTACTGTGGTGAACTGCGGCCCGCGAACGGGCGGCCTAGGGTTTCCGCCCCGCGAAGCGCAGCCATCGCCTCGCTCCACGGGATGAACCTAGCGAACCATGACAGGATTCGGGATTTAGGTTGCGTCACCGTAACACCCGGCCTTCGCAGGGACGGGGGTTCCGCACGCCCCGATTGATGCGTGCCTCCGGATAAATGGTAAAGACGGTCGCGTCACCGTAACGTCGTAACTCCGGAAACCGCTTACCGCGAGATCATCCGCTCGCTCGGTTGAGCGTACCCGTTTGCGCGTGTTGGCTGTGTGACCGGAGAGATCACGCCGCGCGCGTTAGCCCTTGCACGCCCGCCGCCGCGAGTACATGCAAAAGCTCGGTTCGAAGCACCCAGACGCGGGAGGGGTGGCGCTCAAAGTACTCTCGGAGACGCTTTGCGTTTTCTACGGTCGGAAGGAGGCGATATTTCTCAATTAAGCTTTGCATTGTCTCGCCTTTCCCTGACAGAGAGGGATTCTTCGAGGTTTTATGACGTTTCTTCGTCAGACACAGATTGCTCACATAAGCCCGAAAAAACACAAACCACGCCAAGGCGCAGTGACGTCAGTCAATATGCTATATGCAACTTATAGTTGCAATGTGTCAAATTGACACAACCGAAAACGCCCAACTGCTGGCGGGACGCCTCAGGCCGCGCCCATTCGGCGGCGAAGGCGCCGCCGTAGCGGTCGAGCTCGAGCACGATCTTGACCACCTGATCGACCGCCTTGAGGTTGATCGGCGACATGGCGCTGGCGATGGGCAACGTCCGGCCCGGAGTCATGGTAAAGACGGTCGCGTCACCCGGCGACGATCGCGGCCGTCGTCCGCCTTCAGAAGATCCGCTGAGCCGAGACCACGGCGTTGTGCTGGATCACCTGCGAATAGATCTCGTAGTCGTGCCCGCGCTGAATTCCGACGATCGTCATCCAGCCGTTCGGCGCGGCGTTGATGTTGTCCGGATAGCCGGAATTGTGAAGCAGATTCTGGTGAAAGGTCGGCGCGTAGATGCCGAGCGCAACGCCGCCGCCGCCGGCGGGGTTGGCGAAGTCGCCATGAACGCCGTGGTTGTTGGAAATGCGCCCGGCGAGCTGCGCGCCGGTGACGGTCGGGGCGGCGTTGGCGTTGGGGTCTCGGGTCGGGACGACATGGGCGCAGTAGACGTGGCCGTTGCGCCGCTTCATGCAAAAGCTGCAGCCGGTGAACTGGGTCGTCACCATAACCGGGGACGCCAGTTCGATCGCCGGGATCTGCGTGAAGTCGCCGCCGGCCGCCTGATGGTTCTGCCAATCGCCGGCGAGGGTCCAAGGCTGGGCGGCGACGCTGTCGGCGTGGAACGCCGCGAAGCCGGGGCTGGCTTGCAGCCCGACTTTGTACCGGTCGGCTCGTATCGTATCCGAAAAAAAAGGCGAGGACATTCTGATCGCCCTGCGTGGCGTCCCGGACCGCCGACCCGGCGATGAACAGCTTGTTGGTGCGCAAGAAATCGAGAGGATGAGTCTGGAGGGCGAGGAGCGCCAGCTGCGCCGCCTGGGTGCTTCCGTGCATGGCGTCGTAGACGAAGGCCGCCTTGCGCAGACAATCCTGAAACAGGATCAGCGCAGCCGGGTCGCTGAGCTGGCCCGGATTGACCGGCGCCAAAGTGAGGTGATGGATGTCGTTGACGGCATGGACCAGCAGGTAGGCGCCGCGCTTCATCCTCCGATAATTGTTCGGGTCCGACGCGAGGTGGAACCCGAGGCTCATGGCGGTCGAGAACGTCTCGTAGGCTGGTTGACCGGCGTGAGCTGGCGGGTATCGCGCGGCGATGAAGTTTGCCGCCAGCGTATGCGCGCTTTGGCGTTCGTGCGCGGACAGGAGATTGCAGGTCTGAAGGAATGCGAGGGTTTCATTGATGCGAATCGTCGAGTCCTTCAAGGCCGTTCCCTTCCGAAGTCCTACGGCTGACGATAGCGAAAGGCGCGCCCCGTGGCGACCGCGTCGCGCGGCCGCCGCAAGGGTCGGGGCAGGATCGCGGTGACGCGCCCGTCTTCCCCAAATAACAATCGGTCCGTGCGAGCCGGGCGCAACACGGGGTTATGCTGACGTGCGCCGAAGGGGTTATGGTGACGTGCGCCTAAATCCCTCTTTTGAGGAGCGATTGGCATCGCTTTCGACTTGGGCCCACGTCTTGGCGAGCGATGTCGGGACTCGGATAAGGGTAAAGACGGTCGCGTCACTGTAATGCCCGGCTAATCTGGAGGGGGTTCCGATGTCGCTCGCATACAAGGCCGCGATCCTCGCCGCGTGTCTTCTGAGCGGCGGCTCATCTGCTCCAGCGTACGCCCAAGCTTATTTTTGGGCTACCGAGTGGATCGGCGGCCAAGTCATTAATCTTGGCGGCCTCCCGCCGGGTGCCTTGGGGAGCTTCGCCTTCGGCATCAACGACGCCTCCCAGGCAGTTGGCGTCATCCAGACCGGAAACTTCTCCTCCTACGCCGCCGAGTGGAACGGCGGCTCCACCATTGACCTTGGCGGTCTGCCGGGGAGTTGGACCAACTCCGCTCGCGGTATTAACAATGCCGGTCAGGTGGTGGGCGGTAGCTTGGTCGGGACTTACAGCCACGCTGTCGAGTGGAACGGCGGCCAAATCATTGATTTGGGCAGCCTGCCGGGCAACACTTTCAGTGAGCCTCTAGCCATCAATGATGCCGGCGAGGTAGTGGGGGACAGTCGCGTCTCCTCCAACGATCCAGCCCAAGCTACCGAGTGGAGCGGCGGGCAAGTCATTAATCTCGGCGGCCTACCGGATACGACCTATAGTGTCGCCAACGCCGTCAATAACTCCGGCCAAGTTGTTGGGGAAAGTGTCGTCGGGGGCGAGGAGTTCGCTGTCGAGTGGAGCGGGGGCCAGATCCTCAACCTCGGCGGCCTGCCGGGAAGTAGGGCAAACGTCGCCTACGGCATCAACAACGCCGGGCAGGTGGTAGGCGTCAGCGTCGTGGGGAATGAGGGATACGCCGTCGAATGGAGCGAAGGAAAGGTCATAGAGCTTGGACCGGGCGGTGCCAACGCCGTTAACGACGTGGGGCAGGTGGTGGGATACGGCTTTCGTCTCGGATACCGAGGTCGCCACCGAATGGAGCGACGGTCGGGTCATCTATTTTGGCGCCCCGACCCTGCAAGGCACCCACGCTCACCCGAATAGTGTGGCCTACGCCATCAGCGACGCCGGCGAGGTGATAGGCGCTACCGTGGCGGTAGCTCCTGAACTTGCGACCTGGGCGATGCTGCTTCTGGGATTCGCAGGCTTAGGCGCTCTAAGCCTATCGCGCCGCGCGCTGCGGCGGGCGGCCGGCGAGACCATCGGTGCTATACCGCCGTCGCCAATGCGCGAGTGCGGGTGACCGGCCACCTGTTTCAGTCGCGCTACGGGTTGGTCGTCATGGACGACGAGCATCTGACGGCGGCGGCGCGCTATGTTGCATGAACCCGGTGCGGGGCCCGGCTCGTCGACCGGGCGCAGGACTGGCGCTGGTCGAGCGTTCGCGCGCATCTGGCCGGGCGCGACGACGGCCTGGTCGCGGTCGCGCCGCTCCTCGATCGTTGCGGCGGCCGGTTCGGCGATCTGATCGAGGTGCCGGTCTCGGACGGGGCGATGGCCGCGTTGCGCGGTGCCGAAACCATAGGCCGCCCGTTCGGATCGCCCGATTTCCTGGATCGTCTCGCAGCGCTGACGGGACGCGACCCAAGGCGGCAAACGTTCAGTACGCGCTCGCTTCGTTCAGCGCCGCCATGTCGGCGGCCGACAGCGTCAGTTCGGTTGCGCGAATTAGGGTGTCGACCTGCTCGGCCGAGGTGGCGCTGGCGATCGGCGCGGTGACGCCGGGACGGGCCATGACCCAGGCGAGCGCGACCTCGGCGGGCTTGGCCTTGTGATTCGCCGCGACGGCCTCGAGGGCGTCGAGGATGCGGAAGCCGCGCGGGTTCAGATAGTCTTTCACACCGGATCCGCGCGCGCTCTTGGCGAGGTCCGCCTCGGTGCGGTACTTGCCCGTCAGAAAGCCCTTCGCCAGGCTGTAATAGGTGATGACGCCGATTTCCTCGCGCCGGCAGAGGTCGGCGAGGCCGTTCTCGAAGCTGGCCCGATCGGCCAGGTTATATTCGGGCTGCAGCACCTCGTAGCGGGGGCCGCCCCTCGCGCCGGCCGCCGCGACCTCCTGCTCGAGCAGCGTCGCGGTCAGGTTCGAGCCGCCGCACCAGCGGATCTTGCCCTTTTCGATCAGTCGCTGGTAGGCGCCGAGCGTATCGGCGACCGGCGTCGCCATGTCGGGCCAGTGCGAAAGGTAGAGGTCGATGACGTCGGTCTGCAGCCGTCTCAGCGACGCCTCGACCGCCTCCTCGATATAGGCCGGCGAAAGGCCTTCCTTGCCGAGGCCCATCGGCGAGCCGACCTTGGTGATGACGACGACCCGGGCGCGATTTCCGCGCGCCTTCATCCACTCGCCGATGATCGTCTCCGATTCGCCGCCCCGGTTCCCGGGAGCCCAGGCCGAATAGGCGTCGGCGGTGTCGATCGCGGCGGCGCCGGAAGCGGCGAAACGGTCGAGCACGGCGAAGGAGGCCGTCTTGTCGATCGTCCAGCCGAATACGTTGCCTCCCAGAACGATCGGCGGGATGGTGAGGTCGGTTCGGCCGAGGCGGCGAGTCTGCATCCGGTTGCTTCCTTTTCGGCGAGGATAGCCCAAAGCGGGGGCGTGCGGAAAGCGTATCCTCCGCTCGCCGCAGGTCTTTTTTGAATTCGCTAGAGACTGAGCGCGAAAGGCGGCTGCACGTGGGCGATGACGGGATTGAACAGGCGCGGCGCTGGTTCGCGGAAAGGATCGCCGCCCGGTTCCTCCGGAGGCCTACCATGACCTCGATCACGATCTACGCGAAGGCGAGCGGCGCGCCGATCCTGACGCTTGATCGATTGCTGCGCGCGACAGACGTCGAAACTCGGCCCTGACAGTCCGTCAGACGATCCCACGATCGTGACTGGCATGTCAGGCTGCGCCCCCCTATGTAGCCCGCATGTCCGCCCTCACGACCCATCGCACGCTGGTCCTGGTCTCCGTGATCGCGGCCAACTTCATGATCGCCATCGAGGCGACCATCGTCTCGACCGCCATGCCGCAGATCGCCGCGCAGCTCGGCGGGCTCGCGCTCTATAGCTGGGTGTTCGCCGCCTTTCTGCTCACCCAGACCGCGACGACCGTCGTGTTCGGCAAGCTCTCCGACCTCCGCGGCCGCAAGATCGTGATGCTGTCGGGGATCGCGATTTTCCTCGTCGGGTCGCTGCTTTGCGGTTTCGCCTGGTCGATGCCGTCGCTGATCGCCTTCCGCCTCCTGCAGGGCGTCGGGGCCGGCGCGGTGCAGCCGACGGCGATGACCATCGTCGGCGACCTCTATTCGGTGCACGAGCGCGGCAAGATCCAGGGCTGGCTGGCCAGCGTCTGGGCGCTCTCGGCGGTGCTCGGCCCGCTGGTCGGCTCGCTCATCATCCAGCGCTGGTCGTGGGCGTGGATCTTCTGGATGAACCTGCCGATCGGCGTCGCCGCGTCGGCCGGCTTCTGGTTCTATCTGCACGAAAAGAAGTCGGAGGCGCGGGGGACGATCGACCACCTGAGCGCGGGCGTGTTCACCATCGCCATCGCCGCGATCATGGCGTTCATGACCGCGTTCTCGACCGCGGGCTGGGCCGAGATCGCCATCATCGGCGCGATCGCCGTCGCAGCGGTTGCCGGTTTCGTTCTCCAGGAGCGCCGCTCGCCCGAGCCGATGATCTCGCTCGACCTCTGGGGCCGGCGGCCGATCGCGGCGGTCAACGCCTCGTCGCTGTTCGCCGGCATGGTGATGATCGGCCTGACGACCTTCCTGCCGGTGTTCGTGCAGGGCGTGATGGGTCGGCCGCCGCTGACCGCGGGCTTCGCCCTGTCGGCAATGGTGATGGGGTGGCCGCTCGGGGCGACGCTGTCGCCAAGGCTCTGGAAGCAGTTCGGGGTCCGGAGCGTGCTGCGGTCAGGCGCAGCGCTCATCCCGCTTGGCGCGCTCGCCTTCGTCTTCCTCAGGGCCGACACCCCGCCGGTTGTCGCCGGCATCGGATCAGCGGTGGTCGGCTTCGGCATGGGCCTTTCGAGCAGCGCGTCGATCGTGCTCATCCAGGAGATCGTCGACTGGTCCGAGCGCGGCAGCGTGACCGCCGCCTACCTCTTCGCCCGCACCCTCGGCAGCACGTTCGGCGCGACCGTGTTCGGCTCGGTGCTGAACATTGGGCTCCTGCACGCCGGACTCGGCGCCGTCACGTCCGATCAGCTGCGCAAGCTGTTTGACGGCGGGGCGGCGGCGAGCGGGGTTCTCAAGGCGGCGCTCGACAGCTCGCTGCGGGTGACCTTCGTGTCGATGTTCGTTGTGGCCCTCCTAGTCGCGGCGACGGCGGCGTTGGTGCCCAAAGTCAAGTTCGCCGCGCGCCGCGCGCCGGCGGAGTAAGACCGCGGCTGTCCCTTCGGCACTTGCGGAGAATTTCACCACGAAGGCGACGACGAAGGTGCCACAAAGCCTGTCGTGCCTCTTCCAAAGGGCGTCGAAGACGCCCTCTCTCGTGGTGCTATACCCTCTCCGCGAGTTGAGCGCGCTCGCCTCACATCAGCAATCCGCCGGCGACCGAGACGACCTGTCCGCTGATGTAGTTCGATTCCGGCGTGCAGAAGAGATAGACGGCGTTCGCCGCCTCCTCGGGCGTGCCGCCCCGGCCGAGCGGAATCAGGCGGTCCATCGTCTGGAGAAGCTGCGGTTGGATCCCGACCTTGATTGGCCGTCCCGCGACGTCGATCGTCGTCTGCTTGTCCTCGATCGCCTGGGTCAGACGGGTCTGGATCAGGCCGAAGGCGACGCAATTGACATTGACCTTGTAGCGTCCCCACTCCTTGCAGAGCGTGCGGGTGACGCCGACGACCGCGGCCTTGGCGGCCGAATAGCTGACCTGGCCCGGATTGCCGTAGAGGCCGGCGAGCGAGGAGATGTTGACGACCTTGCGAAACACCTCGCGCCCTTCCGCCGCCTCCTGCTTGGCGTAGATGCGGATCGGTTCGGCGGCGGCGCGCAAAATGCGGAACGGCGCCGACGAGGTGGACGTCGAGCATCGCCTGGAACTGCTCGTCGGTCATCTTCTGGATGGTCGCGTCCCAAGTGTAGCCGGCGTTGTTGACGATGATGTCGAGGCCGCCGAGCCTGTCGGTCGCCGCGCCGACGAAGCGTTCGGCAAATCCCGGCGCGGTCACGTCGCCGTTGACGGCGACGGCTTCGCCGCCCGCCGCCTCGATCTCGGCGACAACCGCTTCCCCTGGGCCAGAGTCGAGGTCGTTGACGACGACCTTGGCGCCGTGGCGGGCGAGTTTCAGCGCGATCGCCCGGCCGATGCCGCGGCCGGAGCCGGACACCAGCGCAACTTTTCCGTCCAGGTTGCTCATGAGGCCTCCAAAGATCAGAGCGCGACGATCGCTTCGCCGGCGAGCTTGACGTCGCCGGTCTCGTCCCTGGCGGTCAGCGCGAGGCGGGCGCGCCGCTCGCCCTCCGCCTCAAAGATGTCCGCAACCGTTCCCTCGCAGGAAATCGCCGCGCCGAGTTGGGTGATGGCGACAAAGCGGGTCGAAAACGCGCGCAGCCGGTCGGGCCGCACGGCGTCGGTCACCGCCTGGCCGAGCAGGCCCATGACCAGCATTCCGTGGGTGAAGACGTCGGGAAATCCGGCCTTTTTGGCGAAGTCGCTGTCGATATGGATCGGGTTGTGGTCCCCTGACGCGCCGGCATAGAGCGCGAGCCTGGCGCGGGTGAGCTTCGGGAAGCTCTTGCCGACGACCGCGTCGCCGACCTTCGCATCTTCGAGGCGGACGGTCATGCGAGGCTCCCCTAATTGCGGACGACGACGACGCGGGTGCAGTCGGCGACCGGCTCTCCGCGCTGGTTGGTGACGCGCGTCGTGACGTCGATCATCGTCAGCGCGCCGCCCTTTTTCTGCTGCACGCCGGTGACGCTTGGAGCGGAAAGTCAGCTCGTCGCCGATATACGCAGGGGCGCGATAGACGAACGTCTGCTCGCCGTGCAGGACCCGGCCGATGTCCACCTTGAGCGCGTCGAGCAGGGCAAACCGGTCGTCGTTGTCGAGCATCTCCAGGCAGAAGAGATAGGTCGGCGGAATCGGCCGGTCGGCAAAGCCGGCGGCCTTCGCCGCGCCGGCGTCGCGGTAGACGGGGTTCGTCTCGCCGAGCGTGTCGAGGAAATACTTGAGCCGGCCCGGCTCGACGCGGGCGTGCGTCGGCGGCAGCGTCAGGCCGATTGCGGAGGCGTCGACCATCGCCTCACGTCCGCTCGTACATCGTGACGACGCAGGCGCCGCCGAGGCCGAGGTTGTGCTGGAGCGCGTGGCGCACCCCCTCGACCTGGGTCGGACCGGCGCTCCCGCGCAGCTGGCGGGTGAGTTCGTAGCACTGGGCGAGGCCGGTCGCGCCGAGGGGATGGCCTTTGCTGAGCAGGCCGCCGGACGGGTTGGTCACCACGCGTCCGCCAAAGGTGTTGTCGCCGGCGTCGATGAACGCTTCTGCGCCCCCCTCGGGGCAGAGCCCGAGCGCCTCGTAGGTGATCAGCTCGTTTTGGGCGAAGCAGTCGTGCAGTTCCGCGACCTTGATCTCCGAAGGCCCGACCCCGGCCTGCTCGTAGACCTTGTCCGCCGCCGCCTTCGCCATGTCGTAGCCGACGAGCCGCATCATGTCGCGCGCCTCGAAGGTCGAGGGGGTGTCGGTGGTCATCGCCTGCGCCTTGATCGCCACGTCCGCGCTGAGGCCGTGCTCCCTGGCGAAGCGCTCCGAGACCAGCACCGCCGCCGCGCCGCCGCAGGTCGGCGGGCAGGCCATGAGGCGGGTCATCACCCCTGGCCAGATGGGGGTGTCGTTCATGACGTCGTCGGCGCTGACTTCCTTGCGGAAGATCGCCAGCGGATTGGCCTTGGCGTGGCGGCTCGCCTTGGCGCGGACCTTGGCGAACGCCTCGAGCTTCGTGCCGTATTTCTTCATGTGTTGAAGTCCGGCGCCGCCGAAATAGCGCAAGGCCAGCGGGATGCCGGGCGCATCGATCAACTCGTCGGCGAGCGCGTCGAAGTCCTCGAAGGCGCTGGGGCGGTCGGTGTAGACGGAACCGAGGGCGCCGGGCTTCATCTGCTCGAAGCCGAGCGCGAGCACGCACTCGGCGGCGCCGGAGGCGATCGCCTGGCGCGCGAGGAACAGCGCCGTCGAGCCGGTCGAGCAATTGTTGTTGACGTTGACGATCGGGACGCCGGTCATTCCGAGGCGATAAAGCGCCCGCTGGCCTGAGGTGGAGTTGCCGTACACATAGCCGGCATAGGCCTGCTCGATGGCGTCGTAGGCGACGCCGGCGTCGTCGAGCGCGCGCTTTCCAGCTTCCGCGCCCATCTCGTGATAGGGTGCGCTCGCGCCGGGCTTGGCGAACGGGATCATGCCGACGCCTGCGACGATCACCTTGGACGCCATCGTCTCCTCCTGAATTTACCGGCTGGACATTATCTGACCCTCGGGTCATATATGTCGCGGCCTGGCCTGTCAAGCAAGGCCTGTCGAGAAGGACGCTTCGCGCGCATGACTGCGGTCAGATCCATTGTCGAAAATCCGCCGTGGGCGCCGTTCGAGGACCGCCGCCGCCTGCGCGACGAGAAGCGCGAGGCGGTGCTTCGCATGGCGGTGAGGCTGTTTCTCGAGGAAGGCTATCACCGCACCCCGCTCGCCAGGATCGCCGAGCGGCTCAACATCACCAAGCCGGCGCTCTACAATTACTTCGGCAGCAAGGACGAGATCCTGTCCGAGCTCTTTCGCCTCGGCGATGAGCAATACGACGAGCATTTCGGTCGAATCGCAAGCGAGGCGGGCAACGGGCTCGTGAAGCTCAAGGCGTTGATCCGCGCCTACGCCTGGTCGATGACGACCGACTTCGGCATGTGCTTCGCCAGGCTCGACGACCGCGAGCTTGGCGACGAGGCGCGCGCCGCGGTCAGACGCTCGAAGCGGCGCTACGACCGGGCCTTCCGCCGAGAAATCGAGCGGGGGATCGAGGATGGATCGATCCGGCCCTGCGACGCGAGGCTCGCAGCCTTCGCGGTGGCCGGGGCGCTGAACGGGATCGCCGACTGGTATAGGCCGGGCGGGCGGCTGTCCGCCAAGGCCGTCGCCGACGAATTCGCCGAGCGGCTGACAGAAGGACTGGCGGCGGCCTGAACCGCGAGAACGGACGCGCGAGACCGTCGCGTCCCAGGGAGGAGCATGATGGCGTCGCTCGACATCGAACGGGCCGATTTCCTGCGGGAGGACGAGATCGTCATTTTCGCGAACTCGGTCGAAGGATTCTTCGAGAAGCACGCGCCGCCGGAGCGTGTCGAGTTGTGGCGGCGAGAGGGAATCGTCGAGCGGTCGTTCTGGCGCGAAGCGGGCGAGGCGGGCCTGCTCTGCCTCGCCGTGCCGGAGGCCTACGGCGGCCCCGGCGGCGACTTCCGCCACGAGGTCGTGCTGATGGAGGCGATCGCCCGGCGCCAGGTCAGCGGATTCGCGGCCGCGCTGCACAGTGCGATCGTCGCGCCGTATATCCTCCATTACGGCTCCGAGGAGCAGAAGAAGCGCTGGCTGCCCAAGATGGCGTCGGGCGAGTTCATTGGCGCGATCGCGATGACCGAGCCCGGCGCCGGCTCGGACCTCCAGGGCGTCAGGACCACGGCCAGGCTCGACGGCAATCAGTATGTCGTCAACGGCCAGAAGACCTTCATCAGCAACGGCCAGCTCGCCGACCTCGTCATCGTCGTCGCCAAGACCGATCCGGCCAAGGGCGCCAAGGGCACCTCGCTGGTCGTGGTCGAGACCGCGGACGCCCCCGGATTCAAGCGCGGCCGCAACCTCGACAAGGTCGGCATGGAGGCGCAGGACACCTCCGAGCTCTTCTTCGACGACGTTCGCGTGCCGACCTCGAACCTGCTGGGCGCGCAGGAGGGGTTGGGCTTCGTTCAGTTGATGCAACAGCTGCCGCAGGAGCGGCTGACCATAGGGGTCGGCGGCGTCGCGGTGATCGAGCGGGCGCTCGACGACACGATCGCCTACGTCAAGGAGCGCAAGGCCTTCGGCCAGCGGCTGATCGACTTCCAGAACACCCAGTTCAAACTCGCCGAGTGCAAGACCGAGGCGACGGTGGCGCGCGTGTTCGTCGACCGGCTGATCGGCCTGCATCTCGAGGGCAGGCTCGACGCGGCGACGGCGTCGATGGCGAAATACTGGGTCTCCGAGCTCGAGAACAAGATCGTCGACACCTGCCTGCAGCTGTTCGGCGGCTACGGCTACATGAACGAATATCCGATCGCGCGGATGTTTCGCGACAGCCGCGTCCAGCGCATCTATGGCGGCGCCAACGAGATCATGAAAGTATTGATTGCGCGCACGCTCTGACGGGCGGCCGCCATGAGGAATCGCGTCGAAGACGCGCGATCCGGGGAGGACTTCGTGAGCACCACCTATGGACTTCACCGGGCCCTGCTGCTCAACCGCAACGGCGTTGCGGTCCGGATCGAGGACTGTGAGCTGAGCTTCGCCGAACTTGCCGACCGCGTCGCGCGCTTCGCCGGCGCCCTTCTCGGCATGGGCGTCGGACCCGGCGACCGCGTCGCCGTCCTCAGCCTCAACCAGCCGCGCTACCTCGAGATGTTTCTCGCGGTGGCGTGGGCCAGGGCCGTGATCGTCCCGCTCAACATCCGCTGGAGCGCCGCCGAGAATACCGACGCGGTCGGCGATTGCCGTCCCAAAGTTCTCGTCGTCGATGCGACCTTCGCCGCAACCGGACGCGCAATCGCTGCCGCCGCCGGCGGCCTCGCCCTCATCTACGCCGACGACGCGCGCGCGGCCGAGGCGGACGGGATGGCCGACTACGAGCGGCTCGTTGCCGCGACGCCTCCCGTTGCGGACGCGGAGGCGCGGGGCGACGAGCTCGCCGGCGTCTTCTACACCGGCGGGACGACCGGACGTTCGAACGGCGTGATGCTCAGTCATTGCAACCTGATGAGCAATGCGCTGAACATGCTCGCCGAGGGCCTTTCGAGAGCGGGCGCGGTTTATCTGCATGCTGCCCCGATGTTCCATCTGGCGAATGCGGCGGCGATGTATTTTCATTTTCTGGGCGGCGGCTCGCACGCGGTCCTGCGCACGTTCACGCCCGCGGGGCTTGCCGAGGCGATCGAACGGTTCCGCGTCACCGATACGCTGCTGGTGCCGACGATGATCCAGATGTTCGTCGACGATCCGGCGGCGACGAAGCGCGACCTCAGCTCGCTGAAGCGCATCGTCTACGGCGCCTCGCCGATCAGCGAGGCAGTCCTCGACCGGGCGATGAGAACGCTTCCGGGAACTGAGTTCGTCCAAGCCTACGGGATGACCGAGCTCTCCCCTTGCGCGACCGTGCTGCCGTGGAAAGATCATATCGGCGAAGGCCGCGCCAGGGGTCGCCACAGGTCGGGCGGACGTCCCGCCGTCATGGTGGACGTCCGCATCGTCGACGCTGAGGACCGGCCGCTGCCGCCGCGCGCGGTCGGCGAGATCGTCGCCCGCGGCGAGACGGTGATGATGGGCTATTGGGAAAGACCGGAGGAGACGCGGAAGGCGGTCGTCGACGGCTGGATGCACACCGGCGACGGCGGCTACATGGATGAGGACGGCTATGTCTACGTCGTCGACCGCATCAAGGACATGATCGTCACCGGCGGCGAGAACGTCTATTCCGCCGAGGTCGAAAACTGCATCGCCCAGCACCCGGCCGTCGCGCAATGCGCGGTGATCGGCATTCCCAGCGACGAATGGGGCGAGACGGTGCATGCGGTGGTCATGCGGAAGCCCGGGACGACCCTGACGCCCGAAGCGATCACGGCCTTCTGCAAGGAGCGCATCGCCAGCTACAAATGCCCGCGCAGCGTCACGATCCAGGACGAGCCGCTGCCGCTGTCGGGCGCCGGGAAGATCCTCAAGCGCGAGCTCAGAAAACCCTATTGGGAGAACAGGACGCGCCAGGTCAGTTGACGGCGTCGGGAGGACCGCGATGACGATGACGACATACGAGCGGCGCGGCGCGATTGCGCTCATCACGCTCAACAATCCCGAGAAAATGAATGCGCTAGGCGGCACGATGCTCGCCGATCTCACAGCCGATTTCGCGGCGGCCGAGGCGGACCCGGCGTGCGCGCCGTTCTTCTCACCGGCGCCGGCAGGGGCTTTTGCGGGGGCGCGCAGCTCGGAACGGCGACCTTCGCGGCGGGCGCCGAAGTCGGCGACTGGATGCGCGCCTCGATCAATCCGCTGATCGAAAGGGTGCGCGCGTCGCGCCTGCCGGTGGTCGTCGCAGTCAACGGCGCGGCGGCCGGCGCGGGGGTTGGCCTTGCGCTGATGGGCGACGTCGTCATCGCGGCCCGCTCGGCGCGGTTCGTCCTGAGTTTCGTCAAGCTCGGCGCAGCGCTCGATGGCGGCGCAACGGCCTTCCTGCAGCGGGCGATCGGCGCGCCGCGCACGCGGGCGCTGGCGCTGACCGGCGAGCCCCTGACCGCCGAGACCGCAGCGGAATGGGGCCTGATCTGGAAGGTCGTCGACGACGACGCGCTGATGGGCGAGGCCGTTGGGCTCGCTGAGCGCCTTGCCGAAGGGCCGCCGGTGGCGATGCGGCTCATCAAGGCGCAGCTCGAGGCGGCTTCGACCGTGGCGCTCGCCGAGGCGCTCGATGCGGAAGCGAGCGCGCAGTCGACCGCCTTCGCCACCGAGGACCTGCGCGAGGGCGCGGCCGCCTTCGTCGAGAAACGGAAGCCACGGTTTTCCGGCCGTTGACGCGCGCACGCCCCCGCTGCCAGTTTGAACGTCAGCTCGGTCCGCGGCTTTCGCAGGCGGGCGAAAACATCCGGGAGGACATCGATGACAGGCGAGGGACCCATGCGCGCGCTGGGCAAGGCGGTGGTCGGAAACGCGCTGACGACCGCGGCGCGGCGGTTCCGCGACCGTGAGGCGTTCTTTTGCGCCACGACCGGACGCCGCTTCTCGTTCCGCGAGACCAACGCGCGCTGCAACCGGCTGGCGAACGGACTTGCGGCCCTCGGCTTCGCGAAGGGGGACACGGTCGCGTTCCTCTGCAACAACCGCGCCGAGCTGCCGGAGATCTACTACGCGCTCGCCAAGACGGGGCTCGTCGGGATTCCGCTCAACTACCGGCTCGCCTCGGCCGAGATCGTCGCCTTGATGCGCGCCATGGGCGCGAAGGCGATGCTGTTCGAGACCCGCTTTGTCGCATCGGCCGAACGGGCGCGGACGGAGCTCGCGGACATCCGCCATTTCGTCGCGATCGGCGAAGGACGGCCCGAATGGGCGAAGCCCTACGAGGCTCTGCTCGCCTCACGCGCCGGCGACCGAGCCCGACGTCGAGATCGAGGAGGCCGATCCCTATTATTTCAACCTCACCTCGGGCACGACCGGGCTGCCGAAGGCCTACCTGCTGACGCACGCCAACAACGTTCACGTCGGGCCGATGTTCGAGGCGTTCGAGCTGACCACGCGCGACGTGATCCTGACTCTCTTCCCCGCCTTCGGGCGGGTCGGCTTCGCCTGGATCGCGGCGGGGGTGATGTTCGGCGCGCGCAATGTTCTCACCGACTTCAGCCCGGCCGAGGCGCTGCGCCTGATCGGCAGCGAAAAGGTGACGATCAGCAACCTCGTGCCCACCATGGCCGCGATGCTGCTCGCCGATCCGTCCCTGCCGGGACGCGACCTCTCTTCGCTCCGCGCCCTCGTGTTCGCCGGCTCGATGTTTCCGGCCCCGTTGCGCGAGCGTACGGCCGCCGCGCTCTGCCCGGCGATCTACGAATATTACGGCATGCAGGAGACCGGGACGCTGACGGTCAGCCTGCCCCAGGACCGCGCGTTGCACGCCGATTCGGTCGGCGTTCCGCTGTGCTTCGCCGAGGTCCATATCGAGCGGCCGGACGGATCGCGCGCCGCGCCCGGCGAACTCGGCGAGATCGTCGGCCGCTCGCCCGCGACCTGCTGCGGCTATTTCGACAATCCGGTCAAGTCGGCCGAAACCTTCCGCGGCGGCTTCGTCCACACCGGCGATCTCGGCGCGATGGACGAGGACGGGTTCCTGTTCATCAGGGGCCGGCTCAAGGACATGATCGTCAGCGGCGGCCAGAACGTGCACGCCGCCGAGGTCGAGGAGATCTTGATGACCGCGCCGGGCGTCGCCGACTGCGCCGTGTTCGGCCTGCCGGACGAGATCTGGGGCGAGCGGGTCGCGGCGCTGATTGTCGCGGCGGCCGGCGCCGAGGCGCCGTCGGCCGAGCGCCTCGAGGCCCACTGCCGCGAGCGGCTCGCGGGCTTCAAGATCCCGCGCACCATCCGGTTCCAGAGCGAGGCCCTGCCGCGCACGCCCACCGGCAAGGTGCAAAAATTCATGCTGGTCGAACGGTTTGCGGTAAAGTGAGATATCGCCCGGGGAGGGTCAGACAGCCGAGCGCCCTCCCACAACGTTCCTCTGGTCTGCCCGCTCCCCTGGCATCTGATCGCAATTGTGTTCACCCGAGCGCCGCCCTCTGCAGCGCGACGAGCCGCTCGACGCGGCCGCGTGCGAGGCCAGCATCTTCAAAAGCTCGGCCTCGCTGAACGACGGGCGTTCGGCCGAGGCGCGGATCTCAGCCGCGCCGCCTCTCCGCCAGCGCGTAGGAGCCGAACTCGACGTCAGCCACGACGCCCAGGCGTTTGGGCGCCCAGGCGAGGTCTTTCCGGGCGCCCTCCGCGCTCAGGCGTTTGTTGAGGCTCAGACGCACGCCGCGCACGCCTCCAAGCGCATCCATCCGTTGGAGTGACACGCTTTCCGTCCGGGCGCCTGCGCCGAGCATCCGACCGATCGCCAACCCTAGATCCCGTTGGCTCGCCTCCTCCGACGCCGCATGATAGACGCTGCCCGGCCGGCCACGCTGGATGGCAAGGCGATACAATTCGACCAAGTCGTCGAGGTGGACATAGCCGTGCGTCGTCCCTCCGGAACCCCAGTGCGGGGCGACGCCGTTGGCGCGCGCAAGCTCGATGAATTTCGGGAGGTCAACGCTGCCGCCGTACCCCCAGACATTGCCGGGACGAATGACGATGCCCCGCACGCCTTTCGCTGCGAGCACGGCGCGCTCGGCCTCGACGCGCGCGCCGATCGCCTGCGCGTGCTCGTCGGCAAAGCGCGCGGCCACGCCGGCAGACGCCGGCGCGAAGACTTCGCGCGGCAGGGGGAGCGCCGTGTCCTCGGCAAACGCCGGTTCGGCGCGGTCTCCCGCCGCGAAAACGCCGAACACCGCCGAGCCGCTGGTGAAAATCAGCGTCTTGTCCCGTCCCTCCATCGCGGACGCCAGCGCCAGCACCGCGTTCCGATCCGCGCTGAAGGCCGCGGCGTCGCCGAGGCCGCCGCCGGCGCTTGCGGTCACGACGACTGCGTCGGGATCGACATCCTCGACGGCGCGCGAGAGACTTTCGGGCTCGCGAAAGTCGCCATGACAGGATGCGAAGCCTGCGGCGCTTAGCCGCGCGGCGGCCGTGTCCGAACGCGCGAGCCCGGTCACGACATGGCCGTCCTGGAGCAGCGCGCGTGCTACGGCCGACCCGATATAGCCGGTCGCGCCGATGACAAGAATTTTCACGGGCGATCCTGTTGCAGCTCTTCGCCTACTTTGCCGGCGGTGCGCTCGAGCGGAGAAGCAGGACGGTCACGGGTCCGAAGGCCGCGACAACCGTCCATGCGCACGCCTGCCGGGCGCTCCGGCATCGTGACCCGGCGGCGTCGCGCCTACCCGAGCGCCGCCTTCTGCAGCGCCACGAGCCGCTCGACGCCGCCGCGAGCGAGCGCCAGCATTTTTGTAAGCTCAGCCTCGCTGAACGGCGCGCCTTCGGCCGAACCCTGGACCTCGACCAGGCCGCCCCGGCCGGTGATGACGAAATTGGCGTCGGTCTCGGCGGTCGAGTCCTCGGCGTAGTCGAGATCGATCACCGCCTCGCCGCCGACGACCCCGCAGGAGACCGCGGCGACATGATCCTTGAGTACGCTTTCCTTCAGGATCGAGCGCTGCACCATCCATTGGATGCAGTCGCGCAGCGCAATCCACGCGCCGGTGATCGAGGCGGTGCGGGTGCCCCCGTCGGCCTGCAGCACGTCGCAGTCGATGGTGATCTGCCGCTCGCCGAGCTTCGGCAGGTCGACGACCGCGCGCAACGACCGGCCGATCAGCCGCTGGATCTCCTGGGTGCGGCCGGACACCCGGCCGGTCGAGGATTCGCGCCTCGAGCGGGTGAGGGTCGCTCGCGGCAGCATGGCGTATTCCGCCGTCACCCAACCCCGCCCCTGGCCGCGCAGCCACGGCGGCGGCTTCTCCTCGAGCGACGCCGCGCACAGCACATGGGTCTCGCCGAAGCGCACGAGGCAGGAGCCCTCGGCGTAGCGGGCCACCCCGCGCTCGAAACTCACCTTGCGCATTTCATCCGCGGTGCGTTTGGAGGGACGCATGGCAACTGCCTTCTTTTATGTCTGTCTGGCCGCTTTAGCGGCAGATTGGCGAGGGCGCAACGCGCTCACATTGTAGGGCGCGGTCGCTGACCGCGCCCAGGCGGGGTCAGCGACCGCGCCCTACAGCGGCGCTCCCCGCCGTTGACCCCGCCCGCCGGCCTCACTAGGGTCCGCCGCCTTAAAATCACGGAACTCGCCGGATATGCCCGCCGACCCTTCGCTCGACCCGACCCGGTCCTTTCAGGGGCTGATCCTGACGCTGCAGGACTATTGGGCGCGGCAGGGCTGCGTCATCCTGCAGCCTTACGACATGGAGGTCGGCGCGGGCACCTTTCATCCGGCGACGACGCTGCGCTCGCTCGGCCCCAAGCCGTGGAACGCGGCCTATGTGCAGCCGTCGCGCCGCCCGAAGGACGGACGCTACGGCGAGAACCCCAATCGGCTTCAGCATTACTACCAGTACCAGGTGATCCTGAAGCCGTCGCCCGAGACCCTGCAGGAGCTCTATCTCGATTCGCTCGCCGCCATCGGGATCGACATGAGCCTGCACGACGTGCGCTTCGTCGAGGACGACTGGGAGAGCCCGACCCTCGGCGCCTGGGGCCTCGGCTGGGAATGCTGGTGCGACGGCATGGAAGTGTCGCAGTTCACCTATTTCCAGCAGGTGGCGGGCTTCGAATGCGCGCCGGTCTCCGGCGAACTCACCTATGGGCTCGAGCGCCTGGCCATGTACGTGCAGGGCGTCGAGAACGTCTATGACCTCAATTTCAACGGCGGCGACGGCGATCAGCGGGTGACTTACGGTGATGTGTTCAAGCAGGCCGAGCAGGAATATTCGCGCTTCAATTTCGAGCACGCCGACACGTCGATCCTCTTCCAGCACTTCAAGGACGCGGAAGCCGAGTGCCGGTCGCTCATCGAGCGGGGCGCCGACGGCGAGCGGCATCTTTTGGCCCTGCCCGCCTACGACCAGTGCATCAAGGCGAGCCACGCCTTCAACCTGCTCGACGCCCGCGGGGTGATCTCCGTCACCGAGCGGCAGAGCTACATCTTGCGCGTGCGCGACCTCGCCAAGGCCTGCGGCGCCGCCTGGCTCAAGACCGCGGGCGGCGGGGCGTGACGCGCGCGGCAATGTTCCCCTCTCCCCTTGCGGGAGAGGGGTCAGGGGCGAGGGGTCCGGCGCGTCAGCGCCTCTTCCTGCGCGCGCCTTGCGGCGCGGACCCCTCATCCGGCCCTTCGGGCCACCTTCTCCCGCAAGGGGAGAAGGGAGATTGCGCCTATTGACGCCAGCACCCCTTTTCGGACCCCAAGATGCCCGACCTGCTTCTCGAACTCTTTTCCGAAGAAATCCCCGCCCGCATGCAGCGGCAGGCGGCGGAAGACCTGAAGCGGCTCGTCACCAACGCGCTGGTCGAGCGCAACCTGCTTTACGAGGGGGCGCAGGCCTTCGTCACGCCGCGGCGGCTGGCGCTGCACGTCGTCGGGCTCCCCTCGGCTCAAGCCCCGTTGCGCGAAATGCGCAAGGGCCCGCGCGTTGGCGCGCCGGAGGCGGCGATCCAGGGATTTTTGAAGAGCGCCGGACTTGCCCGCATCGAGGACGCGACGGTAGAGACGGATCCGAAGAAAGGCGAATTCTACGTCGCCGCGATCGAGAAGCCCGGCCGCTCGACGAGCGAGGCCTTGGGCGAGATCGTGCCGGCCATCGTGCGCGCCTTCCCCTGGCCGAAGTCGATGCGCTGGGGCCAGGCGTCGGTCCGCTCCGACGCCTTGCGCTGGGTGCGCCCGTTACGCGGAATCCTCTGCACCCTCGCCACGCCGAACGACGCGACCGAAATCGTGCCCTTCGTCGTCGACGGCGTCGCATCCGGCGACGTCACCTGGGGCCACCGCTTCCTAGCCCCGCAGCCGATCGCCGTCCGGCGCTTCGACGACTACGTCGAGGCGCTGCAGAAAGCCAAAGTCGTGCTCGACGCCGACCGGCGCAAGGCGACCATCCTCGGGGACGCCAAGACCCTCGCCTTCGCGCAAGGGTTGACCCTCATCGAGGACGAGGGTCTCGTCGAAGAGGTCGCCGGCCTGGTCGAATGGCCGGTCGTCCTCATGGGCGAATTCGAGCAGGACTATCTCGACATTCCGCCCGAGGTCGTGCGCGCCACCATCCGCGCCAACCAGAAATGCTTCGTGCTCAGGGGGCCGGACGGCCAGCTCGCCAACCGCTTCATCCTTGTCTCGAACCTGATCGCCCGCGACGGCGGCGCCGCGATTGCCGCCGGCAACGCGCGGGTGGTGCGCGCGCGCCTGTCCGACGCCCGTCACTTCTGGCTGACCGACCTCAATGACCTCCCCGACTTCAAGGACAAGGCCGCAAAGCCGCTCGACCAACGTCTTGCCAAGCTCGAGGCGCTCGGAATCGTCTTTCATGAAAAGCTCGGCACGCAGGCCGAGCGGATCGAACGCATCGAACAGCTCGCCCGGGAGATCGCCCCGCAGGTAGGGGCCGATATGGAACTCGCAGCGCGCGCGGCGCGGCTCGCCAAGGCCGACCTCGTCACCGAAATGGTCGGAGAGTTCCCCGAGTTGCAGGGCCTGATGGGCCGCTATTACGCGGCGCGCCAGGGGGAAGAGGCGAGCGTCGCCGATGCGATCGAGGAGCACTATAAGCCGCAGGGACCGAGCGACCGGATTCCGACCTCGCCCGTTTCGGTCGCCGTCGCGCTCGCCGACAAGCTCGACACGCTCGGCGGCTTCTGGGCGATCGACGAGAGGCCGACCGGCAGCAAGGACCCATTCGCGCTCCGGCGCGCGGCCCTTGGCGTCATTCGCATCGTGATCGAGAACGGGTTGCGCCTGCCGCTGACCGGGCCGATCAGCGCCGCCGTGTGGGGGGCGCTGCTCGATTCGGAGTTCGCCCGCGAGGATGAGGCTGGAGCCGCAGTCCATTCGCTGGAGAAGCGCGGCTTCCCGAAAGGTCCGGAACTCGACGCCATCGTCGGCGCCGTCTCGCGCGCCGGCCGGCGGGCGCAAGTTCCGGATGACGCGCGGCTGGCCGCCACCACCAAGAGCCTGCTCGACTTCTTCGCCGACCGCCTCAAGGTCTATCTGCGCGACAAGGGCGCCCGGCACGACCTGATCGACGCCGTTTACGCCCTGCCTGGCCAGGATGACCTCCTGATGGTTGTGTGGCGGGTCGAGGCGCTCGGGCGGTTGCTCGACGCCGAGGACGGCAAAAACCTGCTTGCCGGCTACCGCCGCGCCGCGAACATCCTGCGCGCCGAGGAAAGACGTGACGGCGCCGGCGCCTTCGCCGGACCGCACGATCCGGCGAAGCTGGCGCTGGCCGCCGAGCGCGACCTCGCCGACGCGCTCGCCGCCGCCGGCGCCGCCGCGCGCGAGCGGGTGGGCCGCGAGGACTTTGCGGGCGCCATGCGGGCGCTCGCCACGCTGCGCGGGCCGGTCGACGCCTTCTTCCTCGACGTCACGGTCAACGCCGACGATCCCGCGCTGCGCCTCAACCGCCTGCGCCTCCTCGGCGAATTGCGCGAGGCGGTGCATGCGGTCGCCGACTTCTCCAAAGTTGCAGGATAGGGTGGATCGCCGGCTCCGACCGCGGATCCCTGCTTTGCCACGCCAGGCCCGATCGTGCTCCCCGTGCACAGAGCGCATCGGCTTAGCCTTTCCCGATCATTTTTGCCTATGCGACAATCGTTTTGATAAAACAGAAATTCGTGCTATCGTTTCCAGATCGGGCAATCGAGCCGCGCGACGGACGGGCGAGCAAGGATCGGGACGAGGCGAGGTCCATGGAGGGCGGCGCACGCAATTCAACTCAACAGCCGGGGCATTGCGTCTATTCACTTAGCGCAGCCGGGTTATCGTTGTCGCCAGCGGCCGGCCCCCTTGGCAGCCTTTTTTTCGGCGATCTTCGGCCCGTAACCGTTTGATAAGTCCCGATTCGCGGAAATTTTTTGCAACTTTTGGAAATGGATGGAAATTTTTGGAAGCGCCTTTGGAAGGAAAGTGAAGCCGTTGGAAGGAAACTGAAGAAAACGGAAATCTGGCCGCGCCGGCCCCCTTTCGTCACGTGACCTTATCTGCATCGCCTTTCGCGCCCAAGCGGCGCCGTCAGTCGTCCGGGCCGAGCTTCTTCAGATCGTCGCCCTTCAGCGTCGACTTCAGGATGCCGTGCCAGACGGTCTTCACGTCCGATCCGGAGAGCTTGTTGTCGTCAGGCCGCAGCTTGAACACGAGATCGTAGGGGTTGGTGATGTTCCGGGTCGTCGACGTCCAGGCGAAGATCGTGAAGGCCGTCAAAGACGGATCGACCGCCGCCGCCTCCGTGTTGACCTTGATGTTGGACGACTTCTTGGTGCCGTCCTGGATCGCCGCGACGGCCGGCTGCAGCCGATTTTCGTCGCCCTGGAGCGTGAAGCTGACGATGTCGCCAGGCAGGTTCTTGGCGAAGCCGGCGAGATTGTAAGCGATCGCCTGTTTCATGATCATCGCCCGGAAACCGACATGCTGGTCGTTGCCGGTGACCGTTCCGGCGATCGCCTGTTTTGGCTTCATCCGTCTCTCCTCGGCGCATGAGTTCCTCAGGACATGAGCCTACCCAGGATTGGATGAAGCTGACAAGGATATCGCGGCGAAGTGAGACTGGAACGCCATTCTTTGGCGACCGCCGGAACCGCAGCGCCGAGGGCCGAGTTGTTCAAAGGCTTGGGGGCGCAAACCGAGGAGAACCTCATGAAGCACCTGTCCGCAATCGCCTGCGCAGCCCTTCTGGCCGGCGGCCTCGCCTTTCCGGCATTCGCCGCCAGCGCCGACGCCAATCAGAATATGACCGGAGCGACGTCGAACGCCAGGTCGGCGAGCGCGAACACGTCGTCCGCCAGCCAGAACGCCCCCGGCCAAAACAACAGCGCGACCGGCTCGATGGGCATGAATGGCGCGAACAGTCCCAGCAACATGCACATCGCGCAGAAGATGCGCACCGACCTCAGCAAGGCCGGATTCACCGACATCCACATCATGCCGTCGTCGTTCCTGGTCCGCGCCAAGGATTCCTCAGGCAATCCGGTGATGATGGTGATCAATCCGGACTCGGTGACGGAAATCACCGAACAGAACGCCAGCAACGCGGCCCACAAGGGCGCCAACGCGGCAGGGACCAATACGACGGGCGGCCAGCCATCCGCGACGCCCGGCGCCTCGCAGACCAAGCCGTAACGAATGACAGGGCGGGCGGCCCGCCAAGCTCGCCGGCATACGGCCCGCCAGTGAGACGCCCAAGTTTCCAACTCGCCGGTCACTGGCGCAACGGCGTGAAAACCCTTAAGGAGGCCGCTTGCGCGGCCTCTCGCTTTGCCTTCTTGACGCCGCGTTTCTGGATTCTAAGGCGCGGCCTCCAGGCGACCGGCCAAGGGTCGCCGGCGGTTGAGTTTCGGGCGGCAAAGGACGCTATGGTCGCAATGCGAAATTATTCACCGCCGCGATGGGCGGTCGCCGGCCTTGCCGCGATGATGGGGGTCTTCGCAACCGCGCAAGCTTACGCCCAAAGCGCAGAATGCGCGCGCCTGAAGGCCGCGATCGCGTCGGCGCCGCGGGGCGGAAGCGGCCCGGCGGCGGGCGCCGCCGCACGCCAGCGTTCGGAGCTCGCCCACACCAGCGCCTACGCTCATTCGATTGGCTGCGACAACCAGAAGTTTTTGTTTTTCGGCTCGGATCCGCCGGCGCAGTGCGGCGAGCTCAGGGGTCAGATCGCGCGCATGCAGGCCAGTCTGGCGGACCTGCAGGAGCGCGCCGGCGGCGGTCGGGAGGAGCTTGTCGCCCGCTACAATTCCCAGTGCGCCAGCGCGCAGGCGCAACCCGGCAACATCTTTCAGGCGTTGTTCGGCATCGGCGGCAGGCCGACAAGCGAGCCGATCAATCCCGACATGCTGTCGCCGGATGAGCAGCAACAGAATATCGAGAACTCGATCGAGCACGAAAAGAAGAGCGCCAACGTTTCGGCCGGCTCCTACGCAGTCTGCGTGCGCACGTGCGACGGCAGCTTCTTCCCGATTTCCTATTCCGGCGCGGGCGGACGGTTCGAGGACGTCTGCCGGTCGCTGTGTCCGAACGCCGACGTGCAGCTTTATTCCTTCCCGTTCGGGGGAACGATCGAACAAGCAGTCTCGACCAGCGGCGAGCGCTATGTCGACATGCCGAACGCGCTCAAGTTCCAGCAGTCCTTCGATCCGACCTGCTCCTGCCGTAGCAAGGGCGAGAGTTGGGCGCAGGCCCTGGCGGCAGCCGAGGCCAAGTACGGCCACGAGGCGCGCGATATCCTCGTGACGCCCGAAAAGTCGATCGAAATGTCGCGCCCGATCGTCGCCAAGGTCTCGACCGACCCGAAGGCGAAGGGCAAGGCGAACGGCAAGACGGGCGCGACATCCGACTCGGCCGCGGCGGGAACGACGACGTCCAGCGACCCGAGCCTGACCGGCGCGCCGCAGGGACTGAACGCCAATGGCGAAGATACGGCCTTGAGCGCGGCCGCGGCGACCGTCAGCCGCGAAACGTCCGGCATCGCCGGCGGGGCCGCGCACTCCGGAACCTTCTACAGCGATACCCAAGGGAAGAAAGTCACCGAAACGGGCCCAGACGGGGTCAAGAAGACAGTGCGGATAGTCGGGCCATCGCTCTAGGTCGTCCGATCAGCGGAAGCAGCGCCGCAAGCTCCGGGCCCGAGTCTCGTCCGGTCAGCGCGAGCCGCAACGGGTGATAGAGGTCCCTTCCCTTGCGGCCTGTTCGCTCTTTCAAGGCCGCGGTCCACGCGGTCCAGGTCGTTCGGTCCCAAACGCCTTCGGGCAAGGTCTCGGCCGCTAGGGCGAGATAGGCCTGATCCTCAATGACCGAGTCGATCTCGCCCTCGACCACCGTTCGCCACTCGACGACGTCCGTGAGGCGGCCGACGTTGCCACGCACTGCAAGCCAGAATGCTTCCGCGGTCGGACCCGCGACGCCGAGAGATGCCAGCCGGTCGGCGACCGCCGGGTACGGCGTCGCATGCAACGTACGAGCGGAGAGCCCGTCGAGTTCGGCCTCGTCAAACCGGGCGGCGCCGTGCGAGAGGTTCGCGAGATCGACAAGTCCAGCCAGCTCGTCGAGCGAGGCGACCGGACGGACGGACTCGGCCGATCCGACCAGCACCGCAAGGGCGGCGACCGCGAGCGGCTCGATCCCCTTTTCGCGCAAGGAAGCGATCGACAGGGCGCCGGTCCGCTTGGACAGGCCCTCGCCCGCGGAGTCCGTGAGCAGGTTGTGATGGCCAAAGCGGGGCGGCTCGCCGCCCAGGGCCTCAAACAGCTGGATCTGCACGGCGGTGTTGGTGACGTGGTCCTCGCCTCGAATCACGTGCGTGACGCCGAACTCGATATCGTCGGCCACCGAAGGAAGCGTGTAGAGAAAGCTTCCGTCCTCCCGCCGCAACACCGGGTCGGAAAGCGAGCCGCAGTCGATGTGGCTGTCGCCGCGCACGAGGTCGGTCCAGCGAACGGTTCCGGGATCGAGGCGAAACCGCCAGTGCGCCCGGCGGCCGGCGGCCTCGAATGCCGCGCGCTCGGCGTCGGTCAGGCGAAGCGCCGCGCGGTCGTAGACGGGCGGCTGACCCAGGGCCTGCTGGCGCCTGCGCCGGCGTTCGAGTTCGTCCGCCGTCTCGTAGGCGGGATAAAGACGGCCTAGCGCCTTGAGTTTTTCGGCCGCGACGTTGTAAGAAGCCATCCGCTCCGACTGGCGCCGGATGAGGTCGGGCTCGACGCCGAGCCATGCCAGATCCTGTTCGATCGACGCGGCGTATTCGGCTTTCGAACGTTCGAGATCGGTGTCGTCGAAACGAAGAATGAACCGGCCGCCGCGTCGGCGGGCGAAGAGCCAGTTGAGCAGCGCCGTGCGGGCGTTTCCGATGTGAATGCGGCCCGTCGGCGAGGGAGCAAATCGGACGATCGGGACGGCGTTCATGAGCCTTCATAGTAGCGTCGTGAGACGCCGGCAATAGTGCTGGCGCGGATTCGCCAAGTGAGTACAATAGCATAATGACAATAAGCGCTTTGGCCGCCGGAATTTGCGTGTCGGCGGGCGGAATTCATGCTCTCAGCGTGGGCTTGGCGCTACGACGTTGCGCCGGCGGGCGCATCTATATGCCTCCCCCTCAAAGCGCGCCGCCCGTTTCGATCGTGCAGCCGCTTTGCGGCGTCGAAGCCTTTTCGCGCCAAACGCTGCACTCGATTTTCACTCTCGACTACCCGGACTACGAAATCCTGTTCTGCGTGGCAAGCGCGGATGATCCGATCGTTCCGCTCGTCCGGGGCGCAATCGCGGCGCATCCCGAACGCCCCGCAAAGCTTTTGATTGGCGATGACTGGATCAGCGCCAATCCCAAGCTCAACAATGTCGTGAAGGGCTGGAAGCAGTCGAAGCACACTTGGGTGATTATCGCCGACTCCAATGTGCTGATGCCGCCCGACTACATCCAGCGGCTCATGGCTCGGTGGCGCCGCAACAGCGGGATCGTCTGCGCCCCGCCGATCGGTTCCCAACCGAAATCGTTCGGGGCGGAGGTCGAATGCGCCTTTCTCAACACTTACGAGGCGCGCTGGCAGTACGCCGCCGAGGCGACCGGGTTCGGCTTCGCGCAGGGCAAGACGATGCTGTGGCGGCGCGACATCATGGAAGCCGGCGGCGGCATTGAGGCGCTCGGCGGCGAGATCGCCGAGGACGCCGCCTCAACCAAGCTGATCCGCGCCCAGGGCTTCGACGCCCACCTCGTCAACGAACCGTTCCAGCAGCCGCTTGGGGCGCGCAGGCTGAAGGACGTGTGGGCGCGGCAGATACGCTGGGCGCGCCTTCGGCGTGCGACGTTTCCGCTGCATTTTGCTCCGGAGATCCTGACGACCAGTCTGGTGATGATCATCGCGGCGGCTTTCGCCGCGCCGGAATTCGGGCTGAACCCGTGGGTCAGCGCGCTTGTCGCGGCGGTATACTGGTATGCAATCGAAGCGATGCTCGCCCTTGTCGCGGGATGGCCGCTCAGCTGGCGGAGCCCTCTGGCCTTTCTCGCGCGCGACGTGCTCCTGCCTGCGCTGTGGGGTCAGGCGTGGATGGGCGACAATTTCGTTTGGCGCGGCAACGCCATGAGCGTCGACGAGAGCGCGCTCCGGGAGGCGCCGTCCGGTCCGCCGCCGCCGATGTGACCGCAATCCCGGGCGAGGGCCCGGCGTGGGCTTTCGACCTCCGGCTTGAGGCTTGCGGCCTTCCATCCCGGAGCGCTTGGCGGACCCGGCGTTACGCGTCTCGCCAGCCTTGGCGGCCTCGGCGCGAAGACAATTTTGCTTCGGCCCGCCTCAGCGCATCTGCGGGTCTCAATTCTGCTTTGTTACCCCATTAGTGTTAGTCCAAGGGGTCCGCGTCAGTCGGTCGCAGGCCAAGCCCGGCGCGGGAATGCTAAAGGAGATCGCGGGGGAGGAGGAAAAGAACCATGCACTCCCACGGCGAAGACGTGACGGCGCGCGTCATGAACGCGCTCCACTGGGATTTCGCGGTGCCGCGCCACCGCGTTGCGGTCAAAGTCGAGGACGGCTGGGTCACGATGTCCGGATCGGTCGACCTGCCCTACCAACGACAATGCGCCGAATTCGACGTTCGCAACGTTCCCGGCGTCGTCGGCGTCATCAACCAGATTCGTCTTCCCGGAGACACCTCGCCCGGCGCCAATTGACCTTTCCAGCGGCGCCGTTCCCGAGGCGGATCATACGGTCTTGAGCATACCGCCGTCGACGAAATAGGTTGAGCCGACAGTGTAGCTTGCGCGCTCAGAGCAGAGAAAAACGAAGGTATTCGCGAGCTCGGCCGGGGTTGCGAACCGCTTGATCGTTGCGTGCTCGCGCGCCACGCCGTCGAGATAGCCCTGCCAGTCGCCGCCCGCGTCTTGGGTGAGTTGCTTTGCGGTCTTGATCCAGTCTGGTGTCAGGACGAGGCCTGGGTTGACGCAGTTCACCCTGATGTTGTCGCCGACGAGCTCGGTGGCGAGGCACTTCGAGAACATCATCAGCGCCGCCTTGGTGGTGTTGTAGATCGGTTCGTACCACAACGGCTGCACCGCGCAGATCGAGGCGTTGTGCAGGATGACGCCGCCGCCCCGCGCCTTCATCATGGGAGCGAGACCCCGGGCGAGCCGCACCGCCGCCATCACGTGCAAGTCCCAGTAGGCCTGCCACATCGCGTCGGGCGCCGCCATGACCGTCTCGTTCGAGCCCGTCCCGGCGTTGTTGATCAGGATATCCAGGCCCCCGAAAACTCTGCCCACTCCAGCGATCAGGGTGTCGGTCCCCTCGCGGGTGGCGACGTCGCAGGCGACGCCCTCGACTCGCACGCCATACTGACCGGCGATGCGTGCGGCCTCGTCGCGAACTCTCTCGGCGCCGCGCGCGGCAAGGACAAGGTTGACCCCCTCTGCGGCAAGCCCCTCCGCGATCGCGAGCCCGATGCCGACACTGCTTCCGGTCACCACCGCGACCTTGCCCTTCAATCCGAGGTCCATCGCCTTCTCCATTTCACCAGCAGGTATAGCCGCCGTCCGCCATGACGATCGAGCCCGTCATCAAGCTCGCAGCGTCGGAGGCCAGGAACAGCACAACTGCCGCGATCTCGTCCGGCTCTCCGAGCCGCGCCAACGGCGTGCCGTCGATCCAGGTCTCGAACATGGGTCGGTTGGCTCGGGCGACCGCGGTCATCGGCGTGTTGATATAGGTCGGCGCAACCGCGTTGACGCGGACACCGCGCGCGCCCCATTCGGCGGCGAGCGACTTCGTCAGCTGATGCACCGCGGCCTTGGAAGCGTTGTATGAGACTTGCGGTTGGGGTCGGTTGACGATGATCCCGGACATCGAGCCGATATTGACGATCGATCCGCGGCCAGCGGCCAGCATCGGCCTCCCGAAGGCGCGGCAGCACCAGAAGACACCGTTGAGGTTGACGTCGATGACCTCGAGCCAGTGCAGATCGGCGACGTCCTCGGCCGGCGTGTCAGAACGCGCGATTCCGGCGCTGCACACGAGAATGTCGATGCGCCCTTTCTCGGCCATCACCCGCCGAGCCGCGTCCTCGACGTTGCCCGGCGAGGTCACGTCGACGCCGACGAAGTCGACAGCATAGCCCTTCCCCCGCATCGCGTTCCGCGCCTCGCTGGCCGCCCCGACGGCGCGGTCGGCGATGTAGACATGCGCGCCGGCCTCCGACAGCGCCTCAACGCAGGCGAAGCCGATGCCCTGGCCGCCGCCGGTGACCACGGCGACCCGCCCTTTGAGATTGAAGCGATCGAGATACATTGAGCCCTCCGCACGCCGCCTTCAGATCACAAGGCGCCGCCGCCGACGTCGAGCGCCGCGACATGGTCGCTGTCGGACAAGGCGAGAAACTCGGAGGCAAGGTCGATGTCCCGCGGCGCCGCCCGAGCAACTTTGTGGGGCGCCGACCCCCAACGGCCCAGGATTCACGCTGGGTGATCGAGGTAGTCGGCGATCGTGGCGCGCACCCCGTTTGCCCACAACGACCCGAGCGCGCTCGAGAAGGCGGCGACATAAATCGGGTCGTCCGCGAGCTCGCCGAAAATGTCGCGCATCGCCAGAAACGCGCGCGGATCGTTGCGCGCCGGCCGTGCCGCCGCTTGCAGACGATCCCAGCTCGGGTCGTTGGGCGGAATGACCTTGCCGCTCTCCAATTCGCCATAGCAGTAGCGGCACCACATCGCTGAAACGAGCGCGAGCCCCTGGGCGCTCGCGCCGGCGGCGATCCGATCGCGCACCGTCGGCAGGATGAACTTCGGCTGGCGGTTCGAGCCGTCGAGGCAGAGGCGGCTGATCGTGTCGCCGATCTTCGGGTTGGCGAAGCGTTGCGCGACCTTCCGGCGATAGGCTTCGAGATCGACCGCCGGCGGCGGCGGCACGACGGGGATGATCTCGCGCTTCGTCAGCGTCGTGAGGAATGTCGCGATCTGCCGGTCCTGCATCCCCTCGTGCACGAAGTGGATGTCGAGCAGGCCCGCAGGATAGGCGATGGCCGCGTGGCCGCCGTTCAGGATTCTGATTTTCATCAGTTCGTAGGGCGCGACGTCGGCGGTGAAGGTCACGCCCACCTTCTCCAGCGCCGGACGTCCGGCCGGAAACTTATCCTCGACCACCCATTGGCGGAACTCCTCGCAGAACACCGGCCAGCTGTCCTCGACGCCGTAAGTGTCGCGCAGGATGCCGCGCTCGCGGTCGGTGGTGGCTGGCGTGATGCGGTCGACCATCGAGTTGGGGAAGGCCACGTTCGCCCGGATCCACTGCGCCAACTCCGGATCGATGAGCTCAGCCAGGCCCGCGACTGCGTTCTCGGTCACATGACCGTTGCCGGGAATGTTGTCGCAGGACATGACGGTGAACGGCGGGACCCCGGTCGAACGGCGCCGCTTCAGACCCGCGGCAATCAGTCCGAAGGCGGTCCTCGGCGCATCCGGGTGAGCCGCGTCAGCGGCGATGTCCGGGTGGGTCGGATCGAAGCGCTGGGTCGCCGGCGAGATGTAGTACCCGCCCTCCGTAACCGTAAGCGAAACGATGCGAATCTCAGGCCTTGCCAGCGCCGAAAGCATGCCTTCGACGTCGAACGGCGGGATGAAGTCGATCATCGCGCCGGTCACCCGCACTGTGGTGGAGTCCGCCTCCTGCTCGACCACCGTGGTCAGCCAGTCCTGCGCCTCGAGTTTAGCGCGCATGTCGACGTCCGGCGCGCGGACGCCCGCGCCGACGAGCGCCCAGTCGTGATCGGATCCGGCGTCGAAGAGGTCATTCAGGTAGACGGCCTGGTGTGCGCGATGAAAGTTGCCGATGCCGATGTGGACGATCCCCGGCTTGAGGTCCGAGCGGCGATACTTCGGAGCGATGATCCCCGCTGGCAAATCCGCCAGCGTCGCGAGGGAGAGCTTGACACTCATGACAGTCTTTCCAGGGTTATAAGGCTGAGGCGGCGTCGCGCGCAGTCAGTCGATGCGCCGCCCATCCTTGTCGAACTTGTGCAGATTGGCCTCGCGCGGGGTCACGAAAATCCGCTGGTCCGCCTTCAGCGGCGCCTCGCCCGCGAGCCTCAGCGTCATCGGGCCGATGCCATCTCCCTCGGCGTGCACGAAGGTGTCGGAGCCGAGGTGCTCGGCGAGCCGCACCGTCGCCGGCCATTCGCCGGCGGTGGTCGAGACGTCGACATGCTCGGGTCGGATGCCGATGGTTGCCGCGCCGCGCTTCTCGGCGCTAGCGCCTCGGATCAAATTCATGGTCGGCGAGCCGATGAAACCGGCGACGAACAGGCCGTTCGGCCGATTGTAGAGCTCGAGCGGCGAACCAACCTGGGCGACGGATCCTCTGTCGAGCACCACGATCTTGTTGGCCATGGTCATCGCCTCGACCTGATCGTGGGTAACGTAGACCATGGTGGTCTTGAGGGCGTTGTGCAGTTCGCCGATCTCCACCCGCATCTGCACGCGCAGCGCGGCGTCGAGGTTTGACAACGGCTCGTCGAACAGGAAGGCTTTCGGCTCGCGCACGATCGCCCGGCCGATGGCGACACGCTGGCGCTGTCCGCCCGAGAGCTGGCGCGGCTTGCGATCGAGATAGTCGGTGAGGTTCAGCGTCGTCGCCGCCTTGCTCACCTTGCGCTCGATGACGTCCGCCTTCTGGCCGGCCATCTTGAGGGCGAAGGCGATGTTGCCGCGCACGCTCATGTGCGGATAGAGCGCGTAGGACTGGAACACCATGGCGAGGCCGCGCTGCGAAGGGCCGACCTCGGTGACGTCCTTGCCGTCGATGAGCACCTCGCCCGAGGTCACGTCCTCGAGGCCGGCGATGAGCCGCAGGAGGGTCGACTTGCCGCAGCCGGAGGGGCCGACGAATACCGCGAACTCGCCGTTCTTGATGTCGAGATCGACGCCGTTGATGACGCTGACGGCGCCAAACGACTTGCGAACCGACTTCAGTTGGATGCTGCCCATAGTCGCATTCTCCCTTTGCCGGCTTATTTGACCGCGCCGAAGGTCAGGCCGCGCACAAGCTGCTTCTGCGAGAACCAGCCGAGGATGAGGATCGGCGCGATGGCGAGCGTAGAGGCTGCCGAGAGCTTCGCCCAGAAGAAACCTTCGGGCGCCGAGTAGGACGCGATGAAAGCTGTCAGCGGGGCGGCGTTCGAGGTCGCAAGATTCAACGTCCAGAACGCCTCGTTCCACGACAGGATGACCGCGAGCAGCATCGTCGAGGCGATGCCCGGCACCGCCATCGGCGTCAGCACGTAGAGGATCTCATTGAGCAGCGAGGCTCCGTCCATCCGCGCCGCCTCCAGGATGTCGACCGGGATCTCCTTGAAGTAGGTGTAGAGCATCCAGATAATGATCGGCAGATTGAGCAGCATCAGGACGAGGCCGATGCCCCATAGACTGTCGAGCAGATGCATGTCGCGGAACATCAGGTAAATCGGAACCAGCACGCCGACCGCAGGCATCATCTTGGTCGAGAGCATCCACATCAGCAGGTCCTTGGTCCGCTTGCCCGGAGCGAACGCCATCGCCCAGGCGGCCGGAACCGCGACAAGGAGCCCGACGATATTGGCGCCGACCGAGAGCACGATCGAATTGAAGGCGTAGTGCAGGTAGTTGGAGCGGCTCTGCACCTCGGCGTAGTTTTCCAGCGTCCAGTTGAAGAACAGGAACTTCGGCGGCATCGCGATGGCGTCGATCTCGCTCTTGAAGCTGGTGATGAAGGTCCAGAGGATCGGGAAGAAGATCAGGAAGGCGACGATCCAGGCCGCCACGGTCACGCCGACCCGCTTCTGGATGGAATGCTTCATGGCCATCGATCAGCCCTCCAGGTTCCGGCCGACGATCCGCATCAGGAAGATCGCGACGATATTGGCGAGGACGACGGCGATGACGCCGCCCGCGGATGCGCTGCCCACGTCGAAGTCGAGCAGCGCCTGCTTATAGACGAGGAAGGGAATGTTCGTCGTCGCCACGCCCGGGCCGCCCGAGGTCGTCACGTAAATCTCAGCAAACACGCTGAGCAGGAAGATCGTCTCGATCAGGATGACCACGGTGATCGCGCGGGCGATATGGGGCAGCACGATATAGAAGAAATAGGAGAACGCCCCGGCGCCGTCGAGCTGCGCAGCCTCCTTTTGCTCCTCGTCGAGCGACTGAAGCGCCGTCAGCAGGATGAGGCTCGCGAACGGCAGCCATTCCCACGAGACGACGATAATGATCGACAGCATGGGATAGTTGGTGAACCAGACGACCGGGGAGAACCCGAGCGACTTGGCGATCCAGGCGAACAGGCCCGAATCCGGGTTCATCAGCAGGTTCTTCCAGACGAGCGCACTGACCGTCGGCATGACGAAAAACGGCGCGATCACCATGAGCCGCAGCAACGTTCTGCCCGAAGACGGGCTGGTCCATCAGCAGCGCGACCAGAATGCCGCCGATGACGCTGATCGCCAGCACGGAGATGACGAGCACGAGGGTGTTGATCAGCGCGGCGATGAAATTCGGGTCGGAGAGGAAGGCCGTATAGTTCGCAAATCCGACGAACCCGGTCCGGTCAGGGTCGAGCAGGCTGGTAGCGCAGGGTCGAGAAGTAGAGCGTCATCGCCAACGGGACGATCATCCAGAGGAAGAGCAGGATGACCGAGGGGGCGACGAGCAGGCGGCCCGCGGCGGAAGTCTGTTGGGTCGCCATCCTTGATAAGGCCTCCCGCTGCGTTGTGCGCTGGCTGTTCGGCGGGACGCCAGGACGCGCGCGACGGCGCTTGCACGCCCCGAACTTACGTTCCATCCCTCTGGCCGGCGCGAGACGACATTTCGCGCCAACCGTGTTCGCGCGTCGACCCTGGAAAAAGGGCCCACTCCCCCGCACGGTCGTTCCAAAAAGCCCCTCTCCGCAAAGACGTCGGTCTTTCGGCGCGCCAAGCGAAGAGGGGTCGGGACGGGGAGGACGTCCCGCGCGAACGCCTCGCGGCGCCGGGCCGCGAGGCGAAGGGCCTTGGGCTACTTGATGTAGCCCGCCTTCTTCATCGTGGCTTCGGTGCTGGCCTGCGCCTTGGCGAGCGCAGTCGTCGACGCTCATCGTTCCCGCGAGCGCCGCCGAGAAGTCTTGACCAACGTCGGTGCCGATACCCTGGAACTCGGGAATCGCGGCGAACTGCACGCCCGTATAGGGAACCGGCTTCACGGTCGGATGCACCGGGTCGGCGGCGTCCATCGACTTCATCGTCAGCGCGGCGAAAGGCGCGGCGTCCAGATACTTCGAGTTCTTGTAGAGCGAGGTGCGCGTGCCCGGCGGAACGCTGGCCCAGCCGTCCTTGGCGGCGACGAGTTCGGTGTACTTCTTGTCCGTCGCCCAGGAGAGGAACTTCTCCGCCGCGTCGATCTTGTTCGACCCGGCGGGAATGGCCAGGGTCCAGGCCCACAGCCAGTTGGCGCTCTTGCCGAGCCCGTCGTTCGGGGCCATCGTGAAGCCGACCTTGTCGGCGACCTTCGAGTCCTTGCCGACCACGAACTGATCCGGCCGACGTCGCATCGATCCACATGCCGCACTTGCCGCCATTGAACAGCGCGAGGTTCTCGTTGAAGCCGTTGGCCGACGCGCCCGGAGGTCCGGCGACCTTCATCAGGTCGACGTAGAACGTGAGCGTCTTCTTCCACTCCGGCGTATTGAACTGCGGCTGCCACTTCTCGTCGAACCAGCGCGCGCCGAACGAGTTGGCGGCCGCCGTCAGGAACGCCATGTTCTCGCCCCAGCCGGGCTTGCCACGCAGGCAGATGCCGTAGACGCCGTTGGCGGGATCGTTCATCTTCTTGGCCGCGTCGGCGATGAACTCCCAAGTCGGATTGTCCGGCATCTTCAGGCCGGCCTTCTCCATCAGGTCCTTGCGGTACATGGTGAAGGAGCTTTCGCCGTAGAACGGCGCCGCGTAGAGCTTGCCGTTGACCGTCAGGCCGGCGCGGATCGCGGGCAGGAGGTCGTCGACGTCATAGTCGGCGCCGAGCTTGTCGAGCGGCACCAGCCAGCCCTTCTTGCCCCAGATCGGAACTTCGTAGGTGCCGATGGTCAGAATGTCGTACTGGCCGCCCTTGGTCGCGATATCGGTCGTCACCTTCTGGCGCAGCACGTTCTCTTCGAGCGTGACCCAGTTGAGCTTGATATCGGGATTGGCCTTGGTGAAATCATCCGTCAGCTTCTGCATCCGGATCATGTCGCCGTTGTTGACGGTGGCGATGGTCAGCGTCGTATCGGCATAGGCCGAAAGCGAGAAGCTCGCCAGCGCGACGGCCCCCAGCAAGCCCTTTACGAGAACCTTCATTAACGTATCCTCCGTGAGCAACGCCACGGCGTGGGCAATTGCTAAGGTAACGGGCGAATAACTCACCATACTGGCATGCCAGAGTCAACAAGGAATTGTCGCTGCGCTGCACGATTCGCGAGCGATCGACCGCAAAGCCATGAAAACAAGGGACATCTAGACCTTTTCGGGCGCGCACACAGCAATTGGTTTCGGTTGAGACGCCCACTTGTCGCCTCGCTCCATATCCGGTTCGAAGGACCAAGCGTACTGCCGGACCCCTGCCCAAGGGCGGCGAGTCAGCAAGCGATAAAAGACCTGGCAGCGTCGGAATTTTGTATAATAGCGCCAAGATCGACAATCTCTTGCAAAAAAGAGAAACTGCGTTAGTCTGTTCCCAATGCCCGATCCGACCCGCCACGATGTCGACTGCCATGGTCCCATGAGCTCGCCAAGCCTTTCCGTCCGGCGAGGAGGTTCGCAGCGGTCGATCTTCGGATCGACGGCGGCCGGCCCTTTGGACGCGTCCCCGCAGGAAAGGGCCGTGATGAAAATAAAATTGACCCCAGGTCGCCCGTAACCCATTGAAAAGGCCCGTTTCGGACGAGAGAATCCAAGGAAATCCAAATTGATCCAACCGCCAAAAACGGGGATTCGCGGAGGCCTGAGCACCCTGCGGAGACCTGAGGAAATCCAAATGTCTCGCAGCCGGGTTCGCCACGGCTGGGGGGCAGCACTGCCACCGGAACAGAGGGCGTCTCTTGGGCGCCAGTCTGACGGCGCGCTAGCGTTGCAACAGATGCTCGGCCGTCGATTCGTCCGTCACCAGGCCGGAAATTAGCCCTCCGGTCAGCGCGCCCCGGAGCGGCGCGCGGCGCGTCGGCCCCATTGCGACGCCGATCACCAGCCGGTTTCCAGCCTTCCTCAGCGGCGCCCCGGCGACGCGCAAATTCACGCCTTCGCTGAGGACACGCCCGGCGCCGTCGAAGGCCCAGCCGGTGATCTCGCCGACCGCTCCGAAGTTGCGCATCGCTTCGGCCTCCTGCCGGGTGATGATGCCATCCTGCACCAGCGGCGAGGAATTGCCGATCGAGCCGACGCCGACGAAAGTCACGTCGGTGCGCTCCACGAGATCAAACAGGCTTTTCACCGAAGCGAGGCTCGTCAGGAGCTCGCGCTCCTCGACCGAGCGCGCCACGACGGGCAGCGGCATCGGGTAGTGGGGCGCCCGCACCGTATCGGAGGCGCGGATGATCACGTCGTAGAACGAGGCCGATCCGTCGATCTTGGCCGTGCCGACCAGCGCCACCAGCCTGTGCTGCGGGCATTCCATCGGCGGTAGTTGATCGGCGACCGCCCGCATGGTTCGGCCGGTGCCGATGCCGATGATGGCCGGCTCGGGCCGTCTCAGCCAGCGCTCGAATTCGGCCGCAGCCGCCTGGGCGATGCCGAGCGTCGAGGAGGTCGAGTTCGGGGTCGGTCGGAGCGACGTCGCAGAAGCGCAGGTCGTAACGCAGCCTCAAGGCCGCGGCGAGCTCCATGCAGCGGGCGATTGGATGGTCGAGCCTGACCTTGATCAGCCGCTCGCTGATCGCAAGCGACACCAGGCGCTGCGCCGCCTGGCGCGAGATGCCGAGCTTTCGCGCAATCTCGTCCTGAGTGTTGCCGGCGACATAATAGAGCCAGCCGGCGCGCGCCGCTTCGTCCAGCCTCAGTCCGTCGTGATCCGCCCTGCGCGCCATGATGCTCCCTGCGCCCCGCACGGCGACAGCCAGCCGGCGACGATTTCCGGCAGCCGGGCCATATCGTCGAAAATGAGCGCCGCCCCGGCCGAGGTCAATTCCGCCGCCTGCGCCGGTTCGGAGAAGTGGCTCGCCCCGACGAAGCCGAACGCCGTCATGCCGGCTGCGCGCGCCGCCGTCACGCCGGCCACGCTGTCCTCGATCACGAGGCAATCCTCCGGTCGAGCTGTCATCGCGTCGGCTGCAAACAGGAAGAGGTCAGGGGAGGGCTTGCCGCGCTCGACGTCGGCGGAGGAGAAGATGTTCGGCGCGAACAGGGATTCGTAATCGGCCACGCGCAGCGCGAAACGAAGACGCTGCGGCGCGCTCGACGACGCCACGCAGACGCGGGAATGAAGACCGTTGACCGCCTGCCGCACGCCTTCGACGCCTTTCAGTTCGCGCTCGAAGGTCGAAAGAATTTCCCGCGCCAGCGTGGCGGTGAAGTCCTTCGGCAGCGGCCGGCCGATTTCCCGCGCGATGCGTTCGAGGACACGGTCCTGGCGTAAGCCGAGGAAGCGCTCGCGCGTCTCCTCGTCGCTGAGCGTGAGCCCGGCCTCACCGAGCATGCGGCGGGTCACGCCGAGCGCGATGAGCTCGCTGTCGACCAGAACGCCGTCGCAGTCGAAAATGACGACCTCGGGCCAGCGCCGCCGCGCGCATCGCCAGACGCGCTTCGCGTTCCGCTTGGGCGAACAGTGTGGCGGCGCGGCGTTTGCGGGCGTGGAAGGCGGCAATGGCGCCGTGGGCCGGCTGAACACGCTCGCCGAGCGACGACATCGTCCCCATCGCCGAAGTCACTGTCGTGTCTCCCGAAGCGGCCGCGCCGATCATCGCCGAGCCGAGCAACACCGGCTCGGGCGTCCGCAGCAAGGCGACGGGCATACCGCAGACGTCGGCGACGATCTGGCGCACCAGACGGCTCTGCGACGCCCCTCCGCTCGCCACAATCGTCTCGAAGGCGTAGCCGGCGCGGCCGTAAGCCGCCACGATCTCGGCGATCCCGTAGGCGAGCCCGCACAGGCCCGCAACATAAAGCTCCTCGAGGCTGGCCAAGTCCTCGCGCAGATCGAGCCCGACCACGCCGCCGCGCGTTGCCGCGTCCGCCACCGGCGCGCGCTCGCCGATGAACGACGGCAGCACATGCAGGCCGTCGGCGAGGAGGGCCGCCCGCGACAGGCCGCGCTGCGCGCGAGGCGATCCCGCGTTCCAGCGCGTCGTAGTCTTGCGCCGCGACCGCCCCGGACAGCGGATGCATCCGGACGAGCCGATCGATCGCCGCCCCGAACGCCGATTGGCCGCCGTCCATCAGCCACTTGCCGGGAATCAACCCCGAGAGGTGCGGTCCCCAGACGGCGTCGATAAAGCGCGCCTCGTCCGATACGGCAAGGCAGCTGGACGAGGTGCCGAGGATGAGCGCGAGCCGAAGGCGGGGATCGCCAGGCCGGCCGTCGTCGCAGGCGGCGAGCGAAGCGAGCGCGCCGGCGTGCGCGTCGACGAGCCCCGCTCCGACCGGCGTGCCCTCGGCAAGGCCCATCGCCGCAGCGGCTTCGGCGGTCAGCCCGCTCCCTACCGGCGTTCCCGGCTCGAGAATCTCCGCGCCGAGGCGGGCGAAATCGTTCTCGCCGAGCGCGCCGAGTTCGACACTGTCGAAAAATTCGGCTGGCCAGCGCCGTTCGTGCGCCAGATAGCCGAACTTGCACACGACCGAGCAAAGGGAGCGCGCAAGAGAGCCTGTCGCGCGGAGCGAAAGATAGTCGGTGAGGCCCAGGAAATGCGCGGCTTTGGCGAAAGTCTCCGGCTTCGTCCGGCTGAGCCAAGCAAGTTTCGGGGTCTGCATCTCGGGCGACAAGGCACGCCCGACATAGCGCAGACTGTCGTGGCCGGCGGCGTTGATGCGCTCGGCGTCCTCGGCCGCCCGATGATCCATCCACGCCATCACGTCGCGCCCCGGAGCGTCGGCGCGGTTGATCGACAACGGGGAGAGCGCGGCGTCGAGCGCGACCAGCGAGCAGGTTGCAGCGAAGCCGACGCCGCCGACGGCGTGAGGGGGAAGACCGCTTGCCTCAACCGCTTCCCGAACCGCCTCGGTCGTCGCGCGCCAGATGTCGGCGCAGGACTGTTCGACGACATCCCCAGAGTCGCGCCACAGCGCGATCGGCCGCCTGGCGCTCGCCACCAGCCGCCCGCCCGAGTCAAAGATCCCGGCGCGGGTGCTGCCCGTGCCGACGTCCACTCCGATGAAAGCCTTGCTCATGGCGTCCGAGGCGGCGCTCCCGGTGAAATGTGGAAATTCGGACTTCCGGCGCCGCCTGGCAAGCCCTTTGGACGCGACCGGGAGTCCAGCGGCGCGACCCGCACACGTTTGAGCTCCCTAGCTTTTTCAGCCCGGGAGGTTCAGCAACCCGGCCTCGCCGGACTCGAGGCCAATGAGGAGGCGGGCCCCGCTGGCGTTCCAGGCGAGCGCGCCGACCGAGCCGCCGCCCGGAGCGCGGACCAGGATCTCGGCGGCGTCGGCGAGCCGGCAGAGCAGCACAAGGCCGTCCGCGTAGCCAATGGCGAGCACCAGCGCGCGGGGATGGAAGGCGACCTTGGTCACCCGCGCCTCGCGCACGCCGCATTCGCGCGGCGCCTTGCCCATCGGGCCATCCTTGTCCTTAAACGGCCAGACGACTGCGGCCTCGGCTCCCGACGTCGCGAGCCAGTTGCCGTCATGCGACCACGCCAGCGAGCGCGATTTGCCGGGATAACCGGTCATCCGCATGTCGCGCGAATCGACGAGCCGCCAGCCGTGCAACGCGTTCTCCTGCATCGAGGTGACGAGGAAGCGCCCGTCCGGCGAGAAGGTGGCGTCGAGATGGGCGCCCTTCCACATCAGCGTCTGCGGCGCACCCTCGACCTTCGGGAACCAGAGCGTCGCCCCGTTGTAATGCGTCGCGGCCAACCGGTAGCCCTTCGGCTGGAAGGCGAGGCCCCGCACGCTCGAGGGCGCCATCCAGGTCTTCACGACGCCAGCCTCGTCGCGCGCGCTGACCGTCTTTCCGGCGCTCCAGGCGTAATTCCCGCTGCGTACCGCCAGCGCGTCGATCCAGCGGCCTTTCTCGTCGACGATCTCCCGGACCTCTCCGTCAGCCGCGATCGCCGTGACCCTCCCGTCGTCGCCGCCGGTCAGCAGCGTCCTGCCGTCGGAGGCAGCAAGGAGGATCGCCGCCTCCGGATGCGCAGCGACGCGTTTTTGCGCCTCAGGCTCGCCGATGACGACGATGCCGTCGGCCAGCGCCAGCGCCGGCGCCTCGCCAAGAAAGAACGCCGCGACGACCTCAGCGCCGGCGTCGAAGGCGCTGAGGTGTTGGGTTAGCGAGGTCATGGGCTGAGCGTCGCTCATCGCGGGACGCGTCCGATCAAGCCGCGCAGGCCAGGAAGCCCTTGCGGATGTCGTCCTCCTCGAGATTGCGGCCAATAAATACGACCTTGGATTCTCGCTTTTCGTCGGACCGCCACTCTCGCTGCGAGTCGCCGTCAAGCATCATGTGCACGCCCTGGAAGACGAACCGCTTGGGATCGTTCTTCATCGCCACGATCCCCTTGCAGCGCAGGATGTTTAAGCCCTGCTCCTGGGTGACGCGATTGATCCAGGGCATGAACTTGGCAGGATCGACCTCGCCGTCGAGCCTGATCGACACCGACTGCATGTCCTCGTCGTGGTAATGCTTGAGCCCGTGATGCTCGTGCGCATGGCTGTGATCATGGTCGTGATCGTGGTCATGCTCCTCGGCGGTGAGGAATTCCGGCTCGATGTCGAGGATGCGGTCGAGATCGAAGGCGCGCCGCTCCAGCACGTCGGCGATCGCAACGTCGCAATTCTGTGCGCGATGCAGCGCCGCATACGGGTTGATCGCCCGGATGCGCGCCTCGACCTCGCGCAACTCCGCGGGAGTGACGAGGTCGGTCTTGTTGATGACGATGACGTCGGCGAAGGCGATCTGGTTCTTGGCCTCGGGGGCGTCGCGCAGCCGGGCGGCGAGCCACTTGGCGTCCGCGACGGTGACCACCGCGTCGAGCCGCGCGGCCTTCTGGACGTCCTCGTCGACGAAAAAGGTCTGCGCCACCGGGGCCGGGTCGGCGAGGCCTGTCGTCTCGACGATGATTGCGTCGAACTTGCCCTTGCGCCGCATCAGACCCTCGATGATTCGAATCAGGTCGCCGCGCACGGTGCAGCAGATGCAGCCGTTGTTCATTTCGAACACTTCCTCGTCGGCGCCGACCACGAGCTCGTTATCGATGCCGATCTCGCCAAACTCGTTGACAATCACGGCGTAGCGCTTGCCGTGCGGCTCGCTGAGAATGCGGTTGAGCAGCGTTGTCTTGCCGGCGCCGAGGTAGCCGGTAAGGACGGTGACAGGAATTTTGTCGCCTTCGAGGGCCTCGCTCACGCGTTCGTCTCCTCAAGAGAAAGGGGGGTCACCCCGTCATATAGAGCGGGGGAACCCCGCGTGGTAGGCCCCCGCCGGCGTCACCGGCCGCGAGTCCCGGCCGAGGCCGCTGCCTGCGCCGATTGGCGCGGACCTTCGCTCAGACCCGGATAGCCCGCCAGGTCGGTCCGTTCGGTCCGAAGGCCGGCTCGATGCGGAAGTGGTCCGCCGCGGTCATCTTGCCGAGCGGGATCGCATCGTCCGGCATGACCAAGGTCGCCTCCTCGCCCACGAACATGATCACGTGCCGGCGTTCGTCGAGGATCGAGCGGGCGAGGATCTTCAGACCGGCGAAGTAGGGTTCCCTGCGCCAGGCGCCCGGCGAGCCGGGATCGACCTGGCCGTAGACGAAGCCGTTCGGCGGGAAGATCGACAGTACGAATTTGGCGTGGTCCGGCCGCCAGGGGTCGGGCATCTTGGCGTCGGTCATCCACAGGCAGAAGAACTTTTGGCACTGCTCGGGCGCCTCGTCGTGGATCTTGCACCCTTTCCCCGGCGCGCATTCGCGGCACCAGAGGCCGGGCGGCTTCTCGAACTCCGCCAGTGCATAGACTTTGCAGCAGAGCGTGCAGGACCCGCAGGCGCGCCCGGGCGCGGCCCCATACGGCGTGACGACCATTGTCGAAGTCATGGCATTCCCATTGAGACGAGGCCGGACCGCTATCGCGGCGGCGGAGCGCTGGCAAGGCTCTGCTCTCCACCCCGGTATGGCGAGGGCGGCTTCCACCGCCTGCGGACCGATCAGGGCTCCGACGAAACCGCTGAGACTTCCCCCACCGACTGTCGAGGGACGACACCCGCCAATCGTCGTAAACGCATCTCCTCGGTTCGTCGCTATTTCGCGTGCGGCTGTCGGAAGTTACCCGAGTGGATCAACTTCCACGGGAAGCGACGACGCAACGATGCTGAAGGGCAAAAAGGCGCTCGCGGTCGACCTGGCGAACGACCGCTGCCTCGCCTATTGGCTGCGGCCGCCAATTCCGGGGTCGATACTGGATCGCGCCGAACCTCAGCGCGCGTTCAAGGCTTGATCGAGCGCTGGACGTCTTTCTTGGAGTTGCCTGCGTTGCCCGAGCCGGCGGCCCGATACGCCGTTCGGCGCGATCCCATATGGCCGGCGCCCTGGCCAAGCCCGGTCGAATGGAGCGAAGCCAGGTTCGAGGCGCTACGCGCGACACTGCCCGAAGCGCAAGACGACCCTGTCGACGCACTGTGCATCGAGCTTGCGGCCGAATGGACGCTGCCCGCCGAAGCGGCAGATCCCGTCGAGCCTGCGCCGGAGCTGGAGTGATAGCCTCCCGCACATTGCGCGAAGGCCCCGCCGGACAGGCCTAGCGCGATCGCGAAAGCGAACGCGGCGGCGCCCCGCTTTTCCAAACCGTGAAAGGCTGCCGAGCTGTTACGAGTGTTTGTCGTCATTGCGGACTCCTGACGCCGAGTTCGGGAAGCTATTCCCGAATAAGAGGTGAATGCGCGCCCGTCCGGAGTCAAGGGGGCTCGGAGGCCACAGGCGGCGCCGGTTCAAGCCGTTCCGCTTTCGCCGGCCCTAGACCATCCCCTCCGGCACGGCGATCTTTCCCTTTCGCGAGGAAATGCGATAGGATGTCGCAGTCGCCCGGCGCCGCAGCGTAAGCCGGGCCTTTTTGTGTCGTCCGGCGATCGTCCGAGCGGCGGCCCCATCGGCGCCGCGAACGACGTTTGCGTGCTTGCCAACGCCGGTGCGGCAACACTAGAAGGAGCGCCATGTCGAAAGAAGAATTGCTCGAGTTTCCCGGATTCGTGGTCGAACTGCTCCCCAACGCGACGTTTCGCGTCAAACTGGAGAACGACCACGAGATCATCGCCCACACCGCCGGCAAGATGCGCAAGAACCGAATCCGCGTGCTGGCGGGCGACAAGGTCCTGGTCGAAATGACGCCGTATGACCTGACGAAGGGCCGTATCACCTATCGCTTCAAGTGAGGGCGGCGCTCCGGCGTATGGCGGGGGCCGGACTCTGAGCGCGTTTTCCACTCGCCCACGGTTGGTTCTGGCCTCTGGGTCGCCCCGCCGCCTCGCCCTCCTCGCCCAGATCGGCGTCGAGCCTGATTCCGTTCTGCCGTCCGAGATCGAGGAGGCGCCGCAGCGCAACGAATCGCCGCGCGCTCTGGCTGATCGGTTGGCGGTGGAGAAGGCGGAAGCTTCGGCCGCGCTCGCAGCCGAGGTCCCGAACCTCGCCCCGTTCGTCACGCTCGCGGCCGACACGGTGGTCGCGGTCGGGCGACGAATCCTACCCAAATGCCAGATCCGCGACGAGGCCGAAGCCTGCCTCAGCCTGCTCTCCGGCCGTGGGCACCGGGTGTACACGGGGGTCGCGCTCGTCAACGCCAATGGCGACCTGCGGCGGCGGCTGGTCGAGACGCGCGTCCGCTTCAAGCGCCTGTCGCGCGGGGAGATCGAAGCCTATCTCGCCAGCGGCGAATGGAGCGGCAAGGCCGGCGGCTACGCCATCCAGGGCCTCGCCGGCGGATTTGTCATCCGGATCGTCGGCTCCTACACCAATGTCGTCGGCCTGCCGCTGGCCGAAACGGCGGCGCTGCTCAATGGCGAGGGCTACCATCCGCACCAATATTGGGGCGACACCCTGCGAAAATGACCGACGACGACAATCCTCCGCCAAAACCGCCGACGACGCCGAGGGGGCCGCGCTGTCCGATCTGCGGCAAGCCGCGAAGCGAGCGGTACGACCCGTTCTGCTCCAAGCGCTGCGCCGACGTCGACCTGCACCGCTGGCTGAAGGGCGGCTACGTCATCCCCGGCGAGGAGCCAAGCCGCGGCGGGTCTGACGACGAGGAATGAAGGGCGCATTGGTCGCCTATCCTGAATTGGCGAGCAGTTGGCGCGCTGCTACGGGGTCGAGGGCTCGACCGGTGGCGCGTTGCTCTGCGATAGGCCGCCCTGCAAGACCGACGCCGCCACCCGTTCACGATCGCTGCCGATCCGCCGCCGACGATTCGGTTTGCCTGCGAACAGGCAGTTTTCTTGGCGGCGGTCGGCGTTCTGATCTGGAAATCCATGGAATATCATGGTGTTGTCAGACTACAATCTATAGGTTGTTGATTTCAGCGGGCGCAGAACAGGTGGTCAAAAGCGACCCGAACAGGCGCCGAACAGGGCAAATCCGGTCCGAACAGGCAAAACCCGGCGCGCGAAAACGAGGCGCGAGACCGGGCGCGGCCGGGTTGCAAGGCGTCGCCGGCATTCCCTCTCTGCGGCGCCCTTCGCCGACGTCGACCGGCATGGCTGGCGAAGGCCCGCCCCGTCATCCCTGTCGCTGAATCAGGCGAGCCGCGCCTGACGATGGGAAGTGAGGCGTCCTTGAGGCCGGCCGCCGCGCGAACGAGGCGGTCGCCGACATGCCTGCGGCCGCTCCTTGCGCATCACGGCAGCCGCAGCGGATCACGCCGGTCGTATCCGCGTCAGCGCGGACCGGATCGCCGCTTCGACGCAATCGACCCATTGGACGTTCGTGCTCAGACGGCTCGCCATTCCCGCGAGGGCTGCGCCCCCAAGAATGAGGGTCCGTGCGCCGGCCGCGACAGCCCTGCTCGCAAGCCGCTCCAGTTCGCCGACCACGTCTCGGTCCTGGCGGCTGACGTCGAGGCCGGTGCCCTCGGCCGCGAATACGCCGACGAACGGCGTCCTGGGCGCGGCCAGCGCCACCCGCTCGTTCAGGATGTCGATCCAGGCTCTGCCCATCGTCAGGATCGCGAACGGCTCGCCCAACCTGTCGGCTTCGAGAATGGAGGATTCAGCGAGCCCGACGACCGGCGCGCGCGCCGCGGCGCGCAGCGCTTCGAGCCCGGGATCGCCGAAGCAGCCTATGATGACGGCGCCGTGAGCGCCGCCGGCTCGCTGGTAGATCTCGAGCGTCTCAGACGCGGCGGCCTCGTAAGCCTCGCGGGAGGCGATCACCGGGAATCCGGCCGTCGCGGTCAGCGCCTCGATCGCCACCCCGTCCGGCAGGGAGCGCGCAGCGGCAGCGGCCATCCGCTCGGTCATGGCGACGGTGGTGTTCGGGTTTATGAGTAGGAGCTTTCGCATACCCGCGGCGTCACGTCAGCGTTGGCCAGCCAATGGCGGGCGATGGCGTCCCTTCGTGCGATCCACGCCCCTCCGCGCTCGAGCATATGCCGCAGGATCGTCTCCAGCCCGCCGATCCGGCCGGGGCGGCCGATCATGCGCAGGTGCAACCCGATCGAGAGCATGCGCGGCGCGCTCGCCCCCTCGAGCCAGAGCCGGTCGAAAGCGGCGATCACATAGGAGGCGAAATCGTCGCCGGTGACGAACCGGTGGGCCCGGAAGAAGTTCATATCATTGGTGTCGAAGGCATAGGGCAGAACGAGGCGCGACTGCCCGGCGACCTCAACGAAGAAGGGGAGATCGTCGGAATAGGCGTCGCTGTCGTACAGGAAGCCGCCGTGCTCCAGGAGCAGCCGCCGGGTATTGACCGACGGCGCCGACCTCGTATGCCAGCCTACCGGCGTCACCCCGGCCGCCTCTCGGATTGCGGCAACGGTTTTGGCGATGGCGCGACGTTCGACCTCCTCGCTCATGCCGGCGTGACGCTCCCAGCGCCAGCCGTGACAGGAGATCTCGTGACCCTGGTCGACCGCCTCGCGGGCAAGCCACGGAGAACGCTCGACCGCCCGTCCACAGGCGTTCACGGTCGCGACCGCGCCGCTCTCGGCCAGGAGCGCCGCGACTCGCCGCCAACCCGCCCGGGTCCCATATTCGAAGTGCGAATCCTGGCAGAGGTCGGGATAGCCGGCGACCTCCTCGACGGCCTCGTAAGCGCCTTCGTTGCGCTCGTCGCCATCCGAAACCGAGAGCTCGGCGCCTTCCTCCAGATTGACGACGAACGAAACGGCGACGCGCGCCCGGTCCGGCCAACGGACGTTGGGCGGGCGGTCGCCATATCCCCTGAAATCCCGCTCGGGAACGCTTGTCATAGGCGCTTACCTGTCGATAAACAGTCTATATAGATTGTTTCGGGAGAGACCGGTGTCGGTGGAAGAGCGGATGCGCTGGATGGAAGCCTACGAGGCGACCGGGAACGCGGGTGTGGTCTGCGACCGCTTCCACATCTCGCGACCGACCCTGCGCAAATGGTGGCGCCGCTACAAAGAGGGCGGGCCGGACGGGCTCGAGGACTCGAGCCGCAAGCCCGCTTCCTCTCCCAACCAGAAAGTGTTCGAGCGCGAAGAGGCGCTGATCCTCGACCTGCGGAAAACCGAGAACCTCGGCGTTCATCGCCTCAAAGCGGAATTGCGACGACGTCACGGAATCGATCTTTCGACCGAAACCATTCTGAAAGTGCTGAAACGCGCTGGCGAGCCGATGAAGACCGCGCGCGGCGAGCCGATCGAAGAGCCGCACAAGACCTTCCAGAATTCGCCGACGCGGGAAGCGCGTCAATTCGGTCTTGGAGGTCAGTTTCACGGACTTGGTCTGGACGACAGGGTGGCGAATGGAATCGCCTCGCTGATCATCAATGATCGGCTTCGGCCGAGACAAAAACTCAGCGAAGCCGGCCTTGCGGCCCAGCTCGGCGTCGGGCGAACCCGCGTTCGCGAGGCGCTGCGGCGTCTCGCCGTCGCCGGCATGGTCACGCTGCAGCGCAACCGCGGCGCGTTCGTCGCCGATCCTTCTCTGGCGGAGGTTCAGCAGGCCTACGCGGCCCGCCGGCTGATCGAAGGCGAGATCGTCAACGATGTCTGCCGTCACTGCACTGCACACGACATCCGGGCGCTCCGGCGGCATCTCGAGCGTCAGGTCGAGGCGCAGGCGTCTGGCGACCGCGGACGATTCGTCCAGCTCCTCACCGAGTTCCATTCGCTGCTCGCCTCCTTTGGCGAAAACCGGCTTCTCGAAGCTTTCGTCCAGCAACTCGCGGCCAAGACGTCGCTGGCGGTTCTTCTTTACGACGGGGAGCCGCCAGCCTGCGCGATCGAGGAACACGCCGCGCTCATCGATCTTTTGGCGGCCGGGCGGGCGGAGGCCGCGCAGGAACTGATGAATCGACATTTGACCGGACACCAGGAAAGGCTGCCGTTGACGAAACCGGGGTAATCCGGGCCGGCGCCTGGGCGCCGGCCTTCTTCGAGAAGTCAGTGGGAAATGTCGGTCAGTTCCTGGCCGGGGCGAATGGATCGTGCGGCGACGAGGCACGCCGCGGCGGTCAGCGCGGCGACTCCGCCGGACGCCGCCGCGACCGTCGGGCTCGCTCCCGCCTGCTGCAGCGCCCCATAGACAAGCGGACCGAAAATGCCGCCGATCGGGCCGGTTATGTTGATGAAGGCGGCGCCCGATCCGCGCACCCGCGTCGGAAAGGATTCGCCGACGTAGGCGAAGAACGGCGCGGCGGCGCCCTGGGCGAAGAACAGCACGAGCGCGTAGCCGATCACGATCGCGGCAAGGCTGCTGGCGGCGAAAAGCAGCACGAAGGTGCAAATTGCCGCAAGGGTCTGGGCGACGATCACCGTCTCGCGCCGGCCGATCCGGTCGCCGAGCCAGCCTAGAGAGAGGTAGCCGAGCACGGCGACGCCGTTGCCGAAGAAGATCGTCCACAGCGCGCTCGTCAGGTCGATGCCTTTGGCCTGGCCAAGCACCGAGGTCGCAAGCACGGTCAGCTGCGAATTGGCGATGATCTTGAAGAAGAACATCGCGCCGAGGGCGATCGACTGGCGACGCAGCGCCGGGGTGAAAAGCTCCGCATAGGTGTTCGGCCGGTCGCCCGTCATGTCGAGCTTCCATTGCCTGGCCAATTCGCTCGAGGCGGCGGCGTCGCCTTGCGCCCTCAACCGGCGAAGATGCTGGAGCTTGACGAAATAGGGCGACTCCCGGAGACCGAAGCGCAGGATCAGGATCACCACCAGCGGGAAGGCGGCGACCAGGAAAACGCCGCGCCAGCCGAGCTGCGGCAGCAGCGACGCCGCCAGCGCCGATGACAGCATGACGCCGAGCGGCCAGCCCGCCTGCACGATCCCATAGAGGAAACCCTTGGCGCGCGGTCCGAACACCTCGTTGAGATAGGCCGCGTTCACCGCCTGCTCGGACATGCCGAAGCCGGACAGGGCGCGGAAGACCACGAGCGACACCGGCCCCATGGCGAAGGCGGCGAGACCGGAGCTCAGCGCCGCGCCGCCGGTCGTCAGCACCAGCGCAAACCTGCGGCCGAGGCGGTCGATAACCGGACCGACGATCAGCGCCACCACGAGCGAGGCGAGGCCCACCAGGGTCGCGACATAGGATGCGGTCGCGTTCGACCAGCCAAAGTCCTGCTGGATCTTGGGCAGGAGATTGCCGAAGGTGATGAGGTCGTAGACCGCGAACGTCCAGGCGAAGAGGGCGACGACGGCGGTATAGGTCACCTGGCCTTTGGTCAAAGGCGACACGTCGGGAAGATCTTTTGTCTTGGGGGCGGGCGCATCGAGCCCGGAGACGGCGGCGGCGTTGGTCATGGCGACACCTTGCAGGGGCAAGTCCGACAGGAGCGTCAGATTTTCAAATTGTATGCAATATGAAAATCGTGTGTCAATGAACGCCGAAGCTCATAGTTTTGGCAGAAAAAGCGTCGGATTTGAGCGCAAGTTCGGAAATGATGTCTATAGACACAAAATCCGCTGGCGCGGCGGCGCGGCGGCGCGGCGCCCCTCGAGCGCTCGAAATCGGCGACAGGCCGGCTCGCCGCCGCCGGGACGCCGCGGCGCCGGCCAGCCTGCGCTCGACAACGACCGCAAATCCCGGACGTGACGGCGCGGCGGCGACTATGACAAGTGTTTCACGCCCGGCGAACTGCCGGCGCCCGCTTTGCGTCCGGCTTTGGCCTGGCGGACTCCCGAGGGTCAGCGCCGTGAGACTACGGTGTGACGACGGCGATATGACTCCGAGCCGCGACGAGAGGCAGCCGGGCGGTTACGTCTTTGGGCGGGAGTTCTCACGATGCCCCTCGCCGCCGCGGGCCAGCGCCAGCGCGCCGTGCAGCGAAGCGCAGATGCGTGCTTCGCCGACGATCGCCGCGATGCCATGGCGCTCCATATCCGAGCGGAGCGACGGCTCGACCCGGCCGAGGGCGACGTTCACGTTCCGCGCCTTGAACTCGTTGAGCAGGTCGCGCAGCGTCCGGGCCGCCGAATAGTCGAGATCAGTGATCGCGCTGGCATCGATGATCAGCCACTTCACCGGGTCGGGCGCACGCTCGATGAGCGCGCGCGTCTCGTCGGCGAAGCGGTCGGCGTTGGCGTAGAAGAGATCGGCGCCGAAGCGGTAGAGGATGAGTTCGGGTTCGGTCTGTTCGCCGGGTCGCGCGGGCTGCGTCAGCCAGCCGCCTTCCGGATCGGGGACCAGCACCATGGTGTGCGGGCGATAGCTGTGGCGAACGTGGCGGACGAGCGAGAGCCCGATCGCGATCAGGATGCCCTGTTCGACGCCGATGCCGGGGACGACCGCCGCGGTGGAAAGGGCAAGCCAGAACTCGCCCCGGCTCTCGCTCAGGATGTCCTTGAGGCCCTTTAGGTCGATCATCCCGATGGCGATGGTGAAGACGACGCCCGCAAGCACGCAGCGCGGCAGGTATTGCAGGTACCTGGTCAGCGCGATCAGCACGATCGCGACGATCCCGGCGAAGACGAGCTGGGCGAACTGGCTCTGCGCGCCCGCGTTGTCGGCCATGGCGGTCTGGGTCGGGCTGCCGTTGACGACGAAGGCGCCCGTCAGCGCCGCCCCCGCGTTGGCGGCGGCGATGCCAAGGATGTCGGCGTTCTCGTCGACGTGCTCGTGATGCTTGATCGCGTACACGCGCGAAGTCGCCGCGCTCTGGGCGATGATCATCACGAAACAGGAGCCTGCGACCGGCAAGAGGTCGAGCGCCTCGCCCCAGGTCACGTCCGGCCAGCTGAGCGCGGGCAGCCCGCCAGGGACGGGACCGATCACGGCGACGCCCTGGCCGGCAAGATCGAACCAGGCGCTCGCGACGATCATCCCGACGACCACCACGAGCGGGACCGGAAACCGCGGAACGAGCCATTTTCCGATGAGGATGACCGCGACCACGAAAGCCGAAAGGCCGAGGCTCAGCAGGCTCAGCCTCGGCAGACCTTCGCCCACCTCCCACAATTGCCCGAGCGTGCTGTGCGACGGCGCGTCGACGCCGACCATCCCTCCGAGCATGGCGACGCCGACCTGGACGCCGACGCCGGTGAGAAAGCCGACCAGCGCCGTGCGCGCCAGGAAGTCGGCGAGGAAGCCCAGCTTGAAGATTCGCGCGAGCAACAGCAGGCCGGCGGTCAGCAAGGTCAGCATGCCGACCAGCGCCATGTATTTCGGGCTCGCGACCGGCGCCATGCGCGAGAGCGCGCTGGAAAAGATCGCCGCGGTGGCCGAGTTGGCCGCCACGACCAGATGGCGCGACGAGCCGAACAGGGCGAAGCCGACGAGCGGCAGCAGCACGGTGTAGAGGCCGGTGACGACCGGCGTGCCGGCGATGCGCGTGTAGCCGAGCACCTGAGGGATGTTCATCGATGCGAGCGTCAAGCCGGCGAGCGCGTCCTTTGCGGCCTTGCGCGGCGGCAACGGCCGCAAGCCTTGAAGGAGGGGAATGCGCAACGTCACGAAGGTCCCTTTCCACGCGGCGATGGACGCCTCATTCAGGCTTAGCACAAGCCAGGCGCTCTCTGCCCGCCGCCGACGATCCCGGCTCGCCTGCTAGCAGGCGATTTTCTAGCGCCGTAGTCGACACCCGTTCCTGAAAGCCCTGCAATCCCATGCGTTTGCTAGTTTAACAACCTGCCCGTTGTGGGCCGTAGCGGGCGCGGAACAGGGAACTTAACAGGGCAAAAACTGTCACGAACAGGTGCAATCCTGTCGGATCAGGGGAAAGGGCAGGCGGGCGAAACGGAGCGCGAGACGCGCATGGCCGGGTTGTATGGAGAGCCGGGTTCATCTTCCCCCGTGGGGAAAAAGGCCCTGGGATCGGCCAGACGAAGGGGCGACACGCGCTTTCCTGCAAAAGTCCTAGGAGCCTCAGCTGACGACTGTGAATGTGGCGCATAGGACACGCGCACGCCAAAATCTCGCCGGCCTTCAAACAACCGTTGCCCAATTGTGCGGCTGTCAGTACGGTTTCGGTGCAGTCATGGGTTGCTAGCTAGGTTGTGTGGGGGCGTAATGTCGGGAGTCGACGTCGGCAAGCCGATCGCGCGGTTGCGCGATGCAGCGGCGCGCGCCTCCACAGCCGACGTCAACCGCCACAGCCGGATCCGCTCGCCTTCGACGGCGATCTGATGAGACCGCGGACGCCGACCGATTCGACAACCGGGCGCGAAGGTTCACCGACCCGAGCGTGGCGAAGCGGGCGCCGGCTGGCAGCGCTGGCGCTCGTCGTCCCGCTCGCCGCCTGTTCGGTCGGGCCGAATTTCGTCACCCCGGTGGCGTCGGTGGAGAGCCGCTGGAAGGACGCAGGCTTTCCAGCCGTCAAGACGAACCGCGAGGACTACCAGCGCTGGTGGGCTTCGTTCCGCGACCCGACGCTGAACCGCCTCGTCGACATCGCGTACACCCAAAACCTTACGCTGCTGGAAGCGGGTACGCGTGTGATCGAGGCGCGCGCCGTGCTCGGTCAGGCGATCGGCGAGGTCTACCCGCAGACCCAGCAATTGAACGGGACGGCGACCTATCTACAGCCGACCCGGTCTGATGCGACCTCCAATCCAAATGACGCCATCACCTCGCGCCAGTTCTGGCGGGTGGATCTCGGCGGGCAGGTCGCCTGGGAGCTCGATCTTTGGGGCAAGTTCCGTCACGGCGTCGAACAGGCCGACGCCGCCTACCTCGCCTCGATCGCCACCTACGACGACGTGCTCGTCACCCTGATCGGCGACGTGGCGAGCGATTACGTCCAGATCCGCACGGTCCAGGCGCAGATCGCCATCGCCCGCGAGAACGTGCTCAAGCAGAAGGCGGCGCTCCAGATCGCCCAGGACCGCTTCAAGGGCGGCGCGACCTCGGAGCTCGACGTCTTCCAGGCTCAGAATGTGCTCGGGCAGACGGAGTTGGCGATCCCGCAGCTCACGGCGCAGTTGCAGCAAGACGAGAACGCGCTCGCCGTCCTGCTCGGCCTGCCGCCGGCTTCGATCGACGGGCTTCTCGGCCGTTCGCGCGGCATCCCCGCGCCGCCTCGCGCCATCGCAACCGGCGTTCCAGCCGATCTCCTGCGCCGCCGGCCGGACGTGCGCGCGGCCGAGCTCAAGGCGGAGGCGCAGAGCGCCAACGTCGGCATCGCCGCGGCCGACCTCTATCCGGCCTTCTCGCTCGGCGGCTCGCTCGGCACGTTGGTCTCGACCACCAACGGCAACAAGATCAATGAGCTCTTCACCTCGCCGAGCATCACTTTCGCTTTCGGCCCGTCGTTCAGCTGGCCGGTGCTCAACTACGGGCAGATCACCAATCAGGTGCGCGCCCAGGACGCGGAATTGCAGGCGCTGCTGATCGACTACAAGAACGTGGTGCTGAAGGCGCAGCGCGAGGTGGAGAACGGGCTTGCCGGATTCGTCCAGGGCCGCCAGCAAGTTGTCTACCTTAAAACAAGCGCCGCGGCGGCCAACAGCGCCCTCACCGTCGCCATTGCGCAGTACGAGCTCGGCTCGCGCGACTTCACCACCGTGCTGACCGCCGAGCAGAACCTCTACCAGGCGCAGAACAATCTCGCGGCCGCCGAAGGCGGCGTGTCGGTCAGCGTGACCACCGCTTATCGCGCGCTCGGCGGCGGCTGGCAGATCCGCGACGGCCGCGAGTTCGTCGACGACGCCACGCGCGCCGAAATGCGCGCGCGCACCAACTACGGCGACATTCTTCCGCCGGCCGGCCAGCCGCTGCCGCAGGCGCCCGGCCTTCCCGGCCCATCCGACCTCGGGCCGACCGTGCGGCCTCCGCAATGGTGAGCGACGTGAAGACGAGACTGAACTCACGCAGAACGGCGAGGGCGCGCCTCCTCACCGTCAGCCTCATCGCCGCGCTCGCCAGCGCAGGAGCGACCGAGGCGGCGCGCGCCGCAAACGAGCTCGAGCGCCTGTGGGGCGACGTCTGGGGACACCCCAAGCGCCCTGCGGCCGAGCCTCCTGCCCCGGCAGCCAAGTCGAGCGCGCCCCCCCGTTAGCGCGCCGGCCGCCAGCGCTCCCGCCGTCCCGCCAGCGACCGCTCCGGCCGCCGACCAGGCCCAGCCCGCGCCGGCGGCTCAGCCGGCGCCGTCTCAGGCCGCCGCGCCGACGATCCCGGTCGTGTCGCCAAAGGTCCAGAGTGTCAGCGAGACGCTGGTCGTCACCGGCAACGCCCAGGCGGTGAACGTGGTCAAGCTCGTCGCCCGCGTGCCCGGCTATCTGGACGCGATCCATTTTGAGGACGGGCAACTCGTCAAGAAGGACGACCTCCTGTTCACCGTCCAGCAGGCCCAGTACAAGGACCAACTCCAGCAGGCCGAGGCGCAGCTTCAAGTGGCGACCGTCGCGCGCGACCACGCCCATCTCGAGGTTGGCCGCTACACCGCGCTGCTCAAGCAGCACGCGGCGGCGCAGGTCGAGGTCGATAACTGGGTCTATCAGGAGAAGACGGCGGAGGCGAACATTCTCGGGGCGCAGGCGCAGATTGCGCTCGCCAAGCTCAACCTCGGCTACACCTCGGTCACGGCTCCATTCGACGGCCAGATGGGCCGGCATCTTGTCGATCCTGGCAACATGGTCGGCGGCGACGGAGGACAGCCCGCGCTCGCCGAGATCACCCAGCTCGATCCGATTTACGTCGTCGCCAACATCAGTTCGCAACAGGCCCTTCAGATCCGCGCCAATCTCGACCAGCGCCGGCTCACCCTCGACGAACTGCACAAAGTGCCGATTGAAGCAGAGCTCTCCGACGAGACGGGCTTCCCGCATCACGGCACGCTGCAATATGTCGCCCCGCAAATCGACCCGCAGACCGGCACGCTTTACGTGCGCGGGATCATGCGCAATCCGAACCGGACGCTGTTGCCGGGCATGTTCGTCAACATCCGCCTGCCGATGGGCAAGGTCACCAAGAGCGCGCTGCTCGTTCCCCAGGTCGCGTTGCAGGAGGACCAGGGCGGACGCTATCTCTTCGTCGTGGACGACAACGGCGTCGTGCAGAAGCGCTACGTGCAGCTCGGCGAGACCGTCGGCGATTTGCAGGTCGCCACCAGCGGCGTCGCCGCGGGCGACCGGATCGTGGTCGGCGAACTCTGGCGCGTCTCTCCGGGCATGACCGTGACGCCGAAGGCGACGACCCTCGACGCCGTGCAGTAGCGGGGAGAGCCGTCGATGATCTCGAAGTTCTTCATCGAGCATCCCGTTCTCGCCAACGTCCTGGCGATCGTGCTCGTCGTCATCGGCGCGGTCTCGCTCTATCGCCTGCCTGTCTCCGAATATCCGAACGTCGTTCCCCCGACCGTCCAGGTCACGGCGAGCTATCGCCGGGGCGAGCGCCCAGACGGTCATGGACACCGTCGCTCTGCCGATCGAGAACCAGGTCAACGGCGTCGACCGCATGCTCTACATGCAATCGACCAGCGCGCCCGACGGCACCTATTCGCTGACTGTGACCTTCGCGATCGGCACCGACCCGAACATCGACCAGGTGCTGGTGCAGAACCGCGTCCAGCTTGCGCTCGCTTCGCTGCCCGAGCCGGTGCAGGCGCAGGGCGTCAGCGTGCAGAAGAAGAACACCGCGATCCTTCAGATCGTCACGCTCGACTCGCCGGACCACAAGTTCGACAGCCTCTACATGAGCAATTACGCGACGATCAACCTGATCGACGCCCTTGCCCGTCTGCCCGGCGTCGGCAGCGTCAAGGTGTTCGGCGCGGGCAACTATTCGATGCGCATTTGGATGGATCCGCAGCTCCTGCAGTCCTTCGGCCTGCAACCAAGCGACGTCATCCGCGCCATTCGCGAGCAGAACCAGAACATCGCCGCGGGCCAGGTCGGCATGCCGCCCGCACCGTCCTCGACACCAATTCCAATATACCGTCGACGTGCAGTCGCGGCTCGACCAGCCGGAGGAGTTCGGCAGCATCGTCGTCAAGGATGCGACCGCGCAGGGCGGCCGGCTCATTCATCTGCGCGACGTGGCGCGGATCGAACTCGGGGCGCAGACCTATGCGCAGGACTTCCGGGTTGACGGGCAACCGGCCGCAGGCATCGGCATCTACCAGACGCCGGATTCGAATTCGCTGCAGGTCGGCAAGGAAATGAAGGCACGATGGCGCCATGGCCAACGCTTCCCGGAAGGCCTGCGCTACTCCGTCCCCTACGATACGACGATCTTCGTCCAGGACTCGATCAGCGAGGTCTACAAGACGCTGTACGAGGCCGGCATCCTAGTCCTGATCGTCATCCTCGTCTTCTTGCAGAATTTTCGCGCGACGCTGGTGCCCGCAACGACTGTGCCGGTCACCATCATCGGCGCCTTCGCGGCGATGGCGGCGCTGGGCTTCACCGTCAACCTCTCGACCCTGTTCGGCATCGTGCTCGCCATCGGCATCGTGGTCGACGACGCGATCGTCATCGTCGAGGGCGTGACGAAATATATCGAGCGCAAGATGTCGGGGCACGACGCCGCGATCCGCGCGATGGACGAGCTGTTCGGACCGATCATCGGCATCACGCTGGTGCTGATGGCGGTGTTCGTTCCGGCCGCGTTCGTGCCGGGCCTCACCGGCAACATGTTCGCCCAGTTCGCCCTCGTCATCGCGGCGACCGCCCTGATCAGCGCGGTCAACGCAGCAACCTTGAAGCCGACCCAGTGCGCTCTGTGGCTTCGCACCCCCGTCCCGCCGAATGAGCGCAACGTCTTCTACCGGACGTTCAACGCGATCTACGATCCGATGGAGCGCGGCTACGCGGCCTTCATCGGCCGCATGGTGCGCCACAGCGGCCTGATGGTCATTCTCGCGCTGATCGTGTCGGCGGCGGGCTTCTACGGCCTCGTGCAGATCCCCACCTCCTTCATCCCGATCGACGACCAGGGCTATCTGATGATCGCCGCGCAGTTGCCGGAAGGCGCCGCGCTCGGCCGCACTACCGCCACGCTCGAGAAGGCGGCGGCGGCGGCGCTGAAAGTCCCGGGCGTCGATCGCGTAATCACGCTCTCCGGCATCTCGCTGCTCGACAACAGCGCGGACCTGTTCAACGCCGGCGCCGCCTGGGTGATGCTGAAGCCGTTTGACGAGCGGCTCAAGGCCAAGGACCAGGACCTTCTGTCGATCTACGGCCGGCTGCAAAATGTGGTCAACGCCCTGCCCGACGGCAAATCGTACGTCTTGCCTCCCCCGGCGATCCAAGGCATCGGCAATTCGGGCGGTTTCCAGATGCAGCTGGAGCTGCTCGGCGGCTCGACCGACTACCAGAAGCTCGGCAATCTCACCAACCAGATCGTCGATGCGGCGAACGCCGATCCGGGCCTGCGCAGCGTGCTGACCACCTTCCGCACCTCGGCCCCGCATGTGACGCTGACGGTCGATCGCGACCGGGCGCAGACGCTGCGCGTCAGCGTCGGCGACATTTTCTCCACCCTGACCGACTTCGTCGGCTCGACCTATGTCAACCAGTTCAACAAGTTCGGCCTGTCGCTGCAGGTCTACGTCCAGGCCGACTTCGCATTTCCGCCTGAACCCGGACGACCTGCTCAAGCTCTATGTGCGCAGCCAGGACGGCAACATGGCGCCGATCGGCGCGGTTGCGCATCTCGGATCGACGGTCGCTCCGCCGCTGCTGACGCTCTACAATCTCTATCCGTCCTCGACCATCGTCGGCAGCCCGGCGCGCGGATTCAGCTCGGGCCAGGCGATGACGGCGATGGAGACGATCGCCAAGCGGGTACTGCCGAACGACGTCACGTTCGAATGGACCGCGATGTCCTATCAGGAGCAGATCACCGGCAACCAGCTCTACTATGTGTTCGGCCTGTCGCTGCTGCTGGTCTATCTGGTGCTGGCCGGCCAGTACGAAAGCTGGATCCTGCCGCTCGCGGTTCTGTCCGCCGTGCCGCTCGCCCTGCTCGGGCCGGTGATCGCGCTGACCAGCCTCGGCGCGGCCAACAACCTCTATACCCAGATCGGCCTGATGCTGTTGATCGCGCTCTCGGCCAAGAATGGCATCCTGATCGTCGAGGTGGCGCGCGAGGAGCGCTTGGTGCACGGCAAGTCGATCTGGGACGCGGCCGTCGAGGCGTCACGCACCCGCTTTCGTCCCATCCTGATGACCTCGTTCGCCTTCATCCTCGGCGTGCTGCCGCTGGTGCTCGCGACCGGCGCAGGCGCAAACGCGCGCCGATCGCTCGGCATCAGCGTCTTTTCCGGCATGATCGCCTCGACCTGCCTCGCCGTCCTGTTCGTTCCGTCCTTCTTCGCTGTGCTTCAGCGGTTCGAGGAATGGCGCAAGTCGAGGAAGACGCCGAAGGCGCCCCCAGCGCCGGCGGCCGAGTTCGAGTCCGGCCGGCGCGGCGGAGCAGGCGGAGCAAGCCCACATGGCCGGACCGGCGGCCTGAGCGTTCCGGCCGCCGCCACCGCAGCGCCGCTCGTGTTTGGAGCAGGATCCGTTCTGCTCGAAGGGCGCTGTGAGCCCTTCGTCGGCCGCTGACGCGGCCGCGCCGCAGGCGGACCTTGCTCGATCGGACGACGTGTTCGTTTCCGGTGAGCCCAACGTGCTGGCGCTGCTGGAAGAGCGGCGGCAAGGACCTCGACCGAATGAGGTTGGTCATGAAACTCGAGACATTCGTACCCGTCGCCAAGCTCAGTGAACTCAACGGCGCAGGTCCGTTCGCATTGTCAGCAAACGGGGTAGACGTCGTCGTCGCGCGAGACGAGGGCAGGTGGCGGGCCTTTGGGGGACGCTGTCCGCATCAGGGCGCGCTGCTTGGCGAGGGCGAACTTGCCGGCCGCGCGCTTGTCTGCCGAAACCACCACTGGCGATTTGCGCTCAACTCGGGACAGCGCATCGGAGGACCGGAAGCCTTGGCGGCCTGCCCCGTCGCGGAGCGGAACGGCGCCTTATGGGTCGATGTCGCCGGCCTCGCGCCGTCCGCCCGGCGGACCGCTGCGACGCGCTCTTTGGACGATCTCCCCGGCCCGCGGCCGCTGCCGGTGATCGGTAACCTTCACCAGCTCGACTCCGCCAAAGCGCACCTCACCATGGAGGCGTGGGCGGCGCGATACGGCTCGACATTCCAGTTCCGGATGGGTCCCAGACGAGTGGTTGCGACAACGGATCCGGCGTTGATCGACGAGGTTCTGCGCGCCAGGCCCGAAGCCTTTCGTCGCCCTGAGCACATGGACCGGGTCATCAGCGAACTCGGCGTCAATGGCGTGTTCAATGCCGAAGGCGACGTCTGGCGCCCCCAGCGCAAGCTATCGGTCTCGGCCCTCGCGCAGCGTCATCTGCATCAGGTCTTTCCGAGCATTCAATTGGTGGCGGAGCGATTGAATTCCCGATGGCAAAAGGCGGCGAACCTGGGCGAAACGCTCGATGTCATCGAAGATCTCAAGCGCTTCACGGTCGATGTGACCATGTTGATCGTCTTCGGCCACGACGCCAACACCGTCGAGCAGGAAGGCGACGTCATCCAGAGCGAATTCGAAGTGTTCCTGCCGGCGATCAGCCGTCGTTTTTTCGCCCTCATCCCAACCTGGCGTTACTTCCAGACGCCGTCGGACAGGCGGGTCAGGCGCGCAGTTGCCAATGTTCGGGCTTGGCTCGGGGGAGTACTGGCCGAGGCCCGGACCCGTTTGCAGTCAGAGCCGGAGCGGGCGGCGAAGCCGTCAAATTTTGTCGAAGCGATGGTGACGACCCGCGACGAGAATGGCGAGCCGTTCTCCGACGACGTGATCATGTCGAATCTCCTGACGATGCTGATCGCCGGCGAGGATACGACATCCGTCACGCTTGCCTGGGCCATCCATCAGCTTTGCGACAGCCCGCGATGGGCGTCCGAAATCAGGCGAGAGGCCGACACGTTCGTCGGCGCCTCGATAGCGCCCGCGAGCCACGACGTCGCCACCCAGCTGGTCTGCGCCGGCGCGGTCGCCGCCGAAACGATGCGCTTGCGGCCGGTGGCGCCCATTATTTTCCATGACGCGGCCGCTGAGACGTCGTTGGGGGGATATATCGTTCCGAAGGGAACGATCGTCGCGGCGCTCTTGCGTTCTGTGGCGATCGATCCGGCGAATTTTGCCGACCCGCTCGCGTTTCGACCCGAGCGGTGGCTGGACGACGCCAGCCGGCCGCGCAACCTTTCCGTCTCCATGCCGTTCGGCTCGGGTCCGCGCATGTGTCCTGGCAGGCCGCTCGCCCTTCTCGAGATGAAGACCCTTCTGTCGATGCTCTACAAGAACTTCGACGTCGACCGAGCAGGCGACGCTGCCGACGTCTCGGAGCTTTACGGTTTCACGATGTCGCCGAGAGGTCTGAGGGTCCGTCTGCGCTCTCGACGGCGATAGCCGCGGCGTTAAGCCCCAGCCTATGCGGTTCCCCTAAAGTTGACGACGTTAACAGCGACGCTTACGGTCAAGCCGCGGCTGCCGCAGAGGAAGATTTTGACATTCCCCTGCTGAGCATCACAATTCAAACGTTATGCGGGCGGGGGCGCCCCATGACAACTAATGTCTCTTCCCGAGTACAGGAATCACAATCATGCTGAAAATAGTCGAAGGTTCGTTTGCGACTCGCTTTCCTCGCGAAATGGATGCAATGTTTCGCAACCGAGCCCAGGTCTTCTCGGAGCGACTTAGATGGGAGGTTTCAGTTAAGGATGGACGCGAGCGCGACACTTTTGATGATGCGAACGCGTTGTATCTTGTTTCGGTTGACCCTATGACAGATGAGTATAGAGGATCGGTCAGACTTCTGCCGACGACCGGTCCCAACATGCTGCGCGATGTGTTTCCGTTCTTGCTGGGAAAGGACGAATACGTCGAGAGCCCGACAATCTGGGAAATATCGCGGATTTGCACTCTTAGCGGGGAACGCCAACCGGAACGAACCAAGAGCGGGTTCAACCTCGTGCTTGGAGAGTTGATTGTCGGCATCGTCGAGGTCGGCCTGATGGCGGGACTAACTCAGATCGTGGCGGTGTTCGACGCTCGCATTTATCGTGTCGTGAAGGCGGCCGGTTGCAATCCGCAAATCCTTGGAAGGCCTCGACGAATTGGAGACACGATGAGCTACGTCGGGGTCTTCGATACTGGCAATAGTCCGCTCAGGGCCATTCGCCGCGCCGTCGGCATCGACGGCCCGGTGATGGCCGTTGAAACTCGGACCCTTGCTGCGGCATAAAGTCGCGTCTCTTGAGGGCTGGCTAAGCCAGCCTTCAAGGGCTCTCCTCCGACAGACATTCGACAGCGGTGAGGGATATGCGGGCGCCAGTCTGGCCGCACGCCTGAGGAAGGTCAGTCTCCCTTGCGAAGGGAGCGAGGCAATCATGGACTATCTCGTAGCGCTGCCGGCGGAATCACGCCGGTCGCCACGGCAACACCTACGGCATGCGTTAAATTGATGCAGTGCAGTTTATGGCGCGCAGTATCCAGGTGAGTCTTCACGCTACCTGCGCTTAGCCCCAAAATATCAGCAACTTCCTGATAAGTCTTTCCCCTGGCTGCCCAAACGAGACACTGCTCCTCTCGCAATGACAACTGGACAGGATTCTTGGGTAGATCTGCCTCTATGCTGGCAGCAGAGTCGATCAAAGCGCACAGTTGTTGCAAATACACCATGCTTCCGCTCTTGAAGTTCTCCCACTCGTCTCTCGGCGCATCGTTGCTGAACGAAACCACCGAGTGTGTGTTCTTGCGATTTCGCACGGGAATTGACAGACCGTTCCGCCCGACGCCGTGCCGCCTGGCGTCGGCAAAAAACTTTGCAGTTTCCGGTGTATCTGTAGGAAGGGTGTCCCAATCGAACGGCAGGATGGCCGCGCTGCCGTGTCTCACGATGGGGTCGACGAGCGCATATCGCTTTAAAAAATACCGCGTTTGCCAGATCTTCGTGTGCGTGCTGATCGAAGTCAGTATGCTGACGTCCCAACTTCTGTTGGAAGCAAAACGAACAAACGAGATGTGCAGCATATCTATTTCTGCAGCGATGTCCTTAAGAACATCCGTCATGGACTTTTTGTTCTTGCCAAGTATTATATCTGTTAACTGGGCGGCCGCGAATTCGGCGCGTACTGTTTCCATAATCCGATCTCAGGACAGGCAGCCAGCGCAAGCTGAGACACAATCGTGAGAACTGCCCGGGCGATCTATCCTACGCTTCAACAGTCGCGGCCGGTGAGAGGGGGCAGCTCGCCTCACGGCGGCCAACGATCTCGTTATGTTCATGCTATGACCTCCTCGGATTTGGGGGTTGGCGCCAACACATCCGCTCTCTAGTTTTCTCCTGTCACGGCAAGGCTAGGTAAACGCAAGGTGAGCAGAAAGTGTCAAGATCGGAGACGTTAAAGCTAGTTGAGGCGTATTTGTCCAGGGCGCGCGACATGGTGCAAGGCCCGGACGACGACGTTCTCTCCTACCTGATTGACGTTGCGATGTCGGAAACGCAGGACCTGTTAGATTCCGAAAATTCGAATCCGCACACGGACCACTGCCCCCAAGCCAAGCTAGGCGGTCGAAAAAGGGGATCTTCCAGTCTTCTCCACGTTCTGGCCGGAGATAAGCTCAGCTAGGCCGTTCGACCTGAGCTAACCATTCCTTGCCAGCTGCAGTTGCTCCTCGGCGTACCGGATGACCGCCTCCCGGACCTTGGCATCGCTGATCGAAAAAAACGCCCGCATGAGGCGACGCCCTTCTTCAGGCGTCGGCCTGAAATTTCTGTGAATGCTGTGGCAATTCTTGAACTCAACGTCATTTTTACTTGAAAATAACTTCTTGTCAGACATCGCAACCGACCGTTTAGTTAGGGGGCGCATGAGTGAGAGAAGGATGTTAAACATAGATCAATGGCTGGCGCTACCGAGAAAAATCGCCGAAAAGGGCTTGCCCGGCTGCGTCGAATACGGACGATCGAAAGGCCACCGGCTGAAACGGCCGTTCTGGCCGTTCCGCACGGGTTCTTGGACCGAACCGAGCGGAATACTTGACCCGCCAGCGAGTTATCAAGCCGCCGGCTCATGGCGACTCGCGGTCTTGGTCTTGGCAAGTCCATTTGAAGGCGCCCGTCCCGCGCACGCCCCAATTCGGGCGCCGACGAGCTATTTCGCCTTCGCTTCCGCAGCGTCCGCCTGGCCCTATTGTCGGCGCCGCAATTGCGAACAATAGAGCGGGCGCCTAAACGCGCTCGCGGTCAGCGGCAGGAGACAATGAAAGAGTTCCAGGACACAACGGGCGTCAGCGCGCCCGTGTGGATCCGATGCACCGACGCCGAGAACATGACGCCGATCCATGTCAACATGGCCTTCGCGGCCACCATCGTTGCGCATGGCAGCGGCTCGCGCATCTGGATCATGGACGAGAAGCGCGCCGTCGAGGTCGCCGAGACGCCGTCTGAAATTATCGAGGCGATGAAGGCGGAGGAGCGACGTCCCGCGCCGCGTGAGCCCACAGGCCCGCGGCCATTCGCCTTCCCCCTCGCCCGTCCCATCACGCGCGGACACTGAGGCGACGAAAACAGCGCATTGGGTCCCCCATCGTCGGCTGTGCCGCCGTCGTGGGAGCGCGTCGCGATCCAGGGAACGTCCGACGCGAGACGGTCTTGCGCCATCGCGCCGCTTCGCGCGACGACGGCGATGCGGTCTCTTCGACGCCATCGGGCTTCAGGTCGCGGCGCCGACCAGCCATCTCTCGACGCAGGCGAGCGCGAAAGCGACATTGCGGGCGACTTCCTCGAGCCGGTCGAACCGACCGGGCTTGCCGCCGTGGCCCGCCTCCATGTCCGTGTGCAGCAGGATGGGTCCGCCCCCCGTCATCGTCGCCCGGAGCCGCTGCACCCATTTGGCCGGCTCCCAATAGGCCACGCGCGGGTCGGTCAGGCCGCCGAGCGCCAGGATCGGCGGATAGGATTGCGCGCGGACATTATCGTACGGGCTGTAGCCGCGGATGGTCGCGAAGGCTTTGGGGTCGCGGATCGGATCGCCCCATTCGAGCCATTCCGGCGGGGTCAGCGGCAGCGTCTCGTCCATCATGGTCGCGAGCGCGTCGACGAACGGCACGTCGGCGACAATTCCGGCGAACAGCTCCGGCGCCTCGTTGGCGACGACCCCCATCAGGAGGCCACCCGCGCTGCCGCCCTGCGCCACGATCCGGCCCGCGCGGGTATATCGCTCCGCGATCAGGCCCCGCGCGACGGCGAGGAAGTCGGAGAAGGTGTTGGGCTTCCGTCCGAGCTTGCCCTCCTCGTACCAGCGCCAGCCCTTGTCGGTCCCGCCGCGCACATGCGCGATGGCGTAGACGAAGCCGCGATCGACGAGCGAGAGGCGATTGGTCGAGAAGCTCGCGTCGATCGCATAGCCGTAGGAGCCGTAGCCATAGAGGAGCAACGGCGCCGAGCCGTCGCGCTTCTCGTCGTGCCGCATCAGCAGCGACACCGGCACAGTCTCGCCGTCCGCCGTCGGCGCGAACACAAGCCGCGTCACGTAGCGCTGCGGATCGAAGCCGGACGGGATGGTCTGCCGCTTGACCAGCGTCCGCTCGCGCGTGGCGCAGTCGTAGTCGTAGATTTCCTCCGGCCGCGCCATCGACGAATAGGAGAAACGGATGTGGGGAGAGTCGAATTCGTAGATCCGGCCGAGATTGAGCGCGTAAGTTCCCTCGTCGAAGGCGGCGTCGTGGCGCGCGCCGGTCGCGAGGTCGAGGACGATCAGGCGCGGGCGGCTCTCCTCGCGCGCCAGCAGAACGAGCCAGCCGGCAAGAACCACGACATCGAAGAGATAGCAGCCGTCGCGGTGGGCGACGACCTCGCGCCAGTTCGCCTCGGCGGGTTCGGCGCTCGGCGCCTCGACGATTTTGAAGTCGCGGGCGCCGGCGTTGGTGCGGATGAAGACGCGCTCGCCGTGGTCGAGCACGTCGTAGAAATGGCCGGGGCGGCGCGGCGCGACGACGAGCGGCGGTGCCGTGGCCATGTCGAGATCGACAATCCGCGTCTCCGAGCCGTCGTGGCCGTGCACGTCGATCATCGCCGTGCGGCCGGTGAGCGCGCCCGAGACGCCGATGAACCAGGCGGGATCCGGCTCTGCGAAGATTTGTGCGTCCTCGCCCTCATCCGTCCCGAGCCGGTGCAGCATCACGCGAAACGGCCGGTGGTTTTCGTCCTGCTCGACATAGAGGAAGCCCGTCGCGTCGCGCGTCCAGACAATGTCGGGCGCGGCGTTGATGACGCGGTCGTCGAGGTCCTGTCCCGTCGCGAGGTCGCGCACGCGGATCGTCAGGAGCTCCGAACCGAGGTCGTCGGCGGCCCAGGCGAGTTTGGCGTGATCAGGCGCATGGCGCGCCGTCGCGAGGCTGAAGAAAGCCCTGCCGGCGGCGAGCGCGTCGCCGTCGATCAGGATCGTCTCGTCACCGCCGTCGCGAGGCCGGCGGCAGAAGATGCGGTGCTGTCCGCCCGGACGGAACCGGGAATAGTACGCCCACGGGCCGTCGGTTTGCGGCGGCTGGCTGTCGTCCTCCTGGATCCGCGCCCGCATTTCGGCGACGAGGGCTTTCTGCAGGTTCGCGGTCGAGGCGAGCGCCGCCTCGGCGTAGGCGTTCTCCGTTTCGAGCAGCGTCCGGATTTCTGGGGCGAGCGCAGCCGGGTTGCGCAGCGCCTCCTGCCAGTTCTCCGCCCTGAGCCAGGCGTATTCGTCCGTCCAGCTTGCGCCATGGGCGGATATTTCCACCGGCCGGCGCTCGGCGCGGGGCGGCGCAACGGGGGATGATGCTTCGGTCATGGCGCAGGTTCTGCCACGGCCAACGCGGTCAGGAAAGCTGGGCGAAGGCGGCCGGGACCTCCTCGGGGCGGGCGCAGAGGACGGCGACGCCGGCGGCGCGGAGCTCGGCCTCGCCGCCGTAGCCCCAGAGCGCGCCGATCGTCGGGATGGCATGCCGGCCCGCACCGATCACGTCGTGCTTGCGATCGCCCCACATCGCGCAGGCTTCGGGCGCAAGCCCCTCCTCGGCGAGAATATGGGCGATGAGGTCGCCCTTGTCGTCGAAACGCCCGTCGAGTTCCGCGCCGTAGGCCGCGTCGAAATGCGCGGCGAGGCCGAAGCGGTCGAGGATGCGGATCGCATAGACACGGGGCTTCGATGTGCAAAGGATCAGGCGCGCGCCGCCCCCTGTCAGCGCGCCGAGCGCCTCATGCACGCCGTCGTAGACGAAGGCCTCGAACAGCCCGACCGTTCCGTAGTGGGCGCGATAGACCTCGAGTGCGGCTTCGACATCCTCGGCGCCGCCGAGCAATTCGGCGAACGAGCGCCTGAGCGACGGGCCGATGATCCAGGTGAGCTCCGCAGCCGGCGGAGCGACCGCGCCCATGATCTCAAGCCCGCGGCGAAAGCTGCCGACGATGCCCTCTGCCGGATCGGTCAGCGTCCCGTCGAGGTCGACGAGCAGGGTCTGTCGTTTCATCATCGGCACGAACCGATCCTCGATCACGAGCTTGCGCGTTGCGCCACGAGCCGGCGACACTCGAATGCGATATCGCACCCGGCATGAGCGGCAAAACTCGCGCTCCACCGGCGCGGGACTTATAGCTGAGAGCAGAGCGCAGGCGATTCCTGTTGTCGGCGTCGTCGATGAAGGTGCCGATCTGGCGGCGAACGTCGCGGTCGCGCGAAGCGCGTGGCCTCAGGGCGTCTCCCAGCTCCCTCGCTCGGCGGAGCGGAACAGCGCTTCGATCACGCGCATGTTGAGCACGGCGTCCTCGATTCCGAACTCGAGCGGCGCCTCGCCGCAGACGGCGCGGGCGAAGGCGTCGCCTTGCAGGCCGTACTGGTCGCAGACCGGGAACTCCTCGACCCGCGCCCCGCCGCCGACGAGGTCGGCGCCCGTATCGACGACGATCCGCATCGGACGGTCGGGCAGCGCGTTGAAGGGGATGGCGACCTCGATCCGGCCGGCCTCGCCGACGGCCGTCACCCGCTGATGCGCCGAGAGCTGCGTCGCGGCGCTGAAGGTCAGATGCCGGCCGCCGGGGAACTGGAGGATGGCGCTGGCCAGCCGGTCTGTGCCGAAGTTCGGATCGCGGTCGAGGGTGGCGACGACCCGGGTCGGCTCGGCGCCGAACAGGTAACGGGCGGTGACGATCGCGTAGCAGCCGATATCGTAGAGCCCGCCGCCGCCCGGCGGCCGGTTGCGCACGTTTTCCGGATCGAGCAGGCGGTAGGAGAAGAACGTCTGGATCGCGCGGACATCGCCGATCGCCCCGGAGCGCACGAGCTCCCGCGTCCGCCGCCATTGCGGATGGAAGCGCACCATGAAGGCCTCCGCGACCAGCCGGCCGGCCCGATCGCGCGCCGCGATCAGCGTCTCGGCCTCGGCGGTGTCGAGCGCGACCGGCTTTTCGCACAGCACGTGCTTGCCCGCCTCGAGCGCCTTGATCGTCCACGGCACGTGCAGCTCGTTCGGCAGCGGGTTGTAGATCGCCTCGATCTCGGGATCGGCGAGAAGCGCCTCGTAGGAACCGTAGGCCCGCGCGATTCCGAGGCGCTCCGCCGCCTCGCGCGCCCTCAATTCGTCGCGCGAGGCGATCGCCGCGATATCGCAGAACGCCGCGCCCTGCATCGCCGGGATCACCTTTTCCGTGGCGATGTTCGCCACGCCGAGCACGCCCCATTTGACCTTGCGCATGGATGTTCCCTCCGATTGCACTGGAACTCTTACGCCTTCGGCCCGGGAACGCGGCCCTCGGCGGTGCGCGCCAGCATCCAGCCGGGGTATTCGGGCTTCAGCGCGCTTGCCGCGTCCAGCGCGCCGATCTCCTCGGCCGTCAGCGCCAGCTCGGCGGCGGCGAGGTTGTCGTCGAGCTGCTCGACGCTCTTGGCGCCGATGATGACGCTCATTACGCCCTTGCGCTGCAGGAGCCACGCGAGCGCCACGCGGGCGACCGATGTGTCGTGCGCCGCGGCGACCTTTTCCATTGCATCGATGATGTCGTAGGCGCGCTCCTTGTCGACCGGCGGGAAGTCGAAGGTCGTGCGGCGCGAATTGTTGCCGCCGCGCTTCTCGCGCGTGTACTTGCCGGACAGGAAGCCGCCGGCGAGCGGGCTCCACACCATCACGCCGAGTCCCTGATCCTCCACCAGCGGCAGGATCTCGCGCTCGAGTTCGCGGCCGGCGATCGAATAATACGCCTGCACGGTCTCGAACCGCGCGAGCCCATGCTTGTCCGAGATCGCCAGCGCCTTCATGATCTGCCACGCGGCCATGTTCGAGCAGCCGATCGTGCGCACGAGGCCGCGCTCAACGCAATTGTCGAGCGCCCGCAGCGTTTCCTCGATCGGCGTGACCGGATCGAAGCTGTGGATCTGATAGAGGTCCACATGCTCGAGCCCAAGCCGTTTCAGGCTCGCTGCGATCTCGTCGAGGATGTGGCCTCTCGACAGGCCGACCGCGTTCGGGCCGACCCCCATCCGGCCGCGCACCTTGGTCGCGACGATTACGTCCTCTCGCTTGACGCCGAGATCGCGCAAGGCCTGACCGAGCTGCATCTCCGACCGTCCTTCGGAATAGACGTTGGCGGTGTCGATGAAATTCACGCCCTTTTCGAGCGCGCGGCCGACGAGCGCGGTCGATTGCGGCCTGGTCGAGCTGGCCGATCGCCTGCCAGAATCCGGCGCCGCCGGAGAAGGTCATCGTGCCGAGGCAGATTTCCGACACATATTGGCCGGTGCGGCCGAGCGGTCGATAGCGCATGCGTAGTTTCTCCCAGGGCGGGCGTCAGGGTATAGAGGCGGGCGACTCTAGTCGCCGGCGCCGCCCAGGCGCAAATCGCAGCCTCGTGATCTGCCCAAACGGGAGGCCCTACGCGGCCTCCGCGTCCTGCGGCGGCGCCATGGCGCCGGTCATCATCGCGACCGCGTCCGACATCGTCACTTCTTCGGATCGACGACCGTCAGCCGCCGGCCGAGGCGATGAATGTGAATGCGGTCGGCGACCTCGAACACATGCGGCATATTGTGCGAGATCAGGATGATCGGCAGGCCGCGCTTCTTCACATCGAGGATGAGCTCGAGCACCCGGCGCGATTCCTTGACGCCGAGCGCCGCCGTCGGCTCGTCCATGATCACCAGCCGCTTGGCGAAAGCCGCGGCGCGCGCCACCGCCACGCCCTGGCGCTGGCCGCCCGACAGGGTCTCGACCGGCTGATGGATGTTCTGGATCGTCATCAGCCCTAGCTCGTTCAGCTTTTCGCGGGCGAACTTGGCCATCCGGCCGCGATCGGTCGCGCGGAACCACTGCCCCATGACGCCGGGCATGCGAGGCTCGCGGCCGAGGAACATGTTGTCGGCGATCGACAGCGCGGGCGAGAGCGCCAGCGTCTGATAAACCGTCTCGATGCCCGCCTCGCGCGCGGCGATGGGCGAAGTGAAGTGAACCACCTCGCCGCCGAGCCGGATCTCGCCGGAGTCCGGGATGACCGCGCCGCAGATCGCCTTGATCAGCGTCGACTTGCCGGCGCCGTTGTCGCCGATGACGGCCAGGATCTCCCCGGGATAGAGGTCGAAGTCGCAGTGGTCGAGCGCGGTGACCCGGCCGTAGCGCTTGACGAGCTGGCGGCAGGTGAGGATTGGTTCGACGCTCACTTCGAGACCCTCCGGATCCATTGGTCGAGCGCGACCGCGACGATGATCAGCACGCCGATGGCGAATTCCTGCCACAGCACGTCGAGGCCGGCGAGGGAGACGGCGGAGCGGAAAACGCCGACGATCAGCGCCCCGACCAGCGTACCGATGATCGAGCCGCGGCCGCCGAACAGCGAGGTGCCGCCGATCACGACAGCGGTGATGCTGTCGAGGTTCATGTTCTCGCCCGCCGTCGGGCTGATGGCGCCGACGCGTCCGATCAGCGCCCAGCCGGCGATCGCGGCGATCAGTCCCGCGAGCACGTAAACGCTCAAGAGAATCCGGTCCGTATTGATGCCGGCGAGCCGCGCCGCCTCCGGATCGTCGCCCGTCGCGTAGATGTGGCGACCGAAAGCCGTGCGATTGAGGATGTACCAGACGACCGCGGCCACGATCAGCAAGAGGAACGTTCCCCACATGATGCGTGCGCCGCCGATCTGAATCTGGTTGCCCATCATGCTGAGGAACGGCGCTTTTTCGTCGATGTCCTGCATGCCGATGGTTTCGCTTTGGGAATAGAACGTGTTGAGCGCCCCGATGATGCTGAGAGTGCCGAGCGTCACGATAAACGGGGGCATCTTGAGCCGCGTCACCAGGATGCCGTTGAGGTAGCCGAAAAGTGATCCGACGATAATGCCGAGCGGAAAGGCGATGATCGTCGGAACGCCGTTGTAAACAGCCAGCCGTCCCATCACCACCGAAGAGATGACCATGATGAGGCCGATCGACAGATCGATGCCGGCGGTCAAAATCACCAGCGTCTGCCCGATGCCGACAATGCCGATGACCACCACCTGCGTAAGGATGGTGGAGAAATTGCTGGCCGCTGTGAATCTCGACGGGTTGACCGTGACGCCGAGCAGCACGCCGAGCAAAAGCACGACGAAGGGGACTGTCGTCGGGTAGGAGTGCAGGAAGCGCTGGAGGCGCTGGAGAAGTGTGAGCTGCTCCTCGTCGAAGGAGGCGACGGTTGTCGTGGCCGAAGCCAGGACTTTTTCGAACTCCTGCTGCGCAGGACGTCCCGCTGGAGACGCTTCGCTCATGGTTTCCTCGTCCCGTTCCCGACTTTTGAGCAATTTGTTCGAATCGAGCGCTCGCGTGCATTCGCCGCGAGCGCCAAGCCTCTCAGTCGTTTGAGCGGATTAAGCTCCGCTATCGCCGGGAAATCAACCCCAGCAGAGCTTCATGCCCTCGTCGACGCTGATCGAGGGAACGCCCGGAACCGGATGATCGGTGACGAGCTTCTCGCCGGTGTCGATGCTGGTCGGCTTCTTGCCGGTCTTGATGTAATCGGCGACCGCCTGGACGCCGTCGGCCGCCATCAAGAGCGGGTACTGCTGGGAGGTGGCGCCGATGATGCCTTCCTTGACCCACTTGACGCCCTGGCAGCCACCGTCGACCGCGACGACCGTCACGCCTTTCTCCTTGCCGGCGGCCTTCAGCGCCGCGTAGCCGCCGTATGCAGCCGGCTCGTTGATGGCGTAGACGAGGTCGATCTGGTCAGCTTTCTGCAGGATGTTCTCCATCGCCTTGCGGCCGCCCTCGGTGGCGCCCTTGGTGACGTCCGACCCGACGATTTGCGGGCTATCGCTCATGGCGTAGTGCTTCGGATCCTTCACGGTGACGCCGAAGCCGTGAGGAAGCCGTTGTGGCGTTTGTAGTCGACCGTCGGCTGGTTGGCTGCAAGGTCGAGCGTGGCGATCTTGGCGGTCTTGGCCTTGTCGCCGAGCGCTCCCTTTGCCCATTGGCCGATCAACTGGCCGGCCTTGAAATTATCGGTGGCGAAGTTGGCGTCCGCCGCGGTTTCCGGATCGAGCGGCGTGTCGAGGGTGATGACGAGGACGCCGGCGTCGCGGGCCTTCTTCACCGTCGGCACGATCGCGGTCGAGTCGCTCGGGACCAGCAGGATGCCTTTCGCGCCGGCGGCGATCAGCTGTTCGATCGCCGCGACTTCGCCGTCGTTGTCGCCGTCGAACTTGCCGGCGTAGGCCTGAGGCGTCAGGCCAAGCTCCTTGGCCTTCGCCTCGAAGCCTTCCTTCATCTTGACGAAGAACGGGTTGGTGTTGGTCTTGGTGACAAGGCCGACGATCGGCCCGTCGGCGTAGGACGGGACGCCGGTGAGCGCGAGCACGATCGCCGCGGCGGCAGCGGTTGCAAAAAATCCGGAGATCTTGGACACTTCAATTCCTCCCAACGGGTACAAGCGACGCTGTTCCCGGGCGTGGTCGTGAGGCGCTTGTGCGTCTCTTCGGCCCCCAATGCGCCGCTGGGCGCTAATTGGGCAGAGTTTCGAGCGAAAGTCAAGGATAATTCCATCCGATATAATAATTCTTGACAGACGCCTGCGTTTGTCCCAATCTGTTTCGACAAACCCGTTAAGAATCGAGAGGCGGAGGATGGCGGAGGCGGCAGATCGCTCGCGCGCGCGAGAGAAACCGGCGGGCGGGGCGACGCTCGTTCAATTGCCGTCGACATTTGCCGAGATCGCTAGTGGCGCTGACCAATCGGGCGTGCGCGTCTATAACGAACGGCTGCTCTTGTCCCTGGTGCGGCGCTTCGGCGCCCTGTCCAAGATCGAAGTGGCGCGCCTTACAGGGCTGTCGGTGCAATCGACCTCGGCGATCATGAACCGGCTGCAGGCGGACGGCCTTTTGAAGCGGGAAGCGCCGCTGCGCGGCCGGGTCGGCCAGCCCACGATCCCGATGTCGCTCGATCCGGACGGCGCGTTTTCCATCGGCCTCAAGATCGGCCGGCGCAGCTGCGATCTCGTGCTCGTCGACTTCCGCGGCGCTGTGCGCCGGCGGGCACACCTGACGTTCGCCTTTCCGACCCCGCCGCTCGTTCTCGATTTCGTTCGCGAGCATCAGCCAAAGCTTGTGGATTCCCTGAATGAGGCGCAGCGGCGGCGGATTGCCGGCCTCGGGATCGCAGCGCCCTTCCAGCTCTGGACCTGGGAATCGGAAATCGGCGCGCCGGCCGGCGCCATGGCGAGTTGGCGCGAGTTCGACGCCGCAAGCGAAGTCGCCAAGATCTGCCCCTATCCAGTGACCCTGTGCAACGACGCGACCGCCGCCTGCGCGGCCGAGTTCTTTTTCGGCGGCGGCTGGCGCCACCGCGACTTCCTTTATTTCTTCCTCGGCCCCTTCGTCGGCGGCGGCGTGGTGCTCGACGGCGCGCTGAGGATCGGACGCACCGGCAACGCCGGCGCGATCGGGTCGATGCCGGTCGCGCCCAGACGGGACGGACATGGCCCGCTGCAGCTCGTCGCCTGCGCCTCGATCTACCAGCTCGAACGCCGGCTCGCCGACGCCGGCGTCGAAGCCTCCTCGATTTGGGCCACGCCCTCGGCCTGGGCCGAATTCGGCGCGCCGCTCGACGCCTGGATCGAGGAAACGGCGGAGGCCCTCGCCTACGCCTCGGTCGCCGCCATCTCGGTTATTGACTTCGCCGCGATTGTCGTTGACGGAGAGATGCCGGCGTCCGTCCGCGACCGTCTGACCACGCGCGCGGCGCAGGTGTTCGAGGGACTCGACCGGCGAGGTCTCAGCGACGTCGCATTCGCGTCCGGCACGATCGGCGCCGACGCGGGCGCGATCGGCGGCGCGGCGCTGCCGCTGGTGAAAGCGTTCGCGCGCGACCGGGAGGTCCTGCTCAAGGACGTCTTGATTCAGGCGAGTTGACGCGACCCGCCCCCTTTCGGGACGCGGCGGGTTCGGTCCAGACGATCCGCTTCCCGTGGAGCGCTGGACGGCGTTGCGTAGAACGACAACAAACTGCATTCAGGCTGAGAGGCGAAATGGCTTCGCGCGTCGTCAAGGTTGATCCGTTCGATCTGGTCGTGTTCGGCGGGACGGGCGATCTCGCCTATCGCAAGCTCTATCCGTCGCTGTTCCATCGCGAGCGGAGCGGACAGTTCACCGACCCGACCCGGATCATCAGCGTGTCGCGCCGGCGCCTCGACCGCGACGTCTTCCGCGCCAGCGTGAAGGACGCGCTGATGAAATTCAAGGCGGTCGACGACGGCTCGGGCGAGGCGCTCGATCGGTTCCTCGCCCGCCTCGACTACGTCGCTGCCGACGCCATGAACGACGCCGGCTGGCCCGATCTTCGGGATACGCTCGGGCCGGACGAACGCATCCGCGCCTTCTATCTCGCCACCGGCCCCGACCTCTTCTGCCCGATTGCGAGCCGGCTCGGCGCCGAGGGGCTGAAGACTCCCCGCTCGCGCATCATCGTTGAAAAGCCGATCGGCCACGATGGCGCAAGCGCCGACGCCATCAACAACGACATCGGGGCGGTGTTTCCGGAAAGCGCGATCTTCCGCATCGACCATTACCTCGGCAAGGAGTCGGTGCAGAACCTGATGGCCCTGCGTTTCGCCAACGCCCTGCTCGAGCCGGTGTGGAACAGCGCACATATCGACCACGTGCAGATCACGGTGGCCGAGACCCTGGGGGTCGAAGGGCGCGGCGCCTATTACGACGAGTCTGGGCGCGATCCGCGACATGGTGCAGAATCACATGATGCAGCTCTTCTGCCTGGTCGCCATGGAGCCGCCGAACACGATGCAGGCCGACTCGCTTCGCGACGAGAAGCTGAAGGTTCTAAAGGCGCTCGAACCGATCGATGGGTCCAACGCCGGCGCGCTTACCGTGCGCGGCCAGTACCGGGCCGGCTTCGCCGACGGCGGCCCGGTTCCGAGCTACCTGCACGACGTCGGCAAGCACGAAAGCAACACCGAGACCTTCGTGGCGATGAAGATCTGCGTCGCCAACTGGCGCTGGGCCGGCGTTCCCTTCTATCTGCGCACCGGCAAGCGGCTGCCGCAGCGGTTCTCGGAGATCGCCGTCGCCTTCAAGAGAGTGCCGCACATCATCTTCGACATGGCCGCCGACGCCGTGCCGGCGAACCGTCTCGTCATCCGGGTGCAACCCGACGAGGGCATCAAGCTCTGGATGATGGTCAAGGAGCCCGGACCGGGCGGCATGCGGCTCGTGCACCTGCCGCTCGACATGAGTTTCGCCAAGGCCTTCGGCATGGCTTCGACGGACGCCTACGAGCGCCTGCTGATGGACGCCATCCGCGGCAACGCCGCCCTGTTCATGCGGCGCGACGAGGTCGAGGCGGCGTGGCGGTTCATCGATCCTGTCCGCGAGGCGTGGGCGGCGATGCGGGAGCCCCCCCGGCCTTACGCCGCTGGGACCTGGGGACCCAACGCCTCCGTCGCGCTGATCGAGCGGGACGGGCGGACCTGGAACGAGGAGTATCACGATGTCGAATGACATTCTGCGTCACGACTTCGCCGACGACGAAAATCTCGCTCCGGCTTTCGCCGAGTGGACCGCCGACAAGCTGCGCGCCGCGATCGCCGTGCGCGGCGCGGCCACGCTGGTCGTCTCCGGGGGAAAGACCCCGGCCCGCTACTTCGAGGCGCTTTCGGGCATGCCGCTCGACTGGACCCGCGTGGCGATTACGCTTGCTGACGAGCGCCGGGTCGCCAATGACAGCCCGCGCTCGAATGCGCGGCTGGTGCGCGAGGCGCTGCTGCGCAACCACGCCATGGTCGCGAGCTTCACGCCGCTGGCGGACGCCCGACTAAGCGAGAGCCAGGAACTGATCGCAGCGAGCGCGCGGGTGGCTAACCTGCCCCTCCCCGCCGACCTCGTCGTGCTGGGCATGGGCGACAACGGCCACACCGCGTCGTGGTTTCCCGGCGCCGCGGGCCTCGCGGAGGCGATGGATCCAGGGGCGCGCCCGCTCGTCGTTCCGATCGAGGCGCCCGACGCGCCCGAGCCGCGGCTGACGCTGACCGGCCGGGTCATCCTGCGCGCCCGGGCGATCGCGCTTCTGATCGAGGGCCAGGACAAACTGAACACGCTCGCCGAGGCGCTTGGGGACGGCCCGGCCGAAACCATGCCGATCCGCGCCGTTCTGCGCGGGGCAAGCGACCGCCTGACGATCTTCGCCGCCCAGCGCGCGTGACGGCTGTCGAAGGCGAAGCGCCCTTCGTCGGCGACGGCATGAAAGCGCCGGACCTGCAAAGGTCCGGCGATTTCTTGTTCTGCGTTCGCCGATGAGGCGTCAGGCGCCGACCGCAGTCGGCGTGCCGAGCGTCGAGATGTCCACCCGCACGCCAGGTCCCATGGTCGAGGAGACCGCGGCGCGCAGAAGATAGTGGCCCTTGGCGCCGGCCGGCTTGGCGCGGTTCACCGCGTCGACGAACGCCTTGATGTTCTCGGCGATCTTGTCCTCGCCGAACGAGGTCTTGCCGACCGAGCCCTGGACGATGCCGGCCTTCTCGGCGCGGAATTCCACGGCCCCGCCCTTCGAGGCCGCGACCGCCGCCTTGACGTCCATCGTCACCGTGCCGACCTTCGGGTTCGGCATCAATCCGCGCGGGCCCAGGACCTTGCCGAGACGGCCGACCAGCGGCATCAGGTCGGGAGTGGCGATGCAGCGGTCGAAATCGATCGTGCCGCCCTGGACCGCCGCGACCAGGTCCTCGGCCCCGACAACGTCGGCTCCGGCTTCCCTGGCCTCGTCGGCCTTGGCCCCCCGCGCGAACACCGCCACGCGGAGCGTCCGGCCGGTGCCGTTCGGCAGGTTGACGACGCCGCGCACCATCTGGTCGGCGTGCTTCGGGTCGACGCCGAGGTTGAGCGCCAGTTCGACCGTCTCGTCAAACTTGGCCTTGGCGTTGGTCTTGACCATCTTCACCGCCTCGCTCAGCGGATAAAGCTTCGTGCGCTCGACGGATTCGCGGGCGTTCTTGATTCGCTTGCCGTGCTTGGACATTTTCTTACTCCACCACCTGCAGGCCCATCGAGCGGGCGGAGCCTTCGATCATCTTCATCGCGGACTCGATCGAGTCGCAGTTGAGGTCGACGATCTTCTTCTCGGCGATCTCGCGCACCTGGTCGCGCGTCACCTTGCCGACGAAGCCGCGGCCCGGCGTCTTGGAGCCGGACGCCGGCTTCTTGCCGATCTTCAGGTTGGCGGCCTTCTTCAGCCAGAAGGTCACCGGCGGCTGCCGCATCTCGAAGGTGAACGAGCGGTCCTGAAAGGCGGTGATGACGACCGGAATCGGCGACCCCTTCTCCATCTGCGCGGTGCGCGCATTGAAGGCCTTGCAGAATTCCATGATGTTGAGGCCGCGCTGGCCGAGCGCGGGACCGATCGGAGGCGACGGATTGGCCGCTCCCGCCGGCACTTGCAGTTTGATGTAGCCGACGACTTTCTTCGCCATGAGGCTGCTCCATAAGGAGGCGCGTCCGCTTTGCCTGTTTGCGGAGATGGGGCAAACGACAGGACGCGTTGCAGACGCGGTCGTTGACCGCGCGGGCCGCGCTCAGCAAGCGCGGCTACAATTGCGTCCGGCGAATGCCCCGTTTTGCGCCGCAGAAGGCCCAAGCGGATGCGCCAAGTTGCAGGGTCGTGGTGCGAACGTTCATCCCGACTGGCGGTGCGGGCGTTCTTCCACGTCTGAGGGGCGGGCTGTTAGCAGGTTTGCCGGCGCGGGGCAACTGCGGCATATTGCGCTCAAGGCGCGACCCGACGGGGTTAGCGACCGCTATTTGAGGTGACGGCGCCGAGAGCATCGCAAAGCGAAAAGCGCGAACTGGCCAATCGCATGGCCGTGCTGCTCGCCGATCTCCTCAAATGGAGCCGCCAGGAGGAAATCCGTACCGACAGCTGGCGCGCGACAATCAGCCATCAGCGCAAACGGATCGCGCTCGCGCTCAAGGAGACGGGGGGCGCCGCTCCGGAAAAGTCTCCTCGCCCATCTCCGTCTCGATCGCCGCCTTTCGGCGGGCGTAGCGGTAGGCGGAGGCCATGACATCGTCGAGGACCGACTTCAGGCTTGGGTTGTCGTCGATCAGGTCGGCGATCTCGTCGCGCGCGTTGGCGATCGACAGGCGCCAGGAGTTTCCGCGGCCTGTCGGCTGGTAGCGCCATTTGAGCAAGCGCAGCAGGAGCACCGTGAGGCGGCTGACGAGTTCGCGCTTCTCAGTCTTGCCCATGCTCTCGATTTCCTCGGCGATCGCGGCGAGGTCCACTTCCGCGACCCGGCCAGCGCGCAGAAGCGCCGCCTGTTCGAGGCTCCAGGCGTAGAAATCGCTGTCGTGCAGGGACGGTCGCATCGGCATGGGCGTGAACCTGCGCCGGCTGTCCGAGCGTGTCGATGGACCGGAGGCAGCCGACGAAAAACGGCTTGGCGAGGCGGGAAAATCTGCTATACGGGCGCCCTGCTGATCCCCGATAGCTCAGCTGGTAGAGCATTCGACTGTTAATCGAATGGTCGCAGGTTCGAGTCCTGCTCGGGGAGCCAGATTTCCGCAAGCCGTCTGACGTCTGACCGAGATGGTCTGGCCGTTCATCCATTCCGCGAAATCCTCGTTTTTCCCGCGAGGGCGCCGGGCGTGGACTCTGCCTATTTGCCGTGCCGGCGGGCATCTTTTTCATCCGGGCTGGTCGGGCGGGTCTCTCGGCAAGGGCGTTGGAGCCGGCGCCGCCCAAGAGCCTTCGGCCCGGTCGACGCGCGGCGCGAGGGGGGACGCGTCAAGGGCGCGGGGACCTGGCGGGCGATCCTTGGACAAGGCCGCGCTTGTGTATGAGCGCCCGCTGTGAGAGAAGTTGCTGCAGCGCAGCAAACCCCAAGATTCGCCGGACCCGCAAAGGAATGCGTCGCGATGATTGTCGGCGTTCTCAACCAGAAGGGCGGCGTCGGCAAGACAACCGTCGCCGTCAATCTCGCCGCGGCCTACGCCCGCGAGGGGCGGCGCGTCCTGCTGATCGACGCCGACCCGCAGGGCAGCGCGATGGCCTGGTCGAGCACGCGCGAATCCGAGCCGCCGTTCTCGATCGTCGGGATGGCGAAGCCGACCTTGCACCGCGATCTGCCGCGGCTCGCCAAGGATTACGACATCGTCATCATCGACGGCGCGCCCCGGGTCAACGACCTCGGCCGTTCGGCGATCCTGGCGAGCGACTATGTGCTGATCCCCGTCCAGCCCTCGCCCTACGACGTGTGGGCGGCGGCCGACACCGTCGCCCTCATCCGCGAGGCGCAGGTGATGAAGGAGAGCCTCAGGGCCGCCTTCGTCGTCAACCGGCGCATCGCCCGCACCGCCATCGGTCGCGACGCCGCCGACGCGCTCGCCCAGTTCGAGGACGTGCCGGTGCTGGCGGCGGCGCTGCATCAGCGGGTCGTCTACGCCGAGAGCGTCGCCAGGGGGCTCGCGGTCGTCGAGGCCGCGCCCGCCAGCGAGGCGGCGCGGGAGGTCGAGGCGCTGGCCGCCGAGATCCTCGGCGCAACCAAGAGGAAGGTCGCGTGAGCCGAAAGTCCGTACCGTTCACCGTCCCGGGAGGGGCGGCGCGTCCCGATGCGCAGGCCGACAGCCGGAGGGTCGCCCCGGAGGTCATCGAGGCGCATTCCGACGAATGGGTGAGCGACCGCAACGACGGGACGCAGCCATCCCGGCCGGACCTTCTCGTCGACCTCGCCGCGGAACGAAGCCTGACGGAGATCTTCGCCCTCAGTATGGCAATCCCTTACGCGTTGACCTGGTTCTGGCTGGTGAACGCGATGAGGGGACGGATGCGGTTCTGATCGGGAGCGGGAGCCTCAGGGACCCCCTGGGCGGCCTTCGGGCCCAACCGGGCGCGCAGGCGCCTTTTTTTGCGTCGATGAGCGATTCCAACGCGTTAGCCGTAAAATCCTGATTCCCGCCGGGCGCTGAGCGACGATTTGCCGCATTTTTGCCGTATTTGACTCACATTCGACGGATGGTTTATTCAGCAAGTACTTGTTTTATTTAGTCATTTTTCGGAGCCTGACAAATGGCGCCCTTTCACACAGGGCCAAAACGCCACGCGTCCCGCGATCGAACGGACGCGCGATCGGCGGAAACGGCCGGCCGCCGTCGCGGGCGGCTTGCGGGCCCGTCAATCGAGCCGGCGGCACGAGCAGGCGATCGTCACATAGGGATAAGTCACGCGCTCACGCCCGGCGAGCTCCGGCGTCGCCGCGATCAGCGCGCGAACCGCCTTCTCGACCCCGGCGCGCTCCGCCGGCTCGAGCGCGGCGATGAAGCTCGTCGACAGCACCCGGTCGACGATCACCCGCTCGGGCGGCCCTTTGTGGTCGTAGCGGAATCGCCGCTCGATCAGCGGCGAGAAGCCCGGCGCCGGAAACGCCCGCCGCCAGGCGCCGCCCTCGTGGCGCGGCGCATCGCCCTCGTACGCGCGCAAAATGGCGTCGAGCGCCGCGATCCAGCCAACCCGCTCGTCGCGTACGTTCCACACCAGGCCGAGCGCCCCGCCGACCTTGAGCACGCGCCGGATGTCCGCCAGCGCCGCTTGCGTCGCGAACCAGTGGAACGATTGGGCGCAGGTCACCGCATCGAAGCCGGCGTCGGCCGCCGGGATCGCCTCGGCGCTCCCGTTGCGGATCGGGACCGCGGGGAGCACGCGCGCAAACTCGGCCCGCATCGCCGCGACCGGCTCGACCGCCGTCACATTGGCGCCCGTTGCGAGGAGGCGGGGCGTGAACTTGCCCGTGCCCGCGCCGAGATCGAGCGCCGCCTTGCCGGGCGCGAGGCCGAGCGCGTCGCGAAGCCAGTCGTCGAGCTCGGCCGGATAGTCGGGACGCCCGGCCGAATAGCGCGCCGCTCCGGCTCCAAATCCGTTCGCCGCGGCGCGATGCAACCCTGTCATGGCGGGCTCCTTTTCAGCGGGAGGTCTCGGTCGCAATCATTCCGGCAGGCCGTCCTCGCCGTAGAGGAGATCCTGGCTCCGCGATGCGCTCGCGCCAGCCGCCGCCTTCAGGACGGCCGACGACCGCACGGCCTCGAGCAGGGCGCGGCGCGCGGCCCCGTCCCTCGTCGCTTTGACGGGCGTGAGGCGCACGACGGCCCGGCCGTGGCGGGTCAGGACGATGTCCTCGCCCGCCTCGGCGCGACGAACAAGCTCCGTCAGTTGCGCTTTGGCCTCGCCAACGGATATCTCCATCGCTCGCTCCGCACCCGTCCAGCCGCCAATCTAAATTCGACCAGGCGATGGTCCAAGACAACAGGACGTGAGCGACGCCGTGGGCGACCGCGTTGACGGCGCCGCATGCAAGGCCGATCTAGAGGCAAGGTGACTGCCAAGCCAGCGCGCTGGAGCGTCCTTCGACACCCCGGGATCAAAGTCCGGGGGTCAGGACGAGGCCGGGTGTGTCGGCTTGGGATTTACGACGCGAGATCGACCGCCCATCCTAGCGAGGCCCCTGCCCATGTATATCGCCATGAACCGCTTCAAGGTCGTCAAGGACTCTGCAAACGCGTTCGAAGATGTCTGGCTTTCGCGCGACAGCCATCTCGATCGCGTGCCCGGCTTCGTCGAGTTCCATCTGTTGCGCGGACCCGAGCGCGACGATCACGTGCTCTATGCTTCGCACACCGTGTGGGAAAGCAAGGAGGCCTTCACCGCCTGGACGCAGTCCGAGCATTTTCGCGCCGCCCATCGCAACGCCGGCGACAACAAGCCCCTCTATCTCGGCCATCCCGAGTTCGAGGGTTTTGACGTCCTCCAGACGGTCGGAAACCCCAGAGCAGACAATCGCGAGGCTTGACCTTACGCGCGAGAGAACGCCGGGAGCCGGCGGCTTTGGCCGTGGTCCGTAGCCCGTCGTCAGCGGGCGTCCTTCGGAGGCCCTATGGACCCCGGCTGTCGTTCCCTAGCGCGCTGGTTAGAAGGCCCGTCTGCGAGACGGGCGAGTGATCAAAATCAGACCCCGGCGCCCGCCTGGAATGGCAAGATTGCGCAAATAGCGGGCATCGCCGGACGGATTGGCCAACGCGACAAATGAGGTTCTTTGCTACCGTTGCCGCTCGCTCCGGTGCGGCAGGAGAGCGCCAGGCGCCGCCGTAGAATGGGCGAGTCCACACGCAAGCGATCCGACGCGTTGCGCGGATAGCGCCGTCAATTGACGACGAAACTACCGTACGTAACAGAAGCCATGCACATGTATTTTCCGTCGATAGAGTTCAAGTGCGAGAAATATTGAGGAACGCTCGCCCGCTTAACCGGTATCCTCGCTGTCCACTCAACTGTTCCCCCAGCATCATGCCGCCGCCGGTCGTTGGTCTTGAATTCCCCTGAACGCCTCCGTCTGCTCCAAAGCAGCGCTTCGCCGATCCCCAAGATCGATTAATGCGTCCAGAACTTTCAGTAGTTCCTTCGCATCTGAAAGCTTTAGGGGAAACTTCCAATCGGCCTGCCGCTGCACAATACCGGCCATTCGGGCTGGCAGCGTCGTGCCGGCCCATCCTTCCTCGGCGTTGCCGATGGCCGCGAGGGCCGCGTTCGCTTGCAGACCAAACTCGGAAATCGGATAGGCCTGTCCCGCTCGCTCGCTGAGGTCCAGGAACTTTCCCATGACGTACGATGACCAACCGACGTGCCGCACCATCCGGTCGATGATTGGCAACACGGTATCAATCTGCGACCAGTCACCGTTTACGTACCTGGCGGCTCCGGGCGCGTTTTCCACATTCACGAACAGTAGCGCGGCTATCAGTTCGGGCATCTCATAGCCATGAACCTCGCCGGCGTGCCAGCTCTTGGGCCTAAAACTCCCATCTCGCAACACCCGTGAGACACAGTCGTCCAGCAATGGGATGGCGTTTTCAGGGATTGTCGCGGCGTCAAAGATATGGCGGCGAACGGCCACGTCCGCAAAGCGAGCAAGTACAGAAAGCGCTTCCTCGTCATCCACTAGGAACGGCTTAATAAACGCGTTGCGCGCCGTATCGAGCGAAACGAAAGGCGCAACTCTCGCCAGAAGACCTCCGAGGCTTCTATTCCATTCGAACAGGTCGGTACGCTTTTCGGCGCGGCGCTTCTTCGTTCGCCATGATGGCATGTTGCTCTCGCACGTCCACTTTACGAGATCGAGAAGCAATGATTCTAACAAGGGGCGGACGGTATCGGATGTCATCCACGCCTCAAGCGGGAACTTTGGCAGGAGTTTCGCTGCCGTTTGAGCAGCAAAGAAGACCTCAGGCAGTTGCCATTCGTCGGCCGGTGCCCTTCTTCTTCCGCCCGCGCTTCCTTGGACCCACGCTGGCGGCAACGTTGGCATTGGTTGGTTGTTTGGTTTTTTGAGCGCAGCTAGTGCGGCTGCAAGGCTCTCCGCGCGTGCCTCGCGGCTTGGAGCTTGGTCCCATCCACCCTCTTTGAAAATTCCCCGATGAACGATGCACAGGCTGACGGCGAGCCGCCCCGCGATCCAGCAAAGATGTTCTACGGGGTCCGCGAAGAGAGCATCAAAAGCGAATTCGCTCACGCTATCGAGGGGATGGAGCGCCAGTTTCAGGAGCCGTTCGGCGCTATCCGCTCTTGGCGAAGCGGAGCGCCGGTCGTGATGCAGAGCAATGACGAGGCGAGTTGCCGGATGCCACGGAATCTTTGCTCCTCCGTACACATTCTCCGGCTCTTTCATGGCTTCCACCCGTGCCATGACGTCCCATGCCCACTGGTAGTCATCGCTTTGCGGATCACCTAAGCGGATCACGCAAGCAGCAACGCTGGCGATCACGGACTGCGGCGACGAAGCGTCTTCGTTCCACTCGTCTGACTTGGTATCGACGCTCTTCGCATGGGCGACGGCTTCGTCAAGAGACAGGCCATCGATGATTTTGCTGGCCTCCAATGATTTGATCGCCCAACCAACGATGCTGAACCCCTGTAGCGACGTTGTGCTTTCTTTGAGCCTCTTCTGCTCGTCCTCGGTCAGTGGCTTCGGCGGCTCGTAAATTATGGCAACGTGCGCTTCGTCGTGCTGGGTTTGCTTGTAGTTCTTGCGATCGCCCAAGCCCGCCCATCGTTCTGCCCCTTCCTTCAAGTGAGCGGTAAAGCCGCTGTGAGATTTTTGCTCCTCATATTCGTAGGGCAAGTCATCGGGGAACCGTGCAAGCACAGCATTAAACTTTTCGCTGAGTGCTCTGTTCTTGCTTAGAGCGAAGAGCATCGCAAGTTCTCTAATTTCACGCGTGCAGCTCTTTCGCTGATCAAGGAATTCCTTGGCTTTAGCCTTCTCTCCTGTCAGGCGTGACAGAAGGCCAAAACCTAACAAGTCGATGTTCTTGTGAGCCTGAGCACGCAAAGCGACGGGTTTTCGGCGGTGTTTGATCACGGAATTTGATGGGTCAGCGCACGGTCCCCTCACCGAACGTGCCCAACGTGTCTTCTCGGAAGTATTCCTTGGTGAGACTGAAGGGCCATTCCTCGGCGCCGACCTGCGGATGTGACCGCGGGGAGCGCGGGCGGGGTCAAGGAGGCTCCGCGCCGTAGGCGTGGATGCCTTGACGCCGCCGAGCACCCGGCGAGGCTGGAGCGGTGGGCGGGCCGGCAGGCTCAGCCGTCGGCGGCGTTCGCCTGCGCTTCCAGCCGGTCGACGAGCTTTTGGAAGTCGGCTTCGAACCCGGGATCGTAGTTGTCGGGGTGGTCGCGGATGACGGTGATGGCGCAGCGGTAGTAGTCGGCGGCCTGGCGATGATCGCCGCGGGCTTCGCAGACCATGCCGAGGCGGTCGTAGCCGTCATGGACATCGGGGAAGCGGGCGAGCAGGTCCTGGGCGGCCTGCTCGGCGGCATCGAGATGGCCGGCGTGAACCATGTCGACCACGGCGTTGGACGCCTCGGTCAATTCGTCGAGTTCGTCGTGTTCCTGGAAATAGTTCGCCAAGGACGGCTGGCGCGCCGGCGGTGCGGCCGGCTGAGCGGGACGTGCGGCAAGGGCGGCGGCCTCGTCTCTGGCCATGCAGCACTTCTTGTATTTCTTGCCGCTGCCGCAGGCGCAGGGATCATTCCGTCCGATTTTGGCCATCTCGCCAACTTCAGTTCAAAGGACGCACCCAGTGTACCAAGCCGTGCTGGCCGACGCCAAGTTCCATGAGCAGCTTCTCGCCTTCGACCGTGATATTGCGGCCTCCGCCCGGGCAGCACGGTGCCGGCTTTGCGGTGGCGCGCTGCATTCCGGGTCGTATGCCCGCAAGCCGCGTGGCGGTCCGGCCGGGCTCGGCCGGGAGCATGCCGAGCGTTTCAGCTTCTGCTGCGCGGTGGATGACTGCCGCAAGCGCGCCACCCCGCCGTCGCTGCGCTTTTTGGGTCGGCACGTCTATCTCGCCACCGTGGTGACGTTGATCTCGGCGCTGATGCTCGGCGCCACCCCCTCCCGTCTGGCACGCCTGTCGGTCGTGCCCGGACTCGATCGGCGGACACTGGCGCGCTGGCGCGTCTGGTGGCGTTCCACCTTCACCGAAAGCCCCTTCGCGCCGGTCGCGATGGCGGCCGTCGTGCCGCCGCTCGACATCGCGGCCCTGCCGGTCTCGCTGCTCGAGCGGTTCGCCGGCGACATGCGCGAGCAGCTCGTCGCCTTGCTGCGCTTCCTCGGGCCGCTGACCGGCGGTGCATCTGCGATGCGCGCTTTCTGACGGGCGCCAC
>CAVYON010000030.1:0-14894 GCA_963770035.1 uncultured Alphaproteobacteria bacterium | reverse complement strand
TCGAGGCTGGCACAGTCACATCGAATGCGCTTGATGGCGCGCTCCACACCCCCGCACTCCCGTCCGTGGCAGTGAATGTGTACGGCCCGGCCGACAAGTCCGCCGTAGTGAAGCTCCATGCGCCGTGCTGCTCGCGATCATGGTTCCCAACGCGCTCGAGCCGCCGCCTACACTGTTATCCCGGAGCCGTTCGCCGCAATGCCGTTCAGCGTCACGGACTCGTTGGAGTTGACCTTGGCGCCGCTGATCCTGGGAGCGAACTCTATGTATAACGGCTTCGACGCCGCGCTCGTGCCCCCGGAGGTCGTGTCCGTCGCGGTGTACCAGTAGAGCGCAGTACTGAGGGCAGACCTCGTGTAGCTCCACTTTCCGGAGCTACTGACGTTCAACTTCGCGATCGCGCCACCGTTGCATGACAAGTTTACAACGGAGTTCACCAGCGCGGTTCCGGTCACCGTTACGCTGTCATTGGAGTTCTCCACGGCCTTGGAGACGATCGGAACGCTCGGCATCACGCTCTTGTTGACAGTCAGGTCGAGCGCGTTTGACGTCGCACTTGTCCCCGCCGACGTCGCATCGGTGGCGGTGAACGCGTACGGGCCGGCCGACAAGTCCGCCGTCGTGAAGCTCCAGGCGCCGGCGCTGCTCGCGTTCGTGGTTCCGAGCGCGCTCGCGCCGCCGTCCGACGCCGTCACCGTCGCGCCAGCCGGCGCGGTTCCCGTCAGCGTCACGGAATCATTGGAATTGACCACGCCGCTGCTGAGGACAGGAGCGGCCGGGTACGACACCGTCACTTTGAGCGCGCTCGACGCCGCGCTCGTCCCCGCCGACGTCGTGTCGGTGGCGGTGAAGGCGTAAGCGCCGGCCGCAAGTCCGCCGTAGTGAAGCTCCAGGCGCCGGCGCTGCTCGCGTTCGCGGTTCCGAGCGCGCTCGATCCGCCGTCCGACACCGTCACCGTCGCGCCGCCGCGCGCCGTTCCGGTCAGTGTCACCGAGTCGTTGGAATTGACCACGCCGCTGCTGATCGACGGGAGCGGCCGGGAGCGGCACCGTTACCTTGAGCGCGCTCGACGCCGCGCTCGTCCCCGCCGACGTCGTGTCGGTGGCGGTGAAGGCGTAGGGCCGGCCGACAGGTCCGCCGTGGTGAAGCTCCAGGCGCCGGCGCTGCTTGCGTTCGTGGTTCCGAGCGCGATCGATCCGCCGTCCGACACCGTCACCTTCGAGCCGCCCGGCGCGGTTCCGGTCAGCGTCACCGAGTCGTTGGAATTGACCACGCCGCTGCTGATCGACAGGAGCGGCCGGGTACGGCACCGTTACCTTGAGCGCGCTCGACGCCGCGCTCGTCCCCGCCGACGTCGTGTCGGTGGCGGTGAAGGCGTAGGGCCGGCCGCAAATCCGCCGTGGTGAAGCTCCAGGCGCCGGCGCTGCTTGCGGTCGTGGTTCCGAGCGCGGTCGATCCGCCGTCCGACACCGTCACCGTCGAGCCGCCCGGCGCGGTTCCGGTCAGCGTCACCGAGTCATTGGAGTTGACCACGCCGCTGCTGAGGACGGGAGCGGCCGGATACGGCACCGTCACGTTGAACGCGCTCGACGCCACGCTCTTCCCCGCCGACGACGATCGGTGGCGGTGAATGCGTAGGGCCAGCGGGCGAATCCGCCGTCGTGAAGCTCCAGGCGCCGGTGCTGCTCACGGTCGTGGTTCCAAGTGCGCTCGACCCGCCATCCGAGACTGTTACCCATTGATCCGTTCGCGGCGATTCCCGTCAGCGTCACGGAGTCGTTGGAATTGACCATGGCTCCGCTGATGGTAGGAGACAACATGACGTACAATGGGCTCGACGCCGCGCTCGTGCCCCCCGGAGTGCTATCCGTCGCAGTGTACTCATAGATCGACGGACCGAGAACCTCCGACGTGTACTCCACGTCCCGGCGGTGCTGACGTTCATCGTTGCGATCCCGCCGCCGTTGCATGACAAATTCACAACGGAGTTCGCCAGCGCGGTTCCGTTTATCGCGATTGTATGATTGACGTTCTCGATGCCGCCGCTAATGACCGGCGCGCTTGGCACGTTCGTGTTGGACCGCCTTGCGGGACAGTCACAACAAGCCCGCTCGACACCGCGCTGGTTCCGACGGAGGTCGTGTCGGTCGCGGTGAAATCGTAAGTCCTCGCCGCCAAAATCGCTGTGGTGAAGCTCCAGGCGCCGCTAGTGCCCGCGGTCGCGGTTCCCAGAGCGCTCGAACCGCCGTCAGACACGGCGACCGTAGAGCCGGCCGTCGCCGTCCCCGCCAGCGTGACGGAATCGTTCGAGTTCACCGAGCCTTGCTGATCGTCGGATCCGCGACGCTCGGATTGCTCGTGTTGTGCTTGTGACGGTGTCGTTGCTGGATTGGTTGATGAAAATTTGAGCGTTGCTGGCCGGCTGTACGTTCTGGGTGTCATTGCCATAGACCGTATTGCTCGTGATCACCGCTCCATTCGTGAGATCGACTTGATCCCCGAGCTGCCGTTGCCGTAGACCGTGTTATTTTCGACGAGATTTCGCTCGTGTAATTCGGATTTGTGTCGAGGATAATGCCCTCGCCATCTGTGATCTTCCCCGCGCCGTCGGTTGGAACGAGCTGACGTTGCCATAAACAAGATTTTCGCTGACCACAATGTGTGCGCCGGAAGCCGTATCCAGATTGGCCGACGTTGACACGGAAATTCCGCTGTTTCCGAAAGCCGACCAGTTCGCGTTGCTATAGACGACATTATTCAGGATCTGAACGTAGTCGGCTCCCTCCCGTATAAATTCCGCCTCCGGGCTCGTTGTACACCGTATTGTTCTCAATCGTGATGTGGTTCGGCAGTGGAACGCTGCTGCTTGGATTGATCGCTATGCCGTTACCGTCGAGGTCGAGCTTCCGGCGCTGTATCCCGCCAAAGCCGAGGAAAGGTTGTAGTTGGCCGCATCGCCAACAATGGTGAAGCCCTCAACGGTGACATACGAGGCCTGGATATCGATCGCGTTCCATCCCCCAGTACTATTGACCACCGGCGTCTGCCCTGGGGCCGCCTCAAAGTGATCGGCGCGCTAGCGGTTCCGCTTGTCGTGATATCTAGCGCGTTGCCGTAATACGGTGCCGCAAGTCCCATTCATGACCTCGACCGTGTCGCCCGGCTTCACCAAGTTCGCGGCCGCTTGGAGGTTGGCCAGGGGAGCACTTTCGGACGTGCCCGCGTTGTAGCTGTTGCCGATCTCCGAGCTCACGTAGTAGGTGGTCATCGCGTCAATCTCTTCGCTTGCGCCATCGCGATGGGAAGGTCCGCTAGTTTGATCAGGTTAGGGCTTCTGGCTTGCGTCAAGCTGGCGATGGCCGCTCTTTGCGTGCACCGTGAGAAGGCGGCGCTTTCCAGTGGGTGCAAGCCCCACCCGGCGAACGCTCCAGGAAGCAACCGGAGCAGTCATGGAGGTGACGAAATGGCTCTGCCTTCGTATAGCGCGTCACATATGGGTGATGGCGAGTGTGCGGGCGCAACGCGAGTAAACGCCGAGCAAGCCTCACATGAGCAGGTGGAAGTCAAGTAGGTCGTTTCCGGGTGATAAGCCTCCGATGGTTGTCCGGTATCCGAGGTTCTGAGCCCTCTTGCGTGACGCGGCTCGATTCCGAGCACGATCAACCTCACATTCGGTCGCCGTTCGCGACGGCTGCACCAACATCCCGCTTGCGGCGGGCAGGGCTCAGGAAGACGAGAACCTTTCTCGAGCGGCGTTTTAAGCCACGGCTTGCTTCGGTTCGTCGACCTGGATCCGTCAGGACTGATCCGTCCCGAGGATTCGGTATTGGATGGCGTGGAAGACGGGCCTGTCGTCAGGCAGGTCTAGTCATTGCGCCTTCGATCACGACTTCGGCGCTCACATATTTCCAGAGCCCGACCAGCAGCTTTCGCGCGAGCGCCACGATGGTCGTCTTTCGCCGACGACCGCCGTTGCGTTCGTTGTGCTCCTTGAACCAGACGGTGAGCGCCGAGCCCGGCTGATGGCGTATCCAAAGCCAGGCGAGCTGAATTATTGTTGTCCGGAGTCGCGGGTTGCCTGATTGCGAGATGCCTGCTCGCGATTGACCGACCCGCTTTGCCAAGGCGTCGGGGCGAGGCCGGCATAAGCGGCGACTTGTCGGCGGTTGTCGAAGTGTCTGGAAAGTCCTTCAGACCAGAGCACCGAAGCGAACTCTGGCCCAATGCCATAGACACCCAGCAACATCTGAGGCGGGGCGGACACTTTGGCTTGTTCTGCGCTGAGCTGAGCAGTGCGTCTCGCTCGGCCTCTACGGTCTTTATCTGCTGGAGGAGCAATTCGAGCCGATCGAGTTCCCGACAAATCTGGGCTTTGAGATGTTGAGGCAAGCGACGGCCATCGCCAGTCTGAAGCGCATCCAGCCGCGCACGCCGATCGCGTGCAACGGCTCATATCCGGATGCGCCTTGAGAGAAGAGCAATCCTTTGATCCGGTTGACGTGCTGGACCCGTTCCATGATTAGGACCTTACGCTCACGGCAAATCCGACGGCGGTCTTCATCTTCAGGCGTCGGCACCCGAACCATTGTAAGCGGCACGGCGATCGCACCTACAAAATCGCACGGCATCCGATAGCATCCTGAGCGGGCAGTGGATGCGTCGGATATCGCCGTGAAGAATGACAGTCATAGTGACACTCATAGAGACAGTCGCACAGGCGATGATCGCTATCGCCGAGTCGAGTTGATCACCGGGACGCCGCGCCATATGCGCAGGAGTGATGAGGAGCGGGCTCGAATTTTGGCGGAGAGCTTTGAGCCGGGCGCGAATATCGCAGCGGTGGCGCGTCGGCACGGGGTCAACGGCGGCCTGCTACATTATTGGCGAAAACGCGCAAGGGCGCAGGCTCTGGAAGCGACGTTGACGCAGGCGCCACTGTTCGTCCCCGTAGCGATTGCCAAGCCGAGTGAGATGGGCGGTAACGAAGGCGCGCGTGAATCGGCGTCGCCCCGACGGATGATTGAGATTGAGACGGCTGGCGCGCGCGTTCATGTTCCCGAGGGCGTTGACGCCAAGACGCTTTCGGTTGTGTTGGCCGCGCTGGGTCGCGCGTCGTGATAGGCGTTCGCAGCGAGTTGAAGGTATTGGTGGCGTCGCGGCCGATTGATTTCCGCCGCGGGGTCCATGGCTTGGTTGCGCTGGTCGCGCAGGCATTGGGGGCCGATCCCTACTGCGGCAATATCTTCGTCTTCAGGTCGAAACGGAAAGATCGGCTGAAAGTGCTCTTCTGGGACGGGACCGGGATGGTCCTGATGACAAAATGGCTTGAAGAAAGCGCGTTCACCTTTCCTCCTATTCAAGACGGCGCGGTTGTTCTGACGGCGACGCAGTTCTCGGTTCTGGTGGCGGGATTGGACTGGACCCATGTTGCTCAGAAGGCTGTGAGAAGGCCCAATAAAATCGCTTGAAACCCTTGCTTTTGCTGGCGATTCAGGGAGTTTTTTGCTAGTGTTCCTTCATGGCGCTTCGCCCCGAATCCCTCCCTCGCGACCCCGATCGTTTGATCGAGATGGTGCTCGCCTGCGAGGGCGAAATCAAGTCCTTGCAGGCGACGATCGTGAAGCTGAGGACGATCATTTTCGGGGCGCGGTCGGAAAAGAGCGCCGTCATCATCGCGGAGCAATTATCGCTGGGGCTGGGCGACGTCGCGACGGATGCCGCGCTCTCGTCGCCGGCGAATGACGACGGCCATGACGACGAGCGCGGGAACAAGACCGGTCCGGAAACGCGGAAGAAGCGCAACCGCAACATCGGGGCCTTGCCCAGGCATCTCCCCTGCGTCGATGTGATGATCGAGCCGGAGACGACGAGGTGTCCCTGCTGCGCGGGCGCGTTGCACCGCATTGGCGAGGACGTCAACGACGTGGTCGATCGAGTTCCCGCGGTGCTTCGGATCCTGCGCACCATCCGCCCAAAATACGCGTGTCGGGCCTGCGAGGGCGCGGTGGTTCAGGCCAAGGCGCGCCCGCGCCTGATCGAGAGCGGCATGGTCTCGACGGCCGTCGTCGCATGGATTGCCTCGGCGAAGTTCGCCTGGGGCTCGACGCTGTATCGCCAGGCGCAGATCCTTGCCGGCGATGGCCTCGCCATCGACCGCCAGACGCTGGCGCGCTGGATGAAGCAGGCGGCGTGGATGGTGAAGGGCCTGTATGACCTGCAACTCGCGGCCATGCACAGTCATCCCCGCCTGTTCTGCGACGAAACGCCGGTGCGGGTGCTCGATCCTGGGCGAGGCCGAACAAAAGTCTGCCAGTTCTGGGCGCATGCGACGGATGACAGGTCATGGAAAGGGCCGGCGCCTCCGGCGGTCGCCTATGTCTTCGCAGGCGGTCGGGGCAAGAAGGAGATCCTTACCCAACTGACCGGGTTCGAGGGCGTGCTGCAAGTCGACGGTTATGCCGCCTATGCCTCGCTGGCGGGCGACAAGAAGACGTCGAGGAAAATCCGCCTGGCGTTTTGTCTCGTTCACGCGCGAAGAAACTTCGTCGACGTCCACAAGACGACGAACTCGCCATTCGCCAAAGAGGTCATCGAACGCATCGCGGCCGTCTACGCGATTGAGAAGCGGATCCGCGGCCTCGATGCCGACCAACGCCGCGCGGTCCGGCAGGCCGAGACGAAGCCGCTGATGGAGGCCTTGAAGGCGCGGCTCGAAGCCACGAAAGACGGCATATCTCGGAAGTCGACCCTGGTCGGGGCGATTGACTACGCGCTCGAACGGTTGGTCGGGCCTGACGCTGTTCCTGGAGGACGGGCGGCTGGAGCCGGACACGAACATTGTCGAGCGTTCGATCCGGCCGATATCCATCGGAAAGAAGAATAGCCTGTTCTGTGGCAACGAAGGCGGCGGTGAGACCTGGGCGATTCTTGCGTCGCTTCTCAACACTTGCAAACTGCACGGCGCCGATCCCGAGATCTATCTGACCGACGTCCTCGAACGCATGGTGTCCGGCGCGACGAAGAACAACCGATTGCATGAACTGCTCGTCTGGAACTGGAAGGCCGCAGCGCGACAATTACGGAGGCCGCTTAGCGACAATTAGACTGGCCAAATCGGGCAGTCGTCGAGTAGCGGTGCGCAAGATACTACATAGTTGTCGTTTGGCAAGAGGGTGTCTTGGCGACAACTACTTTATTTGTCGCTGACTGTTTTCGGCGGTGGCCCGAGTAATTGTCGTGGGGGGTCCGGTGAGCGGCAATCACCCGCGACGGGTTCTGATGGAAAGCTAAGCCAAGTCCGGGGTTTCCTCCTTTGCGGCTCTGCGGGCGGCGGAGCGCTCCCGGTAGCTTTCGCCATTCATTTCGATGATCGTCGCGTGATGGACCAATCGGTCCACCGCCGCCGCAGTCATGGCGGCGTCCGGAAAGACGGTGTTCCAGGCTGAAAACGCCTGATTTGCGGTAATGGCGATGCTGTGCCGTTCGTATCGATGCGCGATGAGTTCGAACAGGACGCTGGTCTCGGCTTGATCCTTACGGACATACGAGAGGTCGTCGAGCACGATGAGGTCGAATTTGTCCAACTTCTCCAGGGCGGCGATCAGGGAAAGGTCACGCCGCGCGGTCTGAAGCCGTTGAACGATGTCGATGGTCCGGGTGAACAACACCCGCTTTCCCGCGTCGATGAGGGCATGGCAGACGGCCGCCATAGCGTGACTCTTGCCCGTGCCGCTTTTCCCGAACAGCAAGAGATTGTCGCCGTTCCTGATCCAGTCTCCGCCGGCGCCGAGGGACAGAAGTTGCTGTTTGCGCACCCCCGGGGCGACGTCGAAATCGAAGCTGGCGAAGGTTTTTCCGGGCGGCGCTTCGGATTGATCGCGATGACGCTGGATGCGGCGTGAGGCGCGCTCGGCGACTTCGATCTCCATCAGCGCGGCGATCGTTTTCTGGGCCGGCCACCCGTCGCGATCGGCGGACTCGGCGATGCGCCGCCAATTGCGCGCGATGCTGGGCAGGCGCAGTTCGGTCAGCAAGGAGGCGAGGAAGGTTGCGTCGGCCATGGTCGTGTCCGTCATGGCCTTCCCTCGCAAGCGGAGGGTAGAAGCCGATCATAGGCCTGGAGGTTTGGCGCGGGGATCGTGACCTCGCTCGACAGGATCGGTTTGCTCGCGAACTCCTTCTCGAGTTTGGCGATGTCGGGCAGCTGGCCGGAGTCCAGGATCGCATCGAGACGGGAGGCCAGAGCGATCTCGCAGGCTTCATGGGTCGACGCCAAAACCAGCAATGCGACCATCGTCCGGCAGGCGTCTCTGGGCGGCAGGGCGTCGTCCAGGACGGTCCAGGCGCGGGTGTAGGCGGCGCGCGGGAAGAGGGCTTCGCGGTAGACGAGGTATCGCAGGGCTTGCGGCTTCCGGCGCAGCGTGCCGATCAGATGATGATAATCGATCGCGTGGCCGCGCGCGCGGTCCGTCCGCACCCGCGTCATGCGCATGACCGGGTCCGGACCGAGGAAGCATTCCAGCCGGTCGTCGAAGAGACGCACTTCGATTCTGTGGCCAATCAGCCGGGACGGGACGGAATAGAGGACCTTATCGACATTGATGGTGCTGTTGCGCGTCACCTTCGCAGTCACCGTCGCGAAGTCGGTGGTTCGACGCTTGGGCAGCGCTTTGAGCGTCTCGCGCTCCGCGGCGACCGCCTTGGCGCGGCGAGCGTTGTGACGGTCGCACACGCCGCCGACGAAGGCGCGGTAGGCTCCGAGACTGTCAAAATCCCGGCTTCCCCGGCGCCGCAGCCTCTGGTCGAGGCGGATCTTGATATGGCCGTTGGCGGCCTCGATGCTGCCATTCTCATTGGCCACGCCGGGATTGTTGCGGGTGGCCTCCATGCCGTAGTGCCGGCACAAGTCGCCGTAGCGCCTGGTGAAATCAAGCTCGGCGTCGCGGTCGAGGTTTTTGAAAGCCGCCGACAGCGAGTTGGTTCGGTGCTCGCGCGGGACGCCGCCCAACTTCCAAAGCGCGTCCTGCAGGCCTTCGGCGACGGCTGAGAAGCTTTCGCCGCCGAGGATCACCCGCACATGCTCCCAGCCGCTGCAAGCCAGCCGAAAATGATAGAGGCGGTGAGGGAAGGGCTCGCCGGCGATGGTGACGGCGAGGCCGTCGGCGACGGTGAAATCCGAAAGCGCCTGACGGCCGGGATCATGGCGCTGAGGGAAGAAAACCTCCTTGTCGCCGCCGTGAAGGGCGCGCCATTTTGCGATGCGACGTTCGAGCGTGCGGCGGACGCTGTCGGGCAGAGCGTCCGGGCCGAGTTCATCCTGAAGGTCCTCGAAAATCGTCACCGCCATGACGCCGGGGATCTCGAGCATCTCCCGCGCCCGCGGCCAGACCTCCGTCAGCGGATCGGCCCGGGTTCGCCAGGTTCGCGGCTGCTTCTTTTGTGATGGCAAACGCGCGTCGTTATCGATGCGACGCGCGGTGCGCGCGCTGAAGCCGGCGCTGGCCGCTGCGGCTTCCTGGTTTTGATGTCGGGAACGGGAGGTCATGTAGAGCATCACCTGGCGGTCGGTCACATGAAGGTTCGGCATCGAGCTCAGATCGTTGGTTATTGAGCTGCGATACCACCCTCGACGCCGAACGGCCGACGTCCCTCAGGGGGACATTGAAACCGCCGTCCGGCAGCGCCGCTTTCCGGTCGGGGCTTTCGCCCCTCCCTTCAACCGGCGCTGCCGGACGCCCTAACCGGCCAAGATAATTGTCGATGAACCGGCCATCTTAATTGTCGCCGTGCAAAGGCCGCGCGCGAGGCGCAAAAGGCCGTCGCATGACGACGGAAAAGTGACGAAGGACGGCTGGGAGCGCCGAGCGCGCCAAGTCAGCGATGCTTCGTCATCCCCAGGCGACGTCCCTTTCTATGCTCGACGGCGCGGCCGCCGCCGTCGTCGCCGGGCCGGTCTCGATGATGCCCGAGGAATGGGTCTGCCCGCTGCTCGGCGTCGATCCGGACGACTTCAACCACGACACGGAGACATTCTCCGCGATCGCCGCCACGCTCACGCGACACAACGCGATCGTCAACGCGCCGTCCACGAAACCGGAAAGCTTCGAACCTGTATTCGTGCGCACGCCAAACGGCGAGGTCGACGCGCGGGCCTGGTGCATGGGCTTCTACGCGGTCATCAAGTTGCGGCTGCTCGCGTGGTCCCGATTGATGAGCCCGAACGCTGCCGAGTACGGACTGATGCTGCCAATATTATTCTACTGCGCCGACCCCTCCGGTCGCCCAGTTCTCGACCCCCACCGGCGCCGTCTGGATGCTCCGTCCTTCGCTCACGAGTTGTGGCGCGACATTCCGGCCGTCGTTGAGGCCATGCGCCAGTTCTGGATGCCGAACCGGTTCGCCCGGGTTAAATAGTCGCCGGAGCAGCCCGGGCAGCCCGGGCAGCCTGGGCAGACAGGTGTATGCTCGTACCGCTTACGGTGCATCGGCCGGTACGACGCACAAGGAGCGATCAGGGACGTGAAAAGCGCCGCTTAAATCCGCTCGGCGGCGCGGCCTGTGGACATGTGGACGACGCTTCGCCTCGCCCACATGCCCACAGGAGAACAGAACCAGAAGAAGCGGACATTTGATGTGCTACCAAAACCGGACAAGTTAATTCGCTGTCGACAAGTGGTCGCCCGGAATTGGAGAGGGCGGAACAAATGATCGAGAGCTTTTTGAAAAAAGAGGACAGAGAAAAGATGTTCTTTACATTCGCTGGGATAGCCGGCGGAGGAGCTATGGCTGCGTATCGCCCTTGGCAGGAAACTGCCTATTTCTGCTTGGGGTTTGCGATCATGTTCCTATTGCTCGAAATACGTTCCAAGCTCGAAGCCATTCGGTTCATGACGGCGGACGAGTTCCTGAAGAGGCGAGGCCAGTGAACCGCGCGCCCGGCCGAGTTTCTCGCCGAGCAACGCGAGGTCCACGGCGACCGCTGCCATCAGTTCGACAGGTTCTCAGACGCCGCGCTTGCCGATCAGTTGATCACAGAATGGAGCGGCCTGCTCCGGAAGCTCGACTTCGGGCGCTTGGTCGAGGCGTTCGGGCGGCTGCGCAGGGAGTGAAATTCGACGGGCCGAAACGCGAGTATCGCTTCGACCCGTTGTTATCCGAAGGCGCTTCCCCTCGCCCGTCTCCACCTTTTAATAATCACAGGATGGCGGTTAATAATCACAGGATGGCGGCCTTTCCGAGGGGTTGAGCGACCCCCTCCACCGTCTCTGGGCGAAGCTGTTCGTAAATCTCCTCGCGGCGCTTGATGGCGAGGTCGAGCCGCGCCCCCTCGATTTCGTGCCGGACGATGTTTTCGTCGATGACCACAAGCTCAGCGCAGAATTTGCGCTGACCTCGCCGGGTCGGCAATTCCGCAACAACTCCAACGGATTATGCTAAAGAACGTACCGCGTTCGATATTTGTCGTTTATCAGAATGTGTCAGAAATAATTCTGATAATATGCAATTCTGTCGCACAATCTGTTGCTGCGAATTGTGCAGTTCAGCAGCCGATTGAGATAGCTTCTGATTGTGTCGACTTGCACCGTCCAGACGCGCGACTCGAAGTCTATTTCCTCGCGCGTGCCGCCAATGACTTCGCCCGTTCGCGCCGCCGTCAGGATGGCAAATTCGAGCGCCCGCGCCGATACGCTTTCCTCGGCCTTCAGAGAGGCGACGAAGGCCGGCACGTCGACGTAGGGCTTGGCCCCCCTCATGGTGGCCGCGCGAAAGCCGCTCACGGGCCGTCAGCAGCTTGCCTAAATCGCCTTTCCAGCGGGCCGGATTGCTTTGGTCCGGCGGGGTGTCGCCCTTCGCCCTCGCCGCGTCCAGAACTTGCTCGATACGCCCACGCAGCCGCGCAGCAGTTTCCGGCTTGGCGGTCCTGATGAATTCGGCGAAAGCACCGCGAGCATGTCGGCCGTCTCAATTGCTGCAACTGGCTTGTCGCGAAGGGGCTGTGCGTACACGTCAAGCGTCATGCGCCATTGCGCCCGGTGCTTGTCGTTTCGCCATTTGCCTTCGTGCGACGCGATGAACGAATCAGCCGCCTCGCCAAACGTCACCACCTTGGCGCCCCGCTCGGCGTCTCTGGCCCGCTTGCGCGCCTCGATCGGATCGCGGCCCTCGCGCACCACGGCGCGCCACTTGTCGCGTTCGTCCCGGACTTCCGCGAGGCTCACTTGATCGGGGCTTCCGAGTCCCATGTCTCCGCGCCGGCCGCCAGAGCGGAATCGCTGCGTCCAGCGCCGCCGGCCCTTGTCGTCCACGTCGAGGAACAACCCGCCGCCATCTGCGTACATCCCCGGCTTCATTGCCGCCGCGACCGCTCGCGCCGTCAATCGCTTCTCTACCCGCGCCATGAATCCGGCAAGCCGGCCCCACCAATTGCCTCACATTCCGGCCCCACCACAGGCCCCACCATTGGAGTGCCGTAACGGGGCGTTCCGTATCGTCTTCTGTCGGACAGCCGGACGGAATTGTCAAGGATTTTCAAGGCTTGCTGGCGGGGCGCGTCGTATCCTGTCGGATATGACTGGCGGAAGGAGTGTCCGCCATTCTAATGTCTCAGCTAATTTCACGCCGTCCCTTTGCGTCTCTAATTCTAGCGTGTTTTCAAGGGCATGCGCGGGGCCTAGCTAAATAGCTGTCTCACTGTGTTCCTTGACGTCCCTCCCGATCGCGCGTAAGGATTGGGGCCGGAATTGGGGCCGGCGGGTTAGGCGGAGGGGTTGCCGTGGTTAGACAAATCAATCGGTTGAGCGCGCGGACAGCCGAGACGCTATCGAAGCCCGGCCGGCATGCAGACGGCGGCGGGCTCTATCTCGCTATCTCAGCCGAGGGTCGGCGGCGTTGGGTTTTCCTCTACACGTGGCGCGGCAAGCTTCGCGAAGCGGGCCTAGGCGCGGCGAGCAAGGTCGGCGTGTCTTTGAAGGCGGCGCGGGACAAGGCGAGCGAAGGGCGGGCGCTCGTGAGCAGGATCACGCTTTCCGATGGGCTTGTGATCGCGGCATTTGATGGGCTTCCCAGTTCCGCTTCCCGTTTGCCGTAGGGTGTTTGGGAACCGGAAGTGGGAAGTGGTCGAGATGGCGGGGGTGTGATCGCGTTTCGGTGGTCGCGATATTGAGATCTGCCTTGGCGCGGCCGCCGCGTGGGTTCGGCGCTTGGCGCTCACCGTTCAGCGTGCGGCGAGATGGTATCCGTCGGCGGATTTGACGATGGTTCCGTTGGCGATCATGGCGCCCAGGCGTTCGTAGAGAGTGGTGGCGCGAACGCGGCAGGAAGCGCGCAGGTCGGAGAATGGCCGTGGCTGGCTGGCGTCGGCGAGAACCGCAGTGATGCGCTGATCGACGGACTCTTGCCGGGCGGAGTGTTTGGGTTGTGGATCCGCCTGGACAGGCCGCAGGGCGAGGGCGTCATCGCGCTGGGTGAGTTCGAGGGTGATGCCGGCGATGGCTGCGGCGGCGCGATGCTCGACGGAGAGCGCGATGCGATCGTCGCTGTCGCGGCGGAGATAGAGATTGGAATCGCCCCAGGCGTGGAATTCGGACGATCCGCGCAGAGCCTGACCGGCGCGGACGGTTCCAGCGCCCTTCCTGGCGTGGTGGACGACGGCGATGGCTGTTGCGTGACGTCGTTGCAGTTCGCGCAGGAAGGCGAGCAGCGGGGCGACTTCGCCGCTGACATTCTCATCAATGCGATGCAGGCGCACGAACGGATCGAGGATCAGGAGCCTCGGCTTGAGGGTGGCGACGGTTTCCTCGAGACGCGCGCGGTCGGCCTCGAGATCGAGGCGCAGGCTGGGCGCGGTGATCACCTGGACGTCGAGTTCGGCGAGAGCGGTTCCGGCGGCGGCACAGATGCCGTCGAGGCGTTGGCGGACGACGTGCAGCGCGTCTTCGGCGGGATAGAGCAGGACCCGACCGGGCCGCGCGACCGCGAAGCGGCGCAGGCAGGGGGTCCCGGCGGCGACGGCGACCGCCAGATCGAGGGCGAGGAAGGATTTGCAGCATTTGGGCTCGCCGCCGATGATCCCGACGGCATCCTCGGACCACAGCTGATCGACCAACCAGCGCCGCTGCTCGGAAGCCTCGGCGAGACGCCAGGCCGGCTGGACCGGAAGGTGCGTCATCGGCGGCGGCGGATCGCCGCCTTGGCCTCGCCGGCAGCGGGCACGGCGCTGACCTCGAAGAACAGCGTCTCGTCGATCTGACGGGCCTCGCGCTGAGCCGCGGCCTCGAGCAACTCGGCCGCCATGATCATCAGGGCGCGCGGATTACCCTGCGCATGATCGCAGATGGCCGCGATGACTTCCGCAGTCATCAGGGTGGGGGCGCCGGCCTGCCGCAGGGCGTGGCTGAGGCAGGCTTGCAGGTCCTGGGGCGATGCGCGTTCGATCGGCAGGCGCACCCGCACGCGGCTGGCGAGCGGGAGGAATTCATCGGAGCGCAGGCGCTCGGCGAGCCGTCCATCGCCGGCGAGCACCACGGTCAGCAGGATGTTCGAGTCCAGATCGGTGGAGGCCAACAGACGCAGTTCGGCCAGCACCGCAGTCTGCATCTCCTGCGCCTCGTGGATCACCAGCACGGGCCTGCGCAGGGTGCTCTGGATATGCGCCTGCCAGCGCTGGCGTAAGATCTTCGCGCCGGCGAAGCGATTATGCGGGCGCAATTCGACCCCGAAGAGTTCGCCCATCTCGCGGTAGAAGTCGGCGATGTTGGCCTGTGGTCGGCTGATCACGCCGACGCTGACGTCGCGCTGTGTGGCCAGGGACGCCGCCAGGATGCGCAAGGTGGCGGATTTGCCGCAACCCGGCGCGCCGGTGACGAGGGCGAAGCCGCCGTCGCCGGCGAGTTGCT
>CAVYON010000029.1:0-17843 GCA_963770035.1 uncultured Alphaproteobacteria bacterium | reverse complement strand
TTGTTCATGCGGCGGTTCACCAGAAAATTGGCAGTCCCTTCGGTGATCGCGGTGCCGACCCGCGATCCGGCACGGTACCGCTCGGCGTAGTTGACCAACCAGTCGCTCTGTCCGGTGAGATAACCATCCAGTGCGTGCAAGGCAGTCCACAGCTTTCTCGAAGGCGCAATGGACCTCCGCTGCCCTTGTTCCCCCTGAAAATGATGCATCACTGCGCGGATACGACCGATGCTGATTTGAGCATCCTTGGCTTTGCCATTCCACAGCCTCCAGTGCAGGCGCTCGACCTCCGCGACAATCACCGCCTTCGCCGCCACCCGTACCGGGTCATCCGCCGACAGACCGCCGGCTGTTTGCTCCAGGTGCGGCAGCCGCATGGCGATGTGGAACCAGTCGAGCACCGGCGCCTCGGTGACACCGGCATCAGCCAAAATGCGCCGCAAGCCGGAGCACCCGTCGGTGAACGCGGTCAGCGCCGTGTCCTCGGTTCGCCCGACGGCGTCGAGGCTGCGGCGGATCAGCACTTTGATATCCGTATCGGCTTTGGCGACAGCGCCGAAGACCTGCCGCCCGCCAGCTTCCGTTTCAACATTGCCGACCCGCACCTCCAGATGCCGCTCGCCGTCCTCGCAGCTGCGGATGAAGGTCGAATCCAAGGTCACGGTGATCGACGGAGCCGCCCGATCAGGCCGCACCGCGGTCTGATCCCGAAGCTCCGCACCAATTTTCAGAGTGTGCAAACGCAAAGTTTCCGGGTCGTTTCCGGCGTCGACCGGGAACATTTGCCGCAGCACGTCAGCGGCCACCCGGTAAGTCATCAGGGCAGAGAGATGCGCCTGAAGCTGATCCAACTCCGGTGTCGAGCGGCAATACGATGACCAACCATGGCCGGCTTCGTTGCCGCCGCACCTGGCACAGCGAAAGCGGGGAAGCCGCACCATGACCTGGCCGAAAAGCGTCGCGACCGCGTGGTCCCGGTAATCCTTCACGCGGCACACCTCGCCACAGCTTCGGAAGTCCGGCCGCCAGACGGCGTGGCCCTTGGCCTGCGCGGCGACGATCTCCCGTTGGAGGCCGGCCAGCAATAGCTTCCCTTCGGCCAGGGTCAACCCTAGCCCGACTTCACCAACTCGCGCCGATTTTTGCGATTTTCGGGGTATGCGAGCGCGCCAAGTCATTGATTGTATTGGGCCGAGTGTCCGAGAATCGTCTGTAGTGCCGACCAAGGCCCTTGCGCGGCGTTCGGGGCGGCGCGAGTCTCGGGCATGTTTTTGCGCCACAAGATTCGCCGCAAGGACGGCAAGGAGCATCGGGCCTGGTCGGTGGTGGAGAATCGGCGCGTCGAGGGTGGGCGGGTCGTTCAACGGCAGGTGCTCTATCTCGGAGAGATCAACGACAGCCAGCGCGCGGGTTGGAGCCGGGCGATCGAGGCGTTCGACGAAGGCGGACGCTCGACCGAGATCGCGCTTTTCCCCGAGGACCGCGTCGCGCCGGCCCTCGACTGCGACGTGGTTTCGATCCGGTTGAGCGAGATGCGGTTGCGCCGGCCGCGCCAATGGGGCGCGTGCTGGCTGGCGATGGAGCTTTGGGAGCAATTGCGACTGGACGATTTCTGGCGGCCGGCGCTGCCGCCCTCGCGCGAGGGAACGAGCTGGTTGAACATTCTGAAGACGCTGGCGAGCTATCAGCTGATCTCGCCGGGCAGCGAGTGGCGGCTGCATCGGCAATGGTTCGATGAGAGCGCGATGGGCGATCTGCTCGGCGAGGATGCCGCCCTCGCACTGCCCAACACTCTCTATCGTTGCCTGGACAAGCTGGCGGAGCACAAGAAAGCGCTGTTCACGTTTCTGCGCGAGCGCTGGAAGGACCTGTTTCAGGCCGATTTCGAGGTGCTGCTGTATGATCTGACGAGCCCCTATTTCGAATGCGATCCGCCAGAAGAGGGCAAGCGGAAGTTTGGCTACAGCCGCGACAAGCGTTCCGATTGCGTGCAGGTGGTGATCGCGCTGATCGTCACACCGGACGGCTTTCCGTTGGCCTACGAGGTCATGGACGGCAACACCTCGGACAAGACGACGCTGAAGGCGTTTTGAGCCAAGATCGAGGCGCAATACGGCGCCGCCAAACGCACCTGGGTGATGGATCGCGGCGTTCCGACCGAGGAGGTCCTGGCCGAGATGCGGGGCTCGTCGACGCCGATCCATTATCTCGTGGGCACGCCGCGCGGGCGGCTGACCAAGTTGGAAAAGGCGCTCGCGGTCAAGCCGTGGGAAAACGTGCGCGAGAGCGTGCGGGTCAAATTGATCGAAGACGGGGTAGAGACCTACGTGTTCGCCCGGAGCGAAGCCCGGCGCGAGAAGGAACAGGCGATGCGCCGTCGCCGCCTACGCAAGCTGATCAAGCGTCTCCGCGAACTCCAGGCGCAAGACCTGACGCGCGACGAGCTATTGCTCAAACTCGGCGCGGCCAAGAAAGAAGCCGGCAAGGCCTATGGCCTGATGACGATCCACACGCCGACGAAGGACCAGCCGGTCACGCCGCAAACCTTCCATTTCGCGATCAATCGCAAGAAGCTTCGGGCGGCGCGGCGCCGCGAGGGCGGCTATCTCCTGCGCACCAACATCAACGGCGACGATCCCGGCCATCTCTGGCGGCTCTATCTGCAACTGGTCGAAATCGATATCGACCAGACATGGCGACTCTCAAGAATCAGGGGTTGGAGGGTTTGGGCGAACGCTGGGAAGCAGGGCGCGGCGGAATGGCAGGGGCGTGGCGCGGGCGGCTTTGAGTTGGGCGATCATGGCCGCGTCCGCGGTCACGAGCTTGATGAAGGTGCCGAGGACTTCGACAGAGCGGCTGCTTAGCCGCCCCTTCTGGACCCAGTAGTAGATCGTGGCCGGGGGCGCGCCGAGTTCGGCGGCGAGTTCGGCGATCGTCCATTCGTCCGGGCGACGGTCGGGGACGACCCTCGGGGTTCCTCGCTTGGCCTCGATCAATCCCGCGCCGATCAGGACGCGCCGCGCCATCGGGCCGTTGAAGGTGTCGCGGCGCTTGGGCGGCCGCCAGCCTTCCTGGTTGAGGATCGCGGCGATCTCGACGCAATTGCGGCCCTCCCGATGAAGTTCGCCGGCCCGGGCGGCGAGGTCCGGATAGGTGCTGAGGGCCTTCAGCCTGGCGACGGGCCGCACGAGTTGATGCGTGGTTCGGTTCCCGCCGTGCCAATGGCATTCCAGGCGGACCTGTTCGGTCGCGTCGACCACGGAGACGATGACCCGCTCCAGCAACAGCCGGACGATCGTCTGGCGCTCCTGCGCGTCGTCGTCTCGGCTCGCCAGAGGGCGGGCAGATCGTTGGTCAGGTCCCGGATGGCGGCCAATTCGGCCGACGTCGGCGCTTGTGGCCGCTCCCGCTGAAAGCGTTCGTACTCGGCCGCAAGACGGGCCTGCTCGCTCAGGGTCGTCTCCCAGTCCTGCTCCATGGTGGGCGTTGCAAAGCGCATGCAACACGCCCTGCATCGTATAGTAGGGCTTCCAGTGATCGTGGACGACGACGCCGACGACGTTGGCCAACATCTCGCCACGCTTGGCGCAAGTGCGATAGAACGTCAGCAAGGTGGTGCAGGCGACATGCAGCCATTGCGTCTTGCCGCCGATGCGGAAGCCGGTTTCGTCCATATGTTTGACCGGCGCTTTGGCGACGAGGTCGCGCAGCGCTTCGGCGAAGCTGCGCAGACGCCCCGCGCAATTGCGGCTCATGGCGGCGATCGTGCCGGCGGCGAGCTTCACGCCGAACAGATCGGCCATCAGTTCGACGAGCCGATCCTCGGGCAACAGTTGATAGTGCAGGAGATAGACCACGAAGGCGGCGATCCTGACGCCATATTGCGCCGGCGCCCTGACGTCCCCGGGAAACGCCGCCCGTGTCGTCGTCCCGCAAGCCTCGCATCGGCACGAAAACGCCCGGTGCTCGGTGACCACGAGAGGTCGCGGTTCGGGCAGATCGAACACCTGACGCGCCGCGTATTCCCCGGGCGCGCCGGGCGTCAGCGGCTCTGCGCATCCCGAGCAGACCGGTGGGTGATGCTCGATCACATGGTCGGGCTTGGCGACTTGGCGGAGAGTCTCGCCGTCGTGACCGGGTTGAGCGCCCGACGTCTTGCCCGAGCGCTCGCGCAGGCTGCTGACCCGCGCCCGCTTCTTCAAACCATCGCTCGACGGCGGCTTGGAACTGTTCGAGCTGTCCAACCCGAGCCGACGCTCCAACTCGGCGATCCGCGCCTTCAATGCCACGATCTCCGAAGCTTGCGCCTGTATCAGCGCAATCAGCTCATCCCGAGTCGGCTCAATGGATGATTCGTCGGACACCGGATTCTTCGAATCCGAAACCCGAGTCCCCTGTCGAGAAAAATCCGTCCTGACCAAAAATCGGTTCAACGACGACAAACCTGGGCAGTTACTTTAAATTGACAATATGGCTCGCTAAAGCCATTTAATTTGAGAATTTGATGTTGCAACCTTTTTGTAGATTCGGCGGGCGACGATGGGCGGCGAAGATGACGTTGCCGAAGACGACGAAGCGCATCGGCGGAGAGAAGAGGGCTGCCGGCGCGAGGAAGCAATCGGCGTTGCCTATCTCTTTCCGTCCAGCCCTTTTGGCAGGCTTCTCGCAAACGTTCGCCAATCCTGACACCCTCAACGCCGTTCGGGACCAGACGATCCTACGGGGGCGAAGGGCATTCGAACGCTTATGTGAGACGGCCCGGCTTGAAGCTCAAACGGCGAGGCAAGGCCATCAAATGTGAGAATATTTTTGGTCGATATTCTCACATTTGATGGCTTTTTTGACGCGAAGTTCCATATTCTCAAGCCAAGATGGCTCCCGACACTGGAGGATCGCGTCGGCGTCCGCCACGAGGTTCTCTGTCGGAACGAGAGGCTTCGGCCGTCGCTTCATGCTGCCAGATTACTGCCTCTCAGCCTCTCCGTCGCCAGACACCCCAGAGATCCTGATGCTCTCCTAGACGATTGCTGGCCGGCGGTTCTGGCTCTGGCGCGCGGTCGACGATGAAGGCGAGGTTCTCGATCTCCTGGTGCAACGACGGCGCGACAAGGCTGCAGCCATGGCGGAGATCCTCGCGGAAAGCTATGAGAGTGGGGAGAAGGTTTCCGAGAACTTGGACAGCAACTTCCGGCGCGCCACTTCTGCGGCTACGATTTCGTCAAATTCGAGCGTCGCCAGCAGCAACTGTGCCTCGACGATCTGTGGCAGCTCCGACGTCGGCGCAAAGCCTTCGAGCGCGGGCGCGAGTGCGTCGTAGGCTTCGAGGGTGCGGTTGTTTATTTGAAAGAGTCTTGCAAGCGGTACCGCGGCGATAAGCTCGTAGGTGCGGGCGCCTTGGGCGCGCGCAGTCTCGATCGCCGCGCGATAGGCGGCCTCGGCGCGCCCTGGGTCCGGCGGCGTCATCGCCAGCAGCGCCCCGGCCCGCGCCCTGTAGAGGCGGGCATTCTCGTAGGAGACCCCACTGGCGTCGGCGAACGCGAGCGCCCGGTTGGCGGTCGCGAGCGCGGCGTCGTATTGCCGCGCGGCGAGTTCCGCTTCGGCGAGCGCCGCTTCGCTCGACGGCAAATTGTGCCGGATGCGCGACGCCTCGAGCGCCCGTCTCAACTCGCGAAGGCGATCGACCGTCTCCGGGTCGCCCGTGGCGCGAGCGTGCGCCCACAACGTGAAGACTTCGCCTGCCGTCAAATAGGTCGGCATGCCGTGCGCGGCACCGAGGGCTTTTAGCGCCGCGCCTTCACGCGCCACCGCGTCGACGTCGCCGCGCCTCATATAGAGCGTGCCCCGGTAGGCGCGAACTATGCAAAGGGTCGGCGGATGGTTCGTTGCCTCCGCCGCGGCGAGCGCGGAATCGGAAACGGCGAGTGCTTGAGCCGCGTCTCCCAAGAGCCATTTCACTGCGGCCAAATTGGTTAGCGTCACCGCCTCGTGATCTTCGAGAAAGCGGAAACGCTCATGCGGATCATCCGGAGGCGGCGCCGCGTCGAGCGCGGCGCGCAGCGCCGCATCGGCCTCGGACAAGCGCCCCTGATAGAGCCGCACCGTGCCGACCATGCGCAGCCCCGTGCGGCGTTCGTTCGCCTGTCCATGCGCCTCAGCCTCGCTAAGGAAGGTCTCGGCGACTTCGTTCGCCGCGGCGATTTCTCCGGCGACAAGCCGCGTGCCCCAGTCGACAAACATCGCATCGAAGCGGGCGCGCGGGGCCGCGCCGGAGCTCTCCCACGCCCTTGCGGCGGCAGCGCTGCTCTCGGGGCGAGCGAAGCCCTTGCCAAGCATCAAGGCGCGCGCATAGTTGGCCTGCAACGCCGCCCGCGGCTGACGTTTGGAAGGCGCCTGTTCGACGTCCGCGCGCGCCGGCACCTCCTGTCGCTTAAGCGCGCCTTCCCTGTCCCCCATCTCGATCGCCTTGGCGAGATGCGCAATCGCCTCCTGGAACGCGGAGCGCCTCAACGCCGCCTCGCCCGCCTTGCCCCACCATTCGATCGCCAAGTCGATCTCCCCGGCTTCGGTCAGATGATGGGCGAGCACCTCCGGCTGTTGTTCGGCAAAGTCGAGGAAGCTCTCGCGAAGGGCGCCGGCAATGCGCCCGTGCAGTTCGCGCCGGCGGCTCTTCAACAGCGTGTCGTAGACCGCGTCCTGCACAAGCGCATGCTTGAACGTGTAGGTCGCGTCGGGTGATGCCCCGCGCCGCGAGGCGAGGCCAGTGGCGACGAGTTCGTCGAGCCCACGCGCAAGCTCGCCTTCGCTCATCGACGCCGCGGCGGAAAGCAGCGCGTGCGAAAATTCGCGTCCGATCGCCACGCCGACCTGAGCGACTTGCTTGGCGTGGGGCAGCCGATCGAGGCGCTGGATCAGCGTCGCGCTCAGCGTGCTTGGAATGGCGCTTTGCGACGAAGCGGAAGATTCGAGAACCGCCTTGGTCAGCTCCTCGATGAACAGCGGCACGCCGTCGGCTTGCGCGAGGATGCGCTCCTGCAGCTCCGGCGAGATTTTTCGCGCACCCCTGACCTGCGCCGCCAGGACCGCTGATTGTCGGCGGTTCAGACGGCCGAGCGTGATCGCGCTGACCCCTGCCTCTCCGGCCCAAGGTGGCGAGAATTCCGGACGGCAGGTGACCACCAGCAGGATCGGTTGATCGTGCAGTCGGCGTACGATGCTATCGATGAGTTCGAGCGAACTGGCGTCGGCCCAATGGGCGTCTTCGAACAGCATCAGCGCCGGCGTCTTCTTGGCCACGTCGAAGAGCCGTCTACGCAAGGCGTCGAAAGTCTTTTGCTTTCGCTGCTGCGGGGTCAGATCGAGGCGCGGATATCGCTCCCCGCACGGGACGCACAGCATTTCGGCAATGAGCGCGAAGTCCTCGGCCGAGATCTTGTCCCCCGAGAAGAGCGTCTCGAGTTTGCTAAGACGCGCCTCGGGAGGCTCTCTGCTCACGAAACCCGCTTCTTGCTCCCAGCGCGCGATCACCGGGTAGAACGCGCTGTCCCTGTTGAGGACCGAACAGAAATAGCGCATACCGACAAGCGTTTCCTGCGCGAGCTCGTCTTCCAGCGCGGCGAGAAGGCGGGACTTCCCGATGCCGGGCTCGCCGGAGAGCAGCGCAAGCCGCCCCTCGCCGGATCGGGCGCCTCGCCAGGCGCTGACGAGCAGGGAAAGCTCATCCTCGCGACCAATAAGGTCCAATTTCGGGGATGCGAAGACCGCCTCCGAGCGGCTGGCCGCCGACGGAGCAAAAACCTGCCAAATCTCGGGAGAGGTCGCGCCGTTCTCGCCCGTGAGCGCGAAGCTGCGAAACTGGAAGAGTTTTTCGGCCTGGCGGCGTGTTTCGCCGGAAACCAGCGCCTGTCCGGGCCTGGCGAGCGCGCCGAGGCGCCTGGCCTCATCAGGCGTTTCGCCAAAAATCTCGCCGCCGCGAGCGGCGACGACCAACCCTGCGGCGACCCCGACGCGCGCTCCGCAATCGTCTTGCGCTACGCGCCCGACGAGCGCGAGCGCCGCACGGAGCGCCTGCTCGGCCGCGTGCTCCTGCGCGAACGGATAGCCGAAGTAGGCGAGGATCTCGCGCCCACGATTTTCTGCGACGCCGCCGTAGCGCGTCAGCACGGCCGTAGCGTCGCGTCGGAACGCGCGGACGAGCGCGCCGAGGTCCTCGGGATCGCTCGGCAGGCGCCGGCCCTCTTGAGCGACGAGCTCGGCGGCAAGCGCGACGACTTGCCGTCTTTCCGGCGTTCCCGGCTCAGCGTCCGGCGCTGGCGCCGCTTCGCACGCCGGCTCAGCGCGGGGCGGCGCGGCTTTGCCGACCGCGAGGGCGAACTTGTAGCCGCTGCCGGGCACCGTGACGATGAGGCTCGGGCGTTTCGGGTCGCGCTCGATCTTGCGCCGCAATCGCGCGACGTGCATGTCGATACTTCGGTCGTAGGGTTCAGCGTCCCGCCCGGCGATAAGCTGGAGCAGCTGATCGCGCGACAGAACCCGTCCCGGGCGCTCGGCGAAGGCCCGCAGGAGGCTGAATTCGGCGCGCGTGAGCGGCACGTTTACGCCGTGCGGGTCCGCCAGGCTGTGGCCGACGAGATCAAGCCTGTGTCCAGCGAACGCGATCGTCGCCTCCGCCCCCTCTGGTTCGGGCCCGGCCGCCATCGCCTGCCTGACGCCGGCTAGAAAGCTCGCTTCGTCATCGGCGTCGGCGAGGCTGAGGGAACTCCCCGGCGACCCAACGCAAAGCACGCGGCCGACGACTGCCCGCAGCTCTTCCACGGCGAGGGCCCGCGCCGGATCGTCGTCCGCGACGATCGCGAGCAGGATCCCTTCGAGGCCCGCGCGACGGGCGTGGGCGAGGCTTTCCGCCACCTCCGCGCGATAGCCGCCGCGGGCGAGCGCCTGCGCCAAGCGGGCGCGCAGCGCCAGGTCCCTTCCGACGATCATGATCCGGCTTCGCATCGAGGCGGCCCATGGGCTTGTATGGCGCCCGCGTGAGAATAGAGCAGTCGGGCCGACTGTTACAGGCCAGTTACGCGGCCGTGATTGGGGCATGACGTCGGCGACCGAAGGTGGGCTCCCCCGGCGAAGGCGGAACAATGATTCTGAAGGGATCGCGCTCAGCAACAGGAGGAAAATCATGTCGAAAAAAATTGTCCAGATAAATTTCAAATTCCGCGCCAGTGCGGCTGATTACCAGAATCTCTGCCAGTCGATTGCTGAAGCCTTTGCCGTGGTTCCCGGCCTGGCCTGGAAAATTTGGCTTTTGAACGACCGCGAAAAGGAGGCGGGAGGAATCTATCTCTTCGAGAGCGACAAAGCTCTGAATGATTTTCTTTCGGGCCCGCTCGTTGCTCAGGTCAAGAGCCACCCGGCATTGTACGATTTGAGCGCCAAAGCCTTTGACGTGATGGCGGATGTTACTGCCGTCACCCGCGGTCCAGTTCAGGCAATGGCCGTTTCCGCCATCGCCTGATAACGGACTTCCAGGACGTGGGCTTTCAACCGCGGCGATCCTGCGATCGCTCCCCGCGCACCCTTCGCCTTCTGCTAAAGACCGCTTTCGAGTGCCTCGCGCTCGCTCGTCGGCGATTTTGAGGGGCAGCGACGGGTCGAGACCGGCCGGTCGAGCTGCGTGGGCCCCGTGTCCCAGGCCAGCGGACGAGCCGCGCGAGGCGAGCACGAAGCGCCACATCGCGACCAATTAGCATGAGTCGGCTGCGCATTGGGGGCCAGCGCCTGTTCAGGGGAGCATATTTTACGCCAATCAGTGCCTGTTACGAGCTGATGACGCCTCGGTGATCATGCTGTGACCGGATTCGTGCGGATTTCACGGCGCGAGCAGAACGGCGTGCGTCCGACCAAAGCGTGGCTTTCAGCCGGTCGGCCGCCGAAGTTAACCGCTCCAGGGTTTAGAAGAAAAAGTGGAAAAAATGCTGAGCTCCACATTACCAACTAAGCTTACGGGGAATAGAAAAACGAATACAACTGATAAAACTGCGACCGAGCTGTACTTCGCTATACTCGCCGCGCCTGGCCGAAAGCGAAAAACCTCTCTTGCGTTTACTACTTGCGGATGGTATCAATGAATGGGTATAAGCGTTCGGTTTCATGCTTAGTTACTAACAGCTGGAATAATCCAATGGAGTGAAAAATGAATAGGCGTCTCGCTTCGACTTCGTTGGCTCTGCCCGCTTTATTCGCTTGGGGCATTCAAGTACCTAGTGCAGCGGGAGCTAATGGAGCTGGTTGTATTGTTAATTCAGATTGTACTTCTGGACTTTGCATGCAGCCAGCTCCTTGCAAGTGCCAAACCGGTTCGTGTTTGTGCCCAACCGCGTCGTGTTTAGGGAATACTCCGAATGTAACCATACAGACGAGTAAAGGTACTTTTATCACTGCTGTGAACGGTGGTGGTCTGGGCGGATCCGATGCTGCAATGAATACGAACCGGACCCAACAGTTAGGTTGGGAAACCTTCACCTGCATACTCACCCTCCCAAATAAACTATCTCTCAAAACCTCTGGTGGAAACTGGATTACCGCGTCACTTGGAGGGGGCGTCGGAGGGCCAAATGCTGACCCGTTCGAAATTCACACAGACGCAAAGAAAGCAGGTCCGTGGGAGCAGTTTAAAATTCTTACAAGCGACGGAGCATCGAATAATTGCGCCCTTGTTACTAACGACGGATTATTCATTACTGCTGTTAACGGAGGAGGCTTCCCAGGACATGGTTTTAGAACAACCAGCGACCCAACTTATAAGTTTCCGATTCATACGGATGCTACATGGCCGCAACCTGCGTTATGGGAGATGTTTACAATCAACCCGCAATAGATTGTTCCGACGATTGATGGCCATTGCGCCGAGCTGAATCCGTCGTTGCCGGCGCGGTCCTTGACCTCGAATGCTGAGGTCGGGGCGGGGCACAACCCTTTGCGGCCGAATATGGCCGCAACTTTCTGTCTTTATGAATGACGGCCAAGCAGCTAGAATTGATTCCATGACGACTGACGCGCCGAACACGACGACGAACAAGTCCGAAAGGAAACGCGGCTACGAGGAAGCCGGGCAGAAAATCGAGCTTCTGCGCGCCAGGTGGCCGGAAGCGTTTCCGGCCAAGTCGCACGAAGTCCGTCCCCTCACGAACGGTGCGCAACAAGCATTGGTCGAAGAGTTCGGCTGGGCTTTGGTGCACAACCTGAGATCGGGGGGCAGCGGTGGCCCTCGCGGAGATTTCAGGCGAGCCTTCGAGAGACGGGCATGTCGAGAGCGGTCATGCGGTTGAGCACCTTGCAGCCGACCCTGGCCTCGACCTTTTGTGCGGTCAGACTCCGGGCGCGGAGCGTTCGGCCGATGATGATCTTGTAGCGCAGCATCCCGGTCTCGACGAGCGAGCGCCGGCCGTAGCCGACGGCCTTCTGCCATCCCAGTCGGCCCTTGGCGGCGATCATCTCGAGGTGGCGGTCACGCGGTGTCGGTGTGCCCGCGGCGGAGACCTCGCTGACCACAGTGGTAGCGCGGGGCGGAATGATCACGGTGGCCGCGGGAGCCCGATCGGCAACGGCCCGGTAGACAGGATCGCCGTCATACGCGCCGTTCGCCAGGAAGGCGGCATTCGGGGCCGCAATCTGGTCAAGCAGCGGGCGAACCAGCGAGGCGTCGCCCTCCTCGGTCGTGGTCAAGGCCGAAGCGAGAACCTCGCCGGTGTCCGGATCGATGGCCAGGTGCAACTTGCGCCAGGTCCGTCGATCGCGGCCGCCATGCTTGGCCATCTGCCATTCACCGGCGCCGAAAACCTTCAAGCCGGTGCTGTCGATCACCACGGTGACCGGACCAGCCGGCACGGCCAGGGCGGTGACCAAGGACAACGCGGCGCTGCGGCGCGACAGCGTCGTATGGTCGGGGACGTCGAGGCTCAAGCCCAGCAACGTCGTCACCGAACGCAACAGCCCCTCGGTCTGCCGCCATGGCCGGGCAAATGCCAGCCGCAGCATCACGCCGGTCTCGATGGCGAGATCCGAATAGTGAGCTGACCGCCCCGGACGGCCGGTCCTCGCCGGATGCCACGCCGCGATCGCCTCGGGCGTCACCCACACCGTCAGGCTGCCGCGGTCGCGCAACGCGACCTCGTACTCCCGCCAGTTCTCCACCTGGTACCGGGCTTTCGGGATCTTATGACGGCGGGGCTCGTTATGCTTGTACGGCATCGAAATCATCGTCCCAGGTGCTGGCGGCAGGTCCATCATCCTACTCCAGCGACCTACCCATGCCGCACGCTGCCGATTTGTGCACCAACGCCCGTGGGGTGCGGCTGCTGGTACCCGAGGTCAGGAGTGGCCTTCGATTGCTCGCTGTCAGCCTCCCACCGACGAAACCTCCAAAGCTCTCGGCGCCCCTACCACCACGCCGTCGATCTGGATGAGGAAGAAGCTCCTCTTGGCCGATGACACACCGGCGGCTTGCCGGCGTTCATGTTGGCAGGCCCTTGACTGCGCGTCGCGCAGTTCTTGCATTCAGAGCCCCAAGGCGTCGTGATCGGGCGCCATACGCCATCGTCGCCGCGACAGCGATGACGCCGCCCTGCGCTTCCCGCACGGCTTTGACGGATATGCTTAGTCTCACCGCTGCGCCACTCTTGTGGAGCGCCGAGGTAGTCATGATTTCCGGCAATTGGCTGCGCCCAGTCTCGACGAACCGACGGAATCCGGTGTTGTGGGGGCCTCGTAGATGAGGAGGAATGATGAGCTCTACCGATTGACCGACCACATCCATTTCCGAATAACCGAGGAGCCTTGCAGCGTCTTCGCTCCAAGTGAGGATTTGGCCGTCTCGATCGACCGTGAGTGTCGGGATTGAGCCCACCCTGGCGCGGCGACCGAAAAACCTTCAGGCGATCGCCATGCGACCCCTGCCTCGCCGCCAGCTTGCGAACGCCAATCCTCCGGAGCCAACGATCAGCATCGCCCAGGTGGAGGGCTCCGGAATCGAAGTCTGAACGAGATCAACGCCGCCGTTGGCGCCGAAGCCGGCGATGTTGACGCCAGCGATGTTGGTCGCGAACGTGTCGCCTCCGAGCAGCGACACCAAGTTGAAGTCGCTTCGAAACTGGCTGCCGTCGCTCATCGTGAAGAATGCGTCGAGGTTGAAGTCGCCGCTCTTCAAGAAGGCGAGCGGGTTCGCGCCGTCCTCGAAGTCGAAGACGATCGTCGTGCCCGTGATCGAAACCGACTTGCCGGGATCGAAGACGAGCGCGCTTTCGAGATAGCCGCCCTTGCCGTCGGGGTTGACGTCGAAGGTGATCGTCCCGCCGGTCTGCGCGTAGGCGCCCTCGATGTGCAGATTATCGGCGATCACTCCGCCGCCGGTGACTTTGACCGGACCAACGATCGTTCCCGTGCCGCCAATGGTTCCCGCGCTACTGGTCGTGAGAGCGGGGTCGAGGGCGGCGCCGTTTTGAATGAGGAGTTCGCCCGAATTGTTCACCTTCCCGTCGACGACCAAGGCAACGCCGGAGCCGCTGATTGAAACCTCGCCACTATTGGTGAGGTCGTCGTTTACGACGGCCGTTCCGCCCGACATTGAAAAAAAGCCGTTTTGAGCCGTGCTATAAATACCGTTCTGAATTGTTTTACCTAAAACAGTTAGATTGCCTCCGACGAACAACGCGCCGCTACTAAGAACGTAAGTTCCGTTCGTGTTGAGGAGCAGACTGCCGGGTGTGTTCATGCCGCCGGTTTGCTCGAAGTCGCCCGCGCCGCCCGCGCCGCCGATATTTTCGGAGCCTGCCGACAGCGACCCGGCCTGGAGCGAATAGGTGGTCGGGGTCGAAGTGCTGAAATCCGCTGATCACGGTCCGGAAAGCGGGGCCGCTTACGTTGAGGACGCCCGACCCGGAGCCAATAGTATTGCTTGAACTTCCGCTCTGGATGAATTTGGCGCCGCCGCCATTGCCGATGTTCTCCGAATGGGTCGCTGTCAACTGACCCCCTTGTAGGTTGTAGACGCCCTGCGCGAAACCGCGGTTTCCGACCGCGAGCGTCCCGACCTGGTTTACCGATGCGCTGAGCTGCGTGAACGTCGAGGGCGTGTATGACCCCGGCGCCCCCGCCACGATTTCATTGCCTTGTGCGCACGGCGAAGTGCAGGAGAGCGTCGACGCAGGCCCCGCTGCGACGGATCCGGCGTCGGCGAAATTGTTGAACGTCGCCGCGCCGCCGTCGAACAAAAATACGCCAGACGGCTGAACAGTGATCGACCCGGCGTTTAGCGTCCCTCCCTGCAGGTCGTAGGTCCCGAAGCCATTGATCGCCAACGCGCCCGTGACGTTGTTGACGCCGCCGGTCTGCAGGTGCTCGGCTGGACCTGTCGCCCCGATCAACTCGGAGCCGCTCGTGAGCGTGTCGGCCGACTGGGAAAGCTCAACGAGTTGGCCGCCGGAGTTGGAATCGATCGTCAGGCTGACCGGTTGCGGATCGGTCGTGGCATCGAAGTTGACAATTGTCGGGCCGCTAGCATTCGCGCCGGTCCGATTGATGATATTGACGTTGTTGCCCGGCGTTGGTGGCGTAGTCGTGGCGCCGTTCTGAGTGACCCAGTTGCTTTGTTGACCCTGATTGCTCCAGCTCAGGTTCGTATGACCGACCGAGGCGCTGTTGAGATAGAATTGGCTGATCGGCGTGTAGGTGACGCCGATCCCGTACGATCTGCCCTGATTGCTAGTTGTATCCGGGCCATAGTCGTACGTAGCGTTTGTGTCGCCATGGGTGCCGACGGTGAAGGTTTCACCCGCCGTCGGAGGGATCGCGGTGAAGGTATTGGGCTTGGAAGAGCTCTCGTAGGTTGCGTCGGAGCCGACCGCGTCGTTCGGCGTCTGCGGATAAAAGGGACCAATGCCGGCAAAGGCGAGATAGTCCCCCCGCCGACGGAGAAATCCGCCGCAAGGTTGTGTACGCCCTGAAACGACACGGTTCCGGAAAAAGTCTGGTCGCCGACGACCGTAAAGGTCTGCTCGTTCTGCGCGGCGTTGCTGCTGTCCAGCGCCAAGGCGTAGACGGTGAAGTCGTATTTGCCGCCGCCGGTAAAGCCGCCATAGTAAGAGACGTCGGTCACGGTTCCCGACGAGGTGAAGATTGCGCCGGAGGTGGCCGGGCCCGCGGGGTTATATTCCTGCAGGATCACGAAGGGCGCGACGTTGTCCTTGTACCCATCCGACTGCAGGGCGGTGAGAAGGCTGGTGCCAGCCGAGAAATCGTTGCCGACATAGGTTTGCGCCACAGCGGGAGCAGAGCCGGCGCACAGGGCGGCGAGCGCTACGCCAAGAAGCAGACCCCGCATCCTCCGTTCCTTCAGCAACATAATCTCCTCCTTGAAATTGCCAGTTACAAACTGACGCGTACTCAGCAGGCCAGCCGACTTGGCGGCCGAGACCTCCAATCAGGCGGACTCTGCCTGCGACGACGCTTTGCGCATCACCAAGATTGGTCAGATGCAGAGAACAATTTTGCCGGCCGCTCGCGCCCTGGTGAGGCCGGCCGCTTCCGCGCACACTTTCGCTGACCTGTGTCGCCGCGGGATCACCGGGGCGTAACAGGCTGGTAACAACGGCTGTCTTTGGCGTATTGTCCCGCAACGTCGTGAAGCGCGCGGGCGGTTTCCATGCGCAGCCGGATCATGGTTGTGATTCGGCGTGCAAAATTGGCTCTGACTTAAATTTGATGAAGGCCTCTATTCTTTGCGCCGGCGAGCGCGAAAAGCTCGATTTGGTTGCCCGTCATCGCTGTCCTTCAGGTCGATCGGAAGCCCAGTGCGTCCGGTAATCGGCCGAATGAGCCTGCTGGAAGGCAAACAGGAGTGCCTTTCATCAAAAGTGCGTCAGACCCGAAGGTTGACCCTACCGATTTCAATTCATTCAAGGACTTGCGGTGCCGATCGGCATTCAGACATTCAGACCCCACGCCGAATGACAGTCATCACGGAGAGCTTCAGGCGAAGACAAGCCTTAATGCGCAGCCTGCGCCGGAACCTTCACGGGGCCGACGTTGCGCAGGAATGGAACCAGCGTCGTCGCAAAGATGAAGCAGACCATGATGGCGAGAAAAGCGTCGGCGTAAGCCATAGTCGAAGCCTCCCGGTACGTGAGGGCCCAGAGCTGCTTCGAAGCCCATATTTTCGTGGCGTTTCTGGCTTACTGCCTGATGGTCACGCTCAAACAACGGTTGAAGGCGCTGGCGCCGGGACTGACGCCCAAAGCCGTGCTCGAAAAGCTCGCCGCGATCCAGATGATCGACGTCGAACTACCCACGACCGACGGCCGAACCGTCCTCCTGTCCCGCCATACCGAGCCGGAGACCGATCACCTGCTTCTGCTGCAACGCCTCAAACTCGAGCTCCCCGCGCAGCCGCCGCCGAAAATCGCCGCCGTGACCGACGCCAAAGCCGCCTGAACTCTCACCCCCTGTAGTGCCGACCTTTGGACTCGCCCCTCAGCGATTCCAATGTGTTCGCCTCGCCGCATACCCCCAGTTGGTGAAGTCGGGCTAGGCGCGTCTTGCGGTCGAGGAGCGGCAGGGCGGCAAGGTCTTCGCCGTCGAGCTCGAGGAGATCGAAGGCGAAGTATACGAGGCCGGCGCCGCCGCGATCGGAGCCTTGCTGCATGAGCGCGAAGGAGGTCACGCCGTCCGGGCGAACGCCGCAGAGCTCGCCGTCGAGATAGGCGGATTTGACTCTAAGCTTTGCGAGCGCGGCGGTTGCGGGATACTTGACGGTCCAGTCGAGCCCGGAACGGGTGAGAAGCTGGATGGCGCCGTGGTCGATTCGGGCGGCGATTCGGTAGCCGTCGAACTTGATCTCATGGACCCACAAGGGCCCGCTCGGGGCTTTTGCCGCGAGCTTGCAAAGCTGCGGCTTGATGCATTTTGGCGGCGACATTTGGGGAATATATCGCGGGGCGCCCGAGAATGGCGACGAAGCCAGTCCCGCTCCTTGCGGGACCGCCGCGTTGTCCTGCGCCTCATTCGAGGCGGCGCTTGATCTCGTCGATGATGACGCTGCCGTGGCAACGCTTCGGCCAACACCAACACATGCAGAGACTTTGTTGCACGGAGGCATTGGAAGACGCGTTTGGACGTTGCCGCGGCTTTGATCATGCCATTCTGACGAATTCCGCTCGCCCGAGTTCGTTCATCCGGTTGAGCGATTTGACCGCGATCGCAACTTCGGTCGCACGGCGGGCGTCATCGCGGGATTTCAATGTGTCGCCGATGACGCGCTTGTAACGGCTTATGGCAGCCTCGACCTTTGAGCGCTTGTTGTAGCCCGTCGCCTTCTGCCAATTCATCCGCCCATGCTCGTCCACGGCAAGGATATGCAAGTCGCGCTGGGTTGGCGAGATGATTGCAGCCGGTCCCGGCACAGCCCCTTTGCAGGGTGGGACGATGAACCGGGCGAACGGATTTCGGGCGAGGATGGCATCGCAAGTCGCAGCCCTGTCGTATGCGCCATCGGCCATGAAAGAAGCGGGAGCCTGCGTCAATTGATCCAATAGCGCGGGTACGTGGGAGGCGTCGTCGACATCCTTGTCCGTCAGATCAAAGGCGACGATCTCGCCGCTGGCGACGTCGATGCCGATGTGTAACTTGCGCCATGCGCGCCGTTTCGCCGTGCCATGTTTTTCGAACAACCATTCGCCCGCGCCGCGCAATTTCAGCCCGGTGCTGTCGACGATCAAGTGAAGATCGCCGATCTGGTCTCTCCTGGGCATTTGAACCGGCAATCCACACGCTCGCCGGCTCAGCGTCGTGTGATTGAG
>CAVYON010000028.1:0-69911 GCA_963770035.1 uncultured Alphaproteobacteria bacterium | reverse complement strand
GAGCGGTTTCCCAGCGAAATGAATTGCGGGGGATTCCCGAATTAGGGCTGTTCATGATTTATGGGCTCCGCCGCGTGAAGGAGGCGGCGGGGATGGCGCTATCCGAAGATCTTCGCACACGTGTGGTGGAGGCTGTTGTGGCCGGCGGCCTGTCGCGCAACGCGGCGGCCAAGCGTTTCGGGGTCAGCATCGCCAGCGCCATCCGTTGGGTTTGGCGCTTCCAGGCCACCGGCGAGATTTCCCCGGCGCCGACGGGCGGGGATCGACGCTCGGACCGCATTGAGGCGCATGGCGATTATCTGCTTGGCCTCATTCGTCGTCAGCCGGACATCACGTTGTTGGAAATCCAGGAGCGGTTGATCGCCAACTGCAGCGAGCGCTTTTCTTTGTCGGTGATCTGGCGCTTCTTCGATCGGCACGAGATCACATTCAAAAAAAAACCGCGCATGCCGAGGAACAGCAGCGCCCCGATGTTTTGAAGCGGCGCCAGGAGTGGTTTGGGGCGCAACTCGATCTCGATCCGAGGAAGCTCGTGTTCATTGACGAAACGGGGGCTTCCACCAATCTGGCGCGCAAGGGCGGACGATGCCGGCGCGGTCGACGACTGCGGGTCGGCATTCCGCATGGCCATTACAAGACCATCACGCTCGTCGCCGGCCTACGCCTTTCCGGTCTCGTGGCGCAAAAGGCCTACGACCGGCCGATGAACGCGGCCACGTTCGAGGACTGGGTGGAGAAATGCCTCGCTCCCACGCTCTCGCAAGGCGACGTCGTCGTCATGGACAATCTGTCGAGCCACAAGGGAGCAAGGGTCGAGCAACTCATCAAAGCCGCCGGAGCCAAGTTGCTCTATCTGCCGCCCTACAGCCCGGACATGAATCCAATCGAAAAAGCCTACTCAAAGCTCAAGGCCTTCCTGCGCAAAATCGCCGAGCGAACCGTCACAGGCCTCCTGAACGCACTCGAAGCCTGCGCTGAAATCTTCAAACCCGGCGAATGCGTGAATTACTTCAGGTCCTGCGGATACGATACGGATTGATCGGAAACCGCTCTAGTCCTCTGGCGCAGTCCGGACGACTGACCTCATGTTTTGGAGTGAGTTGCCCGGCTATCGACCTCCCCATCCGCTCGCGCCGAACAGGCGCAGAGCGAGCAGCAGGACGATCGCTCCGATCGTGGCGTTGATCGTGAGCCCGACGATGCCGGAGCTAAAATGAATCCCCAGGCGATGCAGAAGCCAATCGCCGATGAGCGCGCCGACGATGCCGATGGCCGCGTCGCCGACAAGACCGAAACCGTTGCCTCGGACAATCTTGCCTGCGAGCCATCCGGCGACGACCCCGACGACCAAAATGACAATCAAACCCTGATCCGACAGATGCATGCTGTTCTCTTCGTCCCTGCGTTCTGATTTGCCGCTTGTCGGATAGATTGGAGGATTTCGGGCAGGGACCAATATAGGCAATTGTCCGGTCCCGTCGATTCCTGCTGGCGAGGCTCGAGAACAGGGAGGCGATCGTGCCGCGGCCGTCCTAGAGACGGACCGACCGGTTCGTTCGTCGGAAGGTCAGTCAGTCTGACGTTCTGAAGGCGCCGAAAGACCACTGCCGACAATTGACAGCAGCGTAACCACGCGCAGTCGCACATACGCGCTGCGAATTGCAGCAAAGGGCAGCAGCGTTCTCGATGTTTACACGCAGGCGCGAAGACTCTCTACGCGGAAAGGACGACGGGCGCCGTTAGTTAGTTGCCCAATTTAATCAAGGCTCATTCGCGGGCGTCGATTTCCACGAGACACACCAAACACGCTCACCGAGGATCTTTACGGATTCGCTGTCGGTTTCATCCGTATAGCGCTGCGTTTTTCGATCTGGCCTATTTCGGCGCGCGCTTGGCGAGAATGCGTTGAAGAGTCCGCCTGTGCATACTGAGTTTCCGCGCCGTCTCGGACACGTTGCGCCCATTGTCCTGGTAAACGCGCTGGATGTGCTCCCACCGGACTCGGGCGGCCGACATTAACGGCTCGTGCCCTGCCGGCATATCGAGTTGCCCGGCCATCAGGGCGACGACCACGTCGTCGGCGTTTACCGGTTTGGCGAGATAATCGAAAGCGCCAATCTTGACCGCCATCACGGCGGAAGCGATGGCGCCATAGCCGGTCAGGATCACGCCACGGGCATCGGCCCGCTTGGCCTTTAGCCGGAGCTTCTTTCCTTCACGAAGCATAAGCCATTGATCTCGCTCGGGGCGAGCGGCTGTGGGGTCGCTGCTACTGGGTACAGGCGATGGGGAATCCCAGGAGGTCGAAGGCCTTTTGCTGGATCGGGGTCGGGCGGGTGAGGATGGTGAAGGGGCGGTCCGGCGCGCCCGCGGTCACGACGGTGTTGCGCGCGAGGGTCGCGAGATCGGCGAGCAGGGTCTGGAAGGAGTGGACGGGGGCGCCGTCGGCGGCGCGGCCGGTGGCGCTTTTGGCGAGGGCGGCGGGAGAACGCTGCGCCTTGGCGACCGGGCTGTCGCGCAGGGCCTCGGCGGCTTCCTTGTCGTCGTCGTCATAGAGCATCGGGGCGAGGCGCGCCCGCATGTGCCACTCGACATAGTAGGCCAGCATGCACAGGAACACGTGGGCGCGGACCCGCTCCGTGAGCCAGTGGTAGATCGGCCGGACATGCAAGTCGACCGTCTTCAGGCATCGAAAGGCCCGTTCCACCATGGACAAGGATTTGTATGTCTTGACCGCGGTTTCGTCGGCGAGGGTCTCTTCGGGCAGGCTGGTGCGCACGGCGTAGAGGCCGTCGAGCGCGGCCTCCTGGGCGATCTCATCGCGCTTTCGGGCGAAGGCGAACCGGTCGTCGGCGATCGTCAGCTCGAAGTGCTTGGCCATCTTGTGCTTGTCGAGCACGGCGCCGACGGCCATGCCGATCTCGGCCGCGCCGCGTAAGGGGCGGGTCTTGCGCGTGACGCTGGCTGTGATTTTGGCCAGATCGCGCTCGGTGGCGGCGAGGAGGTCCTCGCGCTTTCTGGCGCGCTCGCGCGCGAGATCGGGGTTGCGGCAGACGATCAGCCGCTCGCCGGGAAAGTCGGGCGAAGTGATCGCCGCCATGTCGCGCTGGTCGAACAGCGACATCTGCAGATGGCCGCCGCCGACCAGCTCCTTGAGCGCGGGGGCGCGCAAGGCGGTGATCCAGTCGAGCCCGGCCGGACGCAGGTCCTCGTCGATGCGCGCCTGAGTGATCATACCGCGGTCGCCGACGAGAACGACGTGGTCGATGGCGAAGCGGCGCTTGAGTTTGGCGACCTGATCGGCCAGGGTCATGGGATCGGCGGTGTTTCCTTCGAACACTTCGATGGCGACGGGGCAGCCGTCGGGCGCGCACAGAAGGCCGTAGACGATCTGCAGCTTGCCCTTCTTGCCGTCGCGGTTGTAGCCGCGTTTGGCCAGAGGGCAGCAGCGGCCTTCGACGTAGCTCGACGAGACGTCGTAGAGCACCAGCGTCCCGCCCTTCAGATGGCGCTTCGCGAGCGCGGTCTCGATCGCGCCCTGACGCTCGAGGAGCCAGTCGAGCGCGGCGTAGAGTTCGTCCTCGTGGACGTCGCCGAGGCCCAATTCGACGCCGAGGCTGGATGCGGCGGTGACGGGATCGAGCGCCCTGGCGGTGGCGAGTTTCGACGCCGGGGCGATGATGCGGCTGACGATCATGGCCAGGACGAGGTCGACCGGCCGACAATTCTCGGGATCGGACCCGCGCGCTTGCTTGGGTCCGATGATTGTGTCGAGGCCGATGGCGCGCGTCGCGCCCAACACGGCGGCGACGGCCCCATGCGGCAACGAGCGCTCGACGACGAAGGGCTGCTCGCCCGGCGGCAGCACGACCCCGCCCTTGAGGACGCCGCGCAGCCCTTCGACGTGCTCGGCCGGCCAATGGGAGAGGTTGAGCAGCGTGCGCTTCCGTATCCTCCCGCCGTCCCGATAGCTCTCGCGCAGCAGGATCGCCGGTGGGGAGCCGCGGTTGGGGACGGTTTCGATATACATGGACGCAGGATAGCTGAGAAACTCGCAAAATCAACAACAATATCCGATTTACATGGCTACACTTTCACCCCTCGCCAGCCCCAAAGATGCGCAAAATCAGAGACTTGACCCTCGCGAAAGAAAGAAGCTCCGTTTAGCGCGTGGATGACATCAAGACCGCTTCCGTCGCCCAGCCTAAGGTCGATCACGGCGAAGGCGGGAGGAGCGGTCTTGATTGCTTCCAGCGCGTCGGTAAGGCTCATTGCCGCCCGAGCCGTAAACCCGCGCGCGGAAAGGGCCCGCGCCAGGCAGCTTATTGCGTTGTCCCAGGTTTATCCACATTTGGTGTCGTCGGCACGGTAGCCGCTTGATTTTGGCCGCCATTTTCCGCGCCGCCGATGCTGTCCTGACGCATTCCGGTCGCGGTCTTTCTGCGTCTCGGCGCTCGGCGGGGCGTCGCGGTTCCCTTGCGCGGATTGGCGCGGCCGATGATGTCCCAATAGCTCGCGGGCGCGTGATGCGCCGTGAGGCCGAGCACGGTTTCGAACGAAGCGTGACGATAGAAGCGGCGGTTGTAGCGGAACACGAACTCGTTGAGATAAGTATCGGCGTGCTTGCGGCGCAGTCCGTGATAGGTGCCCAATCCCCACCGCTTCACCAGGGCGAAGACCCTATAAATCCAGGGCAGCACGATGTGCGCGGCCATCTTGCCGACGATGCGCGGATCGTGGCGGTAGTCGGTCAATCCTGGATACGAGGCGTGGCCGTCCGTCAGCAACGTCGCGCCGGGCTTTACATTGGCTCGCACGAAAGCCTCGATCGAGGCCGCCGTGTTGTCGGCGATCACCGCGAGGCGGACGCGGCCTGAACGGGTATCGAGATATTTTGCGTGTTTGCGGCGCGGTTTGGACAGGTGGGTGTCGCGTTCGATCACCTCGACAGCGCCGATGATGAGGATTTTGCCCGCGTCGCCGGGCTCGAAAAACATATCGCCTTCACGGAAAGGGATTTCGGCCTGATCGACTTCGACGACGCCTTCGAGAAGTTCGCGATCCGGATCGACCATCGAGCGCCGCAGTTTCTGCGCCAGCAGCCAAGCTGTTCTGTAGGTGAGGCCGAGTTGATCCTCCAACTGCCGCGCCGACATGCCGTTGGAATGTGTCGCCATCAAATGGCCGGCCCAGAACCACGCCGTCAGCGGCAGCCGCGTGCGGTGCATCGCTGTGCCCGCCGTGATCGAAGTCTGACGACGGCAGCCATAGCACTCGAAGGTGTATGCCCGGCTCTTCAGCGCGGCGGCGCGATTGCCGCCGCAGGAAGGACACACGAAGCCGCTTGGCCAGCGACGGTTGAACAAGAAAGCCGCACAGCTCGCCTCGTCGGGAAACTCCTTCTGGAATTCGGTGAGTGATCGCCCCCTTGCCACAGGCTGTCCCTTCGGAGCCCCGAAGCGCGGCTCAACCAGGACTGGATACCACATTTAGGCGAACCTGGGACAACGCAAGAAGCTGCCGCGCCAGCCGGTCGCAGAATATGCGGTCGTCATCGACGACGAGAAGCGACTTATCGAGAACTTCCGGGCCGCGCTCAATATCGTGGGTTGACCGGTGAAAAGCGTCCTTTTCCATTTCTCACCTCAGAGGAACCATAGTCCACTTCCACGGTTGTTCAGTAACAAGGTATCGGGATCCAGATACACTGCGCGAGTGACACGAGCGCGAAGTTCCTACATGACGCGCCCTGCGAAAGGCCAATAGCAGACCAACATGTAAGCCGTTTACAAGCAACGGAATATTGAAAATTACTCGATATTAATTGGTTTACAACTAAACACAACTATTGATTGTATATGTGATCTCTAGGAGTTGTCGCCGTCACGCTGTTTAAGAATGACGCGCGCGGATCCGCTCTCGTGGAAATTTGTCGGCAACACGGGAGGCGACATTGGTTGAGACGCGGCGGCCACGATCAGGATCGAAGGCCACGCTTCTCCCAACCGTCACAGTCGCCCGCTGCAACGATCTGGAAAGTAACGTCCGCTCTTCGCACGCTCCTGCCATTGAGGTTGGATAACAACCACAGCGGACAGCGACGGCCGCGCGCCCGACAGTCCCGCTGGCCCCTGTCCCAGCTTCTGCATAGCTGGGCCCCGGTCGCGACGCCGGGATCACAACCGGACGCGCTCGTCGAACGCCTCGAGCGGAATGATTCGCTGGAACTGGACGCCGACGCCGCCGTCGATCAGGCGGACGACCTCGCCGCGCGTGCGCTCGCCGATACGGATAACATCGCCGATGTGAAGCCCCTCGACGCGCAGGGCGACGCCGGAGCGGGACACGTCGACGATCTCCGCGGGTCGAGTAAGCCCCGCGAAATCGACGACGTCAACCCTGCGGGAGGCGGGAACGATCCGCTCGTGCCGGCGTCCGATCGGCTGGCCGGCGGAGAGCCGAGCCTGCATGATTTTGATCAAGTCCCCAAGCGATGCACGCTTCTCGTCGCGCATGTCGATGGACAAGCGGAACCCGCGGTCCGTACGGCCGACGACCTCGCCGTTCACGATTCCCAGGCAATCGACATAGACGACGACATGCTCCCCGACGGCCGGGCGGAAGGCGCAGCGAACCCCAATCTCGTAGGCGTCGAAGTCCTCGGTCTCGAACACCTCGTCGTCGGAGGCGCCGCCGTTGCGGTCGGCCGAAATGAACATCCCCCGTAAGGAATAGTGGACGCGGCTGTCGGGGGCGCCGACGGGCAGGCCGTCCGCTTCCCGCTCCGGGGGAAGCTGGCGGCTCCTCATGACATCAGAGCTATGCACGGCGGAAAACTCGCTGTTGAGCGTAGAACCCGGATTCGGATAGCAGGCGCGGGTTAATAAACGAACTCGGAGGCATCCGCCTGGAGAACGCCGCGCGCGTCCGTCTCGACGGCGCCCTTGTCGGCTCGACGCCCGCGGCCCCTTTGAGGTCAGCTCTTATGAAACGACGGCTGCACCCCATACACGGGGGTGGGAAGGCCCTCGTAGCGCGCTTTCAGCTGCAGCGACAGGAACTGCGAATAGTGGCGCGATTGGTGCAGGTTGCCGCCGTGCATCCACAGCGCCTCCTGCTGCGTCGGCTTCCACATGTTGCGCTGCTCGCCTTCCCAGGGTCCCGGGTCCTTCGGTGTGTCCGAGCCGAGGCCCCAGCATTTTCCCACCCTGTCGGCCATCTCCTGTCCGCAGAGGTCGGCGACCCACCCGTTCATCGAGCCGTAGCCGGTCGCATAGACGATGACGTCGGCCGGGACCTCCTCGCCCGTATCGAGCTTGACGCCGCGCGGTGCGATCTCGACGACCTGCCCTTGCGCCAGCTTGATCTTGCCGTCGATGACGAGCCGCGACGCGCCAACGTCGATGTAATATCCCGAACCGCGGCGCAGGTATTTCATGAACAGACCCGACTCGTCGGCGCCGTAGTCGAGCTTGAACCCGGCTTTCTCCAGCCCCTTGTAGAAGTCGGCGTCGACTTCGCGGATCTTGTCGTACAGCGGCTTCTGGAACGTGTGCAGGATCGCGTAGGGGAGCGAGGCGAAGATCAGATCCGCCTTCGCGGTGGTCATGCCGCCCTGCACGGCGCGCTCCGAGTAGAGATCGCCGAGGCCGATCTCCATCAGCGAATTCGAGCGCACGATATGGGTGGTCGAGCGCTGGACCATCGTGACGTCGGCGCCGTTCTCGTAGAGCGCCGCGGCGATGTCGTGGGCCGAGTTGTTCGAACCGATCACCACCGCCTTCTTGCCCTTGTAGGCGTCGGGGCCGGGATGCTTCGAGGAATGATGCTGGTCGCCCTCGAAGGTTTCGGCGCCTTTGAATTGCGGGACGTTGGCCTTGGCGGACATGCCGGTTGCGAAGACCAGCTGCTTCGGATGGAGGACGACCTCGTGGCCGTCGCGGTCGACGACGATCGTCCATTCCTGCTTGGCCTCGTCGTATCGGGCGGATTTCGCTTCCGACTTGGTCCAGTAGTTCAGCTCCATCACCTTGGTGTACATCTCGAGCCAGTCGCCGATCTTGTCCTTTGGAGAGAACACCGGCCAGTTCTTCGGAAAGTCGAGGTAGGGCAGGTGGTCGTACCAAACCGGGTCATGCAGGCAGAGGGACTTGTAGCGCTTGCGCCAGCTGTCGCCAGCCCGCTCGTTCTTTTCGAGGATAATGGTCGGCACTTCGAGCTGGCGCAGCCGCGCGCCAAGCGCAATGCCGCCCTGACCGCCGCCGATAATCACGACATAGGGCTGCTTCGCATAGCCGAGCGTCGCAAGCTCCTCCTCGCGCCTTTCCCTCCAGCTTTTCCCGCCGATATGGACCCCGTGCCGGGCGCCGAGCGGGCGGCTGAAGCCGGCCTTCTCCTCAAAGCCCTTGAGCTCGACCATCGTGGTGAGCAGCGTCCAGATCAGCCCATCGCGCAGGCGCACGAGCCCGTAGCCGCGCGCGACCTCGGTCTCGAAGGTGAACCACGCCTCTGTGACGCCGCCTGCCTCAGTGACCGGCTCCTTCTCATAGACGCGCCAGTCGCGCGGCTTCGTGGTTTGCAAACAGTCGGTCAGCATGTCGCGGATCTGGCCGCGTCCCTCCATGGTCTTGATGTTCCAAGTGAACGAGACGAGGTCGCGCCAGTAGGAGTCTTCGGCGAACATCGCGACGGCGGCGTCGATGTCGGGTTTCGCCAGCGCCTCGCCGAAACGGTCGAGAAGCGCCTGCGCCCTGGCGGCCGCGGTTACGTCGAGCATAAAAGTCCTCCCTCGCCTTGGACAGGCCGCGCGTGATGGGTCCATCCGATCGTCGTTAAGGCAGGACGCCGCTGTGATGACCACGCTGTCCCGCGGCACGCCATTGCTCTCGTTCGCCTCGACATGCAGCCGGACAGCGACCAGCCTCCGCCGCCTTCCTGTTTCGAGGACCTTAGCGGCGGCGGGCGAAACGCACAACGGGCCGCGCAACGGGGGATTTTCGCGTGTGTTTTGCAGGCGCGGTCGCTGACAGTCAACGACCGCGGCCACCATTCCCGGCTCGACCCGGGGATCAGCGATCGCAGCTCCACGGCTTCGGCCGCCCCCTCCAGAAGCAACCGCAGCATCGCGCGCGAGGCGTCGGGGCCGTGGGCGTCGGTCAATGTGCCTTCCGGGCCGCCGCCACGCCGGTCAAGCGACAGCTCTTGCCCCGCCTTGACAAACCCGGCGGGAAGTTGGCGCCTTAGCCTGTGCGGATCGGCCCTTATGCCAGCCCCGCCACCCTTAGCGCCGACTGAATCTCGGCAACGCCCTTTTTCGCATAGGGGAGGGCCGGCGCCTTTTTCGGATCCTGTTCGGCCTCGAGCACCACCCAGCCGGAATAGCCCTTGAGCGCCCGGAACACCTCGACGTAATCGATCATGCCGTCGCCTGGGACAGTGTAGACGCCGAGGTCCTTGCCCATGCCGAGGATCGAGTCGAGGAAGCTCCAGTCGTCCGCATTCGACTGACGCATCTGAGCCACCCGCACGTCCTTGCAGTGCACATGGCCGATGCGCTCACGATAGGCGCTCGCCAAAGCGGCTGGATCCGAGCCGCCCCAACGGGCGTGCCCGGTGTCGAGCAGCAAGTGCACCGGCGGTTCGGTGTGGGCCATGAAGGCGTCGATGTCACGCTCCGACTGGACGACCGTGCCCATGTGGTGATGGTAGCAGAGCCGGAGCCCCTCTCCGGCGAGTTGTTGCGCGAATTCCGTCATCTTTGCTCCGAAGCCGGCCCACTCGCCCTTGCCTAGCCGTGGACGCTCCGACAACGCACGCGAACGATCGCCGTGGATGCAGTTCGATGTTTCGGCGACGACGACGACGTCCGCGCCCGCACCCTTCGTCATGGCGATATGAGCCCGCGCAGCCTCGAATTCGTCGCGCGCGGAACGCTTGAGCAGTTCGGTCGAATACCAACCGCCGACGAATACCATTCCGTATTCGGCCAGCTTGTCCTTCAGCGCGAGCCCGCCGGATGGCATCTTGTGGCCCTTCTCCATGCCGACGACGCCCGCTTCCCTTGCCTCGGCAAGGCAGGTTTCAAGCGGCGTGTCGCCGCCGATCTCCTGCAGGTCGTCGTTCGTCCAACCGATTGGGTTGGCGCCGATGCGAATGGTCATGTCCAGTCTCCAATGCTACCCCGCCGGTGTTGCGACGAACGTATGGCCGCATGAGCGAAACGCGGCCCCTTTCGCCTCAAACCGACTTCCGCCGCCGCTGCCGATATTGATCGGCGACCACCGCCGCGATGATGACGCCGCCCTTGATGATTTCCTGGTAGTGCGCGTCGACGTTAAGGAAGGTGAAGCCCGAGGTGAGGATGCCGAGAATGACCGCGCCGATCACGGTGCCCGTCATTCGTCCGACGCCCCCCGAGAGCGACGTGCCGCCGATGACCGCGGCGGCGATCGCGTCGAGCTCGAAGCCGACGCCGACGCCCGCCTGTCCGCTGATCGCCCGGGCGGTATGGACGATTCCGGAAAGGCCCGAAAGCAGCCCGGCGAACATGTACACGAGCACGGTGTGGCGTTCGACGTTGATGCCGGAGACGCGCGCCGCCAGCGGGTTCGCGCCGATGGCGTAGGTGAACTTGCCGTAGCGCGTGTAGCGCAGCGCGATGTGGAAGATGAAGGCGACGCCGAGGAAGATGATCACGGGCCACCAGCCTGCGCCGATAGCGGCGAAGGAGTCGGTTAGATTGCCGATGGGTTGGCCGTTGGTGTACCAGTCGGCGACGCCGCGCGCCGACACCATCATGCCGAGCGTCGCGATAAAGGGGGGGATTTTCGTGTAGGCGATCAGCCAGCCGTTGATGTAGCCGACACCGAGGCCGCAGAGCAGTCCCGCCGCCACCGGGATGATCGGGTTGAGACCTGTGAGGCTCGGATAGACGGCGTGGCTGTAGCCGGAAACCTGGGCGAGGCTCGCCGCGATCATTGCCGTCATGCCGACGACCGAGCCAGACGAGAGGTCGATGCCTGCCATGATGATGGTCTGCGTGACGCCGACGGCGATGATGCCGATCTCCGCTTCCTGCAGGATCATGATCTTGAGGCGCAGGGGATTGGCGATGAAGCTCTGACCGACGAAGATCCAGCCGAGGACTTCGAAGAGCAGCATCATACCGATCATCACGCCGAGGATGCTGAGTTCCGGCGGAAGGCGACGCTTTCCGGCGACGGGCGCGTCGGCGGTCGTGGGCGGCGAGGCGGAGGAAATTTCGGTGGCCATGGTGTTTGTTCCTAAGCCTGCGGCTCGCGCCGCTACTGCGACGCGAGCTCCATGATCCTAACCTGATTGGCATCCTTGCGGTCGACGATTCCCGTCATCCGGCCCTCGTGCATCACAAGAATGCGGTCGCTCATTCCGAGCACTTCCGGAAGCTCGGACGAGATCATCAAGACAGCGACCCCCTGCCCAGCGAGTTCGGAGATCAGCTTGTGGATCTCGGCCTTCGCGCCAACGTCGATGCCCCGAGTCGGCTCGTCGAGAATGAGGATTCTGGGCTTAATCATCAGCCAGCGGGCGATCAGCACTTTCTGCTGATTGCCGCCCGAGAGATTGATGATCGGCTCTTCAAGATCGGGCGTGCGCACCCTAAGCCGCTGTTTCTGTTGCAGGCAAAGCGCCTCGATCTCTCGCTCCTTGACAAAACCCGCCGTCGCATGGCCGTGGCGCAGCAGCGCGACCTGCATGTTGGCCATGATATCGAGCAGGAGGAAGCAGCCGCTCTCCTTGCGGTCCTCGGTGAGGAAGCCCATGCCTGAGTCCATCGCCGTGCCGGGGTGACGGATTGCGATTACCTCGCCGTTGATCAGGATCGAGCCTGAGGTCGCCGGGGTTACGCCGAAAAGGGTCTCCGCGACGTTGCTGCGTCCCGAACCGACAAGACCGGCGAACCCGAGAATCTCGCCTTTGCGCAGATCGAACGAGACGCCGTGAAACTTGCCCTCGAGGCCGAGGTCGCGCACCGACAGAACGACGTCGCCGATCGGCACCGTTTCCTTTGGGAACATCTGAGTGATTTCGCGTCCCACCATCAACCGGATGATGTCGTCGCGGGTGACGTCGGCGGCCGCGTGCTCGCCAACGAACTTGCCGTCGCGGAACACCGACACCTCGTCGGCGATCTCGAACAGCTCGTTCATCTTGTGCGTGATGTAGATGATGCCCTTCCCCTGGGCCTTCAGAGTGCGAATGATCCGAAAGAGATGCTCGACCTCCCGCTCTGTAATCGCAGAGGTCGGCTCGTCCATGATGAGAATGTCGAAATCGTAGGACACCGCCTTGGCGATCTCGACCATCTGGCGATTGGCGACGGAAAGATCGCGGATTTCCGAACTCTGGATCGAGCGGTATGTCGAGTTGCTTGAACAGCGCCTGGGTGCGGCGGCGCATCTCGTCATGCCTGACGAGACCGAAGGCATTCAGAGGCTCACGCCAAATCCAGATGTTTTCGGCCACCGTCATGAAGTTCATCAGGTTGAGTTCCTGATGGATCATGGCGATACCGTACTGGAGCGCGTCCAGCGGCGAGGTCAGCTTGATCTCCTGCCCCTTCAGCTTGAAGGAGCCCGCGTCGGGCGTGTAGACGCCGGCGATGATCTTCATCAGCGTCGACTTACCGGCGCCGTTCTCACCCATCAACGCATGAACATGGCCGCGCTTCAGGCGGAACGAAACGTCGTCGAGCGCCAACACGCCGGGGAACGCTTTGCGCACGCCCTCGACTTCGAGAAGGTATTCAGCGCCGGGAATGACCCCGCTTTGCCTGACGACTTCCGCGGTCGATGGACTGATTGTGGCCATGGCGCTCCGTCCCGCTTGTTTCCGGCGCCGCCCTTGTTCCGGGGGCCGGCGCCAACTCTATCACGTTTCATCCTATGAGAGGGCCCGGAGGCGCGCTGGGAGGAACGCGCGCCCCCGGTGATTCCCAACTCGCCAGGAGGCCAGCGAGAAGGACGGTCGGTCAGTTCTTCTTCATGTACTGGTCAAGGTTGGCCGGAGTGACGAGTTCGAAGGGGACCTTGACCCACTTCTCGACGGGCTTGCCGGCGGCGAGCGCGAGTGCAGCGTCGACCGCCCCCTTGCCCTGGCCGGCCGCGTTCTGGAACACCGTGACCTTGAGGTCGCCCGCCTTCATCGAGGCGAGCGCGTCCTGCGTTGCATCGACGCCACCGACCACAGCTTTCTTGGTGTCAAGGCCGGCCGCCTTCATCGCCTGGAGCGCTCCGATCGCCATCTCGTCGTTATTGGAGATCACAGCATCGAACTTCATGCCCTTCGACAGCCAGTTGGTCATCAGGTTTTGGCCCTTGGTGCGGTCCCATTCCCCGGTCTGCTCGGCGATGATCTTGATGCCGCTGCAGCCCGGCGTAGCGATGACATCATGGATGTCGGCCGTGCGTTGCACCGCGGCCTGATTGGAGAGCTGACCCTCGATGACGAGGATATCGCCCTTACCTCCGAGCAGCTTGCAGATTTGCTGCGTCTCGTAGGTCCCGGATTCCTTCTCGTCAGAAGCGACGACCGCTGCCTTGGGACCCAGCGTTTCGAGGTCGGCCGGCAAGCGGTTGACATAGACGAGCGGCACGCCGGCCGCAGCGGCGGCTTTGGTGATGGCCGGGGTGGCGGACGTATCGACAGGATTGACGATGATCGCGTCTACACCGTTGGCGATGAAGTTCTGCACCTGGCTAATCTGCTTCGACACGTCGTCCTTGGCGTCCTCGATCTGCAGCGTCACACCCGGCTGCGTCTTGGCGTAATCCGATATGCTGTTGCGCAGCACGGTCAGGAAATTGTCGTCGAACTTGTCCATCGACACGCCGATCTTGGCGGCGAAGGCGGGGCTCGCCAGAACGGTGGCTGCAGCAAGCGCAATAAGTCTGCGTTTCACGGTCAATTCCTCCCTTAGCGGCGCGTTCGGCGCCAGACGGCCTTCTGGACCTCCGATCGCAAGAGACCGATCGGAGAAAGCCCCAACCTCGGTTTAGGCGAGAACGTCGCGCCGCGCACGCGGCTTTTTGACGTTTTACCATCAATTGATACGATAGAGCGGAAACTTCGGGAAGAGCCGGGAAGCGGGAGGAGCTTGTGGTTACGGGAAGGCGTCGCAAGCGGTCTCCTAAATTCATCGAGATCGCTGATGAGGCCGGGGTCAGCCCCTCGACCGTCGACCGCGTCCTCAACGAACGTGGAAGCGCCTCGAAGAAGGCGCGGCAAAAGGTGATCGCCGCCGCGCAGAAGCTGGGGGTGCCTCGAATACTTCCCAGCGCCGCTCACGAGCTCGTCCATATCGACGTTCTGCTTCCGGACAATACGACGCCATTTTTCCTGCGGCTGCGAGGCGCGCTCACGAGGTCATGTGCGATCCTCGACAAGCGGATCGTTGTCCACCGCCGCATCGTTCGCGAGGCTGACGAGGCCTCGCTCGTCAGTGCGATCATTAGGCCCCCATATCGCCGTCACGGTTTGATCTTGGCCGCTCCTGACACGCAGGCCGTGCGCCAAGCCTTGAGGGAAGTCCTCGATCGAAGAGAATCGGTCGCGACCGTCGTCTCGAGTGTCGCCGGGGTTGAGGGGATTGCGTACTTTGGGATCGACAACTACCGCGCCGGCCGAACCGCGGGGCTCGTCATGGGGCGCTTTGCCCGTCGTCCGGGGCGGATCATGTTTTTGAGCGGAAGAAACGACTGGGCCGGACACCAGCAGAGAACCGCGGGCTGCCGGGAAGCGCTAACCGGTTCCTTCGCAAGTCTTCATTGCGACACGTCGTCGTTCGAGACCCTTGATGACGAATACCGCTGCTTTGTCGCGGTGACGGAGGCGATGCGCTCGGGAGAACTCGCCGGTATCTACAACAGCGGCGCCGGTTCGGCAGGAATAAAGAGCGCATTGGAGCAGTTTGACCCGGAACGCAGCGTCACCTGGATCACGCACGAGCTTTCCGACGACCACCGGCAGTACCTCCAGTCTGGCGCGCTCGCTATGGTTATCGATCAGGATCCGGACATGCAGGCCTTTATGGCCCTGCGTCACCTTGTCGAGTCCACGAATCCGAATCCGACGAAGACTTCATCTGCCTTCGGCTGCGAGTTTCAGAGTCTATTTCACAGAAAACGTGAAAGAGGGGCAATATCTGGCTGGAGATGATCGCCCTCCCGATCGAGCTAGACGATAACGATCGTCGGTCGCCAACGCAGAACCTGACGACCCTTCCGTAGGGTCGCATCCACTAAACCGACGGCCGCTGTCGGATAAATATTCGCTCCGCACGGTTATCCATCGTTGACGATAAACCATCAAGAAGCCGCGTGCTCGACGAAACGCCTTGGCCTACAACACATCAAAACGGTCACGGAGGAGACGGCAATGAGAATCGCGCTCGACCCCTACATGCACAGGCATCTGTCGCTTGAGGAGCTGCCGCGCAAGGTCGCCGAACTCGGCTACGAATGGATCGAGCTCTCGCCGCGCGACGACTTTCTCGCCTGGTGGGTCCATCCTCGCGCCTACCCGGAACGCATCACGAGCTTCAAGAGAGCACTGAAGGACCACGGCGTGAAGATCGCTTCGCTCCTGCCGATGTACCGCTGGGCGAGTCCGCACGAGGACGAACGCCAGACCGCGGTCAGCTACTGGAAGAAAGCGATCGAGATCGCGGTCGAGATGGGCGTCGACACGATGAACTCCAAGTTCGGCCGCGGACCTTCTCCCGACCGCGGGCACTCGGCCAACTGCTGCGGCGGCCAGTTCAGCACGAGTTCGAGCGAGGCGGCCTGGTGGCGTTCGATGGAGGAGCTGGTCCCCGTATTCGAGAAGGAGGGGGTCCAGCTCAACGTCGAGCCGCATCCGGAGGACTGGTGCGAGACGCTGCATCCGGCGGTGGACATGATCCGCACGCTCAACTCCAAGGCGGTCAAGTTCCTCTATTGCGCGCCGCATACGTTCTATTTCGGCGACGACATCCCCAAGATGATCCGCGACGCAGGGTCGCTGATCGCGCATGTCCACGTCGCCGACACCTACAATCATAAGGCCTCGTCGGGCCTCCGCTACATCTGCAATCCGCCCGGCGCGAAGGTGACCATCCACCAGCACATGGACATCGGCCAGGGGGAGGTGAACTGGGATGAGTTCTTCTCGTCGCTCGCCGTTGTCGGCTTCGACGGGACCATGACGTCCTGTGTTTTCGCCTGGGAGGAGCGCGCCGACAACTCGGGTCGCTTCATGCGCGAGACGATGCAGAGCTACGTCGACAAGTACTGGACGAAGCCGAAAGCCTGAAGTCATCCCCGGCGCGGGCCGCGCCGGACCCTTTCACATCAAGGACAGCGAAAATGACCCTGAATGTCGGCGTCATCGGCGTCGGAATGATCGGCCAGGAGCACATCCATCGGCTGGCGAACAAACTCGTTGGGGCGAAAGTCGTCGCGCTTGCCGACGTCAACGCGAAGCAGGCCGAGACGGCCGCAGCCGACCTCCCCGGCGCAAAGGTCTACCCGACGGGCGAGGCCTTGATTGGAGCGCCCGAAGTGCAAGCGGTCGTCGTGACCTCCTGGGGGCCGACCCACGACGCCTACGTGCTTGCGGCGATCAAGGCCGGCAAGCCGGTCTTTTGTGAGAAGCCGCTCGCCACCACCGCCGAGGCCTGCCTGCGCATTGTCGAAGCGGAAATCGCGTCCGGCCGTCATCTCGTTCAGGTCGGCTTCCAGCGCCGGTACGACAAAGGTTATCGCGCCTTGAAGAAGGCAATCGATGACGGCGTGATCGGCGCGCCGCTGATGATCCATTGCGCCCATCGCAACCCCACAGTTCCGAAGGCCTACGTCAGCGACATGGCGATCGTCGACACCTTCATTCACGAGATCGACGCGCTCCGCTGGCTGATCGACGACGACTACGTCTCAGCGCAGGTGCTCGTTCCTCGCAACACCAGGCACACGCACGCGAAGCTCAACGATCCGATCATCGTCCTGCTTGCGACCAAGAGCGGCGTGCGCATCGATGGCGAGGTGTTCGTCAACTGCCGCTACGGCTACGACATCCAGTGCCAGGTGGTCGGCGAGGAGGGAGTCGCCAGTCTGCCCGAGCCCGAGAGCGTGCTTCTGCGCAAGGACGCGAAGCTCTCGACCACGATCATGCAGGACTGGAAGCTGCGCTTCATCAATTCCTATGACATCGAGTTGCAGGACTGGATCGAGGCGGCTACCGCCGGCAAGGTCAACGGCCCGAACGCGTGGGACGGATACTTCGCCGCCGTCACCGCCGACGCGTGCCTCAAGGCCATGCACACTGGTGAGGTCGCGCCGATCGTCGCCAAGTCGCGGCCGGGTTTCTACGCCTGAAGTCTTTTCCGAGGCGCTGGGGGTTGCGAGTCCTGGAGGCTCGGAACCGGCTCCACAATTCAAGGACATGACCATGACCACGCGCAACATCAAGTTCGGCTTCAACCACATGATTTATCCGGCGCTGACGCCCGACGAGCTGGCGGACGCCGCCGTCAAGCTCGGCGCGGTCGCGATCGAGTTGCGCAACGACGTCGGCGAAAACAGTCTGAAGGATGAAGCAACCGCCCGCCGGGTCGGCGCGAAAGCGAAGGAGGCCGGGCTCGAAGTCGCGAGCGTGAACGCGCTCTATCCGTTCAACGTCTGGAACGACGAAAGAACCCGTCAGACCGAGGCGCTCGCCAAGCTCGCCGCCGCCGCCGGCGCAAAGGCTCTGGTGATGTGCCCGCTCAACGAAGGCAAGATGCTCGAGGACACGTCGGAGAAGGCGGCGTCTTTACGCGCAGCGTTGACGGGAATCCGGCCGATCCTGGTTTCTCATGGCCTCAAGGGTTACGTCGAGCCGCTCGGGTTCCCGGTCTCTTCGCTGCGCATGAAGCGCCAGGCGCTCGCCGCCATCGACGCCATCGGCGGGGCCGAGGTCTTCTCGCTCGTCCACGACACGTTCCATCACCGCGGCGCGGGAGAGGAGCCCGTGTTCGCTTCGCGCACCGGTCTTGTTCACATTTCCGGACTCGAAGATCCCGCGATCACCTTCACCGAGATGCTTGACGGACATCGCGTACTCGTCGGGCCGAAAGACCGGCTCGGCAACGTGGAGCAGCTTCGCCGGCTCTACGCTGATGGCTACGACGGCGTTGTCTCGTTCGAGCCTTTTGCCAAAGAGGTCCATGGCCTGCCCGACCCGATCGCTGCAGTTCGAAACAGCATGGCCTATGTGCGCGAAGCGCTGGCATGAGTCATCGCGACCCGATAATTTCGTCCTTTCCGAGGAATCGAACGGCGACAGGCGTTTCGCCGGCAGATTCGATCCATATCAGGTCTTAATCGGAATTTGCGTTCCGTCTCTAGCTGAGTCGCCGTTGCTCCGCGACGGCGACGGCGAGCGCCGCGGCCAGGGTCATCGTGGCGGCGAGCGTGCGGAACCCCTCGAAGTCGCTCTCGACGATTTCGAACCAGACACGGGTGTTCAACGCCAGCGGACTGAAAGGGCTGTCGGTAATTGCGACGAGCGGGGTGTTTTGGCTGACGACCTGGCGCGTGTATTCGACCGTCGCCGGGGCATAGGGCGTAAAACTGACCGAGAGCGCGGCGTCGTGGGGACCGGCAAAGGACAGAATCTCGCGGTCGACCCCACCCGGCGATCCGGAGAGTACGGTCCTGACGCCAAGCGTTCCAAACGCATAGCTCAAATAGGCGGTGACTGGGTAAGATCGCCGGACGCCGATCAGATAAATGATGTCGGCCGCGGCCAGAATCCGCGCCGCCTCGTTCAAGTCTGCGGGGTTGACCCGCTGCTTAAGCCTTTCGACCGAACGGATCGCCGCCAGACTGAACCCGTCGATCACCGCCATCGCCGGCGATCGGCCGGAGGTATGCGCGTCGAGCGCCTGGAGGCGCGCCTCATAGTTGTTCGGACGGTCGCGCAGGCGCTGCTGGAACACCGCCTGCAGTTCGCTGAAGCCGCTGTAGCCGAGCGCCTTTGCGAAACGCACCAGGGTCGACGGTTGTACGGCGGCTCGCTCGGATATGCTGCCGACGGTTCCGAACGCAATATCGTCCGGAAACTCGATCGTGTAGGCTGCGACCTGCGCAAGCCTCTTCGGTAGCTTGTTGCGCTTTTCGACGATCAGATCGCGCAGTTCGTTGAATGCTCGTGGTGGGATGTCGGTCGGCGCTTCCGTCATCGGCGTTCTCTTTGAGTCCCGGCTTCAGGCAGAGGCGGGTGGGACAATAGCCTAGCTGATATCCTCCCGATTGCAAAACGAAACTGTTGACGAGCGCGAGAAATGGAATATAAGTTCCAACGAAAAGATCGCTGGGCATCGGGTAACCCGCGGGGCCCAGCGCAAAAAGTCGAGAAGGTATGTAGATCGGAAGCGTCCGAGGCGGCTCGCTCGATTAAAGGGCCCGCGCGCCGACGGGGAGGGTGGAGACTGACACGATGACGCTGAATTTTGGGCTCCTGGGCGCTGGCCGCATCGGCAAGGTTCACGCCGGCGCTGTCGCCGCCTCGTCCGGCGCAAAGCTTGTGGCGGTCGCCGACGCCATTCCCGCCGCCGCCGCGGCAGTCGCCAAGAGCTACGGCGCCGATGTCCGTGACGTCGATGCGATCATGAAGGCAAAGGACGTCGACGCGGTGCTGATCACCACGCCGACGGACCTGCACGCCGACTTGATCGAGCAGGCGGCCCGCGCGGGAAAGGCGATCTTCTGCGAAAAGCCGATTGATTTGTCGGTCGAACGCGTCCGCCGCTGTCTTGAGGTCGTGCAGGCGGAAAAGGCGCCGCTGATGATCGGCTTCAACCGCCGCTTCGATCCAAACTTCCGCGAAGCACAAGCCCGCATCGCCAGCGGGACGATCGGCGAGGTCGAGATGGTGTCGATCACGTCACGCGATCCTGCCCCCCCGCCTGTGACCTACATAGCGCGCTCGGGCGGCCTGTTTCGCGACATGACGATCCATGATTTCGACATGGCGGCGTTCCTTTTGGGCGAGGATCCCGTGACCGTGTTCGCAGCCGCCTCGAACCTCGTCGATCGGGCGATCGGCGCCGCGGGCGACGTCGACAGCGCCTCGCTCGTGCTGACCACAAGGTCCGGAAAGATCGCCCAGATTTCCAATTCGCGCCGGGCGACCTATGGCTACGACCAGCGTATCGAGGTTCACGGTTCGAAGGGCCTGGTGTCGGCGGAGAACGTCCGCGAGACCACCGTGGAGGTGGCGGACGCCAGCGGCTATCGCCGCGACCCGCTCCTGAACTTCTTCATGACGCGCTATACGCAGGCCTACGCTAACGAGATCGCGGCGTTCATTGCGGCTGTCCAAGCTGATCGTCCGATGAGCCCGTCGGGCGAGGACGGCCTCAAGGCGCTGATCATGGCGGACGCCGCTTTGAAGTCGCTGAAGGAAGGCCGGCAGGTCGAGATCGTCTATTGACTGGCGGAGATAGCAGGCGGCGGGCCTTTCACCGTTCAGTCCTCACTTTTTGAGAGCAGCCGGACGGAGGACGCCGTCCGGCCGTCGGCGAGTTCGGCAAGTGAGAGGAGACGGCCGCGAGACCATGGAAAAGACGCTAGACCTAATCTCGATCGGCCGCTCTTCGGTCGACCTCTACGGCCAGCAGATAGGCAGCCGTCTCGAAGACATCGGGAGCTTCGCCAAGTCGGTCGGCGGCTGTCCGGCCAACATCGCCATTGGCACAGCGCGGTTGGGGCTCAAGTCCGCGCTGATCACGCGGGTGGGCGCCGAGCAGATGGGGAACTTCATCCACGAGCAACTCGTTCGCGAGGGTGTCGCCGCCGACGGCGTTCACGTCGACAAGGATCGCTTGTCGGCGCTGGTGCTGCTCGCCGTGCAGAGCGAGGGCGTCTCACCGACCACCTTCTATCGCTCCGACTGCGCCGACATGGCGCTTGACGAAAGCGACATCGACGAGGCCTTCGTCGCCCGCACCCGCGCAATCGTCGTCACGGGAACCCACTTCTCGAAGCCGGCAGCCGCCGCTGCGCAGGCGAAAGCGATCGCGCTCGCTAAGACGCACGGCGGGCGCGTGGTCTTCGACGTCGACTATCGGCCGAACCTCTGGGGACTTGCCGGCCACGATGCGGGGTTCTCGCGCTATGTGAAGTCGGAGGCGGTGTCCGCGCGGCTGAAAACCGTCCTGCCAGATTGCGACCTCATTGTCGGCACCGAAGAGGAGATCATGGTTGCCGGCGGCGCCGACAGCGTGCTCGAAGCGCTGAAGAGCATTCGGGCGATTTCCGGCGCGACGGTCGTGCTCAAGCGCGGCGCGCAGGGCTGCATCGTCTATGACGGGCCCATCTCAGACGATCTCGAAGCTGGAATCGTCGGCCAGGGATTCCGGATCGAAGTGTTCAACGTGCTCGGGGCCGGCGACGCCTTCATGTCCGGCTTCCTGCGTGGCTGGCTCAAGGGCGAGGACCACGCGACCTGCGCGACCTGGGCCAACGCCTGCGGAGCGTTCGCGGTGTCGCGTCTGCTCTGCTCGACGGAATATCCGACCTGGCCGGAGCTCAAGCACTTCCTCGATCACGGCAGCCGCGAGCGCGCGCTGCGCAAGGACGCCGAACTCAACCACATCCATTGGGCGACGACGCGGCGTCGCGACTATCCGCGCCTCATGGCTTTCGCCATCGATCATCGCAGTCAGCTCGAGGAGCTTGCCTCGGACGAGGCGGCGGTCGCGCGCATTCCCGCCTTCAAGGTCCTGGCCGTCCGCGCCGCGCGGCGCGTCGCCGACGGGCGTCCCGGCTTCGGCATGCTGATCGACGACAAGTATGGCCGCGACGCGCTGTTCGCCGCGGGCGCCGGACAGGACCTCTGGGTGGCGAAGCCGATCGAACTGCCCAGTTCCCGTCCTCTGCAGTTCGAGTTCAGCCAGGATCTCGGCAGCCGGCTGGCCGAGTGGCCGGTGGATCATTGCATCAAGGTTCTGTGCTTCTACCATCCGGACGATGACCTGGCGCTCAAGCGCGAGCAGACGGCGAAGCTTGTCTCCGCTTTCGACGCCGCGCGCGGGGTCGGCCGCGAGATCCTGATCGAGATCATAGCCTCGAAGTCCGGCCCGCTCGACGACGACACGATCGCGCGGGCGCTCGCCGAACTTTATGACGCGGGCCTGAGACCCGATTGGTGGAAACTGGAACCGCAAGCTTCGGCTGCGGCCTGGCGGGCGATCGACAATGTCATCGGCGCGCGCGATCCGTACTGCCGCGGCGTCGTGCTGCTCGGCCTCGAGGCGCCCATCGAGGCGCTGACCCAGAGCTTCGCCGTCGCGCGGACTTCCAGATCGGTCCGCGGCTTCGCGGTTGGGAGAACGATATTCGCCGAGACGGCCGGGCGCTGGCTCAACGGCAGGATCGGCGACGACCAGGCGGTCGACGAGATGGCGGCAAAGTTCGCGGCACTGGTTGACCTCTGGCTGTCGAAAAGCAGCGGCCGGCCTGGTCAATAGGCCACGGGGAACACATTCGACGGCCGAAACATAAAGGGCGTCGGGAGGGAATGACGATGATTGGCAAAACGGTTCGCCTCACGGTCGCGCAAGCACTGGTGCGGTTTCTGACGAAGCAGATGACGGTGATCGACGGCGAGACGCTGCCGATCGTCGCGGGATGCTGGGCGATCTTCGGCCACGGCAACGTGGCGGGTATCGGCGAGGCGCTCTATCAGGCGCGCGACGGCTTTCCGACTTACCGCGCCCACAACGAGCAAGGCATGGCGCTGGCGGCGACCGCTTACGCCAAGGCGATGTTCCGCCGCCGCTTCATGGCCTGCACCACCTCGATCGGCCCCGGCGCCCTCAACATGGTGACCGCTGCGGCGGTGGCGCATGTCGACCGCCTGCCGCTTCTGCTGCTGCCCGGGGACGTGTTCGCCAACCGCCTGCCCGATCCGGTGCTGCAGCAGATCGAGAATTTTGGCGACGGGACCGTCTCGGCCAATGACTGCTTCCGCCCCTTGTCGCGTTACTTCGATCGGATCCAGCGGCCGGAGCAGTTGATCCCGGCTCTGCAGCGCGCGATGAGCGTGCTCACCGATCCAGCCGAGTGCGGCCCGGTGACGCTGGCGATGTGCCAGGACGTGCAGACCGAGGCTTACGACTGGCCGGAAAGCCTGTTCGCCGAAAGAGTGTGGACGCCGCGCCGAATTCGTCCGGACGTAAACGAGCTGGCGGCGGCCGTCGCCGCGATCAAGGCGGCCAAGCGGCCGATGATCATCGCGGGCGGCGGCGTGCTCTACTCAGAAGCTTCCGCAGAGCTGACGGCCTTTGCCGAGACGCACAAAGTTCCGGTCGCGGTCAGCCAGGCCGGCAAGTCGGCGATCGACGAGACCCACCCGCTGGCCCTCGGCGCCGTCGGCGTGACTGGAACCTCGGCCGCCAACGCGCTCGCCGCCGACGCCGATCTCCTGATCGCGGTCGGGACGCGCCTGCAGGACTTCACCACCGGTTCTTGGGCGCTGTTCAAATCGGCCGACCTCAAGATCCTCGCACTCAACGTCGCCCCCTACGACACTGCCAAGCATCAAGCGCTGCCGCTCATTTCGGACGCCAAAGCCGGACTGACGGAGCTTTCCGAGGCGCTACGCGGCTGGAAAGCCGATAAAGGGATGGCCGAGCGCGCCGCCAAGGAAAAGGCGACCTGGCTCGAAGCGGCAGGCCGGGCGCTCGCCTCGACCAACGCCGAACTGCCTTCGGACGCGCAGGTGATAGGCGCGGTCGCCCGCGCGCTCGGCGTCGACAACACCATCCTGGTCAACGCCGCCGGCGGGCTGCCGGGCGAATTGCACAAGCTTTGGGTTCCGACCGCGCCGGGCGCCTATCACATGGAGTACGGCTTCTCCTGCATGGGCTACGAGATCGCCGGCGGCATGGGGGTCAAGATGGCCCGGCCCGACCAGGAGGTCGTCGTCATGGTCGGCGACGGATCCTACATGATGATGAACTCGGAGATCGCGACCTCGGTCAGTCTTGGGTTGAAGCTCGTCATCGTCGTGCTCGACAACCATGGCTTTGGCTGCATCAACCGCCTGCAGATGGAAACCGGGGGGGCCAACTTCAACAATCTCTGGAAGGACTGCGCCATGGTGGCGCAGCCGGACATCGACTTCGCCAGGCACGCCGAGAGCATGGGCGCGATCGCCACAAAAGTCTCGGCGATCGGCGAACTCAAGTCCGCGCTGGAAGCGGCCAGGGCCAACGACAAGACGACCGTCGTCGTGATCGAGACCCATCCGCTGGTCGTCACCGAGGCTGGCGGGCACTGGTGGGATGTGGCCGTCCCGCAAGTCTCAGCCCGCGCCGAGGTTGGGGCCGCTCGCGAGAAATACGAAGTCGCCCGTCGTGATCAGCGGGTGTTCAACTGAACCGAAGTCGGAGGAGACGGCGATGTCGGAACTGCGCGTAAAGCCGAGGCAAGACCGCGGCCTCGTCACCGAGGTGACCCCGGCAAGCGCCGGCTGGGGTTACGTGGGGTTCGCCCTGCACCGGCTGGAGCCGGGTCAGAGCCTCGCGGCGGAGACGGACAAGCGCGAGGTCTGCCTGGTGTGGGTCTCGGGCAGGGCGAGGCTTGCGATCGACGGCAAGGATTTCGGGGAAATCGGCGAGCGCATGAGCCCGTTCGAGGGGCCGCCGTGGGCGGCCTACATCCCGGCTGGCGGCCGGTACACGGTAACCGCGGTGACGCCGCTCGAACTCGCCGTCTGCTCGGCTCCGGGCAAGGGCGCGCATCCGGCCAAGCTGATCCCGCCGGGCGCGCATCCGCAGATCGTGCGCGGAAAGGGCTCCAACACCCGCCACGTCACCAACATTATGCCGGAGGACGACGGTTCGGCCGACGCGTTGCTGGTGGTCGAGGTGATCACGCCGGGAGGCAACACCTCGTCCTATCCGCCGCACAAGCACGACCGGGACGCCCTGCCGGACGAAAGCTATCTCGAGGAGACCTACTACCACCGCTTCAACCCGCCGCAGGGCTTTGGTTTCCAGCGCGTCTATACCGACGACCGTACGCTCGACGAAGTCGGTGCTGATCGAAGACGGCGACGTGGTGATGGTGCCGAAGGGCTATCATCCGGTCGCCACCCTGCACGGCTACGACAGCTACTATCTGAACGTGATGGCTGGGCCGAAGCGGATCTGGAAGTTCCACAACGAACCACAGCACGAGTGGCTGTTCACCGGGGTCGGCGCGCCGGCAAAGGCGAGCTGAGGCTCCTCTTCCGCGACCTCGTCATGAGATTCCCGCTTCGCGGGCTCCTCAGGGCGAGGGCTTACAATTTTGCGAGAACAGCTCCCCAATGTCTGACGCGGTTGCCGACGGGCATCGTCGGCCTCGGTCGGCTTGGACGCCGTCACAGAATTGGGCGGCGCCCAATCGGTCACTGGGCAGGCCGATTTCTTCAACCGATCCGGCGAGGCCTGCCTTCGTGAGGGCGCACGCCTTCGTCGATGCCGGCCGCTTATGACGCTCCGGCGCCATCAGCCTCGAGGACGCCCGGGAAGCGCACGGCTCGCCCGCGCCAAGCGCTCAAACTTAACCCGACTTTCTCAACCGGAGCAGGCTGGGAACGAATTTTGGGGCTGGGAAGGAGCAAAAGACGAGTCGGATCAATGGCCGGGTTTTGAAATAGCCGTGTAGTGGAGACCTAGTATCTTTTCAGATTGCGCGTTTGGCGTAGACTGGGGTCGCCATGTATTTGCGACCGAATCGCCGTCTCAAGGACGGCAAGGAGCACTGCTACTGGAGCATTGTCGAGAGCAAGCGCTGCGCCGGCGGCAAGGTGGTGCAGCGCCAGGTGCTTTATCTTGGCGAGATCAACGACAGCCAGGAGGAGGCGTGGTGCCGGGTGATCGAAGCTTTCGACGAGGAGGCGCGACAGCCGACCCAATTGGCCCTGTTCCCCGCCGATCGGCCGCTGCCCGAACACGCCGAGGACCACGGCGTGCAGATCCGGCTCGGGGCCATGCAACTACACCGGCCGCGGCAATGGGGCGCGTGCTGGCTCGCCTGCCAGCTCTACGAGCAACTGGAACTCGACCGCTTCTGGGCGGCCCGTCTGCCCAATTCCCGCGAAGGAACCTGCTGGCGGCACATTCTCCAGACGCTGGCGTGTTACCGGCTCATCGATCCGGGCAGCGAATGGCGTTTACACCGGCTGTGGTTCGAGCAAAGCGCCATGGGCGATCTGCTCGGCGAAGATTTCGCGCTGGTCGAGAAGAACGCGCTCTATCGTTGCCTCGACAAGCTCGTCGAGCACAAGCCGGCGCTGTTCACGCACCTGCGCCGGCGGTGGCAGGATCTGTTCGGCGCCCGCTTCGACGTCCTTCTCTATGATCTGACCAGCACGTACTTCGAATCCGACCCGCCGGACGACGACAGCGACAAACGCCGCTACGGCTACAGCCGCGACAAGCGTCCGGACTGCGTGCAGGTGGTCATTGCGCTCGTGGTGACACCCGACGGCTTTCCGCTCGCCTACGAGGTTCTCCCCGGCAATACTTCCGACAAGACGACGCTGCGCGCCTTCCTTTCGAAGATCGAGGCGCAGTACGGCAAGGCGGAGCGCATCTGGGTGATGGACCGCGGCATCCCCACCGAGGACGTGCTCGCCGAAATGCGGCAATCCGATCCGCCGGTCGCCTATCTGGTGGGGACCCCGAAGGGACGCCTCGGCAAGCTGGAGAAGTCTCTCGTCGGCCTGCCGTGGCATGAGGTGCGGCCGGGCGTCGAAGTGAAGCTCTTGGCCGAGGACGACGAGCTTTACGTGTTCGCCCAGAGCCGGGCGCGCATCGACAAGGAGCGCGCCATGCGGAAGCGGCGGTTGAAATGGCTGTGGGCGCGCCTGGCGAAGCTGGCGCTGATGGACCTCACCCGCGAGAGCCTACTGATGAAGCTCGGCGCCGCCAAAGCCAAGGCGCCCGCGGCGTGGCGCCTCCTCGACATCAAGGTCGATCCCCACACCGCCGCCTTCACTTACGCGCTCAACCGCAAGAAGCTGCGCCAGGCGCGCCGGCGCGAAGGCCGCTACCTTTTGCGCACCAACATGTCTGGGCGCGATCCCGCCGACCTGTGGCGGTTCTACATTCAACTCGTCGAAGTCGAGGCGGCCTTCAAGAACCTCAAGGACGATCTGCAACTCCGGCCGATCTACCACCAGCTCGAGAGCCGCGTCGAGGCGCACATCTTCGTGGCCTTCCTCGCCTATTGCCTGCACGTCACGCTGCGCGCCCGGCTCCGGCCGATGGCCGCCGGCCTCACCCCGCGCGCCGTGCTCGACAAGCTCGCCGGCATACAAATGCTCGACGTCCACTTCCCCACCACCGACGGCCGAACGCTGATCATGTGCCGACACACCGAGCCGAATGTCGACCAGAAGCTTCTCCTGCAACAACTCGGCCTCGCCCTGCCGCCGCAGCCGCCGCCGCAAATCGCCGTTCCCGGTCCGGCGGCGCAGCTCCCGTTGCGCCCCATGTAGTGGAGACCTTCGGCAGCCTACCCTTAATTCCACGCGCCTTTCCGCTCGCGCGCTACCTCGGTTGAGAAAGTCGGGTTAACTGACGAGTCGAGGCGGACAGCGGGCGTCGGCGCAGATGCGCCGGGCGGCCTTTCAGCCGCCAAGCGACATGGACGTGAGAGGGATCTGCTTAAGGCGCCGGCAGCATGGAATTGCGCACGAGCGCCGTCAGGTCCCGATAGGCCTCGATGAACGACCGCAGCGTTCTGACGGTTGCGCCGTAACGGTCGAATTCCGGAACCGTCATACCGTCTTCGTCATAGGCGCGGCGGAAGTCGGCAAATTTCCGGTAGAGGTCGTCGATGATCGCCGGGTCGACCGGATCGTCGATGCGCGGCTTCACCTCGACATCCGAGTTGTTGAATTGCACCTGCCACTCGTACGGGATCGTGAGGATGATGTCGCCGCCGATCAGTTGCGACCAGTGGAGATGGTGGCGGTACGCCGCCGCCAGCAGACGCGCGCGGTAGCCACGCGCTTTGAAGAGTCCGTAAGCCTTCTTGAAGGTGGCAACTCCGGCCCAATCGAGATGGCCGGGGGTCATGATCACGCCCTCGCGCTGTGCGATCACCTTCAGCCAGTCGTCCAATCGCCCAATCATGAGCGTGCAGACCGGCCTCATGCCGGCGACGTCATGGCCTTCTTTGGCGCGCCGATTGAGACCTCGTTCCACCGCCTCCGCGACAGCGATCGCCTGGGGTAGTGTAAAGCTGACCGTGGCGTTGATGTTTATGCCGAGACGGGTCGCCTCTTCGATCGCGACAATGCCTGCCGCGGTCGCGGGGATCTTGACCTGGATGTTCGGCGCGAGTCCGTTGAAATGAACCGCCTGTTCCACCAGACTGGAAGAATCCAAATAATTGACCGGGTTCGTCTGCATCGACAGACGCCCTTTGAGATGGCGCTCCCGCTCGAACACCGGCAGCAGCATTTCGGCGCCGCGCAGTCCCATTTCCTCGATCAGCTTCCAGGCGATCGCGTCTTCGGTGGCCGTCGGATTCTCATCGATAAGGCGCCGGAGCTTACCCTTCCAGGCGTCAAACTCCTTCTTGAGGACAGCCAGAACGATGGAAGGGTTGGTGGTCGCGCCGACGGCGCCGTTGCCGATCGCATATTCGAGTTCCCGTGGCGAGCAGGAGTTGTTCCAGACGTCGGTCGGCGCGCCATGAACCGTCCGGTACAGCGGCGATGGATTTGGGGTCGAAACGGTCATTTCAGCGTCTCCTCGCTTTTCGCGCCCTGTGAGGCGTCAAACTCGGCGTGATCTCGTGCTACGAATATTCCATTTCGTGGCATAAACAGATCAATCTGTCCAGACAAATTTGCTGGAACTGGGACCTGCGCGCGATCCCGGGGCAAAGTCATGATTTGGGACCCGCTTGGTTCCGTTCCTTGCGCGGCCCCCGGTCCCGTCGTCACGATCGCTGCGACTCCGGTCGCAGCGCCAACCGCGAACGTTCGCGCCACAGGGGCCAATCGCGAAGTTACACGCTTTCCGGTGTATAAATTTGCACAGGCGTGACGATGTTGCCGCCAGCGCCGTCCAGGCGTCCGAGGAGGCGAGCCATCAGTTCCGTGGCCGCGCGCACTTCGAATTCCGGATTCTGGTCGATGACCGCGTCGATCGCGCGCGCTTTGAGAAGAGAGCGCCGCTCCGCCGTCAGTTCGTGCGAGATCAGCGCCACGGCCTTACCCTCGCGGACACGGGCGATCGCCGCGACGACTTCGCTTGCTCCCGACGTCGCGTGGTAGACGCCGCGAATCGCCGGATTGTCGCGCAACGCCTGTATCGCCAGCAGGCCCGCACGCTCGGCGTTCTCGCCGCTCTCCAAAACCTGCGTCAGGCGACTGGCCGGATAGTATTCCCCCAGGACCTCGCGAAAACCCATCTCGCGCGCCCTGTGGCCGAGGACGCTGAGAAGCCCGGCGATCATGACGATGTCGCCGCCCTCAGCGCCGAGAAAGCGTCCCATCAGGTCGCCCGCGACCCTTCCGCCCGCGCAGTCATCGGGACCGACGTAAGCCGAGCGTCCGCTGTCGGGCAGATCCGTCGCAAGCGCGATCACCGGAAGGCTCTTCACCGCCTGGCGAATCGCCGCGGAAATCCGCGCATGATCCGGGCTGGTGATGATTAGTCCGTCATGCCGGGCGCCGGCGTCGCGCACGGCCGCCGCGATGCCGGTCGGATCTCCCGGCGCAATATGCTGGATCAGAAATTGCAGATTGAGGTCGGCGTAGGCGCCGCCGACGGAAGCGAAGGCCTGGCGAAGCGCTGCGTGAAACGGATTGGCCGAAGACTGGATCAGCACGGCGATGCGCAACACCCGACTGTAGCGGCGTGTCAGCGCGCGGTCGAGCTTCAGCCGTCGCGCCGCCGACAGCACGCGCGCCGCCTTTTCCGAATTGACCCCGCCGCGGTCGTTGAGCACCCGGTCGACTGTCGCGGTCGAAACTCCGGCGAGTTGCGCGACGTCGGCAATGTTCGGCTTTCGCGACATTTCTCTCCCGCCCCTCGAGCTCTTGATTGAAAGCCATCAGGACGCCGCTGTCCAGACGTCCCGGTCGGCGGTAGTTCTTCGGCAGCGAAGCCGTCCCGCGGCACGGGTCGGACGCGAGGAGACGACGCCATGGGCATCTCGATCGCCACGGCGCCCTGCTGCTGGGGCGTCGATGACGTTTGCAACCCCAACCTCCCGCAATGGGAGCGGGTGTTCGATGAGGTTGCCGCGGCCGGATACGCGGGCCTCGAACTCGGGCCTTACGGCTACGTCCCGCTCGACCTCGGCCGCGTGAGCGCGGCCCTGAGTTCGCGCGGCCTTTCGATCGTCGCCGGCACGATTTTCGCTGATCTCGTCTCGCCCGCCAATCGCGGGAACCTGCTGCGGCAGACGGACGACATCTGCACCCTCGTGAGTCGCCTGCCCAAGGTCGCGCCGAATGCAGGGCAGCGTTTCCCGACGCCCTATCTCACCGTAATGGACTGGGGCCACGACGAGCGCGATTACGCTGCCGGCCATCCGGACCGCGCCCCGCGGCTCACCGGCGCGGACTGGGCCGGCTTGGTTTCCAATATCAAGGCGATCGCCGATCTCGCGCGTTCGCGCTACGGCGTGCGCGCGGTCATCCATCCGCACGCCGGCGGCTATATCGAATTCGCCGACGAGATCGAGCGCGTCTCCGTTGACATTCCGCAGGAGACAGCCGGCTTCTGCCTCGATACCGGCCACCTTTTCTACGCCGGCATGGATCCGATGGATGCGCTCGAGGCATACGCCGACCGACTCGACTACATCCACTTCAAGGACATCGATCGGGCGAAGTTCTACGAAATCATGGGCCGCCGTATCCATTTCTTTGAGGCGTGCGGGGAGGGCGTCATGTGCCCGATCGGGCGCGGCTGCATCGACTATCCCGCGATCCGCGCCTTGCTCGCCCGCATCGGCTACGCCGGCGTCATTACCGTCGAGCAGGAACGCGATCCGCGCAACGCCGGCGGCAGCATCGCTGACGTGAAGGCGAGCCGCGACTATCTCGCTCGCGTCGGCTTCTGACACCCATCTGGAGGAACAACGATGATCACCGGCGCCGGACAAATGAAACGGCCGATCCGCTGGGCGATGGTCGGCGGCGGACGCGGCAGCCAGATCGGCTACATCCACCGGTCCGCGGCGTTGCGCGACCGCAGCTTCGAACTTGTCGCCTGCGCGCTCGACATCGACCCGGAACGCGGCCGCGGCTTCGGCCTCGAACTCGGCGTTGCAGCCGAGCGCTGCTACCCCGATTATCGCGCGATGTTCGAGGCCGAGGCGCGACGCCGCGATGGGATCGAAGCCGTAACCGTCGCAACGCCCAACGCCACCCACCATGAGATCGCGAAAGCGGCGCTGGAGCGCGGCCTTCACGTCGTCTGCGAGAAGCCGCTGTGCTTTACGGTCGCCGAGGCCGAGGACCTGCGCCGGCTCTCGGCCGCGCAAAACAAGGTCGTCGGGGTCACCTACGGATACGCCGGCCATCAGATGATCGAGCAGGCGCGCACCATGGTCGCGGCAGGCGAACTCGGCGACATCCGCCTCATCAACCTGCAATTCGCGCACGGTTTCCACAGCGCCGCGGTCGAGACGTCGAACCCGGCCACGAAGTGGCGCGTCGATCCGAAATTTGCCGGACCGAGTTACGTCCTTGGCGACCTCGGCACGCATCCGCTTTACATCGCCGAGACCATCCTGCCGCACCTGAAGATCAAGCGTCTGCTTTGCGCGCGCCAGAGCTTCGTCAAGAGCCGCGCGCCGCTCGAAGACAACGCGATGACCCTGATGGAATACGACAACGGCGCCTTCGGCACGGTGTGGTGCTCGGCGGTCAACGCCGGTTCGATGCATGGCCAGAAGGTGCGCATTGTCGGCTCGAAGGCGTCGATCGAATGGTGGGATGAGCGGCCGAACCAGCTTAGCCACGAGGTCCAGGGCGAGCCGGCGCGTGTGCTCGAGCGGGGAATGCCGTATCTCGCGGCCGAGGCGCTGGTCGATGATCGCATCGGCGCGGGCCATCCGGAAGGGCTGTTCGAGGCCTGGTCCAATCTCTACTACCGTTTCGCCGCCGCCATGGAGGCGATGGACACGGGCGGAGCCCCGCTTCGCTATCCCGATATCGAAGCCGGAGTCGAGGGCGTGCGCTGGGTGGAGGCCTGCGTGCGCTCCGCGGACGCCGGGGGAGTGTGGATCGACTATCCGTGACGCGCGATGCGAAATCGCTCGGCGCCGCGTCGCCGGGAACTCAAACCGGGGTCCATTCACGGCGTACCGTCCTTCGCCTCTCAAAAAGAATGGCTTGGAAGGGGGGCGACTTAGGAACGGCCTCCGTACCTTTCAGCTCCGCAGCCGGACAGGGGGTCGCGGGCATCGCGTCAAGCAAAGACACCGGCGTCGACCGCGTCGATATACTCGAGGACGTCGGCCGCGCGCCCGGCGCGGACGAGTTGCATCGCGGTCTGCCGGAAAAGCCGGGCAGGGGCTCGAAACGGTACCAGGCGTAGCAGGCGTAGGCGATCAGGTCCGATCCGAACCGCGGTTCGATCTTGTTGAGGATCTCGACCATCTCCCGCCGACAGGCCTCAAAGGGCGCGCAGGAACGAGAACAGCATCGTCGAGCTGACTGGCCAAGTCGCCTTTTTGGCTCTTCGCGTCTCGGCGCTTCGCCCGGGCGGGGGGCGGGTGGGCGGGGGCCGATCGCGATAGCGTCGTGGTATAATGCTTGCTAAGGATGTGGTGCGCCCTTTGTCCTGCTGGCTCCGGCAAGCGGAGAAAGGCGCTGAAGGGAGGGCGCGCTGTTGCTCCGCGCCCCGTTCGGGGGAACGTCGGTCAACAGAAGCTCGCGAGGCGGCACGGGATGAAAAAAATTCACTTTACGGCGGATACGCATTTTGGACACATCCTCGCCCTCACCCAGCGCATGCGGCCGTTCTCGTCGCTCGGCGAAATGGACGATCTTCTGGTCTCGCGCTGGAACGAACGGGTGAAGCCGGACGACGAGGTCTACCACCTCGGCGATGTTGGTCACGACCACCACGACCGGCTCGGCGAGACGCTTTGCAGGCTCAATGGGCAAATTCACCTCATCCGCGGCAATAACGATCCCTGCGCTCTCATGGAAGCGACCGGCCGCTTCGTGTCCATCGCCGAGATGCGGGAGATTGCGGTTGGCGGTCAGCGCATCTTCCTTTGTCACTACCCTTTGCGGGAGTGGCCGAATGCCTGGCGCGGCGCATGGCACCTTTATGGTCACGTCCACGGCAAGTTCGACGCAAAGCCGCTCGGCTTGAGCCTCGACGTCGGGGTTGACAGCCATGGCTTCGGCCCAATCGACATGGAAACCGTCGCGGCAGAGATGCGCCGCCGAGTCCCGGGCGCGGCGGCGGCGTAACGCTTTCCTCTCCGCCGCGCGTCGATATCAGGCGCCAAAGGCACGGCCTTGTGCGGCCGTCGTGTACGGCGGCGAGGCGAACCGTCCGAAGGCAAATCGCTCTGGACGACGTCCTCAGTTCCCGACGATGCTCGCCCGGGCCCTCTGCCACCAGCCCGTGCGGCGGGGGCGGGGCGTCTCGTCGAAGGGCTCGGCCGGCTCCCGTTCTCCGACATCGCCGCTTTGGGCTCCAGTTTCCCCAGTGGGAACGATTGCCGGAGCGTCTGCGGTCGGCGGAGGCGCATGCCCGGCCGATGCGGCTTCGATTCCGGCGATCGTCGGACTCGCCGCAGAGAAGTCCTCTCCGGCCGCCACGGCCGTTGGAGTCAGCGCGTCCTCCACATTCGGCTGGGTCGGCGGCGCCGACGGCTCCGGAAGCGGCGCGGGCTCGTTCGTCCAGACTTGCTCGGGTGGCGGGGCATCGGCGAGCGCGGCCTCAAACTCCTCCGGCTGCGCGAGCGGGTTCGCCTCAGCGGAGGTCGGAGCCTCTCCAGGATCGGCGTACGCGGCTGCGCCCTCGCCATAATGCCGTTCGCCCACCCGTGGAGGGAAGCGGTTGCGACCGCCGCGCGAGCGGCGCGAGCGACGACCGCCGCGCTCCCCTTCACCAGCGGGGCCGCGACCCTCGAAGGATCCGGTTTCCTCGACCGGCGACGCGAGATCGCCGCCGATTTCTGCGACGACGGCGAGGCCGTCGTCGGCCGGCTGGGGCGCGTCCGGGGCGATGCTCTCACCCAAAGGCCGATCGCCGCCGCGCCGACGCCGCCGTCGCCGCCGACGTCGGCCGCCTTCGCTCTCGTCCGCCGGGCCGCTTTCGGAGCCTTCGCGCGTGACCGCCGAGTCTTCGGCCTCTTCGCCTTCGTTCTCGACCGACGCCTCGGTCTCTTCCTCAATCGGCTCCTCGATCGGCGCCGGCTCGTCGACGATCGTGGTGAAATCGTCCTGCGCCAGCGCCTCGGGCTCGATGTCGCGGCGCGGACCGGTCGCCGGCTCGCCGCGATCAATCGCGTGGTAGTTGGCGCCCGTTAGCGTGTCGTCCGCCTCGATCGCCACCGCGACGCCGAATTGCCGTTCGAGATCGCGCAGGTTCGCCCGCTTCTGGTTGAGGATATAAAGAGCGACGGCCGTTCGCGTGCGCACCACGATGTCGTGGGTGGCGCTCTTGAGCAGCGCGTCTTCAAGCACGCGCAGCACGTGCAGCGCGATAGACGAGGTCGAGCGGACAACGCCGGAACCCTGGCAATGGGCGCAGACGACCGTCGAGCCCTCCAGCACGCCGGTGCGGATGCGCTGGCGCGACATCTCCAGAAGTCCGAAGTGGGAGATGCGGCCAACCTGGATGCGAGCCCGGTCGTTCTTCAACGCGTCCTTGATCCGGCGCTCGACGGCCCGGTTGTTGCGCTGCTCTTCCATGTCGATGAAGTCGACGACAATCAGTCCGGCGAGGTCGCGCAGCCTGAGCTGCCGGGCGATCTCATCCGCGGCCTCGAGGTTGGTCCGGAGCGCCGTGTCCTCGATATTGTGCTCCCGGGTGGAACGGCCTGAGTTGACGTCGATGGCGACCAGCGCCTCGGTCTGGTTGATGACGATGTAGCCGCCCGACTTGAGCGTCACCTGATTGGAAAACATGGCGTCGAGTTGCTGCTCCACGCCGGCCTTGGCGAACACTGGCTGCGTGTCGCGGTAGAGCTGCACGGCGTTGACGTGGCTCGGCATCAGGAGCCGCATGAACTGCCGCGCCTCGCGGTAGCCCAGCTCTCCCGCCACCATGATCTCGTCGACTTCCTTGCTGTAGAGGTCGCGAATAGCGCGCTTGATCAGCGACCCTTCCTCGTAGACGAGCGTGGGCGCGCTCGAGGCGAGGGTCGTCTCGCGCACCGTCTCCCACATCCTGAGCAGGTATTCGAAGTCGCGTTTGACCTCGGCCTTGGTGCGCGAGGCGCCTGCGGTCCGCAAGATCACCCCCATGCCCTCCGGCACGTCCAACTCCTCGGCGATGCCTTTGAGGCGGCTGCGGTCCTGGGCGTTGGTGATCTTGCGCGAAATGCCGCCGCCGCGTGCGGTGTTCGGCATCAGCACGCAATAGCGACCGGCGAGCGACAGATAGGTGGTCAACGCCGCGCCCTTGTTGCCGCGCTCCTCCTTGACGACCTGGACCAGCAAGACCTGCCGGCGCTTGATCACTTCCTGAATCTTGTACTGCCGGCGCAGCCGCTGCGGCCGCCGCGGCAGCTCCTCCCAGGCGTCGCCGCCGATCTGTTCCACGGGCTCGCCGTCGTCCTCAGATCGCTCCTTTCGGCTCGTGCGGACGCGCTCCTCCGACCCGGCCTCGAGCGTTGTCACTTCGTGTTCGTGGTCGTCGTCGCCCTTGTCGTCGGCGTCAGTCGGCCCACGGGCGGACCCTTCGGCTTCGCCCGCCTCCGCCACAGGCTCCGACGAAGCGCTCTCCGGCGCCAGTTCGCCCGGGGAGGCCTCCTGCGCGATCGGCGGGGCTACGCCGCCGGGGCCATCAGGGGCGGATTCATCCCCGACCAGGGCTTCGGAGTCGGCCGCGGCCCTCTCTCCGCCAGGCGCCTCCCCTGCAAGGTCCGCCTTGGCCGACGGCTCGGTCGGCCGCTTCTCCCCGGCTGGCTCGCCGGCCATCGCGCCGTCGACGTCCTCGATGCCGCCAGCAAAGGACGCTACGCCAGCAGCTCCCTCGTCCTCGTCGCCCGCCTCGACCGCATCCTCCGCGACCAGGGCGACCTCGGAAACGGTCTCGTCCTCGGCATCGCTTGCGCGCGCGCCCGCCTCGTTCGCACGCGGTCGGCGATGGCGGCGGCTGCGGCGCTCTCCGCGCGGCTCGTCATCCTCGTCTTGAGAGATCTGCGCCTCTTCCTCAAGCAGCGCTTGCCGGTCGGCGACGGGGATTTGGTAGTAATCCGTATGGATTTCCGAAAAGGCGAGGAAGCCATGCCGATTGCCGCCGTAGTCGACAAAAGCCGCCTGGAGCGACGGCTCCACGCGCGTGACCTTTGCAAGGTAGATGTTGCCGCGCAGCGGCCGCTTGCTCGCGGATTCGAAGTCGAACTCCTCGACGCGGTTACCCCTTAGAACCACCACCCGGGTTTCTTCCGGGTGCGAGGCGTCGATAATCATTTTGTTTGCCATGGAATGCTCTCTTGCGCACGGCGCCGCGGGCCGCGGAGGATCGCGGCCGCTGGGCGCCGTCTGGCGCAGCGTTGGAGTTGGAGATTGGATGGAATTGGGATCGGAAATTTGATACGGCCATCGCGGCGCGTCGCCGGAGGCGCCGGACGACGAGTTCGCAGGCCCGCGTCGCCGTCATGAGGTCGTCGTGGATCTGCGGTTGTGACATCGTCAGCGGTAAACCAAGGCCTTATCCGACTGTTCCGCCCAAGGAACGACGCGCTCGGCGCGCCGATGTCACGAAACAGGCCCTGCCGCCGGTAGACTTCCGGCCAACGGCGAATTGGTTTCCGTCGACACTCCTATCGCCGGCAAGACATCCTCGCCAAGGCGCGCCAAAAAGTGACGGCAAACCAAGCATTCGCCACGGCGTCATCTCAACGAGGGCCGCAATCCGTCATACGGCGGTCTTGCATGCGCCCACGTCAACCTCAAGCGGGCGGCCTCGCGGATTCGGTCCGGATTCGTAACGCCTTCTAAATAGGGGGCACAGGGTCGCTTGGCAAGTTCTTTCCCTCTGGGTCGACAAAAGCGCGCGGGGGACGCAAACGGCGGCAAAGCAGGGCAGGTTCACCCATCGGAAACCTTTCTTCGCGCTTAATCCGCGACGGGCGCCATCGGAGACGGTTTGCGTCTCGCGCGGGAATGGCGCTATGGACCCCACGAGGTCCGGGCAGGAGAGCGCATGGGGCCGGCAAGACTCTTCGCCGCAGCGATTCTGGCGGCGCTGGCCGCCGCGTCGACCGCGGCGCGCGCGGCGGACGAGGTTTCGCGGCCGGTAGCGGTCGGGGTCAAGCTCGTCCAGAACGCGAACCGTGCAGAGTTGACCTTCGACCTGTCACGCCCGGTCGAGGCGCGCGCCCATACGCTCGCCTCGCCGGACCGCATCGTCGTCGATCTTCCCGAAACAGTCTTCGACGTGGACCCTGGGACCGGTCAGGCGGATGCGGTGGACGGCCCGCTTGTCAAGGCTTTCCGGTTCGGGCTGCTTGCGCCGGGCCGTTCACGAATCGTCATCGACCTCGTTCGCCGGGCCTGTCCGGCCGGCATTGCTGTGAAGCCGATTGCCGAGGGCGCCGAGCCATCGCGCCTAGGGATCGCGATCAAACCCTGCGACGACCTCGCTTTTGCCGCGGCGGCCGCGCCGCCGGACCCCGCCGCGCCGACGCCCTCCGGTCCGACGCCCACGGCCGGCCTGCCGGTCATTGTGCTCGATCCGGGTCATGGCGGGATCGACGGTGGCGCGCACGGCGTCGGCGGCGTGGTGGAAAAGACCGTCGTCCTGGCCTTCTGCCTCGAACTGAAGCGCCAGCTCGAGGCGACCCGGCGGTACACCGTGCTGATGACCCGCCAAGGCGACCAGTACGTCGATCTCGACAGCCGCGTGGCTTTCGCGCGCGACGCCAACGCTTCGCTGTTCCTTTCGATTTACGCCGACACGCTGACCGATGTCGGCGACGTTAGCGGCTCGACTGTCTACACTGTGGCGGATCGCGCCTCCGACGCCGAGGCCGCCAGGATCGCAGCGCGCGAGAACGCAGCCAGCCGGACGCCGGGCAAGGCGCGGACGGCCGACGCCGATCCCGGGGTCTCCGACATCTTATTCGACCTCAAGCGCCGGGAAACTCTTGTCTATTCCCATCTCTTTTCCCGCACGCTGGTCGACGACCTGGGCGGCGCGACTCGGCTCAATCACAATCCCGAGCGGTCGGCAGGATTTGTCGTCCTGAAAGCGCCGGAGTTTCCATCGGTGCTGGTCGAACTCGGGTATCTGTCGAACCCCCAGGACGTCGCGTCGCTGCAGTCGGCGGACTGGCGCGTCCGGACCGTCGCAGCAATGGCCAAGGCGGTGGACGCCTTTTTCGCCAATCCAGGCGCGACCGGGGAGGGCGCCTCCGCCGGACCGGGGGTGGCGCTGGACGCGGACGGGGGCGTCGCGCCCACGCGCTAGCGCCGCGCCGCCGCTTTCGCATGTCTCTGGCCTGCCCGCCGTTTCCCTGGCTCACGGGCCGTTTGCGCCTCGCGTCGGCGGGCGCCATCATAGATTCGCCCAACTCGCAACGGATTGGGGGCCGGCTTGAATTCGGGGACATGAGGCGTTCGGCCGCAAGGGCGAAAGGCGTTCCCGTCGGCGGGGCGTCGCGGGCGGACCGGCAAATGTCCGTTCGTCCGGGGGCAGGCGCACTCGGCGATGGGCGCAAGCGAAGGTTTTGTCAGTACGATGCGCGCGATACTTCGCCTCCTCGGCTTCATATTCGCCACTGGCGCGATCGTCTTCGTGGTCGCGGCGGCGGTGCTCGGCGCCGTCGTCTGGAAGTACGAGCAGGATCTGCCCGACTTCAGTCAGCTCAAGAACTACGAGCCGCCGGTGATGACGCGCGTTCACGCCGCCGACGGCAGCCTCTTGGCGGAATATTCGCGCGAGCGCCGGCTCTACCTCCCGTCCTCAGCCATTCCGGATCTGGTCAAGGAAGCTTTCATCTCCGCCGAAGACAAGAATTTCTATTCGCACGGCGGGTTCGACCCCGAAGGCATCGTGCGCGCAGGCATCGTTTTCCTGCAGGGCTCACGGCACGTCCAGGGCGCCTCGACCATCACCCAACAGGTGGCGAAGAACTTCCTTCTGAGTTCGGATCGCACGTTTGACCGCAAGATTCGCGAAATCCTGCTCAGCGTGCGCATCGAGTCCGCCTATTCGAAGGAAAAGATCCTCGAGCTCTACCTCAACGAAATCTACCTCGGTCTGTCGAACTACGGGGTCGCCGCGGCCGCATTGAACTATTTCAACAAGTCGGTGCACGAGCTTTCGATCGCGGAGGTCGCCTATCTGGCGGCGCTCCCTAAGGAGCCGAGCGCCCTCAATCCGTTCCGCAACCACGACCGGGCGGTCGAGCGCCGCAACTATGTCATCGGGCGCATGGCCGAGGACGGCTACATCACGGCCGACCAGGCGCGCCAGGCGCGCGCCGAACCGCTGGTGGTCAATCCGCGCGTGCTGACGCCCGACACCATCGCCGCCGGCTTCTTCGCCGAGGAGGTGCGGCGCGAACTCAGCGAGCGGTACGGCGAGCAGAAGCTGTACGAGGGCGGCCTTTCGGTCCGAACCACGCTCGATCCCAAGATTTCAGCTGATGGCGCGCAAGGCCCTGGTGGACGGGCTCGTGCGCTACGACGAAGCCCATGGCTGGCACGGAGCGCTCAAGAGCATCGATCTCGGCCAGGACTGGGGCGTGCCGCTGGCCGACATTCCAGCCTACGCCGACATCAAGCCGTGGCAGCTCGCGGTCGCCCTCGACGTCAGCGGCCCGGCGATCCGCATCGGACTCCAGCCCGAGCACGACAAGTCCGGCGCCGTCGTCCAGGACCGGCAGACCGGCTCGGTCCCGCCCGACGGTTATCGCTGGACGGGCCGGTCCCCCAGGTCGCTGGCGAAGCCCGGCGACGTCTTCTACGTCGAACCGATGGCGGGCCGCGTCGGCGAGTACCGCCTGCGTCAGATCCCGGAGGTCAGCGGCGCCTGCGTCGCCATGGATCCGTTCACCGGCCGCGTTCTGGCGATGGTCGGCGGCTTCTCGTTCGACGAATCCGAGTTCAACCGCGCCACGCAGGCGCAGCGGCAGCCCGGCTCGTCGTTCAAGCCGATCGTCTATGCCACCGCGCTCGACAAGGGCTACACGCCCTCCTCGCAAATTCTCGACGCGCCGGTGCAGATCGAAGACGGCAGCGGACAGGTGTGGTCGCCGTCGAACTTCGAAGGGGAGTCCGGCGGCACGCACACGTTGCGGTTCGGCGTCGAGCACTCGATCAACCTGATGACCGTCCGCCTGGCGCGCGACCTCGGCATGCCGGTCATCGTCGAATACGCCAAGCGCTTCGGAGTCTACGACAACCTGCCGCCGTTCCTGTCGATGTCGATCGGGGCCGGCGAGACCACGGTGCTGCGCATGGTCACCGCCTATTCGATGTTCGACAACGGCGGCAAGCGAATCAAGCCGACCCTGATCGACCGCATCCAGGATCGCTGGGGCAACACGATCTACAGGCATGACGAGCGCATCTGCGAGGGCTGCGACGCGGCCAAGTGGGACAATCAGCCAGAGCCGACCCTGGTCGACAAGCGCGAGCAGGTGATCGACCCGTTGAGCGCCTACCAGATCACCTCGATCATGGAGGGCGTGATCCAGCGCGGCACCGGTATCGCGATCAAGGAGGTCGGCAAGACGCTTGCCGGCAAGACCGGCACCACCAACGACGCCAAGGATCTCTGGTTCGTCGGCTTTTCGCCGAACCTCGCCTTCGGCGTGTTCATGGGCTACGACAAGCCGCGCTCGCTCGGCGACAGCGCGCAGGCGGCGCTCTACACCGCGCCGATCTTCCGCGACTTCATGAAGATGGCGCTGAAGGACACGCCCGACACGCCGTTCCGCATTCCGCCCGGGATCAAGCTCATCTCGGTCGATGTCCATTCCGGCATGCGCGCGACCGGCCCGGGCACGATCATGGAGGCGTTCAAGCCCGGCACCGGCCCGCCCGACAGCTACGCCGCGGGCGGCGGCGGAGCAGCCGCCCAGGCCGCGGTCGACGATGGAGGCGGCCAGTCCGTCGGCTCGGGCACAGGCGGGCTCTACTGAGGCTCTGGCGGATTGCCTCGCCAGGCCGGAGAGGCTAGACGACGGGGCCCTGCGCGGCGGTTCGCGCAAGGCTGGCGCCCTATGGGCCCCCACGGATTTGGATGATGCGCGCGGAAGCGGAACAGTTGGTCGAAGACATCAAGCAGTCCGTAGGACTGCTGAGGAGGCATCTTTGACGTCGAGACAGCGACGCGGCGGCTAGCCGAGCTCAACGCCAAATCCGAAGACCCGAACCTGTGGAACGACGCCGACGCCGCGCAGAAGCTGATGCGCGAGCGCACGCTGCTCGAGGAGCGGCTGGGTTCGCTCGCCAAGATCGAGCGCGACCTCGAGGACGCGACCACCCTGGTCGAACTCGGCGAGGCCGAGGGCGACGAAGCGACCGAGGCCGAGGGCCTGGCCGCCCTGAGGGCGCTTAAGGTCGAGGGCGACCGGCGCCAGCTCGAGGCGTTGCTGTCGGGCGAGGCGGACGGCAACGACAGCTATGTCGAAGTCCATTCGGGCGCCGGCGGCACCGAGAGCGCCGACTGGGCGCGCATGCTGTTGCGCATGTATGTGCGCTGGGCGGAGCGGCGGAAGTTCGAGGTCGAGATCGTCGAGGAGACGGCCGGCGACGAGGCGGGCATCAAGTCGGCGACCGTCATGATCAAAGGCCCCCACGCCCACGGCTGGCTCAAGACCGAATCAGGCGTGCATCGGCTGGTGCGCATCTCGCCGTTCGATGCGAACGCCCGCCGGCACACCAGCTTTGCCAGCGTTTGGGTCTACCCGGTGGTCGACGACCGCATCGAGATCGACGTCAACGAGGGCGACTGCCGGATCGACACCTACCGGGCCTCAGGCGCGGGCGGGCAGCACGTCAACAAGACCGAATCGGCGGTGCGCATCACCCACTTGCCCACCGGCATTGTCGTCGCCTGCCAGTCGGAGCGCTCGCAGCACAAGAACCGGGCGACCGCCTGGAACATGTTGCGCGCCCGGCTCTACGAGCGCGAGCTCGAGGCGCGCGAGGCCAAGGTCACCGCCGACTCGGCCTCGAAGACCGACATCGGCTGGGGCCACCAGATCCGCTCCTACGTGCTGCAGCCCTACCAGATGGTCAAGGACCTCAGGACCGGCCACGTCTCCGGCACCCCCGCCGACGTGCTCGACGGCGACCTCGACCCGTTCATGGAAGCCTCGCTCGCCCAGCGCCTGTCCGGCCGGACGGTGGCCGTCGAGGACGTGGACTAGGCGGCCATTCGCCGGCGCTCGCGGCGCTGTAGGGCTGGGCGGAAGACCCGGCCGGCGCGGTCATCGACTGCGCCCTGGAAGGGCGCCGTCCTCGTGAGGCGGCCGCCCCGCGCTAGACCCGTCCCCTGCGGAAGAGGTCGAGCACGTCGAGGAAGGTCCCCACCTCCCGTAAGCCCGGCGTCTCGACGAGGCCCCTGGCGGTCGCGTCCTCGATCGGGACCTCGTGCGCCGGGTCGCGGGCGACCGCGCGGCGGTAAAGGCGCCAGGTAGCGTGGCCGAGCACCGGCATGACGACGGCGAGGCCGATGAACAGCGGCAGCGAGCCGAGGACGAGCGCCGCCGCGACGATCGCGCCCCACAGCGCGACCGGACCCGGATTGTCGCGCGTCAGACGGGTCGAGGCGACGATGGCCGGGGCTAGGCCGACGTCGCGATCGAGCATCAGCGGAAACGACACGACGCTGATCATCAGCGACAGCGCCGCAAAACAGAACCCGACGGCGCAGCCGACGACGATCAGCGTCCAGCCGCGGCTCGTGGTGAGCACGTCCTGCAGAAACGGCCCGGCCGCGGCGGGCGGCTTCGGTCCATAGAGCGCCGTGTACAGGTATTGCGCGGTGCCGATCCAGAGCGCGAACAGCGCCAGAAGGAAGAGGCCGAGCATGATCACCGAGGGGAGGGCCGGGGAGCGAAACACGGCGAAGGCGTCGCGCCACGACGCCGCCAATCCCGCTTCGCGCCGCCGGCTGAGTTCATAGAGGCCGACGGCGAAGAACGGCCCGAGCAGGGCAAAGCCCGCGGCCATCGGGAAGACGAGGTGCAGCGCGCTGGCGAACGACGACAAGGCCGCCAGCACGATGCCTGCAAGCCCATAGAAGATGCCGACGAACGCGGCATGCGTCGGCATCGCCAAAAAATCCGCAAACCCTTCCTTCAGCGCGGCGAAGCAGTCGCTCGCCCTGAGCCTGCGGAGTTCAATGGGCGCCTCGAACGCCTTGGGGCCGAAATAGACATGGAAAGTGTCCGCCATGGCCGTCCTCCGCATGGTTCTTTGCGAAACTTCCACCCGGCCGAGGCGCGGCGACCTTTTGGGCCGCGGATGCTCGGTTGAAGGCGCGCCGCATGGAGAGGATGATGGGGCGAAGAGTTGGGTTTTGTGGGGTCGCGCGGCGGCGTTTTTGTGGAGGGGCCGGAGCGCCCACCGCGCTTTGCCTTCGCGCACACTCGCAATGCGCGTCCTATTGATATCGTGCACATTGCGCGGCCGTTGTCGCAATCTCTGGGGCGATTCGATAACAAGTCATCACGCGAAATGTTGAGACGAATGCAGGTTCGACCCCTGTCGCCGGAGCGGATCGAACCTAATTTCGTCTCGCCTACGCCACCGCCTCATGCCGCTCGAGCGGCCGGACGTGGATGTTGCTGCGATATTCGGTTTCGACCCAGTTCATGTTTTCGGCGATCATCGCCTCCGGATTGAGATCGATCCCCTTGAGCATGAAGTCCTTGAATTTTTGGTAGCCGGCACGGTCGATCAAATGGCCGCCGTGGATGTAGACGGGCTTGCCGCCGAGCACCCAGTCGGAAAACGCCGGCCAGTTCTTCATGATCGCGATCAGGCTTGCTTCGCTCAGCCAATTGGCGAACATCTTGCCCATGCGGGGATATTGCTTGCCCGTCCGCCCGCCGACCATCAGCCGGTAGAACGTCGTGTCGGGGCGCGTCCACGCTCCGGTCGGGCAGGCGGCCACGCATTCGCCGCAGCCGACGCAGCAGCACATGTCCTTTTCGATCTTGCGGCTGTCGTTGAGCGCCAGAACGCGGGTGGCGGTCTTCTCGCATTTCTGCACGCAGGCCGCGCAGCCGATGCAGCGGTCGGCGTCGTATTCGGGCCGGGTGCAGCCGATGACGCCGAAATCCTGGAAATGCGCCTTGCCGCAGTCGTTCGGGCAGCCGGAAATCGAGATCTTGACGTGGTAGGGGTTGGGATAGATGACCTTTTCCAGCTTGCGGGCGATCTCCTGCGTGTTGATGTTGGCCTTGATGCAATGGGCGCTGCCGATGCAGGCCATGATGTTGCGCGGCGCGATGTAGGGATAGCCGTTGCGGGTCTCCATCTCGATGCCGCACGCGTCGTGCTCGACCGCCTCGAGGTAGGGCTGGATGTAGGCGTTGACGGCCGGAATGTCCCGCGCCTTCACGCCGGGGGCGTTGAGGGTCTGGCGCGACCCGAGGTGGAACTCGCCGTTGCCCCAGGTCTGGCAGACGTGCTGGATCATCGTTAGCCACTTGGCGTCGACGACGGCGCCCGGCACGCGCAATTGCAGCATGAACTCGCCGGGGACCTTGGACTGGCGGAAGCAGTTGTTGCGCAGCTTCTTGACGTTGCAATCTTCGACCATGACCATTTCCCTAGTCGATCAGCTGCTTGGCTGTGGTGTAGTTGAAGACCGGACCGTCCAGACAGACGTAGGTCTCATCGATCCGGCAATGGCCGCATTTGCCGACGGCGCAGGACATCTTGCGCTCGAAAGACATCCAGATGCGCTCTTTCGGCACGCCGCGCGCGAGCAGGCCCTGGCCGACGAATTTCATCATCACCGGCGGGCCGATGACGACGCATTCGCAGGCATTCCCGAACGCGGCGAACGGGATGTCCTCGAGGAAGGCGGTGACCAGGCCCTTGCGCCAGCCTTCTAGGGCCTCGGCATCGAGGGCGTAGATCGTGTGGAAACCGGGCGAAGCGCGCCACTTGGCGAGGTCGTCGGCGAACAGAATGCTGCGCCCGTTCTTGAAGCCCAGGATCAGGTGGACGTCCTTGGCGAAGCCCGGGTCGGCGTGCAGCATGTCGATCAGGCTCTTGACCGAGGCCACGCCGGTGCCTCCGGCGACGACCACGACATGCTTGCCGGCAAGCCGCTCGAGCGGCCAGCCGTTGCCGTAGGCGCCGCGCAGGAAAATCGAATCGCCCTTGTGCAGGCGGAACAGGCCGTCGGTGACCTTGCCCACCTTGCGGATGGTGAAGTCTGCGTAGCCCTCGCCGAATCCGCTGACCGAGATCGGCGCCTCGCCGAACCGCGGCAGCGACAGCTGCATGAACTGCCCGTGGCGGATGGGGAAATCGTTCTCGATCCGGAACGTCCATTCCGTGTCGGTCTCGGGCACAATGTCGAGGATTTTGCAGGGCCGCGGCGCAAGCAGATTGTCAGCCATGGGCCGCCTCCATCTCCCGCCGGATGTCCTCGATCGCCTGGGAAAGCTTGTTCAACGTCGCCGGATAGCTGATCAACTCGGGGCAGCGGGCGGTGCAGCACCCGCAGCCGACGCACATGAGCCCGGTGTGGAACCTGGCGTCGTGGCCATAGACCTTGTGCAGGATCTTGTAGCGGTATTTCTCAGAGGTCTTCTTGCGGAAGGACTGGCCGCCGGCCATCGCGTCGAAACCGTCGATCATGCACGAGGAGCAGGTGCGTCGCCGCTCGCCGGCCTGACCGTTCTCGGCGTAGACGATGTCGGTGGTCTCGAAGCAGGTGCAGGTGCTGCAGGCGACGGTGCAGGCGCCGCAGCCGATGCAGCGCTCGTCGAATTCCTTCCACATCGGGTGGGCCTTGAGGCGCGTGACCATCTCCAGGCTGTCGATGACGGGATAATCCACCTTGAGCGCGTTCTCTTGCGGAAAGCCGATGACATGGTCCGACGGTTCGGCGTCGTGGAAATCGTCGCGGAACGCCTCGTCGCGAACCTCGATCCAGGCCTCCGCATCGCCGAACGAAAAGGCCATGGCGTGCATGTCGGTCTCGTTGGCGCCGACGCTGCAGCAGAAGCAGCCGTCGAACTCCTCCTTGCATTCCATCAGGACGAACTTCGCCCGTTCGCGCATGCGCTGGTAGAACGGGTCGGCGACGCCGCCGTTCTTCAAAAACATCTGGTCCTGGATTTTGATGGAATTGATGTCGCAGGCGCGCGCGAAGATCAGCAGGTCCCGGGCGGGCGGCTTGCTTTCCCGGAAGTCGTCCTCGGTGAAATAGAAAAGGGTCTCCGTGATCGGGGTCAGAACCTCCTTCATCGGATAAGTCGACCGTTCGTGTGTTTCGATCTCCTCATAGCGGCGCACGGGCTTGTAGACGATCGAATCGGTCTGAGCGTAGCGTCCGCCAGACGGAACGCGCACCGGAGCGTAGACGGCGTACCGCTCCGCGAGGCGGGCGAACAGCGCGCGCAACGCGTCCGCCCTAAGATGATAGGTGCTGGTGGTTCCCATGGGCCTCATACCTTTTCGGCGCCGCCCGCGCCCTCGAAGTGCGCCCTAGGCGGCGCGCCGCAGCTTTTATGAACCTTGCCGGTAGGGGCACGACCTCGCGGAGGGCGTCTCCCCCGACCCTCAAAGACGTGACGTCTGCATTCCTGTCGGGGGAGCTGGCGCAAAGGCTATAGCCCGGCGCAACTGGCGAGAGGACGCATCCGTGCTGGGAGTCCGACCGCCGGGACGACGCTGAGCGCACGTCATGGGGACGGGAACGCCGATTCATGCGCGTCTTATAATCCCGGTTCGGGCTGGGGCGGCCGCGACGAGCCGCGGCTTTTGGCCGCTGCCTCCCGACGGCGCTAACTCGGGGCTTGGGGGCTTCGCCATCGGCCCTTGTCGCGACCAGTTCCTAGGCAGACTAACGGTTTCCGACCCGCAGCGCGCCCAGGCTCGCGGCCTGTGGATCTCGGCCGTCGGCGATCGCCAACGCCTTGCGGCTGATCCTGCCCTTTACGCGGCCCCGGATTTTGCGAACAGGGCCTCGTCCGAGAGCAGGAAGAGGTAGAGCCCGGCGCCGACCAGCGCGACGACGGCGGCGGAGGCCATGGGCGCGGTCCAGGAACCGGTCGCCTGGAGGAGGAAGCCGACAATGATCGGCGCCGTCAGGCCCCCGATATTGCCGAAGCAGTTCTCGATCGCCGCGACGACGCCTTCCTGGTTGAGCGGGGAAATTTCCGCGTTCGCCGCCCACACGACGCTGTTGGTGAGAAAAATGCCGAACACCGCCACGCAGAGGCAGGCGATCGCCGCCGCCAGCGTGTCGACGTAGACCGTCAGGAGACAGGTCATCGCGAGCACCATGCCGACGACCAAGAACACTTTCCGCGCCTTGATGATGGGCCAGCCGCGCTTGATCAGGATATCGGACCCGCGTCCGCCGACGATGACGCCGAGAAGGCCGAACAACCAGGGGATCGACCCGTAGATGCCGGTGTTGAGCGCAGTGAGGTGATGCTGCTGGATCAGATAGGTCGGCAACCAACTCATCAGAAAATAGAGGTTGAACAGCATCGCCGCATGGCCGAGCGAGAGACCTAGGACATTCCTGTTGGACAACAGTTGTTTCCAGCTCGCCTGAGCGCCGGCTTCCGTGCGGCTGATCTTGGCGATATTTTTCGCCAGGAAAAGGCGCTCCGCCTCGTTCGCTCCGGGGTGGTCTTCGGGATTGCGATAGTAGAGGAGCCAAGTGATCGCCCAGACGATCGCGATGGCGCCGGTGACGAGAAAGATCATTTGCCAGCCAAACGCCCAGAGCAGCCAACCGACGAAGGGCGAACTGATGAACACGCCGAGCGGAATGCCGGCGACGCCGCCGATCGCCGCGGCGAGACCGCGCTCCTGGTCGGCGACCCAGATCCCCATGACCTTGGTGGTCGCCGGAAACGCCGGCCCTTCGCCGATCCCCAGCAGGACGCGCCAGCCGATCAGCGCGCCGAGACTGCCGGCGGTCGCGGTCAGCATCGTGGCGCCGCCCCAGACAATGGCCGCCAGGCCATAGAGCCAGCGGACGCCGAGCCGGTCGAGCGCAACCCCCAGCGGGATCTGGACAAGAAAATACGTCCAAAGGAATGCCGATAGAACAATGCCCATCTCGGCAGCGCCGATATTGAACTGCTTCATGAACGTCGGCGCTGCGTAGGAGAGATTGACGCGATCCGTGTAATTTATGATGATCGCGATCAGCAAAAGCGCGACGATGCGCCATCTGATATTTGTCATCGGCTTGTTTCCTCCGCGCGGGTTATCAAGTCGCTTCCGCTATCGCTTTGCCGGTTGCGCAACCCGTCCCATACGTCGGCTTACCACCGTTGCGGCCTGATAGCAGCCGAGAGACCCGGCCAGCGCGAAAAATGCGCTCGGTCGTGCTGCATCCGAAAGCCGGCCGAGGAAGGCTGAGCCGAGCCGACCGATGGTCTCGGCCCCCGCAGGGACCGACAGCGCATCAGCCGACGGCGCGGTCTCTCGACGGGATCGGGGAAGCGTCCAGCTGTGCAGTGGAGGAACGGAGCGACGATGACCAGTTTGTTGTCACGGCCCGAAAGATGCGCCCGCACGCTCGATCTACGCCGGCCTTGCGCCCGTTCGACCAGCCGCGCCCGCACCGCTTTCATCGCCGCCAGCGCCGCCGCCCCTATCAGGCGCCGCTCGTCCATTGCAACCGAACCGCTAGGCCATAGCGTTGGCGTTGTTCTGACTCCGCCACATTTCAAACGGTCTCGCAAGACAGGATGCAGTCAAATAGACCAGTTTCCAGAAACCGAGATCTTTTTTCTACGAATCTGCCGTTGCTGTTTATGTCTTCCCTTTTCAAGTGAAGCGAAATGATACACATTGTTCTCGTCTAGCGCTGCAGGTCGGCGCTTCTCGGTTAAGCATCGAGGATCGGGGGTTCTTGCACAGTAGATAATTCGAACTCCCCGAGTGTCTTTTCGGTATATCTGGGAGGCGAATATGGATCTTGTAGGTCGATGGGGCGCAGTCCGCGCATTTGTACAGTTCCGCCGAACACGTCGGGCCAGCGTCGCGCCGATAGCGCCGGCGATTTTGTTTAGCCTTTGCGCATCGCAGGCTTCAGCAATCGAGGGACCCGGTACGACCACCAACACTGACACCGCGATCGGGCAGGTCGGCGACGAGCGCGGTTTCGGCTGCACTGGAACGTTGATCGGCGCGAACGTCGTTCTGACCGCGGCGCACTGCATGAACACCGAACAGCCCTCCGCGGTGACAGGCGCGGCGACGCTGCAGCCACATTTTCAGCGGATGTCCTTTGGACCGTATCCGCCGACGCCAGCGACCACGCTTTTTGGCCTCGGGGTGCAGGCGCCGAACTACAGCGCTGCGACCAACGCCAACGACATCGGCGTCATGCTTTTGTTGACCTCGCCGGCCGGAATCGTCCCGGACTCGATCGCGACGCCGGCGCAGAACCTTGCGGCCGGCGCGACAGTCTCTATTGTCGGATACGGTCGCAATGCGAGCCCGTTGCGGAATTCCGCTTTGGTCGGCACGGCGCAGGTCGGAGCGGCGGCCGGCGACATCACGGCGACGACATACCGCTATCCTGAGAGCGCAGCCGGGCCGAACGTCGTCCAGACGGGAGATTCCGGCGGTCCAAGTTTCAGAATCTTTTTAACGAACACCTTTCCTTTCTTCACCCGCCGCATTGTCGGCGTCCATTCGCTGCTCGAAACAGGCAACCCCCTGGCGACGATCGATACGCGCGTCAACGCCTACACGACCTTCCTCAACGGCGGCGGCATCACGGTGGGAGGATCGCAGAAGAGCACCTTCGACACGTTCATCGCAGCCGCCGACAGCAACTTCGCCACCAACGCGAGCTGGTCGCGCGGCGTCGCGCCGGGCGTCGCCCAGGCGCCGCGGGACTTTGACGTGGCGATCATCAATCCCGGCGCCGCGCGCACCGTTACAGTCAACGCCAACACCGCGAACCTCGAAGGGTTGCTCAACGGAATCAACTCGACGCTCAATGTCGCGGCGGCCAACAAGCTGACCGTAGGCGGCGCCACCGGGGTCCTCAACGGCGGAACGCTCAACGTCGCCGCGACCGCCACCTTCACCGCGCAAAAGCTCGACAATCCGGGCATGCTCACCGTCACCGGCAACACCACCATTTCGGGCCCGATGAGCAACAGCAGCGGCAATGGGATGAACGGCTCGGTGACGCTGGAAGCCGGCGCGTCGTTCAACGTGGCGGGGCTTTATACCAACATGATCGGCGCTGCGACGACGATCGGACCGGGCGCGGCGGCGAACAAGGCGACCGGGACGTTCAGCGGCGGCATCTTGAACAACGGCGCGATCACCGTGAACGCCAACGGCGTGTTGATGGCGAGCGGGGCGGCCCAGAACCTGGGACAGAACTTCTCGTTCATCAACGCCCCGGCGGAAGGCGCCGCCCCGGCGACGGCGATCTTCCGCCTCAACGCCGGCGGCCAGGCGACTTTCGTCAACGGCGTGTCGAATGCCGGGCGCTTCGTCGTCAAAGGCGTCGCGCGGGCGAGCGGACCGGTCAACAACCCGGCGGTTCTCAACCAGGCCGGCGCCACGCTGACGCTCGACCCGGCGACCTTCGAGATCGACCAGGGCAACCTCGACAATCAGTTGGGCGGCGTGATCAACGGCTCTGGCACGTTCCTCTTTACCGGCGACGCCAATTTCATCAACACGACAACCGACGTCGCCTCGCCCGCATTCGACACGCGGCTGATCAATTTCACCCTCCAAGGCGCGACAACCCAGTTCGAGGCGACCGGCGACAATCCGCTCGGCCCGGTGTTCGGGCTCGATGATCCGTTTTCCATCGGGGCCCTCGACCTGACCAGCGACAGCCGGCTGACCATTGAGAACGGCGCGCGGAACCACGCGACCCCGGGCGACGTCCTGTTCGCCGATACGCTATCGATCGACAGCACATCGGCGCTCGACATTCATGGCCTCGGGCTTTGGGTGTCCGGCTACGATGTCCCGGAGCTCGACAGCGACATCGCCAGTCGCCTCATCTTCAATTCGCTGTCGCCGGGCGCGCCGCTCCGCGCCGAATATTTCGCCAACCTCAATGCGACGACCATCGTCGTGCCGGAGACGGCGACCTGGATCATGGCGCTGATCGGGTTTGCGGGCCTCGGCTTCATCGGGGGTCGAACGCGGCGAACGGCAGCCGCCACTGCGTGCGTTCGCGTCGCCATAGAGCGGCGATGAGGTTGGCGGCCATCCGTGCGGATCGCCGGCGGCGCGTAAAGTAGGTCTTGACGCTTTGCCTGCGGCTCCGACGCGCGCTTCACCGCTTTCGAGCGATGCGCGCTGCGGACGCCATACGCTGCCGCGGGGAAGCCCGTATGAATTATGCCGGGCCTCGTGCGGACCGACCGATCAGGAATCATTGGGTGACGATAAGGCTGGTTTCCATGCCGCTCTTGTAGTGATCCGGCTGATTGCAGATCAGGAGATAATTGCCCGGCTTCAACGTGAGCTGCAAAGTTTTCTTCTCTCCCGGCTTGAGATCGGGCGCTTCGCCGAGATCTTTGATTTTGGCTTCGTCAACGCGGCCGTCTTTACGGTCATAAGGAAGCGCCGCGCGCGGTTCCGCGACCGAGACGACAATCATCTCGTGAACGAGGTTCTTCGAGTCGTTGGAAACTTGGAAGACAACGGGCCCCGCCGGCACGTCTTTCGTGTCCGATTTGATCACCATTTCCTTGACGGACGGGTTTGTCGACGGATCCATCAGGTCGACGTGCACCACTGTGGACGGCCGGCTCGTGGCGTGCGCTGCGGCGCCCACGGCCAGCAAAGCGACGGTCATTGGAATTAACGTTGCTGCTCTGCGTAACATCCCTTGTCTCCCGATCTCGAGGTCCAGTTCCGGCTGAGCGGACTTTCCTGTTCAGCGGCGATGGTCATCCGGGAGATGCGGGCCCAAAGTGCGGCGCGAAGATTACAGTTTCGCCAGCTTTCTCTCCGACGACGCGGGGTTAGCGGTGACGGTGTTAGGACACACAGCAAAATAAGTGCGCCAAGTTCCGCCGCCGTCATTGCGAGCCGAAGGCGAAGATTCCATGGTTGCTTCGTCCCCCCGGGCTCTTCGACCCGGGGGTCGCTCTTCGCAATGACGGTTGCGGGATGCTTGAATTGATTCAGGAGATCAGGTTGAACCTTTACAGGCCGCCTCATCCTTCCGCCGCCCATTGGCCGCTCAGAAGGCGACGTGCAAACGGCCCTTGATGGCGTTGTCCTGATCGCGCGGAGCGAGCGAACCTGAATAAAAGAGTCCGAGGGTCGCCTGGCGCGTGACACGCCGGTCGACGCCCGCCTCGACCTCCAGAGCGTCGCGGGCGATGGCGTATTCGTTTTGGAATTCCGATAGACCGAAATCTGCTCAGCAGAGAACGTCCGAGAGATCGGATCTCATGCCGCTTATCTTCCTCAGCCATTCCAGCGAGGAGACCTTCGAGATCGACCAGGGCAGCCTCGCTCGACATTCATGGCCTCAAAGGGCCCGTGCCTTCCCCAACGCCTCCTCCAGCCTCCTGATCCTCTCATCGCGCGGGTCGGGCGCGGGAGGGCCATCCGGTGTTGACGCGAACGGGTCGAAGCCCATGGCGTCTATGACGGACTGCGGAGTGGGGTCGGGAGGGGGTGAGGGCTGCGCTGGGGTGAGGGCGCGGATTCTTGAAGCGATCAGTTCAGGACTGCCACCTTTGATGGCCCAATAGGCGGCTTCTCGCGCACAAGTCTCCACGGATTTCCGCAGCGCCTCCTCCAGCACCGCGACGCGGTCGCGGAGGGCTCTTTCCGCCTCTTGATAAGCCAGGATCAGCGCGGCATGGTCATGCGCCTGCTCGCTGAGAATATGCGTGCTGCGGCGTGTTTCGTCGCTCTGCCTCCGCAACTGCTCGACCTCGGCGCGGAGGGCATAAAGATCATCAACCTGTGTTTCGCTCATTCACGCTCTCCAGGGTGGGGTGGAGGGAGGGATCGTCCCACACGATCGTGCGGCGAGCTTTCCCGGACAGAACGACGTCACCATTTCCTTGACGGACGGGTTGGCGACGGATCCATCAGGTCGGCGGTGGGCGAGCGGCTCGTGGCGTGCGCGGCGACGCTCACGGCCAGCAAAGCGACGGGCAGTGGAATCAACGTTTCTGCTCTGCGCGACATCCTGCGTCTGCCGATCTCGAGGTCCAGTTCTGGCTGAGCGGAATTTCCTGTTCAGCGGCGACGGTCATCGGGGAGATCCGGGCCAAAAATGTGGCGCGAAGATTACACTTTCGCCAGCTTTCTTTCCAAGATGCGGGGTTTGCGGTGACGGGGTCAAAACGCCGAAAGGTTTCAGCGGGGCGGGATTTTTGCGGAGGCGGGGGAGGGCCGCTCATGCCGGTGGCGCAAAGCGGCGTTCAAAACATCTTCCTGGCGTGGCCGCATAAAAACGAGCTATCGATGCTGCGTTGCGGGGACTGTCGGCCCGGTGGGCGATTCTAGAAAATGAACGCTGTCGAGATCGAAGAGGCGGTAACCAGGCTGGCCGAGCGGCCGTTTGATCCGCAGGAGTTCCCGTTCGCCTTCCTCGAAGCGTTCGGCAACAAAGAGACGACGCTCAAACGCCTCCGCAAGGGCGAATCGAACAGGTCGGACCTCGGCGGCGTCCTTCAGACCAACAACATCCATATCGCCGTCGCCGCCTCCGGCGAGGTCACGAAAACGCTGGCGGCGCTGAAGGCCAGCCCGGCGACGGCCAAGGCGAAGGCGAAATTCGTTCTGGCGACGGACGGCGAGTGGTTCGAAGCCGAGGACGTCGGCGGCGGCGGGACCGTCGCCTGCCGCTACGCCGACTTCCCGGACCATTTCGGCTTCTTCCTGCCCCTCGCCGGCATTACGACCGTCCAGCAGATCAGCGAGAACGCCTTCGACATCAGGGCGACGAGCCGGCTGAACCGGCTCTATGTCGAGCTCCTGAAGGAAAACCCCGATTGGGGCTCGGCCGCCCGCCGCCACGACATGAACCATTTCATGGCGCGGCTGATCTTCTGCTTCTTCGCGCAACGGACCGACATCTTTCTGGGCGACTCGCTTTTCAGTGGCGCCATCGAACAGATGAGCGAACGGGACTCGTCCAACACCCATGAGGTGATCGGCGCGATCTTCCGGGCGATGAACACCAAGGGCGCGGACCGCGCGGCGGCGAAGCTGCCGCGCTGGGCCGACGCGCTTCCCTTACGTGAACGGCGGGCTGTTTTCGGGCAGCCTGGACGCGCCGCGCTTCAGCCGGGCCGCGCGCGCCTATCTCCTTCACGTCGGCCGGCTCGACTGGACCAAGATCAACCCGGACATTTTCGGGTCGATGATCCAGGCGGTCGCGGAGGACGAGGAGCGCGGCGCGCTTGGGATGCACTACACCAGCGTGCCGAACATTTTGAAGGTGCTGAACCCGCTGTTCCTCGACGACCTGCGGGCGCGTTTGGAGGAGGCCGGCGACAATTCCCGGATGCTGCTCAACCTGCGCAGGCGCATGGCGCGGATCCGGGTGTTCGACCCGGCCTGCGGCTCCGGCAATTTCCTCGTCATCGCCTACAAGGAGATGCGGGCGATCGAGGCGGAGATCAACCGGCGACGAAAGGAAGACGGGCTGCAAGAGCGATATTCCGCTGACGAATTTTCGCGGGATCGAGCTGCGCGACTTTCCGGCCGAGATCGCGCGGCTTGCCCTCATCATCGCCGAGTATCCAGTGCGACGTGCTCTACCGCGGGCCAGAAGGAGGCGCTGGCCGAGTTCCTGCCGCTGAACGCGGAGAACTGGATCACTTGCGGAAATGCGCTGCGGCTGGATTGGTTGAGCGTTTGTCCGCCGACAGGGACGGGCGTGAAGCTGGCACGCCGACGATCTGTTTCAGCACGCCGCTTGATCAAGCGCAAATCGATTTCGAGAATGCAGGCGGAGAAACTTATATATGCGGCAATCCTCCATACATAGGGGGAAAGAAACATGACCAGCGATCAGAAAAATGATATGGCTCAAATATTTGTGTCATGATGAGAAATCATAACGAATCTTTAGACTACGTGTGCGGGCTGGTTTATAATAAAGATTTAGTCAGTTTCTTAGATTTGGAGATAAACGCCGTCACGTTTGTTACGACTAATTCTATCTGTCAAGGAATACATGTATCTGTTCTTTGGCCACTTGTTTATAATTATGCATGCCGGCTTGAATTTGCCTATCGCACTCTTTCAAATGGGCGAACAATCGCACAACATAATGCCGGTGTTTCCTGTACCATCATTGGACTGACTAACGAAACGCCATATTCGGCAAAAACACATTTATGGCGAGTATCGTCCCAAGGAGAGTGCATAAATATAAATGCATATCTTGTTGAAGGCGACGATGTCATCGTTTGTCGGAAAATCTAAGAATCAGCAATGGTCTGTCTCCGATGATCACTCGGCAATGCGCCTTATGACGGGGGAAATCTTTTTCTTGACGCAGCTTCAGCCCGAAGGCTTAGCTCGACTCGAACCGGAGTTTGTCTTCATAATACGTCGAGCTTACTGGAACTAGCGGAGTTCATATCATGGGTGGCTTCGCTATTGCCTGTGGCTATGACGATAACAGATTTAGTCTGATTGATCCGAGAAAGTGCCAGAGGTGTCCAGCGCGAATTGATAATGTCCTTAGCGTACCGGAAAAACGGCGGCGAAGTTGCGGCCACACTTACGGCGCGACCGCACCAGATTTCGTTCAATAGGAGATACTTGTCGATGACTCGCAATTTTTGGTGCCCACAGGTTTCTTCGGAAAGGAGAGCAGTATTTACCAGTCGGCCTGTTGGAACTCGAAATATAGTAATTACAACATCTAGCTTTTGCCATTTACAAAGCCTTCGCTCTAGTAGACTTTTCTATTCATTACATCCAAACTTCATCTGAGTATGGATATCTACTATTTGCGGTAAGACTGCGAACTGAATTCTGATATTCGAACAACCTCGGCTGGAACACTTTCCCGGTCCCAACGCTGACCGAAAAGAACAAGGCCGACTTGACCCGCTGCGCCGAGGACATCCTGCTGGCCCGCGAGGCGCATTTCCCGGCGACGATCGCCGATCTCTACGACCCCGACGCCATGCCCGCCGACCTGCGAGAGGCGCACGAGCGTAACGACGAGGTGCTGGAGCGCATCTACATCGGCCGCCGGTTCAAGAACGACACCGAGCGAACTACGAAGTGCTGGAGCGCATCTACATCGGCCGCCGGTTCAAGAACGACACCGAGCGGCTGGAAAAGCTGTTCGAGCTTTACACGAAAATGACCGCCGCCAAGGATGGCGAAGGCGGGAAGCCGCCGAAGGGCAGCGTGCGAAGGGCCGAGGCTCGAGGAGCCGGGATAGGAGAGGAGTAACTGCCTGGTGATGCGCGCCGGTCAAATTGAAGGCGTTCTCCTTCCCCCCTTGTGGGGGAAGGCAGGGATGGGGGGTCGCGCTGACCTCTCATTTGCAAGGGGAAGGACGAGCCAAACTTTCGAAGTTCAGTGCGACCCCCCTCCTCAATCCTCCCCCACAAGGGGGGAGGAAGCCGCGCGACGATCGCCGACCTCTACGACCCCGACGCCATGCCGGCCGACTTGCGAGAGGCGCACGAGCGCAACGACGAGGCGCTGGAGCGCATCTACATTGGCCGCCGGTTCAAAAATGACACGGAGCGGCTGGAAAAGCTGTTCGAGCTTTATACGAAGATGACCGCCGCCAAGGATGGCGAAGGCGGGAAGCCGCCGAAGGGCAGCGCGCGAAGGGCCGAGGCTCGAGGAGCCGGGATAGGAGAGGAGTAACTGCCTGGTGATGCGCGCCGGTCAAACTGAAGGCGTTCTCCTTCCCCCCTTGTGGGGGAAGGCAGGGATGGGGGGTCGCGCTGATCTCTCATTTGCAAGGGGAAGGACGCCAAACTTTCGAAGTTCAGTGCGACCCCCCTCCTCAATCCTCCCCCACAAGGGGGAGGAAGCCGCGCGCCGACCGCCAAGCAAGGAATCAAGCAGCCAGGAGAGATGTTTCAATGTCGCAGGCTGCGACCCAAGGCGACGAGCAATCCAGGGGCCGCCGGGCGCTCTACGTTCCTCTGGATCGCTTCGCTTCGCTCGCGATGACGGGGCCTCTATGATCTGCGTAATCTAGATTGCGAGCAGGAAAGGACTCCTTCGGTGCATGCGACGGTCGAACAAAAGCGCGTCGAACTGCAAACCCTCTGCCGGCGGTTCGGCGTGGCGCGGCTCGATGTCTTCGGCTCGGCGGCGCGCGGCGCAGATTTCGACGCCGAGACCAGCGACGTCGATTTTCTTGTTGAGTTCGAACCGCCGGATGACGGCTTAACGCGCTATCTCGACTTCCGCGACGCGCTCGAAGCGCTGCTCGAACGGCCGGTGGATCTCGTCGATCGCAAGGATGTCGAGACGAGCCGCAACTATATCCGCCGTCGGCTGATCCTGAACGGGGCCGAGCCTGTCTATGCCGCCTGATCGTCCGGACGAGGGCGCGCGCGATCCCGCGCTTTTGCTCGACATGAGGCTCGCGGCCGAGGACGCGCTCTCCTTCGTCGCCGGCCTCGATGAGCGCGCCTTCCTCGCCAGCGCCCTGCATCAGAGCGCCGTCATCCGAAAACTGGCAGTGATCGGCGAGGCGGCGGGAAAGGTGTCGAAGGCCTTCTCATCCGCCCATCCGGACATTCCCTGGCGCGAGATGACCGGCCTGCGCCACCGTCTTATCCACGGCTACGACGATGTGCGGCTCGACATCGTCTGGCGCGTGACGACCGAAAGACTTCCGGGCCTCATCGCCGCGCTCCGTCCCCTGATCCCGCCGGACTCCGACCCATGACGATCCCAACGAACCCTCCGTTGCGGTGTCGGCGCGAGCTTCAAGACGAGCCTACTGCCGCCAAGTCAACCAAAGCTTGATAACGGCCTGGCGGAAGCGCACCTAAGGGATGGGGCATCCTTATGGACCAGTTCGAGTGGGACCCCGCAAAGAATGCCGCCAATCTCACGAAACACGGAATTCAGCTTCGAGGAGGCGGCGACGATCTGGGAGGGACCTGTCGTTTCCGGGCCGGATCCCACGCACCATTCCGAGGAGCGCGAGATCAGTTTTGGGCTCATAGGCGGCACGACGGTTGTGTGCGTGGCGCCCACGGAGAGAGATGGAAAGACACGGATCATCAGCGCGCGGAAGGCGACAAGGAACGAAAGGAAAGCATTCGATGCCTATCTCCAAAGAGCGCGTCGCTGAGATCGAGGCGATCCCGGATGAGGACGTTGACACGTCCGATATTGCGGAGGTTCCGGCTGGCTTCTTTCAGACCGCAAAATTAATTTTGCCAGGGGCGCCGCGCAAAGGCGTCAGCAACGCGGCGGGGCGCGAAGGGCTGCTCAAGGTCGGAAGGGTTCGGCCGTCGTGCCCTCCGTCTCCGTCTCCTATGCCCGCAACGGCAGTTCGACCAAGGCCAACGCGTTGGGCATGCGGCCGATGCAGGAACGCGCCTATGAGAAGCGGGGCGAACAGTATCTCCTGATCAAGTCGCCCCCGGCGTCCGGCAAGAGCCGCGCGCTCATGTTCATCGCCCTCGACAAGCTCCAGAACCAGGGACTGAGGCAGGCGATCGTCGTCGTGCCCGAAAAGACCATCGGCGCGAGCTTTCAGGACGAGCCGCTGTCGAAGTTCGGCTTCTGGGCCGACTGGCGCGTCGAGCCGAAATGGAACCTCTGCAACGCCCCCGGCCCCGACAACGGCGGCAAGGTCAAGGCGGTCGGCGCCTTTCTGGTGAGCGGCGACAAGGTGCTGGTCTGCACCCACGCCACCTTCCGCTTCGCCGTCGCTCAGTTCGGCGTCGAGGCGTTCGACGACCGGCTGATCGCCGTCGACGAATTCCACCACGTCTCGGCCAATCCGGACAACAAGCTCGGCCTGCACCTGACCCAGTTCATCGCCCGCGACCGGGTGCATATCGTCGCGATGACCGGCTCCTATTTCCGAGGCGACGCCGACGCCGTGCTGACCCCGCAGGACGAGGCGAAGTTCGACACCGTCACCTACACCTACTACGAGCAGCTCAACGGCTACGAATATCTGAAGCAGCTCGACATCGGCTATTTCTTCTACGCCGGCGCCTATGCCGAGGACATCCTCAAGGTGCTCGACCCCTCCGAGAAGACGATCGTCCATATCCCGAACGTCAACTCGCGCGAGAGCACGAAGGACAAGGTCAAGGAGGTCGAGCACATCTTTGGGGCGCTGGGGAACTGGGAAGGCTCCGACCCCGCGACCGGCTTCCAGCTCGTCAAGACGCCCGAGGGGCGCCTGTTGCGGATCGCGGACCTCGTGGACGATGATCCCGCCAAGCGGGACAAGGTCTCCGCCGCGCTCAAGGACCCGACGCAGAAGAACAATCGCGACTACGTCGACATCATCATCGCGCTCGGCATGGCGAAGGAGGGTTTCGACTGGATCTGGTGCGAACACGCGCTGACGGTCGGCTACCGCGCCAGTCTCACCGAGATCGTGCAGATTATCGGGCGCGCGACCCGCGACGCGCCGGGCAAGACGCGCGCGCACTTCTCGAACCTGATCGCCGAGCCGGACGCCGCCAACGACGCTGTGACCGGCGCGGTGAATGATACGCTGAAGGCGATCGCGGCGAGCCTGCTGATGGAGCAGGTGCTGGCGCCGCGCTTCGAATTCAAGCCGAAGAATCCGAACAATGGTCCGACGCCGGGCTTCGATTACGGCGAGGGCGGCTACGACCCCGACAAATGCAACGTTGGCTTCGATGAGCAAAGCGGCAAGTTCCAGATCGAGATCAAGGGGCTTGCGACTCCGAACAGCGAGGAGGCGACGCGCATCTGTCAGGAGGACCTGAACGAGGTCATCGCCGCCTTCGTGCAGGACAAGACGACGATCGAGCGCGGTATTTTCGACGAGGAACTGGTCCCGGAGGAGTTGACCCAGGTCCGGATGGGCAAGATCGTCAAGGACAAATATCCCGAACTGGACGAGGCGGATCAGGAGGCGGTGCGACAGCACGCCGTCGCCGCGCTGAACCTCACCCAGAAGGCGAAGGAAATCGCCAACAGCGGCGGGGCCGCCGGCGGCGGCTTCGCTGAAGGCGAAGAGAGCGGCAATACCGCTTTTGTCGACGGCGTGCGCAAATATGCGATGGACGTCACCGGCCTCGACATCGATCTGATCGACCAGATCAATCCGTTCGGCGAGGCCTACGCGATTCTCGCCAAGAGCATGACCGAGGAACGGCTCATACAGGTCAAGGCGGCGATCGCCGCCAAGCGTACGACCCTGACGCCCGAAGAGGCAAAGACCCTCGCGGTCCGGGCCTCCAAGTTCAAGAAGGAGAGGGGCCGGCTGCCGTCGATCGCGTCGGCCGACGCCTGGGAGAATAAGATGGCCGAGGGCGCGGCCGCCTTCATGCGCTTCAAGAAAGAGGGGCGCTATGAGTGATGTCGACCTCGACGAACTGAGCGCCGAACTCGAGGACTTCGCGCCACCGGAGAAATCGTCGGGCCGGCCGCCGCGCGAGGAGCGGATTATCGCGGGTTTCGAGGAAATCCAGCGATTTGTAGAAACTCATGGCCGCACGCCTCGGCATGGCGAAGACCGAGACATTTTCGAGCGGCTGTATGCCGTCCGTCTCGATCGCCTGCGCGCGCTTGACGATTGCCGGGCGCTGCTTGCCCCGCTCGATCATCAGGGCCTGCTGGTAGGCGCGGAGGCGACGGTTGCGAGAGCCGGAGGAGCCGATTGATGAGGATGAACTGCTCGCCGACTTGCAGGGCGCCGACGGCGAACCCGACATCACCGATCTGCGTCACGTCGCGAGCGGCGCCGAGAGGCGGGCGGCGGAAGAGGTCGCCACTCGCCAGAAGTGCGCCGACTTCGACACGTTCAAGCCGCTGTTCCTGACGATTCAGAAGGAACTCGACGAAGGAACGCGACAGACCCGCCCCTTTGAGTTGAAGGCCGAAATTAGGAAGGGCGCATGGTTTGTCCTTGAGGGACAGAAGGCCTACGTCGCCGAGGCCGGGGACACCTTCACTACCCCGCACGGGAAAACCGACGCGCGGCTACGGGTGATTTTCGACAACGGCACCGAGAGCAACATGCTGATGCGGTCGCTTCAGCGGGCGCTCAACGGGGATGAAACGGCGCGACGGATCACCGATCCCGTCGCAGGCCCGCTCTTCTCCGAGGAACTTGCCGAAGACGACCAAGCCAGCGGGACAATCTATGTCCTGAGGAGCAAATCCGATCACCCGCTGGTCGCGGCCAACCGGGACCTCGTTCACAAGATCGGCGTCACGAACATGCACGTGAAGCAGCGCGTCCAGGGCGCGCGCTTGCAGCCGACGTTTCTCATGGCCGACGTCGAGATCGTCGCCACCTACGAGCTTTACAACATCAATCGCACCCGGCTCGAAATCTCATTCACCGTATCTTCGCGCCGGCTCGACTGGAGATCGAAATCAAGGACCGGTTCGGCCAGCCCGTCATTCCAAAGGAGTGGTTTCTCGTTCCGCTGTTCGCGATCGATGAGGCCGTCAAAAGGATCAAGGACGGCACGATCGCCGGTTTCGTCTACGACCCCAAGACAGCGAAGCTGACAAAGTCGGAAAGCTTGTCGGCCCGCGCCAATTAGCCCTTGACGCTGCGCCGGCCGCTTGCCACCAAATCCATCGAAGGCGAAGCGCCTTGCCCGCGCCCTCGTCCGATCATTTCGTTCAAAGCGGGAGGGAACGCAGGGTTCAGCCTTATACGGCCGTTGGCCTGATCCCGACCGTTCGCGGCGTGCGCAAGCGGGCGGAGATCGAGCGCAATCTCGAGCCCGTCGCTCCCCTGATCGCCGCCGCCTCCTGGCTCTCGAGCCTCGACTTGCCGGCGCCTCTCGTCGCCGGCCGGAAAGCGCGCTCCGGGGCTTCGTAGGAGTCAGCGGAATCCCGTATTCTGTCCTGGGAAACGGGGATTCACCGCGCTTCTTAGGAAACGAACGGATCCTTGAGCCTGAGCCCCAAGCCTTGGAAATCCGCGAGGTTACGGGTCACCAGGGTAAGGTCGTTGACGAGTGCGATTGCGGCGATTTGCTTGTCGAGCGCGTGGCTGGGATCGGGGACTCTGAGCCGGCCCCAGACCTGAGCGGCGTCGGCGTCGAAGGCGAGAATGCGCTCGCCAAAGGACTCGACGAGGCTCGTCAGCCACGTCTCGAGCCGCTCGGCTTGATCAGCGTCGCGGCGGCGCCGGATCAGCTCCACGCCGCGGCGCAACTCGCCGAGGGTCACCGAGGAAAGAAAAAGCGGAGCGCCCGACGAGGCGACCTCCTCGAAGAATTCGACCACGCCCTTGTTCGCTCGGTCGCCTTTTCGCGCCTCGCTGATGACGTTCGTGTCAATCAAGTACACCGCTGGGCTCTTCAACGCTCTCGACCCGCTCGAAATCGGAGTTGAGGCCGACCGCCGGCATCGACTGAAGCGCCTCGGCGAAGCTCAGCCGGCGAGGGCGCGCCAGCGCCGCAGCGAGGATCGCGCGATGCTCCGCCTCCGCGCTGCGGCCGTGTGCGCCGGCGCGCTCCTTCAGCGCTCGGACGAGCGATTTGTCGACGTTGCGGACGAGCAGGTCAACCACCACCGCGCCTCCTCTATCGGGACGATATCATTGATATCACATCACCTGGGCGACGGCAATCGGCGCGAGCGCGTTGACGGGCAAGCGGCGTCGCCGCCATGTTTCCGCCCATGGGCTGCGAAGGCCGGTCCGACGGCTCCAACCGCCCGCCAGCGCGGCCCGCCTCTCGATTTGCGGCGCCATGATCCACATAGCAGAATATCGCGGGAAACCGCTGACACTTGCTCCAAGCCCTTTTGCGCCTGCTTCGCCACCCCACCTGGCCGCGCCTGCGGTTGAACATGGCGCGTGAAAAACCCTTGACGCTGCGCCGGCCGCTTGCCACCAAATCCATCGAAGGCGAAGCGCCTTGCCCGCGCCTCGTCCGATCATTTCGTCCAAAGCCGGAGGGAACGCATGGTTCAGCCTTATACGGCCGTCGGCCTGATCCCGACCGTGCGCGGCGTGCGCAAGCGGGCGGAGATCGAGCGCAATCTCGACCACATCGCCCACATGATCGCCGCCGCCTCCTGGCTCTCGAGCCTCGATTTGCCGGTGCGGCTCGTCGCCGTGCCGGAAGGCGCGCTGCAGGGCTTCACCGACGAGGTGTTCGACCTCGATCACGTGACCTACGCCCGCGAGACGGCGATCGACATCCCCGGCCCCGAGACGCGATTCCTCGGCGACCTCGCGCGCAAGTGGAACGTGTTCATCATGGGCCAGGCCAAGGCGCGCCACGAGGCGTTCCCGGACCGCTTCTTCAACGTCGGCTTCGCCATCGATCCGAACGGCGAGGTGGTGCTGAAGCACTACAAGCTCGCGACCCTCTATCCGGTCGAGCATTCGATGACCCCGCACGACGTGTGGGACCGCTGGATCGAGCTTTACGGCAAGACGCTCGACGCCTTCTATCCGGTCGCCGACACCGAGATCGGCCGGCTCGGCGTCTTGATGGCGAACGAGGGATCGTATCCCGAGAATGCGCGAGGGCTGGCGATGAACGGCGCCGAGGTGGTCTATCGCGCCTCGTACCCGCATCCGCACACCGGCAACGAGTTCTTCGAGATCCAGAACCGGGCGCGCGCGCTCGACAACAATTTTTTCGTCGTCGCCCCGAACATGGGCACCTATTATCTCGACGCCGACGCGGACCTGCCGATCGACACGTTTGGCGGCCGCTCGATGATCGTCGACTACAAGGGCCGGATCGTCGGCCGGCACGACTACGGCGCGGGCTCGTCCTACGTCGCCGGCACGATCGACATCGAGGCGCTGCGCGACCACCGCACGCGGGCGCAGTGGGACAACTGGATGAAGGACCTGCGCACCGAGGTCTATCAGACGATCTACGAGGAGCCGATCTATCCCAAGAACCTCTATCTCGACCGCGCTCCGTATAATCATGCCGACTTCCGGCGCGAGGTGATCGACCGGCAGATCGCCACAATGGTCGAGCGCGACATCTGGAGGAAGCCGGGCCGATAGGCGGCGGACTCGGGCGCGCCCGTCGCCTTGGCCGCCGCGTCGCTCGAGGGTCTTTCCGGGAGGCGTGAGCTGCGCCGATGCGGGTCTCGTCGTTACCGTTTGGGCAGGCATAATCACCGAGATATTATGTTGTTTGCAGCTAAAACATTAATAACATCAAGCAGATCGCGCTTATTGCGCGAAGCAAGATTGCGGCGAAACTGCGGCGAAAAGGCCTTCCGAGCCCTGCGGCAAACAGGATTGTGCGGATAAACCCTTGATATCGCGGGGCGGCTTGCAAAAAGCGCCGCCGGCGGCGGCCGCCGGCCGGCCTCGGCCCCCTCTATCCCCCGAGCCGCTTCAGCCACGCCTTCGCCTGCCGCTTGACGTTGGCGGGGGCCGTGCCGCCGTAGGAGGTGCGGCTCCTCACCGAGCGCTCGACGCCAAGCACGCCAAACGCGTCCTCGGTGATGCGCGGCTCGACGCCCTGGAGGTCGGCAAGCTTGAGCTTTTCCAGCCCGACGCCCCGCTCGGCGGCGAGCGCCACGATCCGGCCGGTGATGTGGTGAGCCTCGCGGAACGGCGTCTTCAGCGTCTTGACCAGCCAGTCGGCGAGGTCGGTGGCGGTGGCGTAGCCCGCGCCCGCCGACGCCTTCATCCGCTTGGCGTCCGGCGTCAGGTCCTTGACCATGCCGGTCATCGCGGCGAGGCAGAGCGACAGGGTCTCGAGCGCGTCGAACGCGCCCTCCTTGTCCTCCTGCATGTCCTTGGAATAGGCGAGCGGCAGACCCTTCATCACGGTGAAGAGGCCGACCAGCGCGCCGACGACCCGGCCGGTCTTGCCGCGCACCAGTTCGGCCGCGTCCGGGTTGCGCTTCTGCGGCATGATCGAGGAGCCGGTCGAGAAGGCGTCCGAGAGCCGGATGAAGCCGAACTGCGGCGTCGTCCACAGCACGAACTCCTCGGCCAGCCGCGACAGGTGGGTCGCCGCGATCGCCGCCGCGCTGATCGCCTCGAGGGCGAAATCGCGGTCGGCGACCGAATTCGAGCGAATTGGCGGTCGGCCTGTCGAAGCCGAGCGCCTTGGCGGTCGCCTCGCGGTCGATCGGAAACGAGGTGCCCGCGAGGGCGGCGGCGCCGAGCGGGCATTCGTTGAGGCGCTTGCGGGCGTCGCGGAAGCGGCCGGCGTCGCGCCCGAGCATTTCGACATAGGCGAGCAGGTGATGGCCAAAGGTGACGGGCTGGGCCGACTGGAGGTGGGTGAACCCGGGCATCGCCATGTCGGCGGTCTCGAGCGCGCGGAGGGTGAGCGCCTTCTGCAGGTCGGCGATCTGAAGGAGGAGCGCATCGATCGTGTCGCGCACCCAGAGGCGGAAGTCGACCGCGACCTGGTCGTTGCGCGATCGCGCCGTGTGCAGGCGCCCCGCGGCCGGTCCGACGATCTCGGCGAGGCGGCTCTCGACATTCATATGGATGTCCTCGAGCGCGCGCGAGTAGGCGAAGGTTCCCGCCTCGATTTCGCCCTTGACTTCGTTCAGACCCCTGGCGATGGCCTCGGCGTCGGCCGCCTCGACAACTCCCTGTCGGGCGAGCATGGCGACGTGGGCAAGGGAGCCGGCGATGTCCTGGGCGGCCAGCTTCCGGTCGAAGTCGATCGAGGCGTTGATCTCCTCCATGATTTCGGCCGGCCCGACGGTGAATCGGCCGCCCCACATCGCGTTGCTCATGAGAAAGACGCCCTGGATGGTTCGAGAATGACGATGCCCGCGTTTCCGCCGCGCCCGCGCACCCTCGCGGCGGCGGCCATCGGCGTGCTCTTGGGCGTCGCCGCGCTGGCGCTCCTATACGCGACGCTGAAGCCTGCGGACAAGGTGGCGGGCGCCGAGAGCTGCCCGGCCTCGCAGGCGCTGGCGGCGACCCTCAGGGGGCTTGCCAGGGGAGACGCGGCCCCGGTGGTTGTCGCCTCCGATCCGCATAAGGCCATGCCGCTCGCCTTCGAGCGGCTCGACGGGTCAAAGACGACGCTCGCCGACTTCCGCGGCCGGGCGGTGCTGCTGAACCTGTGGGCGACGTGGTGCGTTCCTTGCCGGGCCGAGATGCCGGCCCTGGACCGGCTCGAGGCGGGGCAAGGCGGACCGAATTTCGAGGTCGTCGCGGTCAATGTCGACACCGCGCGGCTCGAGCGGCGGGACGCCTTTCTCGACGGGATCGGCGTCAAGGCGCTGGCGCGCTACGCCGATCCGAGCGGCGACGCGTTCGAGACCCTGCGCCGGGACGGGAAGGCGCTTGGCCTGCCGGTGTCGCTGCTCATCGACCGCCACGGTTGCGAGGTTGCCGCGGTCGCCGGCGCGCTCAAGTGGGACTTGGCCGACGCGACGGCCCTGATCGGCGCGTTGAAAGGCGGGTGAGGGTCACGGAGCGGCGCGATCGCATAGAGCGCGATTAGAACGGCCGACATTGCCCGCGGTCATTTCCGGAACGGCGCCATCCCTTCGCGCGCGAGCGCGTCCGCCGCTCGTTGAGCGGGTCGCCAGCGTGCCCGCGAACCCACAGCCAGTCGATGACGTGCCTCGACGCGGCATCGTCCAGGCGGCGCCACAGGTCCTCGTTTTTCACCGGCTTCTTGTCCGAGGTCCGCCAGCCATTGCGCTTCCAGGTTGCGACCCAGCCGGTCACGCCGCCGCGCACGTACTGAGAGTTGGTGTGCAGAGTCACCGCGCAAGGGCGGGTGAGCGTTTCGAGCGCCGCGATCGCCGCGGTCAACTCCATCCGGTTGTTGGTCGTGAGCGGCTCTCCCCCCTTCAGTTCGTTTTCCCGCTCGCCGTATTGCAGCACGGCGCCCCAGCCGCCGGGGCCCGGATTGCCCGAACAGGCGCCGTCGGTCCAGATCGACACCCGCCGGCTCACCTCACGAGCCCGTAGTCGCTCGCCGAGCGGACCCGCTGATGAAACCGCAGCTTGTCGCGATACTCGAGCGGGTTTTTCGGGGCGACCTTGGCGCCCGCCGGCACATTCAGCCAATCGACGAGCCGGGTCAGCATGAATTGCAGCGCGGCGCCGCGCGCAAGGATTGGCAGCGCCTGACTTCCGCCTCGTCCAGCCGGCGCACCCGCTCATATGCCGAGATCAACGCCCGCCCCTTGGAGACGTTGAAGGCGTTGTCCGGCTCGAAACACCATGCGCTGAGGCAGATGGCGAGGTCGTAGGCAAACGCGTCGTTGCACGCGAAATAGAAGTCGATGAGCCCCGAAAGCTTTTCCGCCAAAAAGAACACGTTGTCGTTGAACAGGTCGGCGTGGATGACGCCGCCGGGAAGCCCGGTCGGCCAGTGAGCGCCAAGGAAGGCCAGTTCGTCTGCGCAGGTCTGGCGCAGTTGCGGCGCGACCGAATCGGCCCGCTCCTCGGCCTCGTGAAAAAGCGGTCCCCAACCGGAGAACGATAGGCCGTTTGCACGCTTTAGCGCAAAGTCGACCCCGGCGAGGTGCATGCGCGCAAGCGCGTCGCCGACCTCGCCGCAGTGGCGGATGTTGGGTCGGCGGACCCACAGGCCGTCAAGAAATGTGACGATGGCTGCCGGCCGGCCGGCAAGCCTTCCGAGCGCCTCCCCCCTGCGATTGCGGACGGGCTGCGGGCAGGTTACCCCGCGCTTCGCCAGATGCTCCATCAATCCGACGAAAAAGGGAAGGTCGGCGGCGTCAACCCGTTTTTCGTAGAGGGTCAGGATGAACTGCCCCTTGGTTGTGCGCAGCAGAAAGTTTGAGTTCTCCACGCCCTCCGCGATGCCCTTGAACGACACGCTGTCGCCAAGGCCGTAATGGGCAAGAAACGCCTGCAACGCGTCGTCCGAGACCTCGGTGTAGACTGCCATACGGTGCTTTTTGCGTTTTCGCTGAAGGGGAACGCGTTGCGCTTAGCGGCGCCCCCGTCAGCGCGTCAATCGGGCCGTACGCCGGATGCGAGCCGCGGAGGGGGCGCCGGCCTGGCGGTCGGCCCAATTTTGACTGGTGTTTCGAGTTGGCCCGATATTTGCCCTCAGAACGCGCCGAACCCCTTTCTTGGAACACGTAACGTTGCGAGGCGCCCAGTCAACTGTGCCGAGTACCGGGTCTGTGCTGTTATCTCGGCCTTTGGCATTGGCTGGAAATCGGGTATGGAAGGCCGAGTGCTGTGGTGGCGCGGGTCTTGGCGGGGTCTAATCGATGGGCATCGTGATGATCGGCGCCGGATACGTCGGTCTCCATACCCGAACCTGTCTCGCCGATTTTGGACACGAAGTGGTTTGTGTCGATACTCAGGTGGAGATGAAGGCTCTCGGCTTTCACTGCGTCTGCGCTGGGCGGGGCCTCGCGGGAGAGGGTTGACGACCCGCGGCATTTCCCAGCGCGCGCGTCCCAAAATGAAAATCCGAGTGTCACCGAAATCGGCTTGGCGAGAAGAACAAAGAACGTTGCGGGTGGCCTTCGCGGCCGTTTGACCAAACCCGTGACGCTCCGCTAGATTTCCCGATGCAGCAAAGGAAAGCGCGATCATGATAATTGCGGTCTACGGTCTCGGGTATGTCGGGCTGACTCGGCACCGTACCCTCGCCAAGCAAGGGTGAACATCATCGGCGTCGACGTCAGCGAGGATAAGGTTCGTCGGGTCCTCTCCGGAAGGTCGCCCATTCAGGAGCCTGGAACTCGACGTGATGCTCGCGGACGCGCTTGCGAAGGGGCGCTTGCGCTGCACCACCGATCCGGTCGAGCCGATACGCGAGAGCGACATGGCGATCGTCTGTGTAGGGACGCCGAGCGCGCCCGACGGCTCGCACAATATGCGCGACATTGCGGAGGTCACTAGGCAGATCGCGAACGGCGTGCGCTCCACCGGCCGCAAGGAGAGGTTCACCGTCGTCTACCGCAGCACCATTCGTCCCGGCACGGTCGGCGGGCTTATCCTGCCGATCTTCAAGTCAGCTCTTGGAGACGCGCACGGGTTGATCGAGGTCGTATACAACCCGGAATTCCTGCGTGAAGCTTCGGCGGTGAAGGACTTCTTCAATCCGCCAAAGGTCGTCGTCGGCACGGCGGACGGCAAGCCGTCTGAACGGGTTGAGGAAATGAACAAGAACCTCAACGCGCCGACTTTCACCGTCGGGTATCGCGAGGCCGAGTTTACAAAGTTTGTAGACAACAGCTTCCACGCCCTTAAGGTGGCCTACGCAAACGAGATCGGTCGCGTCTGCGTCACTCTTGGCATCGACGCCAAGGTGGTTCACAAGATCTTCGTATCGGACACCAAGCTCAACATATCGCCATACTACCTGCGCCCGGGCAGCCCATTCGGCGGATCCTGCCTGCCCAAGGACGTCCGAGCGTTGCAATACATT
>CAVYON010000027.1:0-47341 GCA_963770035.1 uncultured Alphaproteobacteria bacterium | reverse complement strand
CTGATCTTCGACAGTTGGAGCATGGGTACGGTGTGTAACCCATTGATATGATTTGATGCGGTGGGTGCCGAGTGTGAAAATGTAGTGCCACGTTTTGTGGGGATTTTCGTTGATTTTTGTGGAGGCAAAGCGGATACTGTGCGGACCAACATCGAGTTCGCGTCCGGTTCCCTCCCATGTATTTCCGCAAGAAGACCTCAGGCGGCCGCGCCTATCTTCAGATCGTCGAGAGCCGGCGCGAGGGCGCCGTGGTGCGCCAGCAGGTGATCGCGACGCTCGGGCGGATCGAGGATCTGCAGGAGAGCGGGCAACTGGAGCGGCTCTTGCGCTCGGGGGCGCGCTTCGCCGACAAGGCGATCGTGCTCGACGCGCTCGACCGCGGCGAGGCGACGGCGATCTCGACGCGCCGCATCGGTCCGGCGCTCGCCTTCGAGCGGGTGTGGGAGGAGACCGGCTGCCGGGCCGTGATCGAGCGCCTGGCAAGCGCGCGCAACCACGAGTTCCCGCTGGAGCGCGCGGCGTTCCTGACCGTGCTGCACCGCCTCGTCTGCGGCGGCTCGGACCGCGCCGCCGACCGCTGGCGCGAGGATTACCGCATCGACGGCGTCGACGGGATCGAGCTGCATCATCTCTATCGCACGATGGCGTGGCTGGGCGAGGAGCTTGCCGAAAGACCAGCAGGACGCCGCGACGCCGTTTTCGCCGCGCTGCGTGAAGGACGTCCTGGAGGAGGAGCTGTTCGCCTGCCCGGCGCGACCTCCTGACCACGCTCGACATCGTGTTCATGGACACCACCAGCCTCTATTTCGAAGGCGCGGGCGGCCAGACGCTCGGGCGGCGCGGCTTCTCCAAAGATCATCGGCCGGACCTCAACCAGATGATCCTCGCCGTTCTGCTCGACGGCGACAGCCGCCCGGTGTGCACCGAGATGTGGCCCGGCAACACCGCCGACGTGACGAGCCTGATCCCGGCGATCAATCGCCTGCAGCGCCGCTTCCGCATCAACCGCGTCTGCGTCGTCGCCGACCGCGGCATGATCAGCGCCGAGACGATCGCCGAGCTCGAGGCCCGCAAGCTCCTCTATGTCCTGGGCGTGCGCGAGCGGACCGACAAGTTGGTCCGCGACCTCGTGCTCGAGCGATCCCGCGCCGTTCGTTCCTTTCGGCCTGTTGAAGCCGAGACGCGAGGTCGACTACGAGGCCAAGGCGGTCACGCTCGCCGGGCGGCGCTACGTCGTCTGCCGCAACCTCGATGAGATGAAAAAGGACGCCGCCAATCGCGCGACCATCGTCGCCGCGCTGGAGCGGCAGCTGAAGAAGGGCGACAAGAGCCTCGTCGGCAACAAGGGCTACCGTCGCTTTCTCAAGGACCCGGAGGGCGACGGCTTCGCCATCGACCGCCAAAGAATCGAGGAGGACCAAAAGTTCGACGGCGTGTTCGTGCTGCAGACCAACGCGAACCTCTCGGCGCTGGAGGCGATGCTCGTATACAAACAACGCTGGACAGTGGAACGAACGTTTCGAACGACCAAAAGCCTGCTCGGGACGCGGCCCATCTACCACAAGCTCGACGAAACGATCCGCGGCCACGTCGCCTGCAGCTTCCTCGCCCTCGTTCTGAAGAAGGAACTGGAAGACCGCCTCGACGCGGCGGGCGCCGGCGCCCGCGTCTCCTGGCCCGCCGTGATGGCCGACCTGGACTCGCTCACCGAGACCGAGGTCGAGCAGGACGGCAAGCGCTTCCTGCTCCGCTCGGCCCCGCGCCCCGAAGCCTCCCTCGCGCTCTCCGCCCTCGGCGTCGCCTTGCCGCCGACCCTGCGTCAGATTGTGGACACCTGATTTACGTACATTTTTTGTTTTGTAGTGCCGCGCGCTCACCGTAGCGCGCTTTTGCACGCGCTATCAGACACTTGGCTTCGCAGACTGTTGAAGATCAGTTTGAGCGCGGGCCGGAGAGGCGGGACGCTCCCAGTGGCAGGTCGCGAGCGCGGCGCTGAGTAGCAAGCTGCTCAGGCCGTACGCTTTCAAGGCTCCGATCGTCCGAGAAGCGCGGATCTGGCCTGACTGGGCCGGGTCTATCCGTCCGCGTCGTGGCCGGACCGTTCCCACCTTGACAATCGGGTGTCGGCCTTCGCGCCCGAACGTATCCTTTGCGACCAAAGCATCGACCTCACCACACCGCTAATTAATTGTATCGCTGAGCTTTTTTCTTGGCGCCCATCTTGCTCATCAACGCTCCTGAACGCCGGCGCCGAGCCGCCGGCTTGGAGGAGCACTATGGCCAATGTGCAGCGCGACAATTACGGAGGCCGCTTAGCGACAATTAGACTGGCCAAATCGGGCAGTCGTCGAGTAGCGGTGCGCAAGATACTACATAGTTGTCGTTTGGCAAGAGGGTGTCTTGGCGACAACTACTTTATTTGTCGCTGACTGTTTTCGGCGGTGGCCCGAGTAATTGTCGTGGGGGGTCCGGTGAGCGGCAATCACCCGCGACGGGTTCTGATGGAAAGCTAAGCCAAGTCCGGGGTTTCCTCCTTTGCGGCTCTGCGGGCGGCGGAGCGCTCCCGGTAGCTTTCGCCATTCATTTCGATGATCGTCGCGTGATGGACCAATCGGTCCACCGCCGCCGCAGTCATGGCGGCGTCCGGAAAGACGGTGTTCCAGGCTGAAAACGCCTGATTTGCGGTAATGGCGATGCTGTGCCGTTCGTATCGATGCGCGATGAGTTCGAACAGGACGCTGGTCTCGGCTTGATCCTTACGGACATACGAGAGGTCGTCGAGCACGATGAGGTCGAATTTGTCCAACTTCTCCAGGGCGGCGATCAGGGAAAGGTCACGCCGCGCGGTCTGAAGCCGTTGAACGATGTCGATGGTCCGGGTGAACAACACCCGCTTTCCCGCGTCGATGAGGGCATGGCAGACGGCCGCCATAGCGTGACTCTTGCCCGTGCCGCTTTTCCCGAACAGCAAGAGATTGTCGCCGTTCCTGATCCAGTCTCCGCCGGCGCCGAGGGACAGAAGTTGCTGTTTGCGCACCCCCGGGGCGACGTCGAAATCGAAGCTGGCGAAGGTTTTTCCGGGCGGCGCTTCGGATTGATCGCGATGACGCTGGATGCGGCGTGAGGCGCGCTCGGCGACTTCGATCTCCATCAGCGCGGCGATCGTTTTCTGGGCCGGCCACCCGTCGCGATCGGCGGACTCGGCGATGCGCCGCCAATTGCGCGCGATGCTGGGCAGGCGCAGTTCGGTCAGCAAGGAGGCGAGGAAGGTTGCGTCGGCCATGGTCGTGTCCGTCATGGCCTTCCCTCGCAAGCGGAGGGTAGAAGCCGATCATAGGCCTGGAGGTTTGGCGCGGGGATCGTGACCTCGCTCGACAGGATCGGTTTGCTCGCGAACTCCTTCTCGAGTTTGGCGATGTCGGGCAGCTGGCCGGAGTCCAGGATCGCATCGAGACGGGAGGCCAGAGCGATCTCGCAGGCTTCATGGGTCGACGCCAAAACCAGCAATGCGACCATCGTCCGGCAGGCGTCTCTGGGCGGCAGGGCGTCGTCCAGGACGGTCCAGGCGCGGGTGTAGGCGGCGCGCGGGAAGAGGGCTTCGCGGTAGACGAGGTATCGCAGGGCTTGCGGCTTCCGGCGCAGCGTGCCGATCAGATGATGATAATCGATCGCGTGGCCGCGCGCGCGGTCCGTCCGCACCCGCGTCATGCGCATGACCGGGTCCGGACCGAGGAAGCATTCCAGCCGGTCGTCGAAGAGACGCACTTCGATTCTGTGGCCAATCAGCCGGGACGGGACGGAATAGAGGACCTTATCGACATTGATGGTGCTGTTGCGCGTCACCTTCGCAGTCACCGTCGCGAAGTCGGTGGTTCGACGCTTGGGCAGCGCTTTGAGCGTCTCGCGCTCCGCGGCGACCGCCTTGGCGCGGCGAGCGTTGTGACGGTCGCACACGCCGCCGACGAAGGCGCGGTAGGCTCCGAGACTGTCAAAATCCCGGCTTCCCCGGCGCCGCAGCCTCTGGTCGAGGCGGATCTTGATATGGCCGTTGGCGGCCTCGATGCTGCCATTCTCATTGGCCACGCCGGGATTGTTGCGGGTGGCCTCCATGCCGTAGTGCCGGCACAAGTCGCCGTAGCGCCTGGTGAAATCAAGCTCGGCGTCGCGGTCGAGGTTTTTGAAAGCCGCCGACAGCGAGTCGGTTCGGTGCTCGCGCGGGACGCCGCCCAACTTCCAAAGCGCGTCCTGCAGGCCTTCGGCGACGGTGAAATCCGAAAGCGCCTGACGGCCGGGATCATGGCGCTGAGGGAAGAAAACCTCCTTGTCGCCGCCGTGAAGGGCGCGCCATTTTGCGATGCGACGTTCGAGCGTGCGGCGGACGCTGTCGGGCAGAGCGTCCGGGCCGAGTTCATCCTGAAGGTCCTCGAAAATCGTCACCGCCATGACGCCGGGGATCTCGAGCATCTCCCGCGCCCGCGGCCAGACCTCCGTCAGCGGATCGGCCCGGGTTCGCCAGGTTCGCGGCTGCTTCTTTTGTGATGGCAAACGCGCGTCGTTATCGATGCGACGCGCGGTGCGCGCGCTGAAGCCGGCGCTGGCCGCTGCGGCTTCCTGGTTTTGATGTCGGGAACGGGAGGTCATGTAGAGCATCACCTGGCGGTCGGTCACATGAAGGTTCGGCATCGAGCTCAGATCGTTGGTTATTGAGCTGCGATACCACCCTCGACGCCGAACGGCCGACGTCCCTCAGGGGGACATTGAAACCGCCGTCCGGCAGCGCCGCTTTCCGGTCGGGGCTTTCGCCCCTCCCTTCAACCGGCGCTGCCGGACGCCCTAACCGGCCAAGATAATTGTCGATGAACCGGCCATCTTAATTGTCGCCGTGCAGCCAATGTCACGTTTTCGTCCCCTGCGATGGCCAGGGACGTCGCCGTCTATGCCGTCGCCGGCGATCGAGGCACCATCCTGGCGATTGCGAAAGCCAACAAGATTCCGATCCCTTTCGATTGCCAGGATGGCGAATGTGGCTCGTGCCTCATCGAGGTCAAGCATCTCGACCCAAATGCAAGATACGCGATCGCCCTGACCGAAAGGGAAAAGAAGATGCTCAAGCAGCTCGGAAAGATTTCCAAGAAGGAGATCGTCGACGCCGAGGTCAACGACATGCCGCCTGGGCATCGCCTGGCCTGCCAGTGTTTCGTGCGCAATGAAGACATCGTCGTGTCGTTCGAGGGCGACCAGACGATGCCGATCGCCGCGCCGCATGTGACGCCCGCCGCCCGCCGCTTCAAGGGCGGCACCGAGATCGCCACGATCGAGGACATCCTCGGCTATGTGGCGATCGTCGAAGATGACGCGGCGGCTCACCTCGACGATCTCGCCAAGGCGACAGGAGCGAGCGGCAATTCGGACGTCGCTGTGCTCTTCCGGCAGCTTGCCGCCCAGTCCCGGCATAGAGCGGCCGAGGCGACGGCCAAGGCAGGGCCAATCAGCGCCGCCAAGGAAGTTCCCGCCGACTACGCCTGGCCGACCCACGCCACGCCCGACAGCACGCCCTTGTGGGCCGGCGACGCTTCGCTCTCACGCATGGACGCCCTGAGAGCGGCGCTGCAGGGCGAAAAGAGAGCTTACGAATTCTATTGCGCGGGGGAAGCAACGACCAAGTCCGCCGATGTCGCCAAGACGGCCAAAGCGCTCGCCAAGGCCCAGGCCGAACGCATCCGAGTCATCGAGGCCTGGATCACGCGCGACGAATGGGCGGTCAAGCAAACTGCGGCGCACGTGACCTCCTGAGCGCACCCAAGGCGGGCGCGCGACGCGCCTCGCTTCTCCGCCTGACGAAACACCGATTGGAGCAAGGAACACATGTTGGAATTGGTCGAGGAGTTTCTCGCTTATGCGGCGAGACTTGAGAAAGAGGCGGCGGACCGCTTCGGCCAGTTGGCCGACGCCATGAAATCCTGCGGCAATGTTGATGCCGGCAAGCTGTTTCGACGGCTTTCCGACTTTTCGAGGATGCATCTCGCAGAAGCTCAGGCCCGCTCGGGCTACCGCGACATCCCCAAGCTAAAGCCGAACGACTTCGAATGGCCGGATCTCGAGAGCCCGGAGACCGCGGCGATTTGGGGCGGCTGACCCGCTGATCTGGCGGGATCAGGCGCTCGAAATCGCCCTCAGAGCCGAGGCTGCGGGCCTTCGCTACTACCAGGCGGTCCTACGATGCGGCCGGAGATCCCGAGATCAGAGCCCTGGCGAAGCCGTTCGTCGAGGAGGAAAGCGAACACGTCGCCGAGCTCGAAAAATGGATTGAGGCGCGCAGGGCAGGCCAGCCGCTGCCAGTGGACAGGTAGGGAGAAGCGGTCCGACTGCCAAGACGGGCTGCCAAGACAAGGCCCTCATCCTTGTATGGGGCCTCGGGTCAAGAGGCGGGATGCAGGGGTTGGTTCATCAGGGGGCCGTTGTGGGGGTGCTTGATCTTCTCCGTTTCTTGGTTCGAGCGAAGAGCGTTTCTTCGTCCCGAGCACGGGGTTTGAACGCGGCGCGCGCAGCCGCGGTCAAGCCTAACCGAAGGACACCGCCGAAGGCGGCGCGCAGCGGGCTTGACGGCGGCGAGCACGGCGCGAAGCTTCCCGTTCGAGGCGAGGGGGCGCCGCCATGGTCGGGCGGAGGTGGGGCGGGACTGGGCCATATCGAAGCGCGGCTTGGCCGCGACACCTTGTATCCGGTCGGGCGCGAAGGCCCGATACCCTGATCCTTCATGCAACGACGAAGGCGCGGCCCCACGAGAGACGGGACCTATCTGAGACAGCGGGGGCAAGCCCCTGGATGAGGGCGGTCAGACGTCTATCCTCGTTCACGTCCGCCGGCGGCATGGTGCGCCGGTCAGAAGCTCGGATGAAGCACGGCGCCCTCGGGGACGACGCCGGTCTCCAGATAGCGCCACAGCGCCACCATCAGCTTGCGCGCCAGAGCGACGATGGCGATGCGCCGAACCCGTCCCTTGGCGTCGCCGACCCGCGCCTTGAACCAACTGGCGAGCGCGCTGCCGGGCTGCCAGTGGACCCACCGTCAGGCGAGTTCGACTGCGGTCGTGCGGGTGCGGGGATTGCCGGCCTTGCTGATCCCCTGGTCGCGTTGGTCCTCCGCTCGAATACGGCGTTCCCGTCAGCCCGAAGCAGCCGCCGACCTGCCGGCGATTGGCGAAGCGGCGGTAGAGCGCCTCGTTGACCAGCACCTGCGCGTCATTGGCGCCGATGCCCTTGAGTTGGGTGAGTTGCACCATCTTCGCCGGGTTCGACCCCGGCGCGGCCTCGCCACGTTCGGCTTGCCGCGCAGCCTTGCGGCATTCGGCTTCCCGCTCGGCCTCGATCGCCGAAATCTGCCGGTCCAGCACAACGAGCCGCTCGTGCTCTCGACGAGCTCGCCCGCCAGCTCTGGCGCGCCTACGGAGAGGGGCGCCTGGCCGAGGTCGACAGGTCTCCAAAAACGGCATCGGAAGTCCTCCTTCCGACCCTCTTTGACCTGTCGACCATCAACCCGGTCCAAATTGTCAGGAATCTACCCGGTTCATACCGACCCCCCCACAAGAGCCTGCGCCCGGGCGCGCAAGCGCGGCCCCGGATGGGGGAGGAGGAGCGCGCCAGCCAAGGTCCTGGCTCACCAAGGCTTCGACTGATTTGCGGAAGGCGCTAGGCCCTCTGTCCGCGCTGGCTGAAGGCGCTGACTGCCAGGGACACGATAATCAGCGCGCCGATCGCCACGTCCTGGAAGTACGGATTGACCTGGAGCATGTTCAGCGCGTTGGAGATGATCCCGGTGAGGAGCACGCCGAAGAAGGTGCCGATCACCTTGCCTCGCCCGCCCGTCATCGGCGTGCCGCCGATGACCACGGCGCCAATCGCCTGCAGCTCGATCCCGCTTCCGGTGGAGGGCTGGGCTGCGCCGATGCGGGACAAGAGCAGGGTCGCCGCCACGCCGACAAGCAGACCGTTGATGATGAAAAAGATCAGCTTGTTCCGGTTGACCGGGATGCCCGCGAGGTAGGCGGCCTGCACGTTGCTGCCGATGGCGAAGGCCCTGCGGCCGACCTTTGTGTATTTCAGGATGAAGTGGACGACGAAATAGCCGGCGAGGCTGATGAGGAACATCAGCGGGATGATATTGAAGAACCTCTCCGTGCCGAGAAACTCGAAGTTTCCGTAGATCAGCTGCAGGACGCCCTTGGTGAAGGCGAGGGCGATGCCGCGGAAGATCCCGATGCAGGCCAGGGAGATGATGAACGACGGCGCCTTGAACAGGATCGAGCACGCCCCGACGAAGAAGGAGTTGGCTGTGGCAAGGAGAATGCCAGCGGCCACGGAGGCCGCGGGGCCGAAGCCGGCCTTGATCATGATCGCCATCAGGCAGGCCGACATTCCGATGTTCGCGCCGACCGAGATGTCGAAGTTCCCCGCGATCATGAGGAGGGTCGCGCCGGAAGCCACGAGGCCGAGCACCGACACCTGCTCCAAAATGTTCTCGAGGTTGTTCAGGCCGAAGAACCGCGGATTGACGAGACCCGTCCCGACCGCCAGGGCGACCTCGACGATGAGCAGGAAAAACCACTGTTCGCGAAAGATCGAGACGGTTCTCCGCATCTCAGAAGTCCGATGAAGTGTTTGACGAGGGTTTCCTCGGTGACCGCGCGCCGGTCCAGGACGTGGGTGAGCCGGCCTCCCCGCATCACGCCGATGCGGTCGCTCATGGACATCAGCTCGGGCATGTCGGACGACACCATGATGATGCTCTTGCCCGCCTTCGCCAGTTCCACCATGATGCGGAAGATCTCGGCGCGCGCGCCCACGTCCACCCCCTTGGTCGGCTCATCGAAGATGTACAGCCGGCCATCGCTCAGGAGCCAGCGGCCGATGATGGCTTTCTGCTGGTTGCCGCCGGAAAGCTCGGCGACGGTCTGCTCGTCCTGGTCCGTCACGGCGATGGCGAGACGCCTCACCATGTCGCGAACACGCCGCCGCTCGGCGGCGAGGTTCAGCACGGGCGGCTCGTAGCGCTCGTTGCGCACGATGGCGATGTTCTCCGCCACGCTCCGCGGCGTGAACATGGCGAGTTTCTTCCTGTCCTCGGTGATGAGGCACATCCCCGCCTCCACGGCGTCGTGGGGATTGCGGATGCGCATGAGCTGTCCGCCGATGAGAATCTCTCCGCTGTCCTTGCGGTCGGCGCCGAAGATGAGATTCACGAGCTCGGTGCGGCCCGAGCCGACGAGGCCCCCGAGGCCGAAAATCTCCCCCGCGCGCACTTCAAAGCTCACGTCATCGACGGCGCCCCGCCGGCTCAGGTGGCGAATCTCCAGCTGCACCGGACCCGGCGTCACGTCCTCCTTGGCGTAGAATAGCGAGGCGTCGCGGCCCACCATCTTGCGGATGACCGTGTCCATGTCGATCGCCGAGCGCGGGAAGGTCCCCATGCTCTCCCCGTCCTTCAGGATCGTGATCCTGTCGCCGATCTCGAAGATCTGTTCCAGGAAGTGGGAGATGTAGATGATCCCGATCCCCTTGGCCTTGAGACTGCGGATCAGGTCCATGAGCGCGTTTGTCTCTTCCCGTCCGAACGAGCTGGTCGGCTCGTCCATGATGATGACCTTGGCCTCCCGGTGACGGGCCTTCACGATCTGCAGCATCTGCTTCTGCGCCGAGGAAAGATCCTCGACCAGAGCGTCTTCCTTCAGATCGAAGTGAAGGGAGCCGATGAGCTGACGCGCCCGCTCGTTCTGCGTCCGGGTGTCCACCATGAGAGGAAAGGCCGCCGACCTCTCGTCGCCGAGGTAGATGTTGTCGGCTACGGTCAGGCTCTCGATCAGCTCGGGCTCCTGGTAGACGGTGGCGACGCCCAGCTCGATCGCCTGCCGCGGCGTAAGGCTACGGTACTCGGTCCCATCCAGCGCGATCACGCCCGAGTTGGGGGCGATCGCGCCGGAAAGGATCTTCGTCAGGGTCGACTTGCCTGCGCCGTTCTCCCCGACCAGACAATGCACCTCCCCCTCGGCGAGGTCGAAGCTGACATTGTTGAGCGCCTTGTGCTGGCCGTAGATTTTCGTCGCGTTACGGATGGACGCTAACACGTGCGCTCCGACGATAGGGAAGGAACCGCACGCCTACGCTTAATAGAGCCCCGTGTACTGCGGGAAGTTCGTCTTCGTCAGTTCCAGCCAGACCGGGTCCACGTCCCAGGGGATCACCTTGGTCTTGTCATCGATGGTGGCGGGCGTGATCGGCGCGATAGGAAGAAGGATCTGCTGGTTCTTCGTCTTGATCTTGCCGGTCACGTAAGCCTGCAGCGCGAGGAACGAAATCATGCCCTCCCAGCCGGGAGAGCTGGAGATGGAATACTTGATCCCGCCGTCCTTCATGGCCTCGATGCCGTAGGGGGCGCCGTTGGTGGTGATGACCTTGATCGGGTTGTTCAACAGGCCGCGGGTCTTCAGCATGCGGACCACCGCGACGCCCATCTCGTCGTTGAACACGAACAGGACGGAGAACTTCTGCCCGGACTGGATGAGGTCCTGCGCCTGATTCACGGCCTCGTTGGGATCGTAGCGGCCGTCGCGCACCGCGACGATCTTGTTCTTGCCCAGCTCGGCGACGGCCGGCTCGAACGATGCGCGGAACATCTGCACCGGGATATGCTCGAACAGGCCCATGATGACCGCAATGTCCTCACCCGGGTAGTTCGCCGCGATGTAGTGCGCCACGTCCTTGCCCATGGCGTTCCAGTCGAAGTCGATCGCGGCCACGACGTCGCTGCCAGACTTCAGGACCTGCCCCACGTTGTCGGTGACCACGAGGGGGATTCCCGCTGCGGCGCATTTCTTGGCGGCGATGTTGGCTCCGTTCGGGTTGAAGGTGAAAATGCACATGCCATCGACGCCCTGGTTGATCAGGGAGTTGATGTTCGCGATCTCCTTCTCCGCGTTGTAGTCGGAGTTGAGGACGATCACCTTCGCTCCCGCGCGCTCTGGCGGCGTACGAAAAGCCGTCCACGTCCCTCTTGTACCAGGTGTCGGGCCCCGGCGTGACGTAGCCGTAGACGAGTTGCTTGCCCGCTGGGGCGGCGAGCAGCGTCGAGTTGCCGACGCCGAGCGCGATCGCCGCCAACCCGACAGTGAAACTCCGTCGGCTAACCTCCGGCGCGACGAGCCATTTTCTGGGCATGAGATAACCTCCTTTTGAGTTTTCTCCCGAGAGTCACTCTTCCTCGGGAATGCCGAGTTCGTCCAGGGTGCGGCGCAGCCAACCGAGGGATTTCTCGATCAGCGGGCCTCCCTGGCCTTCGCATTCCATGCTGAGGACGCCGCGGTAACCGCTGTCGCGCAGCAGGCCGAGTATTTTCCTGATGTTCTCCGCGTTTATTCCGTCCCCGATCGCGCAGTGGCTGACGGCGATGCCGGTCTCCTTGCCGCGGGCGGCCGCGGCGAGGCTCTCGGAGACGTCCTTGACGTGAACGTGATGGATCCGCTTGATGAAGCGCCTGCAGAACTCCACCGGATCCTGGCCGGCGATGAACGAATTTCCGGTGTCGAAGTTCAGGCCGAAGCAGCGGCTGTCGGCGAAGTCCAGCATCCGCGCCACCATTTCGGGCCGGGTGGTGAAGTATCCGTGGATCTCAATGTTGATATTGATCCCGTACGCCTCGGCCGTTTCTACGATGACGCCGTAGCTCTGCTTCATCGCCTCCATGGCCTGCTCATCGGTCAGCCCTTCGGGCTTCAGGAGGCCGTCCGTCGTTGCGATGTTTGGGCAGCCTGCGATCCGGGCCCACGGCAGCGTCTTCAGGACGTAGGGCGCCCCGAGGTAGGACCCGTCCTTGCCCGAAAGCGGATAGGCGGCGTCCACCTGGGAGAAATGCACCCCATAGCGCTCCATCTTTTTCAACAGCAGGAGGGGGTCTTCCGTCAGGGACACATGGGGGAAGTATCCCAGGCCGTGGATCCAGGAGACGCCCTCGATGACGCCAGGCTCGATGTAGTGGACGTCGTTCTTCTTTGCCCACTGCAGCGCCTTCTCAAAACTGAAGGCCGCAGAGTTGAAAGCGTCAGTATGAAAGCCGATTTTCATCGCAGGACCCTCCCAGACTGGACTATTTGTTGATAACAGTACTTTTCTTATTTTAGCCCATGACCCGCGAATTAAATAAAACTAAGAAAGCGGTATGGCCCTTGTCAAATGATTTATTTTGGGGCGCGACACTGAGTCGCGCCCGAGCGGAGCGATCTCGTTCGCTTGCTCGGCGTCGTTCTACGCGGAGGCGCCGGGATGTCGCGGCGCGTCGGCGAATCCCCCGTAGCGAATGCCGGCCGCGGCGATTTGGTCGCGAAGCTTGGACGAGGTCAGCGCGGCGAGCTCCTGCGCGTATCGATAACCGGGCGCAGCGCCGGCAAACCCCGACGCCGTGGCGGGATGAGCGTAGATTTCGGTGACGCCCTCCGGCAGATGCGCGATCAGCCCCAGAAGCCGCGCCGGCGTCATCGCGCCGCTCCAGGCGAGCCCGAAGACCTGATCGGGCGCCCCGATGCCGGCCCGCTTCAGACGGGCGCCCTGAAGGCGCGCCCAGCGGTTCAGGGCGACCGCCGCCGGACCGGAGCGGGCCCTCTCGACCTGCGCCAGGATCGCCGCGGGCTCCACCGGCACGCGAACGTCCCTCACCCCGAATTCCGTCGGCCAGGTCGATGATCGTCGAGAGAATTGACGGATGCAGGTGAAAATGCTTGTGGGCGTTGACGTGATCGAGCGTCAGACCGGTCGCGCGGAAGGCCTCGAACTGGGCGCGGATCTCCGCCTGCATTTGCTTGCGCACGTGGGGCAGAAAGAACATCGCGGCGCCGGCGAGCGCCATGTTGGCGCGAAAGCGCCCGCCTCCATCGACGAGGCCGGGGACGGCCGAGGGGGAGAGATCGGCTTGGCGTCGACCAGCGCCAGATGCAGCCCAACCGCGAGCCGCGGCAGCCGGCGCGCCAGTTCGACGGCCGCCGCCGCCGCCGGCGCTCCGACCATCAGGCTCGCCGCGGTGAGGACGCCCTCGACATGGGCGCGCTCGACGGCGCGGTTGACCGCGTCGGCGAGGCCGAAATCGTCCGCCGTGACGATCAGGTATTTCAGTGCGCAATCTCTCGGCGCTCGCGCAGGAAGCGGAAAAACTCCACCCCCTCGCGCAGCCGTCGCTTCATCATTTCGGGGCTCAACGCCATTTCCCCGACGATCGAGGCGATCTTGCTCGGGCGGAAATAGAAGCTGCGGTAAAAGGTTTCGACCGAGTCGAAGATCTCGGTGTGGCTCAATCCCGGATAACTCAAGGGGGCGAGCTGGACGCCGCTGTCGTTCACCAGGTCCGCATTGGCGTCGTCGAGCCAGCCCTTTTCCAGCGCCTGCTTATAGAGGAACGTCCCCGGATAGGGGGCCGCCAGCGACACCTGGAGCGTGTGTGGGTTGACCTCCTTAGCGAACGCGATCGTCTCCTTGATCGTCTCCTGCGTCTCGCCGGGCAGGCCCATGATGAACGTGCCATGGATGGTGACGCCAAGCTCCCGGCAATCCTTGGAGAACTTTTTGGCGACCTCGATCCGCATGCCCTTCTTGATGTTGTAGAGAATTTGCTGGTTGCCGGATTCATAGCCGACCAGCAGCAGGCGCAAGCCGTTCTCCCGCATCACCTTCAGCGACGCGCGCGGCACATTGGCCTTGGCGTTGCAGGACCAGGTGACGCCGAGCTTGCCGAGCTCGCGCGCGATCGCCTCTGCCCGCGGCAGGTCGTCGGTGAAGGTGTCGTCGTCGAAGAAGAATTCCTTGACCTCGGGGAAAGCCTGCTTCGCCCAGGCGATTTCCTCGATGACGTGGCCGACCGAGCGGGTGCGGTAGCGATGGCCGCCAACGCTTTGCGGCCAGAGGCAGAACGTGCAGCGCGATTTGCAGCCGCGCCCGGTGTAAATCGAGATATAGGGGTGGCGAAGATAGCCGATGAAATATCGCGAGATCTGCAGGTCTCGCTTGTAGACAGGGGTGACGAACGGCAACTCGTCCATGTTTCCCAGGTTCGGCCGGTCGGGAGTTTGCTGGATCTTGCCATCCGCGTCCCGGAAGGAGAGGCCGAGGATCGACTTCCAGTCCCGGCCGTCGGCGATCTCCTTGATGGTGAAATCGAATTCGTTGCGGGCGGCGAAATCGACGATCGGCGCGGACTTCAGGCACCCTTCGGCGTCGACCGCCGCCTTGGCCCCGATCAAGCCCGCCTTCAGCCCGGGGTTGGCGGCCTTGAGCGCCGCGATCGTTTTGACGTCCGAGGCGAACGACGGCGTGGAGGTATGCAGCACCGCAAGGTCGAAATTCCGGGCTTGGGCGGTCACCTCGGCCAGCGAGATCCCGTGCGGCGGCGCGTCGATCAGCTTGCTGCCGGGCACCAGCGCGGCAGGCTGGGCCAGCCAGGTCGGGTACCAGAACGACCTGATCTCGCGCCTCGACTGGTAACGGGAGCCTGCGCCGCCGTCGAATCCGTCGAAGGAAGGCGCCTGAAGGAACAGCGCGCGCATCATTTCATCATCTCGTTGTCTTTTTGCTAGTCTTCGCGGCCGACCGCCGCCATCGTGCCGTCTCGCCTAACGAAGAAATCCGTTCCGCGCCAGTTGGCGCGGGGACTCCAGAAACACGCGAAAAAAACGGCGAAAGAGAGGAAGTCGCGAATAACAGTTAGAGAGTAGTTCGCATTTGGCAACTCAAAATCCCGCGCGAACCGGAACTTCAAGAACAGACGACAGGCCAGCGCGGTTAAAACGGCCGCCCAGCCCCAGCCGTCGAACCCGCGAAGCGCGGCGCCGATCAGCGACCAGGGCAATATATGGGTGACGCCGCTGCCGACATATCCGAGCGGATCGAGGACGAAGATTGTCCGCGCCCATCGCAGCTCGTGCAGCGCCAGTTCGCGCAGCGACGTCTCTTCGAACGCGTGGGTCACCAGCATGGCCGGAACGACGACCTGCAAACCCAACTGCCGCACCCGATGTCCGATGGCGTAATCATCCGCCAGCTGGTCGGCGACGGCCTCGAAGCCGCCGATCCTCGTGAGGGTCTGGCGGGAAAGCGCAATGGTCGCTCCGACGCAGGGCCGCGCCAGCCCGAGCGCCAGCCCCAGGATCACGCCGGGCAGGAAGTGATCGTCCACCGCCATGGCTGAGAGCCGCGACCAGAAGCCTCCGTTCGGCGCGCCGCGGTAGAGGCAGGTGACGGCCCCGACGCCCGGCTGCGCCAACGCGGCGGCCAACGTGCGCAAGTAGTTGCGACCGACGGCAATGTCGCTGTCAGCCATGACGATGAGCGGATGGCGGGCGACTTCAGTCATATTGATCAGGTTGGAGACCTTGCGGTTGGCGCCGTGCATGGCGCCGTCGACAACCAGCTGAAGGTCGAGCCCGGGGTGGCGCTGAATGAGCGATTTCACCACGGGGATTGCGCCGTCGTTCGGGTCCTGGACGCCGAAGACGATCTGGATGCGACCCTGATAATCCTGATTCAAATAGGTTTCGAGGGTCTCAGCGAGTTGCGCCTCGACCCCGAACAGCGGCTTCAGGATCGAGACGTCCGGCCACGCTGTCGGAGCCGGCGGCGGAGGGCCGCCGCAGGAACCACCCGCGCGGCCCAAGCGGCGGAGACGGCGCACAGGCAGCCAACGCCGGCTACGCTCAGGCAAAACCACGACAACCCGTTCGCCAGCGCCCGGATTTCATCAAAGGCCATGCTCGACATCTCCGTCCTTCCCGTCGACACGCTCCGGCATTGGCGATGGCTCGCCCTTTCGCCGCCGGAAGCCTCGAATGGAACGCGGAGATAAGGACCGCGTTGGCTTTATGCATGGGCGGTTGACGCAGACCCCGTAGCCCTCATCGCGATCGCGAACGCTGTGTCCGCCAATCAATCCCGCGGACAGATCGTCACTTTACGACGCTGCGGCGGCGCTTTGAAGGTTTTTCGCCGACCAGCTGTTGCGAGTGGCGGTTCTCGCCGCCATGCGCTATCTCGCGCGCGCAGCAACTCCAGGGGATCGGTTGCCGCCGCGTCCGGGTCCCTGCGTCTTGGGCCCGCATAGCCGGCCCCTGTCAGGATCGGATCTCGTGTTGATAACGGTGCAACGTCTTGCTTTCGGCGGGGTCCATCCGCATTTCGCCGCGCGGTTTGGTCGATCGAGTGCGCTCCCGCGGCCGCTGGCCGAACGGTGGATGGCGCGCGGTGGCGTTCGGACGATGGCCGCGCAGTGATCGCATCGGGAGTCAAGCGGCTCGCCGCGATCTTCGACGACGGCGCGGAACTCGCGCCGGCGCCGCTGATCGCAGCGGCCACGAAGGCCACGCGCCTCGATCCGGCGCCGCTCGCCGAGCCCCGTCTCGTCGAAGCGCTCGCCGCGCTGACCCGCAGCCTCGAGAAAGAGGCGGCATTGTCGTCATTCGGACGCGGCGCGGCGCGCTGGGACCTGACCCGGATGCTCTCGACGCTGCTGATCCTTGCGGACGCGGAGCGCCAAGATCCAGCGATCCCGGGCAGGCCGTTCGCGCCGCCGATCTTCATCGCCGGCCTGCCGCGCAGCGGCACGACCTTTCTGCACAGCTTGTTGGCGGAGGATCCCGCCAACCGCGCCCCTCGCATGTGGGAGGCGATTTATCCCTATCCGCGCCATCGCGCGGCCGGGTTCGGCGCCGGGCGCCTGAAGGTGCAGTTTCAGCTCCGCATCTACGCCCATCTCTCGCCCGGGATCACGAGCGTACAGCCGATGGACGCCGACGCGCCGCAGGAATGCACCGAGATCACGAGCCACGTGTTCAAGAGCCCGCGTTTCGACGCCGTCTATCGCGTTCCGTCCTATCACGCTTGGCTCGACGCGTCAGGCTATGACGACGCCTACCGGTTCCAAGGGCGGTTTCTCCGTCACCTCCAGGGCCCGGGCGAGGCGCCGCGGCGCTGGGTCCTGAAATCGCCCGATCACCTGTTCTCGACGGACGCGCTCGCCGGCGTGTACCCCGACGCCATGCTGGTGTTCGTGCATCGCGATCCCGGCCATGTGCTCGCCTCGGCCGCGCGCCTCACCGAGCTCATGCGGGCGCCATTCACCGAAGCAATCGACCGGCTGGAGATCGGCCGCAAAGTCGCCGACTACTGGCAGGACGGGATGCGGCGCATGGTGGCGCTGGCGGATGATCCGGCCTTCCCGCTGCGCTCTCGGCTGGCGCATGTGCAGTATCGCGCCCTCGTCGCCGATCCGGTAGGAACGGTCGCGCGGATCTACGAGGCCTTCGGGCTCGAGCTGTCGCGGCAGGCGCGTGCGGCGATGGCGGCGAAAATCGCCCGGGCGCCGAACGGCGGGTACGGCGCCAACCGTTACCGGCCGGAGGAATTCGGGATCGATCCGGACCGCGAGCGCGAATGCGCCGCCGTCTACGCCAACCGTTTCGGCGTCGCGACCGAGAGGGGCCCGCGTTAGAGCCGGGATGCGTACGGGAAGCGAATGGCGGCCGCGCTTGCAACCCGGCCGCGGCCGGTCTCGCGGTCGCCCTCGCCTGCCTTTGCGGTTTGATAAGCCCCGTTCCGCCTCGATCAGATCCAAAACTGGCGGGGCGCCAAACCGCAATCTACCCGTAACCCATTGAAATCGTTGAATTGCTCGTCGAACTGAAGGCCGATTCTGGTCGTATCATATTGATTTTATTGAGGTCTGGTCAGAAAACCGCGGTCATGGACCCTGGAGTGGGATCCACATCCGGGATGCTCGGCAATCGATCGGCGGCGGGGGGCAGCAAGAGCGCGGCACCCCACGAAGCGCACGCCTGGAATATTTTCGCCGTTCGGCCGGAATAAGCCGCCCCCCTCTGGAGTCTCTCTTTTGTCCGGCGCGCGGGCGCCGACGGAAGAGGACATCCCATGACGACACGGAACGATGATGGCGTTGACCGCCGACAAAGCCTCAAATGCATGCTCTGGGCCGGAACCGGGGTGGTCTGGACTGTGGCCGGCGGCGTGCCGGCCTCGCGGCTGATCGGCTCGGCGAAGGCCGCCGAAGGAGGCTTTTCTTTCATCCAGCTTTCCGACAGCCATATCGGCTTTTCGAAAGCCGCCAATCCCGACGCGAGGGCGACCTTCGACGCGGCGATCGACAAGGTCCTGGCCATGCCGGGCCGCCCCGCCTTCATCCTCCAGACCGGCGACATCACCCATACGGCGAAGCCTGCTGAGTTCGACGACGCGCTTCAGATGCTCAAGCGGGCGCGGCTCGACGTCCATTTTTCCCCGGGCGAGCACGACATCACGGACGCCAAGACGCGCGACGCCTATCTCGAGCGCTTCGGCAAGGGCGCGGGCGGCGGCTGGTACGCCTTCGACCACGGCGGCGTGCATTTCGTGTCGCTGGTGAATGTGGTCGACCTCAAGACCAACGGTCTCGGCTCGCTTGGCGCCGAGCAGATCGCCTGGCTCGACGACGACCTGCGCGGCAAGTCGGCCTCGACGCCGATCGTCGTCTTCTGCCACATCCCGCTCTGGATGGTCGCCCCCGACTGGGGCTGGGGGACCGAGGATTCGGCGCAGGCGTTGGCGCTCTTGTCGCGCTTCGGCTCGGTGACGGTCCTCAACGGCCATATCCATCAGTTGATGCAGAAGGTCGAGGGCGCCGTCACCTTCCATACCGCACGGTCGAGCGCCTTTCCGCAGCCGGCGCCCGGAATGGCTCCGTCGCCCGGGCCGAAGCTCGTGCCGGCGGGCGAGTTGCGCAAATGGCTTGGCGTGCGCGAGGTCGCCTATGTCCCGGCGCCGACAAGCCTCGCCGTGACCGATTTCGACCTCGCCTGAAGGATGGCCATGCGCAGAATGTTTGCGATGCTGGCGGCGCTCGCCGCCAGTCCCGCTGCGGCCGCGCCGCTCGGCGACCCGGTCCGCGGCGAAGCGATCTATCAGGCCTGCACCGACTGCCACTCGCTCGACCAGAACGACGTGGGACCGCGGCACCGAGGCGTCTATGGCCGCAAGGCGGGGTCCCTGTCCGACTACGACTATTCGGACGCGCTGAAAAAGGCGACAATCGTCTGGAACGAGGAGACTCTCGACAAGTGGCTGACCAATCCGCAGGCCTTTGTCCCGGGCGTGAAGATGTTCTTTCACCTCGACAACCCGCAAGATCGGGCGGACGTGATCGCGTTTTTGAAGGAGAAGGCGAAATAGCGGCGGGTCACCTCACTCTGCGTAGACGGGAAAACGGCTGGGGCGATCGGCCGCGCGACGATTCGCCGGCAACGGTCCCCCCATCGATCAGGCGCCTGGACAGTCCGTCCTTCCGCCCTTCGAAGCCACAGCGGCCCCATGACGGCGGCTAATCCTCTCGCCGCCGAGCGTTTCCGCGCCATTGTGCCGCCGCTGCTCGACGACGCCTATTCGCTGGCGAAGTGGCTATGCCGCGACGCCGACGACGCTCAGGACATCGTGCAGGAGGCGGCGGTGCGGGCGTTGAAGGCGCTCGAGTTGACCAGCGTAGATCGGCCAAAGCCCTGGTTTCTCGCCATCGTCCGCAATGCGGCGGTCACCTTCATGGCGCGCAACCGCCGCAAGGACCTCGCCTTCGCCGGCGGCCTCGACGAGCTCGACGCGCTCTCGTCGGCCGATCGGGACGACGCGCCCGATCCGGAGGCCGCCCTGATCGCGGTCCAGGATGGCGAGCGACTGAGACGGGCGATCGCGGCGCTGCCGCCGCCGCTCCTGGAGATTCTGGTCATGCGCGACGTCAATGGGCTTTCCTATCGCGACATCGCCGAGGCGGCCGCCTTGCCCATGGGCACCGTCATGTCGCGCCTGGCGCGCGCCCGTGGGGCGCTCGCGAAAGTGCTGAAAGCGGAACTATGAGCGACCCCAATCCCGATCCGCGCAGCCTTCGGATCAACGCCGCCCTGGACGGCGAACTCGACGCCGCGAACGCGCTCGCGTTCGAACGCGATCTCGCCGCCGATCCGGCGCTCGCCGACGAACATCGCGAGCTCGAAGCCGTGCGCGACGCCGTACGCCGCCATGCCCCGCGCGAAATCGCGCCGAAGGCGCTCGTCGACAGCGTGCTGGCGCTGGCGGACGCCGGGGAACCGGCCCGGCCGACGAACGTCGTCCCGATCCCGCCCCGGGCGTGGACGTCGCGCCTCGGGAACCGGCTGCCAATCGCCGCCGCGTTCGCCGCACTCGGCTTTGCCGCCGGCGTCGGGCTGATGGCGCTGTGGTCGCCGAGCGCCTCGCGAGCGATTGCCGACGGGCTCGTCTCGGACTACGCCCGCGCCGCCATCGCCGGACAGCCCTTCGACGTCGCCTCATCCGACCGGCACACGGTGAAGCCCTGGCTTGCGGGCCGCACCACGGTCGGCGCGGACATCGTCGACCTCGGTCCGCAGGGGTTTCCGCTCGCGGGCGGCCGCGTCTCGGTCGTCGACCGGGTCCCGGCACCGACGCTCGTCTATCGCCACAACGAGCACATGGTCGCCGTGACTGAACTGCCTCTGGACGCTCCGGCGGCGAGGAGCGAAGGCATCGAGACTATCGACGGCTACCATGTGGCGCGCTGGAAGGACGCGAAACTCGCCTATGTCGCGGTTTCCGATATGGACGCAAAGACCCTCGCCGAGTTCGCTGCCGCCTTTCGCGCCGCGCAAGGGGGGGCGCGGCGCGAGGGGGGCGGGGGGTGAGTTCGGCGCTATATGGGTTCTGGGCGCCATTCGCAGCGGCTTCGCGTCCGCCCGGCGCCTTTCGTCCATCCCTGACCAGTCGGATGCTGGGCTTCCAAAGGTGTCGCCCTTGCGATGGAGCCGAACACGGGCGGGATCGGCTGAGCTCACAACACATCTTTTTGGCGCATTGCGATGTTCAACACGACCGCAAAGCCAGCAAGGTCGGCGGGCGTAGCAGAAAACGAAGCGCGGTGCGCACGCCGCAGATCCGCACGTCGCGAGGCGGCCGGAAAAAATTCAAAGAGCTTCAAATTGTCAGACCTGGTCCACTAGTGTATGGGATCAGGCGTTTCGAACCTTTTGGTCGCGCTGTAACCTGTTGAAGGTGCGGAAAGGAGCTTTTGCGCAACCCTCCGACTTTATTCACTTGCTTTCGCGGGCTGGCGTTTAATAGTTTATGCTATTGCCCTGCGACAGACAAGTCGAGGAGGGGATCAGCCATTTCGGTTCGATACGGCCCATCCGGTTGGAAGGAGCCGCCACCCGTTTTCAAAATGAAGGCATGAAGGGATTGGGCCGTATGTCAACCCATGATGTCATTTTGGCTATACGAAATGGCCAAAACTATCTCGCCGCGATGCTCGATTCCTTGTTGAGCCAGACCACCAGCGACTTCAACGTGATCGTGCGCGACAATGGTTCGACTGATGGTACCCTCGGAATTCTTGAGAGTTACCAACCTAAATTCAGCGGACGGCTCAGGGTTATAGAGGGCGAACCGACCGGCTCCGCGACAAGCAATTTTGCTATACTTATGCGAGAGACCAATGCCGACTACGTACTGTGGGCAGACCACGATGACATCTGGAAGCCTGACAAAGTAGAACTTACCCTGCGATCCTTGAAAGAAGCTGAAACGAAATACGGCAAGGCGACGCCGATCTATTTTTTCAGTGACTTTGTAGTCGTCAACGGAGAGCTTGACTGCATTAGCCCAAGCTACTGGAAGTGGAAGCGCATAAACCCAGCTAACGCGACAAAGCTAAGTCAAAGCCTCATTTGTTGCTCAATACAGGGTATGGCCTCCGGAATAAACAGAGCGCTTGTTGATTTATCCAACCCAATTCCAGAAAAGGCCGTTAGTCACGACTGGTGGGCGCAGCTTCTCGCAGCGGCGATGGGCAAAGTCATTTACGACTCAACAACAACCGCGCTCTATCGAGTCCATGGTGAAAACGCTTCCGTTCCAAAACAGGTCGGCATTGTCCCTTACGTGAAACTTGGATTGGGCGCCAATTTTCTGCGTCATGGCCTGAGGAGACGAATTACCCAAGCAGAAGCCTTACTCGAAATTCACCGCGCAAGACTGCCTCCGGACAAATTGAAAATCGTCGAGGGGTTCCTGACTTTGCAGTCTGGAGGTCCTCTGCGACGTCGCATAAAGCTCGTCACCGGTAATTACCTTTACCCTGATGTGGTGCGCAATCTTGCCACACTGGCCTTAATGTAACGCTCTCGATGCTGCCGGATCAAGGATTTGGGCTGGAACCCCGGTATCGCGGGTGGAGATGATGTCGTGGGTCGGCGCCGCTTTCCAGCAGACCAGCGGGATCCGCCCCATTGCTTCTGGTCTATAGAACATGATAGCGGTCCATGTGTCTATAACCAGAAAAGAAGAGAGCGCATCATTTATTGTGGTCGCCAGGGACGATATAAGCCCCCGCGTCGAAAAGCGGCGCGAGCGGCTTACGCGCGCCTCGAAGGCGAACGGGTTCCGCTTGGCTGGATATATTCGCGTGCAGCTCCGTAGGAAATCTTGGCGTCCGTTCGCCACGGCGATACGCAAAGTGCCGAGGCCATGTGCACCAGCCCGCCGGGCGCCGCTCAGAGGAAAGTCGAGGACGCTTATGTCTAGCCTGCACCTTTTTTGTCGTGATGTTCGCCGCCCGCCCACAGCCGGCGCGGTAACCGCGCATTGCCCGTCGGCCGCGTCGCGATCCTGATCTGATGCTAAAGTGGCAAGGTCGCCAATGGACGACAAAGGTGATTGGTATCGCCGCCGCACTGATGACGCAAATCGCGCTCGAATTCAGGCTTCTCGACAACCTAAAGAGAACTTACCCGCTGATAATGGTCAGCGCGATCGAATTCGGCCTGCCTTTGGCGCGCATGGTCGCGCTGACGCGTATCTTACCCCTGAATGAAGTCGGTTTCGTATCGGTTCTAACGGCCTTCATCGCATTCCTCGACATGTCGACCGACCTCGGGATTTATCGATTTGTCTATTCCACGCCGAAGGCGCAATTTAAGGAAGCGCTGGCGAGCGCGCATGCGCTTTCCGCCGTCCGCGGCGCCGTGCTTTGCCTGCTCGCGCTTTGCGCTGCGCCGTTCGTGGCCGCAGCCGTCTCGCTCGGGGACGACTGGACCAGCTTTGCAGTTCTCGCTCCTGCGATCCTCTTGCGCTCGTTCGAGCATCTGGCCCCGAGGATCGCCGAACGCGATTTTGACTACTGGCCTTACTTGAAAACGGTCGGGGTTGGCCTTGGTTTCGCCCTTGTTGCTTTAGTTGTTGGAGCGCTGATTACCCACAATCACTGGGCGCTCATAGCGTCCGTTTACGCCCAGAACCTCGGCTTCGTCTTTGCGAGCCGCTGGTTCGGCAAGATGCCGTATCGGCTTGATTTCCGCAGCCCCCTGTTCAAGGCGGCGTTCAGATTCGGCTACCCGCTCATGATGAACGGCATCGGCCTGGCGGTTTCCCAGCAGGCCGATCGGTTCGTCGTCGCAGGTTTGTTTAACCTTCAGACCGTCGCAGTCTATTCGGTTGTCATGCTGGCGACGACGATGCCGCAGAACCTCATCAATCGCATCTTGGGCTCGACGGTTTTGGCGCGCCTCTACCATGCCCGTTCGGTTCGGCCATGGCTCGATCAGGAGGTTCGCGCCGCCTCGACAGTCTTTTCCTTCGTGGGCGCCGCTTATGCCGGCGCGGTCATTCTGGTCATGGACCCCATTATTTCGCTGGTATTCGGGGCCAAATTCCGAGTTCGACTCTTTATCCATGCTGCTTCTCGGGACGGCGGCATTCGTGCGGTTCGTTCGCTTGGAACCTTTCACCTCGACCACGTTGAACGCGGGCCGGACCAAGAGACTGGCGGTCTCCAACGTTCTTGTTTCGAGCTCTCTTGCGTACATGGTGCTGTTCTCGTTTCTCGATCCTTCGATCAATGCGGTGCTCGCGGCCCGGCTCGCGGGGGAAATCTCGGGACTCGCTGGCGCCTTTTACATGGCGCGCCGCATACCGGAAGGCGGCAGGTGCGTCTTCACGCTGTCGACGGCTATCGGGTTTCTGTTTGTCCTCTTCGCGGGGCTTGAATTGATCGAACTGGAACGCAGCGGCCAATCGTTCCCGCTCTTGGTTGCGGCCTATGTCGCCTTCGCGATCCCGGCCGGGCTTTGGGGCGTGTTGGACCTGCGCCGGGAAATTAGTCGGCTGCGCGCCGTCATCGCGCCGCCGGGAAGCGCCGAGACGGATCCGCTGCCGTCGTGACGCCGAGGAGCGCCTCTGGCCAGCGGCCGGAGAACGCAAAGCCTGAACTTTGGTCGTCGCCGGCCCGGCTCCCCTTGGCCTCAACGGGTTCGCTGGATTCGCCCAGGCGGACTTTGGTGTAAGATGCCCCGTGGAAAGCGAGCGCGCTGCGCCCGCGCCGTCGCCGGGAACACGATCCATGAGCCCACGTCTCTCGCTGCATGTGCCGGAGCCGAGCGTTCGGCCGGGCGGCAAGCCCGATTTCGGCCATGTCGACGTTCCGGAGGCGGGAGAGGCGCCGCGGCCGCCGATCGACGTCGCGCCCGGCGACATCCGTGACTTCGCCTACTCGATGATCCGGGTTCTCGACGACAACGGCGACGCGGTCGGCGATTGGGCGGCCGAACTCAGCGCCGAACAGTTGCGCAAGGGTCTGCGTGACATGATGCTGACCCGCGCCTTTGACGCGCGCATGCTGCTTTCGCAGCGCCAGGGCAAGACGTCGTTCTACATCACGTCTCTTGGCGAAGAGGCGGTCGCTTGCGCGCATCGCAAGGCGCTCGCCTCCGGCGACATGTGCTTTCCCACCTATCGCCAGCAAGGCCTCCTCATCGCTGCCGGCTGGCGGCTGGTCGACATGATGTGCTCGATTTTCTCCAACGAGAAAGATCGCCTGAGAGGGCGCCAGCTTCCCGGCCTCTATTCGGTGAAGGAGGCCGGATTCTTCACCGTCTCCGGGAATCTGGGCACCCAGTACCCGCAGGCGGTCGGCTGGGCGATGGCCTCCGCGATCATGGGCGACGACAAGATCGCCTCGGGCTGGATCGGCGACGGCTCGACCGCCGAGACCGACTTCCATTCGGCGCTTGTGTTCGCCTCGGTCTACCGGCCGCCGGTCATCCTCAATATCGTCAACAACCAGTGGGCGATCTCGTCGTATCAAGGCATTGCCGGCGGCGAGGGCGCGAAATTTGCCGCCCGCGCCCACGGGTTCGGCATCGCCTCGCTCCGAGTGGACGGCAACGACTATTGCGCGGTCTACGCCGCCTCCAAATGGGCCGCCGACCGGGCGCGCGCCAATTTCGGCCCGACGCTGATCGAGTGGGTCACCTACCGCGCCGGCGCGCATTCAACCTCGGACGACCCCGCAAAATACCGGCCCAAGGACGAGGGCGGCGCCTGGCCGCTTGGCGATCCGATCGCGCGCCTCAAGACCCACCTGATCCGCATGGGCGCGTGGAGTGAAGAGCGCCACAAGCAGATGCAGGCCGAAGTCGACGCCGAAGTGCTCGAGGCGGCGAAGCAGGCGGAAAGCCACGGCACGCTGCACGACGGGCCGAAGCCCAGCGCAGCCACCATGTTCGAGGACGTCTACAAGGAGATGCCGGGGCACTTGCGCGAGCAGCGCCAGCAGCTGGGGTTCTGACGTGCCCCGTCTTTCCATGGTCGAGGCGATTCGCGACGCGATGGATTGCAAGATGGCCGAGGACGCGCACGTCGTCGTGTTCGGTGAAGATGTCGGCTACTTCGGCGGCGTATTCCGCTGCACCGAGGGGCTGCAGCGCAAATACGGCAAGTCGCGCTGTTTCGACGCGCCAATCAACGAATCCGGCATCGTCGGCGTGGCGATCGGCATGGGCGCCTATGGCTTGCGCCCCGTGGTGGAGATCCAGTTCGCCGACTACGTCTATCCGGGCTACGACCAGATCGTGTCGGAAGCGGCGCGGCTGCGCTACCGTTCGGGTGGGGAATTCTTCGCTCCGATTGTCATCCGCATGCCTTGCGGCGGCGGGATTTACGGCGGGCAGACGCACAGCCAGAGTCCGGAGGCGCTGTTCACCCATGTCAGCGGACTGAAGACGGTCATGCCGTCCAATCCCTACGACGCCAAGGGTCTCCTGATCGCCGCGATCGAGGACGACGATCCGGTCATCTTCTTCGAGCCGAAGCGCCTCTATAACGGGCCGTTCTCCGGCCACCCGGACCAGCCTGCCGTCCCATGGTCGAAGCATCCGCTCGCCGAAGTTCCGGAAGGGCGCTACGTTGTGCCGCTCGGCAAGGCGGCCGTGCGGCGCGAAGGCAGGGGCGTCACCGTGCTCTGCTACGGCACGATGGTTCACGTCGCCTTGTCCGCGGCCGAGGAGACCGGGGTCGACGCCGAGATCGTCGACCTCAGGACGCTCTTGCCGCTCGACGTCGATGCAATCGTTGCCTCGGTCGAGAAGACCGGCCGCTGCGTCATCGTGCATGAAGCGACGCTGACCTCCGGCTTTGGAGCCGAGCTTGCGGCGCAGGTGATGGAACGCTGCTTTTATGCGCTCGAGGCGCCCATTCAACGCGTCGCCGGCTGGGACACGCCCTATCCGCACGCCGAGGAGTGGGACTATTTTCCGGGGCCCGCGCGTGTCGGCAGGGCCCTGGTCATGGCGATGGAGGGCTGAATGGGCCTGCGCTCCATCCGGATGCCCGATGTCGGCGAAGGCGTCGCCGAGGCCGAAATCGTCGAGTGGCATGTGAAGGTCGGCGACTTGGTGCGGGAGGATCAGGTCGTCGCGGCGGTGATGACCGACAAGGCCACGGTCGAGATCCCGACGCCGGTCGCCGGCTCGGTCGCAGCGCTCGGCGGGGCGGTTGGCGACGTTCTCGCCGTCGGTTCCGAGCTGATTCGCATCGATGCGCCGAGCCTGCCGGATTCGCCGCCCTCGCTGCTCCCGAAGGGGATCGCCAAAACCGCTCCGGTCGCCAACGCGCCGGACGCGCGCCCTCCGGACGGGCCCGCACCAGCGGCTTCCGGGCCGCAAGCCGCCGAGCCGCCGGCCGTCGAGAAGGAGAGGCCGTCGGCGCCGCAACGCCCCGTCCCATCCCCGCCGCCGCGCGGCGCGCCGCGCCCGACCGGCGAGAGGCCGCTCGCCTCGCCGGCCGTTCGGCTGAGGGCACGAGAAGCCGGCGTCGACTTGCGCCTCGTCCACGGCACGGGCCCCGCAGGGCGCATCACCCATGACGATCTCGACGCCTTCATCGCTCACCCGCCCGACGCGCCGGCGAGAGGCCCGGGCCGCCAGCCGAATCTGGCCGTCGAGACCGTCAAGATTGTCGGCATGCGCCGCCGCATCGCCCAGAACATGGCGGAGTCCTCGCGCCGGGTGGCGCATTTCTCCTATGTCGAGGAGGTCGACGCCACCGCGCTCGAGGAGTTGCGCGCCGCGCTGAATACGCGAGCGACGGAGGACCGGCCGAGATTGACGGTTCTGCCGTTCCTGATACTCGCAATCGTCAAGGCGGTCGCCGAGTTTCCCGAGCTCAACGCGCATTTCGACGACGACAACGACCTCTTCACCACTTACGGCGCCGTGCATCTCGGCATCGCGACCCAGACGCCGGTCGGGCTGATGGTTCCGGTGGTGCGGCACGCCGAGACGCTCGGCTTATTCGAGGCGGCGCGCGAGATGCGCCGGGTAAGCGAAGCCGCGCGCAACGGGACGGCGCAGCGTGAGGAGCTTTCCGGCTCGACCATCACGTTGACCTCGCTCGGCGCGCTCGGCGGCGTCGCGTCGACGCCGATCGTCAACCGCCCCGAAGTGGCGATCGTCGGCGTCAACCGGATCGTGGTGAAGCCGGTGTGGCGCGACGGCGGCTTTATTCCGCGCAAGATGATGAACCTGTCGTCGTCGTTCGATCACCGGGTGATCGACGGCTATGGCGCGGCAAGCTTCATCCAGCGCATCCGAACCCTGATCGAAGCGCCCGCGTCGCTTTTCATCGAGGACTGACGATTGTCATACCCGCGCAAGCGGGTATCCAGCGACGCGGCTCCGTCCCGCGGAGGCGTTGCGGAAGCGGCGGCTGGACCCCCGCATTGGTGTCGCTTTCGCAAGGCTGACAATTGCAGCCGTTGGAAAGAAACGGAAACCAAAATGGCGCGGGCCGTAGGGCGCCCTCGCGGCCCCTTACGCCATCCACTCGCCGCCGTTGTAGCGCCGCGACGGCTTGCGCATCGTCACCAGTTCCTCGGCGGCCGTGGGATGGACGGCCACGGTCGCGTCGAAGTCGGCCTTGGTGGCCCCCATGGTCATCGCCACCGCGACGAGCTGGATCATCTCGCCAGCGTCGGTGGCGAGGATGTGCGCGCCGACAATTTTTTGGCTCTCGCAGTCGACGATCAGCTTCATGATCGCGCGCTCGCCGCTGCCCGACAGCGTCGCCTTCATCGGCCGGAAATTGGCCTCGAAGATCTCGACCCTCTTGAAGGCCTTGGCCGCCTCGACCTCGGTCAGCCCGACCGCGCCCAGCTCCGGCGTGCCGAACACGACGCTGGCGACCGTGTCGTAACGGATCGGCCGCGAACCCTCGCCGAACAGCCGGTCGGCCAGGGCATGGCCCTCGCGGATGGCGACGGGGGTCAGGTTGATATGGTCGGTCACGTCGCCGACCGCATGCAGCCAGGGGACGCTGCTCATGAGATTGTCGTCGATCGCAATCCCGCCGCTCGGCGTAAGGGCAACGCCCACGGCTTCGAGGCCGAGCCCGTCAGTATTGGGATGGCGGCCGGTGGCGATGAGCACCTGATCGACCTCGAGCGCCGTCCCGTCGCCGAGCGCGACGCGGCGCGTGCCGTCGCCGAGGGCCTCGATCCGCGTAGGCATGGAGCCGAACCGGAAGGCGACGCCTGCGTGGATCATCACATCCCGGAAGCCGTCGCGCATGTCCTCGTCGAACCCGCGCAGCACATTCGACCCGCGCAAGACCACCGTCACCTGCGCGCCGAGCCGCTGGAACAGCGAGGCGAATTCGACGGCGATGAAGCCGGCGCCGACCACCATCAGCCGCTTCGGAAAGACGGGCAAGTCGAAGATCTCGTTCGAGCTGATCGCATGCTCGAGGCCCTCGACGCCCAGGGGGAAAGTCGGACGGGAGCCCGTCGCAACAAGGATGTGGCGCGCCGTCACTTCGCGGCCGCCGGCGAGGCGCACCCGCTGCGGCCCGACGATCGTCGCCCGCTCCTCGATCAGCTTCGCGCCGGAAGCTTCGAGATTGGCGCGATAGGCAGCCGACAGGCGGGTGATCTCCTTCTCCTTGACCGCAACCAGGCTCGGCCAATCGAAAGCGGTCTGGCCCACACGCCAGCCGAATCCGGCCGCGTCGGCGAAGTCGTCGGCGAAGCGGCTGGCGTAGACGTAAAGCTTCTTCGGGACGCAGCCGCGAATGACGCAGGTGCCGCCGATCCGGCTCTCCTCCGCCACGATCGCTTTCGCGCCGTAACCGGCCGCGATTCGCGCTGCGCGGACCCCGCCGGACCCCGCGCCAATGACGAAGAAGTCGACGTCGAACGCCATTCGCCGGCTCCTAGAAGTCGACGCCCTTCTTTTTCAGCTCCTCGCGCGCCTTCGCGACAATGTCGGTCGATAGTCCCTGCCGCCAGGGATCAAGCACGTCCTGAAGGCGTTCGAGGAAGATCGGCTGGATCGCCAGAAACTTCTTGCCTGTGGGGCTGGTGAAAAACGCCGCGACGTCCTGGAGCTCTTTCTCGGACATGGCGAGCGCAAGCAGGGCCTCGGCCTTTTCGTAGGTCAGCTTCGCCGAATTGTCGAACTCGGGTTTGATCTCAATCAGCGTCTGCCTCAGGGTGTCGCGGATCTCTGGGCGCGTCCTCGTGAGGTTGACCTCGAACTCGGTCATCATCGTCGGCACGGTCTTGGCGATGGATTCCTTGACGCCCATGGCCGTGAGGAGCTGGTCCGCAGCCTTGATCGCGGCCGGCGACGGCGGCGCGGGAACGTCGGGCGTCACCGCTTGCGCGGGCTTCACAGCGGGCGCGGGCGTCAACTCGGCTGCGTAGGCCGCCGGCCCTATGAGGAGAGCGCCAGCGAGAACGAGTGCGGCAAGGGTTCGCGCAACAAACATGCAAATGGTCCTTTTACAAGATCAGGGCTGGCCGTGCGTTTCGACGGCCGTTGCGGTGGCGACGAACGCGACCCGGGCATAGCCGATGAACAAGCCATGTTCGACCACCCCCGGAATACCTGAGAGCGCCGAGGCCAGTCTTTCCGGGTCGGGAATAGCGCCGAGTCCGCAGTCGAGGATGAAGTGGCCGCCATCGGTCACGAAAGGCGAGGCGCCGCCGCGCAAAACGATCGCGGCAGAAAGGCCAAGATTTCTCGACCGCCTTCTCGATGTGGCGGCGGGTCGCCGCGAAGCCGAACGGGACAACCTCGACCGGCAGCGGAAACGCGCCGAGCCGCGAGACGAGCTTGGAGACGTCGGCGATCACCGCCATGCGGCGTGAGGCGGCCGCGACGATCTTCTCACGCAAGAGCGCGCCGCCGCCGCCCTTGATCAGCCTGAGCTCAGGATCGATTTCGTCCGCCCCGTCGACCGTCAGGTCCAGTTCGGGCATTTCGTCGAGCGTCGTCATCGGAATGCCGAGACCGTTCGCCTGATTGAGCGTCGCCTCGGACGTCGCTACGCAGCGGACCTTCAGTCCGCTCGCCACCCGCTCGCCCAGGAGATCGACGAAATGGCGCGCAGTCGTACCGGTGCCGAGGCCGAGCCGCATGCCGGGCTCGACGAACTCGACCGCGCGCCGAGCGGCTTCCCGTTTCATGCCTTCGGCGTCGTTGTTCCCGGCCATGGCTTCCGTCCGTCCTTCAGATTTTGCGGACGTTCGGTCACCGGGCGGCCGTCGTGTAAGCGCGACGGCGGAACGGCAAAGCCGGGCGTCCGCAAGGGCGTGAGACGCCGCTTTACCGGCTCGCGATGATGATGGCAATCGGCGCCCGGCCGAGTTGGCTCAGGCCTTCTTGCCGGCTTCGATCACGTCCTCGAAGCTGCGCAACCCCGTAGTCGGAGCTGAGACCAGCACCGCCATATTGCCCGGCGCATGCTGGTTCTTCCACATTTTGGTGTGAGCGACCGGAATCTCGGCCCACGGGAACACCTCGGACATACATGGGTCGATGCGGCGGTCGATCACAAACCTGTTGGCCGCTGAAGCCTGCTTGAGATGGGCGAAATGCGAGCCCTGGATGCGCTTCTGCCGCATCCAGACGAAACGTGCGTCGAAGGTGATGTTGAAACCGCTGGTGCCGGCGCAGAACACCACCATGCCGCCGCGCTTGACGACGAAGCAGGAGATCGGGAAGGTCGCCTCGCCGGGATGTTCGAACACCAAGTCGACGTCCTTCTTGCCGGTGATTTCCCAGATCGCCTTGCCGAACTTACGCGCTTCCGCCATGTACGCGCTGTATTCGGGCGTGTTGACCTTGGGCAGCTGGCCCCAGCACTTGAAGTTCTTGCGGTTGATGACGCCCTTGGCGCCAAGGCTCATCACGTACTCGCGCTTCGCTTCGTCGGAAATGACGCCGATCGCGTTGGCGCCTGCCGCCGCGCAAAGCTGCACGCCGAATACGCCAAGGCCGCCCGAGGCGCCCCAGACGAGCACGTTGTCGCCGGGCCGCAGGCGATGCGGCTCGTGGCCGAACAGCATGCGATAGGCGGTGGCGAGCGTCAGGGTGTAGGACGCCGACTCCTCCCAGGTCAGGTGCTTGGGGCGATCCATCAGTTGCCGGTCCTGCACCCGGCAGAACTGGGCGAATGACCCATCAGGCGTCTCGTACCCCCAGATGCGCTGGGAGGGCGAGAACATCGGGTCGCCGCCGTTGCATTCCTCGTCGTCGCCGTCGTCCTGGTTGCAGTGGACGACCACCTCGTCGCCGACCTTCCAGCGCTTGACCTTGGAGCCGACCGCCCACACGATCCCCGAAGCGTCGGAGCCGGCGATGTGATAGGGATTCTTGTGCACGTCGAGCGTCGAGACGGGCTCGCCCAGCGCCGCCCAGACGCCATTGTAGTTGACGCCCGCCGCCATCACCAGAACGAGCACGTCATGGCTGTCGAGCTCCCAGGTCGGGACGACCTCGATCTTCATCGCCTCTTCCGGCGGCCCATGCCGCTCCTTGCGGATGGTCCAGGCGTACATCGACTTCGGCACATGGCCCAGCGGGGGAATTTCGCCGATCTCGTAGAGATCCTTGACCGGAGCGTCAGTCGCCAGGTCCTTCTCGGCGGGGCGAGTGTTCATGGGCTTCCTCAACGCGGACTCTCGGCGACAGAAAACAGACCGGCCGCCGACGAATATTGCGCCGCACAATCCAGCATCACCCCTGGACGGAAGAAAATCAATCCTCCTTTGGGCAAGTGTAGGCGCAACCCCTCACGATGACCGACCGGAGGCTGCGACCAATTGCCAAGGCCCGGCGAGCGGCCTCGCGCAGCGAAGATTGTGGCGTCCGGCGGCTTTTTCTGCAATTGTGCTGCGCACAAAATTGGGGTCGGCGCGTGGCGCTTTGCCGATGCGATGCGGAGGGCGCGCCGCGGAAAAGCATGCGCGGCGCAAACCGTCGCTAAAGGTGAGCCGATGGCGGAGACGGACGGGCAAGCGCTGACGAAGCGGGACAAACCCTGGATCTTCCGCACCTATGCCGGGCACTCCACGGCGCGTGAGTCGAACCGGCTTTACCGCCAGAACCTCGCCAAGGGCCAGACGGGCCTCTCCATCGCGTTCGATCTGCCGACCCAGACCGGCTATGACAGCGACCACATTCTGGCGCGCGGCGAGGTCGGCAAGGTCGGCGTCGCGATCTCCCACATTGGCGACATGCGGGCGCTGTTCGAGGACATCCCGCTTGCCTCGATGAACACCTCGATGACCATCAACGCCACCGCGCCGTGGCTGATGGCGCTCTATATCGCCGTCGCCGACGAGCAGGGCGCGAGGCGCGCTGAGCTCCAGGGGACTACCCAGAACGACATCATCAAGGAATATCTGGCGCGCGGGTCCTACGTCTTTCCGCCGGACGCCTCGCTGAGGCTGACCAAGGACCTGATCTTGTTCTGCGCCCGCGAGGCGCCGAAGTGGAACCCGATGAACGTCTGCTCCTACCATCTGCAGGAGGCGGGCGCGACGCCGGTGCAGGAGCTTTCCTATGCGCTCGCCACCGCCATCGCCGTGCTCGAGCGCGTTCGCCAGTCGGGCGAGGTCGACGACAAGGGCTTCGCCAACGTCGTCGGCGGCATGTCGTTCTTCGTCAACGCCGGCATGCGGTTTGTCACCGAACTCGCCAAGATGCGCGCGTTCGTCGAGCTGTGGGACGAGATCACCCGAGACCGGTTCGGCGTGCGGGACGCGTCCAAACGCCGCTTCCGCTATGGGGTGCAGGTCAACTCGCTCGGCCTCACCGAGCAGCAGCCGGAGAACAACGCCTATCGCATTCTGATCGAGATGCTGTCGGTGGTGCTTTCGAAGGGCGCGCGCGCCCGCGCCGTCCAGCTTCCGGCCTGGAACGAGGCGCTCGGCCTGCCGCGTCCGTTCGACCAGCAATGGTCGCTGCGCCTCCAGCAGATCATGGCTTACGAGACGGACCTGTTGGAGTTTGGCGACATCTTCGAGGGCAGCCAGGAGCTCGCGGCGCTGGTGGCGAAACTCAAGACGGAAGCGCTGGCCGAGATCGCCGCCATCGACGCGATGGGCGGCGCGGTCAAGGCGATCGAGACCGGGGCGATGAAGGCGAGGCTTGTCGAGTCCAACACCCGCCGTCTCGAGGCGATCGAACGCGGCGAGCAGATCGTCGTCGGCGTCAACGCCTTCACCAATTCCGAGCCGTCCCCGCTGACCACGGGAGAGACCTCGATCATGGTTCCCTCCGCCGAAGCCGAGGCCGAACAGGTTGCCCGCCTGAAAGCTTGGCGCGCCCACCGGGATGACGGGCGGGTGCGCGAGGCGCTCAAGGCGCTGCGTGTCGCCGCCTCCACCGGCGCCAACATCATGCCTGCCTCGATCGAGGCCGCCAAGGCCGGAGCGACGACTGGGGAATGGGGCGATGCGCTGCGCGCGGATTTCGGCCAGTACCGCGCGCCGACCGGTGTCTCGCCGAAGGCGCGACAGGCTGCGGCCGGCCTCGACCCGCTGCGCGGCGAGGTCGAGCGCGTCTCGCTGAAACTCGGCCGGCGGATCAAGTTCCTGGTCGGCAAGCCTGGCCTCGACGGCCATTCGAACGGCGCCGAACAGATCGCCGCGCGCGCCACCGACGCCGGGATGGATGTGGTCTACGACGGCATTCGGCTCACCCCAACGGAGATTGTCGAGGCGGCCAGGACGGGAGTCCACTGCGTCGGCCTGTCGATTTTGTCCGGCTCTCACGTCGCGCTGACCGAAGAGGTGCTCAAACTCATGCGCGCGGCCGGCCTCGAACGGGTGCCGCTGATCGTCGGCGGCATCATTCCGCCGGCCGACGCCGAGCGGCTGCGCGCGGCCGGTGTGGCGGCCGTCTACACGCCCAAGGATTTCAAAATCAACGCCATGCTCGGCGCGATCGTGGCGGAAATCGAGAGGCGCTTCGATCCGGAAAGAGCCGCGCGCGCGGGTTGAGCCGCCGCGGGCGCCGCAATCTTCCCCACGGAGCGCTCAATTGTGGGCGACGAACAGCAGGATTCCGGATACGACCAGACAGACCATAGAGGCGATGTAAGCCATCTGCAGCGTAATGTTCTTCCACCACAGGATGCGTGAGAACATCGCACATTGCTGAGGCAGCGCGTCCCGGTCCATGTCTCGGTCGAGCAGGTAGTCGAAATCCTCGGGATTCATCCTACGCCGGATCGGGAATTGTTTGCGTCCCGGCCGCGGAAAGCGCGGATACACCGATATCAGCAGGTTCAGGAAAATGAACATGAACGGCACAAGCAGGATCGGTAGCCCCAGGTAATGGGGGTAGGAGTCTTTGTACTGGACAACCGTTCCCATCATGATCGCGACGAACAGCACGCCGATGTTCGCCTTCGCATCGCTCAAGCGGATCGAGTCGCTGTAGCCGGCGAGGAGATTGCGGAGCTTGGCGTTTCGGTCGTCGGCCATGCGCAGGCGCCTATCCGGTTCATATGTACCAGACGTAAAAAAGTAGAGCGATCGTGATCAGGATGCATACGATCGACAACATGAAGCTGATGTTGATGTAAAGCGACTTCCACCACAGGAGCTCGGAGAGAACGGCGCAACGCAACCTCAGCTGTTCGAGTTCGTCTTCCGTTTGGACGTCGACGATGAAATCCTCGGGAACCGCGGTGCGCGAGACAATGAAATGCTTGGATCCGCGCTTCGGATAGCGCGGAATGAGGACCATAAACAGGCAGAAATAGACAATCAGGAACGGCAGAAGGACGAACGGAATCGGGAGGTAAGTCGGAAATTTCGGATAGTTGTAGAGGATCGGCCCCATCATGAAGGCGACGAACAGGATGGCGATGTTGGCCTTGAAGTCCTGAGCGCGGATCGCGTCGGTGTATCCGGAGATGAGGCCGCGATAGGGTTGCGCAGGATCAGCGGCTGGCATGGGCATGAGGGCGCGAAACGATCCACTGTTGAGATGCGCGAACGCGCGGAGTGGCCAGCACCTCGAAACGGCTATCCCCGCGCCTTTACGCAATCCATTCGCGTGACCCGGGAGGCCCTGTCAAGTCTCCGACGGACTCAGATTTCGCTGTCGACCGGCGGCGGCCAGGCTTGTCGCTCGTAATTGACATTGCGGATCGCCAGCACCGCAATCAGCATTACGACGCTCGCCGCCATCACGTAATAGGTCGAGGCGAGCGGGTCGCCGGTCGCCCCGACCAGCCAGGTGACGATATAGGTCGCCGTGCCGCCGAAGATCGCCACGCCGAGCGAGTAGCAGATCGCCATCCCCGTCGAGCGAATCGCCGGGGGAAAGATCAGCGGGATCAGCATGATACCGACGGCGGCGCTGGCCGCGTGCAGAAGGCTGAGCACTGTGATCGCGACAACCAGCGTCACTCCGCTCGGGTTGTCGACCAGAAGCTTCATCATCGGGAACAGCAGCAGCATGAGAAGCAGCCGTGGGACGATCGTAACCAGCCGGACGCCGAAGCGGTCGGCGAGCATTCCGCCGGCGAGCGAGCCGAGGCCGCCTGTGACGCCGAGCGTCACCGTGCCGAGCATCGCCGTCGAGGGCGGCAGGTGGAGCGTCCGAACGGCGTAGGGCGTCATGGTGATGAGGAAATACTGGGTGATCGTGCCGCCGCTGATAAGGGCCAGACCGGGCAGGAGACCCGTCCAGTTCTCCCGCAGGACCTTCGCAACGATCGCGCCTGCGCCCGCGCGCCGGTGATGCTCCGGGCTGTCGAGCGTCTCGACAAGCTGGCTGCGGATGTAGACGCCGACCGGCGCGACGAGGACGCCGAGGGCGAAAGGCACGCGCCAGCCCCAGTCGTTGTAACTCGACCTGGTCAGGAGCAGCGCCAGCATTACGCCGATGAAGCCGCTTGCGAGCGCACCGAGATTCTGGCTGGCGAGTTGCCAACTGGCGAAGAACATCCGCCGGTTGGGCGGCGCGGCCTCCAGCATGAACATAGTTGCCGGCCCGACCTCGCCGCCGACGGCGAAGCCCTGCAACAAGCGAGCGAGGATCAACAGGACGGGCGCCCAAACGCCGATAGTAGCATAGCCAGGCGTCACCGCGATTAGCGCGCTGCCGACCGCCATCAGCCCGATCGACAGCGTCATCGCCGGCTTGCGGCCGGCGCGGTCGCCATAGGCCCCGATCATCGCGCCGCCGAGGGGGCGGGCGATGAATCCGACCCCAAAGGTCGCCGCCGCCGCGAGATCGCTGACAAAAGTGTTGTCCGAGGGAAAGAACGCCTGGCCGATCAGGCCGAGAAAGGTGGCGTAGACGGTGAAGTCGAAGAACTCGAAGCCGTTGCCAAGAACTGCGGCGAAGACGCCTTGCGCGCCGAGCTTGGGACGGGCGACCGCAGGCGCACTTATTGACTGAGCCAATCGCGACACTCCCGTTGGACTTCCGCCGCGCCTAGCGTTTCAAGCGCCGGCTGGTCTGTCAACGCCGGCCCTTTTTCGCGCGTGCTATTTGCGGCGGCCGCCTCGCCAGCGCTGGCGCGCCTTGGCGGCCGCCGCCGCGACAAGGGTTGCCGCGGTGTCGACGACGCTCGCGTACTCGCCGTTGAGACGCGCGAGCGAAAGCGCGTGCACGTCTTCGGCCGGCCAGCGCCGGCCTCTGAGGTCGACCTTGTCGACCGTCCAGCAGGCGTCGGCGACGACAAATGTCCGGTAGCCGAGATTGCCGGCGTGGCGCGCGGTCGCTTCGACTGAGTTCGCGGTCAGGACGCCGCAGATCGCCAGGGTCGTCACGCCGATCTCGTCGAGCGCCGCCTCGAGGTCCGGGCGGATGAAGGCGCTGCTGGCGGATTTGCTCACGACCCGCTCACCGTCAAGCGGCGTCGCGCAGGCCTTGAACCGATGTCCGGGCGCGCTGGGCGCATAGGGCGAGCCCGGCTCGACCGAGTCGTGCCGGACATGAATCAGCGGTAGCCCTTCCTCCCGCCAGCGCGCCACCAGCCGGGCGATGTTCTCCTCTGCGCCGGGATTGTTGCGCGGACCCCAGCGCGGATCGTCGATCGCCTCCTGCACGTCGATGACGATCAGCGTCGCGTCGGCGGGCAGGCGCATGTCAGGGCCGGCGCGGCGCCAGGGCCCAGTAGTCGAGATCGAGAATGACATTCGGATCGTAGCCCTCGCACTGTCGCAAGGGAAAGTCGGCGCAGGGCCGGTTCTTGGTTGCCACCGTGCGGACCCGCAAGGCGCCGACATCGTCCCGTTTCGGCAGCGCTGAGGTCTCGAGGATCTCGCTCCAAGCAAACACCGTGTCGCCGGCAAACAGTGGCGCGACATGCCGGCCGCCGTTGATCGCGGCGATGTGGAAGGCGTTGGCGAGACCGTTGAAGCTCAGCGCGCGGGCGAGCGAGATCACGTGACCCCCGTAGATCAGGCGCCGGCCGAAGCGGCCCTGCCCTTCGCTGTGCTGGTTGAAATGGACCTTTGCGGTATTCTGGTAGAGGCGCGTGGCCACCATGTGCTCGGCCTCCTCGACGGTGATTCCGTCGACATGGTCGATCCGTTCGCCGGCGGCATAGTCCTCGAAAAGGTGCGGCGAGCCGCTGAGCGCAACATCGAAGCTGGACCGGACGATCATGGGGCAGGCGGAGCCAAGATCGGCCAGGGCGACCGCCGTGGGCAGGCCGGGCACGACCGCCTCGGGCGTTGGCGCGTGGTGGTCGCGCTTGCGCACCATCACCCAGCGCACATAGTCGATCACCGTCTCGCCGCGCTGGTTGACGCCACGTGAACGCACATAAACGACGCCGCTCTGCCGGTTCGAATTTTCCTTGAGGCCGATCACCTCGGACGCCGAGCTGAGCGTGTCGCCCGGGTACACCGCCGCGAGAAACCGGCAATCGGCGTAACCAAGGTTGGCGACGGCGTTCAGCGACACGTCCGGAACCGTCTTGCCGAACACGACATGGAAAGCTAGCAGGTCGTCGATCGGGCTTCGTGGATAGCCGATCGCTTGGGCGAAGGTGTCCGCGCTCTGCGGCGCGAAGCGCGTGCCGTAGAGCGCCGAATAGAGGGAGGCGTCGCCGTCGCGAAGTGTGCGCGGAGTGGCGTGCCGGATCGCATCACCGATGCGGAAGTCCTCGAAGAACCGGCCGGCGGCGGTCTTGGATGCGGGATCCTGGGTCATGACGCTTAAAACACGTAAGGATAGATATAATAGATAATGATCCGCTCGAGCAGCATGATTCCGAGCAACAGAACGATCGGAGACAAATCGATGCCGCCCGTGCTTGGCAGGAAATTGCGGATTGGCCGCAGGAACGGCTCGGTCAGGGCGAGGAACAGGTTCCAGGCGGTGCGCACCAGATCGTTGCGCATATTGACGACGCCGAAGGCGATCAGCCACGACAGGACGGCGCCGATAATGACGACCCAGGTGTACAGATTCAGGACCACGAGAACGATGTCGAGAATGGCGCGCATGAATTCCCCAAAAGCTCCGAAACCCGCCGCTCGACGCCGAACGTCGGTCTTGCCTGATCCCGTTGACACGGCCGGGGCGCGCACGTAAAGAGCCGCGCGTCGGGGCTGTAGCTCAGTTGGGAGAGCGCTGCAATCGCACTGCAGAGGTCAGGGGTTCGAATCCCCTCAGCTCCACCAAGGACACATGGACGATAGATAAACTAACAAATCCAAATGCTTATCTGTCTGGCTCGAGTGGGTGCGTACCCTTTTGCGTACCCCGATTGCGTACCCGCTCCAAGAAAATTTGTCGACGTGTCTTGCCCGGTCGTGGGTGTCCTGCACGCTTGGAAGGTCCTCGATTTTCATCTACGGCCGGGCACCGGGCCGGATGTGCGCCAGTAGGCGCGTATCGGCGCGATGACCTCCGGTCGTATCCGCGGCGCCGTAGCTCAGCGGGGATTCGCGCGCCGAGAGCAACGTTCGAAAGGCCCCGCCCGGCAATTCGGGCGGGGCCTTGGCGCCGATCAATCGGCGCTGGCCTTGCGGCTGCGGGACCAGATCTCGCTCTTGGTGCGTTTGCCTTCCATCGTTGCATCCTCGCCTGACGAGCCCGAACGCCATTTCTCGCGTACCTAGCTAGTCCAAGTCCGGTATGGCGCCCACGGGTCGAAATCGGTGAGACCGACGACCCTGATTGTCGGGCGCTTCGACCATTTGACCTCGCGCGCCGGCGACCCTGACATACACACGCACTGTGTTATAATGAACGTCGCGGGCGCGCCAGTCGAGGCGCAGACCGGACGGTACCGCTTTCTCCACCTCACCACGGACACCCCCCGCCTGTACCAATGGCAACTCACCCTGGGCGCGGCCTACAGAAGCGAGCTTTCCCGTCACCTCGCCGCTCATGGCCTTGAGACCCGGCCGGCCGGCAAAGGCCAGTAGGAATTGACGGGCATCGACCAGGCGCTGATCGATGCATTCTCAAAACGTTCTCGCGAGATTGAAGCGGCGGCTCGCCCGGAGGCGACCGCGGCGCAAAAGGAAATCGCCGCGCTCCGGACCCGCGGTGGCAAGGAGGAACTGCCGACGGGGGAGGCTCTCGAAGCCCGCTGGCGCGAAGAACTGGCGGTCCTGACGGCAGACCCATGGCGCGACGCCCTCGATCCGGATCGGCGGCTCGAGACGTCACCCGCTCATGAGCCTGAACGCGAGCGCGAGGCGTTCCTGGACCCGCCGGAGCTGTTGGGGGAAAGCCCTGCGCATGTTGCGGCCAGCAGCCTTTTCCAGCATGAGACCGTCATCGACCGGCGCCGCCTTCTGGAGCGCGCGTTCGTCGAGGCTTCCCTGAAGGGCCAGGGCCCGGACGCGGTCTATGGCGAGATCGCGAACCTCGAGGAGACCCAGGCGCTCGTGCCCCTCGCCGCAGAGGTTTGGACAACCCCAGCTATCGCGGCATGCGAGGCCTCGCTCCTCAGGGCCGCTGAGCGACCGCATGAGCGGGAGTGGATCTCGCCGACTGCCGTTGAGGAGGCGATCGCCGCCGCCGCGTACCTGACACCCGAGCAAGCCGAAGCCGTGCGTGAGGTCGGACGCAACGACGGGGTTGCGATCATTGAAGCCGGCGCGGGAACCGGCAAGACGACGACCGCGAAAGTGATTGTCGACGTCGCGCGGCGCTCGGGGCTCAGCGCGCGCGCGCCGAGCTGGGTCGCCGCCGACGAACTCACGAATTCGACGGGGGTAAAATCCGTTGCGATCGCCAAATGGCGGTTCGATCGCGCTCACGCAAAGGGCTTCGCACTCGACGAGAACACGCTGATTTTGGTCGATGAATCCGGCATGACGGGTACGCGGGAACTGTCGGCGATCCTCGTCGCGGCCAAAGACGCCGGCTGCAAGGTGGCGCTCCTCGGGGACCGCAAGCAGCTTGCCGCAGTGCCTGGGGGTTCTCCGCTCAAAGCTGTCTCGGATATTATACGCCGAAACGCTGTGTTGGATGGCGTCAGACGACAGAAGGTCGAATGGCAGCGGGCGGCGTCCGTCGTGATGGCGCGAGGCGACGCCGAAGCAGGACTACGCGCCTATGCCGATCGCGATCGCGCGCTCTTCGTCGAGGGCGCCGAGGCCGCCCGCTCCCGAACTATTGCGCTCTGGACCGAATTGCGTTCTCGCCACGGCGAGGATGTGTTGATCGCCACCCGCCGCAACCGTGACGCCGCCGCGCTCAATGCCCAAGCCCGCGAAGTCTTGCGAAGGGAGGAACGTCTCCGGGGAGAGGACATCGAGGCGCCTTCGATCAATCGTGAGGACAAGCGCGTTCCGCTTGCGCTCGCCGTCGGCGACCGGGTCCGATTTGGCGAGACGCTCTCGGCGCATGCGATCCGCAATGGTACGCGCGCCACCGTCGCGGCGATCGATCGCGCGCCCGACGGCGAGATCCATGCCGCGTTCGACCTCGAAGACGGTCGAAGGGTTGCGGGACCGTGGACCTCGTTCGCGGCAAATCGGTTCGGCCGCGCCACGACGACGCCGAACATCGTGCACGGGTACGCCGGCACGGTCTACGCGGCGCAGGGGCGAACCGTCGCGGCCTCGGTGTTGCATATCGCCAGCGCCACTGACGCGCGAGAAGTTTACGTCGGGCTCACCCGCCACACCGACGAGGCATGGATCGTCGTCGAGTCCGAGCGGCTGGACGCCTTGTGCCGGCGTCGGCAGGCCGACCCGCGCATGAGACCGACCTCGACCGATGTTTCCGAGCGGCTGTTCCAAGAGGCGCGGCAATATAGCGAGAAGCGCAATGTCGTCGACTACGTTGTCGATCGGCTGGGATTTGCGCGCACTGGCCAAATCCAGACGACCGACGACGACCCCTGTCACGGCTTCATAGCCAAGACCGTCGAAGCCGCTCGCCCCCTTCAACGCGCGCTTGCGTGGTTGCGTGACGCCCCGCTACCGGCGCCGGCGTGGCTTTTCCTCGAACGTACGCGCGAGCGTCTTCGCGACTTGCCGCCCGCCTTGCGGGCGATCGTCCAGAGGGCTGAGCGAACCGTCTCGCGCGATCGCGCCCGTGATCGTCCCGGACCTGATCTTGGCCGATGAGCCTTAGCGGAATGCGCTGTCATGGCGCTGACCGGAACCGGATCAAACTCTCACGGACACGGATTGGTCAGGCTCCTCGATTGTCGACATGGGCATACCTTTGCGGACGCCGGCAAACCGGCCCGCAGTCCGTCGTGAGATGGGGGGGCCTGCGCGGTGCTGTCCGCACAATGCACACGCCACGCGGCATCACCTTCAGGGTCGCTTGCGGGTCCACATTACTAGCGCGGCTATCCTTGCCGTCACGCGAATCCGGTTGACGTGGATCCTTTGCTCAAAGGGCCCGCATCACAGCGTATGAATGTTGAGAACATTGGCGCACTTCAGCGCGAGTTCGCTGGCCGACCCATTGGCGTCGATCACGAGATCGAAGTCGCCGTGCATCGCGACGGACTTTTCGACCAGCAGATCGTTCAGCTGGGGCAGGTGGGAGTAAGCGTAGCCGAGGTTCTGGCCGATCAGGTGTTCCGCCCGGAGGGACGGGTCGTAGATCGACAGCGCATAGCCGCCCTGAATGAGCTTTCGGGCAAGATCGATGTTTGGGCTTTCGCGCAGGTCGTCGGTATTGGACTTGAAGGCGAGGCCCACCATCAGAATTTTGGCGCCGGGCTTCAATCCATCGACGGCGCGGGCAAACAGGAAATGCTTGTGCGCGTCGTTCGATCGCATGAGCGCGTCGATGAGATGGGTGTTGGCGCCAATGTCGCCGGCAATGTATTGCAACGCTCGGACGTCCTTGGGCAGGCACGATCCGCCGAATGGGCCACCCGGGCGCAGGTAGTAAGGCGATATGTTGAGCTTGGTGTCCGATACGAAGATCTTGTGAACCACCTTGGCGTCGATGCCGAGGGTTACGCAGACACGACCGATCTCGTTTGCGTAGGCCACCTTAAGGGCGTGGAAGCTGTTGTCTACAAACTTTGTGAACTCGGCCTCGCGATACCCGACGGTGAATGTCGGCGCGTTGAGGTTCTTGTTGATCTCCTCAACCCGTTCAGACGGCTTGCCGTCCGCCGTGCCGACGACGACCTTTGGCGGATTGAAGAAGTCCTTCACCGCCGAAGCTTCACGCAGGAATTCCGGGTTGTACACGACCTCGATCAACCCGTGCGCGTCTCCAAGAGCTGATTTGAAGATCGGCAGGATAAGCCCACCGACCGTGCCTGGACGAATGGTGCTGCGGTAGACGACGGTGAACCTCTCCTTGCGGCCGGTGGAGCGCACGCCGTTCGCGATCTGCCTGGTGACCTCCGCAATGTCGCGCATATTGTGCGAGCCGTCGGGCGCGCTCGGCGTCCCTACACAGACGATCGCCATGTCGCTCTCGCGTATCGGCTCGACCGGATCGGTGGTGCAGCGCAAGCGCCCCCTCGCAAGCGCGTCCGCGAGCATCACGTCGAGTTCCAGGCTCCTGAATGGGCGACCTTCCGGAGAGGACCCGACGAACCTTATCCTCGCTGACGTCGACGCCGATGATGTTGTGCCCCTCGCTGGCGAGGCAAATGGCGCCAGTCAGCCCGACATACCCGAGACCGTAGACCGCAATTATCATGATCGCGCTTTCCTTTGCTGCATCGGGACTCAATCGGAGCGTCACGGGTTTGGTCAAACGGCCGCGAAGGCCACCCGCAACGTTCTTTGTTCTTCTCGCCAAGCCGATTTCGGCGACACTCGGATTTTCATTTTGGGACGCGCGCGCTGCGAAATGCCGCGGGTCGTCAACCCTCTCCCGCGAGGCCCCGCCCTGCACAGACGTAGTGAAAGCCGAGAGCCTTCATCTCCGCCTGAGTATCGACACAAACCACTTCGTGTCCAAAATCGGCGAGACAGGTTCGTGTATGGAGACCGACGTATCCGGCGCCGATCATCACGATGCCCATCGATTAGACCCCGCCAAGACCCGCGCCACCACAGCACTTGGCCTTCCATACCCGATTTCCAGCCAATGCCAAAGGCCGAGATAACAGCACAGACCCGTACTCGGCACAGTTGACTGGGCGCCTCGCAACGTTACGTGTTCCAAGAAAGGGGTTCGGCGCGTTCTGAGGGCAAATATCGGGCCAACTCGAAACACCAGTCAAAATTGGGCCGACCGCCAGGCCGGCGCCCCTCCGCGGCTCGCATCCGGCGTACGGCCCGATTGACGCGCTGACGGGGCGCCGCTAAGCGCAACGCGTTCCCCTTCAGCGAAAACGCAAAAAGCACCGTATGGCAGTCTACACCGAGGTCTCGGACGACGCGTTGCAGGCGTTTCTTGCCCATTACGGCCTTGGCGACAGCGTGTCGTTCAAGGGCATCGCGGAGGGCGTGGAGAACTCAAACTTTCTGCTGCGCACAACCAAGGGGCAGTTCATCCTGACCCTCTACGAAAAACGGGTTGACGCCGCCGACCTTCCCTTTTTCGTCGGATTGATGGAGCATCTGGCGAAGCGCGGGGTAACCTGCCCGCAGCCCGTCCGCAATCGCAGGGGGGAGGCGCTCGGAAGGCTTGCCGGCCGGCCGGCAGCCATCGTCACATTTCTTGACGGCCTGTGGGTCCGCCGACCCAACATCCGCCACTGCGGCGAGGTCGGCGACGCGCTTGCGCGCATGCACCTCGCCGGCGTCGACTTTGCGCTAAAGCGTGCAAACGGCCTATCGTTCTCCGGTTGGGGACCGCTTTTTCACGAGGCCGAGGAGCGGGCCGATTCGGTTGCGCCGCAACTGCGCCAGACCTGCGCAGACGAACTGGCCTTCCTTGGCGCTCACTGGCCGACCGGGCTTCCCGGCGGCGTCATCCACGCCGACCTGTTCAACGACAACGTGTTCTTTTTGGCGGAAAAGCTTTCGGGGCTCATCGACTTCTATTTCGCGTGCAACGACGCGTTTGCCTACGACCTCGCCATCTGCCTCAGCGCATGGTGTTTCGAGCCGGACAACGCCTTCAACGTCTCCAAGGGGCGGGCGTTGATCTCGGCATATGAGCGGGTGCGCCGGCTGGACGAGGCGGAAGTCGAGGCGCTGCCAATCCTTGCGCGCGGCGCCGCGCTGCGATTCATGCTGACCCGGCTCGTCGATTGGCTGAATGTGCCGGCGGGCGCCAAGGTCGCCCCGAAAAACCCGCTCGAGTATCGCGACAAGCTGCGGTTTCATCAGCGGGTCCGCTCGGCGAGCGACTACGGGCTCGTGAGGTGAGCGGGCGAGTGTCGATCTGGACCGACGGCGCCTGTTCGGGCAATCCGGGCCCCGGCGGCTGGGGCGCCGTGCTGCAATACGGCGAGCGGGAAAAGGAACTGAAGGGGGGAGAGCCGCTCACGACCAACAACCGGATGGAGCTGACCGCGGCGATCGCGGCGCTCGAAACGCTTACCCGCCCTTGCGCGGTGACTCTGCACACCGACTCTCAGTACGTGCGCGGCGGCGTGACCGGCTGGGTCGCAACCTGGAAGCGCAATGGCTGGCGGACCTCGGACAAGAAGCCGGTGAAGAACGAGGACCTGTGGCGCCGCCTGGACGATGCCGCGTCGAGGCACGTCATCGACTGGCTGTGGGTTCGCGGGCACGCTGGCGACCCGCTCAACGAGCGGGCGGACGCGCTCGCGCGCGAAGGGATGGCGCCGTTCCGGAAATGACCGCGGGCAATGTCGGCCGTTCTAATCGCGCTCTATGCGATCGCGCCGCTCCGTGACCCTCACCCGCCTTTCAACGCGCCGATCAGGGCCGTCGCGTCGGCCGAGTCCCACTTGAGCGCGCCGGCGACTGCGGCAACCTCGCAACCGTGGCGGTCGATGAGCAGCGACACCGGCAGGCCAAGCGCCTTCCCGTCCCGGCGCAGGGTCTCGAACGCGTCGCCGCTCGGATCGGCGTAGCGCGCCAGCGCCTTGACGCCGATCCCGTCGAGAAAAGCGTCGCGCCGCTCGAGCTTGGCGGTGTCGACATTAACTGCGACGACCTCGAAATTCGGTCCGCCTTGCCCCGCCTCGAGCCGGTCCAGGGCCGGCATCTCGGCCCGGCAGGGTACGCACCAGGTCGCCCACAGGTTCAACAGCACCGCCCGGCCGCGGAAGTCGGCGAGCGTCGTCTTTGACCCGTCGAGCCGCTCGAAGGCGAGCGGCATGGCCTTATGCGGATCGGAGGCGACAACCACCGGGGCCGCGTCTCCCCTGGCAAGCCCCCTGAGGGTCGCCGCCAGCGCCTGCGAGGCCGGCAGCTCTCGGCGCCCGCCACCTTGTCCGCAGGCTTCAGCGTCGCGTATAGGAGCGCCAGCGCGGCGACGCCCAAGAGCACGCCGATGGCCGCCGCCGCGAGGCTGCGCGGGCGCGGCGGAAACGCGGGCATCGTCATTCTCGAACCATCCAGGGCGTCTTTCTCATGAGCAACGCGATGTGGGGCGGCCGATTCACCGTCGGGCCGGCCGAAATCATGGAGGAGATCAACGCCTCGATCGACTTCGACCGGAAGCTGGCCGCCCAGGACATCGCCGGCTCCCTTGCCCACGTCGCCATGCTCGCCCGACAGGGAGTTGTCGAGGCGGCCGACGCCGAGGCCATCGCCAGGGGTCTGAACGAAGTCAAGGGCGAAATCGAGGCGGGAACCTTCGCCTACTCGCGCGCGCTCGAGGACATCCATATGAATGTCGAGAGCCGCCTCGCCGAGATCGTCGGACCGGCCGCGGGGCGCCTGCACACGGCGCGATCGCGCAACGACCAGGTCGCGGTCGACTTCCGCCTCTGGGTGCGCGAGACGATTGGTGCGCTCCTCCTTCAGATCGCCGACCTGCAGAAGGCGCTCACCCTCCGCGCGCTCGAGACCGCCGAAATGGCGATGCCCGGGTTCACCCACCTCCAGTCGGCCCAGCCCGTCACCTTTGGCCATCACCTGCTCGCCTATGTCGAAATGCTCGGGCGCGACGCCGGCCGCTTCCGCGACGCCCGCAAGCGCCTCAACGAATGCCCGCTCGGCGAGCCGCCCTCGCGGGCACCTCATTTCCGATCGACCGCGAGGCGACCGCCAAGGCGCTCGGCTTCGACAGGCCGACCGCCAATTCGCTCGATTCGGTCGCCGACCGCGATTTCGCCCTCGAGGCGATCAGCGCGGCGGCGATCGCGGCGACCCACCTGTCGCG
>CAVYON010000026.1:0-320259 GCA_963770035.1 uncultured Alphaproteobacteria bacterium | reverse complement strand
ATGTATTGCTCCAGGCGGTCCGAGAGGGCATGCCGGCACGGGCGTCGTCGCTGGATTAACCCGACTTCACCAACTCGCGCCGATTTTTGCGATTTTCGGGGTATGCGAGCGCGCCAAGTCATTGATTGTATTGGGCCGAGTGTCCGAGAATTGTCTGTAGTGCCGACCAAGGCCCTTGCGCGGCGTTCGGGGCGGCGCGAGTTTCGGGCATGTTTTTGCGCCACAAGATTTGCCGCAAGGACGGCAAGGAGCATCGGGCCTGGTCGGTGGTGGAGAATTGGCGCGTCGAGGGTGGGCGGGTCGTTCAACGGCAGGTGCTCTATCTCGGAGAGATCAACGACAGCCAGCGCGCGGGTTGGAGCCGGGCGATCGAGGCGTTCGACGAAGGCGGACGCTCGACCGAGATCGCGCTTTTCCCCGAGGACCGCGTCGCGCCGGCCCTCGACTGCGACGTGGTTTCGATCCGGTTGAGCGAGATGCGGTTGCGCCGGCCGCGCCAATGGGGCGCGTGCTGGCTGGCGATGGAGCTTTGGGAGCAATTGCGACTGGACGATTTCTGGCGGCCAGCGCTGCCGCCCTCGCGCGAGGGAACGAGCTGGTTGAACATTCTGAAGACGCTGGCGAGCTATCAGCTGATCTCGCCGGGCAGCGAGTGGCGGCTGCATCGGCAATGGTTCGATGAGAGCGCGATGGGCGATCTGCTCGGCGAGGATGCCGCCCTCGCACTGCCCAACACTCTCTATCGTTGCCTGGACAAGCTGGCGGAGCACAAGAAAGCGCTGTTCACGTTTCTGCGCGAGCGCTGGAAGGACCTGTTTCAGGCCGATTTCGAGGTGCTGCTGTATGATCTGACGAGCCCCTATTTCGAATGCGATCCGCCAGAAGAGGGCAAGCGGAAGTTTGGCTACAGCCGCGACAAGCGTTCCGATTGCGTGCAGGTGGTGATCGCGCTGATCGTCACACCGGACGGCTTTCCGTTGGCCTACGAGGTCATGGACGGCAACACCTCGGACAAGACGACGCTGAAGGCGTTTTTAGCCAAGATCGAGGCGCAATACGGCGCCGCCAAACGCACCTGGGTGATGGATCGCGGCGTTCCGACCGAGGAGGTCCTGGCCGAGATGCGGGGCTCGTCGACGCCGATCCATTATCTCATGGGCACGCCGCGCGGGCGGCTGACCAAGTTGGAAAAGGCGCTCGCGGTCAAGCCGTGGGAAAACGTGCGCGAGAGCGTGCGGGTCAAATTGATCGAAGACGGGGTAGAGACCTACGTGTTCGCCCGGAGCGAAGCCCGGCGCGAGAAGGAACAGGCGATGCGCCGTCGCCGCCTACGCAAGCTGATCAAGCGTCTCCGCGAACTCCAGGCGCAAGACCTGACGCGCGACGAGCTATTGCTCAAACTCGGCGCGGCCAAGAAAGAAGCCGGCAAGGCCTATGGCCTGATGACGATCCACACGCCGACGAAGGACCAGCCGGTCACGCCGCAAACCTTCCATTTCGCGATCAATCGCAAGAAGCTTCGGGCGGCGCGGCGCCGCGAGGGCGGCTATCTCCTGCGCACCAACATCAACGGCGACGATCCCGGCCATCTCTGGCGGCTCTATCTGCAACTGGTCGAAATCGAGCAGGCCTTCAAGGAACTGAAGAACGACCTCTCGGTCCGCCCCATCCATCACCAACTCGAAACCCGCATCGAAGCCCATATTTTCGTGGCGTTTCTGGCTTACTGCCTGATGGTCACGCTCAAACAACGGTTGAAGGCGCTGGCGCCGGGACTGACGCCCAAAGCCGTGCTCGAAAAGCTCGCCGCGATCCAGATGATCGACGTCGAACTACCCACGACCGACGGCCGAACCGTCCTCCTGTCCCGCCATACCGAGCCGGAGACCGATCACCTGCTTCTGCTGCAACGCCTCAAACTCGAGCTCCCCGCGCAGCCGCCGCCGAAAATCGCCGCCGCGACCGACGCCAAAGCCGCCTGAACTCTCACCCCCTGTAGTGCCGACCTTTGGACTCGCCCCTCAGCGATTCCAATGTGTTCGCCTCGCCGCATACCCCCAGTTGGTGAAGTCGGGCTAACGCCGCCTTCGCCTTTTTGCAAGGAATTGTCGACTGGGCGCCATTTTATGCAAAATCGAGACGGCCTCAGGCTGTCTCGAATCGGTCCAGGGGGCGTCCGGAAGGACGCCCTTCTTCCGCGGGGCCGGGGGTGAGGGCTGCGGCGGCCGAGGTTGGCGGTGTAGGGCGCGGTCGGCGACCGCGCCTCGGCCGGATGATCTACCCGGCCCTACAGAGCCTCCAAACCGCATCGCCATGGCCCGCATGGACCGGCTGTTCGGGCTGACGATGGCCGAACGCCGCGTCAACCAGGTCGTGTCGGTGGAACTGGCGGACGCGGAGAGGATGCTGGAGGCGGGGTGAGAACTCGCTAGCGTTCCAGCGCCTTCATGGCTGCGATGATCTGCATGGTCTCGACACTGACGCGCGTGACGCGGGCGAGTAGGTCAATCACAGTTTCCTTGTAGTGGGCGAAGCGATAAGTGTTGAATTTTTCGCGGATTGTCCGATCCTTCGGCGTCTTTTCCTTGTACTGATCGAGAATCCATTCAAGACCGGAGCGGTTACCAAGGCGATACTCCCATGCGACCGCTGGAATACCGGAAAGCTGAGTCTCGCTGTCGAGAACGATGATACCATGAATCGTGTCCGCTTTCAGCATTGCCTTCGGAGCGAGGTCAGCGCGCGCAGCGCTTTCGTCCTTCACGTTCGTGCGTTTGAGTGGCCACGGCGTAGCGGAGTTGTAGCCAATATGCAGCGCCATAAGCTTCTCGCCCCAATCCGCCCAACACCGGAAGTCGGGATACAAGGGAACGCGTGGATATTCGCGCTTGAGATTCTGCGCGTATTTCTCGCGATAAATAGGGTCGTGCAGCACGCCGTACACGTAGTGGAAGATACCTTCTTTGCTTATCTCTCCGCTCGTCGCCCCGTAGTGTGTACGAAACTGGTCCAGAGCCCAGTCTGTGATGTTGTCGAATTGCTCGCCGTCAGAGAACCTGTGCCTCGCAACGCATACAGCGCCGGCGGCGGCTCCAACTAAATGCAGGTCAGCCAAAACGTTACACGCTAACACCATCCAAGGCTTCTGCGCGGTGGGATCGGTCATTGCAATGAAAGCATTCTCTTGGATCGGCCCATGCAATCGAAAAAATTGACCTTGCTGATAGGTTCGATGCACGACTATGCTCGCGACGTACCCGTCCATCTTGACAAACGGACGGTATTGTACCTTACGAATAGACGATTAGTTGAAGGTTAAGACTTCGTTCTTTCTAGCATATGCCTGGAGTTCAGTGGTCCACTTTATGTCTGCGGCGTAACTCGCAATTGATCGCTTATTCTTTGGAATAGTGCGCCAATCTTTTCGGGCCCTATCGTATCGAGAAATAAAAAATCGCGCCTTTTTAGCCAATTCAACCGGACTGAAATCGTACAGCCATTCGTCACGATTCGTCGCGATCCCGAAAGATTCGGCTTTGAATATTGTAGAGAGTGCGTCTCGCGTACTTTTCAAGTTCCCGCGTTTGGACGCTATTGGAATAAAATCATCGAAGTCGTTTTCTGTCTTATTGATCCATACTTGCTTTGTATCTAGCGTGATCGGCGCGGCTTCGAGAGTTGATAAGCGAGCAGTCGACAGAAACGCCAGTTTGTCGTCGCGCGTCTCCATTTCGGGGCGCCGCGCGTAGAGTATGCGAGGCTTCCCCGTCGTGAGACGACGCTTGACCATAAATGAGATCGCGACGCCAGTCTGAATTCCGAAAACATTATGCTTAGTGCCGGACAGCTTCGGATTGGAGCGCACGTCGCCGCCCAGATCTACGATCCAATCGCGCGTCACAATCTTTCGAAAGCCATCGAACGTACGACTGTCTAAGAAACTGCGGTTGGTGACAAAAGCGATGATGCCTTCATCCTTGATTCGATCCGACGCCCAGCGAAAGAAGCGCGCGTACATGTCATAGAGTTTCGTTTTCTGTGCCGTGCTCTCCGCGATGTAGGTCGCCTTGATCCGTTCGTCGATCCGCCGATACGCACGGTTCTTGTTGTTGTCGTTCTCATTCTGCTGATTGGCATTGTATGGCGGATTACCGATGATTACCGAAATCTTGCGCTCGTTCTGTCGCTTGATGCGCGCGACATTCTCATCCGACATTGCACCGAACATGTCCTCCTGGTAACCCGAGAACTTACCGAGGCCCGCCACATTGTCCAATGTGTCGACGAAGCAGAGATTAGGATATTCGGCATAGTGCTCAGTGATTGCGGCGTAGGTCGCCTCGATATTCAGATTGGCGACATAATAGGGTAGGATCGCTACCTCGTTGGCGTGGAGCTCCTCCTTGTATTTATACGTCAGCTTATCCCGCTGACCGCGAAAAAGCTCCAGCAATTCACAGATGAACGTGCCAGTTCCTGTGGCCGGATCGAGAATTTCGACCCCGGAATCGATCAAACTTTTGCCGAAATGCTTTTCGCAGAGCCAGTCTGCACTTTCGATCATGAAGCGCACGATTTCGTTCGGCGTATATATCACACCGAGCCGGCAGCTTCTTGCGTTGTCCCAGGTTCGCCTAAATGTGGTATCCAGTCCTGGTTGAGCCGCGCTTCGGGGCTCCGAAGGGACAGCCTGTGGCAAGGGGGCGATCACTCACCGAATTCCAGAAGGAGTTTCCCGACGAGGCGAGCTGTGCGGCTTTCTTGTTCAACCGTCGCTGGCCAAGCGGCTTCGTGTGTCCTTCCTGCGGCGGCAATCGCGCCGCCGCGCTGAAGAGCCGGGCATACACCTTCGAGTGCTATGGCTGCCGTCGTCAGACTTCGATCACGGCGGGCACAGCGATGCACCGCACGCGGCTGCCGCTGACGGCGTGGTTCTGGGCCGCCCATTTGATGGCGACACATTCCAACGGCATGTCGGCGCGGCAGTTGGAGGATCAACTCGGCCTCACCTACAGAACAGCTTGGCTGCTGGCGCAGAAACTGCGGCGCTCGATGGTCGATCCGGATCGCGAACTTCTCGAAGGCGTCGTCGAAGTCGATCAGGCCGAAATCCCTTTCCGTGAAGGCGATATGTTTTTCGAGCCCGGCGACGCGGGCAAAATCCTCATCATCGGCGCTGTCGAGGTGATCGAACGCGACACCCACCTGTCCAAACCGCGCCGCAAACACGCAAAATATCTCGATACCCGTTCAGGCCGCGTCCGCCTCGCGGTGATCGCCGACAACACGGCGGCCTCGATCGAGGCTTTCGTGCGAGCCAATGTAAAGCCCGGCGCGACGTTGCTGACGGACGGCCACGCCTCGTATCCAGGATTGACCGACTACCGCCACGATCCGCGCATCGTCGGCAAGATGGCCACGCACATCGTGCTGCCCTGGATTCATAGGGTCTTCGCCCTGGTGAAGCGGTGGGGATTGGGCACCTATCACGGACTGCGCCGCAAGCACGCCGATACTTATCTCAACGAGTTCGTGTTCCGCTACAACCGCCGCTTCTATCGTCACGCTTCGTTCGAAACCGTGCTCGGCCTCACGGCGCATCACGCGCCCGCGAGCTATTGGGACATCATCGGCCGCGCCAATCCGCGCAAGGGAACCGCGACGCCCCGCCGAGCGCCGAGACGCAGAAAGACCGCGACCGGAATGCGTCAGGACAGCATCGGCGGCGCGGAAAATGGCGGCCAAAATCAAGCGGCTACCGTGCCGACGACACCAAATGTGGATAAACCTGGGACAACGCAATAAGCTGCTGCCGATCTGCGGCCTTGGGATTGTAAACCTTATAAAAGTTTTCGTAGATAACCTTCAGGAAAGTTTGCTTTTCCGTGTGGCTCGGAATCTGAGATGCAGCCGTACGAATTGCCGCGTAATAGGGTTCTAGTTGCCTGAGCGTGTCCTTCTTTGTGGCGCCGGTGAAGAAATTTTCCTCAAGAGCATAAAGCTCCCTCGCAATATTGTTCTTGCGGTGGAACTCGTCATCGTCGAATACGCGCGCAAAAATGTCCTCGGTCAAAATGTGCTGGATCAGCATTTCGCGCACGTCGGCGGGTGTGACAGCTGGATTGATCGTCTCGCGCGCGTGGTCGAGAAACTTAGCCTCGGCGGCAGCAAAGCTCATATTCGATTTGCTCGCGATCTCGATCATTTCGCGCAAAGCGCGAATTACTGCCGGCAGGTCCGCCTTGAACTGCTCGACAGCCTTATGGAATTGCGCGATCTCCGGCCGCTCGTAGGCGAAAAACAGGTCCAGCAGGCGCTCGAGCGATTTTGTATCCTCAACCGGCGCGCGGATTATCTCCGTGCGGTTCTGGATCAGCACGGCCGTCCGGGAATCCTCGAAGATGATGTTGTCTTGCGGGTAGCCACGGCGCTTCTTCGTCTCGATTTCCGCGTCTAGATCATCATTCTCGTCCTTGGCCTCCCAATAACCCAGTGGCACGCGCAGCGAATACAGCAACGCGCCGTCAACGTAGCGCCGCTCCTTTGCGGCCGTTTCAATCTCAAATTCAGGCACGAAGACCAGATCGTGCTGCTTCGCCCAGTTTTTGAGGAGATCTTTGAACGCCTCGCGTACCACGCTTTCGCGGGCGGTTCCCGATACGCTTCGAATTCTGTCGAGGTCGGCGAGAAAGTTGTGGATGAGAAACTGGCTCAAGGGACTCGACCGATTCGCGGAGTGCCGCGCAGCTTAACAGTTCCGAGCGAAAAGCGATCTGCCAAATCCCCATGACGACAGCTTACTCACCCCAAACGCGAGTTATGACGAGCGCTCACGCCGCCCGCTTGCCCGAGCTCGCGCGGCGCTTTCGCCTTTGCGCTCGTCCCAGCCAGTTGCGCTTCGATCAGTATGCGGATCAGGCGCTGCGTCGGCATATTGGCCTTCGCCGCTTCGGCCTTGAGCGTGGCGGGCAGGGCGGCGGGCAGGCGTAGGCTGACGGAAACGTCCTTGCGCGCCAGTTCGAAGCGCACTTTTTTCATCTCCGAAAGGTTGTATTCCGTGAGGTCCGCGCCCTCAAGCCACGCGTCGACATCGTCATCGGTCTTGAAGTCGGGAAATTTCTTGGACATAGCGCTTGACTTCCTTGTCATGCATAGTGCGCGATGGGCCGAAATCATAGTCGAAGCTAGAAAGTTCATGCGTTCTGATACGCGATTGCAGATGCAGAAGCGACGCGGCGAAGGCCGCTGCGCGTCCTCCTTCTCCCGTCCGGGAGAAGGGCAGGGATGAGGGTTGCGGCCGGCGAGATTGGCCGCCAACGACGCCGCGGCGCCGTCGGCGTCTTCGTCCGAACCGTCGCTCCCTCATCCGGCGCTCCGCGCCACCTTCTCCCGATCGGGCGAAGGGAGGCCGCGCCGCCGCTCGGACATTATGGATTATGGAGCCGCTGCGCGTCCTCCTTCTCCCATCCGGGAGAAAGGCAGGGATGAGGGCCGCGGCGGGCGAGATTGGCCGCCAACGACGCCGCGGCGCCGGCGGCGTCTTCGTCCGAACCGTCGCTCCCTCATCCGGCGCTCCACGCCACCCTCGGGTCAAGCCCGAGGGCAGGCTCTTCTCCCGAATGGGAGAAGGGAGGCCGCCGCTTCATTCCCCGAGAACATGGCCGAGGGCCGTGAGCGGGTGGATGCGGTCGCAGATGATTTTGGTGGTGGCTAGAATCGGCGCCGACAGGATCGCGCCGGGGACCCCCCACAGCCAGAACCACTGGGCTCCGGACCCCGTGCGGCCGTCTTTGCTTCAAAAATATCCTGTCGACAAATTCTTGCAGAAAATCAGAAATTGGGCTATGCTTTTCCTCGTGTCGCAATCGATCAAAGCGAAATCGGCTTTGGCGTTCTAAACCCAGGCGGTGCCCTCGCGCAGCGCTTTTCAGGGAAGGGAGGACCGCTGAAAATTTATTTCGCGCCCCGACCCCGCGTAAGTCGTTGAAAAATCTAGATTCGGACGAAGGAATCCAAGGAAATCCAAACTACTCCGAGGCCCTATCCGCGGAGCTGCAGGGTCGGACTGCGGAGCGACGGGCCTTTTCCAAGAGATTCCAAATAACGGTCCGGGAAGACCGCCGCCCGCCCTACCGGCACAGCGCTCGGGCGCTGGCGGTCCATTGGCCGAACCCGCTCGCCACCATGTTGCGGATCACCGCGCAGACGTAGGTCCGCTCCGCCGCCGGATTACCCGGACCGGCGTTGTAGCGGGCGACCGCGAGCGTCCAGGCGCCAGTCTCCGCCTTCAGCGTTTTGAGAAAATTGGCGGCGTAATCGACGTTGCGCGCCGGGTCGAACATTTCGGGGATGGAACCAAAACGGCTGCCGTGGAAGTGAACGTTGATTTGCATGCAGCCGACGTCGATGAAATGCGCGCCTTGCGCCTGCGCCGCCTGAAAGCGCGCCATTGCTTCGGCCAGCGTCTCCGAATGAACTGCGCGCCCGTCGACGTTCATATCGTAGGGGCCGAGTTCGCCCCGATGTCCCGTCTCGGTCAGGCCGACCGAAAAGAGCACGTTGAGCGGCACCCCGGTCTGGGCCGCCGCTCGCGTCATTTGGCGTTCGCACGCGAGGGAGCCGGCGAAGGCCGGACTAGAAGCGAGAACCGCCGTGGCGAGACCCGCGAGAATCGTCCGCCTCGCCGTTCCGGTTCTGCTGTTCGCGCCCTTCGCCCTCGGCCGCCGATTGGCCTGACCCACCCGTCGCATCGCTTGCGTCCGCCTGCTGAATGATGATGGAAGAGACCGGCTGACCGATTGCCGCCAGGCGTTCCGCGATCGCGTCGCGCGCGCCCTCGATCGTCGCCCTGGTCTCGCCGCTCGCCGCCCGGATCACCACGCCGAGCTTGTCGCCGGCGAGCCGCACCGTCATCGACGCGTCGGCGACTCCGCCGGTGGTGAGATCGAGGTCGATCTCATGGACCCGCTGGGCGGTCGGAACGGCAGCCGTTGACGCCCTCGTCTGCGCAGTAGGCGTTCCCGATGGATCCGACGGCGTTGACGACGCGGCGCCCTCCCCTTGCGTCGGAACCGCCAAAGCCGCGGCCGCGCCGAATGGATTCGTGGACGCACCCCCCTGAAGCGGCCCGTTGATCGCCTGTTCGCTCGCGGCGCCGCGTCTGGCGCCTTCGCCGGCGTCCGCCTTCGCCTCGACCGCCGGCGCCGCAGAAGGCAAGCGCGCGGCTGAGCTGGCCCCGCTGGCATGCGCCGTCGCGGTGGCGCGTACGAAAGGTCGAGGACTGCGCGGAAGGGCAGTTCCTGCTGTCGGTTGGGGCTCGATCCCGGACGCGCCGGAGGCTGCGGCCCCGGACTCCGAAGACGCGGACCTGTCGGGGCCGCCAGAGGCTGCGGCGGCGGGAGTTCGAGGGCTCGACCGGCGCCGTCGCCACTCGGTCTCGACTCGAGCGCGCGCCGGTCGCCGCAGGCGGCGCTACAAGAGGCGTCAAGCCCGCCGCGGACGCGGTTGCGAACCTATCCGGCTCCGCGGTGGAGGCGGCGCCCGCGGGCGGAGTGGCTGCCGCTGTGTTCAACGGCGTCGAACCAGTCTCCGCGCCACGTTGTCCGTGCGATGTCGCGCCTGGGGTCGAAATCGCCGGCGCCAGCGCTTGGGCTTGGGTCGTCGCAGACGGAGCGTCGCGGCCCTGGCCGCCCAGGGCGTTGGCGAATGCCGCCGGAGCGATATAGGCGCGCTCGGCGGTGACCGTCGCGTTGGGGACGAATTTCGCTCCAGCGGGGCGGCCGGCCTCGCCAATGGCCTGCGCAGGCGGGTCGGATTTCGAATCGCTCCGCAAGGACGAAGGCGTCGCGCGCGCGCTGCCGGCAGGGGACGCCATATCGGCTACCGCCTTCGAAGGCGTCGGTAGGGAAGCCAGAGCGCCGCCCATCAGCGCGACGCGCAGGTCGGCGGTGGGGCGCGTCGAAGCCGCGTCCGCAGCGTCGTCCGCCGTCGGTCTCTCACTTCCATCGCTCGACTTCGCTTTGCCCCCTCCCGCCGTCAAAGCATCGAGCGTAGCGGAAAAGCCATGACCTTTATTCTCCAAGCCGTGGGCATGGGCGACAACCGGCGTAACGGCGGGAGCGGGCGAAGAAGCCGAGACGATGACTGTCATGGCGCGAGACCTCCGGCGGCTAAGCCTTCGCTGCGCCGCAGCGCCTCCTCGGCGCTTCGAATGGTCGAGGGTTCGCCATCCTTGCCGACGCCGCCCTCGGCTGGCGCCAAGGACTGAACGGCGGCGGCGCTGGGCGTGACGCGCAATTGCGCCGCCACGCCGAGCGCCGCCGTCAGCAGCGCCACGTCGGAGCGATCGAGTTTGGCGATCGATATTTGACGAAGTTCGGCGAGCGCAGAATCGTACGCGTCGCCAGAAAATATCCGTCCCGCGTCGAGGTAAAGCCGGCCGCGCGCCTCAGCGACGCTGCCTGGCGCCGCGCGCCCAAGCGCTTCGCTGGCCGCCAAAGCCGCCGCGTCGAACCGTCCTCCGACGGTCGCCGCGTGTGCGAGCGTCAGCAAGAAATCCCGCTGGCCTTCGGGCGGCAGACAGGCGGCGGACGCCGACAGCAGACGGAAGTTCGCCGGATTCTCGGCAAGCCCGGTCCGTGCAATGGTCAGGGCGAGGTCGTGGAAGAAATCCGGCGCGTAAAGCGAGGCCGCGAAACGATCTGCGTATTGCCTGCTGAGCTGGGCCACGCGCGGCGCGTCATGCGCCTCGGCGAGCAGTCCGATCTCTCGCCGGAGCGCCGCATCCTCGACGAGCCCCCCCGGGGCAATGAGCCGCGCCCAGTCGAGATCCGCAATTGCGGCCTTGGGGTCTTTCCGCGCCTTCAGCACGGAGCGCGCGAATGCGATCGGCCCGGCAATCCGCGCGTCGAGCGCAGAGAGATCAACGCCGCCGAGAAGTTCGAGTGCGTCGGCCTCGTGATTGGTCACATAGGCGAGCGCTCCGCGCGCTAGCGCCCGGTCGGACTCCGCGAGCTTGTCGTCCCTGACCAGTGGAACCCCTGGCGCCAGCGCGCCGCCGCTCAACATGTAGACGATCAGCGCGTCGGCTTCCCGCTTGTCCGACCAGGTTTCGGGGGTTGCCGCCGAGATCGCCTGGGCCATCGTCTTCAGCGCGTCCATTTCGGTCGGATAGGCCGAGCGATCGCCTTCGGCGATCCGTGTCTGCAGGCGCTGCACCTCATCGGCCATCGTGGAAAGCGTCGCCGGCTCCGGCGGCTCCGCGCCCGCACGCGGCGGCGCGTTGACAGCAAGTGCGACGAGCGCTGCCGCCAGAAGGGCCTGTCGTCTCACCGATTGACCTCCCGCAGCAGGATCTCGATCCGGCGATTCTCGGCGGACAGCGGATGGGCGGGGTCCCTCAGCCGATGGTCGGCGAAGCCTTCGATGCGGTCGAAGCGCTTCTCGGGAACGCCTGCGCGCGCCAGCATGTAATAGGCCATCTGCGCGCGCGCCGACGACAGCCGCCAGTTGTCGTAGGTCGCAGTGCGGTAAGGACGCGCGTCGGTGTGGCCGCGCACCACGATCGTTCCCGGCAGAGTCTCGAGGCTCATGGCGATCGCGTCCATAATGCGGACCACGCGGGGCTGCGGCTCAGCCGAACCGACCGCGAACATCGAGAAATTCTGCCGGTCCGTCATGCTGACGAGAATGCCCTCTTCCGTGGCCTGCACATCGAGGAGCGGACCCGACGCCGACTGGGCCAGCGCGCCGAGGCGCTTTCGGATTTCGGCCAGAAGAGCGGCGGCGCGCGCATCGGCCGCCTGCGCCGCCTGGCCTGCAGGCGGCTTGCCCGGCTCCGCCGCGGGCTTCGCCTCGCTTGCTGGGAAATTGGCTTCGTAGGGCAGCTTGGCCTCGGCCGGAGCGGGCGGAGCAAGCGGCGCGCTCTTTGCGCCCCCTGAGGCGGCGCTCGAATCCGGCTCGCCCGCCGCATAAGCCTCGGATCGCGCGCCGGGCGCCGGTGGAGCGGCGCTCATCGTCTTGTCGCTGGCGAGCGGACGGAACGGATCCCGCAGCGCCTCGTCGGCGCTCGAGCCGGCCTGGTTCGGCCCCTTCAGCGATGCGGCGGGATTGATCCGCGGCTCGGGCGGCGGCGCGCCCACGATCTTGTCGAGGCTTGCGCGCGGGTCGCTGAACAGCTCCGCTTCCGACATGGTCGGCTGGGGCCGCGACGGGTCTTGCGGCTGCGATCGGGGTTCGAGCTTGCCCTTGTGCTTCTGCTTGGGGTCGCCGGGCTCGGCCTCGGGCGCTTCCGGCACCGCGCCTTGGGCCTTATCGCCCTGGTTGGAATGCGACTTCTTGCCGTTGGGCGCGCCGGAATCGGTGCCCGTCACATCGGTGTCCTGCTCAGGCGCGCCGTGGATGCCCTTTTGCGCCTTGGCCGGCTCCTCCACCTTGACCGGATTGAAGTAGCGCGCGATCAGCGTCTTGGTGTTCTTGTCGGTGGCGCTGATGATCCACAAGACGAGAAAGAACGCCATCATCGCCGTCATGAAGTCGGCAAAGGCGATCTTCCAGGCGCCGCCGTGATGGCTCTCGCCGTGGCCGCCGCCTCGCCGGCGAACGATGACGATCTCGGGAGGATGGTCGCTCATCGAATCAGAAGTCGAGTGAAGCGAGCAAGTCCGCCCAAGACTTGAGCTCGGTCGTGATCCGGGTGGCTTTGCACTCGACGACGGCCTCGACGCCCCCGTCCGGGACGAACTCGATCTCGGCCGGAAGACCGGCGACCCGCTCGCGCAACAAACTCAACACCTGCTCCGGACCGCGGATCGTGATGAGACCCGGCGCGCCGCCCGCAGCGAGCCCGTTTATTGCCTTTACGAGTTCGACGGCGGCGTAACGGGCGACCTCCTTCACCAGAAAGGGCGCGAGAATGCGCGCGACCGCAGCGCCCACATGGGCTTCCACCTCGGCGAATCCGGCTCGCACCGACGTTTCGAGCTGGGCGTATTCATTGAGCTGGAACTCCACCCGCTCCATCACCGCGCGCTCCTGCATCTCGGCGCGCTCGGCGGCAAGCTCATCCTCGGCCTCGGCCCGCCCGAGCGCCCGGCCCTCCTCGAGCCCCTGCGCGCGCGCCTCCTCGATCTTCGCCGCCATCTCTTCGGCCCTCGCGGTCTCGCGCGCGAAAAGCTGCTCGCGTTCGGGCGCCTCGACCGGCGCCGCGCGACGTTCGAAATACGGGCGTGGACGCTCGGTCGCCTCGGGCTTCGCCGTCCCGACGGGCTTGAACCGTTCGAACGCAGGCGGGCTGCGGAGGTCGGGCGCGTGCAGGCTCTGCAGGCTGCGCGGCCGGAAGGGCGAACCCTCGCGCCGCGGCGACAGCCTTTCGCCGGCCGTCGTTCCGATATGCTCGAGATAATTCGCGATCGGCACCGGTTTCATCCGTGCGCTCCGTTACGTATCCATTGTTTAAGAATAGTGGCGGCCTGGCCCTCGTCGAAGTCGACAAGCTTCAGCATCTTGCGCTCGGGGCCGCTGTCGCGGCGCGCGGTCAGGGCGTCGAGGAAGTCGTCGCGCTCCATCTCGTTGCCGAGCATCAGGTTTTCGCCCATGGCAGGGAAGGACATCTCGACGGAGTCTTCCGCGGCGGTTTCGAGGGGCGCGGGCGCCGCGAGCAGCATCCTCATGCCCGGGCGCATGCCGAACCAGATCAGCATCGCGGCGACGAGCACGACGGCGCCGGCGTTGACGAACGAGCCCAGCTGCCTCGCGACGATCTCGAGGATCGAGGGTCCCGCCGCCGGCTCGAGATCGCGGCTCGAATCGACGAAATCGACAACTTCGATCTTGACGACGTCGCCGCGCTTGGCGTCGAGCCCGGCCGCCGACGACACGAGCGCCTCGATCTCCTTGACCTGCGCCGCCATCGCCTCGGGCGTATTCTTGTCCTTGAGGGACGCGGCCAGCGCGGCGCGATTGATCAGCACCGCGACCGACAGGTTCTGCACAATGAAGCCGGCGCTGGTCGTCTGGATCTGTTTCGACGACACCTCGTAGTTGGTCAGCTCCTCGCGCTTCTGCGTATTGTCGCTCGACTGCTTCTGCTCGGGGCCGCTCTGGGGCGGCTTGGGCAGGTTGGCCTCGACGCCGGCCGCTTGCGTTCCCGCCGCGTTCTGCGAGTTCTGCTGCTCCTTCGTCACCCGCACCGAGCGCTCGACGCGCTGGTCCGGATTGTAGATCGTTTCGCTCGTCTGGGTCCTGTCGGCGTTGAGGCGGGCGGCGACCGAGATCTGGAAGTTGCGTGCGCTGAGATAGGGCGTGAGCGTGCGGGTCACGTTTTCGCGGATCTCCTGCGCGTCCTCGTTTTCCAGCGCGAGCAGGTTGTCGGGCGACTTGTCGAGCGAATCGGAGCCCGAGGCGAGCAGGCGCCCGTCGACGTTGAGCACGGTCACGTCGTCGATCTTCAGTCCGGGGACGGCGGCGGCGACGAGATGGCGAATCGCCCCGCCGGTGGCGCGGTCGTCGCCGCCATCGGTGCGAATCATCACCGAGGCCGACGACGGTTGGCGCTCGCGCCGGAACGACCCTTCGTCGGCGAGCACGATATGGACGCGGGCCGCCTTGACCGAGCGCATCATCTGGATGGTGCGGGCGAGTTCGCCCTCGAGCGCCCTGAGCCGCGTCACATCCTGCATGAACGAGGTGAGGCCGAGGGAGCCCAGCTTGTCGAACAGCTCGTTGCCGACCGCGCCGCTGCGCGGCAGGCCCTTTTCGGCCAAAAGCATGCGCGCGGTCGGGGCCTGGCCGGCCGGAACGAGCACCGTGGTGCTCTCGGAATTGACGTCGAAGGCGATGCCGGCCTCCCGGAGGGCCGCGCCGATCGCGGCGACGTCGTCGCGGCCGAGGCCGGCGTAAAGCGTCTCCATGGTGGGGCGGCTGAGCTCGTAGCCGGCGAGGCCGGTGACGGCGACGACCGCGAGCCCGATCAGTCCGAGCGCGAGAAGACGCCGAAGGCCCAACCCCAAAAGGTTGGACCACAGCCTCTCCGTGTGCGCCAAAAAATTCGCCACGCCCTTGCCCGGGTTGCCTCGTTACGCGAGTCAATCTCGCGGTTGGAGCTTGCGCCGGGATTGCGGCCTTGCGGACAATTCGACCGAAGCCTGCGCCTTTAACCGCCTGTTCACGGGTTCGCTCTAGGGTCTGCCCAGACCGGAACAGCGTCCGCCATGCGGGCCTCCCCGGACAACACGACGGTTGGACTTCCGAATCGGGGTCCAGGGCATGCCGCCAGACCGTCGTCTTCGGTGCAAGTCCGAAATGTCACCCTTAAATCGTGCCATTTCCGATCAGGAGCACCCTATGAGTTCGATTCTCCACAACGCGGCCGCGCTCAGCGCCCTTCAGTCCCTGAACATGACGCAGCAGTCGTTGAACACCGTCCAGAACCAGGTCTCGACCGGCCTCGCCGTCGCAACCGCCGCCGACAACTCCTCCTACTGGTCGGTCGCCGCCCAGCTCAACCAGAACGACGGCATCGTGACGCCGCCAATACGGCCTTGACGACAGGCCAGTCGATGCTGACGACCGCCAACAATGCGATCAACTCGGTCATCACGACGCTGAAATCGATGGCGACCGCGCTGACCGAGGCGCAGAACCCCAACGCCAACATGGCGCCATCAACACCTCGCTCACCTCGCTCGGCCAGCAGCTCACCGACGCCGTCACCAACGCCTCGTTCAATGGCCTTAACATTCTGAACGGCTCCGTTACGACGTCCGTCGGCGGCAGTGCGACCGGCGTGAACTTCGTCTCCGGCTACAACGCGACGTCCAACGGCGGGACGGTGAACACCATCGGCATGGCGACCCAGATGGTGTACGGTACCGCTGAGGCATCGACGTCAGCGGCGGATACCAGCTCGGTCTCAGCTCACTGACGCCACGGCCGTTGAGTTTCGCCTTGGCGACCCCGACCACCGGCGTGCTCAATGCCTACCGCCACTGACCGTGGACCACGCGCAACATGGCGCGCCGCCTGTTAGCACCGGCTCGCCAACTACAGCGCGCAATTCGCGGACTCGCCACCAACGCTTAGTGTACGTTACTCAGACGTACAATCCGACGGTCGACCACGCAAACGACCTACACCGCCCTCGATGCGGCTGGGAAATCGACGAACGGCAAGAGCGTCGCCGGAGGCGGCGCCACCTTGACCTTCGCGACCGCAGCCGCTTGGCCAGGTTTCAACTCAGAGCCAACTGTCGGTAACGGCTCGGCAAGCAACGGCAGGGGCTCCTCGTCGAAGGCAGCAACGATTTGACCACGCCCGGCTCGAGCACTGCAAGCGTCCTTTGCATCCATCTCTGCAGGCGCGAACCGGCCGGCCAGCGACGCGCTCACCGCTGTCAACGCGGCGCTCACCGCCGTCACGAACTATGCCGCGTCGATCGGCGCGACCCAGAACCGCATGACCGCGGCGAGCACCTTCAACTCCGCGCTCGACACTAACCTGCAGAGCGGCATCGCCGGCCTCGTCGACGCCAACATGAACACCGCCTCGACCCAGCTGCAGGCGCTGCAGACCCAGCAGCAACTCGGCATCCAGTCGCTGTCGATCGCCAACCAGAGCTCGCAGCTGATCCTCAAGCTGTTCCAGTAACGCCAGATCCCCCGCGCGCCGCTTTCCCTGCCCCGGGCAAGCCCTCCTCCAGAAGGCGCGCGGGGAGCCAATCTCGAACAACCGCCCCGGACCGCGTCACGCGGCCCGGGGCTTTTTGCGTCGGCCGTCATCGCGAACGAATCCCGTCAATGCGAGCGCCCTCCCGTCATCGCAAACGCGCTCGCGTCATTGCGAGCCGAAGGCGAAGCAATCCAGCTCTTCCGCAAGACGCCAGCGGTCGTCTCTATGCGCTCGGCAACGGCAGCGCTTTTGCAATGCGCCGCCGACCTGCAATTGAGCCGGCGTTCCTCATGGCCTGCGCGGCTCGTTGCGCCCCGACTGGATTGCTTCGCCTTCGGCTCGCAATGACGGCGGAGCTTGCTTGTCAAACGCCATTTGAGGGGACACGCTCCAGATCGTCATGGACCTATCGAGACCGATGCGAGAGCCCTGCGTCTACATCATGGCCAGCCAGCGCAATGGCACGCTCTACACCGGCGTCACAGCCAATCTCGCGCGCCGGGCACACGATCATCGGGATGGCTCCGGTTCCGAATTCACCAGACGGTACAGCTGCCGCATGCTCGTGTGGTACGAGCGCTACGATCGAATTGTCGACGCGATCGCGCGCGAGAAACAGATCAAGGCCGGTAGCCGCCGCGCCAAGCTGGCGCTGATCGAAGCGATGAACCCCGACTGGATCGACCTCTACCCAACGCTCAATCGATAGCCCCGACCGTCATTGCAAGCGACCCCGTCATTGCGAGCCGAAGGCGAAGCAATCCAGCCTTCCGCCGGACGCCGGCGGTCGCGTTGATGTGCCCGGCAACGACGGCGCTCTTGCATGCAGCTTGCAGGTCTGCCGGCGTTCGCGATTGAGAGCGCAACTCGCTGCGCCGCGGCTGGATTGCTTCGCCTTCGGCTCGCAATGACGGCCGGGGGGATGCGTTCCCCCTCCTTCGCGTCTCCGGTTCGCGGAGAAGGAGACGCCGTCATTGCGAGCGAAGCGAAGCAATCCAGCCCTTCCGCCGGACGCCAGCCCTCGTCAGTATGCGCTCGACGACGGGGCAGCGCTCCTTGTGCAAACGACTTGCATTTCAGCCGGCGCTCCAAAATGGAAGGGCGCGGCTCGCTGCATCAAGGCTGGATTGCTTCGCCTTCGGCTCGCAATGACGGGGGAGCGGCCTTGTCGAACGTGGCCTCAGGGGAAGCCCCCGTCCGCTACGACGCGGGCGCAGAGCCGGGTTCCGCCACAACGGATGAGCCCTGCTGGTAAGCTTCCATAGAAGGTTTCAGCTCAGCGATCAGCGGCCCAAGCCAAGGCTCGTAGGCGCGCCAGCGACCCACGGAGCTCTGATAAATTGGCTTGCGCACCTGGACGACGCTCGCTGTGCGAACCGACCTTTCGGTGCGATGAAAATCAAGGCAGTGCGCGTCCCAATCGAGTCCGCTATGGGCGAGCATTCGGCGGGACTGGCCCTCCAGGTCGGCGACCAGGTCCTCGTAACGAATTTCCAGCATGACGCCTTCAGGCAGCGCGGCGCGCCAGTGCGCCATCAGCCGTTCGTAAGCGCGGAAGTAGCGGCCGATCTCCGCAAGGTCAAAGGCCCAGTTCAGATCGTCGGTAAAAAGTTTGGAGAAACAAGAGAAGCAGGTGTCGGCCGGATCGCGCCGCATATGGATGATGCGCGCGTTCGGCAAGCGCCAAATGGATGAGGCCGACGAAGAGAAAGTTCAACGGCATCTTGTCGGTGATCCGGCAGGCTTCAGCCGCCCTTGCCTCGAGGCCTCCGAGGTAGGCGCCGCCAAGCTCGCGGAGACAGCCATTCGCGACAACCTCATGGAAGGCGCCGCCACTGGAGGGCCTCGCACTCGTCTCAGCCAACCGGGCCGCCTCGCGTTCAAAGTCGTTGCGTTCGCCCGCCCCGTAGACTTTGGCGATCTCGATCGAGGCAATGCCCTCATCGATGCGACCGAGTTCAATCAGGATCGACCCCTTTATGCCATACGCCAATGCGTTGTCCGGCTCCAGCGCGATCGCGCGATCGCAGTCCGCGAGCGCGTCGAGCGGCCGATCGAGCGCCTGGAGAGACTGGGCGCGATTCCAAAGCGCAGCGACGAAATCTGGCCGCACCGCAAGCGCCGCTTCAAAGGCCGCCAGCGCCTGCTCGTCCTGGTGGAGATCGAACAGAGCCCCGCCCCGGTTGGTCAGCGCCGCCGGCGAGTTTGGCTCGAGCCCAATTGCCCGCTCGTATGCTTTCAGAGCGTCGGTGGAACGCTGGAGTTTGCGCAACGCATTGCCGCGGCCGATCCAGGCGTTGGCCAGATTGGCGTCGAGGCTGATCGCGAGATCGGCTGCGGCCAGCGCGTCCTCGAAACGTTTGAGATCATGCAATGCATTGGCGCGATTTGCGTGCGCCAGCGCGAGCCTCGGACTGAGCGCAAGCGCCCGGTCGAGCGCCGCCAGCGCCTCTGCCGGGCGGCCCATTTCGCGCAGGGTCGTTCCGTGGTAGGCAAGAGCCTCGACGGAGTTCGGCTCGACCTTGAGCGCCTTCGCAAAAGCATCGACCGCATCCGGCAAACGTTTCAGTTGTCGCAGCGCCGCTCCCAACATCTGCAAGGCCTGAACGTCGTTCGGGCGAAGCACGGCGGCGTAGGCGCACGCCGCTCTTGCGTCCTCGAACCGGCCGAGTTCGAGCAACAGCTGTCCGCGGCTCAAATGAGCCTCGAAGAACTTGCGGTCGAGCGCCAGCGCGCGATCGAAGTTCGCCAACGCATCGAGACGCTGGCCGAGGATCGCCTGGACGCGGGCGAGGTTGACGAGCGCAATGCGATCGTTGGGCTTCGCCTGCACGGCCAATCGCAGGACGGGCAGCGCTTCGTCAAAGCGCCCGTCTCGAAAATGCGCTACCCCCAGCTGGTGCAGCGCGTCGAAATTGCGCGCGCCGGTAGTCACGGTGGGGGCGGCGAACCGCTCGGAACCCGTAAACCTTCGCAAATGATCGAGCTGGCGGGCGCGCTGACACGGTCGCATCCCAAGCCTCCTTGACGTCGTGGTCGAGGTATCGTGCGAGAGGCTTTCCCCGGGCTGACGCGCGACGTCCGCATTCGGACTGCGGCGCGCGGACCGGGGCGCGTTGCGTTGGCCGTCATCGCGAGCGAAGCGCGGCGATCCAGCCCTCCCGCCGGACGCCGGCGGTCGTCTTTATGCGCCCGGCAATTGCGGCGCTTTTGCAATTCAGCCGGCGCTCCTGCTGGAAGGGCGCGGCTCGCTGCATCAAGGCTGGATTGCTTCGCCTTCGGCTCGCAATGACGAATTTTGCCTTACTTCTCGATGCAGTAGCCGAGGAAGCGCTTCGAATTGATCGGGTCGAAGCCGAGCTTGCGCTTCAGCTTCTTGCGCAGCTTGCTGATATGGCTCTCGATCACGTTCTCGTCGACGTTTTCGTCGAACAGGCCATACACAGCGTTGAAGATCTGCGCCTTGGTGACGCGGCGGCCGCGGCATTGCAGCAAGAATTCCAGGATGCGGCGCTCGCGTCGCGGCAGGGGGAAAGGCTCGCCGTCCGCCTCGGGCTCGCGCCCGTCGAAATAGACCCTGAGCGTCCCGAGGGCGACATGCCCCTTTTCGCCGTGTACGCGGCGGTTGATCGCTCCGACCCGGGCGAGGATCTCGCGCACGTGCACGGGCTTGCGCACCACGTCGTCGACGCCGGCGGCGAAGAGGCCGAGCGTGTCATCGAGCGAATGGCGTTCGTTGAGGCAGAGCAGGGGCGCGTCGGAGCGTTCCCGGATGATGCGCGACAGGTGCTCGCGCTCGCCGCAGTCGCCGATCAGGAACGCTTCCACGGCGTGCATGTCCTGATCGCTGGTCTTGTCGATCCAATCCCGAAACTCGGACGCTTCGATACCCGCCGAGGATACGCCCTCCCGATCCAGTCCGTTCGCGTAGCCGCCCGCCACGATGTCGCGATCGTCGATTATGATGTACATGCCCCAGCTCCAAAGCCTAACTGAAAAGCAACTCCTCTACTACGCGTACGCAACACACTTTTAACCATTAAGGACCGGGTGGCGTTACGTTCATTTTTTCGCAAATGAACGTTTAAATGCCATGCGCGCTCTAAGATGAGCGGTGAACATGGACAGCGAATACGTTTGACCGGACCCTCGTTTTCCGAGAAGCTCCGACTTGCCGGTGTGGCCCAGCAATGTGCAGTGCTTATGATTATATGTATGATGCAAATGGTTAACGTCTTGCTAAAGGCTCGCGCAAGGCCCGCGGTCCAGCCTGCCTACGCCCCAGCGCCGTTGCTCGACGGGATTCGCAACGCCGACTGGACGACGCGGCCCGCGCTCGCCCGACGGATCGGCGCGGCGCTTGCGGTACGCGGCGAGGTCGCCTATTGCGTCGAAGGGCCGGACAACCGGCACGCGCCGCCGCCCGCACACAACTTGTTTGCTGAGTTGGCCGATGCCCTCAGGCGCGAGCTTCTGCGCCTCGCCGCGGCGTTCCACACGACCGGCGGCGGGGGGCTACCGACGGCGCTCGTCCCGCGTTAAGGGTCGCAGCCGACGTCCTGGGACCATGATACAACCGGCCGCGCCGGGTCTCGCCCTAGTTTCGCCCGCGGGTTTTTGCCCTGATCTGTGCAGGATTTGCCCTGTTCGTGGCCTGTTCCGGTCCTGTTATGGTCCCTGTTCCGCGGCCGCCGCAGGCCACAACCGACGGTTGCAAGTCGTTTCAACGTTTTGATATTGCATGGCTTTCTGGAACTGAGCGGCGTATAATGGCGTCAGCAAACGCCTGCTAGCAGGCAAACCGGATTGCCGGTGGCGCAATCGAAAGGCGATTTCTTTGCTGAACCGAACGCCGCCGGCGAGGGTCAGCCGGCGAAACCCATGTCATCATGAATCTAGCCGTAGCTCTTTTCTTCCACGAGCGCCGAGTCGAACAGCGCGTTGATCTCTCGCTTCAGCGCCGCGCGCCGGTCGTTGAGGACGTAGACCGACCGGGCGAGCGACACGAATCGGGGTCCGAAATCGTTGTCGCGCTCGCACCAGCGCAGCGCGTCCTCGACCTCCCAGAGCTCCCCGTTGACCCCGGCAAGATCGTCGGCCAGGGTCTCGACCGCCCCGCCGACCACGCCGGCCTGGCGCGCCTCGGATTCGAGCAGGTCGAGTTCGCGCCGGACGTTGGTGCATTTCGCCTCATCGCTCAGCCGTGCGCCCTTGATTCGCAGAATGGTGACCCGGTCGATCAGGTCGCCGATGGAACAGGGCGCCCGGACCGCCTGCGGAGGACGCCGCGCCGCGAGCGTCTGCGACAGCGCGGCGGCCATGCCCTCGAAAACCTCGGCCCAGGCGCCGCGCGCCGGCTGGCGGAAAAGCCGCATCGTCGGATACCAGAGCGAATCCTCGCGCTCGGTCATCCAGCGCCATTCGGCGGCATTCTTCAGTGCGACCCAGACCGGCCGCGCCAGCGCGCCGGCGAGATGGGCGATCGAGGTGTCGCACGTGACGACGAGGTCGAGATTCGCCATGACCGCGGCAGTATCGACGAACGCGTCCGGGCCGGAATCGAAGTCCCTGCCGGGGATCTCGACCCGCATGCCTCCCGGCAACGCATCGAGTTGCTCCTCGCCGAAGCCCTTTTGCAGCGAGATCAAGCGCACGCCCGGGAGGCGCCCGAGCGGCGCGGCCGCCGCAAGCGGATAGGAGCGCGCCCGGTCCGCCGCCGGATGGGGATTGCCCTGCCAGACGATGCCGACCTTGAAGCCGTCCGGACCGATCCGTTCGGCCCACCGGGCGGCAAGCGCGGGCTCGGCCGAGAGATACGGGACCTGAGCCGGAACCGTGTCGAGCCGGGTGCGGAACGCGTGCGCCAAGCTCGAGATGGCGATCTGGGCGTCGAACGGCTCGTCGGGCTCGGTCTCGACGAGGCGCACCGAGATTGTCGAGCTGAGAAGCCGATGCAGCTTCGCCGGGCAGACGAAAGTCGTTTCCACCCCCGCCGCCAACATCAGCGGCAGATATCGAGAGAACTGGATTGTATCGCCGAGCCCATGGTCGTTGAGGACCAGCACGCGGTTCTGTCCGCTCCCCGGGCCCTGCCAGGTTGGATGGCGCACGCCCAGCGCCTCTGCCAGCGTCCTGCCGGCCAGCCAGCGCGCCTCGTAGCCCTCGAAACCGCGCTCGAATTCGCCGAGCGTCAATAGCAGGCACCCTTTGCCGGAGATCGCTTCGTAGCTGCCGCGCGATTCAGCCGCCACGAAGGCCGCCAGCGCCTCGTCGTAGCGGCCGAGGTCGCCCAACGCCAGCGCCTCTCCGCAAAAAGCCGCGGCGTAGTCCGGCCGCAGAGCGCTGGCCTGGCGGTAGGCGAGCAACGCCTCCTCCATCCGGTCGAGCTTCAGGAGCGCATTGCCGCAGTTGATCGCCGCCTCCGGGAAATCGGGCCTCAATGACAGCGCACGATTCGCGGCAACGAGAGAGTCCTCGAGCCGTCCGAGTTCGCGCAGGGCGCCGGCGCGGCCGTTCCAGGCGTCGGCGTCGACCGAATTCAGGGCGATCACCGCGTCGAAGGCTTCCAACGCTTCTGCCGGCCGGCGGAGTTCGACCAGCAGCTTGCCGACGTTGGCGTGGGCAATTGCGGAGTGAGCGTCTAGCAGGAGGGCGCGTCGGTAGAACCGCACGGCGGCCTCGGCCTTCCCCATCTCGCCGAGCATGTAGCCGCCCATGACGAGGACCTGCGGGGCATCGGGGTCGAGCCGGAGCGCCGCGTCGAGCCGCTCGATCGCATCGCGCCGCTGACCCGCCGTCCAGAGGCTGCAGGCGTCTTCGTACAGCGTGTCGGCTTCACTTGAGGGAGCAGACTGCATGCGCATGGCGAGGTTCGACCGGATCATGCCGGCGACGATCGCGGCGCCGGCTTGCGCGGACCTTTCGCGGATGGTCGCGGGGGCCGGCTCACGGCGGCGAGCGCGCCGCGCGTTTCAAGTCGGCTTTCCGCCTGAGGTTGCGTCGGCACGGGCGACGGCGCCACAATCGGATCGACCACTCGACCCGGACACCCATGACGTCGCCGATGGCGTGCTCGCACGCGACCCCCAAGAGCGCGGACGCCAAGCTGCCGCATGCCGATCCTGCCCGGCCCGACGGGCGCGCTCCGGCTTCGATTCCGCACGGCGATTTGTGGGTCTTCGGCTACGGGTCGCTGATGTGGCGGCCCGGGTTCGTCTACACCTTGCGCTGCAAGGCGATGCTGCGCGGCTGGCGCAGAAGCCTGTGCATCTATTCCCACATCTACCGCGGCACGCGGGAAAAGCCGGGGCTCGTGCTCGGTCTCGACCGCGGCGGCGCCTGCCCGGGCGTCGCGTTCCGAGTCGCGACACCCTTGCGCGAGCCGACAGTCCGCTACTTGCGCGAGCGGGAACAGGCGACCGCGGTCTACCTCGAACGCATGGTCCCGGTGACCCTGGAGAGCGGTGAGCGGGTGAGGGCGCTGGTCTTCGTCGCCGACCGGCTGCACGCGCAATATGCCGGCCGGCTCGACCGGGAGGCGATGCTGGGCATGGTTCGGGCGGGCCGCGGCCAGTCTGGCGAAAACGCGACCTACGTGCTCGAAACGCACGACCATCTCGCCGCCATCGGCGTCCGCGACCGCGACCTGGAATGGCTGGCCGAGCGGCTGCGGGCCGCCAGCGGGGATAAAACGTGCTGAAGCACGTTGCGAGTGGCTAGTGGGACGGGCGTCGGCCGAAAACCGGCTCGGAGAATCCTGAGGCGTCGGACCTCGACCTCAGCCGCCGAGCCGGAACCCCTGCATGCTCGACATCAGCGAGGTCGAGAACATTGAAGTCGAGGCCCCAGTGAAGGCGTTTAGCGCCTTGCCGAGCATTTCGCCGTTTGAGTTGATTATCCCCGAGAGGACCGAGGACGCCGCCGAGACGCTGGAGCTCAAATTGCCTGTGTACGCCGTGAGCGAAGAGCTCGCTCCGGACGCCGGACCGTACTTGGAGTCGTACTCTGCGGTGAACCGCTCGACGACCTGCTGCAGCTTTTTTGGGTCCTGCAGGTCGGAGAGCGGCATCGCTGTGGTGAGCGCCTGGGCCTGATTGTCGATCCCCGTGAGGGTCGTGGCGAGCGGCAGGTCGAAGACTGTCTCGGCGACCTGGAGCAGGTTCTTGTCGGCGAGGATGCCGTATTCGGTGGTGACGGTTGGCGCCACGCGCTGGAAGTAGAGCGCCAGCTGGACACCGACGTCCTGCTGACCCTGGTCGCTTTCGAGTTGCTGCTCGACAAAATCCGCCGTCGTTGTCTGGACCGCGCTGGCCGTCGAGACTGACGCCGCCCCGCTGCCGACGAAATCGAAAGCCGTGGCGAAGGCTTTCCAGTTCGAGTTGGACAGGGTGTTGGCGAGGCTCTTCGAATTGCTGACGCCTCCCTGCAACACCTGCGTAATCAACGCCGTGTTGTTGATCTGATCGCCGAGGCCATAGGCGTTGAGCGCATAGGACAGCAGACGATAGTTGCCGACGAAGTCCTTGATCGACGTCACGTTGCCGATGTTGGCGTCGTAGTAGGCGGTCGCGGACTTGACCGACGGCTCGGCCGCGGTCATCGCCTGGTAGCGCGCCAGGTTCTGGCTGACGGTCAGATATTGCGAGGTGGTCGTGGTCATCGGCGTATGTGCATGAGTTCGATTCCGATCGTCGCTCCGAATTGCTGCGGTCCCGTTAATTCCCTTGGGTCAACGATTCGTCCGTCCAGCGCCGAGGCCTGCCTCCGAGATCAGATCCTCCGAGCGCGCCTCGCGCCCGAGCCGCGCGGCGATCGCCCCGGCAAGCGAGGCGACTGAACCGCTGTTGGTGAACTCGAGGAGAAGCTGAAGCTCCCGCCGCTCGTCATCGGCGCGCGTCCCTGATTGCCGAGTGGCGGCGTAGCTCCTGAACCTCGCCGTTTTGCGCATGGCCTGACCTCGCAGGGATGATTCTTCGATTACTGGGAACCAGACTGCCATGCGCGGGCGGATGGAATGGGTGACGTTTTGTGACAAATTGGGTCGGACACCGCGTCACAGGAGGTGAAAAGCGGAAACGGCTTCCGAAGCCCACAGCCGAACGTTCGCGGCGAGCGCTTCCCCCCGCGCCACGAGCAGGATTTCGATCGGCGGCAGCGCGGGCAGATCCGCCTCGGCCGACGGCGCGAGTCCCTCTGGCGCCAGGCCGTCGATCATCGGCGCGAATCCGAGGCCGGCCGAAACAGCCGCGCTGCGCACGGCGAAATCGGCGCTCGCGCAGACAATGGCGAAGGGGCGGCCCGCAGCACGCAAGGCGTCGGCCGCCGCCTCGTGCAGCGCCGATCCCCGCGGCGGAAGGACGAGCGGCGCCGGCTTTGGCGGCTTCGGCAGCCGCACGCCGCGACCCGCGTACCAGCCGAGCCCCGCGCGCCACCGGGCCACCGCCGACGCCTCCGTCTCGCCGCCGACGAGGAAGGCGACGTCGAGGCCATTCTGGCGATAGGCGAGCGCCAGCATGTCGGGCTCGCCTGTGACGATCTCGAAACTCGATCCCGCCGCGTCCCCTTCCAGGCGCAGGCGGTCGAGCAGCGGCGTGAGGCGCAAGGCGAACTCGCCCGGCATGCCGAATTCGCAGCCGCCCGCCGGGCTCTCTTCGTTGCTGGGCCTCGTCGAGCATCTCATCGTGCAGCCGCAGCAAACGGCGGCCGTAGTCGAAGCAGACCGACCCGACGGCCGTCAGTTCGAATCGCGCGACCTTCTCGAACAACGGCGCCTCGATCAGCTCCTCGAGACGCTTAACCTGCAGGCTGATCGTCGGCTGGGACCGACCGAGGTCTTCCGCTGCTCGGGTGAAGCCGCGCGCTTCGACGACCGCGACAAAGGCCCGAATGACGTCGATGGGGATGCTGCGGTTGGCCAAGCGTTCGAATCCTCAAAGGGCGCTGTCGCCGCGCTCATACACGGTTCGCGGCAGTTCCATAAGCAGGTGCAATAGGATCATTGCGAAACCCACGCACCGGCAGTCGCGGGCCAGGACTCGCAGTAAAGGTCGCTTCCCGAGTCGTCGGCGTGACGCTGCGGCAGTCTTGCGTTGCGATCCGGGCCGCGTCTTTCCAATCGATACTCTCAGATCTTTGCAGAAGGTCCAGCGTCTGGGCGGCTTAAGCGGCCTCTCCATTTCTGTCCGATGCCTTACCCAGGGTCAGTTCTTGACGGTTGGCGAGCTTTACAAACAAATGAAAGCAGCAGGTGATTCGCCCCATTCCGGCGAACGTTCACGAGGCGCATGCGATGCAAATCTTGGTGCTCGGCGACGACGGGCCTGACCTGGCCGCGATCAAGAACGCAGTTCGGCTCGGCCAGTTCGAGGTCTTGGCGGCGCGCAATCCGCCTCATCCTGCACCCGCCGACGGCGCCCGCTACCGGTTCGCCGGATGGACGCTCAACGCCGCGACGCGCGACCTCGCCGAAGAAGCCGGGCGGCGCGCCGTGCTGACTTCCTCCGAATTCGATCTCCTCGTCGCTTTTCTTCACCGGCCCGGTCAGGCGCTGTCTCGCGACGACCTGTTGCGCGCTTTGCGCGGACGGGCCTGGGACTATCTGGACCGCTCGATCGACACGCTGGTGGCGCGGCTGCGCAAGAAGATCGACCCGCCCGAGGGGCTGTCGCTTCTCCGGTCGGTGCGCAGCGTCGGCTATGTGTTCTGCGCCGCCGTCGCGCGCGAAGATGGCGAACGCCATTGAACCGCCGGTTGAGCTAGCCAAGCAGCCCTCCCGAACGCGGCGCCAGCGGATTGTTGGCGAGCGCGGCGAGATCGGGCGCGTCGACCCGCGGCGCCCGCGTCAAGGCCGCCCAGAGATCCTCCGCCTGCCGGGCGGACACCCCGTCCACGATCAGCACCGCGCGAGTTCGAGCGGTCGGCGTCCGGCCAAGCCGGCAGCGCGCGAGGCGGATGAAACACGTGCTGGACTCCGTCGACCAAAACCGGAGCCTCGGGCCGGTCGGCGAGCGCGAACAGGCCCTTGAGCCGTAGGAGTCTCGGGCCGATCATCGCCCCGAGAACCGTCAGGAACTGACCGAAGGCGACGGGGTCGACCGGCAGGTCGCTGCGGAAGGAGAAGGTTCGCACCCCATGCTTCGCGTCGGTCGAGGCGGGGCCCCCATCCGTGGGAAGCGCGCCGGACAGGCTGAGAAAATCCGACGGCCCGAATTCCCCGGCCGCGCCATCGAGAATCGCGGCGACCGGATTGAGGCCGCGTAACGCGACGCTCAAATCGGCAAGACGCGCCCCCCGTTCCTCGCGCGGCAAAAGGTCGCTCTTCATCACGACAAGACGATCTGCGAGCGCGATCTGACGCGCGCTTTCCGGTCGCGTCGCAGCGGTCGCCGCGCCGTTGACCGCGTCGACGACCGTGGTCACGCCGGCGAGCGAAAGCCGCGTCGCAAGGGCTCGATCGGCGAAAAGCGCGTGGAGGATCGGCGCCGGCTCGGCGAGCCCGGTCGTCTCCAGCACGATCCGCGGATAGGGCGGCAGCACTCCCGCGTCCCGACGCTCGAGGCTATCGCGCAAGGCGTCGAGGAGGTCGCCACGCAGCGCGCAGCAGACGCAGCCGCCGCTGACCAGGATGGCGTCGCCGGCTAGCCGCTCGAACAGCAGATGATCGAGGCCGATCTCGCCCCATTCATTGACCAAGACGAGCGCGCCGTCGAGTTCGGGGGCGCTGAGAAGCCGGTTGATCAGGGTCGTCTTGCCGGCGCCGAGAAAGCCGGTCACGACATGAAAGGGAATCGACTCGTTTCCGGTCATCGGCGCGATCCTGGTTGACGGCGGACGAGAACCGCCCTTATCGCTCTGCCCGCAGAGTTTGAAACCTCCAAACCAGCGAGCGCCGCCGTGACCGTCCACCTCCACCGCGCCGACCTGCCCGACGACTGGACCTTTGGCGACGCGGTCGCCATCGACACCGAAACGCTCGGCCTCGCCGTCGGGCGCGACCGGTTGTGCGTGGTGCAACTGTCGCGCGGCGACGGTGACGCGGCGGTCGTGCAGGTCGCCCGCGGCCAGACCCGCGCCCCCAACCTCGAGCGGCTGCTGGCGGACCCGGGCGTCGTCAAGCTCTTCCACTTCGGCCGGTTCGACATGGCGGTGCTCTGCCAGTCGTTCGGCGTGATGGCCGGTCCCGTATATTGCACCAAGATCGCCTCCAAGCTCGCCCGCACCTATACCGACCGGCATGGGCTCAAGGACCTGGTGAAAGAGCTGCTCGGCGTCGAGATTTCCAAGCAGCAGCAGTCCTCCGACTGGGGAGCCGAGGCGCTGACCGACGCCCAGCTCGCCTACGCGGCGTCCGACGTTCTCTACCTGCACGCGTTGCGAGAGAAGCTCGACGCCATGCTGCTACGCGAGGGCCGCGACCCCCTCTCGCGCGCCGCCTTCGCCTATCTGCCGGAACGGGTGCGCCTCGATCTGGCGGGTTTTGGCGAGATGGACATCTTTTCGCACGCCTATCCGTAAGCGCCTCGCTCCCTACGCGGCGCCCCCTCGCCCCGCCAAAGCCCGTCGAGAGACGGGCGTCCAACAGGACGCCCTATGGCGCGGAGAAGGTTGGGGTGAGGGGCGGCGCTGAGGATGAAGGTTCGCCACCGCTAGCGTCCTCAGGCTACCGCCGCCCCTCATTCGGCGCGACAGCTCGTCGAGAGACGGGCGTCTTTCGACGCCCTATGCGGGGCGAAGGAATCGCGGCGCACATTGTTACGCGCGCTCAACATATCATGCCTTTACGGCCTCCTTTGCGCGACTCTCGGCGCCCACGGGCGGCTCTATCGCGTGCGTCAGGGCGAGCGGCGGCGGGGCGGCGCGCGGGATCTGGGTGCGCGCTGGCCTGCCGAGCCGCATCGGTTGGGCGAGACCGTGATAGCGGTCGAGCTCGGCCACGACCTTCACGAAATGGGGTATCGCCTTCACCTCGCCCTCTTCGAGCAAGGCGTCGGCGCAGCGGAGCGCCTTGTTGAGGCGGGCGACCTGAAGACGAGCGTAGTCCTCCTGCGAATCGAGCCGACGGCCGGCGAGCGCCTGAGCAATCGCGCGGCGGACCGCGGCCACGCTCCCGTTCGTGGCCTTAGCGATCTGCGGGACGCTATAGCCGGACATGAGCAGATCGAAATAGGCCTCGCGCCGCTCAATCAACCGCGCGCGCCGCGCCTTCCCCGTAGCGCGCTTGCGCGCCCACTCGGACTGCGGCCTCTCTTCGTCGGACATGGAGCCTCCGGGGTCTTTTTTTGATCCTGAAGCCATTATACCCATATTTCTGTTTTTCCGCAAGGAGAGTCTTCGTGGCAGAGTCTTCGTGGCTGCGCCGCCGCGCTACTGCGCCACATTGGGAACGACTGGGTCGCGAAACAGGCTGGAGGACCGAACCCTTCACCGGTGCGGACCTCCAGGGCGATCCAATGAAATGAGTGGTCGAATTACGCAAATATTGGCCCTGGCGGGCGGTCTCGCGAACGCGTCATTCATGTCCGCCCCTTTGCTTCGCTTGCCGATTCATCCCGGCACGTGACGACAGCGCCACGTGGGAACCTTTTCTGCGGCCGAGGGCCGGCGGTCGCTGCCGGCGCGCAACGGGACGCGCTTGCTATCGGGCCGAATCGACGCGATGCTCTGATTCCCTTGTTTGCACGTGGAATCCGGCCTGATGCCCGCCCAACGCGCCGCGCCGTCGACGCCTTCGCCGAAGGTCGCCCGTTCCCTGGCGCAGGGGCCGACCCGGGCCGACCTGCTGGCCGCGCTCGCCGAACGCGACCGCGAACTCGCCGAGGCGCGCGAACAGCAGAAGGCCTCCGCGGACGTGCTCGGCGCCATCAGCAAGTCTGTCGCCGATACGGCGCCGGTGTTCGAGGCCATACTCGACGCGTGCCAACGTCTGTTCGGCAGCGAAGAAATCGGCATCTATACGATTGGCGACGACCGGATGGTGCGGGCGACCGCCTGGCGTGGCCCGAGGGCCGAGGAAGCCCTCCGCGACGTCACACCCCTTGACGAGAGCGTCACCGGGCGGCTCATCCGCGAGCGCCGCGTGCACCATATTCCACACCTCGTGGCCGAGCCCGGCCTGTCCGCGACCGTGCGCGAACGCGCCGAGCGTCTCGGAAGCGCGTCGCTCCTCTATGCGCCGATGTTGTGCGAAGACCGCGGACTCGGCTCGATCCTCGTCGTGCGCGCGCCGCCGAAACCCTTCTCGGAGCGGGAGCAGGCGCTTCTGCAAAGCTTCGCCGATCAGGCGGCGATCGCGATCCAGAATGCGCGGCTCTTCAACGAGACCAAGGAGGCGCTGGAGCGGCAGACGGCGACCTCCGAGATCCTGCGCGCCATCGCCGGCTCGCCCTCTGATGCGCAGCCCGTGTTCGAAAGCATCGTCGTATCGGCCGTGAGGCGGCTGCAGTGCGATCTGGCGTTCGTGATGTTGAGCGACGAAAGTTCTTTCACGCCGGTCGCGGGGGCGAACCTGGATGGGTTGCTGTCGGACCTGGGGCCGAGCCAAGTGCCCATCGACTGGCAAGCCAACTTTCCCTCGCGCGCTCTTCTCAGCAAGGAAACCTACTATCTCCCGGACTGGTCCGTCGTGGAATTGCCGCCGCACGAACGCGCCATCCATGAATTGCTCGGCCTCTCCTCGGCGATCTACATGCCGCTCCTGCGCGACGGAGAGGCAAGGGGCCTGTTGACGTTGGGCCGCAACCGGCCGAGCAGCTTCGGCGCCTCCGACATCGCGCAGGCCGAGGCGTTCCGCGATCAGGCGATGATTGCGCTGGAGAACGCGCGGCTGTTCAACGAAATCAAAGAAGCGCTCGAGCGGCAGACTGCGACGGCCAGCGTCTTGAAGGTCATCAGCCGTTCGGTTTCCGATGCGGCGCCGGTCTTCGAGACCATTCTTGAATCGTGCCAGCGCCTGTTCGGTCTCGAAGCGGTCGCTGTCTACCTGGTGGAAGGCGACACGGTGAGGGGCGTGGCTCATCGGGGATGGGCGGCCGGGGATTGGGGGAAGGACGCGATGCCGCTCGCCGGGAGCTCCACCGGCCTCGCGATCGCGGAGCGCCGCGCCGTCCATATCCCCGATCTGGCCGAGAAGCCGGGCCTTCCGGAAAAGTTCATTGCCCCCTTGCGGAAAGACGGCGGCATGTCGGTGCTCTATGCGCCGATGCTGTCGGAGGATTACGGCGTGGGTTCGATCGTGGTTTCGAGGAAGCCGGCGAAGCCGTTTTCGGACAAGGAAATCGCGCTCGTGCAAAGCTTCGCCGACCAAGCGGCCATCGCGATCCAGAACGCGCGGCTGTTCGGCGAGGTGCAGGCCAAGACTCGCGATCTCGAACAATCGCTCGCCCAGCAGACGGCGACGGCCGACGTGCTCAAGGTGATCAGCCGCTCAATGCTCGACCTTGATTCGGTCTTGCAGACGCTGATCGACACCGCTGTCCGTCTCGCGCGCGGCAGTCGGGGCACGATCTTTGTCGTCAGGGGCGACGCGCTCGTGGCCAGCGCGTTTCACAGCAATGTTCCCGCCGCGCTGCGCGAATACCTTGCCGCGACGACCTGGCCGCTTGACGGCGACACCTTCCCGGCGCGAGCGGCCCGCGAGGGACGAATCGTGCACGTGCCCGACCTTTCGACGCTCGAAGACGAAAACACGGAGGAAGTTCGAAAACGCGCAGCCTACGGCGCTGCGCTGTGGGTGCCCCTGGTCGCCGAGAGGCGGACAATTGGCGTTTTCGGCGTGCCGCGAGAGGAGCCGATCGCCTTCACCGACCGCGAAATCGAGATCGTCAAGACCTTCGCCGACCAGGCGGTGATCGCCATCGAAAACGCGCGACTGTTCAACGAAGTGCAAGCTAAGACCCGCGATCTCGAGGAAGCGCTCGTCTACCAGACCGGCAGCGGCAATATCCTCAAGGTGATCGCGGCTTCGCCGACCGACGTCGCGCCGGTCCTGCAGGCGATCGTCGACAGCGCCTGCGAGGTCTGCGACGCCTACGATGCGGCCGTCATTCTCAGGGATGGCGACACGATGCGCTTCAGCGCGCATCGCGGCCCCATTCCCCTCGGCCTCGAAGCGTGGCCGCTCAGCAGACGTTGGGTCGGGGGGCGCGCGGTCATCGACGGCAAGCCGGTTCATGTGGGCGATCTGACGATGGAGGGCGAGGAGTTTCCGGACGGCCAGGACTTCGCCCGCCGCATGGGCCATCGCACCATCCTGGCCGTGCCGCTCATGCGGGAGGGCCAGAGCCTCGGCGCCATTGTCATCCGCCGCACCGAGGCTCAGCCGTTCAGCGACAAGCAGGTCGCCGTGCTGCAAACCTTCGCCGATCAGGCCGTGATCGCGATCGGCAACGCGCGCCTGTTCGAAGAGGTGCAGGCGCGCACGCGCGACCTGACCGAGGCGCTGCAACAGCAGACCGCGACTGCCGACGTGCTGAAGGTGATCAGCCGATCGGCTTTCGATCTAAATCTGGCCACCACAGCCATTCTAGAAACGGCGGCGAAACTCTGTCGCGCTCCCCTGGCGACCCTCCACCTGCGGGATGGCGACGCTTGCCGGTTGGATACGCAATTCGGCCTGCCGGAGGCGTTCGAACGCGAGGCGCGCGAGAATCCCATCCCGGTCCGTTTTCCTCTGCACTCCCGGCGAGCCGCGCGCGCGGGCGACGTCGCACATTTCACCGACGCCTGGACCGACCCCGACTATCTCTACAAGACGAGCGCCCGATTGGGCGGCTATCGCGCAATCATCGTGGTTCCCCTAGTGCGCGACGACGAACTTGTCGGGATTTTCAGCCTTGGCCGGCCCGAGCCCGAGCCTTTCACGGAGAGCCAGATCAAGCTCGTCCAGAGTTTTGCCGACCAGGCGGCGATCGCCATCGAGAACTCTCGGCTGTTCAACGAGGTGCAAGCCAGGACGCACGATCTTTCCGAGGCGCTGCGGTTCCAGACTGCGACGTCCGATGTGCTGAAGGTGATCAGCCGGTCGCCCAATTCGCTGAAGCCGGTTCTCGAGGCGATCGTCGAGACCTCGCGTGATTTGTGCGGCGCGCAGGAAGCGGCGGTCTTCATGCTCGAGGGCGGACATTACCGCCTTTCCGCCGACACCGGACACGAGGAACACCTTCGCGAGTTCCTGCTCTCCAATCCGATCGGAATCGATCAGCGTGGCTCCTCCACGGCGCGCGCAGCACGGGAAAAGCGGACCGTCAATATCCCCGATATCACCCGGGACCCCGAATATGGCGAGGGTCCGATGGGCAGGGGCAGTCCGCGCGCCCTGCTTTCCGTGCCGCTCATGCGAAAGGAAACGGCCGTCGGCGTCATCACCCTTCTCCAGCCGGACGTCACGCCCTTCAACGCAAGGCAGATCGAGGCGGTCGAAACCTTCGCCGATCAGGCGATCATTGCGATCGAGAACACCCGCCTGTTCGAAGAAGTGCAGGCGCGCACGCGCGACCTCACGGATGCGCTGCAAATGCAGACTGCGACTTCCGACGTGTTGAAGGTGATCAGCCGCTCGGCGTTCGATCTGCAGGCGGTGTTCAACACGCTCGTTTCCTCCGCCGTCGAGCTCAGCGGCGCCCTGACCGGCACGATCTGCGTGCGCGACGGCGAGGTTTTTCGCTATCGCGACACGATCGGCGCCGAGCATACGAGCGCGCTCGCCCAATATCTTCGGCATCATCCCGCAACTCCGGGGCGCGCGACCATTGCGGGTCGCGTGCTGCTTTCGGGCGAAGTCGAGCGCATTCCCGATTGCCTGGCCGACCCCGAATATGTCGTGCCGATGGGGTCTCTGGCGAGCAACGTGCGCTCTCTGCTCGGTGTGCCGCTGCTCAGGAAGGACGGGGTGGAGGGCGCCATCATCCTGACGCGTGACGAACCCGGTCCTTTCAGCGACCGGCAGGTCGAGATCGTCCAGACCTTCGCCGACCAAGCGATGATCGCGCTGGAGAACGTGCGCCTGTTCGAGGAGGTGCAGGCGCGCACGTACGAGCTCGCGGCCTCGCTCGACGACCTGCGCAAGGCGCAGGACCGCCTCGTCCAGTCCGAGAAACTCGCTTCCCTCGGCCAGCTCACCGCCGGGATCGCCCACGAGATCAAGAACCCGCTCAATTTCGTCAACAATTTCTCCTCGCTGTCGCGCGAGCTGATGGACGAACTGCGCGGCGTTCTGGAGAAGGCGCCGCTCGCCGAGGGTGACCGCGAGGAGGCCGGCGAGTTGATCGGCATAATCGACGCCAATCTCGACAAGGTGATCAGCCATGGCAAGCGCGCCGACTCGATCGTCAAAAACATGCTGCTGCACTCGCGCGAGGGGTCCGGCGAGCGGACGGGCGTCAACATTAATGCGATGGTCGAGGAGGCGCTGAACCTCGCCTATCATGGCGCGCGAGCGGAAAAGCCCGGATTCAACGTGACGATTGTGAAATCGCTCGACGAAAAAGCCGGCGCGGCCGAGCTTTATGTCCAGGAAATCACCCGGGTGCTGCTGAACTTGATTTCGAACGGCTTTTACGCGACGACAAAGCGCAAGCAGGGCGAGGACAACGGCGCGTATGAACCGACGATCGCGGCGTCGACCCGCGACCTCGGCGATCGCGTCGAAATCGCCATTCGGGACAATGGGACGGGAATTCCCGACGAGGTCAAGACCAAGATGTTCAACCCGTTCTTCACCACCAAGCCCGCGGGCGAAGGCACCGGGCTCGGCCTGTCCCTCAGCCACGACATCGTGGTCAAGCAGCATGGAGGGATGCTCGAGGTGACCACCGAGCCGGACGTCTTCACCCAGTTCACGATTGTCCTCCCGCGCGGCGGGGCGGAAAAGTGAGCGCGCTGATCCTGGTCGTGGACGACGAACCGGACATCGCCGAGCTTTTCCGCCAGCAGTTCCGCAAGGAACTGCGCGCATCCCGCTTCGCCATGGCGTTCGCCCAGTCGGCGCTCGAAGCGCTCGAGCGCGTCGGCGCCGCAGACAGCGAGAGCCTGATTCTGATCCTCTCCGACGTCAATATGCCGGGAATGAGCGGCCTTGATCTTCTGCCGCGCGCGAGGGAAGCTCGGCCGGACGTGCCGGTGATCATGATCACGGCTTACGGCGACCAGGAGACACGGCGGAAGGCGATCGAGGCCGGCGCTGCGGGGCTGTTCACCAAACCGATCGACTTCCCCGGGCTTCGCGGCGAGATCGGGCGCCGCCTGGACGAGGCGTTGGGCGCCTCGTGACCGCGAAAATTCTCGTTGTCGACGACGAACCGGATCTGGAGGACCTTATCCGGCAGAAGTTTCGCCGTCAGATCAAGGACGGCGCGATCGCGTTCGGCTTCGCGCGCGACGGCGTCGAGGCGCTGGCCTTCCTCGCGGAGAACCGTGACTTCGACATGGTCGTGTCCGACATCAACATGCCGCGGATGGATGGCCTGACCCTGCTCGCCCGGCTGCAGGACGAGGCGACCCGAATGTCGACTGTCATCGTGTCGGCTTACGGCGACATGGCCAATATCCGCGCCGCGATGAACAGCGGCGCGTTCGACTTCCTGACCAAGCCGATCGACTTCTCCGACTTCGAGACGACCGTCCGCAAGACGATCGCGCATGTGGCGGCGCTCAAGGACGCGCGCGCCCGGCAGGCGGCCGCCGAGCGCGCGCACGCTTCGCTCTCCCGCTATTTCTCGCCCAATCTCGCGCTGACCCTCGCGGCCGACGCCAACGCGCTCGCGCCCGGCGGCGAGCGACGCGAGATCGCGACGCTGTTCACCGACATCGCGGGCTTCACGCCGCTGGTCGAATCGCTCGACCCCCGAGAGCTCGCGAGCTTGCTCAGCGGCTATCTGGAAGGCATGACGGAGATCGTGTTCGCGCACGAGGGGACGGTCGCCAAGATCATCGGCGATGCGATCCATGTCCTGTTCGGCGCGCCGGCCGACCAGCCCGACGCCGCTTCCCGCGCGATTTGCTGCGCGCTCGCGCTCGACGCGCGCTCGGAAGCCTACCGGCTCGAATGGAAGGCGCGCGGCATTCCGCTTGGCGCGACCCGCATCGGCGTCCACGCCGGCCCCGCGATCGTCGGCAATTTTGGCGGCGGACGGCTGTTCGACTACACGGCCTATGGCGACACCATCAATGCCGCCGCCAGGCTCGAGGCGGTGAACAAGCAGCTCGGCACGCGCGTCTGCGTGAGTGCGGCCGCTGTCGAACGCGCCGATCGGTTCTTCGGGCGACCGGTCGGAGATCTCGTGCTCCGGGGACGGAGCGAGTCGATGCGCGCCTTCGAACCGCTGCCGGAGGCGGAGCGGTCAAGCCCGCAAACGCTCGCCTATCTCGGGGCCTTTGCGAAGCTCGAGGCAGGCGACGCAGGCGCGCTGGCGGCGTTCGCCGCCTTGATCGGCGAGCGACCGGCGGATGCGCTGACCCAGTATCACCTGAAAAGACTGCTCAACGGCAGCGCCGGAACGCGAATCGAAATGACGTAGGTCTGCGCGAGGGCTGGGGCTGCCGCGACGTCGCAAGCGCGGAGGGGCTTTCGGAGCGGCGGGTGCGCCAGATCGTCGGCGAGCATGTCAGGCGCTCAGGGCCGGTCGACGAGGACATCCACGCCGCCCTGCAGATCGAGCGGCTGGGCTTTGCCGTCAAGGTCGCAGGCGGAGCGCTGGCGAACGGCGACATCCGGGCGATCGCCCCGTACATCAAGGCGATCGGCCGGCTCGACCACTACCAGGCGATCGCCGCAAGGCCGCGCCGCGGCCTGAAAACGGAAATCGCGCCGGGGGAGGTTGCCGCCTGTCTCGGGCGCAGGCAGATTGACGGTCGATTCCGTTTCCGGGAGCCTCGGCGATGCAACTAATCGGCATGCTCGATTCGCCCTATGTGCGCCGGGTGGCGGTCGCGCTGATCGCCGCCAAAGTTCCGTTCGAGCACAGGCCGATCTCGCTCTTTCGCCATATTGACGCGTTCTCGGCGATCAATCCGCTCCTGAAGGCGCCCACGCTGGTCGCCGACGACGGGACCGTACTTGTCGATTCGACGTTGATCCTCGACTATCTCGCCGGGCCTTATCCTGCGGTCGCCGCGCTGACCCCGACTGCGCCGCGGGAACGGGCCCGGGCGTTGCGTCTGACCGGCCTCGCCCTCGCGGCGATGGAGAAGGCGGTCCAGCGGCACTACGAGCGCGCCTTGCGCCCCGAGGACAAGCGCCATCAGCCGTGGATCGACCGCGTCATGAGCCAGCTTCACGCGGGGCTCGGGGCGCTCGATCGCGAGCTGCCGGAAGCCGGCTGGATTGCCGGCGACCTCGGCCTCGCCGACATCGCCGCCGCCTGCGCCTATGGCTTCGCAGCGGGTACAGTCGGCGACGTGGTCGATGTCGGCGCCTATCGCAACCTTGCCGCCTTCTCGGAGCGCGCCGAAGCGCTTCCCGCATTTCGCGCCGCACCGGCCGAGGACGGTGTCGCCGCGCCGGCAGCCGGTTGAGCCGGGGCGTTGGCCCCCGCCGCAAAAAATCCTCATGGCGTCGGTACACGGGCCGCCGTGCCTAGGGCCGAAGAGTAGTTCCATGACGTCGGACGCTGGTTTGATTTCCGAGACGATTTCCCAGTCGGAAGAACGTGAAAACCCAGAGGAAGTCGCCAAGCGGCCAGCCGCGACGGCGAACGAATCTGAGATCAAGAACGGACCTGAGGCGTTAGCCGATTTGGATTCGATCGGCGCCAAAGCCGAGGACGGGGCGAAGGCGGCGCTGAACACCGATGTTGCGTCTCCTGGCGAGGCCGCGACACAGTCCGCGGCGGGGGAGCCCGGAAAGGACGAAACCGCCGGGCAGGTTGCGGCGCCGGCCGCTGTGGTCGCTGCGTCTAGCGGCGAGGCGCCAGGCGGCTCTCTCAGCGACGCCGAGGCGGCCCTCGAACGCCGGGACTATGCGACGGCGAGGCGGCTGTTCCAGTCGATCGGACGGACGGACGTCGCCGAGGCGATCGGAAACGCCCTCACCGCGCTCGATCGCAAGGACTACGCGATCGCAGGGCAACTGTTCGAGGCGCTGGCGCCGTACAAAAGCTCCGCGTCGGCTGACGACGCCAAGGCTCCCAAATCGCGAGACGAGAGCGGGGAGAAACCGGTGCCGCCGCCGCTCGAGGTCGTGCCGGTCGTCGAGCCGGACGATCGCCGGCCGCCGCTCCTTGCGGCGCCGGCAAAGCGGCGCGGCCGAAAGCCTTTCATGGTTGCAGCTGGGCTGGCGCTTCTGGCCCTCCTCGGCGCGGCCGCGATATACGCCAGGCAAAGCGAACGGACCATCGCCGTAGCGGGAAGTGAGGCGCCCGCGGCGCCCGCCTCGAGCGGCGACCTCGTCAAGGCGCCTCCGAAGCCCGATACCGGCTCGGCCGCAAGCGAGGACGGGCGCTCCAAGACCGACGATCTCAGCGCGGCGCTCGCGCAAGTGACGCGCCGGCTCGATCGCATCGAGACCACGTACGGCGCGCGGCTCGATCAGGTCGGCCAGCGGTCGGACCCGAACGCCTCCGCCCGCCTCGCCGATCTCTCGGCGCGGCTGGACGCGTTGGAAAAGAAGTCGGCGGCGCCGGCGCCGAATTCCGTCGAGCTCAGCGAACTCGGTACGAAGCTGGAAAAGCTGGAGAAGAAGGTCGCAGCCGCAACGCCTTCCAAGGAGGTTTCCGACCTCGCGATCAGGCTCGACAAACTCGAGAAGAGGACCGCCGCGGCGCTCGACGGTCCAGCAAAGCCCGAAGCGGACGCCGGGTCGAAACACGCGACCTCGTCGGCGAAGGCGCAGCCGCCCGGCCCGAACGGCGACGCGCGACCCGGCGCCGCAAGACCCGTGATGCGGGATTACAGCGTCTCGGACGTTCAGGACGGCTTCGCGGTCATCGAGAGCCGCTACGGCTCACAGGAAGTCGCGCCCGGAGACTTCATTCCGGGGGCGGGTCGAGTGCTGCGCATCGAAAGACGGGGCGGCGTTTGGTACGTGCTCACCAGCAACGGCGTGATCGGGCGTGGATCGGGAACGTATCCTGCGCCCTAGGACGCGCTTCCGGTCTGCTCGGGGCGCGCTTCGGGACCGTCCAGGACGGCGCGCTTACGCCGCGGCTTCTTGCGCCAGCGCCCGCTTGACCGACGGGCGCTCGGCCATACGGTTTCGGTGGTCGAGGACGCGTGGGAAAGCGGTCGGATCGACCCCGTCCCCTTCGAGCCAGGTCGCGAGGGTATAGAGATAGGGGTCGGCGACCGTATAGCGCTCGCCCATCGCCCAGGGACCGGCAAACATCTTGCGCTCGATCATGTCGAAACAAGCGCCGACGGTTTGCGGGACCATGTGCTTCATGGCTTCGATCGCCGTCGGATCGTCGGCCCAGCGGTAGCCGCGCAGGCGATGCGCATGGGCGACATGCACGGTCGAGCAGAGATAACTCATGAACGCCTGCATCTGGGCGAATGCGAACGGGTCGTCGAGCGGAGCGAGCCCAGCGGCCGGCCGGGCCTGGGCGACATAGGCGAGGATCGCCGGCGTCTCGGTCAGCACGCCGCGCTCCGTGACCAGCGCCGGCACGCGCCCCTTTGGATTGATCGTCAGGTATTCGGGCTTCGTCTGCTCCGCGGACGAGAAGTCCACGCGCCGCGCCTCGTACGCGGCGCCGGCCTCTTCGAGTGCGATATGCGAGGCGAGCGCGCAGGACATCGGCGCGTAAAAAAGCGTCAGCATGATAGCCTCGCCGGACGGAAGGTCGATAAACCGCTCCGTTACAGTCTCGCGATTATGCCGCGCTTTTCCAGTTCCGCAATCACTTGGCCGGCGAGGTCCTCGGCGCTCGCTTCTGCTGAGCGCAGGACAAGCTCGGGATCGTCCGGCGGCTCGTAGGGCTGGTCGACGCCGGTGAAGTTCTTGATCTGGCCGGCCAGCGCCCTCTTGTAGAGCCCCTTCGGATCTCGTGCGATCGCCGTCTCGAGCGGCGTGTCGACGAAGATCTCGAGGAACTCGCCCTCCGCCGCGGTGTCGCGCACCAGACGCCGCTCGGCGCGGAACGGCGAGATGAACGAGCAAAGCACGATAAGGCCGACGTCGGTCATGAGCTTGGCGACCTCGCCCACCCGCCGGATATTTTCGACCCGGTCGGCGGCGGTGAAGCCGAGATCCTTGTTGAGGCCGTGACGGACGTTGTCGCCATCGAGCAGCGCGGTATGGACGCCGCGCGCGTGCAGGCTGATCTCGACCAGATTGGCGATGGTCGACTTGCCCGCGCCGGAGAGACCGGTGAACCACAGGATCGCTGGCTTCTGATGCTTCAACTGCGCATGCGCGGCGCGCGTCACCGTCAGGCCCTGGCGATGGACATTGGTCGCGCGCCTCAGCCCATGGGCGATCATACCGGCGCCGGCGGTCCCGTTGGTCAGCCGGTCGATCAGGATAAACGAGCCGGTCTCGCGGTTGTCGGCATAGGCGTCGTAGGCGACCGGCATGGTGGTCGCGAGATTGCAGAAGCCGACCTCGTTGAGGTCGAGGCGCTTGGCGGCGAGCTTGTCGAAATTGTTGACGTCGAGCCGGTGTTTGAGTTCCGTGACCGACGCCGGGACTGTGCGTGTTCCGATCTTCATCAGATAGGACCGACCCGGCAGCATCGGTTCCGCGCTCATCCAGATGACGTTGGCGGTGAACTGGTCGGCGACCTCCGGCCGATTCTCGGTTTGTGAGAGCAAATCGCCCCGGGCGATGTCGAGTTCCTCGGCGAGCGTCAGCGTGACTGCGTCGCCGGCTTCGGCGCGTTCCGCCGCCTCGTCGGCAACGAAAATCTGCGCGACCGTTGTCTGCCGGCCGGACCCCGCCACGACCACCGTCTGGCCCCTCTCGATCCGGCCGCTGGCGACCGTGCCCGCGATGCCGCGGAAGTCGAGGTGCGGACGGTTGACCCACTGGACGGGCAGGCGGAACGGCGCGGAGCGACGGTCGTCCTCGACTTCGACGCGCTCGAGATACTCCATGAGATGGGCGCCCTCGAACCACGGCGTCCGCGCGCTTTGCGTGCTCACGTTGTCGCCGAAGCGGGCGGAGAGCGGAATCGCGAACAGCGAGCGGAAACCGAGCGGTTCGGCGAAACTCCGGTAGGCGATGGCGATGTCGCGGAAGGTCTTTTCGTCATAGCCGACGAGGTCGATCTTGTTCACCGCGAGAACGACGTGGCGAACGCCGAGCAGCGAGGCGATGATCGAATGGCGGTGCGTTTGCGTGAGCAGACCCTTGCGCGCGTCGATCAGCACGATGGCGAGATCGGCGTTGGAGGCGCCGGTCGCCATGTTGCGAGTATATTGCTCATGGCCGGGCGTGTCCGCGACAATGAACGAGCGACGCTCGGTGGCGAAATAGCGATAGGCGACGTCGATCGTGATGCCCTGCTCGCGCTCCGCCTCGAGCCCGTCGACAAGGAGCGCGAAGTCGATGTCGTCCTCGGTGGTGCCGAACTTCTTCGAATCGCGCTCGAGCGCCGAAAGCTGGTCGTCGAAGATGAGCTTCTTCTCGTAGAGCAGGCGGCCGATCAGGGTCGACTTGCCGTCGTCGACGGAACCGCAGGTGAGCAGACGCAGCGTCGGCAGCGCGGAGGGTCTGAGCGCCTCGTCCATCAGAAATAGCCCTCCCGCTTCTTCTTCTCCATCGATCCGGACTTGTCGGTGTCGATCAACCGGCCCTGCCGTTCGGAGGTGGTCGACGCGCGCATCTCCGCGATGATGTCCTCCAGCGTCTCGGCGTCGGATTCGATCGCCCCGGTCAGCGGGTAGCAGCCGAGCGTGCGGAAGCGGACGCGCAGATGGCGCGGAGTCTCGCCGGGTTCGAGCGGAAGCCTTTCGTCGTCGACCATGATCAGCGAATTTGAGCGCTCGACCACGGGGCGCGCCTTGGCAAAATAGAGCGGCACGACCGGGATGGATTCGGCGCGCACGTACTCCCAAATGTCGAGTTCGGTCCAGTTCGACAGGGGAAAGACTTGCATCGACTCGCCGTCGCGAAGGCGGGTATTGAACAGCCGCCACAACTCGGGGCGCTGGTTTCGCGGATCCCAGGCGTGGGCGGCCGAGCGATGCGAGAAGATGCGCTCCTTGGCCCGGCTCTTTTCCTCGTCGCGCCGCGCGCCGCCAAAGGCTGCGTCGAAGCCGCCCTTGTCGAGCGCCTGCCGCAAGGCCTCGGTCTTCATCACGTGGGTATGCACCTGCGAGCCGGACGCAATCGGCGATATGCCCCGCCGAACGCCGTCCTGGTTGACGTGGACGATGAGGTCGAGCCCGAGCCTTCGCGCCGTGGCGTCGCGAAAGGCGATCATCTCGCGAAACTTCCAGGTCGTGTCGACATGCAGCAGGGGGAAAGGCGGCTTGGCCGGATGGAAGGCCTTCATCGCCACGTGAAGCATCACGCTCGAGTCTTTGCCGATCGAATACAGCATAACCGGATTGCGCATCTCTGCAACAACCTCTCGCATTATGTGAATTGATTCCGCTTCAAGGCGCTTCAGATGCGCGGGCAAGGCTTTTGTCATAGGGGTTTCCGCAAGGAAAGGCGTTCCTATGGGTTTTCGGACGGCGGCGCAACCAGCGCCCGTCCGGTCAGGCGAGTCGCGGCGGCGTCTTGCGCGGCGGCGACCATCGCGACCTTGCGGCGCCGAGACGTCCGCGATCGAGCGCTTTCCTGTAACGGAGCGCGGTCGCCCCATCGGTATAATAATCCTCATGCTCGCCGAAAAGCTGGTAGCCGCACTTTTCGTAAAGCGCGATGGCGGGGACGTTGTCGTAGCGAACCTCGAGCGTGACGGCTTGGCGGTTGTGTCTGCGCGCGAATTTCTCCGCTGCCGCGAGCAGCGCCGTGCCGACCCCTCGGCGCCCGAAGCGAGAATCGACAGCGATCGTGTAGATCCGCATCGAGCGACCGGCCTTGCGCAGCGCGCTCAAGACATAGCCCGCAAGCGCCCCATCGACCGTCACGGCGATCACCGGGCGCTCCGGGTCGCGCAAGTGGTATGCGAACGATCGCCGCGAAACTCGATCCTCCGGGAAGGAGTTGTTTTCGAGAGTCACGATGGCGTCGAGATCGTCGATGGCCGCGTCACGTACGACAAGGCCTCCCCATCGCCACTGATCCATATCGACCCCCTGACGCTCTGGCTTTTTGCCTCGCTCGGTTGCGCCTGTCCACCTCGCTCGGCCGCGGAATCGTGTATGAGCCTCGCCGGCCTCATTGCGCCGAGGGAAGGAAGGACGGAGATGACCCGCGCCGAATCGCGCCTCGCCTCGCTAAAGCGGTTGCTCGCCGAGATTCACCGGCGGCTCGAATTGGGCTTCGGGTTCCGTCTTTGGGACGGTTCGACGGTTCCCGAGCGCTGCCCGGAAGGCGGGCTCCTCCTGGCTATCGCCGACGAAGGCGCGGTGGCGGCGCTGCTGAAGAGGCCCAACATCACGACCTTCGCCAACCTGTGGGCGGCCGGGCGCATCGACCTCGTCAACGGCACGATCTTCGACCTTGTCGCGCGCCGGCCGAAAGGCCGCACCCGCGAACTGCGCAAGTCGCTCGCCAGCCTGTCGACCCTGCGCGCGCTGGCGCCCTTCCTGTTCATTCCGCGCGGCGGGCCCTGGCCGCTCGAAGGGGTCGGACCGGACCGCGAAAGCGGCGGCTCCGAGAGCGAAAACACCCGCAACATCGCCTATCACTACGACGTCTCCAACGCCTTCTATGCGTTGTGGCTCGACCGGGACATGGTCTATACCTGCGCTTATTTCCACGATTGGACCGATGATCTCGACACGGCGCAGCGGCAGAAGCTCGACATGACCTGTCGCAAGCTGCGCCTCGCGCCGGGCGAGACCCTGCTCGACATCGGCAGCGGCTGGGGCTCGCTCGCCTGCCATGCGGCGGAGCATTACGGCGTGACCGCGGTCGGGGTGACGCTGTCGGAGGAACAGATTGCGCTCGCCCGCGAGAAGGCGGCGCGACGCGGCCTTTCCGGCCGGGTGACGTTCGAAAAACGCGACTACGCGCTCCTCGAGGGCGACGGCCGGTTCGACAAGATCGTTTCGGTCGGCATGTTCGAGCATGTCGGCCTCGCGAATTTCGAAAGCTATTTCAAGACTGTGCAGCGTCTCCTGAAGCCGGGCGGCCTCTATCTGCATCACGCCATCACCCGCCCGGGCGGCAGTCACGCCGCGCGCACCGGCAAGAAACGGCCGGAGTTCCAGGCGCTGACGCGTTATATCTTTCCCGGCGGCGAGCTCGACTACATCGGCCGCACGCTCACCAATCTCGAGCTCGCCGGCTTCGAGGTCCGCGACGTCGAATGCTGGCGGGAGCATTACCGGCAAACGACGCGCTTCTGGCACGACCGGCTCAGGGCGCGATGGGACGAGGCGGCGGCCGAGGTCGGCGAGACGACGGCGAGGGTCTGGCTCGCCTATCTCGCCGCCTGCTCGATCGCCTTCGAGCGCAACAACGCCGGCGTCTACCAGACGCTGGCGATGAAGCGGGTGCGGGGTCCGAGCGGCCTGCCGCCGACTCGCTCGGCTCTCTATCGGTGATCGCCTTTTTGAGAAATGGCGGCGGGGCGGCTACAATCGCCCGGGTGAAGGAAGGATGGGCATGACGGAAAAGCTCGAAGTCGGCGGCAATGGAATCAGCGGCCCAGAGGTCGAAGAGGCGTTCCGCACGGTGCTCAAATGGATCGGCGAGGACCCGGATCGCGATGGCCTGCGCGAGACGCCCCACAGGCTCAGGCGCGCTTTCCGCGAATATTTCGCCGGCTACGACGAAGACCCGGCCCAGGTGCTGCGCAAGACCTTCTCGGAGGTCGAGGGCTACGACGAGATGATCGTGCTGCGTGGCGTGACCTTCGAGAGCCACTGCGAGCATCACGTGGCGCCGATCATCGGGCGCGCCTGGGTCGGCTACATCCCCGACAAGAGGGTGGTCGGCATCTCGAAGCTCGCCCGCGTGGTCGAGATCTTCGCCAAGCGCCTGCAGATCCAGGAGCGCCTGACCGCCCAGATCGCCAACACCATCGAGGAGGTGCTCAATCCGCACGGGGTCGCGGTGGTGGTGAAGGCCGCCCACCATTGCATGATCAGCCGCGGCATCCACAAGCGCGGCGCCGACCTCGTGACCAGCCGCATGCTCGGCGTCTTCCGCGACAACCCGCTCACGCGCGCCGAATTCCTGGCGCTGGTCAACGCCGAAAAGACCGAGTAGCGGCCCGCATGATCGGTCCCTACCGCATCGAGGGTTACGCCATCGCCTCGGCCGACGGCATGATCGCCGACGCAACCGGCGTCATGCCGCTCGCGCTCCAGCTCGATGCGGACAAGGTCTATTTCGAGGCCGAGCTCGAGCGCATCGAGGCGGTTATCCATGGCCGCCACTCGCAGGAGATCCAGCCGAAGACCCCCTGGCGCCGCCGCCTGATCTTGACCCGGTCGGTCGCCGGCGTCGCCTCCGACCCGGTGAACCCGCTCGCGCGCTTGTGGAACCCGGCCGGCGCGTCGCTTGCCCAGGCCCTTGATGCGCTCGGCGTCGCGCGCGGCGCGGTCGCCGCCATCGGCGGGCCGCTGGTGTACAGCTTCTTTCTCGACCTCGGTTACGACGTTTTCCACCTCTGCCGCGCGGTCGATGTGCGCGTCCCCGGCGGACTGCCTTTGTTCGTCCACAATCGCTTTGGCGGCGAGCCCGACGCGTGCCTTCGCAGCGCCGGCCTATGCCAGGGGCCGACGGTCGGGCTGGGCCGAGGCGTGACCCTGACGGACTGGACGCGGGGCTGAGGCGGCCTCGTGGGTTGGCGGATTGCGCACGGTTTCCGCCGTGCGCGCCTTTTCAAGGCCTTAAGTGCATAAATGTGCAACTTTGTAACGCTTAGCCGGCCCCATCTGTCCGTATGATTTACACTAATTATGCGTTTAATATTTGCGACTGGGCGAGACAGGCCGCGCCAGACCGTTCTTGCGGAGGCGCCCCACCAAGCCGATGCTTCTGCAGTTCCAATTCCAGGCCGCCGGCGTCTATTGGAACGAGAGCGCCGGCTCGGGAGTTCCGTGGTTTCAAGTCCAGATTTCGGATCAACAGAAAGACGCAACCATGAAGATCGCGCAGATTGCCCCCCTGGCCGAAAGTGTTCCGCCCCGCCAATACGGGGGCACCGAGCGCGTCGTTTCTTACCTGACCGAGGAACTGGTGCGGCTCGGCCATGACGTGACGCTGTTCGCCAGCGGCGATTCGGTGACGTCGGCGCGGTTGCTTTCGTTCTGCGACACCGCCCTGCGGCTCGACCCTCGCGTCAAGGACCCGGTGCCCCACCACATCGTGATGCTCGACGCCGTGCGCGAGATGGCGCACGAGTTCGACGTTCTTCACTTTCACGTGGACGTGCTGCACTATCCGCTGATCCGCGACTTCGTCGACCGCACCGTGACGACGCTGCACGGTCGGCTTGACATGCCCGAAAGCCGACGCCTCTATTCCGTCTTCTCCGGCGCGCCGCTGGTGTCGATTTCGCTCGACCAGCGTAGGCCCATGCCGCCGGTGAACTGGGCCGGCATGGTCTACCACGGCCTTCCGCGCGATCTGCTGCCGTTCCATGCGGCGCCGAAGGATGGCGGCTACTTCGCCTTTCTCGGGCGGATTTCTCCGGAAAAGCGCCCCGACAGAGCGATCGAGATTGCGACCCGGGCTGGCGTGCGGCTGAAGATTGCGGCCAAGATCGACCGCGTCGACCAAGACTACTGGACCCAGCGGATCAAGCCGATGGTCGACGGCAATCCGATGGTCGAGTTCATCGGCGAGATCGATGAAAAGCAGAAGGCTCAGTTCCTCGGCCAAGCGAAGGCGCTGCTGTTTCCGATCGACTGGCCGGAGCCGTTCGGGATGGTGATGATCGAATCCATGTCCTGCGGCACGCCGGTGATCGCCTTCCGCCGCGGATCGACCCCCGAAATCATCGACGACGCCCGGTCCGGCTTCCTGGTGGAGACCGTCGACGAGGCCGTGGCGGCGGCGCAACGCGTCGGCGACCTCGACCGTCGAGCGGTGAGGGCCTGTTTCGACGCCCAATTCACCGCCGAGCGGGTCGCCCGCGACTATCTGTCGATCTATCAATCCTTGCCCGGCGTCCAATTCAAGTCGCGTCGGACGATCCCGCCCGGTTTCGACAGGCCGGCGCTCAGCGCATCGAGCCTCAGGTCCTCGTGACCACGGTCACGGAACCGCTGCGGTCGAGAACCTCGACGACGACCTGCTGCCGGGAACGCCTCAGGGCGATGTCGGCCCCCGTGCCGGCGACCGTCAGCCCCCTCAGGATGATGCTGTCCAGGAATGCCGGCAGGACCGGCTCGGAAAAGGTGATTTGGGGTGCGGCCGGGTCGAACGTCAGCCCCAGACAGGACTGGATGAGCGACAGCGGCGCCGCCGCGGCCCAGGCCTGGGGCGCGCAGGCGACGGGATAGAAGGTGGGCCCGCAATTCTTCTTGCGCGGGAATCCGCACAGGAGCTCGGGCAGGCGCCGCAAGTCGACATAGGTTGAGGCGCGGAACAGGCCCTCGAACACTTCCGCCGCCTCGCGCCGGAACCCGTAACGTGCGAAACCTGACGCGATCAGCGCGTTGTCATGCGGCCAGACCGACCCGTTATGGTAGCTCATCGGGTTGTAACGGGCCTCTGTCGACGCGATGGTGCGGATTCCCCAGCCGCAAAAGCTCGAGCTCGCCATCAGCGTCTCGACGACCGAAGCGGCGCGCTCGGGCAGCGCGATCCCGGAAAAGAGCGCGTGGCCGGCGTTCGAGGCCTTCACCCGGCACGGCCGCTTGTCGCCGTCGAGCGCCAGGACGTAGGTGCCCAGTCCCTCGTCGAAAAACCGCCGGTCGAATTCGGCGCGAATCGTCTCCGCCTTGCGGGCGTAGGCGCGCAAGTCGGACTCACGCCCAAGGCGGTCGGCGATTTCGGCGGCTGCGCGCCAGGCGCCGTAGACATAGGCCTGCACTTCCGCCAGCGCGATCGGCGGCGACGCCAGCGATCCGTCCGCGTGGAAGACGAAATCGTGGCTGTCCTTCCATCCCTGGTTGACGAGGCCCTGGCGGTTACGCCGAGCGTATTCGACGAAACCGTCGCCGTCGCGGTCGCCATAATGCTCGATCCAATCGAGGGCGGCCCGGATGTTCGGCCACAGTCGCGCGCACGGTGTCGGCGTCGCCGGTTCGCTCCAGATAGGCGCCGGCGAGCATCACAAAGAGAGGCGTCGAGTCGACGCTGCCGTAATATCGGCGAAACGGCACCTCGCCGAGATCGGCCATTTCGCCATGGCGCGCCTCGTGCAGGATCTTGCCGGGCTCCGCGTCCAACTCGTCGTCGACGGTGGTCGCCTGGGTCGCCGCGAGACGGCGCAGCACGCCCCGAGCGATCGAAGGATCGAGCCAGAGCATTTCGAGCGCCGTGATGATCCCGTCGCGTCCGAACACCGTGCTGAACCAGGGGATCCCGGCGTAAGGGTAGGGACCTTCCGGCAACTGGGTGACCAGCATGTAAAGATCGGCGACGCTGCGGCGCGCCGCCTCGTTGAAGATCTCGTTCGAGGTCTCGATCCCGACGGCTCGCGACGACGCGTAGCGCAGCTCGCGTCGTGCGTCGCGCAGCGCCACGAAATAGGACCGGATCGGCCTGCCGGCCAACGTGCCCTGCCGATAATCGACTTCGATGAAGATCGAACGCGTCTCGCCCGCCTCGAGGTCGACGGCGTAAGCCGCGCGATGGCCATCGAGCGACGTCGGCGCCGGATCGAAATTCAGCGAGGTGGTGCGTAACCGCTTGTCGAGCCCGGAGTAACTCAGCAGGACGGAGGCGCCCTCGACCTTCGGTTCGTGAAGGACGCCGCGACGGGCGCGGTGAAATCCGCGCACCTCGAACAGGTCGGCGAAATCGGCCTCGAATTCCACCGCGACTTCGACGCGGCGGGGGCGATCGTCGAAGTTGCGGACGTTGATCCGTTCGAAACATCCCGATTTCCATAAGAACCGAGAACGGCGCAGATGGATGAGGTCGTGCGGCAGTTCGAGCTTGCCCCGTTTGTCGTAAAAATCCGGATTGGTGAGGTCGCAGGTCAGCGTCGCATTGTCGTCCCGTAGGATCGAACTCAGCAGCAGCGGGGCCTGGCCGTCGAGCGTCAGCGTGAAGCCCGAGAGATGGCGCGTGTCCTGGTAATAGACGCCCTGGGCGCCGCCCGGCGCCGGCCGCACGTCTCCTCGGCCGTCGAACACCCCGAATCCGTCGCCGTGCTTGAGCACGAGCCGGCGAACGTCCTGTAGCGACGAAGAGGCGGCGATGGCGAACTGCTCGTCGTGATGGGGATCGCCATGGTCCGCGATCGCGGAGCGTTCGGGCTTGTCCTGCATGGCCCCCTCGAGGGATGGTGGAACGAGGCCCGAAGGCCCTCGCCAGAGGAACGGAGTTTCGAACGCGCTGGACCTAAACGCTCGATCCCGGCGCTTGTCGGGCGGAATCGCAACGGAACGGGGGCTTGATCAAGGCGGAGGACGAGGGGCGTCCTGCAGACGCGGGCCATAGGGCGTCCGAAAAGACGCCCGTCTTGCGACAGGCTTTGGACCGCGTTCCGCGCTTGAGCCGAGCGCGGCTACAATGCCCTCGTCGGCCAGCGCCGGCCGACCTCATCGCGAACCGGCGTGTCGACCTCGGCCGGCGCGTTATGGATATAGGCCACTGCCGAGGCAAACCCGGCCGCATCCTCGCCCCGGAGCGCTTCGAGATAGCGGATCGCCGCGGTGACGGAGAAGGGCTCGCCGCCCTTGTCGGGCTCGTGGAAGTTGCTGGCGAGCGCTGTCCAGATCGCCGCGTCGTAGCCGTTCGATTGCGCCCAGGCCGCGATTGTCGCGATCGCCTCGGGATGGCGTCGCATCGCGATGTCGCTCCTTTTGCCGGAAGCAAGGTCCACGAAGCCGACGCCGTGGGCGTCCCGCATGTCCTCGCGGGCCTGCAGGTTCTTCATCGCCGAGTCGAGCGTAGCGAGCGCGCTCGGAGCGGAATAGGTTGTGCAGACGGAGCCGAACGTTTCGTCGATGACCAGGGTCAACCGCCGGCCTCGCGAGACGCGGCAGAACTCGATCGGCAGGAGCGGGCCGTTCGGCGCAAATTGCGCGGCGGCCTTGAGGTCCCGAGGATCCCGCACCACCGAGCCCCAGCCGACGACTGCGATTTTCACGATTGGACCTCCGCGCTCGAACCGACACAATGACAAGGAAACCGTGCCCGGGTCGAAACCGTTCCGCGCATCGAAGTCCGCGTCGGCAGCGCAGGAAACCTACGCGGCTGTCCCAAGGTCGCCCCCATATAGCGACCGCCTCCTGGCCGCCGCCATGCTCGCCGCCGGCGCGGCGTGTGGCGATGCGCGGTGGGCAAGACGCCACCCCGCACCGGCGCCGAGCCGAAAGCACGCTCACCATAAGCCATCTCGCGAGGAATCCCGCAAGGGTCGGTTGAGATGCGCTGCAATCCCGACTTTACTTCGCCACAGGGGATCCAGCGGCTCGGCGTCTAGCGAACTTATTTCGATGACAAGACGACAGGCCTGGAATACAACTTCGCTCCTTCGGCGCTTAGGGTTTCAATCACATGAAGAGCGGAGACAATATCAAATTCTTCCGGCAAAAGCTCGGCCCAGCCGTTTCTGGGATTGATCACCTCGACACAGAATTCAAAGCGGCCGGGATTCTGGCGCGTTTCCTTCACATCAAGGTTAGACCTAGGTCGCTTGGTTTTCATCGCCATTCCTAAGCTCCCTAACCATGCCTCGCAGGTTTGCACACGACATTCAACGCGGCGAACGGACGCAGCGACCCCATCTACTAGCGGGACGACCTTAGCGTCTCAGCATCCCGCAGGCCCGTCTGCGAGGCTTCGGCGCTCGCAAGAGCCGAAGCTTGCAGCGGCCTAGTCGAACGGTCTGCCCTATCCACTTCGGCAGTGTCGCAAAGAAATCCTAAATCCCGGTCAATTCGACCCATTTCGCAATAGGGATACCGACCCTTCCTTGCGCGGAACCGCCATTCAGTCCCGCACCGATCGGCCGATTTCAGTCCCTACTGGGCAAAAACCTTTCCCGGATTGAAAATGTTCCGCGGATCGAAGGCGGCCTTCACGCGGCGCATCAGATCCACCGCCGCCGTCCCGTGCTCGTCTTCCATGTAGGCGATCTTCTTCTGGCCTATGCCGTGCTCGCCGGTGCAAGTGCCGCCCATGGCGATGGCGCGGTGGGCGAGGCGGGAAGCGAAGGCGTCCGCCGCCTCGATCTCCTTTGCATTGGTCATATCGACGATCGGGCTGACGTGAAAATTGCCGTCGCCGACATGACCGACGATCGGCGCGACGAGCCCGCTCGCGGCGATGTCGGCGAGCGTCTCCTCGACGCAGTCGGCGAGGCGCGAAATCGGCACGCAGGTGTCGGTGGCGAACGGCCGGGCCCCGGGGCGCAACGCCCCTTGCGCAAAAAACACGTCGTGGCGCGCCTTCCACAGCCGGCTGCGCTCCTCGGGCCGGGTCGCCCAGGCGAAGTTTCCGCCGCCGTTCTCGCCGGCGATTTCGCCGAACCGGGCGGCCTGTTCGGCGACGCCTTGCTCGGTGCCATGGAATTCGACCATCAGCGTCGGCGCTTCGGGCAGGTCGAGATGCGAATAGGCGTTGCAACCGCGCACGGTCAGCGTGTCGAGCAGTTCGATCCGGGCGATCGGCAACGCCGACTGGATGGTCTGAATGGTCGCGTTGCAGGCCGAGCGCACGTCGGGAAAGGTGCAGGTCGCCGCCGAGATCGCCTCCGGAACGCCGGACAGTTTCAACGTCACTTCGACGATGACGCCGAGCGTGCCCTCCGCGCCGACGAACAGATGGGTCAGGTCGTAGCCCGCCGAGGATTTTTTCGCGCGCGTTCCGGTACGCAAAAACGTCCCGTCGGCGGTGACGACGCCGAGCGACAGCACGAGGTCCTTCATGGTGCCGTAGCGCACGGCGTTGGTGCCCGAGGCGCGGGTCGAGGCCATGCCGCCGAGGGAAGCGTCGGCGCCCGGGTCGATCGGGAAGAAAAGGCCGCTGTCATGCAGGTAGCTGTTGAGTTGGACGCGGGTGACGCCGGGCTCGACCACGCAGTCGAGGTCCTCGGCGTGGACGGCGAGGACCGCGTTCATCCGCGAGCAGTCGAGCGACACGCCGCCGTGCGGCGCGTTGACGTGGCCTTCGAGCGAGGAGCCGGCCCCAAACGGGATGATCGGCGCATCGTGTCTGGCGCACAGGTTCACCAGATCGATCACGTCGTCGCGCGTCTCGGCGAACACGACGGCGTCCGGCGGCTGGTTCTCGAGCCAGGTCAGTGTGTGGCCGTGCTGGCGGCGGATCGCCTCGGAGGCGGTGAATCGATTGCCGAAGCGGGCGGCGAGGTCGGCGTTGAGGGCGGTGACCGTCTCGGACGCGAGGCGGCCTTCGCGCTTGCGGATCGAAGTGGACATCGCTAGCTGTTCGCTCTCTCTGGCTCTTTCGCCGTTGGCGGCGTTTCGGAAGGCGCGGCGCCCTGCGCCTTCCGTCATGGCGTTTAGCGCCGCTTCCGACGATCTGCTCCCCTTAGCGGAGCGCCCGGCGCCGCCGCAAGCGCGAGGCGTGACCACTCATTCGATTTCCTTTTGCAAGGAAATCTGGGACAGCGCAGGAACAATCGCACAGCGCAGGCCGTTCGGGAAGCAGCGGGCGGGCTGTGTCGACCGTGCCTGGTCAAAGCCTCCCCTTTGGCTGCAAGACCCGCAACTCCTCCGGCTGCGCAGAAGCGGCTTGACGCTCGTGGTTCGGCAACGATCCATCATGTTGCGCCGGAGCGCCGGCAAGCAAGACCTGGGGCTCCCGCGCGTCCGTGATCCGACGACGCGAGCCTCCGCTCAGCCGTTGCGCCACGCATGAGAGGCAGGCCGCGGGCAGGGCAGGCGCTCCGCTCTCGTGCGTCCCGGAAAATCGCTCCGCGAGGCAGGTGAGGCAATTGTGCGCCCTCGCCGGAGGCAAAATGTCCGTCTCCTTTGCGATCTGTCTGCGGGACAGGGCTCTCTTGACCGACCGCCAGAAGAGCGCCGCGCCGAGATCGTTGGCTTGTCGTTCCATATGGTGGGAGGCCTCGCGCGCGTGCGCGCCGTGCGCCTCGACCAGCGCGTCGGCCTCCGCCTCGATCGATTTTGCTCTGTCGGGAAGAAACTTGCGGGAGAGCATGCGGAAAACCTCACCAAAAAGGCGTGTGAGCGCGTGCAACCCGATACAAGCGCCTTTCGCCCGAAATGGTTGCAATTCAATTCAATACAACTTGAGGTTAATCAATTGGTCATTCTGACGCATCGAGCGACGGCGTTCGGAGGGCTTCGCCCGGAGAGTCCCCGCCGCCTACGCATGTTGATGGACCGCTCCCCCGCGGCTTGAGCGGAGGCTCGGCCGTCTCTCGCTCCCCTCGGGCGGCTTGCCGAGGCCAGGCTTTCGAGGCACGCTACGCATCGTACGGCTGTGTTCGGTCGGTTTGGAGAGAGGCGCAGTGACCGAGATCACGCATCGGTTTGTCGAGGCGAACGGCCTTCGCATCCATGTCGCCGAGGCCGGCGAGGGGCCGCTCGTCCTCCTCTGCCACGGCTGGCCGGAGAGCTGGTATTCCTGGCGCCATCAGCTCAAGGCGCTGGCCGAGGCCGGCTATCATGCCGTCGCGCCCGACATGCGCGGCTATGGGCAGACCGACCGGCCCGAGGCGATCGAGGCCTATACGCTCTTCCACCTGGTTGGCGACATGGTCGGGGTCGTGGACGCGCTCGGCGCCGATCAGGCGGTCGTCGTCGGTCACGACTGGGGCGCGCCGGTCGCCTGGCATTGCGCGCTGTTCCGGCCGGATCGCTTTCGCGGCGTGGCGGCTCTCAGCGTGCCGTTCCGCCCGCGCGGACAAGCGCGCCCGACGAGCGTCATGCCGCAATCCGAGCGCGCCCTTTTCTACCAGCTCTATTTCCAGGCGCCCGGCGCCGCCGAGGCCGAATTCGAGCGCGATCCGCGCGCCGCGATCCGCCGGCTGCTTTACTCCGCTTCGGGCGACGTTCCCCGCCGCAATCCGGTCGATGCGCCGGGAGACGCGGCGCCGGGCATGATCCCGCGCGAGGGCGGCTTTTTGACCCGGATGATCGACCCGCCGACGCTGCCGGCCTGGCTGACCGAGGTGGATATCGACTTCTACGCCGGCGAATTCGCCCGGACCGGCTTTCGCGGCGGTCTCAACTGGTATCGCAACATCGATCGCAACTGGGATCTGATGGCGCCGTTCGCCGGACTGAAGGTGACGGTTCCGGCGCTCTATGTCGCGGGCGACCGCGACCTGGTCGTCGGCTTCACCGGGGTCGAGAAGCTGATCGCCAGCCTGAGACAACACGTCGCGGACCTGCGCGGCATCGTCATCCTGCCCGGCTGCGGCCACTGGACGCAGCAGGAGCGGCCGGAGGAGGTCAACACCGCGCTGCTCGGGTTTTTGCGCGGCCTTGACGGGGCCGCGCCCGACGGCGAGGCGGATTGACTAGTCTGGTAATGGCTCAGTTTGATTGCGGCGACATGTCAATCAAGGGTCGGATGGCCGAGTTCGACGCGTTTCGGACCTTTTCGATCACCCCGCTTCGGGTGGAGAACGCTAGAAACCGCGGGTACACGATATGGAGTAGGACGCCTCAGGGGGGCCTTTTGGCAAAGGTATGGCACTCGTTGCAAGACATCCGTGAAGCCTCGTGCACACGATGACAGGATGCGCAGGGAACCTTGCCAAGATGGGAGGCATGTGGATTGGGCCGGTCGGACGCAGTCTGAGCGGCGATCTGAGAATAGCTCCCGTGACAACTGGTGCACAATGCCATGTCCGGCGCAGCGGATGACGAGGCCCTGCTATGGCAGGATTCGCAAATCAGGCCCGCTTCCAAATGCTTGTCGATTAGGAAGCCGTGACCGCTGCCGTGTCCGATGGGCGCCCCGACAATGACCGCGAAGACAACCGCAGCACCCGCAAATACAGTGGCAAGGCTGATATGCAGCGCCCGTGCGCGAAGGGTCTGCGTAAGCCCCTTGCCCTCGGCGAGATCGAAGCGCTCACTGATGATTCGTCCTCGGGGGACCCCGAGGTCCCTCAATGTCCTCGCGACGCTGTCCATCATCGCCGGTGGTCCGCATACAAAGTAATGTGCGGCTGCCGCGGATTTCTCAAGGCACGATTTCAGGACCTCAGGAGTCAGATCGCCGACAGCGCCCCGCCAGCAGGGCGGCGGTTTCGACAGGACGAAATGGACGGTTAGGTCCAAGATGTCCTTCATGCGGTCTAACTCGTCCCGATAGAGAATTTGCTCCTGCAGGCGATTGCCGTAGATCAATGAAACAGGTTGAGGATAACGGTCGGCCGCCAATTGCCGGAGCATGCTAACGATCGGAGCTATTCCGACGCCTCCGGCCACGAAAGTGATTGGTCCAGGTTTGCCGCGGTCAGCGGTGAAGTTGCCGTGAGGACCGGCAAGATAGACCCTCGCACCTGGATTGAGTTCGCCAATTTTGCCGGTGAAGTCGCCGCTTTCCTTGATCGTAAACGCCAACTGCGGTCGTTGCACTGGCGCTGACGAGATCGAAAAGGGATGCTCGGAAAGCCCAAACGGAGTATCAGCCACCTTGAGCCAAACGAATTGGCCCGGAACAAAGTCAACTGCCTTTCCAGCTTCGGGTTCGAGGGTAAGCTCCCAAGTGTGGTCGCCGACCTTTCGGTTCGACGCCACCCGATAGCCCGACCGCCGTTGCATGAGCGGAATGACGACAAAAATATGCGCCATCGACAAAAAAGCCAGCGCAACGAGCACGATCCAAAAGCCGCGCAGCAACGGATTGGCGCTATAGACTCCTACGCGAAGCAGATGGTGAAGGCTGAGCGCAAGAATGGCCGCGGCGCCTCCGGCGTGAACAACACGCCAAGTTTCGTAGGTGATTGGCAAGCTTCGCCGCCAAACCGCTAACGATGCCAGCAAGGCGACCAGGAGCCATGCGACGAACCCGGTTCGGATCCCGGCCGACAAGGCGAGGGATCGAACCAGAGCCAGAGACTGTGCATGCGACGCCCAAAGCGACGGCACGAGGTAAAGTACGGGGTGCAGCAGAACGAAAGCGACAAGCATTCTGCCCATGGCCTGGTGGAATCGCATCAAAAGGTCGATGCCGATGGTTTCAGTTACGACGCGGAACCGCCCGGAAAGTGCGAACTGGACCGCCAGCATGGCAAAGCCGACGAGCGCCACTGCTGAAGACAGCCTCAACCAGAAACCGGGGCCTGTTCCCCCTGCGAGCGCCGCGAGGGCCAGCGGCGACAGACAAAGGACGGCATAGAGAAGCGCCAAGAGCGCGTCCGCAGTGATCGCTCTGTCGCGAAGAACAGGGCGATCCCTCTCGGGCCAAGAGGTTCGGCGTTGCCGCGAGATGTCCATCGAACTCATCCCCGCCATGGGGAGGGTCTTCCGCGCCAAGAGCCACAGAGGCGGGCACGCATCGTCACGATGGTGGCGAGCGCCTCGTCCGACATGCGCCGGCGCCCGTCCGCTTCAGTTGTACAAAGACCCGAGGCTCACGCCTTCTTCGGGAACCCTACGCTTTGCGCCAAGATGACAGTTTGCTCCGAGCCGAGTATTAACGTCTTGGCTAATGCAGGCCTATCAATCAGCGTTCGAACAACAGTCGATAGTCCTTCCGATGCTGCGAAGATGTACACGTTCTCCGCGATCACAGCAGCATCCGCCCAGTTCAGGTAATCCTTCACTCTAAAGGCGTCGTCCAAGATCGGCTTAGGTATGAAGTCGGGCCGCGTCATTCGACTCGCGTTCGCCACGTACACTAAATTGACTGCCGCATCCTTGACGAACGGCTGCGTGCCGGTGTCGGCGCGGAAATCCCCGCTCACTACAGGTTTCAGGCTATTGGCCACCGCGTCATAAATGAAGGCGCCGTTCCGCATGACCACGTATATATCGATCTCCGTCCAATCCACTGCGGACGGAGCCGTGCGCATCCCATTGGCGGGACGATTGATCCCAAACGCCGCCCAAAGCAGGTCGGACAAGGTCTGGTCGGGCAGATCCTCACCAGAAAAGTCGCGATTGCTGGAACGCAGAGACAACGCCTCCATGACGGGTTTTCCACCATGGATTTGCGGCGGCAGGAGTTGAATCGGGATCATCACCTCCGCAGGGGCATCCTTTGCCGCCGCGGACGCTATTGCCATTGAAGGGATATTCATCAGCGTAGGCGCTGTTACAGCCAGTCCAAGGCCAGCGAGAAATGGACGCCGTGCGATCGTCATGGCTTCTTCTCCATCTCGGAGTGTTCGCCACCCACTAGCGGGACCCCCAACACCTTCCTGAACGCAAACTAAGCTCGAGGCAGGCAACTGCGATTGAGCGAGATCAAAATTACGATAACCTCCAGGGAAAAACTTAGGGCTCGGCTCCCGTAGCCCTTGTACGCCGACTATTCTGCCCATCCCCGCCGTTCGACCAACGGTCGCTATCCGCCTATCGGCGACATCGCCGTTTGGCGGACGCTCAGCTTTCCATCTTCTCGCTCTGGCCGGCCTTGCCGCTGACCCAGTAGCCGGCCGCCTTGAGCCAGGCCTTCGGATGGCCCCGGTCCTCGAGCATGTGGGCCTTGAGCGCGCGGGCGACCTGGGCCTCAGCGGCGATCCAGACGTAGCCGTCGCCTTGCGGCGGCGCCCACTTGTCGAGCGCCTGCCTGAGGAGCGCCGCGTCGCTGCGGTCGCGGCCGGATCGTCCGACCCAGATCGGCCGCCAGTCGGCGCGGGTCGCAAAGGCCTGGGTTTCGTCGGCGTCGTCGACGACCACCACGGTCGTCACCGGAACGCCTGCGCGCAGGCCTTCGACCCGGCGGCCGATCGCCGGCAGCGCGGTCTCGTCGCCAATGAGCAGGCGCCAGTCGAAATCGTCGGCGACGACCAGCGAGCCGCGGGGGCCGCCGATCTCCAGTGGATCGCCGGGACGGGCGCCGAGCGCCCAGGCCGTCGCTGGACCCGCCTCGTGCACGGCGAAGTCGATCGTCAGCGTTGCGGCCGCGACATCGAATATGCGCGGCGTATAGTCGCGCATGGCGACGCCGCCGGGCGCGGCGAGGTCGGGGACGAACACCTTGATGTGATCGTCCGGCGCCGCACTGGCGAAATCCGCGAGCTCCGGCGAAGTCAGCACGATCCGGCGCATCTTCGGCGTGAGCCAATGCGCGCCCCCGACCGTGAGACGGCGGCGCTTCGGCTCGCGGCGGATGCGCTCGATCCGGTGGATCTGCGGCGCGGCGGCGTCCACGGCCCTCTCCCTCACAGCCGCTCGATGCGGCGCGCCGCTTCGTCGATCGCGTCGGCGATGGCGAAGAGGAGCGGCTTGTCGGCTTCGCCCGAGAGGCGCTGCCTCAGCGCCGCCTTGAGGTTCGACATGGCGCGATAGATCGGGCCGGCGTCGAGCGCCTCTTCCTTGCGTCCGAGCGCGTCGAGCCGCGCCAGCGCCGCCTCGGCCTCCGCCCGATTGGCGTTGAGCTGGGCGAGGCCCGTGGGGGTGATGGCGTGCAGCTTCTTCGACCCTTCCGAGGCGCGGATTTCGACCTGGCCGATTTCCTCGAGCAGCGTCAGGGTCGGATAGACGACGCCGGGGCTCGGCGCGTAGGCGCCGCCGGTGCGGCTTTCGATCTCGCGGATGATGTCGTAGCCATGGCGGGGCTCGGCCTCCATCAGCAGCAGCATGACGAGACGGAGTTCGCCGCCCTCGAACATGCGGCCGCGTCCCCGCCCTTCGCCGTCCTCGCCGCCGCGGCGGCCAAAGCCGCGCGGACCAAAGCCGCGTCGGCCGGGGCCATGCCGGCCTTCGCCGTGCAGAATGGGATCGCCGTGTCCGTGCCGAAATCCGAAGCCGCGCTCCGCGTCGTCGCTGATGTGTCTGTGATGTCTCATGATGTTTCCTGTTCTATTGAGCGTCGCCTGTCTGGCGACGCATCTAAGATATATCTAAGACAATCTTTGTCAAGCGCCATGCGCAAAAAAGGAGCGCCGTCCGTCCGGACCACGCCAGAAAAGAATGCGATTGGGGAAGGGGGAGCGCCCCGGTCCGGCATTGGACCGGCATTGGAGGAGCCGCGCGGGTGGACGCGGCGATCCAGAGGAACGTGGGCTCCCGACGTTCCCCTGGATCGGCGCGCCGCCAAAGCCCGTCGACAGACGGGCGTCTACGACGCCCTATCGCGGCTCGCGATGGCGGTCGCGGGTCATTTTGCAACCCGGCGACGCCTGCTCTCGTGCATGGTTTCGCCTGCCTGTTCTTACCATTTTGACCCTGATAAGGGCACTTTTGACCACTGTTCCGGTCCTGTTAAGGCGCCTGCTCCGCGCCCCGTCCAGTCCACAATTACCGGGTTGCAGTCCTCGCAACGCCATGACATTACATGATTTTCTGGAACGGAGCGTGGACCGCGGGGCAACAGAATTGCCTGCTAACAGGCGATTCAGGATCCGCGCGAACCTGAATCCTCCCGCCCTAAGCCGGCTCCATCCCGAGCCGGCGCTTGGTTTCGGCCGTCGCCGGAGCGGTGAGGAAGGCGATCAACCCCTCGGCGTCTTCGATCCGCGCCGTCCGCGCGCCAACGCCGATCGAGAAGGTCGTGACCGATTGGACGGGCGCGGGGACAAGGCCGACGATGTCGATCCCGGGCTCGTCGAGGAATTCGCTGAGCTGCTGAACGCCGATCTCCGCGTCGCCTTTCGCCACCAGCACGGCAACGGGCAGGCCGGGCTTGGCCTGAACGAACCGCGGCGCGTCGCCGGCCGGATCGAGTCCCCAGCTCCTCGCGACTTCGAGAAGATGCGCGCCGCTCGGCCCGGTCGAATAGCCGATGCTCCGGGCGGCGGTCAGCGCGCCCCGAACCCCATCCTCGTCGCGGATGTCCGGCCTTTGCGCGCCCGCGCGGATCGCGAGCGCCATCGGCGAGCGAACGAAACCGACGACGCTTCCTGCCAGGACATGGCCCTCGGCTTCGAGCCCGGCCATGGCGTTTGCGGCGAGCGCGACCACGTCGAACGCCTCTCCGGCGCGCACCCGCTTGGCGGCGTCGACGCCGCCGATGGCCTCGATCGCGACGCGTTCGCCCGTCGCCGCCTCGTAGGCTCGCGCGAGTTCAGCAAGCACCCGTCGCGTCGCCATCGAGGAAATGCCGGTGATCGGTTGCGCCATGACGGCCTCCAGAGCGATGTCGGTGTCCTGTCTGGCGTGGTATAGCGCAGCGGCGCGCCGCTTCCATCCGTCGCAGGCGTTCGGATTGTGGAAACGGCGCGGCGCCCCTAACAACGGGCCTTAAGCGCGCGCCGCGGCGGCGTCGCCCCAAAACGCGTCGGAGAAGGGTTTTATGGTCTATCGGATCGTCCCCGAGCTCTGCACCAGTTGCGGCGCCTGCGAGCTGGACTGCCCGAACGAGGCGATCGGCATGGACCGGTTCACCTATGTGATCGACCCGGCCAAATGCAACGAGTGCCAGGGGTTCCACGACACCCCGCACTGCGCCTCCGTCTGCCCGGTGCCCGGAACCTGCGTGCCTGTCGCCGAAAGCGGCGCGCGACGCGCCTGAGCGCCTTGCCTTTCGGTCGGATCGCGCCCTGTAGGCGCGGTCGGTGACCGCGCCCGCCGCGATCAGCGCGGCTACAATTTGGCGCCTCGAGCGACGTACGATTTGCCCGGAGCGCGACAGTCGGCCCACGGGGGGAGGCTTCAGATCTCCGCCATCCGCGCCCAGAGGCGCCCGGCCTCGGCGCGGCCGTCGGCCGTGATCCGCTCGAAATCGCCGGTCATGAGCGCGCCGTCGCGGACGACCACGCGGCCGCCGACGACGACGTGCGCGACCTTGCCGTCGCGCCGCACGACGAGGTCGCCGAGCGAACCGGAAGAGAGCGCCCGGCTCGCCGCGCCGAAGCGCTCCGCCGCCAGCGCCTGTCCGGCCGCCAGCCGGCCGTCGGCGCCGGCGTCCCCGTTCGCAGCGGCGAGCCGCTTCAGCGCCGCCTCCTCAACCGTCATGTCCGGGTCCCACCCGTCGACCCCGAGCGCCACCCGCGACGTCGCCGACAACGCGGCCGCATAGCCGACGCGGTTGCCCTCGTTCGAGCGTGGATTGTGGACGAACCACGCGCCGGCGGCCACGGCGCGCCTCACCTGATCGCCGCCGAGATGCACGCCGTGGGCGAGGATCGAGCCTGGCGGCAGGGCGTCGAGCTCGATCAGGCGCTCGAGCGGACCGACATAGCCGCGCCGGCGGGCGTCCTCGACGTCCGCCCCGTCCTCGGCGACATGGACGTGCACGACGGTCCCGAGCGCGCGTGCCAGAGCGCCCGCCTCCCGGATCGTGTCGTCCGATACGGTGAAGCTCGCGTGCAGCCCGACGAGGCCGCGGACCAGCGGCGAAGCTGGGATGTTGCGGCAGGCCGCGAGCCCGCGCCGCGCCTCTTCGCGCCCGAAATTGCGCTCGCTCGCGCCATAGCAGAGGAGCGCCCGGATGCCGAGGTCGGATGAGGCCGCGGCCAGGATGGGCAGCGAATCCTCGATCAGGTTCGGCGATTCGTGATGATCGATGAGCGTCGTCACGCCCGCGAGGAGCGCCCGGGCGACATAGTCGCGCGCCGCGGCGTCGAGGCTTGGCGCATCGAGCGCGCGGTCGAGGCGCCACCACACGCGTTCGAGGATCTCGAGGAAATTCCGCGGCGGCGGCGCGGGCGGTGGCAGGCCGTAGCGGGCGAGGCCGCTGTAGAGATGAGTGTGGGCGCAGACGGCGCCCGGGGCGATCTCGCCATCGGAACAGGGGAGGCGCGCCGCGCCGGCAGGCGGCTCAGCGACCACGCGGCCGTCGTCGATCGCCACGCTAAGCCCATGACGATCCGGCCCGACGACGAGGGCGTGTTTCACCGCCAGGAGGCCCGCTCGCCGTCGGGAATTCGGCCGACGTTGATGGCTCGCGCGGCCGGCGAATCCTTCATCGGCAGGCGCATGCGCCTGACGCCATCGAACGCGGCAAGCGCCCCCGCGACGGCGCCGGCGGTTGGCACCAGGCCGATCTCGCCGACCCCCTTGGCCCCGAACGGCCCCTCGGGCTCGGGCTCCTCGACCAGAATGACCTCGACTTCGGGCATGTGCTGGGCGCGCAGCGCGCCGATCTCGCGCAGCTTGAACGTCACCGGCATGCCGTCCTTGCAGGGAAGCTCCTCCGTCAGGGCGTAACCGAGCCCCATATGCACGGCGCCCTGGATCTGCGCCTCGCATTGCTGCGGATTCAGCGCCCGGCCGACGTCGTGGGCGGCGATCACCGTCTCGAGCGCGCCGTTCTCATCGAGGACCACGACCTGGGTCGCAAAGCCGTAGGTCGTGTGGGTCTTGACCTTGCCGCCCTTGAGTTGGCCCTCGGCGGTGGTGTCGTCGATCCGCGTCTCGCCGGCGTAGATGTTGCCCTCAAGCTCTGCAAGCGCCCGGCCGGCGTCAAGGTCGGCCTTCAGTTTCTCGGCCGCATCGATCACGGCGCGACCGGCCAGCAGGCTGGCGCGCGAGCCGGTCGTCTGGCCGCAGCCGAGTTCGAAGCGGCTGTTGACCATCGGCCGGAACGCCTGGGCGGGCAGGCCGGTGACCTCGACCGCGCATTGGGTGAGGACGGTCAAGAGCCCCTGGCCCATCTCGGTGAAGCCGGTGTAGAGCTCGACAACCCCAGCGGGCTCGACGACCAGCCGGCACTTGCCGTATTCGATCGCGCCGTTGCCGAGGCCCGAGTTCTTGAAACCGCAGGCGATCCCGACCGCTCGGCCCCTGTCGCGCGCCGCGTCATAGGCGGGCTTCACCGCGAGCAGGGTTTTCTCCGCCCCGACCGATTTTTCGAGCGTCTGTCCGGCCGTCGTCAGGTCGCCAACCCGCACGATGTTCCTCCAGCGCATTTCCCAGCCGTCGAGCCCGACCTTGGCCGCGAGCAGATCCAGGCAGCCTTCGATGGCGAAGCTCGTCTGGTTGACGCCAAAGCCGCGCATCGCCCCGCAGGGCGGATTGTTGGTGTAGGCCGCCACCGCCTCGACCTCGAGCGCGGGCATCCGGTAGGGCCCGCAGGCGTGGCCGGCGGCGCGCTCGAGCACCTTGCCGCCAACTGAGGCGTAGGCGCCCGAGTCGCCGAGAATATCGATCTTGGCCGCGGTCAGGCGCCCATCCGCGTCGCAGCCGACGGTGTAGGCCATGGTCAGCGGATGGCGCTTGGGATGGATGCGGACCAACTCGTCGCGGCTGAGTTCGACCTTCACCGGACGCCCGGTCAGGCGCGCGAGCAGCGCCGTCTGCGCCTGGATCGTCATGTCCTCCTTGCCCCCGAAGGCGCCGCCGTTCGGGACGAGCTCGACGAACACGCGCTCTTCCGGCTCGCCGAGGACTGAGGCAATCTGGCGGCGGTCCTCGAAGATGCCCTGGCCCTGGGTGTACACATGCAGGCGGCCGTCGGGCATGGGGTGGGCGAGACAGGCCTCGGGCTCGAGGAACAGGTGCTCGATCCGTTGCGTCCGCCATTCGCCGCTGACGACATGAGCGGACGCCGCGAGCGCCGCCTCGACGTCGCCACGGGCGTAGCGCGTCGTCGAGAGGACGTTGTCGTGCTTGGGATTGACTTGCGGCGCGTCGGGCCGGATCGCCTCGGCCGGGTCGAGCACGGCGGGCAGCGGCTCGTATTCGACCGCGACGAGCGCCGCGGCCTCGCGAGCGAGCCGCGGCGTCTCGGCCGCGACCGCCGCCAGCACGTCGCCGACATAGCGCGCCTCCTCGCCCTCGGCGACGAGGACGGGCCAGTCGGGAAGAATCTGTCCGACCCAACGGTCGCCCGGGACGTCGGCCGCGGTCGCGACCGCGACGACCCCCGGGGCCGCGCGGGCCTTCGAGACGTCGATGCGCTGAACCTTCGCGCGTGCGTGCGGCGAGAGGACGAGGACGCCATGGAGGAGGCCGGGCGCGTCGATATCGACGACGAAGGGCCGATCGCCGAGCGCGAGTTCGGCGCCCTGGTAGCGCCGCAGCGATTTGCCGACGCCGCCGCCCTCGACGATCGCCGGAAGCGCGCCGCCGCCGAGCTTCGCCTCCTGGATGAGCTCGATCGCGTCGATGATCTTGACGTAGCCGGTGCAGCGGCAGAGATGCCCGTCGATCAGCCGGGCGATCTCGGCGCGCGTCAGCCTCTCGCCCTGGTCGGTCAGCCATTTGATCCGAAGGACGAGGCCAGGCGTGCAGAATCCGCATTGCAGGCCGGCGGCCGCCTGGAAAGCGTCGGCGTAGAGGCGGCGCTCGTTGTCGGAAACGCCCTCGAGCGTGACGATCGAACGGCCCTGGACCTGCTCGCTGCGCACCGCGCAGGCGAGCTTCGGCTGGCCATCGAACAGGATCAGGCAGGCGCCGCACTCGCGCTGCGGCGAACAGCCCGACTTGACCGACTTGATCGAGAACGTTTCGCGTAAGGTCTCGATCAGCAGCCGGTCGGGTTCGGTCTCGAATCGCCGGGGCTTGCCATTGAGCGTGAATTGGATCGTCTTCATCTCGTCCGTCATCGTCGGCCGCCGACGAACGCACGCGCTTACCCATCTCGCGCTCGCCGGACAGGTAGGTCGCCGCCGCGGATCGCCCGCTCGAACGTCAAAACCGCCTGCGACAGAAGGACCATGAGTTGCGCCTGGACGCAATCGCGCGCGAGGTGTTTCATTGTCGCAGCTAACTCCGACCGTTTGCGAGGACCCCCGGCCTTGATCGGGAGGGACGAAGATTCCATGGGGGTGGATAGCGGCCGGTCTTTGGTCAGACTGGGGTTGCTGATCCACCACTCTGGAGACGATCGATGTCGCTTGACCGCCCTTTCACAGAGACTGCCGCTATCGGTTCGCAGCTTTGCGCGATTTTCGTTTCGTTGGAACTGAGCCGTTCGACGTGGCTTGTGACTTCGCTGTCGCCGGGGGCCGGCGAGAAGATGTCGAAGCTCGAGGCCGGCGACGTTTCGGGACTGCTTGGCCGGCTCGCCGAGTTGAGACGCAAAGCGGAGGCGCGGACCGGGACGCGCTATCCGATCATCACAATCCAGGAGGCTGGGCTGGACGGCCTTTGGCTCCACCGGGTGCTCGAGGAGGAAGGCTGCGAGAGCCATGGGGTCGACCCGGCCTCGATCGCGACGCCGCGCCGCCGACGGCGGGCCAAGACGGACAAGATCGACGGCGAGGCGCTGTTGCGCTCGCTGCTCGCCTTATAAGCGCGGCGAGCCCCGGGTTTGCTCGATGGTGCGTCCGCCGACGCCCGAGGCGGAGGACGAGCGGCGGATTTGCCGCGAGCGCGCCGAACTGATCGAGGAGCGCGTTCGGCCCGTCAACCGGATCAAGGGGCTGCTGTTCTCGCAAGGGGTGGGAGACTATGAACCGTTGCGCCGGGATCGCCGCAAGCGCCTCGCCGAGCTGCGCACGGGCGACGGCCGGCCGCTTCCGCCGCATCTGAAAGCGCAGATCGAGCGCGAACTCGACCGGCTCGAATTGCTGCTCAAGCAGATCAAGGCGGTCGAGGACGCCCGCGACGGTCTCGTCGCCCGGCTCGCCGAACGCGTGGGCCCGAACGCGGCTGCGCCCGCCGAGGGGCGGCCTTCGCCCGTCGCCCAACTCATGGGCCTGAAGGGCATCGGGCAGGAGTTCGCCGCCGTGCTCTGGACCGAAGGGCTGAGCCGCTCCTTCGCCAACCGCCGGCAGGCGGGCGCCTATCCCGGCCTGGCGCCGACGCCCTGGCGAAGCGGAAAGCTCGAGCACGAGCAGGGCCTGTCGAAAGCGGGCAATCCACGGCTGCGCTGGAAAATGCTGCAATTGGCCTGGCTGGGGCTGCAACATCAACCGACGTCGGCGCTGGCGCAGGGGTTCCATCGGCGGCTGCCCGGCATGACGGGCAAGGCCGCGCGCAAGCGGCTGATCGTCGCGCTCGCCCGCAAGCTGTTCGTCGCGCTGTGGAAATTCACCAGCGCCGGCGTCGTCATCGAGGGAGCCGTCATGAAACCCTCCGCCTGACTTCGGATTCAACTCCACCCTCTTCCTCATCTGCCGAGGGCTGATCAGCCTCGGCCGATCCGGGTCGGCGACCGATGGATTGCTTGGCTTCAAATGCCGCAACGAAGAATGGAACCGCCTCCGAGGCTCGCCGCCGAAAGCGGAATCCTGGTGCGGTCGCTGAAGAACGCGACGACCGAATGTGAGGTTGGTCCGGCCTACAAACCGGATCTCGCAAACAGGCTCGAACCACGGATCGCACGCCAAAAGCAAACGCTATAATGCCGTTACATGTTGATATGGCCCGAGTCCGATGGCCCCGAGGATCAGGTGGTCTGGCGTAACCGTCGGACCCAGCGCCTCCAGGGTTCGACGCCAGCCAAGGTAGTTGGATAGATTTTTCGTGGCGACGCCGTGGAAGCGGCGCATCCATTCCTTGAAGCGACTGTGGTAAGCGTTGACGTTGTTGATATGGAAATCGGGCGCCTGTGGACTTGGTTTGCCGGGCGCCGGCAGGATATGCGTCGGGATGCTTGCCTTGCGGGCGAAGGCGACAATCGCCGAGCCACCGTCGCAGCAGAACTCATTGGCTGAGGTGACGGCGCCGCCGAGAGCCGCGGCAATGGACACCCGGTTCAGCTTCGGCAGCACCGCATCCGTGGTCGCGCCCTGCCGGTCTCGGGCGACGATCACGGGTATCTGTTCGGCGGAGAGGCCGGGCTTGGCCGATTTGCCGCCTCTCTTGCGAGCGGCACGCGGCATGCCGGATCGCCTGCCCTTGAATGATTCCAGAATGAACATCTCATCGCCCTCGACGATCCCGGCCAAGGTCGCGGGTTTGTCGCTAGCCAGCGAGGCCAGAAACCGGTGTCTCCACCGAAAGGCCGTCTTGTCGTCCACATCGCACCGCTTCGCGGCCTTGGCGATACTGACGCCGTCGATCATGGCCTCGACCTGCATGACCCATTTGTCCTTCATGCGCAAACGGGCCAAGGGCGTCTTCGTCAGGGCGTTGAACGTGCGGCGGCAGGTCTTGCAGCGATAGCGGGGCAAGGCGCTCGCCGTTCCCCAGGGCGCTACGTCACGGCAGTCGCAGTGCGGGCAGCCGATGATGGCCACCCGGCGCTGCCCGAGTTCGGCCACACGAGCCGCTCCTGCCCGCGGTGAAGGCCGCGCCCGCGCTTTGTCTGGCGTCGGGGCCGGGTCAGTTGTTGAAATGTCCACCACAGCAGGCCCGACGTCACGGCTGGCCGCAGCCTCGGAGAGGGCCAGCGCCTGCCAAACCTGTCGCCGCTGCGGCTCGTTCAACGACGCAATCCCGCCCAGCCAATGCTCAAACTCCGCCACGTCCATGGGGACCTCCTGACATCGCAGGCCGCCATGTTAGCCGATTTCCATAGCTAACGCCAAGTGAGCCAAAGCAAAAGGAGCGCCTCATGCCAACATGACCCCCTTGCCGAGGCAAACCCCCATGTGAGCAATCCATGCCGCCGCCGCGCCCTCCGGCATGGATTGCTTCGCCTTCGGCTCGCAATGACGGAAGCCGGGCCCCCTCAGATCGGCTCCGGCCCACGCGAGATGGCGGCGACGCCGGTGCGGGAGACTTCAACCAGGCCGAGCGGTCGCATGAGGGCGACGAAGTCGTCGATCTTCTGCGGCGCGCCGGTCAGCTCGAAGATGAAGCTCTCGACCGTCGCGTCGATCACCTTGGCGCGGAACGCCTCGGCGAGATTCATCGCTTCGACCCGGTTCTCGCCCTTGCCGCGCACCTTGATCATGGCGAGCTCGCGCTCGATCGCACGAACGGTCAGCGTCAGGTCCTTCACCGAATGGATCGGCACCAGGCGCTCGAGCTGGTGACGGATCTGCTCGATGATCTCGGGCGTGCCCGAGGTGACGATCGTGATGCGCGACTGCCGACTTTCGTGCGCCACTTCGGCGACCGTCAGGCTCTCGATGTTGTAGCCGCGGCCCGAGAAGAGCCCAACGACGCGCGCGAGCACGCCGGGCTCGTTGTCGACCAGCACCGAAAGCGTATGGGTCTCGATCGGCGAGCGAACGGACGCCGAAGAATAAGGGGAGAGGGGGGCGGAGTGGGCTCTGACCATGTTCATATCTCACCTCGTCGAAGGAACGGCCGCGAGAGCGGCGCGTCCAGATGGAAACTTCAGGCCGCAGCGGCTTTCGGCGCCGGCGCAACCCAGCGCTGGAAAAGATCGAAGTCGATATTGCCGCCCGAGAGCACCAGCCCGACCTTTCGGCCGGAAAGACGCGCGCGCTCCTTCATCGCCGCCGCGAGCGCTGCGGCGCCCGCGCCTTCGGCGAGATTGTGCGTGTCCGTCCAAAGGATCCGAATCGCCGCGGCGATTTCGTCGTCGGTGACCAGGATCACGCGCGAGGCGCCCCTGCCGATCACGGCAAGCGCCTCCTCGTCGGGAACCCGCGTCGCCATGCCGTCCGCAAGGGTGTCGGCGCTTGCCGTCGCAATGAAGCGCCCGGCCTCGAACGAGAGCGCGTAGGCGGGCGCTTCGGTCGCTTGGACGCCGACGATCTCTGTTTTGAGCCCCAGCGCGTCGCGGGCGGCGATACAGCCGCAGATTCCCGAGCCTTGCCCGATCGGGACATAAAGCACATCGAGGTCGCTCCACTCGCTGAGGAGTTCGAGAGCGTAGGTGGCGACGCCGCGCACGAGGTCGCGGTGGAACGAGGGCACGGCGTGCAGCCTGCGCGCTTCAGCGAGCCGAATCGCCTCTTCCCGCGCCGCCTGGAAGTCCGCCCCGTGCTCGATCAGCTCCGCTCCGAGCGCTTGCATCGCGGCGTTTTTCTCGCGCCCATTTCCATGCGGCACGACGATCGTCACCGGGAGACCAAACCGGCGGCCGGCGAAAGCGAGGCTCTGGCCGTGGTTGCCGCGCGTCGCGGAAATAATCCCGCGCGTTGCTGGCTCGCGCCGCCGCAACGCTTCGCAGTAGGTAAGGCCGCCGCGCACCTTGAAGGCGCCGGTCGGCTGATGGTTTTCGTGCTTGACCACGACCTCGGCCCCAAGCCGGCGGCCCAGCAGCGGCCAGGCGAAGGCCGGCGTCGGGCGCAGGGCCTTCTGCACCAGCCTGTGCGCTTCGCTAAGGTCGTCGAGGGTAAACATTGCGGTGCCCACTTCAATTCCGCCTAACGAAGGCGCATTCCCTTCCCCCTCGGGGAGAAGGTTGCGCGGAGCGCCGGATGAGGGATTTGCGCCATAGCCCATGAGGGCGCAGTTTCCCTCACCCAAACCCTCTCCCACAGGGAGAGGGGCCAGCGTCACACCAGCATCTTGCCCTTCTCGTCGATGACGTTGCCGAGTTCGATGCCGGCGTCGTCTTCGAGTTCGGCCATCAGCATCTCGTTATGCGCCTTGCCCGAGGGGATCATCGGGAAGCAGTTCTCCTTCTGATCGACGCGGCAGTCGAACACGACCAATTTCGGCGTGTCGATCATCTCCTTGATCGCCGCATCGAGATCGGCCGGGTCGGAGCAGCGGATGCCGTGGGCCCCGTAAGCTTCGGCCAACTTGACGAAGTCGGGCAGCGAATCGGTGTAGCTCTCCGAATAGCGGCCGCCGTGCAGCAGTTCCTGCCACTGACGCACCATGCCCATGTACTGGTTGTTGAGAATGAAGATCTTGACCGGCAACCGGTACTGCATCGCCGTCGACAGCTCCTGAATGTTCATCAGGATCGAGGCCTCGCCGGCCACGTCCACGACCAGCGACTTGGGATGAGCGAGCTGCGTTCCGATCGCCGCCGGGAGGCCGTAGCCCATCGTGCCGAGTCCGCCCGACGTCATCCAGCGGTTCGGCTCCTCGAAGTGGAAATGCTGCGCCGCCCACATCTGGTGCTGGCCGACCTCAGTGGTGATGTAGACGTCGCGGCCCCTGGTCAGATCGTAAAGGCGCTTGATTGCGTGCTGCGGCTTGATGATCTTGTCAGAGTTGCGGAAGCCGAACGAGTTGCGCGCCCGCCAGCCGTCGATCGTCGCCCACCATTTGGCCAGCGCGCCGGCGTCGACCTGATGACCGCCCCGCCACAGACGCACCATGTCCTCGAGCACATGGGCGCAGTCGCCGATGATCGGCAGGTCGACCTTCACGTTCTTGTTGATCGAGGAGGGGTCGATGTCGATGTGGATCTTCTTCGACTTTGGCGCAAAGGCGTCGAGGCGGCCGGTGATTCGGTCGTCGAATCTTCGCGCCGACGCAGATCATCAGGTCGCAATCGTGCATGGCGTTGTTCGCCTCGAACGAGCCGTGCATGCCGAGCATCCCGAGCCACTGCTTGTCCGAGGCCGGATAGGCCCCGAGCCCCATCAGCGTCGAGGTGATCGGAAAGCCGGTGGCAAGCACGAGCTCGCGCAGGAGCGTCGAGGCGTGCGGTCCCGAATTGATGACGCCCCCGCCGGTGTAGAAGATCGGACGCTTGGCCTCGGCCATCATCTCGACCGCGCGCTTCACCCGCTCCATGTCGCCCTTGATCTGCGGATGGTAGGTCTTGTGCTGGATGTTGCGCTGGAACGTGTAGGTCCCGGCGGCGAACTGGATATCCTTGGGAATGTCGACGACGACAGGCCCCGGCCGCCCGTGCGAGGCAATATAGAACGCCTCGTGCAGGATGCGCGGCAGGTCCTCGATGCGGCGGACCAGATAATTGTGCTTGGTGCAGTTACGGGTAATGCCGGTCGTGTCGCACTCCTGGAAGGCATCCGAGCCGATGAGGTGGGTCGGCACCTGGCCGGTGATGCAGACGAGCGGAATGGAATCCATCAGCGCGTCGGTGAGGCCGGTGATCGCATTGGTGGCTCCGGGTCCGGACGTGACCAGCAGCACCCCAACCTTGCCGGATGAGCGCGCAAAGCCTTCGGCCGCATGCGCCGCCCCCCCTTCCTGACGGACGAGGATGTGACGGACCTTGTCCTGGTTGAAGAGCGCGTCGTAGATCGGCAGGACGGCGCCGCCGGGATAGCCGAAGACGTATTCGACCCCCTGGTCCTTGAACGCTTCAACCACCATCTCGGCGCCGGTCATGTGCTTGGCCATTGCTCTTGTCCTTCCGCTTTGGTCCGTCGTTTTCGTGTCTTGGGGATGGGGGCAATAAAAAAGGCCCTCGGAGGGGCCTCGGCATGCGCCAGCGAACGGGAGCAGGTCCTATGCCTGCCCGCTCTCCAGCGCTAAAGTTACGATAAGGTTCGCCACTGTGCGTCGCCTCTGCCGATAATCGAAATTCTGTAGGGGACGGCGATGTCGGCGTCAAGTGCCCGGACGCCCGCTTCCGGTTGGGCGAAACGTCGCAGGGCTGACGCGCTTGGCTACGGACCGGTCGTCCGCGTGTTCGAGTCCACGGCTGCGGAGCTCGGCGGCGCCTGTGGAGCAGCGCGCTTTCCCGCCCCCGCCCAGCTTGCGCGCCCGCGCCCCTTGCATGTATCGCTGGAATCATGGCTATCGCTTCGCAGGCACGAGGGCGGCGGTGAGCGGCGCGTCGAGGCCCGTCGCCGTCATCATGGGCAGCCAGTCGGACTGGGCCGTGATGCGTCGCGCCGCCGAGACGCTCGAGACGCTCGGCATCGGTTACGACGCCAGGATCGTCTCGGCCCATCGCACGCCCGATCGGCTCGTCGCATTCGCCAAGGGCGCAAAGGCCGAGGGCTTCAAGGTGATCGTCGCCGGCGCCGGGGCGCCGCGCATTTACCGGGCATGACGGCGGCCTTCACGACCTTGCCGGTGTTCGGCGTTCCAATTCCGACCCGCGCGCTGTCGGGACAGGACAGCCTTCTTTCGATCGTGCAGATGCCCGCCGGCGTGCCCGTCGGCACGTTGGCGATCGGCGAAGCGGGCGCCGTCAATGCCGCGCTGCTCGCCGCCGCCGTTCTTGCGCTGTCCGATCCGGATCTCGCCGAACGCCTTACGGCCTGGCGCGCGGAGCGCACCGCCTCGGTCGCCGATCGTCCATCCGACGAGGGCGCGGCATGATCCTTTCCCCAGGCGGGACGATCGGCATTCTCGGCTCCGGCCAACTCGGGCGAATGCTGGCGATTGCCGCGCTGAAGGTCGGCCTGCGCACCCACATCTACGCCCCCGAGGCCGAGGCTCCGGCGTATGACGCCGCCGCAGGCCGCACGATCGCGCCCTTCGACGACGAAGAGGCGCTCGCCCAATTCGCGCGATCGGTCGACATCGTCACCTACGAATTCGAGAACGTCCCGACCGCAACCGTCGAGTTTCTCACCCAGCGCGTTCCGGTGCGTCCGGGCGCGCGGGCGCTGGCGCTGACCCAGGATCGGCTGATCGAGAAGACTTTCCTGCGCGACGCCGGCCTGAGGACGGCGCCCTTTACCGCCGTGGACGATGCAGGCGCGCTTGCCCGGGCCGTCGCGGAACTCGGCCGCCCGGCCATCCTGAAGACCCGGCGCTTTGGCTACGACGGCAAGGGGCAGTCGTTGATTCGGGAGGGATCGAACGTCTCCGCGGTCCATCGAGCGCTTGGCGCGGCGCCGATGATTCTCGAAGGTTTCGTCGCCTTTGAACGCGAGGTTTCAGTGGTGGCTGCGCGCAGCCTCGAAGGCGACATCGTCGCATACGACGTGAGCGAGAACGAGCACGAGCGGCATATCCTGGCCCGCACCCGCGTGCCGGCCCGGGTCAGCGCAGAAACGGGGATCGAGGCGCGCCGAATTGGCGCGACCGTGCTCGAGGCGCTCGATTATGTCGGGGTGCTGGCGGTCGAGTTGTTCGTCACGCGCGACTGGAATGGCCGCGAGGGCCTGGTGGTCAACGAGATTGCGCCACGCGTCCACAATTCCGGCCACTGGACGCTCGACGGGGCGCAGACGTCGCAATTCGAGCAGCACATCCGAGCAATCGCTGGCTGGCCGCTCGGCGCGGCGACGCGCCGCGGCCGGGTCGAGATGCACAACCTGATCGGCGAAGACGCCGAGGATTGGCGAGACATCCTAGCCCAGCCCGACCTCTGCCTGCATCTCTACGGCAAGCTGGAAATCCGCCCCGACCGCAAGATGGGCCATGTGACGCGGGTGTTTCCGGAGACGCCAAGGGACGGGTGAAGCTTTCGCGTGTTCGCCTTGACATCGTGGGCCGCCCCTCCTTATACGACCGGCTCGCTCGCGCGCCCTTGCGCGCTGCGACCTTGTGGCGGCGGGATAGCTCAGTCGGTTAGAGCGGCGGAATCATAATCCGTAGGTCCCCAGTTCGAGTTTGGGTCCCGCTACCAATATCCAGCCGGCCTCATGGCGCTCTTTGCAACTCGGCCCTTGCGCAGCCTTGCGTCGCGTCATAGCGATTAAATGAATTTTTCCCATACGCGTCCCGAAGGCGGGCAGACATGAAGCTCATCCTGGCGATCGTCAAACCTTTCAAGCTCGAAGAGGTCAGGGCGGCGCTCGACAAGCTCGCCGTGCGCGGCATGACGGTCAGCGAAGCCAATGGTTACGGCCGGCAGAAGGGGCATACCGAAATTTATCGCGGCTCGGAATATACGGCGGCCTTCATGCCGAAGGTGCGGCTCGAACTGGCGGTCCCCGATCACGACGTCGACCGCACCATCGAGGCGATCCGCGCTGCGGCGCGCACCGGGCAGATCGGCGACGGCAAGATCTTCGTCCTGCCGATGGAACGGGCGCTGCGCGTGCGCACCGGCGAAACCGGCGACGAAGCCCTGTGAGGCGGGGCGCTCCCATCTTTGCGCCGCCGCCCCTATCGGATCGCTCGCTCCGCAATCGGATAGCGGGCGCGGTCCGCCCAGTGTCTTGCCGCCCGCGATCCCGATAGACTTTGAGCGGTAGGTCCCGCCCGCCATTTGGGCAGGATCGACAGGCGATCGATGTGTTGCTTGCGCCGGCCGCGCCGGCCGCTAGTTTGTGCATAACGATCGTCGCCTGATCAGGCAGGGCCGCCAAGGCGCCCGCGACGGCAGATTTCCGTGCGGAGCGGCCGTCCGGCGGAGGGAGGACTCATGAAGCTTATTACCGCGGTCATCAAGCCGTTCAAGCTCGATGAGGTCCGCCAAGCCCTCAACAGCATTGGGGTGGAGGGCATGACCGTGACGGAGGTCAGGGGCTACGGCCGACAGAAGGGCCACGCCGAAATCTACCGCGGCGCCGAGTACGTGATCCGCTTCCTGCCGAAAGTGCGGATCGAAGTCGCGGTCAGTGACGAACGCGCCGAGGACGCCATCCAGACGATCGAATGCGCCGCACGCACCGGCCTGATCGGCGACGGGAAGATCTTCGTCGCCCGGATCGAAAGCGCCGTACGGATCCGCACGGGCGAGGTCGGCGACGACGCCCTGTGACGGGCGCTGAGGGCCAGCCCAAAGCGGATGGAAAGGATCGTTCGTTCTCGACGAGTTGGCGCGGTAGGCCCATACGATCGTCTGTCTAGAACTGTACGAGCTCGGGGAAGGCTCGCGGCGCAAAGCGGCTTCATCACGGCGTTGGCGGCGAAAATATCCTCGCGTAAGATCAACGTCGTGGTCCTCAAGCCGGCCGAAACTCGGGGGTGGTTTGTCATGCGGGTTTCTTTCGTCTCGCACGCGGCTGCGGCCGCGTTTCTCATCGTCGCCATGTTTGCGGGCGCCGCCGGCGCCCGGGCCGAGAGCGTCATGGCGGCCTGCGCGAGCCAGTGGAAGGCGGCGCAGGCCGCCGGGACGACCGGCGGCGCTTCCTGGCCGCAGTTCCTCGCCAAGTGCAAGACGCAGGTCAGCCAGCCGTCGTCAGCGAATTTGGCACCGACCTCTGCGCCCGCGCCGGCCCCGGCTCCCGCGCCGAATACGGGATCGCTGTTTCCGTGGTGGCAGTCGAACCCGAACGCGGCGCCCACGCCGACCGGCGCCGGCCAGTTTGGCGCCGAGGCGGAGGCGCGCGCCCGCTGCCCGAACGACAAGGTCGTCTGGGTCAACACCGCCTCGAAAATCTACCACTACCAGGGCACGCGCTATTACGCCCGGACCAAGCAGGGCGCCTACATGTGCGAGGCGGACGCCAAGGCCGCCGGCGATCGAGCCGCGCGTTCCTTCTTCGGCCATAAGCCACCATAGGCGGCGCCGGCGGCCGCGAGAACGCGCGCACCACAGCCGCGTGGCTTGGCGCGGCTCCGCCCGCAAGGCCGATCGCGAGGGGTCCGCGCCTTCCGGGCGTCGTCCGATTGCTGTATTCGACGAGCGGAAACAAGACCGGCAGGGTCCGATGGCGATCGAGGCGAGCGAAGCGACAGGACCCATTCAGCCCGTGAGCCGTCTTGCCGCGGTCGTGTTCGACCGCGACGAACAGCCTGATCCGCCGCTACTCGCATTCATCGAGGCGGCGACCCAACGCGGCGTGCGAATTGCGGGCCTTGTGCAGGAACATGCCTGTCCCGACGATCTTTGCGCCGTCAAGGACGCGCGCGTGCGCGATCTCGTCACCGGCGCGACGCTCGACATCATGCAGGACCTCGGCCGCGACGCGACGGGCTGCCGGGTCGATCCGGCCGCGATCGCCGCAGCCGCGCGCTGGCTCGACGCAGCGCGGGCTGGGGTTCCCGATCTCCTGGTCGTCAACCGCTTTGGAAGGCTGGAATCCGAGGGCGGCGGCATGCTGGCCGAGATCGGTCAGGCTTTCGCCGATAACGTGCCGCTCATCATCGGGGTGCCGAGCCGCTACATCGGCGCCTGGGACGACTTCGCCTGCGGCCTCGATGCGAAGCTGCCGCCGGCGCTCGCCGCCATTGAAGGCTGGTGGGCCGCGCTCGCGTCATCGCCGTCAGAGTGCGCCGCCGCGTGAGTGCGCGGCAAGCGCCGCCTCAGCGCGTGCGAGATCCTCGGGCGTATTGACGTTGGAGAACGGGTCGAGCGGTTCCACCGGCCACTCGACCGTCGTCACGGCGTATCGCGCGGCGAAGGTTTCCACCTTGCGCACGCCCTCCTCGACCGCGCGCCGCAGGCCGCCGGCGATCGCGATCGGCCAAAGCGCGGTGACGTGGTGGACTTTGCCGTGCGAAACGGCGACCGCGATCTCGGCGTTCGCGGATCGCCGCGCCGCGTGCAGCCGTGCGATGAAATCTTTGGGCGCAAACGGCGTGTCGCCGGGAAGGGTGGCGACATGGGTAAGTCGCAAGCCCGAATGTGCGCAGAACTCGAGCCCCGCGAGCACGCCGGCCAGCGGGCCGGAAGACTCCGCTAGGTCGTCGGCGACGACCGGCAGGCCGAAGCGCTCGAAACGCGAAGTATCGCCGTTGGCGCTGATGGCGAGCGTCGCAACTTGCGGGCGCAGGCGCTCGATCGCATGGGCGATCATCGGCCGCCCGGCAAGCGTCACGAGGCCTTTGTCGACTCCGCCCATCCGCTGGGCTCGGCCGCCGTCAAGGATAAGCCCCAGGGTCGCGGCGCGGTCCGCGTTCGGCCCGTCTTGCTTCACGTCTTCACTCCGCGGGTACGGGCACTTCCTTGGTGGGCCGCGCCTGGCGAGGCGGCGGCGGCTTCGGCCGTTCGACGACCGGCTCGTCCTCGTCGACTTCGCCGAACAGGCGGCTGAACAGACGCCAGGCAAGGCGGCCGACGTCGTCGAGCACGGTGAACACCGCAGGCACGAAGACGAGCGACAGCATCGTCGATACGATGAGGCCGCCGATGACCGCGATCGCCATCGGCGATCGGAATCCGCCGCCGTCACCGAGGCCGAGCGCAGACGGGAACATGCCGGCCGCCATGGCGATCGTTGTCATCACGATCGGACGCGCCCGCTTGCGGCCGGCCTCGACCAGCGCCTCGAGCCGCGGCGTGCCGCGGCCGATCTCCTCGACCGCGAAATCGACCAGCATGATGGCGTTCTTGGTGACGATGCCCATCAGCATCAGAATGCCGATCACCACCGGCATCGACATCGCCTTGTGCGTGACGAGCAGCGCGATGATCGACCCGCCGATCGCCAGCGGCAGCGATATCAGAATGGTGATCGGCTGCAGGAAGCTGCCGAACAGCAGCACCAGGAGCCCGTAGACCATCATGAGGCCCGCGCCCATTGCCGCGGCGAAGGAGGCGAACACCTCGCTCATCACCTCGACGTCGCCGGTTTCGCGGATCTCCACCCCCGGCGGCAGGGCCTTGGCCGCCGGCAATGCGTGGATCGCGGCGACCGCATCGCCAAGGGCCGCGTCGCCGCGCAGGTCGCCTTCGATCGTCACACGCCGGGTGCGGTCGAAGCGGTTGATCGCGGTCGGTCCGTGGTTGATCGAGAAATCGGCGACCACCGAAAGCGGGGTCGAGCCTCCGCTCGCGGTGGGAACGCGCAGGTCCTGCAACAGGCCGACGCGCGAGCGCGCCGCCTCGTCGAGTTCGACGCGGATCGGGATCAGCCGATCGCCCGCATTGAACTTGGCGAGGTTGGCGTCGATGTCGCCAAGCGTGGCGACGCGGATCGCCGCCGACAGCGCCTCCGTCGACACGCCGAGGTCGGCCGCCACCTGACGCTTGGGCGTGACGCGCAACTCCGGACGATCGAGTTCCGCCGTCGAGATCGGGTTCTCGATGATCGGGATCGCCCGCATTTCGCTGGCGATCTGGTTGGCCGTCTCGTTGAGGACGTCGATGTCCGGCCCGGCGATGATCAGCGATATGTCGCGCTGGCCGTTGTCCTTGAGGAACCAGAAGCGCATGTCGGGCTGGTCGGCCAGCATCGCCCCGATCCGTGTTTGCAAATCCTTCTGCGTCGCTTCGCGCTCCGACTTGTGGACGAAGTTGATGACGACAGTGGCCTTGCGCGGCTCTGCGCCGCCGCCGAGCAACTGGCCGCCGAAGATGAGCGCCGAGCGCACTTCCGGCATGGCGCGCAACTTCTCCGAAATCGCACGGGTGACCCTGTCGGTGTCGTCAAGCCGAGAGCCGGGCGGAAGCTCGACCGCCAGCAGCACGCGCCCGAGGTCGTCGGCCGGCATGAAGCCGGACGGCAGCAGTCTGGTCGACCAGAGCGAGGCGGCAAAGATCAGCGCGCCGACAAACAGCGTGATCCAGCGGTGGCGCACGGAGGCGCGCACGAGACGCGTATAGCCTTGCATCACGGCGCCGTCGGAATGGGTTCGGCTGCGCGGCGCTCGCAGGAAGTAGGCGGAGATCACGGGCGTGACGAAACGCGCCACCAGGAGCGAAAAGAGGACCGCGATCGCCACGGTCAGGCCGAACTGGCGGAAATATTGGCCGGCGATGCCGCCCATGAAGCTCACCGGCGAAAAGATCGCCGCGATCGACAACGAGATGGCGATGACCGCCAGCCCGATCTCGTCAGCCGCTTCGAGCGAGGCGCGGTAAGCCGACTTGCCCATGCGCATGTGGCGGACGATGTTCTCGATTTCGACGATCGCGTCGTCGACGAGAATGCCGGTGACCAGCGTGATCGCCAGGAGGGTGACGAGGTTCAGCGAGAAGCCGATCGCGTCCATCGCCCAGAAGGTCGGGATGATCGAGAGGGGCAGCGCCAGCGCCGTGACGATTGTTGCGCGAAGGTCGCGCAGGAAGACGAACACCACGATAATCGCGAGAACGGCCCCCTCGATCAGCGTCTCCATGGTTGAATGGTAGTTCCCGAGTTCGTTGTCGACCTGGGTGTCCACCTTGGTGAACGTGACCTCGGGATGGGCGGCCTGGATCTTCGCCAGGCGCTCGGCGACCAGGCGATCGACGGTGACGTCGCTCGCGCCCTTGGCCCGGGTGATCCCGAAAGCGACGATCGGTTCGTCGAACAGCCGGGTGAAGGTGCGCGGCTCGGCCGCCCCGTCGACGACCGTTCCCAGTTCGTCGAGGCGCACCTTGCGCCCGCCGGGCAAGGCGATCGGCAGCGCCGCGAGATCGGCCACGCTGCGGGCGCCGGCGAGCGTCCGGATCGCCTGTTCCTGGCCCGACAGTTCGCCGCGGCCCCCTCCGAGATCGACGTTGTCGGCGCGCACCTGCTCGTTCACCGCTGCTGCGGTCACGCCGAGCGCCAGCAGCTTCTCCGGATCGAGCGCGACGCGAATCTCTCGGTCGACGCCGCCGAAGCGCTTGACCTCGCCGACCCCGCGGAGGCTCTGCAGGTCGCGCGCCACCGTATCGTCGATGAACCAGGAGAGCTGCTCGACCGACAGACCCGGCGCGGACGCCGCATAGGTCACGATCGGCAGGCCTTCGACGTCGATGCGGCTGACGATCGGCTCGTCGATGATGCGGGGCAGGTCGCCGCGGATCTTGGCGATCTGGTCCTTCACGTCGTTAAGCGCGCGGTCGATGTCGACCGACCCGACATTGAACCACAAGACGGTCGACGACGCCCCGTCGGTCACCGTCGAGATGATATGCCAGACGCCGTTGAGGCTGGAAACCGCGTCCTCGACCTTCTTCGTCACCTGCGATTCGAGTTCCGCCGGCGCCGCGCCCGATTGGGTGATCGTCACCTGGACGATGGGAATGTCGATATTTGGGAAGCGGGTGATCGACATCGCCCGGAAGCTGATCAGGCCGAGGACCGTCAGCACGGCGAAGGCGACCACCGCGGGGATAGGTCGACGGATCGACCAGGCCGAGACATTGAGAGGCATGGGGTCACCCCCCCGCGGCGGTCGTGATGGCGGGCGCCGGCCGCACCTGGTCGCCCGGACGCAGGAAGGCTGCGGCTTTGGCGACCACGGTTTCGCCCGGGGCGAGCCCGCTCCTGATCTCGATCTCATCGCCGTCGACGATGCCCGGCGTCACCTTGTGTTGCTCGATCACGCCGTCGCGCACGACGAACAGGCGCGCGACGTCGCCGTCTCGGGTGACTGCGGTGGCGGGCGCCCCGACCCCGTCGCGGCGCGTGACCTCGACCTCGGCGGAGGCGAAGGCGCCGATATGGGCGTGCGACACGTCGGACAGGGCGATGCGAACTTTCCCGGTGCGGCTCGCCTTGTCGACTTCCTGCGAGATCAGCCGGACGCGCCCCGGGACCTCTTCGGCGACGCCGGGCAGACGGAGGGTCGCCGGCATGCCGACGGCAAAGCGGGTGAGCGACTGTTGCGGCGCGTCGGCCTCGAGGTCGACCGCGCCGTCGACGATGATGCGGAACAGCGGTTCGCCGGCGCCGGAGGCGGTGGCGCCGAGCCTGGCCGCGCGGCGGCTGACGAGCCCGGCGACCGGCGCCGTCACCTCCGTGCGCCCAATGCGCACCTCGAGTTCCTGACGCTCGGCGTCCCGCGCCTTGCGGTCGGCTTCGGCGACGCCGAGCGCGCTGCTCGCCCCCGCCAACTGGGCCTCAGCCGTCTTCATCGCCGTCTGGCGCTGCTCCACGGTCGAGGCCGACATGACGCCGGCGCCGAGCCTTTGGGCGCGCTCATAGTCATTGGCCGTCCATTGCGCCTGCGCCTCGGCCTGCGTGACCATGTTCTTCGCCTGCTCGATCGCAGCGTCGGCCCGCTTGATCGCCGCGTCGTTCTCGGCGAGCATCGCGTCGAGCTGGGTCCGGTCGAGTCGCGCCAGCACCTGTCCCGCCTTGACCCAGTCGCCGTCCTCGGCGTCCAGTTCCACGATCGTCAGCCCGTCGATCCGCGCGGCGACCAAAGCTTCATCGCGCGGAACGAGCGTGCCGGAGACGAACAGCCGGTCGACGAATTCGCGCCGGTCCGCCGTCGCCACGGTGACCGCCGGCGGAGGCGGCGCGGGTGGCGCCTCGGCGGCCGCGGCGGAGGCGATGGATGCGGGGCAGGACGCGGCGCCGACCGGCAGGCCGAGCGCCCGGACCCTTTGCGTCGGAAGGGAGCACGGCTGAAGCGCCGCATAGCCGCCGCCGGCGCCGATCACGACTGCGACCGCCAGGAGCGGGATCAGGAACCGATTCATCGCGACAAATCCTCCTCGACCGTCGCAAGCGCCCCGGCAAACAAAGCCTTCAAGACGCCATAGGCCATGGCGATCTCAGCGGATCGGTCGAAGTCGGGCTCGGTCGCCATCCGCTTGAAGAGCCCACCGACGAAGGTGAAAAAGAACCGGGCCGCGAGACGCGTGTCGAGCTTCGGCGACGCTGCGCCGGCCGCCTTGGCGGCGTCGATCACCTTTTCGAGCTTGACGAGCACGTCGGCGTCGAGCGCCCGTGTCATCTCGGCCACGCGGGCGTTGCGGCCGGCTTCAGCCCAGATCTCGACGATCATGCGCGCCTTTTCCGGCGGCTTGGCGAAGACGTGGTCTCTGAGAGCGACATGGACGGCTTTGGCGATGTCGGCGCCTTCCGCCAAGAGCTCGGCGAAGGCGTCGGTGTTGCCCTCCTGATCGAGCGCGCAGAGCGAATCGACGATCGCTTCCTTGGAAGGGAAGTAGCGGTAGAGGTTGCCGGCGCTCATCTCGGCCTCTTCGGCGACATGCTGCATCGTCGCCGCGTGGAAGCCGTGGCGGACGAAGGCGCGCTCGGCCGCCTCGAGAATCCGCTCCCGCCGGCTCTCCTCGCCGCCGCGCCGGTTTGCAAACGGGTTGCGCGCCGTCATATCGGAGTGATGAGAATGAACATTCATTCTCATAGCGCTCGGAATGCGGCGGCATTGGGGCGCTAGAGCGAGATGAATATAGGTTCGGCCAGTGCCGTCATTGCGCCTTACGATCCCGATGACGGCGACACTTTAAGCAATCCCTTATCTGGCCCAACAAGACAGCGCCGCCTGCCCTGGGTCCTCCCGCATGGCCCGCCTCGCCACCGGCCTCGATCCTCCCCCGACACAGCGGAATCGGCTTTCGAGGGAATTTTCCCCGACGCAACCGAATAAAGACGACAGCTCAAGTGTTGGAACCCCGCGAAGTCGTTTGACCCCCGGCCCAAACGCTCAATCTCTCCTGAGCACCGGCAGACGAATTCCAACGTCCAATTCGAATGGAGTTTCCTATGACCCGGACATTGTATCCTGGCTCTCGCGCCTTCCTCGCGGGCGTCGTTGCGCTTGCCGCCGCGGCCACGTTTCCCGGCGGCGCACGCGCAACCGTCATCTATGACGCCACCGGCGGCCGCGCGCCATTCGAGGGCGCCGACGTTGCTGACCCCAATGCACCGGGAGGCGCCGGCGTCGGGCCGCTCTTGGCGGACCGATTCCTAAGCCCCTTCACCGAGCGACTGACCTCGGTGACACTCAACCTCAAACTGAACGGTCGTCCGTTAGACGGCTTCACCGTGGACCTGTGGAGCGATTCCACGACGACCCCCGGCCTTCCCATTGGTCCGGAGTTCCAGATCGCCTTGGTCAGCGACTCGTCGCTCACGTCCAGCTTAAAGTTGTACACGTTTACGCCCGCCAGCAATATTATGCTGGCCGCGAATACCTTCTATGATGTTGGCATCGACACTGGGACGTTTACCAATCAAGTCACCGACGCAGCCTTCGGCAACACTGCTGACCCCCTAGTGCTGGCGCGGCCCTCTGTGGTTACGGGCGCGTTGTATTTCCACACCATTGGCGGGATCGATCCGAACTCCGACGGTCCTTACGACGTCATTGTCAATGCCTCAGTGCCTGAAGCTTCGACCTGGGCGATGATGCTGCTTGGCTTCGTGGGCCTGGGCTTCGCCGGATACCAAAGGAAACGGATGCGAACCGCGCCAGTCCTTGCGGTCTGAGGCCCACCACGATGATCTCAGGGGCGCGTCTCGAAGTACGGCGCGCCTTCGGCCCTCGAATGGGGAAATGACCGACTCCAGTCAAGCGCGCGCCATTACGGTGACAGTTATTTATACTGCCCCCCCGAAAGTGAGACAGCGGACTACGCTGACACTTTACTCAATCCCTTTATCAAAGACAGCGCCGCCTGTCCCGGGTCCTCCCGCATGGCCCGCCTCGTCACCGGCCGCGATCCGCGCCCGCAAAGCGCGGGCCGAAGCCGAGAGATAGGGGATTGAGTAAAGCGTCACCATAATCCCCTCTTCGATAATCCCCTCTTCGGCGACATGCTGCATCGTCGCCGCGTGGAAGCCGTGGCGGACGAAGGCGCGCTCGGCCGCCTCGAGAATTCCGCTCCCGCCGGCCGTCCTCGGAGAGGCGGCGTTTCGCAACGGGGGCGCCCGGCATCATATCGGAGCAACGAGAATGAACATTCATTCTCATAGCGCTTAGAATACGGCGGCATTGGGGCGCGCTTGCTTTGACGCGCAAAAGGGGCAGACCCCGTGGGAACCCAATGACCCCACATGGAGTTTGGGATTTGTCGCCTTCCTGGATTGCGGAATCGCTTCCACAGGGAGGTTGCGACAACCCTCGCCACGCCCGGCGCCGCGGTGGCGCGTCGGCGCGACGGGCGCTGATGCGTCCCGAGGCGTTATCCCGAAAGGAGGAGTGTCATGAATAAGCGAATATCGACCTTGACCGCAGCCAGCGCCGGCGTCGGTCTTGCGCTTGCATCGACATCGGCGAAGGCGTTCTTCATAGCGCCCGCGCTATTTGCGGGGTTGCTGGCCGGCGGCGTGTTGGGAGGCGCGGTGATCGGCAACGCGGTGAGCAACGCCAACGCCGGCAACGCCAGGACCGTCATGGCCGCGCCTGCGCCCGCGGTGACGGTCGGCTCGACGACCTGCTATTTCACCAATGCGTGGGTTGGCAACGCCTGGCGGCGCGTGCAGGTGTGCAACAATTACTGAGCCGCACGGGCGCGGCTTCCCCGCCGCGCCCCCATTCGCGCGGTGTCCGCCCCGTCAAGACAGCGCCGCTTGTCCCGGGCCGCGAGCGCTGCAGCGGCATTGCGGTGAAGCGCGACGTGCCGGATGCCCCCTCAGAGGAATGACGGACGCAGCCGTCACCCCTCCTTCGGCCGCGGGTCCGGCAGGAAGCCGCCGAGGAGGCCGATGGCGGGCAAGAAGGCGCAGACGTGATAGACGAAGGTCAGGCTCGTCTTGTCGGCCAGGATGCCGAGCAGCGCCGCGCCGACGCCGCCGAGGCCGAAGCTCAACCCGAAGAACAGGCCCGCCACCGCGCCGACGCTGCCCGGCGTCAGTTCCTGGGCATAGACGACCATGGCGGAGAAAGCCGAGGACAGGACCAGGCCGATCGCGATGCTGTCGATGATCGTGCCGACGAAGCCGAGATGGGGCAAGAGCAGGGTGAACGGCAGCACGCCGAGGATCGAGCCCCAGATCACGACTCGCGCGCCGAGGCGGTCGACCAACGGGCCGCCGAGGAACGTCCCGGCGGCGACCGCGGCGAGGAATACGAACAGCAGCACCTGCGCGCTCTGGATCGACACCCCGAAGGTCTGGATCAGGTAGAAGGTGTAATAGCTGTTGATGCTGGCGAGATAGACCACCTTCGAAAACAGCATCACGATCAGCACCGAGAGGGTGCGAACGACGATGGCGCGCGGATGGGTCGGGCCGGCGACGGCGACCGCCTTACTCCGCTCGGCCCGGCGGGCCGCGTACCAGCGGCTGACGCCGGTCAGGAGCCCGATCGCCGCGAGCGCCAGCAAGGTGAAGGCCGCCACCGAATGCTGGCCGAACGGCACGACGATGAACGCCGCAAGCAGCGGCCCGAGCGACTGGCCGAAATTACCGCCAACCTGAAAAAAACTCTGGGCGAACCCGTGCCGGCCGCCCGAGGCGGACCGCGCGACGCGCGAGGCTTCCGGATGAAACACGGCGCTGCCGATCCCGACCACGGCGACCGAAAGCAGGATCATCAGATAGGAGTTGGCGAAGGCGAGCAGCGCCAGACCGACCAGCGTGAAGGCCATCCCGGCGGGCAGGATCCCATTGACCGGGCGCCGGTCGAGACGCATTCCGATCAGCGGCTGGAGAAAGGAGGCGGTGATCTGGAAGACCAGGGTAATGACCCCGATCTGGAAGAAGGTCAGCGCAAACTTCTGGTGGAACACCGGATAGAGCGCCGGCGCCAGCGACTGCATCGTGTCGTTGAGCATATGCGACGCGCTAAGCGCGGCGATGACGCCGACGGCCGCGGTCGAATTGGCCTTGACGCGCGAAGGCGCGCGGTCGGCGTAGGTCGGCGCTGTGGTCAAGAAAAGTTCTCCTTCCGGCGCGGCTCGATTAGACAGCCGCGGCCAGCATACGCCGCAAAGCGCGGCGCAGGCCTTCAAATCTTCTTGACCTCGGCTACCTCGGCGCCAGCACCATGATCATCTGCCGGCCTTCCATCGACGGTTCCGCTTCGACCTTGGCGATCGGCGCGGTCTCCGTCTTCACCCGCTGCAGAAGCTTGAAGCCGATGTCCTGGTGGGCCATTTCGCGGCCGCGAAAACGAAGCGTCACCTTGACCTTGTCGCCCTCCTCGAAGAAGCGACGCACCGAGCGCATTTTCACGTCGTAGTCGTGATCGTCGATGCCCGGACGCAGCTTGATTTCCTTGATCTCGACGACCTTCTGGCGCTTGCGCGCCTCGGAAGACTTTTTTTGCTCAAGGAAGCGATACTTGCCGAAGTCGAGGATCTTGCACACCGGCGGGGTCGCGTTGGGGACAATCTCAACCAGATCGAGTCCGGCCTCTTCCGCCTGGCGCTGCGCGTCGGAAAGGTTCACGACGCCCTGATTCTTGCCTTCAGCGTCAATGAGTTGAATTTGAACGGCGCGAATGTCGCGGTTTGTGCGCGGGCCGCCTTTCTCCGGCGCCGCAGTTGCTTTCATGGGACGACGAATGGCCACTCTCCTGGGTTCGATCCGCGCCCCGTTGGGCGCACGCAAAAAGTCCGCTTAAAAAGCCTCAGCCCAGCGGACTGCTACAGATGGGTCAGATCGCGCCTTTAGTCAATCGTCGCCGGGCGCTTTGAAGCGTCGCGGCCAGCGGCTTTCCGCCCAATCGAGCGCGCGAGCGACCCCGCGCCGGATCGCGGGAACGTCCTCGGCGATCAGGAGAATGCCCAGCGGCAGCATCCACAGTCCGAACACGGGCAGGATAGCGAGGAACCCGCCGATGATCAGCAGAACGCCGGCGGGAATACGGGCCCAGCGCGATTCGGGTCGAAGCAGCCAGAGCGCTGCGTTGCGGATACGCACAGGCAGCCGGTCGAGCAGGCGGCCGAGGCGCCGGCGATGGCGTTCGGCGTCTTCGTCGACTGGCGGCATTGTCCGGCTTTCCCCTTCTCAACCAACCCATCGAAACTTGTAACTGCCAAGCCGGGCGCCCCTGTCCGTCATCGCCACGCCCCTTCGGGGCTCGCGATGACGGCGTGCCGTGAACGTCGCAGATCACGCCGTCGCGGCCTTCAGGGCCGCCGCGAAGACTTCGCGAGCGGAGGTCGTCCCTGCGACGTGCTCCGTGTCCTTGACGCCAAGATCCATCCAGCCCGCGTTGACCGCCTCGAACATCGCTTCGGCCGGTCCGGTCTGGCCCTTCGGGATGCCGAACTGCTCGAACGCGGCCGGCCACCCGGCCCGTGGGACGGCAAACGCCTTGACGTCGCGCTGCATGATTTCGCCCAGCTGAGCCGCGACTTCATCCGCGCTGACCATCGAGCCGAGCTCGACGATGCGGTTCCCCGACCACGGCGGCCCGATCAGCAGCGTCGTTGCCTCGGCGCCGATATCGTTTGCTGCGACCATCGTCGATTTCCGGTTGGTCGGATTGTAGTAGACGGGCAGCGTGCCGCCCTCGGCGACGTGCAGGCCGTAAAGGAAGTTTTCGAAGAACCCGCCGGCGCGCACGAAGGCGATCGGCGGCGCCAGGTCACGAAAGCCTTGCTCCATGAGCGACAGCGCCGTGATCATCCCCAGCCCGCTGGTCCTGTTTGCCCCCATCGACGAGAGCGCAACCACCCGCGGCGGCGCTGCCTTGGTGAGCGCCTCGACATAGTTCGCAATCACACCCTTTGCTTCTTTGAAATCGGGCGAGGGAGCCCAGACAGCCGGCAACATGACAAACGCGCCTTCGACGCCTTTGAGCGCCCGCTCGATGGCTGCCGAATCCTTCCAGTCGCCGTCAACCAGTTCCACGCCCCGGTTCGCCCAATTTGACGCCTTCTCGCGATTGCGGACGATCGCGCGTACTGTCCTGCCGTGCGCCAACAGATGTTCTGCCGTCGCGCCGCCCACTTTTCCCGTGATTCCCATGACTAGAAACATGCGGCTTCTCCTGATCTTGAGGGACAGAGCCCTGCCCCTGTTGGTTCAACGGATGAACGGCAGAAGGGCCCGGATACGGGGATCGCGCGCGTAGAGGCCGCCCCATGTCAGCGCTCCCAGAAGCAGGGAAATGAGTTCCGGCGGCGATCCCAGTTCACCGATGCGGACATGGGCGCAGATGGCGCCTCCCAGAAAGCCCGTCACCAGGATCGCGCCGAGGACGGCGGTGGCCGGGATGGCGTAAAGGATGGCGCAGGCGAGTAGGATCGGACCCACGACATGGGTCAGGTCCATCGCGAACCAGGTTTCCTGCATTGTGCTCGCGATCTGTGCCGGCGCGAAAAGCTGAATGGCGCCGTCTGCTGCCAGAGCGATAACGACAAACGCGCTCATGATCCGGCCGGCCCACAGGGCGCGATCCAAGGTCATGGCTTCAGGCGCCTGATGCAGGTTGATAGTTTCGGACACTTGTCATTCTCCGATGGGGGGGATCCCCATATTCAGGAGCTTACTGTGTCTCCTGGGTATGATAAACACCAAGGATGTGAACTCACTGTTCTCTCTGTGGTGAACAATGCCAAGGCCCGAAAATGCAGAATCTCGAACCCATCCTCATTTTCATAACGGTAGCGGAAATGGGGAGCTTCACCCGCGCAGCCGATAGCCTGGGCATTCAAAAGGGAAGGGCCTCGACGGCGGTCCGGAAGCTGGAAGACAATGTCGGCGCCAGGCTTCTGCACCGGACGACGCGCAGCGTGCAGTTGACAGAAGACGGACGCGCATTTCATGCCCGCGCCCGCGATCTGCTTGCTGACGTTGATGATCTGCACGCGATGTTCGCAAGCGATCGAGTGGCGCTTCGCGGGCGTTTGCGGGTTGATCTGCCGAGCGAGCTGGCGCGCACCACTATCGTGCCGGCCTTGCCGGCTTTCATGGCGACTTATCCCGAGTTGGAGCTGGAGGTTTCGAGTACGGATCGGCAAGTGGATCTGGTTCAAGAGGGGTTTGACTGCGTATTGCGACTTGGCCCCATCGGGGACGAGACGCTGATTGCCCGCCCGCTCGGCAAGTTGCGCATGGTCAACGCTGCCAGTCCTGCCTACCTGGCGCGCTATGGCGTCCCTCGATCACTCAAAGATCTGCAGCATCAGGAACATCGGGCCATTCATTTCGCGAGGACGCTCGGCGCAAAACCCTATGGATGGGAGTATCGGGACGGCAATAGCTACGCGACGCTTCAGTTGCCAGGCGCCCTGCAGGTTAACAGCGTGCAGACTTACGAAGCCGCTGGCGTCGCTGGTCTTGGCCTGATTCAGGCGCCGCTGTTGGCGATTGGCCGTTACTTGGAGAGTGGAGCGTTGATAGAGCTTCTACCAGAATTTCAGCACAGGCCGCTCGACGTCTCCTTGGTCGTCGCGCATCGGCGCAACCTGTCGCGCCGGGTCCGCGCATTCATGAAATGGATCGAAGATGTGCTCGCGCCCTACCTGGAGTAGCGAAACGATCCGCTTCGTCCGGCCCTCGAGATCAACATTCTGAATTTGGATGTCCTTGGGCGGCGGTTGCACTGTGGGGTGTATCCTTCTGTCAAACGACCGTTTGCCAGGGTGATACACCGGTCCTGGACTCCTTGCCTATCCGGTTAACGCAGACACCCACTGCATATAGGGATGCCGGAGCGAACTCTTGCGCGGCGCCGACCTCCAGGAGCGCCCTGCGGGCAAATTTCCGACGCAACATCTGGACCCGATGCGCAGCATCCGTCTCCAGTCGTCGAACGGCGCAAATCGACGTATTGCAGACGCCGCGGATTGCGACGGCGAATGGCGCAAGTGGGCAGGTAAGCGGGCCTCCCCTTCGCGCGTCGTCACCGCTCTACCAAACATCGTTAACAACTACTAGCTGTCCAGAAGTCGAACTCGAACTAGAGCTAGAGCTAGAGCTAGAGCTAGCCCGACTTCACCAACTCGCGCCGATTTTTGCGATTTTCGGGGTATGCGAGCGCGCCAAGTCATTGATTGTATTGGGCCGAGTGTCCGAGAATTGTCTGTAGTGCCGACCAAGGCCCTTGCGCGGCGTTCGGGGCGGCGCGAGTCTCGGGCATGTTTTTGCGCCACAAGATTCGCCGCAAGGACGGCAAGGAGCATCGGGCCTGGTCGGTGGTGGAGAATCGGCGCGTCGAGGGTGGGCGGGTCGTTCAACGGCAGGTGCTCTATCTCGGAGAGATCAACGACAGCCAGCGCGCGGGTTGGAGCCGGGCGATCGAGGCGTTCGACGAAGGCGGACGCTCGACCGAGATCGCGCTTTTCCCCGAGGACCGCGTCGCGCCGGCCCTCGACTGCGACGTGGTTTCGATCCGGTTGAGCGAGATGCGGTTGCGCCGGCCGCGCCAATGGGGCGCGTGCTGGCTGGCGATGGAGCTTTGGGAGCAATTGCGACTGGACGATTTCTGGCGGCCAGCGCTGCCGCCCTCGCGCGAGGGAACGAGCTGGTTGAACATTCTGAAGACGCTGGCGAGCTATCAGCTGATCTCGCCGGGCAGCGAGTGGCGGCTGCATCGGCAATGGTTCGATGAGAGCGCGATGGGCGATCTGCTCGGCGAGGATGCCGCCCTCGCACTGCCCAACACTCTCTATCGTTGCCTGGACAAGCTGGCGGAGCACAAGAAAGCGCTGTTCACGTTTCTGCGCGAGCGCTGGAAGGACCTGTTTCAGGCCGATTTCGAGGTGCTGCTGTATGATCTGACGAGCCCCTATTTCGAATGCGATCCGCCAGAAGAGGGCAAGCGGAAGTTTGGCTACAGCCGCGACAAGCGTTCCGATTGCGTGCAGGTGGTGATCGCGCTGATCGTCACACCGGACGGCTTTCCGTTGGCCTACGAGGTCATGGACGGCAACACCTCGGACAAGACGACGCTGAAGGCGTTTTTAGCCAAGATCGAGGCGCAATACGGCGCCGCCAAACGCACCTGGGTGATGGATCGCGGCGTTCCGACCGAGGAGGTCCTGGCCGAGATGCGGGGCTCGTCGACGCCGATCCATTATCTCATGGGCACGCCGCGCGGGCGGCTGACCAAGTTGGAAAAGGCGCTCGCGGTCAAGCCGTGGGAAAACGTGCGCGAGAGCGTGCGGGTCAAATTGATCGAAGACGGGGTAGAGACCTACGTGTTCGCCCGGAGCGAAGCCCGGCGCGAGAAGGAACAGGCGATGCGCCGTCGCCGCCTACGCAAGCTGATCAAGCGTCTCCGCGAACTCCAGGCGCAAGACCTGACGCGCGACGAGCTATTGCTCAAACTCGGCGCGGCCAAGAAAGAAGCCGGCAAGGCCTATGGCCTGATGACGATCCACACGCCGACGAAGGACCAGCCGGTCACGCCGCAAACCTTCCATTTCGCGATCAATCGCAAGAAGCTTCGGGCGGCGCGGCGCCGCGAGGGCGGCTATCTCCTGCGCACCAACATCAACGGCGACGATCCCGGCCATCTCTGGCGGCTCTATCTGCAACTGGTCGAAATCGAGCAGGCCTTCAAGGAACTGAAGAACGACCTCTCGGTCCGCCCCATCCATCACCAACTCGAAACCCGCATCGAAGCCCATATTTTCGTGGCGTTTCTGGCTTACTGCCTGATGGTCACGCTCAAACAACGGTTGAAGGCGCTGGCGCCGGGACTGACGCCCAAAGCCGTGCTCGAAAAGCTCGCCGCGATCCAGATGATCGACGTCGAACTACCCACGACCGACGGCCGAACCGTCCTCCTGTCCCGCCATACCGAGCCGGAGACCGATCACCTGCTTCTGCTGCAACGCCTCAAACTCGAGCTCCCCGCGCAGCCGCCGCCGAAAATCGCCGCCGCGACCGACGCCAAAGCCGCCTGAACTCTCACCCCCTGTAGTGCCGACCTTTGGACTCGCCCCTCAGCGATTCCAATGTGTTCGCCTCGCCGCATACCCCCAGTTGGTGAAGTCGGGCTAGAGCGGCTTACGACCACACTAAATCGTCATTGCGAGAGGCGAAGCGACGAAGCAATGAGCTGCGCACGGGCGACGGCCGGCCGCTTCCGCCGCATCTGAAAGCGCAGATCGAGCGCGAACTCGACCGGCTCGAATTGCTGCTCAAGCAGATCAAGGCGGTCGAGGACGCCCGCGACGGTCTCGTCGCCCGGCTCGCCGAACGCGTGGGCCCGAACGCGGCTGCGCCCGCCGAGGGGCGGCCTTCGCCCGTCGCCCAACTCATGGGCCTGAAGGGCATCGGGCAGGAGTTCGCCGCCGTGCTCTGGACCGAAGGGCTGAGCCGCTCCTTCGCCAACCGCCGGCAGGCGGGCGCCTATCCCGGCCTGGCGCCGACGCCCTGGCGAAGCGGAAAGCTCGAGCACGAGCAGGGCCTGTCGAAAGCGGGCAATCCACGGCTGCGCTGGAAAATGCTGCAATTGGCCTGGCTGGGGCTGCAACATCAACCGACGTCGGCGCTGGCGCAGGGGTTCCATCGGCGGCTGCCCGGCATGACGGGCAAGGCCGCGCGCAAGCGGCTGATCGTCGCGCTCGCCCGCAAGCTGTTCGTCGCGCTGTGGAAATTCACCAGCGCCGGCGTCGTCATCGAGGGAGCCGTCATGAAACCCTCCGCCTGACTTCGGATTCAACTCCACCCTCTTCCTCATCTGCCGAGGGCTGATCAGCCTCGGCCGATCCGGGTCGGCGACCGATGGATTGCTTGGCTTCAAATGCCGCAACGAAGAATGGAACCGCCTCCCGAGCCTCGCCGCCGAAAGCGGAATCCTGGGGCGGTCGCTGAACAACGCGACGACCGGATGTGAGGTTGGTCCGGCCTACAAACCGGATCTCGCAAACAGGCTCGAACCACGGATCGCACGCCAAAAGCAAAAGGAGCGCCTCATGCCAACATGACCCCCTTGACGAGGCAAACCCCCATGTGAGCAATCCGTCACGCGAAGTTTCTTGCGATCCAGCATGAAATGGAACGTCAGCGGCGTGACCGGTTGATCCTTCGCCGGCGTGTGGATCGTCAGCAACCCATAGGCCTTGCCGGCCTCTTTCTTGGCTGCGCCGGGTTTGAGCAACAACTCGTCGCGCGTCAGGTCCTGGCGTTGCAACTCGCGCAAGCGCTTGATCAGCTTGCGCAGGCGACGCCGGCGCATCGCCTGTTCCTTCTCGCGCCGGGCCTCGCTGCGCGCCAGGACATAGGTCTCTTCCCCGTCCTCGATCAATTTGACTCGTACGCTCTCGCGCACGTCTTCCCAGGGCTTGGCCGCGAGCGCCATTTCGAGCTTGGTCAGGCGTCCGCGCGGCGTGCCCACGAGATACTGGATTGGCGTCGACGAGCCCCGCATCTCGGCCAGGACCTGTTCAGTCGGAATGCCGCGATCCATCACCCATGTGCGCTTGGCGGCGCCGTATTGCGCCTCGATCTTGGCCAGAAAAGCTTTCAGCGTCGTCTTGTCCGAGGTGTTGCCCTCCATGACCTCGTAGGCCAAGGGCAAGCCGTCCGGTGTGACGATCAGCGCGATCACCACCTGCACGCAATCGGAACGCTTGTCGCGGCTGTGGCCAAACTTCCGCTTGCCGTCTTCCGGCGGATCGCATTCGAAATACGTGCCGGTCGAATCGTACAGCAGCACTTCGAATTCGGCCTGAACGAGATCCTTCCACCGCTCGCGAAGAAACCTGAATACCGCCGGCTTGTGCGCGACCAGCCTGTCCAGGCAGCGATAGAGAGTGTTGAGCTGCGCGAGCGCGACGTCCTCGGCCGGCAGGTCGCCCATCGCGCTTTGCTCGAACCATTGCCGATGCAGCCGCCACTCGCTGCCCGGAGAGATCAACGGATACGCGACCAGTGTCTTGAGGACGTTCAGCCAATCCGTTCGCTCGCGCGAGGGTGGCAGCGCCGGCCGCCAGAAATCGTCCAGTCGCAGTTGCTCCCAAAGCTTCATCGCCAACCAGCAGGCGCCCCATTGACGCGGGCGGCGCAACCGCATCGCGCCAAGCCGGACCGAAACCACGTCACAATCGAGAACCAGGCGCTACGCGGTCCTCGGGAAAAAGCGCGATCTGTTTGGACTGCCCGACTTCGTCGAAGACTTCGATCGCTCGGCTCCACGCCGCACGCTGACTGTCGTTGATCTCCCCGAGATAGAGAACCTGCCGCTGAACCACCCGGCCGCCCTGCACGCGTCGGTCAACCACCGACCAGGCCCGATGCTCCTTGCCGTCCTTGCGGCAAATCTTGTGGCGCAAACACGCCCCAAACTCGCGCCAAACCGAACGCCACACAAGGGCCTTGGTCGGCACCACAGACAATTCGCGCAGGTCCGCATCAATAAAATCAATATCTTATCACGCTCGAACGCCTCGAAAATCGCAAAAATCGACGCGAGTTGGTGAAGTCGGGCTAAGCCGGCAGAGCCGGAACCAAAGAGGGAGTAGTATCGCCGTTAGACGCCAAAGCCGTCGAGGCTGCGATGACGAGCGCGCTTTTGGACCGCTACGACGACCGGATTGCCGGTGTTCTGTCGTGTTACGACCGGGTGGTGATCACAGGAACGCTTCCGACGGTATGCTACGCCGCCGGGATGACGCAGTTTCTCTATGCGCGTGAGGTGCGCATCTTCGACTACCCGCAGTTTGCCGCGACGCTGCGCGACCGGGTGCGGGAGCGAGCGGCTTGGCTGGCCGCGCAAGCGGGGATCTCCATCGAGCATATCGCCAAGAGCGACATCCGCAAGGAAACGGTCGTCGCCAAGGCGCTTGAGACGCGTGGCGATCATCCTGGCTTGGTGCATGTCATCTCGGCGATGGAAGCTTGCGACGCCTACCAGCCGTGGCATGGCTGCACGGCGACAATTAAGATGGCCGGTTCATCGACAATTATCTTGGCCGGTTAGGGCGTCCGGCAGCGCCGGTTGAAGGGAGGGGCGAAAGCCCCGACCGGAAAGCGGCGCTGCCGGACGGCGGTTTCAATGTCCCCCTGAGGGACGTCGGCCGTTCGGCGTCGAGGGTGGTATCGCAGCTCAATAACCAACGATCTGAGCTCGATGCCGAACCTTCATGTGACCGACCGCCAGGTGATGCTCTACATGACCTCCCGTTCCCGACATCAAAACCAGGAAGCCGCAGCGGCGAGCGCCGGCTTCAGCGCGCGCACCGCGCGTCGCATCGATAACGACGCGCGTTTGCCATCACAAAAGAAGCAGCCGCGAACCTGGCGAACCCGGGCCGATCCGCTGACGGAGGTCTGGCCGCGGGCGCGGGAGATGCTCGAGATCCCCGGCGTCATGGCGGTGACGATTTTCGAGGACCTTCAGGATGAACTCGGCCCGGACGCTCTGCCCGACAGCGTCCGCCGCACGCTCGAACGTCGCATCGCAAAATGGCGCGCCCTTCACGGCGGCGACAAGGAGGTTTTCTTCCCTCAGCGCCATGATCCCGGCCGTCAGGCGCTTTCGGATTTCACCGTCGCCGACGGCCTCGCCGTCACCATCGCCGGCGAGCCTTTCCCTCACCGCCTCTATCATTTTCGGCTGGCTTGCAGCGGCTGGGAGCATGTGCGGGTGATCCTCGGCGGCGAAAGCTTCTCAGCCGTCGCCGAAGGCCTGCAGGACGCGCTTTGGAAGTTGGGCGGCGTCCCGCGCGAGCACCGAACCAACTCGCTGTCGGCGGCTTTCAAAAACCTCGACCGCGACGCCGAGCTTGATTTCACCAGGCGCTGCGGCGACTTGTGCCGGCACTACGGCATGGAGGCCACCCGCAACAATCCCGGCGTGGCCAATGAGAATGGCAGCATCGAGGCCGCCAACGGCCATATCAAGATCCGCCTCGACCAGAGGCTGCGGCGCCGGGGAAGCCGGGATTTTGACAGTCTCGGAGCCTACCGCGCCTTCGTCGGCGGCGTGTGCGACCGTCACAACGCTCGCCGCGCCAAGGCGGTCGCCGCGGAGCGCGAGACGCTCAAAGCGCTGCCCAAGCGTCGAACCACCGACTTCGCGACGGTGACTGCGAAGGTGACGCGCAACAGCACCATCAATGTCGATAAGGTCCTCTATTCCGTCCCGTCCCGGCTGATTGGCCACAGAATCGAAGTGCGTCTCTTCGACGACCGGCTGGAATGCTTCCTCGGTCCGGACCCGGTCATGCGCATGACGCGGGTGCGGACGGACCGCGCGCGCGGCCACGCGATCGATTATCATCATCTGATCGGCACGCTGCGCCGGAAGCCGCAAGCCCTGCGATACCTCGTCTACCGCGAAGCCCTCTTCCCGCGCGCCGCCTACACCCGCGCCTGGACCGTCCTGGACGACGCCCTGCCGCCCAGAGACGCCTGCCGGACGATGGTCGCATTGCTGGTTTTGGCGTCGACCCATGAAGCCTGCGAGATCGCTCTGGCCTCCCGTCTCGATGCGATCCTGGACTCCGGCCAGCTGCCCGACATCGCCAAACTCGAGAAGGAGTTCGCGAGCAAACCGATCCTGTCGAGCGAGGTCACGATCCCCGCGCCAAACCTCCAGGCCTATGATCGGCTTCTACCCTCCGCTTGCGAGGGAAGGCCATGACGGACACGACCATGGCCGACGCAACCTTCCTCGCCTCCTTGCTGACCGAACTGCGCCTGCCCAGCATCGCGCGCAATTGGCGGCGCATCGCCGAGTCCGCCGATCGCGACGGGTGGCCGGCCCAGAAAACGATCGCCGCGCTGATGGAGATCGAAGTCGCCGAGCGCGCCTCACGCCGCATCCAGCGTCATCGCGATCAATCCGAAGCGCCGCCCGGAAAAACCTTCGCCAGCTTCGATTTCGACGTCGCCCCGGGGGTGCGCAAACAGCAACTTCTGTCCCTCGGCGCCGGCGGAGACTGGATCAGGAACGGCGACAATCTCTTGCTGTTCGGGAAAAGCGGCACGGGCAAGAGTCACGCTATGGCGGCCGTCTGCCATGCCCTCATCGACGCGGGAAAGCGGGTGTTGTTCACCCGGACCATCGACATCGTTCAACGGCTTCAGACCGCGCGGCGTGACCTTTCCCTGATCGCCGCCCTGGAGAAGTTGGACAAATTCGACCTCATCGTGCTCGACGACCTCTCGTATGTCCGTAAGGATCAAGCCGAGACCAGCGTCCTGTTCGAACTCATCGCGCATCGATACGAACGGCACAGCATCGCCATTACCGCAAATCAGGCGTTTTCAGCCTGGAACACCGTCTTTCCGGACGCCGCCATGACTGCGGCGGCGGTGGACCGATTGGTCCATCACGCGACGATCATCGAAATGAATGGCGAAAGCTACCGGGAGCGCTCCGCCGCCCGCAGAGCCGCAAAGGAGGAAACCCCGGACTTGGCTTAGCTTTCCATCAGAACCCGTCGCGGGTGATTGCCGCTCACCGGACCCCCCACGACAATTACTCGGGCCACCGCCGAAAACAGTCAGCGACAAATAAAGTAGTTGTCGCCAAGACACCCTCTTGCAAAACGACAACTATGTAGTATCTTGCGCACCGCTACTCGACGACTGCCCGATTTGGCCAGTCTAATTGTCGCTAAGCGGCCTCCGTAATTGTCGCGCTGCACATGACAAGCAGACGCACAAGACCTATGTGCGCCCGGATACCGGCAAGTGCCTCTATTACTATTTCTACTTCCTGGACGACGAACTGGGCCTGATCTATCTGCGGGCGCCGACCTGGGCGCCGTTCCGCCTGCAGTTCTACTGCAACGGCCACAGCTGGCTGGCGCGGCGGCTGGCGGCGGAAGGCATCGGCTTCACCGCCGCCGACAATGCCTTTGTCCGCATCGATGACTGGACGCGCGCCCAGGAACTCGCAGATGGCTTCTCGCCCGACCGGCTGCACCGCGTCCTCGACCCTTATGCCGCGCTCTGCTGCCCGGTGCTCGACGTCTTCGCCCAGGTCTACCACTGGAGCTTGATGCAGGTGGAATATGCCACCGACGTCGTGTTCCGCTCGGCCGCGACGCTGGAACCGCTCTACGGGCAACTCACCCGGGAGTCGGTGCTGAGCGTCAAAGCCGAGCAGATCGCCAGCTTCCTCGGCCACAAGATCACCCCGCAACTGGCGCAGGAACTGGGCACTCAGTTCTCCACCCGGATCGAGGGAACCTGCATCAAGCATCGCTTCGGCAGTTCCTCGATCAAGATGTACGACAAGTTCGGCTGCGTGCTGCGCATCGAAACCACGACCAATGACGTGTCCTTTTTCAAGCACCACCGCAAGGTGGAACATCGCCAGGGACCGCCCACGCGCGCCCTCGCCCCCGTCAAGAAAACCATCTACAGCCTGATCGACCTGCGCGAGATCCTGCTCGGCTGCAATCGGCGCTACCTGGCGCATCTCTCCGCCCTCGACGACTTCTCCGCAGGCGTTCGCGCCCTCGACAAACTCACCAAACCACGATCGATCGACGGCAAGACCGTCAAGGGCATCAACTTCTTCGATCCGATCGACGATGCCTTGCTGCACGCCTTGCAAAACCCGCGGGTCAATATCGCCGGCATCCGACGGGCCGACCTCCGGCCACTCGTCAACGGCCTCTCCCAGGCGCGTCTCTCAAGACAACTGCGCCGCCTGCGCGACATCGGCGTCATCAAGCGCGTCGCCGGAACCTATCGCTATTACCTCACCCGCATGGGCCGCGCTGCAACCGCAGCGCTCTGCCGCGTCACACAAAGCGTCATCATCCCAGCCCTCGCTTGACCAAAAATCTGCGCAGAAAACGTCAAGACTCAGGTGATAAGTGACTACGCTTTTCCCCCAGGCATGGCTGGGGGAAAGTGGGCCCTGCGGGGCAGCTTGAGGCAGCCGGCAGAGTAACGGTACGCTGCCGAGATGACCGATCGGCTGAGCACTCTTTATCAAGATCTACTGAGCGGCAGCTACGATTGCGTGGACCGCATCGTTCTGAATGCGTATTTCCGGATGGGGCATAGTCCCGGCGGGTTCCGCGTCTGGTGGCAAGCGCTGACCGGGTCCGACGCGACGCTGGAGAATGCCTATCTGATGCGGATGGCCGGCCGTTTCAGCCGTCGCGTTCGCGGCTATGCCAAGGCGCACGGCATTCCGGTAATCGACTGTTCGGTAGGGCAGCGCAAACACGACTTGGCCGAAGAATATCTCGCCAAGACGACGGTCACCCAGGGCTTGTTTCTGGTCCTGGTTGGACGAGCCCAAGCGCCGGTGTGGGACGTAAGCGCCAAGCACCACATCGAACGAAAAAAGCCGATGCCCTATGTGAACCACTATTCGTTCTACATCCTCGACCCCGATTGGGGCCATCTGACGATCAAGATCAGCGGGCATCCGCCGTTCCCCGCCCAAGTGATTCTGAATGGCCACGAATCTCATGTATCCCCTCACATGGGGAGCTTCGGGTCAAGGGGTGAGATTCATTCGTGCATAGGTCAAACTCCGAAGGCAGTTGCGGTATCCGAGGTCCGAGCCCGATTGCGTGACGCGGCCCGTTTCCGAGCACGATCAACCTCACATACGGTCGCCGTTCGAGACGGCTGCACCAACATCCCGCTTGCGGCGGGCATGGGCTCAGGGGGCGAAACCATTCTGTGGTTCGGCATTTCAGGCCATGGCTGCTATCGGTTCGTCCACCCGGATCCGCCAGAACTGATCAGGTTCTGGAAGATTTGATAATCTGTTGAGCGTCTGTCGTCAGGCTCAGGCGTCCTTCATCACGGCTCCTTCGATGACGACGCCGGCCGTGACATATTTCCAGAGCGCCACCAGCAGCTTGCGCGCCAGCGCCACGATGGTCGTCTTCTTGAAACGGCCGCCGTTGCGGTTGACCCGTTCTTTGAACCACAGAGCCAGCGCCGATTGCGGCTGATGGCGGAGCCATAGCCAGGCAAGCTGAATCAGGGTGGTTCGCAATCGCGGATTACCGGCTTTGGAAACGCCCTGCTCGCGATCGACCGATCCGCTTTGCCAGGGCGTCGGCGCCAGCCCCGCGTATGACGCGAGCTGGCGGCGATTGTCGAAGTGGCGGAACAGCGCTTCCAACCATAAGGTGGCGGCGAACTCCGCGCCGATGCCCCTGAACTCGAGCAACATCCTCCCCGCCGGCCCTGGCGCGACGACCTGTTGCGCGGCAAGCAGCGCGTCCCGTTCGGCCTCCGCCTGCTTGATTTGATCGAGCAGCAATTCGAGCCGATCGAGTTCGCGGCTGATCTGGGTCTTGAGATGCATCGGCAAGGAACGGCCGTCGCCCGTCGTCAGCTCGTCGAGCCGTTGGCGTCGATCGCGGCGCAGCGGCTCGTAACCGGAGACGCCCTGGGAAAACAACAGCCCCTTGACGCGATTGACGTGCCTGACCCGCTCGGCGATCAGCGCCTTGCGCTCGCGGCAGAGGCGGCGGCGGTCTTCTTCCTCCGGTGTCGGCGCCTTGACCATCGCGCACACCCGAGGTTCGCCGCGCTTGAACGCCAATAGCGCGCGAAGCAGCGCCTCGCCGTCGATCCTGTCGGTCTTGGCGCGCCGCCGCCGGCGCGACGTCGCAATCGAAGCTGGGTCGACGACGTGGCTTTCCATTCCTTCGCTTTGCAGCACACGATGAAGCCAGAAGCCGTCGAGACCCGCTTCGTGAATCACAACGATCGGAAAGGATTTTCCGGTCCGCTCAGACGCCTTCCGCTTCAGCTCCGAAAAGCGCGCCAGCAGCGCCGCGACGTCCCCGGCTCGCACAGAATGCTTCGACATCTTCCCAGCGGAGCCCGGCGACAACGATGTGATCAGCCAGATGGAACGGCTCAGTTCCAACGAGACGAAAATTGCGGCAAGATTGGTTTGGATGGCGGTCGGCGCGTCGGGTCGGTCAGCTACGGCTGGCATGGTCGTCTCCAGAGTCGGTGTTCGCAACCTCACTCTGCCAGAGCCCTGGTCGCTATCCACCTCCACATGGGATCTCATTTTCCCGGGCTCGAAAGCGCCTGATTTTGAGATTCCGAGGTGGTGCCGACAGGACATCAGCCGGCTTGAGGGGAACGATGCGTGGGGCGGGGAGACGGTTTGATTTTGTTCATGAATTCGTTATCCGGGTGTTTGCCGACGACTTGCACGCCAAGCGCATCCTGTCGTTGGCCAACGGAACGCTTGGGGTGATGACGGGAGCGGCCCTGGCGGTTTCGTTGATCGGCCAGGCGCTCGCCCAGGCTCGAGGATTGGTGTCGAAGTCGGCGATCAAGCAGGTCGACCGGCTCTTGAGCAACGCGGGCGTGGTCCCGTGGGACTTGTTCGGCTCGTGGGTCGGCGAGGTGGTGGGCGGGCGGCGCGAGATCGTCGTAGCGATGGACTGGACCGACTTCGACGCCGACAATCAGTCCACGCTCGCCCTGCATCTCATCACGCGGCACGGCCGGGCTACGCCGCTCCTCTGGCTGACCGTCGACAAGGACGAGTTGAAAGACCAGCGCAACGACTTCGAGGATCTGTGCCTGTCGCGGCTGAAGGCGCTGCTGCCCGAAGGCGTGGCGGCGACGATCCTGGCCGACCGTGGTTTCGGCGACGTCAAACTATTCGAGTTCCTCGAAAGCCTGGGCTTCCAATACGTCATCCGCTTTCGCGGCAACATTCACGTCAGCGCGGCCGACGGCGAAACGCGGCTGGCCGCCGATTGGGTCGGCAAGCATGGGCGGGCGCGGAAATTGCGCGACGCCGAAATTTCGGCCGCCCGCCAGAGGGTCGGCGCGGTCGTGTGCGTGAAGGCAGTGGGCATGAAGGAGGCCTGGCATCTGGCCGCCAGCGACGCCTCGCTGGCCGCCCCGCAGATCATGAAGCTCTATTCCAAGAGGTGGACCATCGAACCCAGCTTCCGCGACAGCAAGGACCTGCGGTTCGGCATGGGGCTGAGCGCGCTCAGGATCGACGATCCAAGGCGCCGCGACCGCCTCCTGCTCCTCAACGCCTTCGCCATCCTGCTGCTGACGATCCTGGGCGCCGCCGGCGAAAGCCTCGGCATGGATCGTCAACTGCGAACCAGCACCGCCAAACGCCGCGTCCACTCCCTGTTCACAGCCTTGATTTGCCTGCTGCTAAACGATGCTCAATGGGAGCGGATTGCTCCTCTCTTGCCCGGCAAGGAAGGCGACCCGGGCCGAGCGGGTGAGGACAATCGCCGCTTCGTTGAAGCGGTGTTGTGGATTGTGCGCGCGGGCGTGCCCTGGCGCGATCTGCCGGAGACGTTCGGCAAATGGTCTTCGGTCTGGAAGCGCTTCCGCCGATGGGCGCTCAACGGTGTGTTTAAGCGGATTTTCGCGGCGCGACCAGTAGCGATCCTGATTTCGAATACGCGCTAATTGACGGCACGATTGTCAAGGTTCACCGGCACGGCGCCGGCGCAAAAGGGCGACTCAAAATCAGGCCATGTCTCGTGTTGACATAAGGTAGGCATTCTTACTAATCTTGCGCGCTGTTTTGGTCTACGATTGACAAGGCGTCGCTTACGGTCCCTTCGGTTTTGTTCTAGGCCCTTGGTGGGGTTTGCCTCCATGCTAAAGGATGATCAGTTTATCAATGTTAAATTTGGTTGTTGCTCGCGAAGACAATCGGTGAAGGTAGCGGACATGAAAGGCTATCAGAAGCATACGATTGATTGTCCACATTCCGATTGCGGAGCGCAGTTGATTTTCAATCTTGGGGATGTTGCTTGCTTGGTACAGAGAACCGCGAAAGAAGGTCCGTTTGAGATTACCCTCTATCCTGTCGTGAATTTGCTATCTTTGCGGCACAACGCGAGGACAAATTGACCTGTACCCGACCGCGAGCCGTGCCACGGAGAATGGGTGCCTTTTCCCGATCGGGGAGGCAGAAATGGAACGGATGAGGCGGGTCGTTGTAACCGGTCTTGGCATGGTGACGCCGTTGGCTTGCGGCGTCGATGCAACATGGGGAAGGCTGACTGCGGGCGAGTCCGCGGGCGCTAGGATCGAAAATTTCAATGTGTCTGACTTGCCCTGCCAGATCGCGGCGCAGGTCCCTCGCGGCGCTGCGCCCGACGCATTCAATCCCGACGATTGGATGGATCCGAAAGAGCAGCGCCGAGTGGACGACTTCATCATTTACGGGATGAGCGCCGCGACGCAGGCTCTTCGGGACGCCCAATGGGAGCCGAAGACCTATGTAGAAGAAATGGAAACCGGGGTAATGATCGGCTCGGGCATGGGCGGGCTCGAAGGTATCTACGACGCCTCGATTACGCTGCTCGAAAAGGGGCCGCGGCGCATCTCTCCGTTCTTCGTCCCAGGCAGACTTATCAATCTGGTTAGCGGACAGGTTTCGATTGCCAACAATTTGAAGGGGCCAAACCACTCCGTAGCGACGGCCTGCTCAACCGGCGCGCATGCGATCGGCGATGCCGGCCGGCTAATCGCGCTCGGCGACGCCAACGTGATGGTGGCCGGGGGGCGGAATCGAGCGTAACCCGCCTTTTTCTTGCCGGCTTTTCGGCTTGCCGGGCGCTCTCTACCGGCTTCAATGATCAGCCGAAAAAGGCCTCGCGCCCGTTTGATCGGGATCGCGACGGGTTCTTGTTGGGCGAAGGCGCTGGTTGCGTCGTTTTGGAGGAGCTTGAGCACGCCAAGGCTCGCGGAGCGCGCATCTATGCCGAACTGGCAGGTTATGGCCTTGCGGGCGATTCGTATCATATTACCTCCCCCGATCCAGATGGCGACGGCGCATTTCGCTCGATGAGCATGGCGCTCAGAAGGACGGGCATACCCGCCTCTGAGATTGACTATATCAATGCCCATGGCACGTCGACGCCGGTCGGCGACGACATCGAACTCAGGGCGGTCGAGCGCCTGCTCGGCAAGAGCGCGACCAAAATCACCATGTCATCGACGAAGTCCTCCGTCGGGCATCTCCTCGGTGCGGCAGGAGCCGTTGAAGCGATTTTCTCCATTCTGGCAATCCGCGATCAAGCTGCGCCACCGACGCTCAATCTAGACAACCCTTCGGTCGAAACACCGATTGATCTGGCGCCGCACGCCACGCGAAAGCGATCGATCCACACGACCCTTTCTAACTCGTTCGGCTTCGGGGGCACCAACGCATCGTTAGTGTTCCGAGCTCTGAACTAAACGTCAGGCCCCCTATCGGCGTCCAATCCGTCCCGCCGCTTCGACCGCCGCGGCCTCCGGTAGCTCACCCAACCCTCGGCCGCCAGGTGACGCCGCACCGCCCGACGGCTGCACCCCAACGCCGTCGCGATCCGTCGCTCGCCCCAACCCAACGCCCTCAGCCGCAGCATCGCTGCGACCTTATCCGACGTTCGCATCTCGTCTCCTCGCACATGACGCTGCAAACAGCACCCAGCTGATCCGTTAATCCAAGGCGGCTCCTCTCAGGCAGAGGTGGTACCCTTTTGCCTGTCGTGTCTATTTTCATGGAATAGGGACCCCGCTACGGGGCTGATGTGCGTCCGATTGGGACCCCCGTTGCGACGGGTCCAGACTGGCCTCCGACATGGTTGGGGGCTTCGATTGGGATGCTGGTTGTGGAGACGATCGCCAAGATACGCCGGGCGTATTTTTCACAGGGCGAGGCGATCAAGGAGATCTGCCGCGAGCTGCGGATTTCGCGCAAGGTGGTGCGGAAAGTCATTCGCACGGGCGCGACGGAGTTTCGTTACGAGCGATCCCGGCAGCCGATGCCGCGGCTTGGCCCGTTGCTGGAACGGCTCGAGGCTTTGCTGGACGCCAATGCGCAGAAGGCGGCGCGCGAGCGTTTGACGCTGGTCCGCATATTCGAAGAATTGCAAGGGCTCGGCTTTGACGGCAGCGACGCCGCCGTTCGCCGTTATACGGTAAGTTGGCGGCAGAAGCATTCGAGCGCGACGGCGAGCGCCTTCGTCCCGCTGACGTTCGCGCCGGGCGCGGCCCGCCAGTTCGACTGGAGCCATGAGATCGTCGTGCTGAACGGCGTGACCACGACGGTGAAGGTCGCCCACGTCCGGCTCTGCATGAGCCGGATGATGTTCGTGGCTCTGGTAGCCGAGCAGTTTTGCCCGCTCGGCCCTGAGATGCACCATCTCTGCGGCGATCGCGCGGTTGTCGGTCGCGCCGCCGTTCTCGCCGCGCGAGCCCCAGGCGCGGAAGGCGGTTTCGCGCAGATCCCGGCGGGCCGAGAATTGCAGGAACGGCTCGATGCTCGATCGCGACAGCGTCACGGCGTAGCGACCGGGATGGCCGCGCTCGGCCGCAAGCCGGGCCGCGCTCGCGACCCAAAAGTCCGGAAGCCCGTCGAGGTCGCCCTGGTCGAGCCACATCGCCCAGGCCCGCTCGTCCGCCAGCACGTTCTGGCCGAAGGCGGCCGAAAGCGCGGCGAGCCGTTCGCCGATTGCGGCGAGCCGGGATTTCGCTTCGGGCGCCAACCCGGCGCCGGCGCGGGTGAAGTCGAGATGCGTGCGGGCAAGGGCGCGCGCCTGCTCGGGCGTGAGGCCGAGCGACGGCTGGTTCGCCTTCAGGGCGTCGATCCGCCGGAACAGCCCGTCGTTCAGGTAGGTGTCGCTGGCGTGGCGCGAGAGGACCGGGGCGATGGCGCGCTCGATCGCCTCGAGTTCGTCGTTCGTCTCGGCGCCGGCGAGATTGAAGAACACCTTGGCGACCCGGTCGAGCGTTCGCCCGCTCCGCTCCATGGCCTCGATCGTGTTGGCGAAGGTCGGCGGCGCCGGGTCGGCGGCGATGGCGCCGATTTCGGCCCGCCCCTGCTTCAGGGCGGCCTCGAAGGCGGGCTCAAAATGCTGCGGCGCGATGCGGTCGAACGGCGGCGCCTCGAACGGGCCGGTCCAGGCTTCGAGCAGGGGGTTGGCGTGCGGAAGCGGGAGGGTCATCGAGAACCTTTCGCCATCATTCGTGGGTTTTGAGAGGGGTCATGAGGAGCGGCCGCAATCGACGAGCGCCCGGATGAGCTTATCTCACCGCCCAGGTTTTCGCAGCAATTTGCTCCACGAATTCAGAATTGCAGAAAGCCCGCCCCGCTCTGCCTCCAACAAGAGGCGCCGACCCCCTTGCGCCGAAGGGCGCCGCGACGGGGCGGCCGAACTCAACCCTTGGGCGTTTTTCTGAATGGCGGGAAAGCGCAAGGCGTTGCGCAGGACGAGGCGAACGAGCCATGGCAACCCTGGAACTGTGCTTCACAGGAGCGCCTGACGGCGCCTCGTGGATGGCCGGGTCAAGCCCCATAGGCGCTAAGTTAAGGTTCAGCATGGCGTGTGCGTGATTTTGTATTGTGCTTCGCGCGCGGTCCGGTGCGACATATTGACTTGGTATTTCGGAGGGATCTTCACGAGAACTCGTCAATTCCGATTCAAGCTTGGGGTGCAACTTGTTTCGTCGCCTGATTCGATCGCCCTCGAGACCTACGCCGGACTTGTTTCTCGACTGGGCGGACCAGAGGCGATCGACGTTTTAGCGCGTCGACACGGCGCTTTTCATCGCGCGCGGCACATCAAGAGCGCCGTGGATTTGCTTCGTTTGATGTTGGCCTATGCGCCCGGCGGGCGCTCCCTGCGCAGGCTCGCCGCCGAAGCCGCGGCGGCGGGAGTAGTCGATGTTTCCGACGTTGCCCTGCTCGAACGATTTCGCGGCTGCGGCGATTGGGTTATCGCGCTCTGCGAAAACCTGCTGGCGAACCGCGACGCGCCCGCGGGCGACGCCACACGCCAAAATCGGGTCCGCGTCATCGACGGCTCGCGGATCGAAGGGCCCGGCAAGACCTGCTTTCGGCTGCATTTGTGTTACGATGTCGCGGGCCAGCGGATCGCCGATTTCGCGATCACCCCGCTCGACAAAGGCGAAACGCTGGATCGCGTGCGCCTCGAACCGGGCGACATCGTCATAGCGGATCGCGGCTATCCCCAGCCCAGAGCCATGCGCGCCGTTCGCGACAGCGGCGCCGATCTCCTCGTTCGATTGACGTGGAACAGTCTGAACCTGCGAGACGGCGCCGAAAAACCCATCGATTGGCTCGATGCCTTCGCCAAGGCCGACGCGCTGGGGCATGTCGACATCCCGGTTGCGGTCCACAAGGCGCGTGGGGGCTTCGAGCCGCTGCCGATGCGCCTCGTCATCACCCCCAAGCCGCCCGACCACGCCGAGCGCGCCCGCGATGTCGCCCGCCACAACGCCCGCAAGGACCAGCGTGATGTCGATCCGCGCACCTTGAAGGCCGCCGGGTACATGATCTTGATCACCTCGCTCGACGCCCTCGCCTTCCCGCCGCGAACGCTCGTCTGGCTCTATCGCGTTCGCTGGCAAATCGAATTAGCCTTCAAACGATTGAAATCGATCCTGCGCCTCGACCGGTTGCCCGCTAAGAACCCTGGGCTCGCCCGAGCCTGGATCGCCGCGCATCTTCTCCTCGCGCTCCTGATCGAAGACACGACGGCCGAAACGGCCGCTTTTTCCCCCTGCGAACCCTGAAACGCCCCTCGCCGCGCCCTCGCCCGACCCGGCGCCCGCGCTTTGGAGACGCACATGTCTCCTTGCGGACGCCTTGAAAGCCATCATCTGGCCGCCCCCGACGCTGGCACAGATCGCCGCGCTCTGCGCCCGAAAATGTCGACAACTCTTCGAACGACCGAGACGTCGAAAACTACAAGCCATCCCTGTCCTATGCTTAACTTAGCCCGACTTTCTCAACCGAGGTAGCGCGCGAGCGGAAAGGCGCGTGGAATCAAGGGTAGGCTGCCGAAGGTCTCCACTACATGGGGCGCAACGGGAGCTGCGCCGCCGGACCGGGAACGGCAATTCGCGGCGGCGGCTGCGGCGGCAGGGCGAGGCCGAGTCGTTGCAGGAGAAGCTTCTGGTCGACATTCGGCTCGGTGTGTCGGCACATGATCAGCGTTCGGCCGTCGGTGGTGGGGAAGTGGACGTCGAGCATTTGTATGCCGGCGAGCTTGTCGAGCACGGCGCGCGGGGTGAGGCCGGCGGCCATCGGCCGGAGCCGGGCGCGCAGCGTGACGTGCAGGCAATAGGCGAGGAAGGCCACGAAGATGTGCGCCTCGACGCGGCTCTCGAGCTGGTGGTAGATCGGCCGGAGTTGCAGATCGTCCTTGAGGTTCTTGAAGGCCGCCTCGACTTCGACGAGTTGAATGTAGAACCGCCACAGGTCGGCGGGATCGCGCCCAGACATGTTGGTGCGCAAAAGGTAGCGGCCTTCGCGCCGGCGCGCCTGGCGCAGCTTCTTGCGGTTGAGCGCGTAAGTGAAGGCGGCGGTGTGGGGATCGACCTTGATGTCGAGGAGGCGCCACGCCGCGGGCGCCTTGGCTTTGGCGGCGCCGAGCTTCATCAGTAGGCTCTCGCGGGTGAGGTCCATCAGCGCCAGCTTCGCCAGGCGCGCCCACAGCCATTTCAACCGCCGCTTCCGCATGGCGCGCTCCTTGTCGATGCGCGCCCGGCTCTGGGCGAACACGTAAAGCTCGTCGTCCTCGGCCAAGAGCTTCACTTCGACGCCCGGCCGCACCTCATGCCACGGCAGGCCGACGAGAGACTTCTCCAGCTTGCCGAGGCGTCCCTTCGGGGTCCCCACCAGATAGGCGACCGGCGGATCGGATTGCCGCATTTCGGCGAGCACGTCCTCGGTGGGGATGCCGCGGTCCATCACCCAGATGCGCTCCGCCTTGCCGTACTGCGCCTCGATCTTCGAAAGGAAGGCGCGCAGCGTCGTCTTGTCGGAAGTATTGCCGGGGAGAACCTCGTAGGCGAGCGGAAAGCCGTCGGGTGTCACCACGAGCGCAATGACCACCTGCACGCAGTCCGGACGCTTGTCGCGGCTGTAGCCGTAGCGGCGTTTGTCGCTGTCGTCGTCCGGCGGGTCGGATTCGAAGTACGTGCTGGTCAGATCATAGAGAAGGACGTCGAAGCGGGCGCCGAACAGATCCTGCCACCGCCGGCGCAGGTGCGTGAACAGCGCCGGCTTGTGCTCGACGAGCTTGTCGAGGCAACGATAGAGCGCGTTCTTCTCGACCAGCGCGAAATCTTCGCCGAGCAGATCGCCCATGGCGCTTTGCTCGAACCACAGCCGGTGTAAACGCCATTCGCTGCCCGGATCGATGAGCCGGTAACACGCCAGCGTCTGGAGAATGTGCCGCCAGCAGGTTCCTTCGCGGGAATCGGGCAGACGGGCCGCCCAGAAGCGGTCGAGTTCCAGTTGCTCGTAGAGCTGGCAGGCGAGCCAGCACGCGCCCCATTGCCGCGGCCGGTGTAGTTGCATGGCCCCGAGCCGGATCTGCACGCCGTGGTCCTCGGCGTGTTCGGGCAGCGGCCGATCGGCGGGGAACAGGGCCAATTGGGTCGGCTGTCGCGCCTCCTCGTCGAAAGCTTCGATCACCCGGCACCACGCCTCCTCCTGGCTGTCGTTGATCTCGCCAAGATAAAGCACCTGGCGCTGCACCACCTTGCCGCCGGCGCAGCGCTTGCTCTCGACAATGCTCCAGTAGCAGTGCTCCTTGCCGTCCTTGAGACGGCAATTCGGTCGCAAATACATGGCGACCCCAGTCTACGCCAAACGCGCAATCTGAAAAGATACTAGGTCTCCACTACACGGCTATTTCAAAACCCGGCCATTGATCCAACTCGTCTTTTGCTCCTTCCCAGCCCCAAAATTCGTTCCCAGCCTGCTCCGGTTGAGAAAGTCGGGCTAGCGCCTATGGGGTCGAGCCCGGCCATGACGCGGAAGGGGCTTCTTAAGCAGGCAGTGAAGGGCGACCAAGCGCTGGGGGTCGGGGAATGCCTTACCGAGAACAACACCCCATGCCGTCAGGGCGGGGTTTGCCCGGCCATCCCACGAGGGCGCCGCGAGGCGCCTCACGCCCTCACCAGTTCAACTCCTCGAAAAGGCCACTCCATTCACGGTTTTCCGCGTGAATCAGTTGACCTTCCAGGCGCGCGGCCAATGTTTGATGTTGCTCTCGCGCTGATCGCGGCGCGAATATCGACTGCCCGGCGGCGCGAACCCTAGCGACGATTGGCCTTCTGTCGCGCGAAGACCTCGCGGCCCGCTTGGTCGAAGATGCGCAATCCTATCGTTCGAGGCGGCCAGGCGATATTCGCTGCGGCGATGATGGCCGCCGACAGGTCGGCGACCTCGATCTCGACTTCCGTCAATGTCGTCCGTCCGCTATCCGCCGCCGGGCCGACAAATTGAATTCGGAAGGGGTTCGCCGGGGCGGCGATCGCCCGCGCCGAGTCATCGGTCGGCGAAGACCGGGGAAGGGATCGGGGCTTGTGCGGCGCCCGCCCGGTCAGGGATCGGCGCCTGCGCCAAGCGCGGTCTTCACGGTCGGGAACGAGAACGGCGTTCATCGCCAGCCGGACCAGAGGGTCGACGTTGGGGCGGCTGCCGATCAGGCGCGCAGCCGCCAAGGCGACAAAACCCCAATCCGTCGCGAAGGGGTCGGAACTGGCCTCGTGTTGACGCCGGCGCGCCTCGTCATAGGCGCCCTCGTTAAAATCGAGGATGAGCGCCTCCGCCTCGGCCTCGCAATCGATGCGGTCTATCCTCGCGCGTCGCCCCAGAACCCAGGAGAGCATGGCCCATGTCTTCCTTCGCCAACGCCAATTCCTGCACAGTCCGGTGAGACGCGCAACCTCTCAGTTGTGATAAGCGAGCGGGTGTCCTTAATCGCCGCGGACCCCTGCCTGGAAATTGCCCCCTCCCGGCAACGCCCAATGGCCGCAAGATCAATGCCTTGCGAACGAGACCGGCAGCCGATCGGCGTTCGGACCCAGGTCGGATCAACCTTGGAGACGGCCATCACCCCCAAACCGCCAGGCTTCGCGTGGTCCCCTTAAAACGGGTGATACTGGAAAAGCCAGGTCTCGGTCAGCGGTTGGCCGTTCGTCTTGAGGAACGCGCGCATTTCGACGGGATCGGTCCCGTCGACGCTCAGATCGAATTGCGCCCGCCAGTGGCCGGCGACGCCATCCGGCACCGCCTCAATCAATTGATAGGGCCCAAATGTCCCGCGCGAGGCTGAGACGACGAGTTCGGGCTTGACGCCGTAAGGCAACGTTTCCAGCGGACCGCCGAGGAACTCGACCATGAACTTGCGCAGGCCCTTCGGCCGGGGGAGGCCCGGCTGGCCGCCGCGTCCAAGGCGGGTGGCCACCACCATGCCCAGTTTCGAGGGAACCGGCGAATTGGCGAGCCAGTAGAGCTTGTAGTTGAGATGCAGCTCGGCCCCTGCCGGCACAGGCTCGGCCGGCACCCACATCGCCACCGCGTTGTCGTGGATCTCGTCGTCGGTCGGGATTTCGCAAAGCTGGATCGAGCCCTTGCCCCAGCCCTTGCCGTCGGGGCCCGGCTGCGGTTCGACCCAGAGGCTCGGCCGCCGGTCGTAGTAGACGCCGTCGAGATAATGATCGAATGCGCGGTCGCGCTGCATGAGGCCGAAGCCGCGCGGATTGTCGTCGAGGAACGACGACACCATGATGCGCGGCGGATTGTTGAGCTGGCGCCACAGCCGCTCGCCGTTGCCCGACCACATTTCGAGCCCGTCCGAATCGTGCACCTCGGGCCGCCAGTCGATCGCCTCGGGTTTCTTGGTCTCGGAATACCAGTACATCGAGGTGAGCGGAGCGATGCCGAAGCGCGAGACCTGCGCCCGGACAAACAGCGAGGCCTGGATATCCATGATGACGCCCTTGCCGCGAGTCATCAGGAACCGATAGGCCCCGACGATCGAGGGGCCCTCCATCAGGGCGTAGAGCGTCAGCGTGTGGTCTTCCGCCGCGGACTCGATGTAGAACTGAGTGAAGTCGGGAAACTCTTCCGGGTGGCCGTCGACTGCGACGTCGAGGGCGATGCCGCGCGCGGACAGGCCATACTGGCGCAGTTCGCCGATGGCGCGGAAATACGCTGCGCCCAGGAAAGCGACCCAGTCGTTCCTGCGCCAATCGAGCGCCCCGTCGCGCGGCTCCTGAACGCGCAGGCCGGCGAATCCGGCCCCGGCCGGCAGATCGCGGGCCGGCGAGTTGGCCGGCATGTCGAAATAGGCCTGTTCGTAAATGATTTCGCGCGACTGGCCGCCCTCGACCACATGCATGCCGACCGCTTTCTGGAAGAACAGCCCCAGATGAAAGAAGGTGACCGGAAAGGGGCCTGGACCGTTGGCGAACAGCGCGAAGGCGTCGCGGTATTTGATCTTCCCCCACTCCTGGTAATTGATCTTTTGCAGCACCTCGGGATCGGGCCGCGGCGGCGGCTCGTACGGCTGATGCGCGCGCTCGCGCGCCTGCTGCTTGAAGAGTTCGTAGGAGAAGGGGACCGGCGGCTCGAACTGCAGTCCTTCCGGCTCCGCCCCCAGCGCTTCGGCGATCGGTCCAATCGCCGCAGCCGAAGCGGCGACGCCCTTGAGAAGCGTTCGGCGATCAACATTATCCGACATGATGTCCCCTTGGGTGCACCCGCGTTCTCCAGCCTGATTCCGCCCGTGCAAGAATCAGGAGTCCACACCAGTGTCTCATATTCGAACAAAATTCAGGTAAACGGGCGCCCGGTCCGCTGTTTTCGCCTTGACCTCGTAGCGCGTCGGCCGCCATTCCGGCCAGGGCGTCTTCCAGTCGACCGCGGCCGAGGCCGACCAGCGGAATGAGGGCGAAGCGAGAAAGCGCCGCAGCGTCCAGCCCGCGTAGTCGTCGATGTCGGTGGCGAAACGCACCTCCCCGCCGGGTTTGACGATCCTTGCGAGCGCGTCCACCATCGATCCCGACACGATGCGCCGCTTGTTGTGGCGCCGTTTCGGCCAGGGGTCCGGGTACAGGATGAAGACCCGGGAAAAGAAGGCGTCCGGAGCCGCCTCGACCAGCGCCTGCGCGTCGCCGCGCCGCAGCCGGACGTTGACCAGCCCTTCCCGCTCGATGCCGGCCAGCGCGGCGGCGACCCCGTTGAGATAGGGCTCGCAGCCGATCAACCCGACGTCGGGATTGGCCTTGGCCTGTTCGATCAGATGCTCGCCGGCGCCGAACCCGATCTCGAGCCAGAAGGCCTTCGGCTCGAACGCGAACGTGAGCGGCTTTGCCAGCGCGCCAGGATCAATCTCCAGCCTCGGCAGGCTCTCGCCGATCAGGCGTTGTTGTCCTGAGCGCAGCGTCTTTCCGCGGCTCCGCCCGTACACCGTGCGCCGCCCCAAATCGGCGCCGCTGTCTTCGCCGGCCGCCTGCATGCGCCCTTGCCGTTCGCCCGCGGCTCAGGCGAGGCGGCGAAGCGTGTCGGCGAGGTCGGTCTTCTCCCATGAGAACCCGCCGTCGGCCTCAGGCGCGCGGCCGAAATGGCCATAGGACGAGGTGCGGGCGAAAATCGGCCGATTGAGATGAAGGTGTTCGCGGATGCCGCGGGGCGTGAGATTCATGATCTCGATCAGAGTCTTCTCGAGCTTGCTCTCGTCGATCCGGCCGGTGCCGTGCAGGTCGGCGTAGATCGACAGTGGCCTCGCCACCCCGATGGCGTAGGAAAGCTGCAGGGTGCAGCGGTCGGCGAGATCGGCCGCGATGACGTTCTTGGACAGGTAGCGCGCCGCGTAAGCCGCCGAACGATCGACCTTGGTCGGGTCCTTGCCAGAAAATGCGCCCCCGCCATGGGGCGCCGCGCCGCCGTAGGTGTCGACGATGATCTTGCGCCCCGTCAGTCCGCAGTCGCCGTCGGGGCCGCCGATGTAGAACTTGCCGGTCGGGTTGATATGCCAGACGGTGTTGGCCGTTATCCAGCCGGCCGGCAGCGCCGCCTCGACATAGGGCCGCACGAGACGCGCAACGTCCTCCGACGTCAGCGACTCGACGACATGCTGATGGGAAACGACGATCTGGGTCGCCTCGACCGGCTTGCCGTTCTGATAGCGCACGGTGACCTGGCTCTTCGCATCCGGGCCGAGCGTCTTTTCGACGCCGGCATGGCGGGCGACGGAAATCTCCCGAAGGATTTTGTGGGCATAGTACAGCGGCGCCGGCATCAGTTCGGGCGTTTCGCGGCAGGCGTAGCCGAACATGATGCCTTGATCGCCCGCGCCCTCGTCCTTGTTGCCGGCGGCGTCGACGCCTTGGGCGATATCGGCCGACTGGGCGTGCAACAGCACCTCGACCTTCGCGTCCCGCCAATGAAAGCCGTCCTGTTCGTAACCGATGTCCTTGACGGCCTGCCGCACGGTCTCGACGATCTGCTCGTTCGGAAGGTTCGGGCCGCGGACTTCGCCGGCGACGATCACCCGGTTGGTGGTGGCGAGCGTCTCGCAAGCGACGCGGATTTGGTAGGGATCGACGCCGGCCTTGGCGCCTTCGCGGAAAAAGAGATCGACGATTTCGTCAGAAATCCGGTCGCACACCTTGTCGGGATGGCCTTCAGACACCGATTCGCTGGTGAACTCGTAATTCAGACGCGCCATATTGACGATCTCCTTCAGACCCACTTTCTTGGGGCGGATGCAAGCCTGCGCCGAGGCGCTTGTGACAGCGACCGTTCGGTACGTCAAGCCGGTTGGAGTGAAATCGTTCGTTTTATCGAACGCTGTCGACGCCCGTAGGGGCCTGGACTTCGTCGGGCGTCGCTAGTGATTCGACGAGATCGATGATCTTTCGCCGAATTTTCGGATCGCGAATGCGGGTGAACGCGCGATTGAGCTTGAAACCTTCCGTCGTCGAAAGGAATTGGACGTCGAGCGGCCGCGTCACGCCTTCCGCAAACCCAGGCGCTCCCGCGCGCTCGGCCGGGCTGCCCTCGTAGAACCAGTCGACATCGACGTCGAAGATGCTCGCGGCCTGCTTGAGGCGGCTGGCGCTGATCCGATTGACGCCCTTCTCGTATTTCTGAATCTGCTGAAACGTCACGCCGAGGACGGCGCCGAGTTTGCTCTGGCTCATTCCGAGCATGGCGCGACGCATCCGCAATCGCGCTCCGACGTAGACATCGATGGTGTTCAATGGACTTTTCGCCACTCTTCGCCCGACGCTGCTCGAGGGTGCCGCAAATCGCTCCCACCGATATGACGCTAGGGAAATACAACCAACCCGGACGGCGCGCAAGTCCGACAAATACAATCCAGGGTTTCCGTCAGCGGCGGTTTCGCAACATGGTTAGCGCGAGAAGGGCCAAACCGATTGCTGCCGCGGTGAGCGAGCCGTAGCGCGCCTGCCAGGTCGGCGGCTGAGCCACGGGGAGATCGGAGTCCATCACGCCCTCGACGCCGAGCGGGGCGGCGACGATCTCCCTTCCGAAGCCGTCGAGGACCGCAGAAACGCCAGAGTTGGCCACGCGGACGAGCGGCAGACCGAGTTCGATCGCCCTCAGCCGCGCCTGCGCGTAATGTTGATAGGGGCCGGGCGTGAGGCCGAACCAGGCGTCGTCCGTGACGTTCAAGAGCCAGCCCGGGCGTGCGGCGTGGGAAAAGGCGTCGCCGATTTCTGTGGGAAAGATCGCCTCGTAGCAGATCAACGGCATTGCAGCCGGCAGTCCCGGCGCATGCAGCGTGCGCCGCCCGCCGCCGGCGGTAAATCCACCCGGCGCCTGAACGAACTGGGTCACCCCGGTCCAATCCCAAAGACGTTCGAACGGGACATATTCGCCAAACGGCACGAGGTGGCGCTTGTCGTAGCGCTCGGCGAGAAGGCCGTCTCGACCGACGATCTCGATGGAGTTGAAGTATTTTGGATCTCGACCCACCTTGGTCTCGACCCGCGCCGCGCCGGTGATGAGGGTCGTGCCGGCGCCGAGCACGGAGACGATATCGCCGAGCGCCTGCGGGTCCCGCGACAGAATGAACGGGAACGCCGACTCCGGCCATAGGAGATGCGTCACCCGAGTCTTGTCGAGCCCTTCCAACGCTCCGTCCCGGGCGGACAATTCGAGGTAGCGGCGCACGATCGCGTCCTTGTTCTGCGGCGCAAAGGACTCGCCCTGCGGGATGTCGGGCTGCACCAGCCGCAGCCGGACGCCAGGCACGGTTGCGCTTGCCGGGGCGGTGAGCCGCATGGCGCCGTACCCGGCAAGCCCGAGCAGCGCCAGCCCGGCGACGATCGTCGGCGCCAGCGCGCCGCCCAGTCCGCGCCAGAGCGTCGCGGGCGCGGCGAAGATCGCCACGGCGATGAAGGTGAGCCCATGCAGGCCGACCACCGAGGCGATCTGCGCCAAGGTGAGATTCGCCCCAAGCCCCATGCCGAAGTCGTTCCACGGGAAGCCGGTGAACATGAGGCCCCGCGCCCACTCGCTCACGCCCAAGCCGAACGCAAGCGCGAGAATCCGCCACGGCGAGGGCGACCAGAGAAGGCCGGCGATCGCAAAGCCGAAGGCGGGAAAGAAAGCCAACGCCGCCGGCAGCGCGACCACGCCCAGCGGCAGCGCCCAGAGGAACTTGTCGCCATCGACCAGGCAGGCCGCGCCCACCCACCAGAGTCCGGCGAGAAAATAGCCGAAGCCGACCCACCAGCCGGCGCCGAAGGCCGCCTTCGCCCGGCCAATGCCGGCCGAACCGCGGGTCGCCGACGGCGACCCATCGATCAGCCACACCGCGATGGTCATCGGGACGGCCATCAGGACGAGAAGATCGAAAGGCGGCAACGCAAAGGCGCCGACCGCCCCGGAGAGGAAGGCGATCGCGCGCCGGCGCCAGCCGCAGGACAGGATCACGCTGGCCGGCAGGGCGGCGACCGCGTCGGCGATCGTTGCGGTTCGGGCGATCGCGCTCAAAGACGCGCGCCTTGCTTCCGCGCCGCGCCGGCTCCCCTGGCCGCGCCATCGCCGTCCCGGATCGCGAATCTTTCGCGCCAGCGGCGCGTTTTCAGAGCGTTCAACAGTGTCAGAGCCCCAGTGCAGTTCGCTTTGGCGGTCCTTTCAGACGCTTGAGGCCAAAATCAGGTTCTCTCCTAACCGCCAGCGCGACCGACCGACGGCCAGCGCCCCCGCCTCGATCCCCCGGATCAGTCCAGGGATTGCATGGCCGCTTTCCGGGCGGTCTCGCCGTCCGTCTGGAAGCGGGCGGCGAAAGACGACTTGGCGGGCGGCTGAGGACTATTCGTCGTCGGGGCCCTTTGCCGCGGCCTCCGCCGGCGACGCGCCCGGCGGTGGCGTCCGAGCCGCAAGCGGCCAGAGCTTCATCCGTTTGATGCGGCGCGGATCGGCGTCGAGAATCTCGTATTCAAACCCGCCAGGCCCCTTCAGGATCTCCCCGCGACTGGGGACGCGGCCCGCGGAGGCGGTGACCAGGCCGCCAATCGTATCGACCTCCTCCGCGTCGGCCAGCGAAGCAAAGTCGAAGCCGAGCGCCTCCGATACGTCGTCGAGCGAGGCGCGCGCCTCGATGAAGAACGCTCCGCCGTCGGCGGGATGAATGGGCGTTTCCGTTTCGTCGTGCTCGTCCTCGATGTCGCCGACGATCAATTCGACGACGTCCTCGATCGAGACGAGGCCATCGGTGCCGCCATACTCGTCGATCACCAGCGCCATGTGCGTGCGGGACATCTGCATGCGCAGCAGGAGATCGAGCGCCGGCATCGAGGGGGGAGCGTACAGGACGGGGCGCAGGATGCCCGCCTCCTGCAGCGCCATGTCCAGCGCGCCGGCCGGCCCGCCGGGAGGCGGTTGCGCTTCGGGGTCCGCGGTCAATCCGAACCGCGGGTCGGAGGCCAGAAAGACAAGGAGGTCGCGAATGTGGATCATGCCGCGGGGATCGTCGAGCGTCTCTCCATAGACCGGCAGGCGCGAATGGCCGGCCGACCGGAAGGAATCCAGCGCCTCCCGGAGGGTCGTGTCCAGCGCCAGCGCGACCACGTCGGCGCGCGGCACCATCACGTCCGCCACCCGAACGTCGTGCAGCGCCAGCACATTTTTCAAGATCGCGCGCTCTTGAGGCGTGAACTCGGCGCTGGCGCTCTCGTCGATCGCGTCCTCGATGTCGTCGCGCACGGAGCCCGGCGCCAGGCCGAAAAGCGCCCTCAACCGCTCGAAAAGCCCGGGTGTCGTTTCCCGCGAAGACGGGGATGCTGGCGGCGCCTCATTGCGCTCGTCGTGCGCTGTCTCGCTCATTCCACAAGGGTTCCGTCCGCATAGGGGTTCGCGACCCCCAGGCGGGCCAATATCCTGGTCTCGAGCGCTTCCATGCGCTCGGCCTCTTCGTCTGTCTGATGATCGTAGCCGATCAGATGCAAAAAACCATGCGCAATGAGATGACGGTAATGATCGGCGAGCGGGACGCCGGTCGTCTCGGCCTCGCGCGCCAGGGTCTCGAACGCCAGGGCGATGTCGCCGAGCGCCGCGCTTTCGGCGAGCCTCTCGGCTCCGGCGGCCGGGAAGGAAAGGACGTTGGTCGGAGTATCCTGGCCGCGCCAGCGGGCGTTCAGCGCCCGCACTTCGGCGTCGCTGGCGAGCAGCAGGCTCACCTCGGCGCCGTCCCGGCCCAAAAACCCGCTCTCGGCGACGCAGGCCGCGACCGTCTCGCGCGCCATGCTCCGGGCGCGCGGCAGCGTCCGCCACAGAGACGACGGCGCGCTGATGTCGAGCGAAAGCCTCATGGCGCGCCGGCGGCGCGCCCTTCCTGGCCTGCGCGCTCGTAGGCCTCGACGATCTGGCGCACCAGATCGTGGCGTACGACGTCAATATGGGCGAACCGGACATGGCCGATACGCGGGTTCCCCGACAGCAGGCGAATGGCGTCGCCGAGACCTGATCTCTGGCCCGGCGCGAGGTCGGTTTGGCTCGGATCGCCGTTGATGATCATCCGCGACCCTTCGCCGAGACGGGTCAGGAACATCTTCATCTGCATCGCAGTCGCGTTCTGCGCCTCGTCGAGCAGCACCGCGGCCTTCGACAGGGTCCGCCCGCGCATGAAAGCGAGCGGCGCAATCTCGATCATGCCGGTCTGGATGCCGCGCTCGACCATGCGGCCGTCCATGAAGTCGTACAGGGCGTCGTAGATCGGCCGCAGATACGGATCGACCTTCTCCTTCATGTCGCCCGGGAGGAAGCCGAGGCGCTCCCCGGCCTCGACCGCCGGGCGGGACAGGATCATCCGCTCGACCAGGCCCTGCTCCAACAACGATACGGCGTGTCCCACGGCGAGCCAGGTCTTGCCTGTGCCGGCCGGCCCCTCGGCGAACACCAGTTCGAATTTACGCAGCGCGGCGAGATAGCGGTCCTGCGCGGCGTTGCGCGCCCGTACAACTCCGCGCTTGCGGGTCTTGACGACGCCAAAACTGTCGCGTCCCGATTCGTCGCCCGGAAACAGCAGCCCCTGGTAGGCGCTTTCGGCGACCGCCCCCTCGACGTCGCCCTCGCTCGCCGGCTGACCCATCTTCACCCGCTCGTAAAGCATTTCGAAAACGCGGCGGGCCTGCTCGCTCGCCTCCTTCGGGCCCTTGATCACGACCTGGTTGCCGTTGGCATAGGCCGAGACGCCGAGCAAGCGTTCGATGCGGGCGATGTTCTGGTCATAGTGCCCGAACACCACGGACGCCGCCGCATTATCCGGGAATGCGATCGAGATTTCGGCAGGCTTGGATTCGCGCAGGGTCGTATTCGGCGTGGGCGGAGCGGCGGCGACGCGTGACGGCGACGGGTCCTGCGGCTTCAAATCGATGCTCTCCCTGGCTTCCGGTTTCTGGTTCGAATCATCCTGCACTTCAGATCAAATCCTGCTTTTACGACGCTGGCGAGACAACTTGGCCGTGCAGCGAATTGGGGCCGACCCCGATGATGTCGACCTCCGCCATGGCGCCGATCAGCGACTGCGGACCCTCCGCGAACACCGCTTGCATATAGGGCGAGCGGCCGATCGCCTGACCGGGATGGCGTCCGGGCTTCTCGAACAGGACCGTGAGGCGACGCCCGACGCAGGCCCTGTTGAACGCCTGCCGCTGCTCCTCGAGCAGCGCCTGCAACACGGCAAGACGCGCCGCCTTGACGGCCTCGCTGATCTGTCCGTCCATCTCCGCCGCGGGCGTTCCCGGCCGGGCCGAGTACTTGAAGGCGAAGGACGAGGCGAAGCCGACAGCGCGCACAAGCGCGAGCGTCGCCTCGAAGTCGGCGTCCGTCTCGCCCGGATAGCCGACGATGAAGTCGGAGGAGACCGCGATGTCCGGGCGCGCCTCGCGCACCCGGGCGATCACGTCGAGATAGTCTGCGACGCGATGGCGCCGGTTCATCGACGCCAGGATGCGGTCGGAGCCGGACTGGACCGGAAGATGCAGATAGGGCGCGAGCGCCTCGATCTCCCGGTGCGCGACGATCAGGTCGTCGCTCATGTCGTTGGGATGGGAGGTCGCGTAGCGCACCCGTCCGACCCCGGGAACCTCGACCGCCGCCGCGATCAGACCGGCAAGCCCGACGGGACGGCCGGCCGGGTCGCGCCCGTGATAGGCGTTGACGTTCTGGCCGATCAGCATGACTTCCCGCACGCCCGCGCGAGCGAGGCCGGCGATCTCCGCCAGGACCGCGTCAATCGGGCGGCAGGCTTCGGCGCCGCGGGTATAAGGCACGACGCAGAACGAGCAGAACTTGTCGCACCCCTCCTGGACGGTGACGAAGGCGGAAACGCCGCGCTTCCTCACCGCCGCCGGCGCGCTCGCCGGCAATCGGGCGAACTTGTCTTCGGCGGGGAAGTCGGTGTCGATCACGCCCGTCTGCGCTTCCGCCTCGCGCAAGAGCTCCGGGAGCCGATGGTAGCTCTGCGGACCGACGACCACGTCCACCGCCGGCTGGCGGCGCAAAATCTCGGCCCCCTCGGCCTGGGCGAGGCAGCCGGCGACCACCAGCGTCGTCCGGCGGCCCGCGCGGCCGCGCTCCTGCTTGAGTTCGCGCAGCTTGCCGAGCTCGGAATAGATTTTCTCTGACGCTCTTTCCCGGATATGGCAGGTATTGAGGACGATCAGGTCCGCGTCCTCGGCTCGCGTCGCCTCGGCGTAGCCCTCGGCCGCGGCGAGATCGGCCATGCGCTGCGAATCGTAAACGTTCATCTGGCAGCCGAACGACTTGATGAAAGCGCGCGGGGCAGGCTCCGGCCGGGTCGCGGCGTCGCGGCGCGTGTCTTCAAGCACAGTCGATTCGGACAATGAGATCTCCAGCGGCAACCCCTTATCTAGGCCTTTTCGCGTCCCGGGAAAATAGCGGGAACAATTTGCGCGGCGACCGTGCCAAACCAGCCTGCCATATCAAGAACCTCATCCTGAGCTTGTCGAAGGATGATCCAGTAAGCTGGACGTTCGTGCGCGCTGGAGCGTCCTTCGACATCCCCGGGCTCGTATGGGGATCGGGACGACGGGCGAGGGGATGGCTTGGGCGTTACAAGACCAGGAGCATTCGGCCGAGTTGCCAGACGCGCTTTGCTCATGCAGGGTCCGGCGCCCGGAGGCCCCCGACTTGCGCATGACCCCTTATCTTTACTTCAAGGGCGCCTGTGAGAGTGCGCTGACGTTCTATGCCGCTTGCGGCCTCGGCAAGGTTGTCGAGCTTCGCCGCTATGCGGGAAGTCCGATGGAGGGACGCGACGGCGGCGCCTGGCGCGACAAGGTCATTCATTCCCTGTTCGAAGGCGACGGAATTCGCTTCTACGCGTCGGACGGCCCGGACTCCGAGCCGATGAAAGGCGCCGCCCTGATGATCGAGCTGGACAACGCCGACGCCGCGGCCGCGCTATTTGATCGCATGAGCGACGGGGGCCGGGTGACGGTTCCGTTGAAGACCCAGTTTTGGGGCGACGTCTACGGCAATTTCACCGATCGGTTCGGCGTGCAATGGGCGATCATCGTTTTGCCGGCCCAAGCTTGACGGGGAGGAGCTGATGGACGCCGCCGAAGATATCCGCCGGATCGCGCTGCAGGAGGAGCGCCTGCAGTTTGACGGGTTCGGCGCGGCCGAAGCGTGGGAGGTCGGCCTGGCGCTCAAGGCGGTCGGCGAGACCGGGCGCCTGCCGATCGTGGTCGACATCCGGCTCGCGACGATGACGCTCCTGGCCTTCGCCCTGCCTGGCTCCGCGCCCGACAATTTCGACTGGGCGCGGCGCAAGCGCAATGTCGTCTACCGTTTCCACCGCTCCTCCTACGCCATCGGCCGCAAGCTCGCGCTCGAAGGCCGGACGCTTGCCGATCTCGGCGCGCTGCCGGAGCGCGACTACGCCGTCCATGGCGGCAGCGTGCCGATTATCGTCAAGGGAACCGGGTGCGTCGGCGCCGTGACGATCTCCGGGCTGCCTCAGCGAGACGATCATCGGACCGTGGTCGAAGCGATGGCGAAAGTTCTGGGTCGCGACCTCAGCGATGTCGCGCTCGACTGAGCTTGCCCAGCGGCGTGCTTGACTGTATGCTGTTGTGTACAAGCAAACACAGCCCGAGTCGACATGGCGTCATGCACATTGACCATTCGCGTTGACGAGCATGATAAAGCTCGGCTTGAAGCCCTCGCCCACAGCACAGGGCGAAGCCGGTCGTTCCTCGCGGCCGAAGCCATCGCCGAATATCTGGCGGTCAACGAGTGGCAAATCGCAGGCGATCAAGCACGGCGATAGCCGAAACCGAGCGGGGCGAGACGATTTCCCACGAAGCCGTTCGCCAATGGGTCGCGTCGTGGGACACAGACCAGGAGCTTGAGCCGCCGGGTTCAAGGTGAAACTGGTCTGGTCGCGGCGAGCGGTCGCAGACCTTCGCGAGGTGCGCGCGTATATCGCAAAGGACGCTCCCGCAGCGGCCAAACGCACGACCGAAAAAGTCATTGAAGCCGTCGAGGCGACGATTCCAGGCAATCCACACATCGGCAGGCCGGGGCGCGTCCCGGGAACGCGCGAGTTGGTTCTGGGAGGTACGCCCTATGTCGTCCCCTATCGAATTCGCGAAGGCAATATCGTTATTCTGCGCGTACTCCATGGCGCGCGAGGTTGGCCTGATCGGTTCTGAACGCCGCCGGCGCCGCGCGAGCGTGACGTAGGTCTCATTCATGTTCCGCGCGACGCTTCTCACCCTGTTCCCTTCAATGTTCCCCGGCCCGCTCGGCCAGTCGCTGGCGGGCGACGCGCTGGCGCGCGGCGTCTGGTCGCTCGAAGCGCTCGACATCCGCGAACACGGCCTCGGCCGCCATCGCGCGGTCGACGACACGCCGGCGGGCGGGGGACCGGGCATGGTGATGCGGGCCGACGTGCTGGCCGCGAGCCTCGACGCCGCCGCGCCGCCCGACGATTTGCGCCCGCGGCTGATCATGAGCCCGCGCGGAAAACCGTTCACGCAAAGCGACGCGCGGACGTGGGCGGCGGGGCCGGGGCTCGTCATCGTCTGCCCCCGCTTCGAGGGCGTGGACGAGCGGGTGATCGAGGGCCGGGGGCTGATCGAGGTTTCGATCGGCGATTATGTGCTGTCGGGCGGCGAGATCGCCGCGCTCGCCGTGCTCGACGCCTGCGTGCGGCTGATCCCCGGGGTGATGGGCAAGGCGGAGTCGGGAACGGAAGAGAGCTTCGAGTCCGGCCTGCTCGAATATCCCCACTTTACCCGCCCGCGCGATTGGGAGGGCCGGGCGATCCCCGACGCGCTGCTGTCGGGCGACCACGCCAGGATCGCCGCCTGGCGGCGGGCGGAGGCCGAGCGGATCACGCGCGAGCGGCGGCCGGATCTGAAGCCGCTGGCGGCGGGAGTATGACGGAAGGTTTATGTATAAAAGGCCATTGGTCGGCGCCGCCGCTAAGGCGGGTTGCAAGTCTTTGAAATCGTAAAGGCCGGTCGATAAACGGCGCTAAAGCGCCCTCTCGTCGCGGACTCAGCGCGTCGGGACCGGCGTCTCGCCGCGGTAGTCGTAGAAGCCGCGCTGGCTCTTGCGGCCGAGCCAGCCGGCCTCGACGTATTTGACCAGCAGCGGACACGGGCGGTATTTCGAAATCCGCCAGGCCTTCATGCAGCACCTGCATCACCGCCAGGCAGGTGTCGAGGCCGATGAAGTCGGCAAGCTGCAGCGGCCCCATCGGATGGTTGGCGCCGAGCCGCATGGCGGTGTCGATCGCCTCGACCGAGCCGACGCCCTCATAGAGCGTGTAGACCGCCTCGTTGATCATCGGCAGCAAAATGCGGTTGACGATGAAGGCGGGGAAATCCTCCGACATCGTCGCCGTCTTGCCGAGCCGCGTGGCGAAGGTCTTGGCCGCATCGAACGTGTCGTCCTTGGTGGCGATGCCGCGGATGAGCTCGACGAGTTGCATGCGCGGCACCGGGTTCATGAAATGCATGCCGATGAAGCGCTCGGGATTGGACGTCACCGATGCGAGCCGGGTGATCGAGATCGACGAGGTGTTGGAGGCGAGGATCGTCTCCGGCTTCATGAACGGACGCAGCGACGTGAAGATCTTGCGCTTGATCTCCTCGTTCTCGGACGCCGCCTCGATCACCAAGTCGCAGTCGCCAAGCTTGTCGAGGGTCGACGCGAAATGGATGCGCTCGAGCACGGCCTTGCGCCCGTCCTCGTCGAGCTGGCCCCTCGCCACCTGACGCGACAGGTGGCCGTTGATCGTCGCCAGAGCGGCGTTGACCCGATCCTCGGACACGTCATTCAGGTAGACCGGCATCCCGGCCTGCGCCGCGACCTGGGCGATGCCGGCGCCCATCTGTCCCGCGCCGATGACGCCGACCAATTCAATGCTCAAAGCCATGTTCGCGAACCTGTCCAGCCGTTCCCTGCCGCGTCCGGATCATAGACCAGCGGCGCCGGGCGTCCAGTCAGGGCGTCCGTTTCTTTTTGATGGCCCGACCAGCGTCACTTGCCGATTTTGGCAAGCTCCGCGGTGAGTTCGGGCAGGGCCTGGTAGAGGTCGGCGACGAGGCCGTAGTCCGCGACCTGGAAGATCGGGGCCTCCTCGTCCTTGTTGATCGCCACGATCACCTTCGAAGTCCTTCATGCCGGCGAGATGCTGGATGGCGCCGGAAATGCCGACCGCGATGTAGAGCTCCGGCGCGACGACCTTGCCGGTCTGGCCGACCTGCCAGTCGTTCGGGGCGTAGCCGGCGTCGACCGCGGCGCGCGAGGCCCCCATCGCCGCTCCGAGCTTGTCGGCGACCGGCTCGATGTAGGTCTTGAAGTTCTCCGCCTTCTGCATCGCCCGGCCGCCCGAGATGATGATTTTGGCCGAGGTCAGCTCCGGACGGTCGGACTTGGCCAGCGCCTCGCCGACGAAGGCCGACACGCCTGGGTCGCTTGCCGCCGCGACCGGCTCGATCGCCGCCGACCCACCCGCGCCCGTCGCGCCGAACGAAGCCGTCCGCACCGTCACAACCACCTTCGGATCGGTCAACTCGACCGTCTGGATCGCATTGCCGGCGTAAATCGGCCGCTCGAAGGTCTTGGGGCCGATGACCTTGACGATGTCGGAGATCTGCATCACGTCGAGGAGCGCCGCCGCCCGCGGCAGGACGTTCTTGGCGCTCGCCGTCGAGGGCCCGACGATTGCGTCGTAGCCGTCGCTCAGCGCGACGATCAGCGCCGCCAGCGGCTCGGCCAGCCCGTGGGCGTAGGGCGCGCCGTCGGCGACCCGCACCTTGGCGACGCCGGAAAGCTTGGCTGCGGCTTCCGCTGCCGCCCCGACGCCCTGCCCGGCCACCAGCACGTCGACCGGTTGCCCGATCTCAAGCGCGGCGGTCAGGGCCCGCGCGGTCATGTCGCTCAAACTCCCGCCCGCGACCTCAGCCAGAAGAAGAGTCGCCATTGTCAGATCACTCCCGCTTCTTCGCGCAGCTTCGAAACCAGCTCCGCCACCGACTTCACTTTCACGCCCGCCTTGCGGCCACCGGGCTCCGCCGTCTTGACCACCTTCAGCCGCGGCGCCACGTCGACGCCGTAGTCGGCCGGGGTCTTCTCGGCGATCGGCTTCTTCTTCGCCTTCATGATGTTGGGAAGCGACGCGTATCGCGGCTCGTTGAGGCGCAGGTCGGCCGTGACGATCGCGGGCAGCCTTAGGGACACCGTCTGGAGGCCGCCGTCGACCTCGCGCGTCACCTCGACCGAGCCGTCGCCTACGACAACCTTGGAGGCGAACGTGCCCTGGCCATAGCCGGTCAACGCCGCCAACATCTGCCCAGTCTGGTTGCAGTCGTCGTCGATCGCCTGCTTGCCCAGGATCACGAGGCCGGGCTGTTCTTCGGCGATCACGCCCTTGAGGATCTTGGCGACCGCAAGCGGCTCCACAATCCCGTCGGTCTTGACCAGAATTCCCCGGTCTGCGCCCATCGCAAGCGCTGTGCGGATGGTCTCGCTCGCCTGCGCCGGACCGATCGAAACCGCGATAACCTCGGTTGCCTTTCCCGCTTCCCTAAGGCGAAGCGCCTCCTCGACGGCGATTTCGTCGAACGGATTCATCGACATCTTGACGTTGGCGAGTTCGACGCCCGACCCGTCCGACTTGATCCGGATCTTGATATTGTAGTCCACCACCCGCTTTACCGGCACGAGAATCTTCATGAGCCAGGCCCATCCCTGAAAGCGCGAGCGCTTTTGCTCGGCGATTTGCGGCCGAAACCCCTAGTCTTGGCTGCACGTCAAGTCAACGCGAAGCAGCTACGCTGTTTGGAGCAGCGCCGGCGCGGCAAATGCATTGATCCTGGCCACCGAGCGCGCAAAGGCTGAAGTCTTTCGACCAATCGCGATTGACAGACGTCGACGGCGAACAGGACAATGGCGGCCGGCGGACGAGACGATCGTCGATAGGGGCGTGGCCGCAGAGGAAGCAGGCGCGGGGCCAGACACGGGAGAAACGCAAATGAGCGAGTTGGATTTCTGGTTCGCGCGGCTCGTCAGAAACGCCGTCTCACGGCGCGAGTTCATGGGGCGCGCCGTCGCGCTCGGCGCATCGACGCTCACGGTATCGACGATGCTCGAGAGCGCGGCCAAGTCGGCCGCGGAGACGCCTAAGAAGGGCGGCGTCCTGCGTCTGGGCCTCGCCGGCGGCAGCACGACCGACAGCGTCGACATCACCTCCTACAACGATTCGGTGATGATCGACGTCAGCCACGGCCTGTTCAACGGCCTCGTCGAGTGGGCCCAGGACGGCAAGCCTGTTCCGGAACTCGCCGAAAGCTTTGAGCCGAAGGACGGCGCCAAGGATTGGATCTTCAATCTTCGCAAGGGAATCAGGTTCTCGAACGGGCAGGAGTTTGCCGCCGACGACGCGGTCTACTCCCTGAACCTGCACCGCGGCGCCACCAAGTCCGGCGCCGCCGGGCCGATGAAGGAAGTCTCGGACATCAAGAAGCTCGACAAATACCAAGTCCAGGTCTCGCTTGCCGCGCCTGACGCGGATTTTCCCTATACCTTGACGGACTACCACCTGCTGATGGTCCCGAACGGCTTCAAGGATTGGACTAAGCCGGTCGGCACAGGCCCGTTTACGCTCGAGAAGTTCGACCCAGGTGTCCGCATCGTCTTGAAGAAGCATCCTGATTACTGGAAGGAGGGGCGCGGCTGGCTCGACGGCGCCGACGTGACGGTGATCAATGACGGCTCGGCGCGGCTCAATGCTCTGATCTCCGGTCAGGTGGATGCGATCAATCGCGTTGACCACAAGGCGGTCGCGCTCCTCTCCAAGGCGCCAAAAATCGAGGTCGTGCGCGCTCCGGGCGGCTGGTTCACGATCCTGGCGATGCAGGTCGACAAGGACCCTTACTCGAACCTGGACATCCGCCTCGCGCTCAAATACGCAGCCAATCGCGAAGAGGTTCTCAAGGCGATGTTCAGCGGCTACGGCACGCTCGGCAACGATCATCCGATACCGCGTGGCGACCCCTACTTCAACAGCGAGCTGCCTCAGCGCAAGCACGATCCCGAGAAGGCGGCCTACCATTTGAAGAAGTCGGGAATCGCCGATCCTAAAATCCTGTTGCAAGCGTCGGACGCGGCGTTCAACGGCGCCGTTGACATGGCGACGCTTTTCCAAGCGAACGCGGAAAAGGCCGGCATCAAGGTCGACGTCAAGAAGGAGCCGGCGGACGGCTTCTTTGACAACGTCTGGCTGAAGGACGCGTTTGTCGAAAGCTATTGGGGCGGACGGCCCGCGGCGACCCAGATGCTTGCTGTCGCATTTGCAGCCAACGCGCCGTGGAACGAGACCCACTGGAAGAACGAGAAGTTCGAGAAGCTCCTTTCGGACGCGCGCGGGGAAACTGACGAAGCGAAACGAAGGGCTTATATTTGGGAGATGCAAGCCATGCTCAGCGATGACGGCGGCGCCCTCATTCCGGCCTTCCGAGACTGGCTGGACGCCCACAACAACAAGGTCGGCGGTCATACCCCCCACGGCGGATTCGACATGGACAACGGCATGGTTCTCGATAAGGCTTGGCTGAAGTCGTAACGGCCGATCCTCGGCAGAAGTCACGCGCCGGGCCGAGCGACCGGCGTGCTCTCGTAGCACGAGGAAGGAGGCGGGTCCAGAGTGGGAAGGCTGATCCTTCAGCGGTCGATCCTGGGTGTCCTGACGCTGCTGGCCGCGTCCGCGCTCATCTTCATCGGCACGGAAATCCTTCCTGGCGATCTTGCCTCCGCCATCCTGCAGAACCAGGCGACGCCTGAAAACCTGGCGAAGTTACGCCTCGATCTCGGCCTCGATCGACCTGCGATCGTTCGCTATTTCGAGTGGCTGTTCGGCGCGCTACGCGGCGACTTCGGGCATTCGCTCGCCAATGGCCGTGACGTTTTCGAACTGATCGCGCCGCGCTTCGCCAACACGATGTTTCTTGCGGCTTATGCGGCGGTGGTCGCGGTTCCGCTCGCCGTCGGCCTTGGGCTCGCGGCCGCGATCCGGCAGGGCGGGATATTCGACCGCACGGTCAACGTTCTGACCCTGATGACCATCTCGGTGCCGGAATACTTTCTCGCCTATCTCTTGATCAAATATGTTGCAGTCGATCTCGGCTGGTTCCCGTCATTGGCGAACGTCTCCTCGGACACCCCGTTCCTCGACCGCCTCTACTATGCGTTCCTGCCAATGCTGACGCTTGTGCTTGTCATCGTCGCGCATATGATGCGGATGACACGCGCCTCGGTGCTTGCGGTGATGGCGAGCCCCTATATCGAGATGGCCATCCTCAAGGGTCTGACGCAGACCCGCATCGTATTGCGCCATGCCCTTCCGAACGCGCTCGCGCCGATCATTTCGGTGATTGCGCTCAACCTCGCCTATCTCATCGTCGGCGTGGTCGTGGTCGAGACTGTTTTCGTCTATCCAGGCCTCGGACAGTTGATGGTCGACGAGGTCTCCAAGCACGACGTTCCGGTGGTGCAGGCGTGCGGGCTGATCTTCGCCGCGACCTTCATCGCGCTTAATATGGCGGCCGACATCCTGTCGCTCCTATCCAATCCGCGCCTGCGGCAGCCGCGTTAGGGCCCCGCAGATGCGCCTTCTCGGACACAAGCTCAGCGTCCCCGCCCAGATTGGATTGGCTATCGTCGCCATCAATCTGATCGTGGCGATCTTCGCGCCTCTGATCGCGCCCTTCGACCAGACCGCGGTGCTCGGCGATGCGTGGGCGGATCCGGATTGGCAACACTGGCTCGGGCTCGACAACCTTGGCCGCGACCTTCTGAGCCGGCTCGTCTACGGCGCGCGCCTGTCGATCGGGCTTGCGCTGATCATTACCGCGCTGTCGTTTTTCATCGGCATCGTCACTGGATTTGGTGCGGCCGTCGCAGGCGGCTGGGCCGATCAGGCGCTGTCGCGGTTGGTCGACCTGCTTCTGTCGATGCCGACCTTGATTTTTGCCTTCGTCATCTTGTCGGTGCTCGGCTCGGGCCTGCCGGTGCTCATCGTCACCGTCGCCACGCTCGATTCGACCAAGGTCTTCCGCCTGGCGCGCTCCGTCGCCGTAGGACTCGTCAGCCTCGAGTTCGTCGAGGCTGCGCGATTGCGTGGCGAGGGTTGGTGGTGGATCGTCACACGCGAGATTCTCCCCAACGCCATCCCACCGTTGACCGCCGAATTCGGCCTGCGTTTCTGTTTCACGTTTCTTTTCATTGCTGCGCTGAGTTTCCTCGGGCTCGGCGTACAACCGCCGGCCGCCGACTGGGGCAGCATGGTCAAGGACTATCGTGACATGATCAATTTCGGTTCTGCGGCTCCGATTTATCCCGCCGCGGCAATCGCGATCCTGACGATCGGCGTCAATTTCATCGTTGACTGGATGCTTTCGATCCACTCTCGCGGCCAGGGAGAAGGAGCGTGAGTGTCATCGCCGACAGTTCGATCGTGCTCGACATCCGTGCGCTGCAAGTGGCGGTGCGAACCGACCACGGCGACGGTCCGGTGCTCGTCGACGACGTCTCCCTGAGTTTGCGACGCGGCGACGTCATCGGTCTTATTGGCGAATCGGGCGCTGGAAAATCGACGATCGGCCTCGCCTCGATGGGCTACACCCGCCGCAACTGCTTCATTGTCGGCGGCCAGGTTCTGTTTGCCGGCGCCGATCTGCGCGCCATGACAGCTGATCAGCGGCGCACCCTGCGCGGCCTCAAAATGTCCTACATTGCGCAGAGCGCGGCGGCGTCATTCAATCCGGCGATGACGCTGATGGACCAGGTCTGCGAAACGCCCGTCCGCCACGGCCTAATGGGCCGCGCCGAAGCGCAGGCCGAAGCAGTGGCGCTCTTTCGAGAACTCGATCTGCCAAACCCCGAAACGATCGGTTCCCGTTATCCGCATCAGGTGTCCGGAGGCCAGCTTCAGCGGGTGATGGCTGCGATGGCGATGATCGGAAAACCGGAAATCATCGTGTTCGACGAACCGACGACGGCGCTCGACGTAACAACGCAAGTCGACTGCCTCGCGGCCTTCCGTCGGCTAGTCCGCATTCATGGCGCAGCCGCGCTTTACATTACCCACGATCTGGCTGTCGTCGCCCAGATCGCCGACCGAATCCTGGTGCTGCGGCGCGGCAAGGTGGTGGAATTCGGAGACGTCCGGAGCATTCTGGAGGCGCCCGAGCACGACTATACGCGCCGCCTGGTCCGCGAAAGAACCATCGGTCAGACGTTCGTGGCACGACCGGGGGGCGCCGCGCCGCTACTCGAGGTCGCGGCCGTAACCGCACATTATGCCGGCAAGCCCAAGGTCATCGACGACGTGAGCCTGAGAATTTTTCGTGGCGATACGGTCGCGGTCGTGGGCGAGTTGGGATCGGGAAAATCAACGCTTGCGCGCGTGGTGACTGGCCTCCTGCCCCGGGCAGAGGGCGATGTGCGGTTCGCAGGCGCAAGCCTGCCGGCGCGCCTGAAAGACCGCTCGCGCGATCAGCTTCGGCGCATTCAGATGATTTATCAGATGCCGGATGTCGCCCTTAACCCGCAGCAGACGCTGCTCGAGGTCATCGGTAGGCCGGCGTCGTTCTATTTCCGGCGCTCGCGGGCAGAGGTCCGGGCCCGCGTCCTCGAGCTTCTCAAGCAGATGGACCTGCCGGATCATTTCATCGACCGGAAGACGTCGGAACTTTCCGGCGGCCAGAAGCAACGGGTTTCGATCGCCCGGGCGCTCGCTGCCGAACCGGATCTCATCATTTGCGACGAGGTCACGTCGGCGCTGGATCAATTGGTCGGCGAGGAAATCCTCCGTCTCCTCAAGCGCCTCCAGAATGAACTCGGAGTTGCGTATATGTTCATCACCCACGACCTGGGTACGGTAAAGCGAATCGCGAACAAAGTCGTGGTCATGCTGCGCGGGAGGACCGTCGCCGGCGGTGATACGTCTTCGGTTTTCGCCCCGCCCTATCACCCTTATACGGAGTTGCTCCTGTCGTCGGTTCCGGAGATGCGACCCAACTGGCTTGACGAGGTCCTGGCTCGCCGCGGCGCCAAACCCAACGCCTAAAGGAAGAAGAGCGCGCTTGCCGAGCCGGCAAATCGTTTCTATACGGCCCCGAAGCCGGGCAACGCCAAAGCTTGCGCGCACGCACGGGCTGACGGCTCCCTTCCGGCCCGTTCATTGCATGGCGCTTAACGCCGACGGACCGTCGGACGAGAGAAGAGGACGTTCCTGAATGCGGGCGCCGGGCGGACCCCGTCTGTTGCTGCGGCGGCTTCGCGAAGTGATGGCGGAGCCCGTCACGGCGCAGGCGCGCCTCGACCGCATTGTCGTGCTGATCGCCTCGAACATGGTGGCTGAGGTCTGCTCGCTTTACGTCGTCCGTACGGACGGCGCGATGGAACTGTTCGCCACCGAAGGTCTGAATCGCGAGGCTGTCCATCTGACGACGATGGAGCCGGGCGAGGGTCTTGTCGGACTGATCGCGTCCAGCGCGGAGCCCCTCGCGCTCTCGGACGCGCAGCACCATCCGGCCTTCTCCTATAAACCCGAAACGGGCGAAGAGATCTATCAGTCGTTTCTGGGCGTTCCGGTGCTGCGCAGCGGCGCCACCATCGGGGTCTTGGTCGTGCAAAATCGGGCGAGGCGGACCTATTCGGAAGAAGAGGTCGAGGCCCTGCAGACGACCGCGATGTTGCTCGCCGAGATGATCGCGTCGGGGGAGCTTCAGGCGATCGCCAGCCAAGGCGCGCCGATCGCCCTCCGCAATCCGCGAGCGACCAAGGGGGTCGGCATCGCCGACGGCCTTGGTCTCGGTCATGTCGTGATGCATCAGCCGCGGGTAGCGGTGTCGAAGATTGTCGCCGACGACGTTGATTCCGAGCTGCAGCGGCTGGAATTGGCGATCAGCGCCATGCGCGCCTCTGTTGACGAGTTGATCGACCGCAGTGACGACGGCAGGTCGGGCGAGCATCGCGACGTGCTCGAAGCCTTCCGAATGATCGCGCATGACCGGGGCTGGCTGCGCCGCCTGCGCGAAGCGGTGAGTTCGGGTTTGACCGCTGAAGCTGCGGTCGAGCGGGTCCAGAACGACGCGCGCGCCAAGCTGCAGCGGCAGACGGATCCCTATCTGCGCGACCGACTCCACGATCTCACGGATATCGCAAACCGACTGCTGCATCAGCTCGCCGGCCAGAGCCTTGTGCTGCTGCCGGAGGAATTGCCGGAAAACGCGATTCTGGTCGCGCGGTCGATGAGCCCGGCGGCCTTGCTCGACTATGACCGATCGCGGCTGCGGGGCCTGGTGCTCGAGGAGGGGGGGGCCGCGAGTCATGTCGCAATCGTCGCCCGGGCGTTGGCGATCCCGGCGGTCAGCGACGTCCCCAATGTGACCGAGATCGTCGAGCACGGCGACGCGATCATCGTTGACGGGGATTCCGGCGAGGTCTATTTGCGCCCGCCTCCGGACGTCGAGGCGGCCTACGCCGAGCGTGCGCGGATGCGCGCGCGCAAGCAGGCGCAGTTTCGCGCGCTCCGCGACGTGCCGACGGTGAGCCTCGACGGTGTCCGGATCGGGCTCCACATGAACGCAGGGCTCCTGGTCGACATGCCGCACCTGATCGAGACCGGCGCCGAATCGATCGGCCTGTTCCGCACCGAGCTGCAGTTCATGTTGGCCTCGCGCTTCCCGAGGCCGGGCGTCCAGGAAGAGCTCTATCGCTCGATTCTCGACGCAGCCGGCGACAGGCCGGTCACCTTCCGCACTCTGGACATCGGCGGCGACAAGCTGTTGCCCTATATGAAGGGGTTCGAGGAGGAGAACCCGGCGCTCGGATGGCGCGCCCTGCGCATCGGCCTCGACCGTCCGGCGCTGCTGCGCATGCAGCTGCGCGCCTTTATCCGGGCCGCCGCCGGACGCGACCTCAAGATCATGATCCCGATGGTCTCGACCGTCGAGGAGTATACGCGAACGCGGGCGCTCTTCGACCGAGAGCTTGACTGGAACGCGAGCCATGGCCACGAGCCGCCGCGCACGGCGCTGCTCGGGGTCATGGTCGAGGTGCCGTCGCTGTTGTGGCAGCTCGACGAGATCGCCGCTCAGGCCGACTTTCTGTCTGTCGGCTCGAACGATCTGATGCAGTATCTCTACGCTGTCGACCGAGACAACCGGCGGGTCGCGAACCGCTACGACGCGCTGAGCGTCGGCTTTCTGCGCGCCCTGCGCTCGATCGTTGAGGCTGGGGCTCGGGCGGGCACCCCGGTCACCCTGTGCGGCGAAATCGGCGGCCGTCCGCTCGAAGCGATGGCGTTGACCGCGATCGGCTTCCGCCAGCTCTCCATGTCGGCAACCTCTATCGGGCCGGTCAAGGCGATGATCCTGACGCTGAACATCAAGGAAACGGCGCGCGCCGTCGCAGCGATGCTGACGGAGGGACGCAACGACGCCTCGTTGCGCGAACCCTTGCGCGAACTCGCCGAGCGCTACGGCGTGCGCCTCTAGCTCCGCCAGCTTCGCTCCTTTTTTCGGTTCCCTAGCATGGCCGCCACCCACAATTTCGATCTCATTTTGCGCCGTTACGAGGAGATCGGCGCGCGCCTGACGGAGGGGGTCGGCGGCGCCGAATACTCGGCGCTTTCGCGGGAGCTCAACGATCTTGCGCCGGTCGTGAGCGCGATCCGGGCCTTCCGGGACAAGGAGAGAGAGCGGGCGGACTTGACGGCTCTGCTTGCCGATCCCGCGCTGGATCCCGAAGTGGGCGCGCTGGCGGCCGACGAGCTCGCCAAAGCCGAGTCCGCGTCGGGGGACATGGCCCAGGCCATCCGCGTCGCGCTCCTGCCAAGGGACGCCGCGGACGAAGGCGATGCGATCCTCGAAGTGCGCGCGGGCACGGGAGGAGACGAGGCGGCTTTGTTCGCCGGCGACCTCTTTCGCATGTATGTCAAATACGCGGAATTGAAGCGCTGGACCGTGGACACGCTTTCTCTGAGCGAGGGGACCGCCGGGGGCTACAAGGAAATCGTGGCGCAGATCTCGGGACGGGGCGTGTTCGCGCGCCTCAAGTTCGAAAGCGGCGTTCACCGGGTGCAGCGTGTGCCGGCGACCGAGACGCAGGGGCGTATCCACACGTCGGCCGCGACGGTCGCAGTTCTGCCGCTCGCCGAGGAGGCGGACGTCGTCATCAACGAGGCCGACCTCAAGATCGACACCATGCGCTCGAGCGGCGCTGGCGGACAGCACGTGAACAAGACCGAATCGGCCATCCGTATCACCCACTTGCCGACCGGGGTCGTCGTCGCCATGCAGGAGGAGCGCTCCCAGCACCGCAACCGGGCGAAGGCCATGGCGCTCCTGCGGTCGCGAATTCTCGATGCGCGCAGTCAGAAGCTCGATGCCGAGCGGGCCGAGGAGCGTCGCTCGCAGGTTGGCTCGGGCGACCGGTCCCAACGCATCCGCACCTACAACTTCCCGCAAGGCCGGGTGACGGACCACCGGGTCAACCTGACGCTCTATTCGCTCGACCGGATCATGGAGGGCGAGGGGCTGGACGAGATCGTCGACGCCCTGACCGCCGAACGTCAGGCCGAGCTTCTGGCCCAACAGGGGGCGGCGTGACGCCGGTTCCTCGCCTGCCGCCGTTTCAGCCGGGCATGCGCATTGGATTGCTCGGCGGCTCGTTCAACCCGCCGCATGAGGGCCACGCGCTTGTGACTCGGCTGGCGCTGACTCGGCTCGGCCTCGATCGCGTGTGGTGGCTGGTGACGCCGGGCAACCCCCTGAAGTCTCCGGCTGAACTGGCGGCCCTTCAGGAGCGCGTCGAGGCCGCCCGCCGGCTGGTCGCCGGCCCGCGGGTGTCCGTCACCGACATCGAGGCGCAAATCGGGGCCCGCTACACCTACGATACGCTCGCCTGGCTCGCCTGCCGCGCCCGGGGCGTGCGCTTCGTCTGGCTCATGGGCGCCGACAATCTGCTCCAGTTCCACCGTTGGCGGCACTGGCGCGCCATCGCCGACCTGACTCCGATCGCCGTCATCGATCGGCCGGGCTCGACCTTGAGGGCGATGGCCAGCCCTGCGGCGGTTGCGCTCGCGCCCTGGCGGACGCCCGAACGCGACGCGCTCCGGCTCGCCGACCAGGCGCCGCCCGCGCTCGTCTTCTTGCACGGACCGCGGTCGGAGCTGTCATCGACGCTGCTTCGCCAAGCAGCGCCCGCGGCCGGGACCGAGCCCTTGCCATTTCCGAGTCCGCTTTGAGCCTTTTCCAGCCCCGTATGACGTCCGCCTTCGCCCCGAGGGCCGGGATATGCGATTGACCGGCGGCCCCGGCATGACCGCGGTTTTCTGTCCGGACACCAATGTTTTCAATGACTTAACCAGCATTTTCGCCGATTCTCAGTCCACACTTCTAATGTTTTCAATGACTTATCGGCAAGTTGACAGTTGGGAGCGGCTCCGCCGGCAGCCTCGGGTAAGCCCGAACGCGTAGGACGGGGCGGATCGAGTCTGTTTGCGAAAGTCTGCTCCCCCTTGTCGACGCAGCAATCCAACATCCGCCGTTTCTCGCTCCGCGCGACCGCCGTGGCGGCGCTCATTCTTGCCGCAGCGCCGCTCGGCGGCTGCGAAAGCTTCGGCGATCGCACCGGCTCGCTCCGGCCGGTCCCGTCGGCAGCCGCGCCCGCGTCGGAGGTGGACCTGCGCGCCTATGCCGAAGCGTGCCGCGCCCGCTACGAGCGCAATCCAGGCGAGAAGACGGCCTCCATCGACTATGCCCGCGCGCTGCGGAAAATCAGCCGCACGAGCGAGGCGGTCGCGGTGATGCAGGTCGCCGCAGTCAAGGCGCCGAAGGACGAACAGGTGCTCGGCGAGTATGGCAAGGCTTTGGCGGACGACGGCCAACTCGCCCAGGCCAAGGACGTGCTGACGCGCGCCTATACGCCCGACGATCCGAAATGGGACGTGCTTTCGGTGCAGGGCGCGGTCGCCGACCGTTTGGGCGATCACGAAGCCGCGATGGCCTTTTACCGCGAGGCGCTGAAGATCGCTCCGAACGAGCCAAGCGTCCTGACCAATATGGGCCTTTCGCTTGCGCTGACCAAGCAGTTGCCCGAGGCCGAACGTGTCCTGCGGCAGGCCGCCGCGAGCCACGAGGCGGGCGCAACCACCCGCGGCGATCTCGCGCTCGTCCTTGCGCTCGAGAGCAAATACGCCGAAGCCGAACAGGTCGGCGAGACCGATCTTCCGCCCGAAGCCGCGCGCGCGAATGTCGAAGCCGTCAAACGCATGGCAGCCCGCAATGGCGCGCCGAGCGGATGGATCGGTGGATCGAATCCGTCCCTCGCGGCGCGTGCGGATTGATCGTTGCAGACCCGGATCGACCGAAGAGCGCGTTGCCGTTCGGTCGCTTCTCAGAAGGAATGGGCGGTGACCAGCCTGCGGGACGCCTGCGGGGGGCCTTGCGCGGTGCGGAGGCCGAGCGCCGCTCGCCTCGGATGGCTGCGCAATCGGCGCGGGCCCGTCGCCGCCGGTCTTTGCTGGGCTCTATGCGCTGCGCTGAACCCGCCGACCTCCGCGTCAGCGGGTGATCAAGGCGGCGCCGCGTTCCGCCGGCAGCCGTCGATCGACGGGCCGGCTCCCCCGCCTGCGCAACAGGCGGCCGACACGCCGCGGCCCGCGCCGCGATGGACGCTCTCAGCCGGGGCGATCGGGCTCGGACGCGTCGGCGGCGTCAATCAGGCGCTGGTCGGGCGGGCGCCCGGCGGCCTGCCCTTTTACGGCTATCCGACCCCGGCGCCCCCCAGTTATGACCTCGGCGACTTATCCTGCCGTTGAAACGCTCAACAGCGATCAGTTTCGACAGGGTCTCTCCGCCGGCCCAAGGATCGCCCTGACCTACCGCGACGTTTCCGGCTACGGCGCCGAGCTTTCGTACTTCGATATCCTGGGTCTCGACTCCGCCAAGACCGTCGGTCCGGATAATCCCGCCGACTGGTTGGTGATGAAGGCCCCCGGCTCGTTCTGGCAGACCCAGGATTTCCCCTACCAGGCGATGGCGTGGAGAGACGCCACCAGCCTCTATGGCTTCGAGGCCAACGGCCGGCTGGATCTATCGTCCCGAGTAACAGCGCTGGCCGGATTGCGCTGGTTCCAGCTGAACGACAGCCTACAGGGAACCTTGACCCCGGCCGATCGCGGCGAGCCGTCGTGGAAGCAACATGATCCCGGGTCCACGCTTTCGCAGCTTCAAAACCCGCCGCTGAGCACGCCGGTCGTCGTCAATTCCCCCTTCTGGACGACCAGGACGAGGAACAATCTCTTTGGCGTCCAGGTCGGAGTCGAGGCTAGATTGGCGGAGATTGGCCGCTTTTCCCTCGGCGGAGTGGTCAAGGGCGGCATTTATGGCGCCGGCGCCGCACAGTCGGCCCTCGTCAGCATGGCCAAGCAGCTCTACCCGGCTCGAGCTGCAACCAGCGCGGTCGCCTTCGCGGGAGAAGCGGAATTGCATGCGCGATATCAGCTCGCCGATCGGCTCGCGCTCAAGGTCGGGTACGAGGCGCTGGGGCTTGGAGGCGTCGCTCTGGCGCCCGGGCAGATCCGCGAAATCTACACAACGTCGCCCTCTCCGTCGTCGCCGTCGACTCTGGTCAGCGCCGCCGCGCTTGGCGTTAACCACCGCTCGAGCGTGTTTTTTCAAGGGGTGACCCTTGGCTTCGACTATTCATTCTAGCGCGCGACGAACGGGCTTTCGGGCGCCGCCGTCATCGCGGACGCGCGGCGCCGAAGCCAGGGGGATCGCCGTGCCTCCTGCGATCCTCGTGGGCCGCTTTGCTTGGCTCCTTACTCGTCGTGATCGCCAAGCGATGACGTCGGCGCTGTGTCGATGCTGTAGCCGGCGCCGGCGGGCAGAACGGGCGGGGCCGGATCGGTCTCTCCGACCGGCGGCGGCAGGGCGCCGTCCGGGCCTGCCTCTGGTCCGATCAAGGCCGGAGGGAGAGCGGGCGGGGCAAGCGAGGCCGGAACCAGGGCGACGGCGCGCTTATCGCCGAGGCGGGCGATGTCCAGCGGCTCCTCGATGTCCGGCGCAGGCGGCAGGGCGTCCGGAGCGGCCGGCGGCGGCAGCAGAATTCGGCGCAGGCGTCGGTCTGCAGATGTGACGCGGACCGGTGTTGGTCGAGCCATGGTTGGCGAGATCGAGATGGATGTGGTTGTAGTGGAACACGTCCGCGCCTGGCCCGAGCACGGTGGTGAAATACTGGCAGGCGCCGGCGTGGGCCTCGTGCAAAAACGCGGCCTCCTGGGTGCCGGCGCTCTTCCAGTCGCTGACGTATTTCAGCGTCCGCCCGTCGGCGAGGGTGAAGCCGGCGACGTCGACCGCATTGCCGAAGGCGTGTTCCGACAGCCGCGCGCCCGCCTCGTTGTCGATCGAACGGCAGGAATAGGCCCCGAATACATTGACAGCGGCGACTTTCTGCCCAAAGCGCGCCTCGGCGTCCGGCTGCACGATCTCGCGCAGCCAGGCTTCGAGCGCCGGGATCATCGGGCAGTCGATGGTGAGCGTCTTGTCCAGGCCGACCTTGCCGTCGTCGAGCGCCGAGACCTTGAGCGGCCTCGTCATCCCGCAGGCGCCTGGGCCATCGATCTCGTGCGACGGAACGATCGTTTCCGAGAGCTTGACGAGGTTGCGGGCGAAGCAGGCGTTCTCCGCCTGGGCGCGCCAGGCGGGACGTTCAGGACGGCCGAAGAAGCCGCAGCCCGTGAGGGTCAGCACGGCCGCACACGCAACAACGAATGGCTGAACGCAACGCGCCATTCCATCAGTCTGGAGCGATTGTTTTAACAATCGTTGAAGGATGAGGGGTCCGCGCCACCCGCCATCGGGTCGCCGCACTTTGCCCGCAAGAGGCGGTCCGCGGTGGGATTCGGTTGGGCGTGGAGCACGAGATTCGGTGATGGGCGTGCAAGGAAAGGGACGGACGGCGGCGCTCGGGCTCGCGCTCGCGCTCGCATCCGTCGCCCCCGCGGCTGCTCATCCGCACGTTTGGGTGACGGTAAGGAGCAAGCTCGACTTTACCGCCGACGGCAAGATCGCCGCGGTGGTGCACGACTGGGTGTTCGACGAAATGTATTCGTCGTTCGCGACGCAGGGGCTCGCCAAATCGGGCGAACTTGTCAAGCGCGAACAGTTCGCGCCGCTCGCCAGGGAGAACGCCGGCGGCCTTGCGGACGTCGGCTATTTCACCACCCTCAAGAACGGCGGCAAGGCCGTCGAGTTCGGCTCGGTGACGGATTACTGGATGGAAGAGCGGCCGGACCACCTCGTCCAGTTTCACGTGACCGTGCCGCTCAAAGAGCCGACGACGCCGTCCAAGCTGATGACCCTGCGCGTCGCCGATCCCGAATATTTCATCGATTTCGAGTTCGATGACAAATCGGCGGTCGCCCTCGTTTCGGCGCCGACCGGGTGCTCCGCCTCCGTCGCGAGGCCAAAGCCGCTCGACCAGGGCGACAAGGCCAAGCTTTCCGAGTCTTTTTTCACCAATCTCGCCCCGGGGGTCAATTTCGGCTTCAAGATGGCGAGCACCGCGATCATCGCCTGCCCATGACCCGCGCTCCCCGGACCTTCTTCGCCGCGCTTGCGGCCTTTCTCATTCACGCCGCCGCCGCTTCCGCGCAACTCGCACATCGGCCGTTCTCCGTCGGCGGGGTCGAAGGCGGTGGCGGGGCGGAAGGCGGGATTACCGGCTATCTCATCGCCGAACAGTCGCGCCTCACGCATTTGATGGCCGAGCAGGTGCATGCGTTGCATGGAAACCCGTCGGCGCTCTGGGGGCTGGTCGCGCTCGGCCTCGGCTATGGGGTCTTTCACGCCGCGGGTCCCGGACACGGCAAGGCGCTGATCGCTTCCTACATGATGGCCAACGAGCGCTCGCTTCGCCGCGGCGCGGTCATGGCTCTGCTCGCCGCCCTCCTCCAGGCGACGGTCGCGATCGTGCTGGTCGGCGCCGCGGCGCTGATCCTCCACGCGACCGCCTCGCAAATGAGCGCCGCCGCCGATTGGCTCACGGTAGCAAGCGCCGCGGGCGTCGCGGGCATCGGCCTATGGCTGTCATGGCGCAAAGGTCGCGCGCTCATGGCCGCGCTGCGCCTGCGCTTTGAACGCGGCCGGGCGATGGCGGCCGCGCCGGCCTTCGCCGGGGTCGACTGGATGCCGCCGGCCCGCACGCTGTCGGCCGCGGCCTACAGCGCCGCCGGCCCGGACGCCGAGCCGGATCTGGACTTCTGCTGCGCCCCCGACGCCGCCGCGATCGCCGGTCCGCTGTCCTTCCGGGACGCGGCCGGAACGGTGATCGCGGCCGGAGCGCGGCCGTGCTCGGGCGCCATCCTGATTCTGGTCTTCGCCCTCGCCCAGGGCGTATTCGCGGCCGGGATCGCGGCCACTTTCGCGATGGCGCTCGGCGTCGCGGTGACGACCGGGGCGCTCGCCTGGATGGCGGTGTTCGCCAAGTCTATCGCGGTGCGCTTCGCCTCGAGCGAGGATACGCGCGCGGCGCTTGTCGCCCGGACGTTCGAATTCGCCGCATCGCTCGCGGTGCTCGGCTTCGGCCTCATGCTGCTGGTTGGCGCGCGCGGCGCCGTGTGAGCGTCCGGCCGCGCGTCGTTCCCGGGACAGCCTGCTCCAGCCTGCCACACCCCTTGGCGGCTGTGGTCAGCCGAAGGGATCAACGGTCTCACCACTTAAAAACTCCGACCAGCGTCGCCTTCGCCAGCGCATGGCCGCGCACGGTCGCGTCGAAGTCGGCGGTCGATTTGTCGGCTTCCGGGCCGAGCCGAGCGATGTCGAGCGCATAGACGGTAATGACGTAATGGTGCGGCTTGCCCTTGGGCGGACAGGGGCCGCCGTAGCCGAGCGGACCGAAGTCATTATGGCCCTGAAGCGCGCCGTCCGGCAGGCCCGCCCCGCTTCCCGCGCCTTTCACAAGGCCGGTCGAGCTGGCGGGCAGGTCGAACGCCCACCAGTGCCAGAAACCGCCGGCCGCGGGAGCGTCGGGATCGATCATGCTGACGGCGAAGCTCTTCGTCCCCTGGGGCGGATCGGCCCAGGCAAGCGCCGGGGACACGTTGCGCCCCGGGCACTCGGCGGCGTCGAACGCCTGCTCGGGCGCGATCGCGGCGCCCGGTTGGATGTCGGGGCTGGTCAGCGTCATCGCGCGCGCGGCTGGCGTCGCCAGAAGTGCGGCGAGGACGAAGACGAAGACGCGCGTGGGCGCAAAGAGTCGCATTAGCTCCGGTCCATCGGGTTTCAGGCGCGCCCAGGGCATCATGGTTGCGAGGCCCCCGCGGCGCAAGCCTTCTCGAATAGGGTGGAGGGGTATGCTATAGTCGCGGCATGAGCCACACGGTCCGCAACAAGCAGAAGCTGCTCCAGCGCGTGCGGCGCATCCGCGGCCAGGTCGAGGCGGTGGAGCGGGCGCTGGACGAGGAGGCGGGCTGCGAAAGGGTCATGCATCTGATCGCCGCTGTACGCGGCGCAACGAGCGGCCTGATGGCGGAAGTGGTCGAGGACCATGTGCGGACTCATCTCGTCGACGCCGAGCGCCATCCGGGGGCGCTGAATGGCGAGGCGACGGATCAGTTGCTCGATGTCGTCCGGGCCTACCTTCGATGAGGCCGCGGTGATGAGCGAAACCGAAAGCGCGGCGTTTGCGGCCTTCCACAGCCATGTGTTCCTGGGCGAGGGGCACGCGGCGAGCGAGCGCCGAACCTGGACCGTCATCTGGCTGTGCGCGGCGATGATGGCTGCCGAAATCGGCGGCGGCTGGCTCACCGGTTCGATCGCGCTGATCGCCGACGGGCTGCATATGAGCACCCACGCTGGCGCGCTGCTGCTCGCCGCGCTCGCCTACACCTTCGCTCGCCGCTACGCGCACGATGTGCGCTTCGCCTTCGGCACGGGCAAGCTCGGCGATCTCGCAGGCTTCGCGAGCGCGATCATCCTCGCCATGATCGCGCTCCTCATCGGCTACGAGTTGGTCACACGCCTGATTCACCCGGCGCCGATCCATTTCCGCGAGGCGATTCCGATCGCGGCCCTGGGGCTTGCCGTCAATGTCGCGAGCGCGTGGCTGCTGGCCGGCGGCCATCATCATGGACATTCCCATGGACACGACCACAGCCATGCGCACGATCGCGGCCATGGCCACGACGAAGCCAAGCGGATCGCCACGCCAGCTGGCGAAGCCGTCCTCGAGATCTTCGAAGATGGCGTCCCGCCGCGCTTCCGGCTGACGCGGGCATCCGGGCCGCCGTTGTCGGCCGACGGCGCCGCCCTGGAGACGGCGCGATCCGACGGGACACGGAACGTCTTCGCCTTCGCCGACCGGGACGGCTTTCTCGAATCGATTGACGAGATCCCCGAGCCGCACGCGTTCGCGGCCCACGTGACGATCGAGGGGCGCACGACGACCGCCATGTTCGCCGAGCACGACCCCCTCGACAGCGCCGCTTCGCGCGACAACAACCTGCGCGCCGCCATCGTTCACGTTCTTGCGGACGCTACCGTGTCGGTTGCGGTAATCGTCGGGCTCCTGCTGGCGCGGGCGTTCGGCTGGCTATGGATGGACCCGCTCGTGGGCATCGCCGGCGCGATCGTGATCGCGAGTTGGTCGGCAGCGCTCGTTCGCGACACCGGAGCGGTCCTGCTCGATATGACGCCCGACCAAGGCATGACGGAGAAAGTGCGCACCGCAATTGAGGCGGCCGGCGATCGCATTGCGGATTTGCATCTCTGGCGCCTCGGCCCCGGCCATCTCGGCGCGATCGTTTCGGTGGTGACGCCGTCGGCGCGCTCGGAGGCCGACTACCGCGCCCGACTCGCGCGCTTCCCGGCCCTCTCGCACCTGACGATCGAGGTCAGGCCGGCGGCGTGAGGACGCGCGACCCACTGTGTGCTTTGGGCGGAAAACGCCATTTGACTTGAAACCTCGTCCAGGCATGCGCGCCCATGCGATCGCGCGGCATATCAGGGCGGGGAAGTGGGCTCGACAGATCTCCACTCGCGATCAGCTTAATGGGGGATTGCACACGACGCGAATCGCACGGCTGGGCGGTCGGCCGCTCGCATTGGGGCCGCCTTCCCTATACGGGCCCTGTGCGGGGGGAGAGAATGCCCGGCGAAGGAACTCACGGCGTCATCACCACCAACGCGCCGACCGAGACGCGGTCGTAAAGATCGATGACGTCCTCGTTCCGCATCCGGATGCAGCCGTAGGAGGCGGCCGTGCCGATGGAGGCGCGCATCGCCCCCGTCGTCCCGTGGATCGCGATTTCGTCGCGGTCGAGCGCGATTGCGCGCGCCCCCATCGGATTGTTGGGCGCGCCGCCGGGAATGACGTCGGGCAGACGAGGATGGTCGCGCCGAACCCTCTCAGGAGGCGACCAGTCGGGCTCGACATATTTGGTCGCCACATGCGCCGACCCGGTCCATTCCATGCCGCGTTTCGCAACAGAGACCGGATAGACGATGGCGGCCCGCCCATCGAGGACGAGGTAAAGCTTGCGCGCGGATTGGCTGATGACGATCGATCCCGGCGGGTAGTCAGCGGTGAACGCCACCAAGCGTCCGGCCCGCACCGGTCCTGGCGCGAAAGCGAAAAACGCGCCGACAAGACAAGCGCTGAGCTTCCATGCGCTCGCCACGCGACCGCCCTCCGTTACGCCCGACGGAGCTTACCATCGGGACGCCTCGGAGGCGCGAATGAGTTCGGGCCCCGCAGAACGCTATGCCGGAACCTGGACGGGTTTGGCTTCGTTCGAAATCGGGACGGGTCCGACCCAGTTCGGCTTCTTGGCCCCGTTCGATTTTTTCAATGCGTTGACCTTGGCGGGGAGATGCTTGGCCTCCCTTCCGTCGATCGTCGCCCAGAATTCGCGCATCCGCGGAGCGATTTCGTGGCGGAAGCGGGAGCCATTGAACACGCCGTAATGCCCCACATCCTTCTGCACATAATCGATCTTCTTCGACTTTGGAATGTTTACGCAAAGATCGTGCGCTGCATAACACTGGCCGACCCCGGCAATGTCGTCGTTCTCGCCCTCGATGGTCATCAGGCCGCATCGGCGGATCGCCTTCGGGTCGACGAGAACGCCGCGATGCTTCATCTCGCCCTTGGGCAATTCGTGCCGGACAAACACGGTTTCGATCGTCTGCATGTAAAAGGCGGCGTCCATGTCCATCACCGCCAGATACTCGTCGTAGAAGTCGCGGTGTTTCTCCGCCGAGTTGCCGTCGCCGTCGACGAGGTGGTTGAACATGCCGAAGTGGGCGTTGACGTGGCGATCGAGGTTCATCGCCATAAAGCCGGAAAGTTGCACGAAGCCCGGATAGACCTGCCGGCCGAAGGCCGGATAGGGGAACGGCACCGGATGCAGAACGTTGCGGCGGAACCATTCGACCCCGCGCTTCTCGGCGACCTTGTTGACCTCAGTTGGGCTGCGGCGGGTGTCGATCGGGCCGCCCATTAGCGTCATGCTGGCCGGGACGTTCGGCTCGTCGTTCGCTTCCATGATCGCGACGGCCGCCAGCAGCGGCACCGCCGGCTGACAGACGGCAAGCGTATGGACGCCGGGCCCGAGATGATCGAGAATCAGGCGCAGATAGTCGATGTAGTCGTCAAGATCGAATTTGCCGACCGCCAGCGGAACCAAGCGCGCGTCCGTCCAGTCTGTGATGTAGACGTCGCAGTGGGGCAGAAATTCCTCAACCGTTCCGCGCAACAGCGTCGCGTAATGGCCGGACATCGGCGCGACGATCAGCAGCTTCGGCTGGTCTGTGGCGTGGGGAAAGTCCGGGCGGACGAAATGCAGCAGGTTGCAAAACGGTCGGCTCCAAACGACGTCCTCGAGTATGGGATAAACGGCGCCGTCGACCTCAATCTCATCGAGACCGAAGGTCGGCTTGCCGTATCGGCGTGTCATCCGCTCGAACAACTCGGCGGCGGCGGAGATGTTCTTGCCGAGGGGGGTGTTCGACAAGGGGTTCCACGGGTTGCGGAAAACGAAATGGGCGGCGTCGGAAACACTCCGTGCGGGCGCGAGCGCCATATGAGTCATTTCGTAAAACTGATAGGAATAACTGCGAAACATCGAGCGGTTCCCCCGGCAGGCGTTCGATTGTCGATTGACAGCCGTGTCCTTGGTCCGGAAGAGTAACTTTGCAGTACAGGTTTTTCAATTACGCATTAGGGCTAAGGTCCGCGTCCAATCGTCTCGCCCGGCCGCGGCATGGAGTAGGAAAAACCAGGACAGACACCTTACCGCGAACAAGCCAAGGCCTCCCGACTCGCGGCTTGGGCGCGCCCAGGCTCGCGCTTTTCGTCCTCGGGACGCCCACAACGTTCGGAGCGCCACGATCCGGCTTGCAGGATTGCGCCCGGTCCGGCCCAGCCGTCACTTATCGCGGCCTTGAACCGCGTGATGGATTGCGTATCCCCTAAAGCCTCGTCATGTCGCCACACCCCGCGCGTGACCGAGGCGGATCAGACCTTGGCGCTGCTCTTCAACTCGACGCCGGCGTCGCTCAGGACAGACGCGAGTTCGCCCGATTGGAACATTTCACGGGTAATGTCGCAGCCGCCGATGAACTCGCCCTTGACGTAAAGCTGCGGAATAGTCGGCCAATTGGCAAACTCTTTGACGCCCTGTCGGAGCTCGTCGTCCTCAAGGATGTTGACGCCATGAACAGGCGCGCCGAGATAGTCGAGAATTTGGATCACCTGGCCCGAGAACCCGCATTGCGGAAACTCTGGCGTTCCTTTCATGAAAAGGACGACAGGGTGTTCCGCGATCAGCTTCTCGATCCGTTCACGTGCATTCGCCATGGCGCTGGTTTCCTTTCCGGAGCGGGGGTCAAGGCCCCGCCCGTTCGCAATGCGTCAGATATAGAGCGTGCCGGCGCGCGCCGCCAGCAGTCGGCACGCAAAAGTTCAGCCGCCGGTGGCGCTCATATGCCGCTCGACAGCGGGCTTGCCCGCGCGGGCGATGACGAAATCGTGGCCCTTGGGCTTGCGCGCGATCGCAGCGCGGATGGCCGAGATGAGGGGATCGTCGGATTCCGAGCGACGCAGCGGCTCGCGCAGATCGGCCGCGTCCTCCTGGCCAAGGCACATGTAGAGCGTCCCGGTGCAGGTCACCCGGACCCGGTTGCAGCTCTCGCAGAAATTGTGGGTGAGTGGCGTGATGAAGCCGAGCCGGCCGCCGGTCTCGCGGACATCGAAATAGCGGGCGGGTCCGCCCGTCGCGTAGGTCGAGGGCCTCAACGTCAGGCTCCGCTCGAGCTCCCGCTTGAGCTCGGTCAGCGGCATGAACTGGTCGGCGCGATCCTCCTCCATCGCCCCGAGCGGCATCACCTCGATGAAGGTGAGATCGAAGCCGCGGCCGTGCGCCCAATCGACCAGCGAGCGGGCCTCGTCGTCGTTGAACCCCTTGAGCGCAACGGCGTTGATCTTCACCTTGAGCCCGGCAGCGGCCGCGGCGTCGATGCCCGCCATCACGCTCGCGTGGTCGCCCCAGCGGGTCACCGTGCGGAACTTCGCCGGATCGAGCGTGTCGAGCGAGACGTTGATTCGCCGGACGCCGCAATCGGCGAGCTCATGGGCGAAGCGAGCGAGCTGGGAGCCGTTGGTGGTCAGGGTGACTTCATCGAGTTCGCCGCTTGCAAGATGGCGCTTCAGTCCATGAAAAAGCGACATCACATTGCGGCGGACGAGCGGCTCGCCCCCGGTGATCCGCAGCTTGCGCGCGCCGAGCCTGACGAAAGCCGAGCACAGGCGGTCTAGTTCCTCGAGCGACAGAATGTCCCGCTTGGGCAGGAAGTTCATGTCCTCGGACATGCAATAGACGCAACGGAAGTCGCAGCGGTCAGTTACGGACACCCGCACATAGGCAATGCGGCGACCGAACGGATCGATCATCGGAGCATCAAGAGCGGGGGAAGCGGCGTCCATCGTGTGAAGATAGTCGCCCGCACGCCCTAAAAAAAGGCGTCCGCCCGGGTAACCAGCGGATGCAGCGGCAAAAATTAGCGGGTGACGACGACCCGGGTTCCGACTCTGGCCCGGCCGTAGAGGTCGATCACGTCGTCGTTGGTCATGCGGATGCAGCCCGACGACACCGCCTGTCCGATCGTATCCGGCTCGTTTGAGCCGTGGATTCGATAAAGCGAGCCGCCGAGATACATGGCGCGCGCGCCGAGCGGATTGTCGATGCCGCCGGCCATGTGGCGCGGCAAGTCAGGACGTCGCCGCAGCATTTGCGCCGGGGGCCTCCAGTCCGGCCACTCGCGTTTGTTGGCGATACGGGTCACGCCCTGCCAGGTGAAGCCGGGACGACCGACGCCGACGCCGTACTTGAGCGCCTGGTGGTCCGGCAGGACGTAATAAAGCCTGCGCTCGCCGGTGCGGATGACGATCGTGCCGGGCGCCTCGCGGCCGTCAAACTGAACGGTCTCGCGCGGGACCGGCGAGGCGACCGGCTGGAGTTGCGAATCGAGCGCGTTGGCGAAAGCCGGCGCGACCGCGGCGCTCAGCACCAGACCGGCCAAGGCGGCGACGGCTTGAACAAGAATACGGCGCATGAGGTTCCCCCGGTTTGTCTGGCCCGACGACACACGGATACGCGGCCAGCCTGCAAACTCGCGAGACCGCGGCGTGTTCCCGCCCAAATTATGGCAACGCGGCGCCGTCGCACAATGCTCCAAACGACGCCGTCGCCCGATAATCCGCATTTTGCGTTAAATTGTTGCTACCCGAGCACACAACGCGCCGCAAACGCACCGCAAATCACGCAGATTTGATCACCTTCGTATCGAGGCTTCGCCCGGCGTCGTCGAATGCATGAATATCTTCGGCCGGCGCTCGCAGGGTCACCGGTTCGCCTGGCGAAGGAGTCTCGCGGCCACGAATTTCGGCCACCATCAGCTTATCGTCCGTGCGCCGGACATGAGCGTAGGAAGCCTCGCCCAGCCGCTCGACGAGCTCGACGACGCCCGTGGCCGCGAAGGCCCCGTTCCCAGCCGTCGCGAGGTGCTCCGGCCGCACGCCAATCGTCAGTGAGTCGCCGGACTTGAGCGCGCGCGCCGGCAGCCTCATCGGCGCCATCGACACTCCTCTGACCTCCGCCGCCCCGTTTTCGACGCGCTCGACCGTCGCCGGAAAGAAATTCATCGCCGGCGAGCCGATGAAACCGGCCACGAACAGGTTGGCCGGCTCGTAATAGAGGTCGAGCGGCTTGCCGACCTGCTCGATCCGGCCCTGGTTCATCACCACGATCCGGTCGGCGAGCGTCATCGCCTCGATCTGGTCGTGGGTGACATAGACGATCGTCGCCTTGAGGAGCTGGTGCAGCTTGGCGATCTCGACCCGGGTCGAGACGCGGAGCGCCGCGTCCAGGTTCGACAACGGCTCGTCGAACAGGAACACGTCGGGCTCGCGCACAATCGCCCGGCCGATGGCGACCCGCTGGCGCTGGCCGCCCGAGAGGTCGCGGGGATAGCGCGCCAGCAGGGGCTCGAGTCGCAGGATACGGGTCGCCTCGGCGACCCGCCGCTCGCGCTCGGCGGGCGCGACGCCGGCGAACTTGAGCCCGAAGGTCATGTTCTTGCGCACGTCCATGTGCGGATAGAGCGCGTAGGACTGGAACACCATGGCGATCTTGCGCTCGGCCGGGGCGAGCGCGTTGACGAGCCGGTTGCCGATATAAATGTCGCCTGAGGTCGGGGCGTCGAGTCCGGCGATCATCCTGAGAAGCGTCGACTTGCCGCAACCGGATGGTCCGACCAGCACCAGGAACTCTCCGTCCTCGATGGCGAGATTGATGTCGGCAAGTACGCTCGCCGAGCCGTAGCTCTTGTTGATCTGCTTGATATGGAGTCCGGCCATGAAGAAGCGCGCCTATTTGACCGCGCCGGCGGTGAGGCCGCTGATCAGTTGACGGGAGAAGATCACGTAGATCGCAACCACCGGCAGGATCGCCATCGACAAGGCCGCGAGCACCGAATTCCAGTCCGTGATGTACTGGCCGAGGAACTGCTGAACGCCCAGCGTGATGGTGTGGGTCGAATCCGACGAGGTCAGGATCAGCGGAAACCAGAGGTCGTTCCAGATCGGCACGATGGTGAAGACGGCCACCGTCGCGATCGCGGGCCTGAGCAGCGGCGCGATCACCTCAAAGAAGATGCGCGTCTCGGGCACGCCGTCGCAGCGCGCGGCGTCGCGCAGGTCCTTGGGAATCTGCTGGACGAATTCGCTCAGGATGAAGATCGACATCGGCAGGCCCTGCGCGACATAGACGAGAATGAGGGCAGTCAGCGTGTCGTTGAGGCCCGCCACGCGCATCATCTTGAGGATTGCGACTGACCCAAGCCGGATCGGCACCATGATGCCGATCGAGAGGAAGATCGCGAGCGCGGTCGAGCCGCGGAACTTGTATTCGGTCAGCGCCCAGGCCGCCATCGCGCCGAACAGGAGCACAAAAAACATGCTGACCAGAGTGACGATCAGCGAGTTGGCGAAATAGGTTCCGACGTGGGAGGCGCTGAACACCTTGTTGTAGCCGACAAGCGAGAACGTTTCGGCGTTAGGCGGGGCGAGGGGCGCGCCGAAGATCGCCTTGCGGGCCTTGAACGAGTTCATCACCACGAGCAGGATCGGTCCGAGCGCGAGCAGGCAGTAGGCGATCAGGATGAGGTGGACGCCGAGCGTCTCGGCGCGCTGCTTGAGCATCGGGCCCCCTAGAACGCGTAGCGCCGCATGCGCCGCTGGATGACGAAGAGGTAGAAGCAGACGCCGACGAGGATGATGAAGAACATCACCGTCGCCACCGTTGCGCCCATGGTCGGATTGCCAAGCTGGAGCTGGAACCCGAAGAAGGTGCGGTAGAAGAAGGTGCCGAGGACGTCCGAGGCGAAGTTCGGCCCGGCGAGCGCGCCCTTGACCGAATAGATGAGGTCGAAGGCGTTGAAATTGCCGACGAAGGTCAGGATCGAGACGAGGCCGATGGTCGGGAGAATCAGCGGCAGCTTGATGTGCCAGAAGATGCGGAACTGTCCTAGCCCGTCGACCCGCGCCGCGTCCACGAGCTCCTCGGGGATGTTGAGGAGCGCCGCGTAGATCAGCATCATCGGGATCCCGACGAACTGCCACACCGAGATCAGCGCCAGCGTGACGAGCGCTGTCGAGGGCAGGCCGAGCCAGGGGGCGAACCAGCTTCCGAGGCCCACGGCTTTCAGCGCGCCCGAAGCGACGCCCCAGAGCGGCGAGAGAATGAGGTTCCAGGAGAAGCCGACGATAACGACCGAGAGCATGGTCGGCAGGAAGATCACGGTGCGATAGAACGACTTGAATTTGAGCCCCGAGAGGCTGAGCAGCCCCGCGAGCGCGATGCCGATCGGGTTCTGCACCGCCATGTGGACGGCGAAGAAGATCAGGTTGTTCCACGCCGCGTTCCAGAATGGCTTCGACCAGACGGCGTCGGTGAGCAGGGTGACGAAATTGGCGAGTCCGACGAAGGAATAGGCGCCTTCGCTATCGGTCGTATAGGTCGCGAGCCCCATGGTCGCGATCAAGGGATAGATGGAAAAGAGGGTGTAGATCGCGACCGCGGGTCCGAGAAACAGCGCCATCAGCCCGAGAAAGCGTGCGCGCGGCATCGAGGCTACGACTTGGGACAATGGTTCGGCCATCACTCCAGCATTCCGGTCCGCTCACCTGAGTCCCCTTCCGCGACCTGCGGGAGAGGCGGGCGGCGCGATGGCGCCGCCCGACGAGGATCAGGCCCCTTACTTGGCGGCCGGCAACTTGTCGACGTCGGCCTGCGCCTGCTTGCCGGCGGCATCCGGGGTCAGCGTGCCGTTGATGACCTGCGCCGAGATGTTCCAGAGATCATTCTCGAGATTGGGCGTCCCACGGTTCAAGATCTGGTAGGAGTTGCGGATCGTCGACTTGCAGTCCTTGCGCCAGCCGACCATCTCGGCCGCGAGCGGGTCCTTGATCGTGACCGGGGCCTTGCTCAGCGGGAAGAAGCCCGGCAGCGCGTTGGCGTAGAGTTCCGCGAATTCCGGGGTGGTCAGCCACTCGAGAAATTTAGTGGCGTCCGCCTTGTTCTTCGACGCCGCGTTCACGCCCATCCCGATGTCGGTATGGTCGGAGATGTAGCAGGTCGTGTCGCCCTGCGGCAGCGGCGGCGGGAATGCGCCGATCGGGAACTGCGCGTCCTTGCGGAAGGTGGTGATGTCCCACGAGCCTGCCGGATAGATCGCGGCCTTGCCGAGCGAGAACAGGTTCTGGCTGTCCGGATATTTCTGGGCCTGGAAGCCGTCGCCCATGTAGGGCGCCCAGGAAGCGAGCTCCTTGAACACCGCGACATACTGCGGATCAGTGAACTTCTCCTTGCGTGCGATCAGGGCCTGCCGTCCCGCCTCGCCCTGCCAGTAGTCCGGTCCGATGTTCTGGAAGCCCATCGTGGCCGCCTCCCACTGGTCGGCGGTGCCCATGTCGATCGGCACGTAAGTTCCGTCCTTCTTGAGCTTTTCGAGGATGTCGTGGAACTCGGCCATCGTCTTCGGCGGTTTCGCGCCGATCTTCTTGAAGGCGTCCTCATTGTACATGAAGCCGTGGATGACCGAGGCCATCGGCACGCAGAAGGTCGTCTTGCCGTCATCGGTCGACCAGGCGGCCTTGGCGACGTCGGGGAAGTTGTCGAGCCCCTTGAGGTCGTTGAGGCCGTCGATCTGGTGCTTCTGATAGAGCTGGAGCGAGGCGTCGAACGGCCGGCAGGTGATAAGGTCGCCAGCAGTGCCGCCATCGAGCTTGGCGTTCAGCGCTGCGTTGTAGTCCGTGGGCTGCGTGGCCGAGAACTCGATCTTGATGTCGGGATAGTGCTTCTGGAAGGCGGGGATGAGCGTGTTGTTCCAGATGTCCGTGTCGTCGTTGCGCCAGCTCTCGATCTTGAGCGAGCCGGCCTGCGCCGCGACCAGCCCTGTCAGCAGCGCCGCCAACGCTATGCCGCCGCGCGTCCATGCGGTAAAAGTCCTCATCCTACCCTCCTCATCAGACGGGCTTCATGCCCGCGCTCGAATTGACGTTCGCTTCCGCGCCCCCGAGGCGCGTGAGAATTCGGGAAAGGTCGCCGCCGCAGTCGGCGACCAGCGTCCGCGCCTGAGCGGCGCCGAGCCGCCCGGCCGCAGCCACGATGGCGACTGGCACGTCGTTCTCAGCTTCCCGCAGCGCGGCGGAGGCCTCCGCTTCGCCGACGGCCGCGACGCGCGCGATGATGCCCAACGCTCGCGCCCGCAGCTTGTCGTTGTCGGGCCGGACGTGGACCATCAGACCGTGGTGGACCCAGCCAAGCTCGGCCGCAGCCAGCGTCGAGATCGCGCCGAGCGCCGCCTTCTGCGCCGTGCCGGCGGCGAGCCGCGTCGAACCCTCGACGGCCTCCTGGCCGACGTCGAGCGTCACCGGCGCGTCCGCGACGGCCGCGAGCGGCGAGCCGGTCCGGCAGACGATGGCGACGACGCTCGCGCCAGACGCCTTGGCGCGGCGGGCGCCGGCGAGAGTGAAAGGGGTGGCGCCGCTGGCGGAGACGGCGATGGCTGCGTCGTTCGTCCCGGGGGCGATCCGCGCAATGACCGTCTCGGCCGCACGCGCATCGTCCTCGCTTGAGCCGTCGACCGAGAGTCGTTCGCCGTTGGGGGTGACGAAACGGATGCGCGCAGGATCAACGCCAAAAGTTCCGGGCAACTCCAGCCCGTCCTGCATCGCCAGCAGTCCGGAGGAACCCGCCCCGACGTAAATCAGCCGGCCGCCGATGCGCAATGCGTCGGCCACAAGCTCGGCTGCCCGGACGAGCGCCGCCCGCTCCTTCGCCACGCACTCGGCGGCCCGGACCTGCCCCGCGAGCAGGGCGTCCACGAGCGACGCATCGGGTTCGCCGGCGCGACGTGAGGCTTGCGCGTTCGCGGACGCCAACAACTCCCTCCTTGCATGACGAGGCGACCCCTCGAGGCCCTCTTGTGTTGAATTATGGGCCACGTGTATACCTCTTGTCTAGAGGCCCTTGGGAGGGACGGAGGAGCGGATGGCGGAGCTTCGCGCGATCAGGGCCGAACGCCAACCTCTTTTCGCCAGCGTCGGGGCGGCGCTGAAGCGCGAGATCGCCGCGGGTCGCTTCGCCCAGGCGGACCTGTTGCCGGGCGAGCGGGAGCTGTCGCAAATGTTGGCCGTCTCGCGCACGACGCTGCGGCGCGCCATCGCCGAGTTGATCGAGGAGGGCGTGCTGATCCATCGCCACGGCGCGGGCACCTTCGTGCGGCGCAAGCCGCCCCATGTCGAACAGCCGCTGTCGCGGCTGACGAGCTTCACCGAGGACATGCGGCTGCGCGGCCTCGCGGCCTCCTCGAAGGTGATCGAGCGCGGGACCTTTTTGCCGACGCCGGAGGAATCGATCATGCTCGATATTGCGCTGAGCGAGACGGTCTTCCGCCTGTCGCGGCTCCGGCTCGCCGACGGCGTGCCGATGGCGATCGAGCGCGCGGCTGTGCCGATGCGCTTTCTCGGCGGGGCCGAAGGCGTCGGCAACTCGCTTTACGCGGCGCTGGACGCCTCGGGCTACCGTCCGGTGCGGGCGGTCCAACGGCTACGAGCGGTGCTGGTCGGCGCGCCGGAGGCGGCGCTGCTCGAGATTGCCGATGGCTCGCCGGGCCTCGACATCCACCGCATCGCCTATATAGCCGACGGGCGGAGGGTCGAGTTCACCCGCTCGACCTATCGCTCCGACATCTACGATTTCGTGGCGGAGCTGACGCTGCCGCCCGACGCGCGCCCGCGCAGCGAGGGAGTTTCGCGATGACCGAGACATTCATGGCCGCCGAGGTCGCTGAAACCGGCACAGCGCTGCGCCGGCAGCTCGACGCCAATCGCAACGCGACGCAAAAACTCGCGGCCGAACTCGCCGCCGGCCAGCCTGGTTTCGTGGCGACCATCGCGCGCGGCAGCTCGGATCACGCAGCGCTCTTTCTCAAGCACGTGATCGAGCTGAAGCTCGGCCTCGCCTGCGCCTCGCTCGGGCCTTCGATCGCCTCGCTCTACCAGGCGCCGCTGCGGCTCACCGGCGCGGCCGCGATCACCATCTCGCAGTCCGGCCGGAGCCCCGACATCGTCGCAATGCAGCGAGCGGCCAAGGATGCGGGCGCGACGGCAATTGCGCTCGTCAACGACGTGAACTCGCCGGCCGCCAACGACGCCGATGCGCTTCTGCCGCTGCTTGCCGGCGAGGAGCGCTCGGTCGCCGCGACCAAGTCGATGATCGCCGCGCTCGTCGCCGGCGCTTCGCTGGTCGCGCACTGGAGCGGTGACGCGGGCCTCGTCTCTGCGCTCGAACGCTTGCCGGCCCTGGTCGGCGCGGCCGACGGACCGCCGCCGCAAGATCTCATTGAAACGCTTGCCGCGGCTTCGTCGCTCTACGTCATCGGCCGCGGTCCGACGTTCGCCGTCGCCGCGGAGGCGGCGCTGAAGCTCAAGGAGACCTCGGCGATTCACGCCGAGGCCTTCTCCTCGGCCGAAGTGCTGCACGGGCCCGCGGGCGTCGTCACAACGGGCTTCCCGCTGCTCGGCTTCGCTCCTGCGGACGAGGCGCGCGACGGGTTTCTTCAGACGGTGGAGCGGCTTGCCTCGTTCGGCGCCGCGCCGCTGATCGTCGACACCGAGCGCCACCCCCGCTGGCCAACTCTTTTCGCGCCCGACGCGGGACATCCTATGGTGACCCCGATCGCGGCGCTGCACGCATTCTACAAGCTCGCTGAAGCCGTCGCCCGCCGCCGCGGCCGCGACCCGGACGAGCCGCCTCACCTGATGAAGGTGACGCGGACGGTGTGAGGCGATTATCGCCTATGGGTCAGGGCTTGACTACGACAATGTCGAGGTTTCCGGCGGCCGCCCGGCGGCCCTCGCCTGAGGAAGGTCGGCGAGCGGGAAAACCTTTGGGTGGATAGGGCCGATGTCGAGGAGCCCACTGCGGACGAGTTCGATAAGCCTGCGGGCGGCGCCGCGCGGATCCATGAACTGGCCAAGAATCTCCCAGTCGTTCAGCATGACGGCGGTATAGGGAATGGGCAGGGGAACGGTCATGCTGCCCGTCAGCACGAGCCGCCCGGACCGGCGGAGGCTGAGCAGTCCAGCGAGCGTCGCGTTGGGATCGGCGGCGGCGCCGACCATGTCGAAAGCGATATGCGCGCCGCCGTCGGCCGCTCGGCGCAGGCTGATGGCAGCGGCCTCCGCCGTTCCCGTCAGCTTAACGGGAGAGACGCGCGGGCCGCCGGCTTGCGCGAGCGCCGCGAGCGCCTCTTCATCCCGTCCAGCGGCAATCACCTTCGCCGCGCCGAGCGCGACGCCAAGCAGGGTCGCCGCCGTTCCGTAGGCGCCCGTGGCGCCGGTCACGACGAGCGTCTCGCCCGGCGCGAGCCGCCCCCGCAGGAGGCGGCCGAACGGAATGACGAAGCGGCTGAGCACAGCGAGTTCCGCTGTGTCGCGCTCATCGAGCCCTTCGAGCGGGCTCGCCGCCTCGATGGGAACGAGCGCGTATTCCGCCAGCGTTCCATCGGGCCAGGCGGCGAGAATCGCCTCCGCGCCTGCCCCGGCGGTCAGGCCGATCAACTCCTGCCCCGGATCGTCGACGTTTTCGCGCGCCACGAAATGCGAGGACAGCGCCACGCGCTGACCCGGCTTTAGCCGCCAGACGTCCCGGCCGACCGCCTCGACGACGCCGACCCCGTTCGTTCCGATGGTGAACTCGCCGCGCGGCGGATTGTAGAAGGGCAGCTTCCCCTCGACGTAAGGCCGAAGGTAGGACATGAGTCCCGACGCCTCGATTTTGACAAGCGCGCTTCCGGGACGCGGCTCGGGAACCGGGACCTCTTTCAGTTCCAGCGCGCCTCCGAGACGGTTGAGGCGCCAAGCCTTCATGCGTTTTCCGCTCATACGCTCGCCGTCTGTCGCTCGCATCAGACCGGGATGGAACTCAGGTCAATTCGATCCCCTCATTGCGAGCGACCCCCGGGTCAAAGAGCCTCTTCGGAGGCAATCCAGGGGATCGTAGGGCGCCCTGCGGCCCCCGGCTTGCTTCGTCGCTATGCTTCTCACAATGACGTCCGGGGTCGAGCCCATATTCACCCCCCCCCCGCGGGCATTCACGCTGATTGTCGACCTCGCCGCAACTGGAATCCGTTCGAGAACGGCAACGCGTCCCGGTCTAGCCCGGGCGGGGGCGGGTCGTCCGGTCGCGCCCCGACATCGCGGCGCGGCGCTGCGAAATTGTTGTTGACTAGGAAACATAAACGGCATAGTTTCCTAGTCAATGATCTTGGACCAACGCCGTGTCGCAGCCCGTTCCTGAATTGACCGACCATCTTGGCTACTGGCTGCGCCAGGTGTCGAACCACGTGTCGAAGGGCTTCGCCCGCAAGCTTGCCGCCCAGGAGGTGACAGTCGCGGAGTGGGCGGTGATGCGGGTGCTCTATGAGCGCGGGCCGACGCCGCCAAGCCGCGTAGCCGATGAAATGGGCATGACGCGCGGCGCGATCACCAAGCTTGCCGACCGGTTGATCGCCAAAGACCTGATGATCCGGGAATCCAATCCTGAGGATGGACGCGCCCAGACCCTCCAGCTGACGAACCGTGGCGCAGGGTTCGTGCCTGAGCTCGCGGCCCTCGCCGGCGCCAACGAAGCTGAATGCTTCGGCCATCTCTCGGCCGATGACCGGCGGACGCTGTTTCGCATCCTCAGGACGACGGTGGCGCGGCTGGGCCTCACCATCGCGCCGATCGACTGACGCCGTTCAGCTTCAGGCCCCGAGAATCCCAAAGGAGAAACCACAATGGATGACCGACTGACGAAAATAGCCGAACGCTGCCTTCACGGCGCGGAAGACAACAGCATGACCTTCCCGCAAATTGTCGGCGCCCTGATGCAGGCCGGCTTCAAATCCTACGCGATCGACTTCCGACGAGCGAGCGCGACCTATAGCCTGCCCGACGGCGACAGCGTCGTCCTCCCGACGCATCGCCCAGAGACGCCGGTCGCCGCTGAATTCGATCCGCTAGCCGTCCAGGCGGCGATCAAGGAAGCGCAGCAACTCGTCCCCGGATACACCTATTTCGGCTTTTGCCAGAAGGTCATAGCCTCCGGTTGCGCCGGCTATATCGTCTCGTTCACGGGCCGGCGCGTCCTCTACTACGGCCGCACCGCCGAAACGCACGTCGAGCATTTCCCGTGAATAAGCTCGCGCTGAGCGTGGTCGAGGCGCTCAATGAGCCGGATATTATGGCCGAGCGATTGCCCGGGCAGGTCTGGAACAGCAGCCGGCAACGCTTTGCGGCTCTGCGTTCAGCCCCCAGCCCCAAGATCCAACCCGATGGGCCGTCATCCGCTCCCGCTTCGCAAGCTACGGGATATAACCATCCTTGCGCCCGTCTAGCCGTCGCCGCCTTCCCCAGCAGAGCTGGAGAAGGATAGCGATCGGCCTTCGAGGTGTGCGAACATCACAACCCGCCGGACCTACTGGCCCGCCTGCACCTTCTTGACATAGTCTTCGACCGCCTCGACGACTTTCTTGTCTGGGTTGGCCTTGCAATATTCGATGACTTCGTGAATGCCCTTCTTGGCGCGTTCGATGTTGATGGCGTGCTTCTTCAGGTGGCCGTTGAACCAGCCGCTGTACCAGACGCCGAGAAAATTGGCGTCGTCCTGGGTCGTGTTGGCGAGTTGCGCGCAGGTCAAGGCCTTGACGTTGATATAGCCCTTGTCGTCCGCGTAGCTCGACAGAGCGACCTGGGCCTGGGAGGTGGAAGCGGACGCGGCGAGCGTGGCAGATGCGAGGAGCGCAGCGCGCCAATTACCGCGCCGGAACGGAGCAGAGAATTTTGTTCGAGCGATGATTGAGGTGTGCATAAGTCGGCCTTCCAAGTTTCTTGATTGGTGCTCGATGAACGGCACGCGTCAGATTATTTCTCGTCGATGACCTTGATGCCGGCTTCCTTGCGCATCTGCTTGATGTTGATGTCCATCGCGGTAATTATTTTCTTATCCTGATGAGCTTTGCAATAGACGATGACGCGATGCTCCAGCTCCTTGGCGCGGTCGACTTTCATCTTGCTGTAGTCCGCGAGTCCGTTGTACCAGCCGCTGTACCAGACAGACAGAAAATCGGCGTCTTCCTGCCAGGTGCCGGCTAGCTGCTTGCAGGTCAGCTTCTGCACGTCGAGATTGCCGTTGGCGTCGGCATAGGCGCTCAGGTCGGTCTGGGCGTGCGCCGCCCCGGCGCAGAGCAGAGCTGCGCAAAATGGTATTGCGAATTTCATCCTTGAGGTCCTCCAATGTCGGGCGATTTCGCCCTCGACCGGGTTTCGAGGCGATCGGCACCGTTAAGCGCGCGGATCTCCCTTGAATTCCAGCCGAGCCAACCCCTTACGCGAAAAGCAGGGGGGCGACAAACGAGGATGCCGCAAAGGATCACGCGATCCACCGTTTGTTCGGGTTCCGAGCGGCGCCACTTTGCGCGCCAGCGAAGAGAATCCCAGCCCCGCGGACCGGGTTTAGCCACACGGGTCGCCGGACCTACAGCCTGACCACCTGCCCTGTCCTGATGCTCTCGTCCGCCGCGAACACGATGCGCAGCGAATTGATCGCGTCGGCCCAGTGGTTGGTCAGGTCGACCTCGCCGCGGATCGCTCTCAAGAAAAGCCGCTGCTCGCGTTCGCACAGCTCCTGATGGCCCGGTTCGTCCTCCGTTACCTCGATCGTGTCGGGCTTGACGAAACGGCCCTTGGCGTCGAGGGCGGCGTGGTGGATGCGGAGCGCGTTGGTGCGCGTGTGGGCGTCGTGATCAGAGGACTTTACGTCGGAGCTTGCCGCCTCCTTAGCGACAATCGAAACGCAGCCGTTCGGCCCGATCATGTCCTTCACGAAGAAGGCCGTCTCGCTCATCATCGGGCCCCAGCCGGCCTCGTACCAGCCGACCGAGCCGTCGTCGAAGACGATGTGCAGATGGCCGTAGTTGACCATCGCGGGGGCGATCTCGTCGGTGAGCCGGGCGCCGACGGCGTGCACCGCGACCGGCTTCGCGCGGGTGACCTGGCACATCACATCGACGTAGTGCACGCCGCAGTCGACGATCGGCGAGGTCGACGCCATGAGGTTCTTGTGCACCTGCCAGAAGGAACCGGACGACTGCTGGTTGAGATTCATCCGCATGACGAGCGGCCTGCCAAGCGTCCGGCCGATCTCGATGAAGCGGGTCCAGGATGGATGGACACGCAGGATGTAGCCGACAAGCAGCGCCTTCCCCGAGCCCTTCGCCGCCGCGACAATGGCCTCAGCCGCGGCGAGCGTGTCGGCGAGCGGCTTCTCGCAGAAAACGTGCGCGCCGGCCTCGAGCGCCTTGAGGGCCATCGGCGCGTGGTGTTCAGTAAAGGCGGCGATTGCGACTGCGTCGGGCTTCAACGCTGCGAGCGCCTGGTCGAGATCGTCGAAGCGCGGGACCTCGGCGAATTCCCGCTCGAGGTCCTGGCGGCTGGCGGCGTTGCGGGTGCATAAGCCCACGAGTTCGAAGCCGTCGATCGCCTGGTAGGCGCGGGCGTGGCTCGTCCCCATCGTTCCTAGCCCGACGACAAGGACGCGCTGCTTGACGACGCTCACCCGTGGCTCCTCTCGTCCGATCTGCGCGATTGTAGCCGGTCGCCGCTCTGAGAGCCACGGCAAGCCGCCCGAAAGCGCGATCTAGCGCTAGCGGGGGGTTTTCTTGCGCCGCAGCGGCGCTCTTTCCAGAAAGTCTCGCAATATCATAGCATTGACGCTCTACAGCCTGCTGGCTTACGCTGATGCGGAACAGGCAACTCACTAGGACCCAGAACAGGTCATTAACAGGCGCTTACGCTTATGTCAGATCAGGCAAAGAGCGGGCGGGCGAAACGATGGCGCGAGAGCGGTCGCGGCCAGGTTGCAAGGCGCGTCCAGGACTCGCTTCGGCGAGTGGTCTGAACCGGTCGCGGGCCACCCCGCGCTGTTTTCGTCGCGCCCAACCAGGACCGCGACATGGATTCCCGGCCGCCACCGATCGCCCGATTGTTGGTGGGTGCGACGTGGCAGGTCAGGACACTTCGTACGACCAGCCCCAGGCGATCCTCGCCGCCATGGCGGCCACGTCGGCTGCGGCCACGGCGGAGCCTGTACGCGAATCCCGGGACATCATCGTCGCAGCTACGCCGGCTGGGGATAGTTTGATGGGTAAAGCGCCCGCTTGGCCTCTTCGTCGAGCGTGGTCTTGAACGGGTGATCCTTGCCGACCCCACGCGCGCGTGCGACGGCTGGGCGGGCCTCGACGGTCTCGAACAACCGCTTGAGATTCGGGAAGGCGCCGAGGGGATCCGGCTCTCCGCGACGGACGCGCGGGGCCCGGTCGAGCCAGCCCCAGGCGGACATGTCGGCGATCGTGTAACCGTCACCCACGATATACGCGCGTCCGGCCAGATGCTGATCGAGGACCCGGTAGTGACGCTCGGCTTCTCGACGGTATCGGCTAACGGCGTAGGCCAGGCCTTCCGGCGCGACCGACTGGAAATGAACGGCCTGGCCCGAGAATGGGCCAAGGCCGGAGGCGATAAACAAAAGCCAGGACAGAAGCTCCGGGCGGTCGGGCGGAGCGCCGAGAAACTGGCCGGTTTTCTCGGCGAGGTAGATCAGGATCGCGGTCGAATCGAAAACTCGCGCCGGCTTTCCGCCGGAGCCCTCGGTGTCCACAATGGCCGGAACCTTGCCATTGGGGTTGATCGCGCGGAAGGCGGGCGCGTGCTGCTCACCCTTTCGGGTGTCGACCGGAACGAGCTCGTAGGGCAGGCCCGCTTCCTCAAGGAAAAGTGCAACCTTGGCCGGATTTGGCGTCGGGTGATAGTAGAAACGAATCATTCCCGAATTCCTTGTTGTCGCTTCCCGAGTATCGGACAGCCTTGGCCGCCGCGGTCAAGGCCAAAGCCCCTTAACGCGACTTCGACTTGATGTAGGCGACGAGGCCAGCAACGTCTTCAGGGACGAGACGGCCGATCGCGCCGGACGAGTAGACCGCAGTGATGATCGCGCCGTCGGGCGCGAGGACAAAGCCGGTCGACTGCAGGTATCGCGGGCCGGCGTTCACATAGGCGCCGGTCGCGGCGGCGACCGCGTCGGCGTCCGCGTCGAAGCCGACGGGGTAATGGATCCCGTGCTTTTCGACAAGCGCCGCGGTCGTCGCCTCGTCATCCACGGAAAACGCCGCCGCCTTGACGCCGCCGGCAGCGAGCTTGGCGCTCTGCCGCTCGAACGAGGCGAGCTGCGCATTGCAGTAAGGACACCAGGCGCCGCGGTAGATCAGGACCACCCCGAACGAGCCATTGAGGTCCTCGGGCAGGGTGAGCGTCCCGCCGCCGACCTTGGCGATGGAGAGGCGAGGAAAAGGGTCGCCGTTATCAAGACGCGGCATGTGGATCTCCAAATATGGACTGTCCGGTCCAGTTAGGAGGAGAAAAAGTGGACTGTCAAGTCCAATTATGGTATCGAAACTGTCATGACGTCAGGAACCGCAAAGGCTCGCAGGTTCACCGCCCGCGGAGCGGCGATGCGCGAACGAATCGTTTCGGCGGCTGCTGACCTCGTTTGGGCGAAGGGCGCCGGCGTGACGAGCCTCGACGACGTCATGGAGACGAGCGGCGCCAGCAAGTCCCAGCTCTACCATTACTTCGCCGACAAGGACGCGCTGTTGCACGAGGCGGCTGCGCTGCAGACGCGGCGGGTGCTCGATACACATGGGCAGTTGCTCGAACTCGCTCGAATTCGCTCGACGCTTTGCGGCGCTGGCGGGATTCGGTCCTCGCGCTGAACAGTCAGGACGGCTGCCCTTTGGGTGCGCTTGTCTATCAGTTGCCGCGTAGCGCCAAAGGCGCGCGAAATGCCGTGGGGGACGGGCTCGAGATGTGGCGAAGGCAGGTCGAGGCGGGGCTCGTCAAGATGAGGGACCGCGGCGAGTTGTCGCGCCACGCCGACCCCGCCGGCATCGCGCTTGCTGTCCTGGCCGCCGTGCAAGGGGGTCTGCTGCTTTCGAAAGGCGAAAAGTCCAATTCGCCCCTGGAAGCGGCGTTTGAGATGGCTCTCGCCTACGTGGCGGCGCACGATCCAAGGCCGCCCTCCGGAAGCGGACAAATGGCGCCGACTCAGATCGAACAATCGCCGGCGCCAACCCGTTGGCAAGAATAGCTCGGGCTTCGCCATCCGGGGGCTGCACGCCGCGCGCGAACTGCTCACCGGGCGCGTCGCCGATTGGGAAGGACGTTGATGCGATTGGAATCCGTTCCAGATCAGCCCGCCTACCTCGATCCGCGGACCGGCCGGACTTATCCGCTCGGCAAGCCGCGTTGGCGCGCCAACTCCGGCGCCCCCTGATGATTACCCCGCTGGCAGGAATTGGTCGTGACGACATCGATACGACGCGACGCTCACTCTGGCGCTACGCCGCATCCTTTCCCGTGTCGATCGACGACCCTGTCACAATGGGCGAAGGTCTCACGCCGCTCATTGAGCGCGGCTGGCGGAGCGGCCGCGCTCATTTCAAGCTGGAATGGTTCGCGCCGACCGGCAGTTTCAAGGACCGCGGCGCGACCGTGATGATCTCGACGCTCAGGCAACAAGGGATCGACCGGGTCCTCGAGGACAGTTCCGGGAATGGCGGCGCCGCGATTGCGGCTTACGCGGCGGCCGGGGGCATGCGGGCGAAGATTCTGGCTCCCGCCTCGACCCAATCCGGCAAGATTGTGCAGATGCGCGCTTATGGGGCCGAGATCGAGCTGATTCCGGGTACGCGACAGGACACGGCCGACGCCGCCGGCCGGCAGGCCAAAGACATGTTCTACGCCAGCCACAACTGGCAGGCCTTCTTCCTCCAGGGCACAAAGACCCTTGCCTACGAGCTTTGGGAAGACCTCGGGTTCAGGGCGCCTGACAACGTCGTCATTCCGACGGGGGCGGGCAGCAATGTTCTGGGCTGCGACATCGGTTTCTGCGAACTGCTGCGCCGGGGCGAGATCAGCCGCCTGCCGCGGCTCTTTGCCGTCCAACCCGAGAATTGCGCGCCTCTGCACGCGACTTTCCTGACCGGCGGCGACGAACTTGTGGCTATCGAGCCCAAACCTACCATTGCGGAGGGAATCTCGATCGCGAAGCCGGTGCGCACGCGCGAGGCGCTCGCGGCGGTGCGCCGGTCAGGCGGGAAAACGGTGGCCGTGTCGGAAAGCGAGATCGAGTCTGCGCACCACGACCTCGCCCGGACGGGCCTCTACGTCGAGCCGACCTCGGCGAGCGCGGCCGCCGCGCTCAGCAAACTTCTGGACACCGGAGTCGTGAGCCCCGAGGAAACGACGGTGCTCGTGCTGACCGGCGGCGGCCTCAAGGCGACCCAGCGGATCGGCGAGCTGTTGGGCATCCTTCCTGAAGCGCGGGCTTGAACCCAGTGATCCCGGCGGGCGCGACGGTCCGGGCCCGCCGCTCGGAGAGTCGCCGCCATCGCGGAAACGACCGAGACGACCGCCAGACCTACCCCTCTGATGGCGCGATGTGGACGACGGGGCGCCGTCGCGACGCGGCCTACTCGGAAATTTCCTCAACTCGGCAATTGATCGGCTCATCGAACGGATCAATTTCATGCCGCCTCACAAGCTGCATGAGTTTGCGACGAGCGTCCGCGGCGCCGTCAATAGGGAGGACATCCCGTGCGAGTTCTTGTCCATTTCGCTCAATGATCACGGCAAAGACCCTGCCTGAGCTAGTCGTCATTGAAGTCCCCTCTGTTAGCCGGCGTGGACACACCAAATCCTGACGGCGAGAGCGGCTCGAAGATCGTCCGAGCGCGATCCGGCGTTGTGCACTGCAACATAGACTATTGCGTGACGCGAACGTGGCGACGGCGCCTATGCAGGCTGAGGCAAAACAGCGACATTTGCCTTTTTAGACCGGCTTCGTGCGCGGCTCTTGCGGAACGCTGGCCGTGCGCTCTCGAGTCAGTGCCGATCCGCTGAAGACAGCAGACCGCCGCTCAATGCGCAGTCAGAAGCTCGCCACGCCGCTCCGGGCTGAAGCGAATGATGATGGCGATGGCGATCGCGACCGTCCCGGCCAACAGCGCCAGCGCAAAGGCGTAGTCCCCGCCGTTGGCCTCGGCGATCCTGGCCTGGAACGGACCGTTGTAGGAGGCGAGGAAGTTGCCGGCCTGATAGACGAAGGCGGGGATGGTGGCGCGCGCGGCGCCGGGCGAAAGCTCGTTAAGATGGGCCGGGACGACGCCCCAGGCGCCCTGCACGGCGATCTGCATGATGAAGGCGCCGACGGCGAGCATCGCGGGTGTGGTCGAATAGGCCCAAAGCGGCAGTGCCGGCAGGGCGATCAGGGCGGCGATGGTGATCGCGTTGACCCGGCCGATGCGCTCGGAGATGTGGCCGAAACTCAGGCCGCCGACGATCGCGCCGATGTTGGCGACGATGGCGATCCAGCTCACGGTCGCCGGATCGAACCTGTGCTGCTTCTGCAGGAAGGTCGGATAAAGGTCCTGCGTGCCGTGGCTGAACAGGTTGAAGGCCATCATCAGCACGACCATGTAGAGAACGAGGCCGCGGTTCTGCACGACCGTCGCCCAGAGGTTGGGCTTCTCGCGCGATTGGGAGGCCTCGAAGGCTGGCGACTCGGGCACCGCCGAGCGGATGAACAGCACGACGAGGGCCGGCAGGATGCTGAGCAGGAACATCGCCCGCCAGCCGAAGTCGAGGCCGCCGAAGGTGTGGCCATAGAGCAGCCCGTAGGCGACCGCGGCCAGTAGGAAGCCGCTCGGATAGCCGCATTGCAGGACGCCCGACACGATGCCGCGCGACTGCGGCGGGATCGACTCCATCGCCAGCGAACTGCCCAGGCCCCATTCGCCGCCCATGGCCACGCCGAACAGGGCCCGCAGGATCAGGAACACGGTCAGGTTGGGCGAGAAAGCCGCCGCGGCGCCGATGACTGAATAGCACAAAATGTCCAGCATCAGCGCGGGCTTTCGGCCCCAATGGTCGCCAATACGGCCGAAGATGAAGGCGCCGACGAAGCGCATGGCCAGGGTGAGAAAAAGCGCGTAGGCGACAGCCGACACTTCGACCCCGAACTCCTTGGCGATGTCCTTGATGACAAAGGTCAGCACAAAGAAATCGAACGCGTCGAGGGTCCACCCGAGGTAGGCCGCGACGATCGTGCGGATCTGCTGTCCTGTCAGATTCATGAACGTCCTCCCGAGGCAGCCGGGACTTCGGACGCCGTCGCCCAATCGTCACCTTAGCTTTGGGTCAGGCTCCCGCCAAGCCGTCGGTGCCGCAGACCTGAAGTCCGGCGCTGCTTTCGCTTCGTCGCGCTGGCCGCGCCGGCCGCTCGACAGCGGGGCGCCAGGGTCTTAAGAGCCGTTTCCGGACAGGCAGCCCACGAGGATTGAGCGCGCGGGATGATCATCGCCATTGACGGCCCGGCGGCGTCAGGCAAGGGCACGATTGCCCGACGCTTGGCCGCGCGTTACGGCCTGCCGCATTTGGACACCGGGCTCCTCTATCGCGCCACGGCGTCGGCTCTGATCAGCGCGGATCGCGACCTCTACGACGAGCGCGCCGCAGTCGCGGCGGCCCGAGGGCTCGGTCTTACCGATTTCGACGAACAGGCGCTTCGCACCCGCGACATGGCCGAGGCGGCCTCCGTCGTCGCCGCCATGCCCGGGGTGCGCGAGGCGCTCATCGAGGCGCAACAAGCCTTCGCCGCTAGGCCCGGCGGGGCGGTGCTCGACGGACGCGATATCGGCACAGTCGTATGCCCGGAGGCCGACGTCAAAATTTTCGTAACCGCGAGCGCCTCGACGCGCGCTCAGCGCCGGGCGCTCGAACTAGCCCAGCGCGGCGAACGCGCCGACTACGCGGCGATTTTGGCTGACATTCTCAAGCGCGACGCCCGCGATTCTGGACGGTCTGCGGCGCCGCTGCGTGTGGCGGAGGACGCCGTCCGGCTCGACACGACCCCTCTGAGCATCGAGGCGGCGGTCGCGGCGGCGGAGCGCATTGTCGAGGCCGCGCGCGTGCGGGCGTAGAACGCCCCACTTGCAACGCGCGCGCCGCGGCGGCGTCACGCGGCGGTGTCGTGCGCGACGCGATTGTGGGTGGCGCGAAGACGGGCGATCGCGCTGTCGATCTCCTCCCGCTGCCGCTCGAGGTGGCTGATCTGGTTCGCGATCTGCTGCGGCTGCAGGCGCTCCTCGAGGTCGGGGGTCTCGCTGGCGCCCTTGCCGCCGATCAAATCGCTGATCTCAGTGAGCGTGAAGCCGAGCTTCTTGCCCTTCACGATCATATCCATCCGGGTCCGGTCGGACGTGCGATAGTAGCGGGAGTTACCTTCGCGGCGCGGTTTGATCAGACCGCGATCCTCATAGAAGCGCAGCGTCCGCAGGCTCACGCCGTACAACCGGGACATCTGGCTGATCGTCATTTCGTCCTTGTCGGCTTCGGGATCGGGATTGACTTTGTTGTCTTGAGCAACCGCAGATGCGTTGGCCGGATAACTTAGGGATGACAACCTGTTCATGACCTCTCCTTTGATCGGCGCCGCTGTGTTCGCGCCCCGCCGAATCACCTCTCTGCGCGAATCGACTCCACTATGCCCAAGCGAGAACCAATTGCAACTATCAGTTGCATCATGCAACTTAAAGTCGGGCTTCGGCCGTTGCGCAAACGTTGAGTCAAACGATCCCTTAACCGTTTCTTCACCGTGACGACCGAATGATCCTGGCCGAGGCGCTGCGCTCGGCGCGCGCCGCATCGTAAAACGCCCGCGGCGGTCGAGGGATGAGCAAGAGCACGGCGTGGGACAGAGCAAGCGTCAGCCCGGGCGCGCAGCGCCTTGCTGAGCGCGCCGCGGGCCGCGCCGGTGTGACGGTCGAGCAATGGCTCGATCGCGCGATCGCCGAACACGCCACGGAGACCGAGGACCCGGGAGCCCGCGATGAACCGCTTCTCGGGAGCGCCCGCGATAGCGCCCGTGATCCCGGTTTCGTCGACGTTTTAGAGTCGCATCCGGCATGGGCCGCCGCCGTCCCGCATCGAGGGGGCCTCTGCGAGGGACCTTCAGGAGCGATTGCGCGCCAACGCCGAAACGGTCGAGCGCCGCATCCCACGCAGCCAAGACATTGCCGCGAAGGCCCTCGAGTCCATCGAAGCGTTGCTCGGGCGAAGCGAGGCTGTCACCGCCTCGCCCATGCCGGCCGATTCGCTGGCCGCCGCCAAGCCGACAGTCGCCGCTCGGACGACACAGAACCCAACGCCCGAAGGGGTCGAATTCGGCTCAGTCGGGTCTGATGTCAAAGACGCTGCGCCCCAAACGATCCAACCGCGCGAGCCAGGGCAGGAATCGCGTCCGCTGCGCGAACCGTTCGTCGCTCCGGGCGCCTTCGATCTCAAGTCCGCCGTCTCCGAGATCGCATCTCGCCGGCGAGCGCTCGACGCCCGCAAGGCGCTCGACGGCCTGGAGCCGCACCGGGATGATGCGCGGGCGCAGGCCGGCAACTCGGACGGGTTCCGTGCATCTTGGACGAACCTCGACCTTGGTTCGAACGGGACGCCGGCGGATGCGTCCCGCGCCACCGTACGGACAGGCGAAGGCCTGGCGCCGGCCGCCCCGATCGGGGACTCCGATCCGCCGACGGACGCGCTGCGTCTCGACCTTCGTGCGCTCTCAGGAAAGATGGAGGCGCTACGGCGCGAATGGTCGGCGACGCGAGCGAGCGACCGGGACCTCTCATCGTTGCAGGATCAGGTGACCGCGGTGCGGCGCAGCCTGCCAGGATTGGCGCGGCGCGAGATGGTCGTTGCGCTCGAAGAGTTGCTTGGCTCCCTGGCGCAGCGCGTTTCCGCGCTCAACCTCGAGGAACGTGATGGCCTTCTGCTCGCGTCGCTCGACAGGGTCGCGGACGAATTGCGCGACGCGCTCAGCCTGCATGACCCCAAGCTCGCTGCGGCCGACGTCGAGCGGCGAGTTGACGCCCTCGTCGCCCGTATAGACGAGCTGGCGGACGGGATGGTTCGCCCCGAGGTCATCGAAGCGGTTCGCCAGCAGATGGAGGAGGTGCACGACCTTCTCCTGACCGCCGCTAGGCGCAGCATCCCGATCGAGCGGCTCGAAGGCCAGATCGCCAGGCTTGTCGAACAGATCGAACGTTTGGCTGCGAGCGCCTCGCTTGCGGCGCTGCGCCCGCCGCCCGGAGATGCGACCGCATCCCCGGTTTTGGCTTCGATCGACCAGCGTCTCGCGGAAATCTCCACGCGGCTGGACCGCGACGCGGCGCGACTGCCGTCGCGACCGCCCGACCTCGATAGATCCGATCCCGCCGCGCAAGGCATTGAGGCGGGCCTTCTGCGAGCCCAAGCCGCGGCCGAGCGAGTTGAGGCCTCGCTCAACGCCTTCGGCGCCAAACTCGAAGCCGCCGGCTTCGAGCCGCTCGCCGCGCTGATCCGCGACCTGAACGACCGACTCAAGGCGGCCCAGATCGGGGATCGCGCACGCCCGGAGATCGGGCCGATCCTGTCGGAGATCGCCAAACGGCTCGATCGCGTCCCAGCGCTCGATGGGGAGCAGGAGACAGGTCCGCTCCGGTCCATCGAGCAGGAGTTGAAGGCGATTCGCGACCGCGTCGAGGCCTCCCCGGCCCCGATCCTCGATCCGGAAGCCGCAGATCGACTTGTCGAAGGCGTCGCACGGCGCCTCGAAAGCCACCTTGCCGATCACGCGACCCTGGAAGCCCTGGACGATCAATTCACCGGGCTCAACGGGCGGCTCGACGCCGTGGCTGGTCGTCTCGGAGAGGCGGGCGCGCTCGAGCGCACGACTCGCGACCTGCTGGAGAAACTGCAGGAAGCTGAGCGAGCCGGCGAGCGGGCGGAAGGCAGCTTCGCGGTCGCCGAACAGATCAACGCATTCCGCATGGAGCGGGCGGCCGCCGAGCGCCGGACCGAGAGGCTCCTGCTAACCATGCAGGACGTTGTTGACCGGCTAATCGAAAGCTTTCCCGGCGATCATGCGAAACGACCGCCGAGTCCCCGGCGACCTGACGCCGAAGGCGATCGCGGGCCCGGCGCGCGACCCATCGATCCTTCTCCGCTTTCCGAACTCGACGACATTGCGCCCCGCGCTGTTGTGCTGCAGCGCGCTTTGAACCTGGGCGAGGGGACGCCTGCCTCAACCAGCGAGCCGGAACACGAGTTCCTGCTCGAGCCCGGCGCAGGGGCGCCAAGCCATCTGCAGTCTGCGGCGGATCTTGCCAACGCGACCAGCCCCCGGACCAATCCCGCTGTCTCCGCGCACATCGCGGCGGCCCGCCGCGCCGCTCAATCCGCCCTCGCCGAGAGCAAGGAGGCGGAATCCTCCGGCGCCTGGCCGGCCTTCGGCAGGCGCCTCAGGAGTTTGAGGCAGTTCTCCGCCCGCCACAAGCGCTCCCTGTTGCTCGCGGCCGCCCTCGTTCTTGCCGTCACCGCGGCCGTGCGCGTGATCGCCGTGCATGCGCCCTTCACGCAAAATTCGGATCTAGCCAGCCCGGCCGTGAAGGTCGCGAGCGCAGAAGGCCCGCCCCGAGTTCGCGGTTCCCGGCGCTGCGGCGAGCAGAACCGCACAGGCGTCCGTCGACACGGCTCCAATCGGCTCGATCACCCCGTCGCGCTTGAAGCTCGAAGGCGAAGCCAGGCCGAACTCCGCCCGACCTCTCGGCCGCGATTCCGGCCGGCGTCGCTCCCGCCTTGCGCGAGGCGGTCCTCTCCGGCTCGCCGGCTGCGCAATATGACCTTGCCCAACAGCTGTTCGAGGGGCGCGCGCTGCCCCAGGATCAGGCGAAGGCGGCTTTCTGGTTCGCCCGAGCGGCGTCCGCAGGCTACGCGCCGGCGGAATTCAGACTTGGGGCGCTTTACCAGAAGGGGATTGGCGTCGAGCGGGACCCGGTCGCGGCGAAGCGCTGGTATCAGGCCTCAGCTGAAGCCGGCAACGCCCGGGCCGCCCACAATCTAGGCGTGATCGACGCCGAAGCGGTCGGCGCGAAAGCGGACTACGGCGAAGCGGCGAAGTGGTTCCGGCGGGCCGCGGAACTGGGCGTCAGGGACAGCCAGTACAACCTCGGAGTCCTTTATGCCCGCGGTCTGGGCGTCGACCAGGACTTGCGGCAGTCGTGGTTATGGTTTTCGCTCGCCGCCGCCCAGGGCGACGCCGAAGCGGCGAAAAAGCGCGACGAAGTCGCCGAGAAGATGGACCCCGACGCGCGGGCGGCCGCGGCCGAGCTCCTGTCGAAGATGAAGGTCGGCAAGCCCGACCCCGCCGCTAACGACCTCGGCGCCTCCGACGCGGGCGCGCCCGACAAAGCCCAGCCGGAGGGAGCAAAGCCGTCAGCTTCGTCGTCCGACGAAGGCGCGCGATCGGGTCTCTGACGCGTAAGCCCTGCGGGTCGCCGCCGTCCGGCCTCACTCTCGGTTCGCCGCCGGCAATCCGAACCGCCTGCTAGCAGGCGCTTTTTGCCGGTCGGATCTGCGCGCCAATCCAAGAAGCGCCGCTTTGTCAGTGCGTTGCCCGCACCGCAACCCGTCGGTTGCTGCGCTGGAGCGGCTGCGGAACAGGGAATTTCGAAGGCCGGAACTGGGCAAATTTACGCATTATCAGGTCGGAACAGGTACAGAACAGGCGGCGAAACCAGGCCGCCAGGCCGGTCCCGGCCGAGTTGTAGGTTCCTGACGGTCTCGGCTCGAACCCGGCTTGGTATTGCGAGACGGAGATTTTCCCCCGCACTAATCAGCTGGCGTGACGATCACCGCGATGCTCGGATCCCTCACGTTGCTGAGTTGCACGTCGACCGGCCGGCCCGGCAGGTCGAACTTCACGCTCTTGCGCGCGCTTTCGCAGCCGCGGACCGTGGAAAAGGCCTTCGGGTGAAGGAAGACGCCGTTGTCGATGACGTCGACCCAGCCGTCGGACGCGAGGGTAATCTTGTAAATCCCCGGCTTTGCCGGCGCGCCGAGACTGAAATGGCCGGCGAAGGACGGATCACCTTTGGGCGCCCGCTCCGGTGCATGCGGCAAGCCTGCGTCGGCGAATGTCGCGAGACGCAGCGTCTGAGCCGAGGCGTAGGCGAGCGCGCCGCCGTTGGCCACCGTCGGCTTGCCGGTTGCGACCAGCGCGGCGAGCTCCGTCTCGAGCGGCCAGCGGAACGCGCCGCAGCCCGTGGGTTGGTCGGCGGCTGCAAGGCCCGGCGTCCCCAGAAGCGCCGCGATCAGAACGAACCGCAAAAGCGTCATTGCGAAGTGACGGTCGCGGCGGGAGCCTTCAGCTGATCGGGCTTTGCGCCATGCAACAGCTCGACCGCGGCCTCGAGCTGGGTGTCCTTGTTCCGGTCCGGCGGAACATAGGCGTCGGAGCCCTTCTCCTCTTCCGTGCCGTTCTTGAGATGACCGACCAGGGAGGCTTCGCCCATGCTCGACACCTTGCCCTTCAGATCGTCGGGGATGCTCTCCAGCACGACAATGTCCGGTTCGATGCCCCTGGCTTGAATCGAGCGCCCGGATGGCGTGTAATAGCGCGCCGTCGTCAGCTTGAGCGCGCCCTCGTCGCCGAGCGGCAGAATGGTTTGCACCGACCCCTTGCCGAACGAGCGCGTGCCGACGAGCGTCGCCCGCTTGAGATCCTGCAGCGCGCCGGAAACGATTTCCGAAGCCGACGCTGAGCCGCCGTTGATCAGCACCACCACCGGCTTGCCTTCGGACAAGTTGACTTCCCGCCGGGCGCTATAGCCTTGCTGCTGGTCGGGGTCGCGGCCACGCGTGGTCACGATCGGCCCGCCATCGACGAAAGCGTTGGTGATTTCGACCGCCTGATTGAGCAGGCCGCCAGGATTGTTACGCAGATCGAGAATGTAGCCCTTGAGCTTGGCGGCGCCGGGTTCGACGCGGAAGTGGTCGAACGCCCGGCGCAGTCCCTCATAGGCCTCCTGGTTGAACTGCGTGATGCGGATATAGCCGATGTCGCCACTCTCGATATGCGACCGGACCGACTGGACATGAATGATCTCGCGGACGATGGTGTATTCCTTGGGATCCTTGTTGGCGCCCCGCTCGATGAGAAGGCGGACGCTCGATTTCGCCGCCCCCCGCATCTTGTCGACCGCCTGCTTGAGGGTCAGGCCCTTGACGGGCGTGTCGTCGATCCGCGTGATGAGGTCGCCGGAGAGGAGGCCGGCCCGAGCCGCCGGAGTGTCGTCGATGGGGCTCACGACCTTGACTAGGCCTTCCTCCATCATCACCTCGAGCCCGAGACCGCCGAACTCCTCCCCTTTCATGCTGCTCTGGAAGTCCTCCAGCGCCTTCGGATCGAAATAGGTCGAGTGCGGATCGAGCGATGCGAGCATGCCGTCGATCGCGCCCCGGACCAGCTTGTCGTCGTCCGGCTTCTCGGCGTAGTTGCTACGGACCTTGTCGAAGACCTCGGCAAACAGCGGGACGCCGCTGTTTCCGGGGGCGGTGGCTGCCTTCAGCACACCGTGCGAGGCTCCAGCGAGCGCCGCGCCGGCGAGAACGCCGACGACGAGATAAGTGACCCCTTTCGACATAGCTTTCAATTCGCTCTCCGGCGGATGTCGGACACCGTCAGTTGGGCTTGGCGGAATCAGTGGGGGCCGCCGGCGACGAACCGTCCGTTTTGCCGGCCGTCTTGCCGGGCTCGGGATTTGGCTTAGCCGCGTCCGTGTCCACCGAGGCTGTTTCAGCCGGTTTCACGCCGTTCAAGAGCCCAATGGCCGCCTTCAACTGCTTGTCGTCCTTCTCGTCCGGCGGCACATAGGCCTGCGACGCCGATGTATCCTCTGCGCCGTTCGCCAAGTGCCCCTTGAGGGAGGCTTCGCCCTTCATGTCGTCCTTGCCCCTGAGATCCGCAGGAACGTCCTCGAGCACCCTGTAGTCAGGCTCGATACCCTTGGCCTGGATCGATCGGCCGGACGGCGTATAGTAGCGCGCGGTCGTCAGTCGCAGCGCGCCATCCTGGCCGAGCGGCATGATCGTCTGAACCGAGCCCTTGCCGAATGACCGCGTCCCGATCAGCGTCGCGCGCTTGTGGTCCTGCAGCGCGCCGGAGACGATCTCGGACGCGGAGGCGGAGCCGCCGTTGATCAGCACCACGAGCGGTTTGCCGCCCGAAAGGTCGCCGCCCGGCCGGGCATCGAACCTCTGAGTCTCGTCCGGCGTCCGTCCGCGGGTCGAGACGATTTCGCCCCGGTCGACGAACGAATTGACCACGGCGATCGACTGATCGAGCAGGCCTCCCGGATTGTTGCGCAAATCGAGGATGTAGCCCCTGAATTTATCGGCTGGAATCTCGGTCTTCAGCTTCTCCATCGCCTCCTTCAGACCGTCTGCCGTCTGCTCGGTGAACTGCGTGATGCGAATGTAGCCAATGTCCCCATCCTCGACATGCGAGCGGACCGATTGCACACGGATGAGGTCCCGGACGACGGTAAAGTCCTTGACCTCTTTCTTGGGGCCGCGGACGATCTTCAGCTTGACCGGCGAATTGATCGCGCCGCGCATTTTCTCGACCGCCTGATCCAGGGTCAGGCCCTGCGTCGGAGTGTCGTCGATCGCGGTGATGACGTCGCCGGACAGGATCCCGGCCTTTGCGGCCGGCGTGTCGTCGATCGGCGTCACGACCTTGATCAGGCCGTCCTCCTGGGTCACCTCGATGCCAAGTCCTCCGAATTCGCCCTTGGTCTGGACCTGCATGTCTCTGAACGCTTTCGCGTCCATGTAGCTCGAGTGCGGGTCCAGGGACGAGAGCATGCCGTTGATCGCGGCCTCGATCAGCTTCGACTTGTCGGGCTTCTCGACATAATCGTTACGGATTTTGTCAAATACGTCGCCGAACAGGTTGAGCTGCCGGTAGGTGTCGGTTGCCGCAGCATAGGCGGCGGGGCTGAGGTAGGCGAGCGTTTGCGGGGCCGCCAGCGTCACCGTGACGCCGAAAACGACGCCCAAACTCAAAAGACCTGCATTCCGATTCATCCGCGCGCCTTTTCGATGTCTGTCTTCGCCCACCACGGCCCCGGATCGATCGCCGTTCCGTCTTTCCTCAGTTCGATATAGAGAACGGGCTGGCCAGTTCCAACTGCGGCGGCAGCCGCCATCCTCGTCGACCCGTCGCCCACCACGCCGACCGGCTCGCCGGAGAGAACGGCCTCGCCGCGCGAGACGTATGTGCGTTCCATACCCGCCAAGAGGACATAATATCCTTCGCCGGCGTCGATTATCAAGAGTCGGCCATAACTCCTAAAAGGCCCTGAATAGACCACCGAGCCGTCGGCCGGCGCGGACACGACCGCGCCCGCAAGGGTCGCGACCACGATTCCACGCTCTGTCCCGCCGATGCCGTCAGAAGACCCGAAGGCTTTGAGGATCGATCCGGCGACCGGGAGCGGCAGGCGGCCCTTGACGTCGGAAAACGCGACTTCCGGGCGCAGGCGGACGAGTTGAACCCCCTGCGCCTTTTCCGCCTTCGCTTCGATATCGCGCGCAACGCGTTGGTCGGCGACTCGCGCCGCCTGCTCCTGCGCGCGGCGTTGAGCCTCCTCGGCGTCAATCCGGGCAAGCAGGTCCTTGAGCGTGGTGGCCTGGTTGGCAAGGTCCGCGGCCCGCTTCTGCTGCGAGCCGAGCGCCGCCTCCGCCGAGGCCAGGGACTCCGCGCGCGCGTCGACAAGCGCGGAGAGACGGGCCTTTTCGTTGGTCAGCGAGGCGACGGCGTCGGAATGCCGCTGCCGCTCCTCGGCGATCGTCGTCCGCGTCGCCGACAGGTCCGCGATATCATGGGCGAGCCGTTCGGTCTCCGCCTTCAAATTGGCCGTCATAGCGCTGAGCAAGGTCGCCGCCCGCACCGCCTCCGCCATGTCGCCCGATCGTATCAGGATCGCCGGCGGCGGGTTTGCGCCCATTCGTTGAACAGCGGCCAGAATCTCGACGATCGCGCCGCGGCGGGCGTCGAGCGAACGGCTCAGTGCGTCGGCTTTGACGTTGAGGCTGTCGAGTCGCTCATCGGCGGCGGCGACGCCGCGCTCGGCCTGCTGCACGCGGGCCGTGGTCGCGATCATCGCATCCATCAGCCGCGCCTTGTCCATCCGGATCGATTCGATTTCCGATTGAATGTCCCGGCGCTGGGTCTCCGAGGCCTTTATGGTGTCCTCGACCCCGCGCAGTTCGATCTGCTTTTCGAACTTCTGCTGCTCGGGCGCCGGGGACGCCGGCTCCGCCAACGCGGGAGCCGCGCAGCCGATCGCGGCGCCGACGACGGCGACGCGCAGCGCTCGCACTCTTCGTGTTCGATTCACCGGCATACGGCGTCCACAATCATCAAATCTAGCCGGAATCGCGGCGCTTCAGGCGCGGTGATAGGGATGACCCGATAAAATCGACAGCGCCCGATAGAGTTGCTCGGCGGCCATGACCCGTACAAGCTGGTGCGGCCACGTCATAGCGCCGAAACCGATCACCCTCGGAGCCTTCATCCGCAGCGACGCGGACAGGCCGTCCGGACCTCCGATGACGACGACATAGGCGGCGCTGCCGGAATCTCGCGCTTGAGCAATCTCGGCCGCCCAGGCCTCGCTGCTCGGCGACTCGCCGCGTTCGTCCAGCGCGACGAGGACGTCGCGGGGCCCGAGCGCCTTTTGAAGGGCGACGGCCTCATCCTCTCGCCGATCCTCCGGCCGTCGCGCCCTCGACTCGTCGATTTCACGCACGTCGATATCCGTGACGCCCGCCGATCGCGCGATCGCCTTCAATCGCGCGTAATAGCGCTCGAACAACTCCCGCTCCGGTCCGGACTTCAGGCGGCCGATGCAAATCAGCGTGATGCGCACGCTCGACCTCGCTTCGGCGGCCTCAGCCCCCTCTGACCTCACCTGGCCTATCGGCGCCCCAGATCTTTTCGAGATTGTAAAACTGGCGGACGTCGGGACGGAAAATGTGAACGATCGTGTCCCGGGCGTCCAGAAGAACCCAATCGCAGACTGGCACGCCCTCGATTTTCGGGGTCGGGAAGCCGCCTTCGCGGCACGCTTTGGCCACCCGGTCGGCGATCGCGCCCACATGCGTGCTCGATCGTCCGGATGCGATGATCATTCGATCGGCGATCGTCGTTTTGCCCGCAAGGTCAATGGAAACAATGTTTTCCGCTTTTGCGTCCTCAAGGCTGCTCAAGATGGCCCGGGACAAGGAATCAAGCGCCACAGCGCTTGCCGCAGGCCCCTCAGGATTTCGGGTCGCGTTCGAGTGAGACGTAAGCGTCAGCGTTGCATTCCCTTCGGCGCCGCCTCCGCTGGACTGCGCTCCGCGCCATAGATTAGTCGAAGCCTCGGGGCTTTCAAGACACGAACAGCCTCACAACGTCAAAACAATCTTCCCGACGTGCGCGCTGCTGTCCATCCGCGCATGCGCCTTGGCCACATCCGTGAGCGGGAACACCGAATCGATCACGGGTTTGCATCGACCGGCCTCGATGAGCGGCCACACTCGAGTCCGCAGGGCCTCGGCAATGATCGCCTTCTCGGCCGGCGGGCGTGGACGAAGCGTCGAACCGGTGTGGACGAGCCGTTTTTGCATGAGCGGCCGAAGATCGACCTCGGCTGATGGGCCACGCAGGAACGCAATCTGGACGATACGGCCGTCCATCGCAGCGGCGGCGTAGTTGCGCGCGACATAGTCGCCGCCGACCATGTCGAGGACGACGTCGGCGCCTTTCCCGCCCGTGGCCGCAGAGGTCTGGGCGACAAAATCGTCCGTGCGGTAGTTGACGCCGACATCCGCGCCGAGCCGAATGCATTCGGCGACCTTCTCGTCGGAGCCCGCCGTCGCGATCACCTTGGCCCCGAACGCCTTGGCGAGCTGGATCGCCGTCGTGCCGATCCCCGACGTCCCGCCATGAACGAGCAGGGTCTCGCCGGCTTTGAGCGCGCCGCGGTCGAAGACATTCGTCCAGACGGTGAAGTAGGTTTCGGGAATCGCGGCCGCCTCGACCGCCGTCAACCCGAGAGGCCAAGGCAGGGCGTTCAATTCGTGCGCGACGCAATAGTCTGCGTAGCCGCCGCCCGGGACGAGCGCCGTCACCCGCGCGCCTTCCGGATATAGGGCGGCGCCGGGCCCGCGCTCAGCGACCGATCCCGCGATCTCGAGGCCGAGAATGTCGCTCACGCCCGGCGGCGGCGCGTAGAACCCCATGCGCTGCAGAACGTCCGGCCGGTTGACGCCGGCCGCCTCGACCTTGATCAGCACTTCGTTAGCCCCGGGCGCGGGGCGCCGACGCGTCTCGACCACAAGAACCTCCGGCCCTCCGGGGCGGGTCGCGGCGACCGCTCGCATCGTCATTTTCCGATCCGTCATCGTGCCGATCTCCTGCATCATCGCCGTCTTCTCGGGGTCCCTCACGCGCAGGTCAAGCCAAGGGCGGAGCCGGATTTCGCCTGCGCCCGCCAAGGCAGGTCGCCACGACCATTGCCCTCACCCTCGAGTCATCGAAGGACGGTTACAGGCGGGCCGCGCCTCGGGCCCCGCCACGGGAAGAGAATTTGGCCGCCGACCTTTCTAGTTAAGGAAGCGCGACCGCCGCCGGGTGAATTCTGCTGTGCTTGGTGACGTTTCCTTGGCGTCTGGCGGCTACCCTTGCGTCATCGGAGGCAGTCGTGGGATTTATCGCGCGGACAATCTTCTGGCTGGGTTTGGTGTACAGCGCAATGCCGCTCGACTTTGGCTCGCTCGTCCCCAGCCAAGTCGCCGCCCTGACCGACGGCGATCCGCTCGCGCCTTGTGTTCGGGGCGCCGCCGAGGACTGCCGGAGGCGTGTCGGCGAGTTGCGCAGGGCGCTCGATACGGCCGTGGCGCTCGGGCTCGCCGATCCTCTGGTCCAGGCGACCGAGGCGGAGGCGGCGAAGGATCTGGTCTCAGCGCCTAGGGTTCCGGATCCGGCGCCAAAGGGGTGGGCCGTCCCGCCGCGCCGACCGCCGCAATAGTCGCGCCGGCGGACGCCGCTGGCCATGGGCGGCCGCGCTTCGCTATACTGGCCTCCTCCCTTGGGGCTTTGTGAGGACCGGTGACCGACTTCGATACGATTCAGGAGGATTTCGCATCCCTCGACGAATGGGAAGACCGCTATCGCTATGTGATTGAGCTTGGCCACGACCTCGAGCCTTTGCCCGAGGAGGCCCACAACGACCAGACCAAGGTGCGCGGCTGCGTCAGTCAGGTCTGGCTCGACAAGGACCTGCGCAAAAACCCCTCGGGCGAGACGTTGCTTCATTATCGCGGCGACAGCGACTCGCATCTCGTACGCGGCCTGATCGCCATCACGCTTGCGCTTTTCTCGGATCAGACGCCCAAGCGCATTCTCGACACCGACGCCATGGCCACGTTCCGCTCGCTCGGCCTTGAGCAGCACCTCACCCCGCAGCGCTCGAATGGCGTGCGCGCGATGATCGACCGCATCCGCAAGGACGCCGCGACCGCCGTAGCGTGAGGCGGTCGGTCAGGATCCGCCGCCGGGCCTGAACGTCTTGAGGTAATGGGCCATCGCCGCCACGTCCGTTTCGGGAACCTGCCCGAGATTGCGAACAACCGCCGCCATCGGGCCGCCGAGCGTATCGCCCGACGGCGTCATCCCGGTCGACAGCGCGAAGGCGATATCGCTTTCGCTCCAGTCCGCAAGCCCGGTCGCAGTGATGTTCGCGGCCTTGCCCTTTCCGTCAGGCAGCGGCGCCCCCGTGAGGCGGCGCGACCCGATGACGCCGCCGAGCGCACTGCGGGGGGAATGGCACTCGCCGCAATGGCCCGGCCCCTCGATGAGATAGCGACCGAGCGTTTCGCGATCGGCCGCGATCGGGTGCGGGATCGCAGGCATGTACAGAAGCTTCCACAAGCCGACCGCCCTGCGGATCGAGAACGGAAACGCCAGCGTGTCGGACGACGTGCGCCCCGAAACGGGCGGGATTGTGCGCAGAAAGGCGAGCAGGTCGCGCACGTCCTGGACGGACATCCGCGCATAGGACGGATAGGGAAACGCGGGATAGAGGTGCCGTCCATCTGGCGCAACGCCCGCCATGAGCGCGTTGGCGAAATCGACCGCCGACCACGCGCCGATGCCGTCGGTCCGATCGGACGAAATGTTGGGTGGGAAGAAGGAGCCGAACGGCGTCTTCAACTCCTGGCCCCCGCCGAGCCGCATCGGGTCGCTCTGCCCGGGCGACATGTGGCACGAGTTCGCAGCCGGCGAGAAAGAAAACGATCCGCCCCGCGGCGGGATCGCCGGGCTCAGAGACCGCGCGCGCCGTCTCGGGATCGATCGGACGCGGCGCGGTGAGCACCCAGGCCGCGGCAGCCAGGGACGCGACGATGATCGCGATCCCGACCGCGAGCGCGGTTCGCTCGGTCGTCATCGAGGGCGTCGAGTTCTCAATCCAGCTTGGCGCGATACTTCTCGTGGCAGCCGCCGCAGTTCTTATAAAAATTCGGCATGACGGCCTTGAAGCTGCCCTCGTCCTTGACCTGAGCGAGCGCAGCGGCGGCGTCAACCCCGAGTTTTTTGAATTGGGCGTCGAAGTCCGCGGTGTCTTCCCAGATCGCGGGCAAGGCGTGGGTGTCGCCGGTCTTGCTGTCCGACGGGAACAGGGCGGGCATTTTTTCCGCGGCGTTGATATAGGCCTTCAGGGCCTTCTGCACCGCCGCGAGGTCGAATGGGGCCTCGCCCTTCAGAATCGGGACGATCGGCTTCGTCACCTCGCCATTCTCCTTCATCAGCGCCCGCCGCTCCTTGATCGCGTCGGCGCCCGACAGCGCTACCGCGAAAGTTGCGCTCAACGCCAAAATCGCGATCGCGCCCGCGGCCGATTTGAATGTTGTCATGCTCATCGCCTCCTCACCTATGGAACAGATCTCGTCGACCGCGCGAAGCGCTTCGGCTGGCGAGGTTCGAATTTCGTCGCGCCAAGGTTCGCAATCTTGCCGCGGTCTGACCTTTGGTCAACGATTCGTTAAGCGAGCCGTCGGACAATGAAACACACATTCGTGAAGCCCGGGCGACCCCCGATGAGCGAGCTTCGATGAGCGAGCGCGACGAACAGGACTTCTACCGAAATCCGAACGCCGCCGACGCGGCGGACGCAGCCGAGCCCGGCGGAAGAGCGATCGCCCGGCGGTCGCCCGGCGTCAATGCGCGCGCTGTCGCGGGTTCTGAGGAGGAGCCCGTCTCGGCGCTGCCGCTCGTTCTGCCGCCCGCCCCCTGGGAGGAGGCGTACGACGAGCAGATCGCCGGCTCGCCCGCTCGCGCCTTCCGCCGTCGGGCCGCCGCGATCGGCGTCCTGGCGGCGGCGGCGGTCGCAACCTGCGCCGCGGCGTTCGTGGGCGTCGACCATCACCGGCGGACCAGCCTGCTCGCCGAACGAACGCAGGAGAATACAAGGCTTGCTCAGACCGTCGCCTCGCTCAGCGCCCGGTTGCAGGCGATCGAAAGCGCCAAGGGCCGCGACGAGCTTGCCGAGTTGCGTCGGTCGGTCAACGACCTGAAGAGCGCCGCCGACACCTCGCACGAGCTGGGCGCCGCCATCGCGCAGCTCTCACAGCGGGTCGAGAAGCTCGACCGCGAGCAGGACGCCAAGATCGAGAAGCTCGGCGAGCGGGTCGACCACGGCGCGACCGTGCACACGACGGAACTCTCGGCGCGGATCGAGAGGCTCGAGAAGAAGCCGTCGGCTCCGACGCCCGTCCTTGCGGGGACGCCGCCCTCGGCGCCGCAGCCGTCGAAGCTCGGAGACAACGTGTCCGTGGACCCGACCGGCTCAATCAACCGGCCGAGGCCGTACCTGCGTGGTTATGTCGTGCTCGGCGTACGCGACGACATCGCGCTGGTCGGCGGCCAATACGGCGAGCTGGCGGTGCGGCCGGGCGACCTTTTGCCCGGGGCCGGGCGGGTGCAGCGAGTTGAGCGCGAGGGCCCGACCTGGGTCGTCGTCACCGAGCACGGGCGGATTGCCTCGGCCTACGCCGCGCCTCAATGATCGGAGCGGACGGTCGGGGGCTCGCGACGCTCACCGGGGGCGGGCCGAATATGTGACCGCGGCGCATCAGGTGCGTCAAAAACGCAGCGTGGGCCCGCCGCGCTTTCGGTCATACAGCGGTTATGTTACGAAGCCGCCGTTGAGGGTCCGAGCGGCTTGCCGCCGGGCCCCGAAGGGCACACACGGCGCAAAATGGCAGAACGGCGCAGCAATTTCAGCTACGAGGACCTCCTGGCCTGCGGCAGAGGCGAATTGTTCGGCGCCGGCAATGCGCAGTTGCCGCTCCCCCCGATGTTGATGTTCGATCGCATCTCCGGGATTTCGGAGACCGGCGGCGCCAATGGCAAGGGCGAAGTGCGGGCCGAATTCGACATCAAGCCGACCCTTTGGTTTTTCGATTGCCATTTCAAGGGCGACCCGGTTATGCCCGGGTGCCTTGGTCTCGACGCCCTTTGGCAGCTCACCGGGTTCTTTCTCGGCTGGCTTGGCCTGCCCGGGCAAGGCCGCGCGCTCGGCGTCGGCGAGGTGAAGTTCGCCGATCAGGTGCTTCCGACCGTCAGGAAACTGGTCTATGGCGTCGACATGAAGCGCGTCTTCAAGGGCAAACTTGTTCTCGGCATTGCCGACGGCTGGCTGGAGGCCGACGGCAAGCGCATCTACGACGTCAAGGACATGCGGGTCGGTCTGTTCAGCCCGGCGATCCCCGCATCCGCCTGAAGGTCGAGCACGCCGAGACGCGCGATCATGGAGAAGTTGGGATGAAACGCGTCGTCGTCACCGGCATAGGCATTGTCTCGTCGATCGGCAATAACACCCAGGAGGTCACCGCCAGCCTTCACGACGCCCGCTCCGGCGTGACGCGGGCGGAGAAACTGGCCGAGCTCGGCTTCCGCTCCCAGGTCCATGGCGCGCCGACTCTCATCGCCGAAGAGGTGGTCGACCGCAGGGCGATGCGGTTCCACGGCGGGGGCACCGCGTGGAATCACGTCGCCATGGACCAAGCGATTGTCGACAGCGGGCTTCAGCCCGAGGATGTCTCCAACGAGCGAACTGGCATCATTATGGGATCGGGCGGCCCCTCGACCCGTGCGATCGTCGAGGCGGCCGACGTCACTCGCTCCAAGGGCCCGAAGCGGGTGGGGCCGTTTGCAGTGCCCAAGTCCATGTGCTCGACGGCTTCGGCGACGCTTTCGACCTGGTTCAAGATCAAGGGCGTGAGCTATTCGATCTCCTCGGCCTGCGCGACCTCCAATCATTGCATCGGCGCGGCCTACGAGCAGATCCTCATGGGCAAGCAGGACCTGATGTTCGCCGGCGGCTGCGAGGAGCTCGACTGGACGCTGTCGGTCCTGTTCGATGCGATGGGAGCAATGTCGTCGGCCTATAACGAAACGCCCGCCCGCGCCTCGCGCGCCTACGACCGGAACCGCGACGGGTTTGTGATTTCGGCCGGCGCGGGCGTGCTGGCGCTCGAGGACTACGAACGGGCGAAGTCGCGCGGCGCGAAGATTTACGCCGAGATTGTCGGCTACGGCGCGACCGCGGACGGAAGCGACATGGTTGCGCCGTCGGGCGAAGGCGCGGTGCGCTGCATGCTCCAGGCGCTTTCCACGGTTAAGGTCCCGATCGACTACATCAACCCCCATGCGACCTCGACTCCCGTCGGCGACGTCAAGGAGATCGAGGCGCTGCGCGAGGTGTTCGGGTCGGAAGAAAAGTGCCCGCCGATCTCGGCGACAAAGTCGCTGACCGGCCATTCGCAGGGCGCGACGGGCGTGCATGAGGCGATCTATTCGCTCCTGATGATGCGCAACGGCTTCATCTGCGAAAGCGCTCACATCGACGAGATGGACCCGGCCTTTGCCGACATGCCGATCGTCCGCAAGCGGCGGGACAACGTGAACTTGCGCGCCGTATTGTCGAATTCGTTCGGCTTCGGCGGCGCCAATGCGACGCTCGTCTTCAAGCACATCGACGCCTGAGCGTCGCCCCGCGCCAAAAGCCTCCACCTCGAAAGCGAAGAGCCAGCGATGTCGTCCGGCCTGATGAATGGGAAGCGCGGCCTCGTCATGGGCGTCGCCAACGACCACTCGATCGCCTGGGGGATCGCCAAGGCCCTTGCGGCGGAGGGCGCGGAACTCGCCTTCACCTATCAGGGGGAGGCGCTCGGCAAGCGGGTGACGCCGCTCGCCGAGAGTCTCGGATCGACGCTGATCGCGCCATGTGACGTCGAGGACATCGCCACTGTCGACGCGACGTTCGCGCGGATTGCCGAGGACTGGGGGACACTCGACTTCCTCGTGCATTGCATCGGGTTTTCCGACCGCAACGAGCTCAAGGGCCGCTACGCCGACACCACGCGGGACAACTTCGTCCGCACCATGGTGATCTCGGCCTTCTCGTTCACCGAGCTGGCCAAGCGGGCCGCAGTCCTCATGCCGTCGGGCGGGGCCATGCTGACGCTGACCTTCGGCGGTTCGACCCGGGTGATGCCGAACTACAACGTCATGGGCGTGGCCAAGGCGGCGCTCGAATCGAGCGTACGCTATCTGGCGGCCGACTTCGGTCCCGACAACATCCGCGTCAATGCGATTTCCGCCGGCCCGATCCGCACCCTGGCGGGCGCAGGCATCGCGGACGCCCGCTTCATGTTCAATTTCCAACGCGCCCATTCCCCCCTGCGCCGCACGGTGACGATCGAGAACGTCGGCGGGGCGGCGCTCTATCTGCTGTCAAACCTGTCGGACGGCGTGACCGGCGAGGTCCACTTCGTCGACGCCGGCTACAACGTCATCTCCATGCCGAGGCCGGACGACATCAAGGAATAGGCGGCGCGGCGGTTTCATCAACCCGGTTAACGATTTCAAGGCGATAGGCGTAAGATTCTGATTCGGCGACCGCCGCGGGAAGCCGATCGCCGCAATTCCGCCGCAGTGCGTTAACCCTATTCTCGGTCGAAGCCCTGCGGATTCAAGGGCTTACGAGAAATCCGGCCCCCGGTCAGGTTGCATTCGCCCGAAAAATCGTGCGCCAGCTTTGGCGGTTCAGACGGGGCTGCTCGGTCATGCGCCAACCGGACTGGCACGCGCCAAGCGCAAGATCGGACCGACGGGCCCTCGAGGGCCGCAAAGCGCCGTTTCTGCTATACTGGTGTCGTGTCGGCCCGGCCGGGCGTCGGAGAGAGAGGACTATGCGGGCAGGCGAGAGTCGCAGCGCGCGTCTCCGCGGCGGCTTCAGGGCGCTCGTCTGGGCGACCGCGATCCTCGCGCTCACCGGCGGCCTGGCGTTGGCGAACACGCCCTCGAGGCCAAAGCCGGCCGATCGGGACACGGCGTTCGACGGCTTCATCGGCAAGCTGAGGCCGATGGCGGAGACGCTCGGCGTCTCCCGCAAAACCTTCGACCGCGCCTTTGCCGGTGTGACTTTCGACCCGCGGGTGGTCGCGGCCACGCAACAGCAGGCCGAGTTCACCCTCCCGATCTGGGACTATATCGCGACGGCGGCGTCGCCGGACCGGATCGCCCGAGGCCGCGACAAGGCGCGGGCGGTCGCGCCATGGCTCGACAAGGCGAGCCAAACCTACGGCGTCGACCCCGGAATCCTGATGGGGATCTGGGGCCTGGAGACGGATTTCGGGGCCTCCCCGGGCGCCTTCGATAGTGTCCGTTCGCTGGCCAGCCTTGCCTTCGTGCGCTATCGCGGCAACACGTTCCGCGACGAACTTTTGTCCGCGCTCGTCATCCTCGAGGCGGGCGACATCGCGCCGCGGGCGATGCTTGGTTCCTGGGCCGGCGCGATGGGGCAGACGCAGTTCATGCCGTCGAGCTTTCTCGCCTTCGCCGTCGATTTCGAGGGCCACGGCCGGCGCGACGTCTGGACCAGCGCGCCCGACGCGATCGGTTCGACCGCGAACTACCTTGCGGGCAATGGCTGGACGCGCGATCTGCCGTGGGGCTTCGAGGTCACGCTGCCGCCGGGCTTCGCCCTCGCCGACGCAGATTCGGCGACCTCCGCGCCCTTCGCCGCCTTCGCCTCCCGCGGCGTGGTGCGCGCCGATGGCAAACCGTTTCCCGCCGCCGGCGCAGGACGCCTGCTCGATTCCGGCCGGGCTCAGGGGGCCGATCTTCCTGGTCACCAGCAATTTCGACGCGATCAAGAGCTACAATGCCTCCACCGCCTACGCCCTCGCCGTCGCCCTGCTCGGTGACGCCATTGCGCACGGGACGGGTCTCGTCGCGTCCTGGCCCCGTTCGGACGGAGCGCTCAAACCGGACGAGGTGCGCGCTCTCCAGCTCAGGCTCAAGCAAATGGGCTACGATCCCGGCGACGTCGACGGCATGGTCGGCGAGTCGCTTCGCGGCGCGGTGCGAAAATACCAGGAGAGAACCGGCCTTCCGCCCGACGGCTACGCCGACGCGGTCCTTTTGAAGCGCATCGAGGCGAACCGGTGACCCCGATCCGCCGAAGAACCCGCTGGCTTCCGTATGACCGCGCGACCGGACGCCTCGGAAAACAAAGCTCGGCAAGAGGTTGACGGCTCGGTCTGCCGAGTGCGGCACTACGGGATGGACACATCCTTTAGCGGTCGGGCTCCACCCAACGGCGGCTGGCGTCCCCGCCTCCCTTGTGGGAACCCTTGTGGGGGCGGGACAGGGTGGGGGGTCGCGCCGACCTCTGATTTGGGGGGAAATGGCGCCAAACTTTTCGAAGTTCGGCGCGACCCCCCTCCTCAATCCTCCCCCACAAGGAGGGAGGAAGCCGCCCTCCGACCGTCGGGCATCGCGGCAGGGAGCCACGAGCGGGTTTCCGGGCGAAGTCTTCGGAATACGTTTTCCATTTTCGGGCTCGAAGTCCTAATCCCTTTCGCTGATCGCCGCCCCGACTGTCGCCGGCTGCCGGCAAAGCGGATCATGAGCAATGGACGCAAGATGGCCGTCCTTAACCCGCCTTCTTGAGCCCGGCGGCGCGGCGCAAGGTCGCGTTGATGCGGGTCTGCCAGCCAGGGCCTTGCTCACGGAAATACGCGAGCACGTCGGGATCGAGCCGAAGCTTGATCGCCTGCTTCGGCGCCGTCTCGATGAGATCGGCGAAACGTCCGGCCGAATGCTCCGGGAGCGGCGCGACGCTCCCCGCCGTCGCGCCTCTTGCACGGACCTCTTCCGAGCCTTCAGCCCTGTCAAGGGGCGAAGCCCGCCCGAGGCGGCGCGCTTTCAGCGCGCCCTTGACAGGGCTGAAGGCTCGGAAAACAAAGCTGGGCAAGAGGTTGACGGCTCGGTCTGCCGAGGGTGGCTCTGCTGATGCAACTCGACATGCGGTTGAGCTCGCCGAGTCGAAGCAGCTGTCACCGTAATCGCGTAATCGTACGATGAAGCCCAGCGCTTCGTTGGCACTTAGAGCAGCTGCAAATAGTCAAATCGCGGCTACAGCGCGGTCCGGCGCGATCACTTGAGGAATTCGTTGAAAGGAGTGCACAAATGGGCATTGAACGGCCAATGAATGAATACGAGCTCGCATTGTTTTCTGCCGTTATGACGCTGACAAAGGCAGTTGTCGCGCTGGGAGCTAATCGGACGGCATTGGCCGCCTCGTTTCGAGAATCAACGTCGCTGGCCAAGGACCGAAAACGGGAAGACGAAGCCGCTGTGTTGAACTTTTTGGCTGATTTAGCTGAACACGACGTGTTCTATACTCCAAGACCTCCTTTTACTGTCATTGACGGCGGAAAGGACAATTCGTAAATTAGGACCCTATCTTTCCCAGGAGGGCGGTGCAATCTTCTGAACCATTATCGCGCCCTTGACAGTCCCTCGTCATCGGAAAATGGTCGCCAGGAAATTGCTTGCGGTTACGGCGGTAGCTGCCCACGGAGTTGGTGGAGCGTCTGCAAAGCCGGCCAAATCGAACGCGAGCCGAAGAGGGATCAGGCCGAGTAGAACATTTCTGTCTAGGAATGGGCGAGAAACAATTGTTGAGAGTCATTACAACATTAATCGCTGGTATATCTCTAATGCTTCAGGCTATGGGCTTGGCAAATGCGGGCGTATATGGGCTTGGAAAGCAATCCTGCGCTGAATTCGCAGTATTGTATAAATCGAATCCAACTCAAACGGAAAACCTATTTTTTTCTTGGGCACAAGGATTCATGAGTGGCCTAGACTTAGGTTATGAAGTAACTACCGGGGTAACTCGCTTATGGGAAACATTACCTCTGGAGTCGATCAGACTCCAAATTAGAGATTTTTGCGACACGCATCCGCTTGCCACCTACTACTCGTCCGTTACGAATGTCTACATGAGCTTGCCTGTGAAGGTTGTTAGGACGAAATAAATTACCGACTTACCGTGATACTTATTTCAATCCCATTTCCGAGGATCCGTCATTCTGTCATTCCGTGCCCGCGTCTCCCGGCCCACCGGCACCGTGACTTCATCGTTCATTACCGGGCACGGCCATGCCGCTTCATCAAATTGTGGGGCTACCCGACAAATTCTAGCCATCAGATTTGCGCTTTTGAGCTTTCGGTTGTCGCGGAGGCACTTCTCTCTCAAGTCTTGCGGCGCGCGGCTCATGGTGATAGATTTTCACAATAAGTGCGTCTAATATCCCTAAAGCAGTCAATATATTCTCAGAGGTTGGGTTCCAACCTCGATAACTCGCTGCGTGTCCAGCTTCTATGACCGTGTTGATCATACCGTCGTCTCGTAAAGATAAGTATCCGCACTCTCGAAAAGCCTCAATGTACATTCTGAAGTTTTCTTTGTCCCCAACTTTGTCAAGCATCACACTTTCAAGTGCAGCTCGGATACCCATTCCAGCAACTCTGTATAAACCATAGTGGTGGGCTATGTACGATTCAGCTACCAGATCGCAGACCCTCGAAGGTACATCAAAATCAGGTTCAAAACCCAATGTCCAATACGGCGCAGGCACATGGTTCTTTAGTTGTTCTTTATGAGTGTAAGTTATGGTTGGATCTTCGTCCGATGGACTCTCAAAAGTATGACGCATGCTCACGCTATGACACCCGCAGCATTGCACCATTTCATGCTTTTCAGACCACGCTTCAAATGGATCTTTAATATTGCCTTCTTCGCTAGCGGACCCGACAATAACGTGCTGCGTGAAGCCCCCGCATTTAACGCAATACGACTTTGTTTCGATCCGCGACATGTTTGCTCGCATAGATTAAGGATTTAATTTGCTCTCCTTTCCAGATTGTAGCCGGACCAAGCCATAAAAGCCATAACCCAATCACCGCCGCGGATTTAAAGAAACTGAAGAGCATCCTGTCGGAAGGTGGCGAGGAGAGCCCTTTGCCGCGCAATTACCGCAATTACCCTGACGTTTATTTCAATCCCCATTTCCGCGCGTGCGCCATTCCGTGCCCGCGCCCGCGGTGACCCGTATGCCTTATCTCGTCCCCGACTTCCTCCATTCCGACCCGGACGCCCGGCCGGGTTCGGACCGCATCGCGGCCCTCAACAGCGGGGCCAAGGAGCAGGCGCGAGGATTTGAGCAAACTGGGAATTGAAGCAATCGTGTTAATTCTGGTGATCGCTCATGCGAGTTCGAGTTCGTCGAGCCGTAGCGCGAACGCGTCCGGCGCGAAAAGCGGGACGATCCGGTCCCCCGCCGAAACGTTGCGCGCTTCGCTGTAGCCCCCGGCGGAAGGTGCGCGAAAGATGCTCGCCGTCAGCCGGACCGCATCGACGACCCAGAGTTCACGGATGCCGAAGCTCGCATATAGGGCCGCCTTTCGACCCATGTCGTAGCGCAAGGACGAATCCGCAATTTCCACCACCAGCTGCGCGTTGGCGCTCGTCAGCCCCGCGAGGCCGACCGCGCGGGGATAGATGACGACGTCGGGCTCGAGATAGGTATCCTCGCTGAGACGGAAGGTTGTTTCCGGCGCGAGGTCGAGATCGTCCGGCGCGATCCGATACCAGCGGCGCAGCAGGGCGACTTTGACGACTTCGTGGCGGTTTCCCTTCGGCGACATCGGAACCAGTTCCCCCCCGATCAGTTCGACGCGCTCGTCCTCCTCCATCACCCCGGCGGCGACCATCGCCTCGACCTCGGCGACGGTAAAGCGGCGGCGCGGCAGGCCCTCGGCTGCCGTGGTGACCTTTGCGGCGGCGGGCGTCATGGCTCCGGCTCTCCCTTCCGCCTGGAAGCCTATCACGTTCGAGGGCTCGCGTCGTCGGCCGGCCGGCGTCGCTCGGCGCGCCGTCAAAGGTGCGCTGCTCGACGTTAATCAATTACCCTTCAATTGCCCTGACTTTCATTTCAATCCCCATTTCCGACGGTCCGCCATTCCGAGCCCGCGCCCGTGGTGACCGGGACGCTTTTTCTCGTCCCCGGCCTACTCCATTCCGACCCGGACTCCCGGTCGGGTTCGGACCGCCTCGCGGCCGTCAACAACGGCGGACGAAGAACGAGGCGCGAGGATTTGAGCAAACTAGGAATTGAAGCAAGTGACATGGTAATTCCGCCGAGCGCCCCCTCTTGTCTGCGTTGCTTCAGTATGATAACTTGGTGCTGTGATGGAGCCGCGCGATCCGACCCTCGATGTGCTTCTCGACCTCGACGGGCAGGTTCTCGTGGTGGACCCGGAGGGCGGCCACTGGGTCCGGTTCGTCGTGACGCGGGGGCCGGCGTCGCGGGATAAGCCGCATGGCATCGACTACTCGCTCACGCAGCATGGCCCGGAGGGCGAGCGACTGGTCGGGTTCGACAACGCCCATCCAGTCGGGCGGCAGAAGCGCGGCACTCCGCAGGACCATCGTCACCGCCTGCGGAGCATCCGGCCGTACGAGTACCCGGACGCAGCGACCCTGCTGGCCGACTTCTGGGAAACGGTGGACTCGGTGCTGCGCGAAAAAGGAGTGATCCCATGACCACTTTGAGGGTCGGCATTGCCAACTACGAGGAGATGAAGGCCCGCACCATGACTGTGGCTCGCGGCGACCGGCGCGTAGCGGCCGACGAGCCGAAGGTCTGGTTTACGTCCACGAAGTCGTTCGCCAAGGTGCTGTCGGCCGGCAATCGCGAGCTGTTGCGCGTCATCGCCGAGAAGGCGCCCGGCTCGCTCGACGAGCTGGCTCGGATCACCGGCAAGGCCAAGTCCAACCTCTCCCGCACGCTGAGGACCATGGAAGGCTACGGCTTGGTCAGCCTCGAACGGGGCGAGCGTGGACGGATCACACCCAAGGTGACGCACGACCGAGTGGAACTGCACGTGCCGCTGACGCTGCCGCGGAAGGCAAGCTGAACCGTGACGGCTTGGGCGCAGCGCCTAGTCGGCGGCGCGGGGCACGCGGACGGCCGGATCACGGTGACGCTTTCCGTGCGCCCCGAAGGCGCGTGCTGCGGGGCCAGCGTCGAATGCGGCGGCGTCCATACCGATCCGCCGCCCGCGCGGGCTTCTTGTTTGCCCAGAACCGTCATGCTAGGCGACGCGCGCAACAATTCAGATGGCTCGACACGCGGCCTTGGCACGCTCGGGCGGCGGATGAAGGAGCGTTGGACATGTCCGATCAAAGCGGCAACGGCGGCGAAGCCCCGCAGACGACCCCACGGTTCACGGTGCTGGCGCAATACACGAAGGACCTGTCCTTCGAGAATCCAAACGCGCCTGGGGCGCTCGGACCGCAGGATGGGTCGCCCAATCTCTCCGTGCAGATCAACGTCAATGCGAAACAGCTCGCCCCGACCGACTACGAGGTCAGCCTGATGCTCGAAGGCGGGGCCGGCAAGGGCGCCCATACTTTGTTCAAGTTCGAGCTGAATTACGCCGGCGTGTTCCGCATCGAGAATTTCCCGGCCGATCAGGTTCAACCGGTGGTGATGATCGAGGGACCGCGGCTGTTGTTCCCGTTTGCCCGCCAGATCATTGCGGACGCGGTTCGCGGCGGCTCGTTTCCACCGCTGTACATCGACCCGATCGACTTCCACGCGCTCTATCTGCAGCGCCTGGCGGCGGCCGGCGGCCAGCAGCAGGTCCGCCCGGCCTGACTTCAGGTCGCCATGCGCACGTCTGTCGCGGCGGTGTAGAGCCGCCAGAGCGCAGCCTCTCCCAAGGTCGCGATGTGGCTCGCATGCGCTTCGGCCTCCTCCGGGCGGAGGCGCGCGCAGCGCGGCGGTCGGGAAAGGAACGGTCGCGGCGTCAGCTCGACCGCCAGCCCGCCGAATTGCCTGCGCTCGTCGAACGCCAGCGACCGCTGACGTCCGCCGGTCAGCTCGCTATAGATTTCGACCAAAATCTCCGCATCGAGCAGCGCTCCGTGCCTGACGCGCTTCGAGCGGTCGATCCGATAGCGGTCGCACAGGGCGTCCAGGCTGTTTGGCTGCCCCGGGTGTCTCGTGCGCGCGAGCGCCAGCGTGTCGACCACGCGGTCCATGCCGATCGTCTCTCGTCCGAGCCGGGCGAGCTCGGCGTTGAGAAAGCGCATGTCGAATTCAGCGTTGTGGATGACGAGCCGCGCGTCCCCGACGAAGGCCAGGAAGTCCTCGACGACCGCGGTGAATGCCGGCTTGTCCTTCAAGAGTTCCGCGGTGTGGCCGTGAACCCGCACGGCGTCGTCGGGAACGTCGCGCTCCGGATTGATGAGCTGGTGGAAGATGCGTCCCGTCGGCGCCTGGTGGACGATTTCGACCGCGCCGATCTCGAGCACCCTGTGGCCGTCGGCAGGGCTGAGACCGGTGGTTTCGGTATCGAGCACGATTTCACGCATGATTCGCCTTGCGTCCTTCCAGTCCCGCCGCGGCGCGCAGGAACTGGGCGACCTGCGCCCGCGTCCGCACGAGGCTTCCGCCGGTGTCGATGACAAAATGCGCGCGCCGGCGCTTTTCCTTGTCGCTCATCTGTCGGGCCAGGATCGCCTCGAGCTTGTCCTCGGTCATCCCCTCGCGCGCGAGCGCGCGGGCACGCTGGGCGGCGGCCGGCGCGCTCACCACGACGACGCAATCAACCTCCGCATCCCCACCGGTCTCGAGCAACAGGGGCACGTCGACGAGCGCGATCCGGCGACCCTCGCTCTTCGCGTGCGCCAGGAAATCGGCCCGCATCGCGGCGACCGCCGGATGCACGAGCCCCTCGAGGCGCGCGAGCGCTGGAGCGTCGTTCAGGACATGCCGCGATAAACGCTCGCGATCGACCTGGCCGTCAACGAGTACGCCGGGAAAGGCGGCCTCGACGCGTCTGGCGCCGTCCCCGGCGTAGAAAGCGCGTACGGCGGCGTCGGCGTCGAATACCGGCGTCCCGAACTGGGCGAACATCGCCGCAACGGTCGACTTGCCCATGGCGATCGAACCGGTCAGACCCGCCACGATCATCGCTTCGCCTTATGCCCCTTGTGCGCCGCCATCACATCCTCCTCGACAAGGGCGCGCAGTTCCGGCGTCACGTCCGGACGCCGCCCGAACCAGCGTTCGAAAGACGGCGCGGCCTGGTGCAGGAGCATCCCAAGCCCCTCCGCCGTGCGCAACCCCCGCGCGCGCGCCGCCTCGATGAGATGCGTGCGAAGCGGCACGTAGACGATATCCGCCACGACCGCGTGATCCGGCAGGTCGCCGAGGTCGAGGCTGAGGAGCGCGCGGCCTTCCATGCCGAGGACGCTCGTGTTGACGAGCAGGTCGACGCTCGTCATGGCGGCGTCGAGCCAATCCCAGGGCGCGGCGAGGACCCGGTCGCCATAGGCCGCCGCCAGATTCCGGGCGTGGCTCAGCGTCCGATTGACGATGAGGATATGCTCGAAATCACGCTCGACGAGCGCATAGACGATCGCCCGCGCCGCTCCGCCGGCGCCGACGACCAGCGCCAGGCGTCGGCGGTCGTCCCAGCCCGGCGCCGCTTCGTCCAGGTTCCCCAGAAAGCCGGCGACATCGGTGTTGTCGCCCCACAGGAGCCCGTCCTCGCGCCAAAGCGTGTTGACCGCGCCGAGCGCCTGGGCCACCGGAGTCCGCCGGTCGCAGGCGGCGAATGCCGTGACCTTGTGCGGCACCGTGACGTTCGAGCCGACCAGACCATCCTTCCCGATTCGGGCCGCGAATTCGGCAAAGGCGCCCGGGGGTACCGGAAAGCGCTCGTAACCGGCCTCGATCCCGCACAGATCGAACCAGAATTGATGGATCATCGGCGAGCGCGAGTGCTCGATCGGCCAGCCGGCCACTCCGGCCCGGCGTGTGGGGGCGCTCGACGTCGTCATAGCGAGACGAGTCCTTCCGCCCTGAGCCAAGCCAGAAGCTTGAGCAGCGGCAGCCCGAGAATAGTGAAATGATCGCCGCGGACGCGTTCGAAGAGGTGCACGCCAAGTCCTTCGAGCTGATAGACGCCGACGCTCGCTAACACCGTGGGGCCGGCGGCGTCGAGATAGCGCGCAATCGCCGGCGCATCGAGAGAGCGCATGGCGAGTTCGGCCGAATCCTCGTCGACCACGAGCGTGCGTCCGGCCCGCGCGACGCAGAAGGCGGATGTCAGCCGGTGGGTCCGGCCTGCGAGCGCCGCCAGGGATTGCGCCGCCTCGACCCGATCGCGGGCCTTGTGCAGGAGGCGGGTTCCCACGGTCAGCGTCTGGTCTGCAGCCAGACAATAGGCGTCGCGCCTGATAGCGCTCGCTGCGAAGGCCTTCGCGCAAGCAAGCCGCCGAGCGAGCCCCTCGGGGGCGCCGCCGGCGGCGAAATAGCGGTCTTCCTCATCGCGCTCGTCGAGATCCACGGCCAGCGTTTCCGCCTCGAGGCCGCAGGCCGCCAGGAGGGCGCGCCGGCTTGGGCTTTTCGAGGCGAGAGCGAGCGGCGCGTCTCCCGACCACGCGCGAAAGGGCGGGACGACATTCCCTTCGCTCATCCCCTCAGCCCTCGGCAATGAACTTGAGCCGGTGGGCTCGGTAGAGATCGAGGATCGCTGCGGCCGTCTCCTCGATCGAGCGCCGGGTGACGTCGATCACCGGCCAGCCTTGCTCGGCGAACAGGCGGCGCGACGCGGCGATCTCCTCCGCGACCGCGACGCGGTCGACATATTCGGTCCCGAGTCGGCGTTGAGGCTGAGCAGCCGGTTCTGCCGGATCTGGATGATGCGATCGGCCGAGGCGACCAGTCCGACAATCAGCGGGCGCCGAACATGGACCAGCCCCCGCGGAAGAGGAACTTGGGGCACGAGCGGAATGTTGGCGGTCTTATAGCCGCGATTGGCGAGGTAAATGCTGGTCGGCGTCTTCGACGTGCGGCTGACGCCGACCAGCACGATGTCGGCGTGCTCGAGGTTCTCGGGCAGCTGGCCGTCGTCGCTCATCATGGTAAAGTTCAAGGCGTCGATTCGCTTGAAGTAGTCGGCGTTGAGCATGTGCTGAGCGCCGGCGCGCGGCGTCGAATTCTGCCCGAGATAGGACTTGAACAAATTGAGGATCGGGCCCAGCACGCTGAGGCAGGGCGAGCCGGCGGCCTCGCAGCTGTCCTCCAGCCGCCGCGAAAGGTTCGAAATCGACCAGGGTGAAAAGGACGATGCCGGGGGCGTTCTCGATCTCGGCGATCACCCGCTCGAGTTGCTCGGACGTCCGCACCAACGGATAGACGTGCTCGATCGACGCGACGCCCTGATACTGGGCCGACGCCGCGCGCGATGCCGCGATCAGCGTCTCGCCGGTCGAATCCGAAACCAGATGGAGATGAAAATAACTGCGGCCCACGGTCGTCCCCGGCAGATCCCTTGAGGCTTATAGTCGGTGAACAACAGTGTGGACAGGGCGGGAGGGCGGCGGTCCCCACGCCCTATCGCTGTCCCGGCAGGGGAAGCTCCCGGTCCGCGCTGCACAGGCGCGAGAGCGGGGACGTAACGGTAGCCGCGACGACAAGTCGCAGTGAATTCTGGGGATAAAACTCGGCCGCTTCTTAGCCGCGGTCAGATCAATTAGAAATCGTTAACGTTCCGTTAACCCAATTTCGAACCGTGAGAAGCTCCCGCTATGCGCCGGACGAGATCCATCACGTCCCATCGGGGACTAACTTGGAATATCCGTTAGCGACCCCTTAAAGAAAGGAATCAGATTCAAAAATTCCTATTCCCTGTCTTTCTGGCTCCGGGCCTTGCGCGACGCCTGGACCCCCCGTATGGGCGGAAGTCCGCTCGACGGCCGCGTCACGCAGCCATGGATCCGCTCATGTACCTCTGGCTGAAGGCCGTCCACATCATCGCGGTGATCGCCTGGATGGCCGGGATGCTCTATCTGCCGAGGCTGTTCGTCTATCACGTCGACGCCCCCAAAGGCTCGGCGATGTCCGAGACCTTCAAGGTCATGGAGCGAAGGCTGCTCAAGGCGATCATCAATCCGGCGATGATCGTGGTTTTCATCACCGGGCCGCTGCTCGTCTACGTCACCAGCTACTGGCAAGACCCGTGGCTCCAGATCAAGTTCGTCCTCGCCGTCGGACTTGCGGCGGTGCACGGCTATTTCGCTCGTGCGGTCAAAGTCTTCGCCAGGGACGAAAATACGCGCCCGGCGATCTTTTTCCGCATCCTGAACGAGGTCCCGACCGTGCTGATGATCCTGATCGTGCTGCTGGTCGTGTTGAAGCCCTTCTGAACCGCCAAAGCCGGGCGCACTCGCGATCCTCAATTGGCCGTTGATAATTCCGCGCAAGCCGATTATAGGACCGCTGCACTCCATCCACGCGTCTCACTCACGGACTCGGACCGAACGGTCCGGCCGGCCGCAGCGGTCCTCCTGCCCGCGGAAATCCGGTGAGCGCTCTCCACTCTCCACTCATTCGTGACGGAAGGCTTTTTCGGCCCGTCCGCCCGAGCCAAAGGTCCGCCGATGCGGGAAATCAAACTCAAGGACTTGAAACAGAAGTCCCCCACCGAACTCCTGGCGTTCGCCGAGGAGAACGACGTCGAAAACGCTTCGACGATGCGCAAGCAGGAACTGATGTTCGCCATTCTCAAGCAGTTGGCGAGCGTCGACGTCCAGATCATCGGCGAAGGCGTCGTTGAAATCCTGCAGGACGGTTTCGCCTTCCTGCGCTCGGCCGACGCCAACTATCTCCCGGGTCCGGACGACATCTACGTTTCGCCGTCCCAGATCCGGCGCCTCGGCCTGCGGACCGGCGACACGGTCGAAGGCGTGATTCGCAGTCCGAAAGAGGGCGAGCGCTATTTCGCCCTCAAAGAGTGCAAGGCGATCAATTTCGAGGATCCTGAAAAGACGCGGCACAAGGTCCACTTCGACAATCTCACGCCGCTCTATCCGAACGAGCGGCTGAAACTCGAGGTGGAAGACCCGACCCGCAAGGACATGTCGTCTCGGGTCATCGACATCGTATCGCCGATCGGAAAGGGTCAGCGCGCGCTGATCGTCGCCCCGCCCCGCACCGGCAAGACGGTCCTCTTGCAGAACATCGCCCAATCGATCACCGCCAACCACCCCGAGTGCTACCTGATCGTGCTGCTGATCGACGAGCGCCCGGAGGAGGTGACCGACATGCAACGCTCGGTGAAGGGCGAGGTCGTCTCCTCGACCTTCGATGAACCGGCCGTCCGCCACGTCCAGGTGGCCGAGATGGTGATCGAGAAGGCCAAGCGGCTGGTCGAGCACGGCCGCGACGTGCTGATCCTGCTCGATTCGATCACCCGCCTCGGCCGCGCCTACAACACCGTCGTGCCGTCATCGGGCAAGGTGCTGACCGGCGGCGTCGACGCCAACGCCCTGCAGCGGCCGAAGCGGTTTTTCGGCGCGGCGCGCAACATCGAGGAAGGCGGCTCGCTGACCATCATCGCCACTGCGCTGATCGACACCGGATCGCGCATGGACGAGGTCATCTTCGAAGAGTTCAAGGGCACCGGCAACTCGGAAATCATTCTCGATCGCAAAGTCGCCGACAAGCGCACCTTCCCATCGATGGACATCACCCGCTCGGGCACGCGCAAGGAGGAGCTTCTGGTGCCACCGGACATCCTCAAGAAGATGTACGTGCTTAGGCGCATTCTCAATCCGATGGGTACGGTCGACGCTATCGAGTTCCTGCTTGGCAAGTTGCGCGAGACGAAGAGCAACGCGGGTTTCTTCGAATCGATGAACACCTGACGGCGCGAGCCGATCGCCGGGCGGAGCGGAGCCGTGGAGGAGGCGATGACGGACAAGGGATCGCTGAAGCCAACGCTCACCGAGTTGCGCGGCGAGATCGACCGCATCGATGCGGCCATGCACGAACTGCTGATGGAACGCGGGCGGATCATTGACCGGCTGATCGAGATCAAGGCGCGCCAGGGCGGCGGGTCGGCCTTCCGTCCGGCCCGGGAAGCCGCGATGATGCGCGCGATCGCCGAGCGTCACCGCGGCCTTTTGCCGCTGGACACGGTCGAGGGCATCTGGCGGATCATCATATCGACCTTCACCTATGTGCAGGCGCCTTACCGCGTGCATGCCGACGTTTCCCGCGGCGACGCCGCCATGCGCGACTCCGCCCGATTCCATTTCGGCTTCACCGTTCCCTGCGTCCCTCACCTGAGCGCGGTTGACGTGATCGAGGCCGTCGCCCAGTCGAGCGGCGATCTCGGCATGTTCCCGCTCGATGGCGGACCGCGGGCGGAGGCGTGGTGGACGCGGCTCGCGGACAGCGAGGCGCCCAAGGTCATCGCGCGGCTGCCGTTTGTGGAGCGCAGCGACCATCCAGCCGGCATGCCTGTGTTCGTCATCTCCCGGCCGCTCGCCGACGGAGGCGCGCGCGACGTTGTGCTCGAAGCGATCAGCCTCGATCGCTGGCGGCCGGACTATCCTCCGGCGCTGAGCGCGATCGGCGCCGAGCTCGTCGCCTCGGCGGCAAACTCGATGGGGCTCAGCCTGCTGATCGGCCGGCCAGGCGCGCTGGCGCCACACCAAACCTCCGCGGCGCTCAAGGGGGCCGGGGCGGCGGACGTGCGCAGCGTCGAGATCGGGGCGCACGCGGCGCGATTCGACGCCTCGGCGTTGCGCCCAGGCGCCGCTTGAGGCTATCGAGACATCATGTCCACCATCGCCCTCAACCGACCGTCGGCCCGCCCAGAGATCCTGGCGATCGACGCCTACGTGCCCGGCAGGAGTGGGGTGGCGGGACTGACGAAGGTCCACAAGCTGTCGTCGAACGAGTTGCCGCTGGGACCGTCGCCGAAGGCGATCGAGGCGTTTCAGGCCGCGGCCCGCGATCTGGCGATTTATCCGGACGGGTCATGGCGGCTTCTGCGGGAAGCGATTGCGCGCCGGTTCGGACTCGATCCGGAAAGGATCCTCTGCGGCAACGGGTCCGATGAAATTCTGGCTCTGCTCGCGCATGTCTTCCTTCGGCCGGGCGACGAGGGTCTCTACACTGAGCACGGGTTTCTCGAATATCCGATCGCCATCCGCGCCGCCGGCGGGGTGGCGGTCGTCGCCCCGGAGACCAACCGGACGGCGGACGTCGATGCGCTGCTGGCAAGGGTGAGCCGACGAACCCGGATCGTCTATCTCGCCAACCCAAACAACCCGACCGGGACCTATCTGCCTTTCTCGGAGATCAAGCGGTTGCATGCCGGGCTTCCGGGCGACTGCCTCATGGTGCTCGACGCCGCCTACGCCGAATATGTGACGCGCAATGACTACGCGGCCGGCATCGAGCTCGCCGCGTCCTCAGACAATGTCGTCATGACCCGGACCTTCTCCAAGATCCACGGGCTCGCCAGCCTGCGGATCGGCTGGTCGTACGGGCCGGCGCATGTCGCCGACGCAATCCATCGGGTGCGACCGCCGTTCAATCTTAATGGGCCCGCGCTTGCCGCCGGAGTCGCAAGCCTCGGGGATACCGCGCATATCGAAGCCGCGATCGCGCACAACGCGCAATGGCTGCCATGGCTCACCGAATCCATCGCCCGGCTCGGAATCGAAGTCACGCCGAGCGTCGCGAACTTCGTGCTGCTCGGGTTTGGTCGGAATGGCGTCGGCGGCGCCGCAGAGGCGGACGCTTTCCTCAGCGCGCGCGGGTTCATTCTGCGCGCGGTCGGGGCCTACGGGTTGCCTGACTGCCTTCGACTGACGGTCGGCGGCGAGGAGGCAAACCGGGGCGTCGTCGCGGCGCTGACCGCGTTCGTGAGGGCAGATCGTGGCTGAACGGCTTCAGCCGCCGCTCGACGAGCCTGTTTTCGACGAGTTGGCGATCATTGGGATCGGGTTGATCGGGTCGTCGCTCGCCCGCGCGGTCGCCAGGCAGAACGCGGCGAGAAGGATCGTCATCGCCGACGTCTCGCGTGAGGCTTTGGCCCGGGCCGAGGCGCTCAAGCTTGGCCAGGGGTTCACCACCGGCGTCGCCGAGGCCGCGCGAAACGCCGATTGCGTTGTTCTGTGCGTCCCGCTCGGCGCCAACGCCGCCATCGGCCGGGCGATCGCGCCGGTCCTGAAGCGCGGCGCAATCGTGTCCGACGTCGGCTCGGTCAAAAGCGCGGTGATCGCCGAGCTCGAGCCGATCCTGCCGCCTCACGCGCGACTGGTGCCGGCCCACCCGGTGGCGGGTACGGAGCAGTCCGGCCCGGACGCGGGATTCGCAACCCTGTTCGTCAACCGCTGGTGCATTCTCACGCCGCCCGAAGGCGCCGACCCGGCCGCCGTCGCCAAGGTGCGGGCGCTGTGGGAGGCGATCGGGGCCAACGTCGAGTGCATGGAGGCCGGGCATCACGACCTGGTGCTGGCCATCACCAGCCATGTGCCCCATCTCATCGCCTATAACATCGTCGGGACGGCCGCGGACCTCGAGGACGTGACGCAGTCCGAGGTGATGAAATTTTCGGCCGGCGGGTTTCGCGACTTCACCCGCATCGCCGCCTCCGATCCGACGATGTGGCGCGACGTGTTTTTGCACAACAAGGAGGCCGTGCTGGAAATGCTGGGCCGGTTTAGCGAGGATCTGACGGCGCTTCAGAGGATGATCCGGCGGGGCGACGGCGACGGGCTGTTCGCGCTCTTCACCCGGACGCGGGCGATCCGGCTCGGCATCGTCGCGCAGGGTCAGGAGACCGCGGCCCCGGATTTCGGTCGGCGCGGACCGGACAGCCAAGCGCCGGAGCGGTAGGCGCGCCGCTGCGGAGTTCGAGAGGTCGCCGGAGCCGCCCTGCGCGGTCAGCTTCCAGCTAGCCGGCTAGGCTCCGCCGCCGCTGCGCACTGCCAGGCGCTGACGGAAGCCGGCGGACGCGGGGCTTCGGGTTCGAGGATGAGATCGAACGCGGCCTCGAGATCCGTGAGCGCGTCGCGCCGATGGGATGCCGTGCGGGCCAGCAGATGGACATGCAGCTCAAGTCCGCCTGCATAAGCGCCAAGTTCGTCCCGGACCCGCGCCATGATCGGCTCGGGAAATGCGCCGGTGTCGAAGGCCGCGAGCCGACACGGGTCGCCATGCTTATCGCGCGCGACGGCCACGACCACCGCATCGCAGAACGCCGGGCAGTCGGCGGCGGCATAGACGGAAAAGACGTAGCTCTTGCCTGTGAGGCCCCGCCAGCAGACAAAGCGCCCGGCGAGCGGCGTCTGCGACAGAGCCGCTATGGCGCGCCTGTAGCGCTCACCGTCGCCGCCAGCCGCGGCAGACCGCGCCCCTCCGCCGAGGCCGTTTCCTTCAACGCCGCGTCCATGGGGCAGCATGGCAGTCGCTCCGTTCCGTAACGGCAACAAAACTGGAACAGAACGGGATCATAGTCAAGCGGAACCGCTGCCTTGCGAATCGGAGGCCGCGCCATCCTTGATGACCGCCGCCAGCGCCGGATCGCGCGCGACCGCTTCCGCGTTGAGCCGGTCGCAGGCGGTCTCGATCGTCTGCTGCAGCCGGTCGGCGAAAGCTCGGCGCTTCAGGCCCGGCGGAATGGGAGGGAGATATTCGATCACCGCCACGCCCGGTCGGCGCAGGAAGCTGCGCCGCCGCCAGAAGAATCCGGTGTTGAGCGCAACCGGCAGACACGGCACGTCGTTTCCGCCATAGATCGCCGCGACGCCCGTCTTGTAGCGGGGCCGGGCGCCGGGTAGCCGGCGCGTGCCCTCGGGATAGATGAACACCTGTCGGCCGGCGGCAAAGACCGGCCTTGAGGCGTCGATGACCTGCTGCAGCGCCTGGCGGCCTTGGGCCCGGTCGATCGCGATCTGCTTGGAAACGATCAGGTAGAGGCCGAACAGCGGGATGTGGGTGAGCTGTCGCTTGAGGATGATCGCGAAGTCGGGCGCGTGCTTGAGCAGCGCGAACGTCTCCAGAAACGACTGATGCTTGGACGCGATCAGCACGGCGCCGGCGGGGATGTTTTCGATCCCACGATACTCGACCTTCAGGCCGCAGATGGCCTCGAGAAGCCAGACGGACACGACCCGCCACAGGTTGGCCAGGGCGAGAACGCCGCGCCTCCCGCCGAATATTGCGGGCAGGCCCAAGACCATCAACGCGACCAACGTCAGGTAGAATAGCAGATTGAAGACGATCGAGCGGACGACGAGCATGGCGGGACGGTCTTTGACGGCAGCCGGCGCGGCTTCGGTGATCTTCATTGCAGGGCACTGAGGTGACGGAGGACGATCCGCCGCGAGAGAAAACCGGTCAGCAGCGTAACAACCGCGGCGACCAGGGCGAGACCGGCGTATCCGTAGGCGCTGAGAGAAAAGGAACCGAACAGCGCCGCGATTTCGGCGCCGCCCGGAGAGGCTGCGGACCAGCGCGACAGCGTGGCGGCGATGAGAAAGAAGGCAATCGCCGATATGCCGCCGATCGCCGCGCCCTGAAGGCCAAGCCGCTGGAAGTGGCCGTGAAACTGGTTGGCCACGAACCGGTCCGAGGCGCCGACAAAATGGAGGACTTCGACGATCTCTCGGTTTTCCGCGACAGCGCCCCGGGTGGCGAATCCGATGGCGGTCGCCATGGCGACGATCACCAGGACAAACAGGGCCGCGGCAAGCAGAACGACAGCGCTCGCCATCACGCCAATTCGTGCAGCCCAAATGCGATGATCGTCGAGATCAGCCTGTGGGGCCTCTTGCGCCAGCGTCTCGCGCAGCGTCCCGATTTCGGCGGCGCTCTGGCCGGACATGTGGACGACAATGATGCGCGGGATCGGGAGAACGCTGAGGTCGAGGCCGGAGCCGAGCCACGGCTGAAGCAGCTTTCGCGACTCGGCGGCGGTGTAGGCATGGACGCTTTGAACGCCGGCGATCTTCGCCGCGATCGCGGCAATCCTGTCGACCACGCCGTCGACGTCGTCGGTGGGACCGGGCTTCACTTGGATCGTCACGTCGCTCAGAACGTCCGTCCGCCACTCCCGCGACGCCTGGGCGACGAGAAGCGCGCTGCCGGCGGTCATGCAGGCGAGGAAGGTCATGATCGCGACGACGACGACCAGCGCGCGCGCGGCGATCGAATCGCGTGGAATCAGCGGGACGCGCCGATCAATCGCCGGCTCAGGCGCGTCCGCGAGCAGGTCATCCTCCGAAGGCTCGCTCATTCGGGTCCGCCTTCATAGAGCGTCACCCTGCCGTCGCCGACCACGAGGCGGCGAGCGAATCCGAACTGGTCCATCAGCTGCAGATCGTGAGTCGCGATCACGACCGCGGTTCCCAGCCGATGCAATTCGACGAACAGCCGCAGAAGCCGGCGGGCCAGACCGGGATCGACGTTTCCCGTCGGCTCGTCGGCGAGCAGGAGTTCGGGGCGCACGATCAGCGCGCGCGCGATGGCGGCCCTCTGCTTCTCGCCGCCGGAAAGCACCGGGGGCACGGCGTTCATGCGCTCGCCGAGGCCGACCCAACGCAGGAGCTCGACGACCTCGGCGCGGTAGCTTGATTCCGCCCGGCCGAGGGCGCGGAGCGGCAGGGCGACGTTTTCATAGGTGGTCAAATGATCGAGCAGGCGGAAATCCTGGAAGACGACGCCGATCCGCCGCCTGAGCGCAGTCAGCTCGGTCTTGGTCAGCGTCGCGGAGTCCTGTCCGAAGATATGGATGTTTCCCCGCGTCGGTCGCAGCGACAGCAACATCAGGCGCAGCAGCGTTGTCTTGCCGGCCCCCGAGGGCCCGGTCAGGAACTGAAAGCTCTGCGGTGCGATCGAGAAATTGAGATCGCTGACGACCTCTTCACCCAGTCCATAGTGCAGACCGACGTTTTCGAAGCGAAGCAAGACAGGTTCACCGCGTTGGCGAGGACGGTCTGGCCACGACCGAAGGGACGATCATGCGGGGGCGCGGGAGGGTCGGGGGACGCCATCTTCGCGGACCCAGGCCGGACGCGGATCGATGGTCATAGAGAGTGGCGGAACATGGGCGGCGGGACCTTCGGGAGGAGCACCATGGGGCAAGACTGTCACCAAGGGGTTACGCAGGGTCAACCGGGCCGACATCCGCGCTGAACGCCGTTCGCACGCCGCCCAGCGGATTCGAGATCGGATGGGAACCAAGATGTCTCCCTTGGAAAACGCAGTCGCCGACGGCTATGGTGGTAGATCGACCCGAATAGGAACACAAAGCGTTTCTGACTGAGGACGGTTTATGAGCGGAAACAGAAGCGTCAAGGTCCTTTTTGACGAGGCGGAGATCGCCGCGCGAACTCAGGCGATGGCCAAGGACATCGCGGCGGCCGAGCCCAAGGATCTGCTGGTGGTGGCGATCCTGAAAGGCTCGTTCATGTTCGCGGCCGATCTCTTGCGCGCGCTGCATCGCGCAGGTCTCGAACCGCAGGTCGAGTTCTTCCACTTGTCCAGCTACCTTGATGGCACCTTGTCGAGCGGAAATGTCAGGATCCTGCGCGACATCAATTCGCCGGTTCGCGACCGCGACGTCCTGCTGATCGACGACATTCTCGAATCCGGCCGCACGCTGGCCTTCGCCAAGGATCTGCTCGTCGCGCGCGGCGCGCGGCGCGTGCTTATCAGTACAATGCTGGAAAAGCCCGGCAAGCGCGCCGTTACAGTCACAGCCGACTTCGTCGGCTTTGTTTGCCCGGATGTGTTCGTGGTCGGCTACGGCATGGATGTCGCGCATTACTATCGCGAATTGCCGTTCATCGGTCGGGTCGAGACGGCGCAGGACGCCGCTTGAGACAGCGACCGTCGCGCGTCGCGAAATCGGGAGATCATCAGGTGTTCGAAAGCAGGTTTCAGTCGTTTGCGGATGTCGGCGGGCCGGCCAACGGGGCCGCCAGGGTTGCGGAACTCCGCCGCCTCCTGGAGGCCCAGGGTCTCTCCGGGTTTATCGTCCCCCGCGCCGACGAACACCAGAACGAGTACGTTCCCGCCAACGCCGAGCGGCTGATGTGGCTGACTGGATTCGCGGGATCGGCTGGCGTGGCGATCGTCCTCAAGGACAAAGCCGCGCTGTTCGTGGATGGGCGGTACACAGAGCAGGCGAAGGCTCAGGTGGACGGGGGGGTGTTCGCAATCCTGCATGTGGTGAGCGAGCCGCCGACGGATTGGCTCACCCGCGGGCTGCGGGCGGGCGACAGGTTCGGGTACGATCCCCGTCTGCATACCCCCAACTCGGTCCGGCGGCTCTCGGAGGCGTGCGCGGCAGTCGGCGCCGAGCTCGTTGCGACGTCCAGCAATCCCGTCGACGCGATATGGCGCGACCGCCCGAACGCCCCAATGGGCCTGGTTACGGCGCATAAGACCCGCTTCGCCGGCGAGCCGTCGGTTGGCAAGGTGGCGCGGGTGAAAGAGGCTCTGAAGCGCGCCGACGGCCTTCTGGTCAGCGATCCGAGCAATCTGGCGTGGCTGTTCAATATTCGCGGCGCGGACGTCTCGCATACGCCCCTGCCCCTGGGTTACGCCTATGTTCCCCGCGACGGGCGACCGGTCTTGCTGATCAATTCGCAAAAGGTGTCGCCGTCGGTCCGCGACAAGCTTGGCGACCATGTCGAACTGGCCGATCCCGATACGCTCATCGCGCTCGTCGAGCGTCTTGGCGGTGAGGGCGCGCATGTCGCGTTCGACGCTGCGACCGCGCCGGCGCTGCTGACCCAGACGCTCGAGCGGGCCGGCGGCAAGGCAGACGTCGGAGCCGATCCGATCAGTTTGATGAAAGCCGCCAAGAACAAGGCGGAACTCGTCGGGGCCAGGGCTGCGCACGAGCGCGACGGCGCGGCGCTGGCGCGCTTCCTTGCCTGGTTCGACGCCGAGGCGCCGCGCGGCCGGCTGACCGAGATCGACGCCGTCGAGGCGCTCGAAGTCCTTTCGGCGGCAGACGGGGGCGCTGAAAGACATTTCCTTTCCGACCATTGCCGCGGCTGGGCCGAACTCGGCGTTGCCCCACTATCGGGTCAGCGTGGCGAGCAACCGGACAATCGAACGCGGAATTTTCCTCGTCGACAGCGGTGGCCAATACGAGGACGGGACGACCGACGTCACGCGGACGATATCAGTTGGACGTTCGACCGCGTTGATGCGGGATCGTTTTACTCGGGTTCTGAAGGGCCACATCGCGATTGCCGAAGCCGTTTTTCCGCGCGGCGCGAGTGGGGCGCAGATCGACGCCCTGGCGCGTAAGCCGCTTTGGGATATCGGGGCCGATTTCGACCACGGCGTCGGACACGGCGTGGGGTCGTACCTGTCCGTCCACGAGGGTCCGCAGCGCATCGCCAAGACGGGCGTAACGCCCCTCGCGGCCGGAATGATCCTGTCGAATGAGCCCGGCTACTACGCGCCAGGCGCATTTGGCATCAGAACGGAGAACCTGATGGTCGTCGAGCCGCGCGCCCTTCCCGGAGCAGAGCGCGAGATGCTAGGTTTCGAAACGCTGACGCTGGCCCCGATCGACCTCAGGCTCGTCGATTGGAAACTCATGGACGACCGGGAGATCAAGTGGCTCGACGCGTATCACGCCCGCGTGCGGAAGGCGCTGTCGCCGCTCGTCGACACCGCGACCCGCCGCTGGCTCAACGGCGCAACCCGCCGCCGCGTCGCGCAGAGAGCGGCCCGGTAGTCCGCTTTGCGGCAACCGAGGGAATGCGAGCCCGGCCCTGGTTGGGCCGGGGAGCGCGTGGCCTTCAGATCATGTACTGGCCGCCGTTCGCCGAGAGGGTCGAGCCGGTCATGAAACCGGCCTCATCTGCGGCGAGGAACACGACGCAGCGCGCGATCTCTTCGGGCTCGCCGAGGCGGCGCAACGGAATCTGCGGCAAAATCGACTTCTCCAGCACTTCCTTCGGGACCGCCTTCACCATCTCGGTGGCGATGTAGCCCGGGCAGATCACGTTGACCGTAACTCCCTTGTTCGCGTTCTCCTGGGCGAGCGCCTTGGTGAAGCCGATGTCGCCCGCCTTGGCCGCAGAATAGTTCGACTGCCCCATCTGCCCTTTTTGCCCGTTGACCGACGAGATGTTGATGATCCTGCCGAATCCGCGCTCGCGCATGCCCTCGATGACCGGGCGGGTCATGTTGAACAAGGAGTTCAAATTGGTGTTGATGACGGCGTACCATTGTTCCGGAGTCATTTTGTGGAACATGCCGTCCTTGGTAATGCCGGCGTTGTTGACGAGGATGTCAACCGGCCCGAGGTCCTTCTCGACGCTGGCGATCCCAGCGACGCATTCGTCAAAGACGCTGACGTCCCACTTGTAGACGTGGACGCCGGTCTCCGCCTTGAACGCCTCTGCCGCCTGTTGGTTGGCGTGATAGGTCGCCGCGACGTGGTAGCCGGCGGCCTTCAAGGCTTTCGAGATCGCCGCGCCGATGCCGCGCGTTCCGCCGGTGACGATTGCTACCCTTGCCATGTCTCCTCCTCCCTCAACTCTGTCGTATTGAAAAGTACTTGGGCGGCAACTCTTACACGAGGACAGCGCGCGGGCGCCAGTAGCCGAACGGCGAAGGACGGAATAGGCCGGCGGCCTTGGGCCGCGAGGAGGTTGGGCCGCCTCTCGCCGCCGCCCGACTTCGCGGCGGTGCAAAAAAGAGGGTTTCGGCGCACAAAAAAACCGCCTATCTTGAGTGACCCGTCAGGGCCCGGGTATCACTGGACACGCGATTTTATGGCGAACAATACTCCGACGACGATTAAGAAATATGCGAACCGGCGCCTCTACAACACGGCATCGAGCGCCTATGTGACCTTGGCGGACCTTGCTAAAATGGTGAAGAGCGGGGAAGACTTCATCGTCTACGACGCGAAGACGAATGAGGACATTACAAGATCGGTTCTTACTCAGATCATATTCGAGCAGGAAGGTATCGAGGGCCAGGCGCTCCTGCCGACCACGTTTCTGCGGCAGCTCATTCGCTTTTATGGCGACAGCGTGCAGGCTCTTCTTCCTAGCTACTTGGAGTTTTCGATCGACCGGTTTACCGGCGAGCGACAAGCCATGCACGAAGCCGCCAGTCGAATGTTCGGCGCGGAAGCGTTCTCGGGCGGTTCCTTCGCCGCGCTGCAGGAGTTGACCCAGAAGAACCTGACGGCGTTCAATCAGGCGCTGGGCATGTTCTCGCCTTTCCCGACCGCGCTTCCCGGCAGTGACGCCGGCGGCAAAAAGGGCAATGCGTCCGAGGACATCGAGGAGCTGCGAAAACAGCTTTCAGACATCCAGCGCAAACTTGAGTTGCTGGCCGGGAAGACGTGAACCGGTGGGCTCGCCGGCAAGACGCGACGGGCCGCCGCGGCAGGGATTGCGAAAGCGAGACGGGTCGGTCAGAGTTTCCCGCCTATCATCCGGGCGACGACGATGCCCCTTGACGCCGAGAGTTTGCGTGACTTTTATGATTCTCCCCTCGGCGATCTGGCGAGGCGGTTGATCGGGCGTGTCGTGCGCGCGCGCTGGATGGCGGCCACCGGTCTGACCGTTGCAGCGCTGGGCTACGGTTCTCCCTATCTCGACCGGTATCGCGACACGGCCGCGCGAACCTTGGCCCTGATGCCGGCGCGACAGGGCTGCGTAAGATGGCCTGAGTCCGGTCTTTTCGCTGTCACGCTTGTCGACGCCGAGATGCTGCCGCTGCCCGACAACAGTGTCGATCGCCTGCTGATCGCCCATGCGCTCGAGGCGGCGGAGCGGCCGGCGGCGCTTCTCGAGGAAGTCTGGCGCGTCATTGCCCCCGAGGGGCGATTGCTTGCGATCGTTCCTTCCCGACGCGGAGTCTGGGCGCGCGTCGATGCGACGCCGTTCGGCCATGGGCTGCCGTATTCCAAGACGCAGTTGCGGGAGCTGCTGAACGACGCCGTCTTTTCGCCTGTCTTCTGGGGTGAGGCGCTGTTCGCCCCGCCGATCTCCCGTCGTTACGTCATCCGCTCGGCCCCGACGGTCGAGCGCGTTGGGGCCGCGGTCGGACTCCCGTTCGCGGGCGTTCATATCGTTGAAGCGATCAAGCAGGTTCATCGGCCCGTTGGCGTCCATGCGGTCTCGAGAACGCGGCGCGCGGCGGTCGGGCCCGTGCTTGCGCCCGTTGCCCACCGGCAGCCGGGAGGCTGCGCCGACCATGCGTCGATTTTGGCCATTGGCGCCCGGCGAGCCGATGGTCTAGAGCTTCTTTGATCGTCAAAGCGGATGAATGCCGATGCCGAATAGCGAACGCCTGCTTGTCCTTCTGCGCCACGGCCAGAGCGATTGGAACCTCAAGAACCTGTTTACCGGCTGGCGCGACCCTGACCTCTCGCCGACCGGAGTCGAGGAGGCGAAGGAGGCAGGCCGCCGGCTGAAGGCGCATGACGTTTCCTTCGACCTGGCCTACACCTCGGCTTTGATCCGCGCGCAACATACGCTCGCGCTCGCGCTCGCCGAAATGGGGCAGACGGGCTTGCCCGAGCATCGGGACCAGGCGCTCAACGAGCGCGACTACGGCGACCTCTGCGGGCTCAACAAGGATGACGCCCGCAAGAAGTGGGGCGAAGAGCAGGTCCATTTGTGGCGGCGCAGTTATGATGTCCCCCCGCCGGGCGGCGAGAGCCTGAAGGACACGGTGGCGCGCGCTCTTCCTTATTACTGCCAGCACATCTTGCCGGATGTGCTGCGCGGCAAGCGGGTGCTGGTCGCGGCGCACGGCAACAGTCTCAGGGCCTTGGTCATGGTGCTCGATCGCCTCACGCCCGAGACTATCCCCTCGATGGAACTCGCGACCGGCGTGCCGCTGGTCTACCGCCTGAACGCGGATTCGACCGTGGCCTCGAAGGACGTCCTGACGTCGTAGGGTACCTTGCTGCCGCAAGGCGAAAGCCGGGCTAGTATCCCGCCTCAGTGATTCGTTTGGCGGAGAAAAGGCATGGCGCGCAGGGTCGCCGCGATTGGGCTGTCGATTGTCGCGGCGGCAATGGCGACGCCGCTCGCCGCCGCGCAATATGAGTTCCTCGCCGCGCCGCAGATCAACTTGTCGCTGGTCTACCGGGTCGACAAGCTGACTGGCGACATCATCGCCTGTCAGTTTGCACACAACCCTGGACGAACGGACGTTGGTCCCGGCGCCTTCGGGGTGACCGCATGCTATCGATCGGGCGAGGGCGCAACCGGGCAGGAGCCGGGCGAGTACGGCCTGATCGCGACTCGCCACGAGCAGGAGGGCGGGGTTTTTCGCGTCAATTACCGGACCGGCGCGCTCAGCATCTGCTATCTCTATTTTCAACGCGAGAAGCAGGGCGACCACGAGGCGATCGCCGACCAATACGTCGTCTGCACTCCGCCGTGGAAGTAGCGCAGGCGGCGGGAGGGCGTCGGCGGGACGACGTCGGGAAGCGGAGCGCGCGAGCCCGTGTTCGAGAATGATCAGGACACGATTTTTGCTCAGGCGAGCGGCGTCGGAAAGGCGGGGGTCGCAGTTTTCCGCATCTCTGGTCCGCTAACCCCAAAGACTCTCCAGGCCATGGCGCCGGGAACGGTCTTTCCCGACCGGGTCGCGACGCTGCGGACGCTGGTCGATCCGGTAACCGGAGCCGCGCTCGATCGGGCCCTAGTGATCCGTTTTGCCGCTCCACGAAGCTTTACCGGCGAGGAGGTCGTGGAACTGCACGTGACCGGCGGCCGCGCTGTCCCGGCGGCGGTCGCGCGGGCCCTCGCCGCCGTGCCGGGGCTGCGGCTGGCCGAGCCCGGCGAGTTTGCGTGGCGCGCGTTCGTGAACGGCAAGATGGATCTGTCCGAGGCCGAGGGCCTTGCCGATCTGGTGGCGGCGGAAACCGAGGCGCAACGGCGGCAGGCGCAACGGATCGCGGGCGGGGCGCTGAGGCGGGAGTGCGAGGCCATTCGCGCGCTGCTTCTCGAAGCGATGGCGACGGTGGAGGCGCAACTCGACTTTTCCGACGTGGAGGACGCCGACGCCTTGACGACCGAGTCGATTCGCGAGGCCGCCAGGCGCGCGGTTGATCATATCGATCGCGCGCTGGCGAGCGCGCAATCGGGCGAACGGCTGCGGACCGGTTTCGTTGTGGTGATCGCCGGGCCGCCGAACGTCGGCAAGTCGACCTTGATGAACGCGATCGCGGGACGCGACGTCGCCATCACCTCGCCGTACGCGGGAACGACGCGGGACCCGATCGAGGTCGCGATCGATCTCCGCGGCTATCCGGTCATCCTTGTCGATACCGCTGGGATTCGCGACACCGGCGACCCGGTCGAGCAGGAGGGTGTCCGCCGCGCGCGGCAGCACGCCGCCCGTGCGGACCTAACCCTGTGGCTCGACGATGGGGCGCAGGGGCGCGCGATCCCGGCAGCCGACCCGGCGCTCGTCGTTCGGACGAAGCTCGACCTCGCGGACACCCCCGCGCTAAGCTCGACGGATGTCGCGCAATTTGCGATATCGGCGAAGACCGGCGAGGGAATCGACGCGCTGCTCGACACGATCGCCGATCGCGCGCTTGCCGGACTGTCGTCCGGCGAGCCCGCGGTCCTGACGCTGGCGCGGCACCGAGACGCCTTCCTCGGAGCGCGAGCGGCGTTGACGCCGGCGCTGGCGGCGGAGCATATCGAAGCGGAGCTGGCGGCGGAGCAGTTTCGCGTTGCCGCGGCAGCGATGGATCGCGTAGTCGGCCGGATTGGGGTCGAGGATGTCCTGGGCGAGATCTTCTCGCGGCTCTGCGTAGGAAAGTGAGGGCGACCCTGTTTCACGTGAAACAATCCGGGTCTTCTGGCGGCGGCGACTTTGACGTCATCGTGATCGGCGGCGGACACGCAGGTTGCGAGGCCGCGGCCGCGGCCGCGCGCTGCGGCGCTGCGACGGCGCTCGTCACGTATCGAGCCGCGACGATCGGCGAGATGTCCTGCAATCCGGCGATCGGTGGGATCGGCAAAGGCCATCTGGTGCGCGAGATCGACGCGCTCGATGGTGTCATGGGCCGCGCCGCGGATGCTGCCGGCATCCAGTTCCGTGTCCTCAATCGTCGCAAGGGGCCGGCCGTCCAGGGGCCGCGGGCGCAAGCGGACCGCGCGCTTTACCGCCAGGTCATGGGCGCGCTGATCCAACGAACTCCTGGCCTGACGGTGGTGGAGGGGGAGGCCGCGGGGATCCAGTCTGAGAACGGCACGGTCGGAGGCGTGAGTTTGGCGGATGGGCGTGTGTTCCGCTGCCGATCCGTGGTGCTGACCACCGGCACGTTTCTTCGCGGCGTGATCCATCTCGGCGACATCCGCACGCCCGCCGGCCGGTTCGGGGAGCGGCCGTCGATCGCGTTGGCTGAGAGTCTCGAAGTCGCCGGGTTCGAATTCGGGCGGCTGAAAACCGGCACGCCGCCGCGGCTTGATGGCCGGACGATCGACTGGGGCGCTTTGGAGATCCAGAACGGCGACGATCCGCCGGAGTTTTTCGCGCTCGACACGCAAGCTGCCGCAGGCCGGCAGCTGCCGTGCCACATCACGCGGACCACCGAGGAGTCGCACCGGATCGTCCGGGCGGACTCGTGGCGTTCGGCGGTCTATTCAGGCTCGATCTCGGGCCGAGGTCCCCGCTACTGCCCGTCCATCGAGGACAAGATCGTCCGCTTCCCTGATCGAGAAAGCCATCAGATCTTTCTCGAGCCGGAGGGTGTCGACGATCCGACCGTCTACCCGAACGGGATCTCGACCTCGCTGCCCGCGGAGACGCAGCGGGCGCTGGTCGCGACCATTCCGGGGCTCGAGCGCGCTCGCATCCTGCGCCCCGGCTATGCGATCGAATACGACTACGTCGACCCGCGCGGGCTCGACCCGACCCTCGAGGCGCGCCGGCTCCGCGGCCTGTTCCTCGCCGGACAGATCAACGGAACGACGGGCTACGAGGAGGCGGCGGCGCAGGGTCTCGCGGCCGGGATCAACGCGGCCCGGACGGCGGCAGGCGCGGACGCTGCGACGTTCGACCGGGCCAACTCGTACCTTGGCGTGATGATCGACGATCTGACGACTCACGGCGTCAGCGAACCCTACCGGATGTTCACCTCGCGGGCCGAGTTTCGTCTGTCCCTCCGGGCTGACAACGCCGACGAGCGGCTGACCGGACGAGGACTTGCGCTCGGCTGCGTCGGGCCCGAGCGGGCGCGGCTTTATCGCCGTACGCTGGAGCAGCTCGCCGCAGCCCGTTCGGTGTTGAAGGCCGCAACGGCCTCCCCCGCGACGCTCGAGGCGTTCGGGATCTCGGTCAATCAGGATGGAGTTCGGCGCTCCGCCTTCGAACTCGCGGCGCAGCCACGCTTCCCACTCTCGACTCTGGCGCGCGTATGGCCGCACCTCGCCGAAATTCCCTCGGCTTTGGTGGCGCGCCTCGAGGCCGACGCGAAATACGCCGTTTACGTCGAACGGCAGGCGGACGACGTCGCGCGCTATCGGCGAGACGATGCGCTGCTGCTCCCGGAAGACATGGACTACGCCGAACTTCCAGGGCTTTCGCGCGAGATGCGGCAGAAATTCTCGGTGGTGCGCCCGCGCAGCCTCGGGCAAGCCGGGCGGATCGAGGGGGTGACGCCGGCGGCTCTCGCTGTCGTCGCCGCCCGTGCGCGGCGGGGGGCAAGAGCGGCGATGCGGTCCGAGGAGACGATGTGAGGAGGTCCGCCGGGCCGGGCGCACGAGGTTCGGCGGCGACCGAGGCGGATCGGCTGGCTGCGGATCGGTCGATGGCGCTGCGCCTCGTTCCTGTTTCACGTGAAACAGAGGACCGCTTCTCGGTCTTCGTCGATCTCCTGGCGCGCTGGCGTCGGACAACGAATCTCATTGCCGAATCAACCTTCCCCGCGGTTTGGACGCGTCACCTTGCGGACAGCGCCCAGCTTCTGCCGCTGGCCGGAGGCGCGACACGCTGGCTCGACATGGGCACCGGCGCCGGGTTTCCCGGGCTCGTGGTGGCGATGCAACTCGCTGGAGCGCCGGGCGCCGTCGTTCATTGCGTCGAGAGCGACCAGCGCCGCTGCGCTTTCCTGCGCGAGGCGGCCCGGGCAACCGGCGCGCCTGCGGTAATCCACGCGACTCGCGTCGAAGCCATCGACCGCGAGGCCGTGGGAGCTGTGGACTGCGTGACCGCGCGCGCCTTCGCCCCCTTGCTCAAAACCCTCGAATTCGCCAAACCATGGCTGGAGCGCGGAGCGGTCGGGCTGTTTCCCCGCGGGCGGACGGCCCGCGGACACCTTGAGCGGGAACCTCTTTCGCCGGCGTTTGCGGTCGAAGCGCTTCCGAGCGTCATTGACGTCGACGCTGTGATCCTGAGAGTCAGAATGCAATAGGGTCCCGCGTCATGTCTTCAACCCCTCCTCCCCAGCCATCGACGGAATCCGCTCCGCCGCCGCGCGTGCTCGTCATGGCTAACCAGAAGGGAGGCGTCGGCAAGACCACGACCGCCATCAATCTGGGCACCGCGCTGGCTGCGATCGGTGAGCGCGTGCTCATCATCGATCTCGATCCTCAGGGCAACGCCTCGACTGGTCTTGGCATCGACCGCAAGAGCCGTGTGACGTCAAGCTATGACGCTCTTGTCGGCGAGCAACTCTTGCGAGAGGTCATTATCCCGACGGCTGTCCCCCGGCTCGCCATCGCGCCTTCGACCATGGACCTGCTCGGCGTCGAACTGGAAATATCCGGCGACAGCGATCGCTCGTACAAGTTGCGCAAGGCGCTCCAGGTCTTTTTCGAGTCGGACCGGGGGAGGCCGGCGGCGATCAGCTACGTGCTCATCGATTGTCCGCCTTCGCTGAACCTTCTCACGATCAACGCGCTGGCGGCGGCGGACGCGGTTGTCGTGCCGCTGCAATGCGAGTTTTTCGCGCTCGAAGGCCTGTCGCAGCTCCTGACGACGGTCGACCAGGTGCGACGGACCCTTAACCCGACGCTGACCATTCATGGCGTCGTGCTGACGATGTTCGATCCGCGCAACAGCCTCGCCAGTCAGGTGGTCGCCGACGTTCGCGCCCATATGGGCGACAAGGTGTACGACACGGTGATCCCGCGCAACGTTCGGGTCTCGGAGGCGCCGTCGCACGGCAAGCCGGCGCTGCTTTACGATCTGCGCTGCGCCGGCAGTCAAGCCTATCTCAAGCTCGCCTCGGAAGTCATTCAACGCGAAGGTCGATGGCGGCACGCCGGAGCGGCGCCGCTTTAGTCAACGGGAGCGCGGAACGCATGGCCGAAGATCTTGGCCGGACGGAACACAGACCCCGCCTTGGACGCGGACTCGCCGCGCTTTTGGGGGCGCCTCAGGATGACGCGGACAGCGTGGCGCCGCGTGGGGCGCGCAAGGCGCCGATCGAATTTCTAAGGCCGAACCCGCGCAACCCACGCAAGCGATTCGACGACGCCGAGCTCGACGAGCTGGCCGGGTCGATCAGGGAACGAGGCGTCATTCAGCCGATCTTGGTGCGGGCGATCCCGCGCGTGGCCGACGCCTACGAAATCGTGGCGGGCGAGCGGCGCTGGCGGGCCGCTCAGCGCGCCGGTTTGCACGACGTTCCGATCGTCGTGATCGAGGCCGGCGACCGCGAGGCGCTTGAGATCGCCATCATCGAGAACGTGCAGCGCGCCGACCTCAACGCGCTCGAGGAGGCGGCGGGCTACGCCCAACTCGGCGCCGACTATGGCTATTCGCACGCCGACGTCGCCCGCGTCGTCGGCAAGAGCCGCAGTCACATCGCCAACACGTTGCGGCTCGTGAACCTGCCCGAGCACACCCGCCGGCTGCTGGCCGATGGCAAAATCTCGGCGGGGCATGGCCGCGCGCTGCTGGCCGTCGCCCACCCCGACGCGACCGCCGACCGCATCGTGGCGGAGGGCCTGACCGTGCGCGATATCGAGCGGCTCGGCGAGAACGCCGGAAAGACCGCGCGGGTGCGGAAGGAGCCGGCAAAGGTCGACGCGGATACGTTGGCCCTTCAGGACAGGCTCGGCCTCGCACTCGGAGCGAAGGTCACGGTCCGTCACGCCGGCGAGAGCGGCGAGATCCGCATCGCCTTCCACAATTTCGACCAGCTCGACGATTTTTGCCGGCGCCTCTGCCAGCCGGCGACGCGGTAGGCGAGCGTCCTTTTCGGACGCCTTTGCAGAGCGGCGGCGCGATCAGCGATCGCGCCCACAGTGGCGGCGAGCGCGGTGCGCGTTCAGTAGTCCACCTGCGTCAGATAAAGCCCGCACGCCGGCGCGACCTGGCCGCAGCGGCTGCGGTCGGCGGCCTCGAGCGCCGCCTTTAAATCGGCGGCGGTCCATCGCCCCGTTCCGACATCGATCAGCGAGCCGACCATCGACCGAACCTGGCGATGCAGGAAGGACAGCGCGCCGACCTCGAAGGTAAGAGCCTCGCCCTCGCGAACGACATCGAGCCTGTCCAGGGTTCTGACGGGCGATTTGGCTTGACACTGCACGTCGCGGAAGGTGGTGAAGTCATGCCGGCCGATCAGCACTTGCGCCGCCTCGCGCATCGCACCCGCGTCCAGCCGGGGCTTGACCCGCCAGGCCCGGCCGCGGTCGAAGGTCAGCGGCGCCCGCCTATTGACGACCCGATAGACGTAGCGTCGTCCGCAAGCGCTGTGGCGCGCGTCGAAATCGTCGGCGACCCTCTCCACCTGGATGACAGCGACCGGATGGGGAACGCAATGCGCGTTGAGCCCCTCGGCAAGCCGGAACGGCGTCCAGTCGCGCGTCAGATCGAGGTGGGCGACCTGTCCGGCGGCGTGCACGCCAGCGTCGGTTCGCCCCGCGCCGGCGACGACCCTTTCCTCCCCGGTCATGGCGAAGACCGCCTGCTCGAGGACCTGTTGCACCGACAGGCCGTTGTCCTGGCGCTGCCAGCCGACGAACGGGGCGCCGTCATATTCGAGGAGGAGCTTGAATTGGGGCATTGCGTCCGAAGATTTCAACAGGCGACGCGGTTTCTTACTTGAGCAGCCGTCGCCGGAAAACGCTGGGAGCGGCTGCGGAACTCCTAACGGGACGCCCGCGTTGAACCAGGGATGCAAAGCGTCCAATCACGAGGAGAACCCCATGGAAGCGGTCCAGGAGACTGGGAGCCTTATTGCGTCGGACAAGGTGCAGGGCGCCGAAGTGTACAACACCGCCGGCGAAAATCTCGGCACGATTCACGACCTCATGATCGACAAGCCGTCCGGGAAGGTTGCGTACGCGATCATGTCGTTCGGCGGGTTCCTCGGGATCGGAAATCAGTACCATCCCTTGCCCTGGTCGATCCTGCACTACGACACCAGCAGAGGCGGGTACGTCGTCAATCTCGACAAGCGTCAGCTCGAAGGCGCTCCGGCCTATGATGCAGACCAGGAGCCGGCCTGGAGCGACCGAACCTACGAAAACAGCATCCACGACTACTACGGCGTAGGACCGTACTGGGTCTTTTGAACGCCGTCGGCCGGCAGTCCACCCAGCGCGAGGCGGCGGCGGCGCTTACAGGCGCGCCGCCGCGATGGCTTCTTCCAACATGGCGTAGACGCGTGGCTCGTTGCAGCGGGCGACATTGAAGCGCAGATAGCCGTGCCCAAGCTCCGACGAACTGAAGGCCGGACCGGGCGCAAACAGCATCTTTCTGGCGAGGCTGTAGCGCGCGATATCGGCTGCTGCGACGCCGTCGGGCAGGCGAGCCCAGACGAAGATGCCGGCGCGCGGTTCGGTCCAGGGTTCCAGCCCATGCTTGCGCAGGTTGCGCAGGGTCAGCCCCATCGCGTCAGCCGCTTTGCGCCTGAGGCCGTCGAGGTGGCGGCGATAGTTGCTCTCGGTCAGCACCCGATGGAGCATAACGGCCCCAGTCACGCTGTTACCCATGCTGATGGCGAGCTTGAGGTCGACCAGCGGTCCGATCCATTCGGCGCGCGCGGCGATATATCCGCAACGCATCGCCGCGCCGACGGTCTTTGTGGCGCTGCCGACTTGCACCACCCGTCTGAGGCCGTCGAGGCCGGCCAGCCGGATCGCTGGTTCCTGCTCGAAATCGCCAAACGTGTCGTCTTCGAGGATGAGCACGTCGTGGTCCTCGGCGAGCCGCAGGACGCGATGCGCCTTCGCCGGCGAGAGCGTTGCGCCCGTTGGATTTTGCAGCCCGGCGTTGGTGAGATAGAGCCGCGGCCGATGCTCGACGAAGAGACGCTCCAGCGCTTCGACGTCGGGGCCGTCCGGCGCCATTGGCGCGGCCACGACTTTCACCCGCGACGCTTTGAGCAGCGTCAGGAAATTGAAATAGCAAGGGTCGTCGACGACGACGGTGTCGTTTGGGTTGAGCAAGAACCGGCAGACGATGTCGAGCGCCTGCGAGCACGAATTGGTGACGATCACCTGGTCGGGGTCGACCAGCACGGCGCGCTCGGCGAGACGCACCGAGAACAGCCGCCGCAGCGGCGCATAACCCATCGGCTCGTCGTACTGTCGGCGCCGCTGCGCGTCGTCGCGCGCGGCGAGCCGCAGGGCGCGCTGGACTCCGAGGTCGAGCACCCAGGAATTGGGCAGCCAACCGGCGCCGGGGCAAACGAAGTCCGCGAGCCCCATCATGGCGTGGCGGTTGATCCAGGACGGGTCGACGGCCGGCTCCGGCGCCCGCGCGGCGGCGTTCGGAATCGCCGTTCGGGCCGGCCCCGCGACGAAGAAGCCTGAACCGCGGCGCGCCGCCACCACGCCTTCGGCGGCGAGACGGTCATAGGCCTCGACCACCGTCGACTTCGACACGCCGAGCTTGCCCGCGAGCTCGCGCACCGATGGAAGCCGTGTCCCGTGCGCGAGCGTGCGCGAGGCGACGCGTTCACGGATATGCGCCACGACATGTTCGACGCGGGAAACGGGGCGATCGTCCACGAGCGGCACGCGAAGTTGGAGTTGAACTGTCCAGGCAGTGGACCAGTACAGTTTGGCGGAACTGTACTGCACTGTCTCTGGCGCGGCAAGCGCCCTCGGCCAATTCTGCCGGCGAAAGGAGCACCCCATGTCATTCGAAAGCGATCGTCGGCCCGGCCTTGTCGAGTTCGTGCGGCGCGCCGCGGCTTGGCCGCTCCGCGTTGCGGCTGCGCGTTCGGCGATGAATGCGCTCGCTGCCCTGGACGGCCGAGAACTGGCCGACATCGGGCTCACCCGGTCCGACTTGCGCGACGTCTCGGCGTTGGCGCTCGACCACGATCCGACCGCTTTGCTGGCGCGCCGCGCTCGGGAACGGCGACGGGGCGCGTTCGCGCCGGCGACCGCGCCTTCCCATGGAGAATGGCCGCGCGAGCAGGATCCCGGAGAGCTAGGCTCGGGCGGGCGCAACCGTCCGGCGTCCTCATCGTGAACGCCGGTCGCCCGCGGCGAGATCGCGAAGGCGCGCGGTCAGCGCGGTCAGCTTAAAACAGACTTAGCTGCTGCGCGCCGGTTTCCGTGATCGGCGGCGCCGGCTTTCGGAAAAGGTCGGTGCGCAGGCGCAGCGGCGTCGGGCTGAGCCCGAGCCGTTGCGCCGCCATCTCGAACCGGCGGGAGATCATCCAGGCGTAGGGACCCGAGCCTGCCATACGCCGACCCCACGCGGCCTCGTAGTCCTTGCCGTTTCGCATCGACTGCATGAGCGAGACCGAGCGGTTGAGGCGATCCGGGAAATGGACCTGCAGCCATTCGCGGTACATGTCCCGCAGTTCGAGCGGCAGCCGCAGCACGATCGTGCCGCCCTCGCGCGCCCCGGCGGCCGACGCGCGGGCCAGGATCGTCTCGATCTCCGAATCGTTCACCGCCGGGATGACCGGCGCGACCAGGACGCCGGCGGGAACGCCCGCGCCGTTGAGGCGCGCGATCGCCTCGATCCTCTTCTCCGGCGTCGGCGCGCGTGGCTCCATCTTGCGCGCCAGCGTCCGGTCGAGCGTCGTCACCGACAGGAACACCTTGACGAGGCCGTCACGCGCCATGTCGCTGAGTATGTCGAGGTCGCGCAGCACGAGGTTCGACTTGGTGACGATGCTCGCCGGATGGCGCGTGCGTTGCAAGACTTCCAGCACTGAACGGGTGATCCGGTGCTGCCGTTCGATCGGTTGGTAGGGATCGGTGTTGGTCCCCATCGCGATCGGGGCGGGCGTGTATTTGGGCGCTGCGAGTTCGCGCTCGAGCAGCGTTGCGAGGCCCTGTTTGGCAAACAGCCGGGTCTCGAAATCGAGCCCCGCCGAAAGGCCCATGTAGGTGTGGGTCGGCCGGGCGAAACAGTAGAAGCAGCCGTGCTCGCAGCCGCGATAAGGGTTGATCGAGCGGTCGAAGGAAATGTCCGGCGACTGGTTGCGGGTGATGGCGCTCCTCGGCTTCTCCCACGTTACCTCTGTGGCGATCGGCTCTGGCGCTTCCTCGCGCGTCCATCCGTCGTCGAAATTCTCGCGCTGAAGGATCTCGAAGCGACCGGAGGCGTTGGTCGCCGCGCCCCGGCCGCGTCGCCGCTCGGCGGGTTGGAGACGCTCGGCGATCGCAGCGGGGCTATGGCGCGGCGTGAAGGCAAGCGGGGCTCGGGTCGCGTTCATGGCGTGGTCCGTCGGAACAAAACAGGAACACACATCTAATACGCCATCCCCAGTCGGTCAAGCCCGTGCCGAAACGAAACAACCTCCGCTTAGCTCTCCGCAGGCCGCCAGTTTCCATGGAAGCCGAAGGGTACCCGGCGCGGGACCTTGGCGAATCCGATCGGCCCGTCTTGAAGCGCGCCAGCGTCGAAGATCACAAAATCGCTGCGGTCCTCGGCGCCGCGATAGACGATGGCGACGAGCCAGCCATCGCCTTCCGCGGCGTCGGCCGAGCGGGGAACGAAGACAGGCTCTCCGGGGACGTCGCCGGCCGCGAACGCATAGGTCGACCGCTTTCCGGTCCTGAGATCGACATGGGCGATGCAGTCGAATCCGTCGCCCGGGCGCCCGCGGGACCGCCCGGCAAACCAACCGTGCGGTAGTTCAAGCCTGAGCGTCGCTCGTCGAAGCGCGGAAACTCGCCCGCAAGGTCGTCCAGCGGCTCCCTCTTGATCGTGTTCGACGCTGCCGCAAGATCGAAGGTCCAGCGCACCAGGCGGGCGGATGGGCGCTCGTTCGCCGATCCGTCAGCATTCGGGAACAACGGGGCGACCGGATACTCCATGACGTCGGCGAAGATCTTTTCGCCCTCTTCCCAGGCGTTCATCGGATGGAAGACGTAGCAGGCGTCGGTCGTGAACCAGCGCATGCTCGCGACGCCGGCGTCGCGCGCCATCACGCCGACATGGGCGCCCTTTTCGGGCTCCCAGGCGTAGGCCGGTCCGCCTCGCATCGCCCGCTGTAGATCGCCGGTCAGCGGCAGGATGGGGAAGAGCGCGTGGCCGCGCGTGACCAGGAAGTCGTGCACCATGCTCGAGAAGGGCGCTTCGAAATCGACGCGCCGCGCCACCTGGCCGTTCGCGTCTGTGACGCCGTACGACATGGTCTTCGAGAACCAGCCGCCGGCCGAATAAGCGAACCAGACCATCTCGCCGGTCTCGGGGTCGATCTTGGGGTGGGCTGTGACGCGGCCCCCGTAGGATTCGACATAGCCGCGAGAGTCGAGGGTCTCGGGATCGAGTTCAAACGGCTTGTTCGCCTCCACAAGCGCCAGAAGCCGGCCCGCGTGCCAGACGATGTTGGTGTTGGCCGTTCCACCGTCCTTGCCCATGACCGATGGGTCGGCCGCCCTCGGGTCAAACCCTCCAAACAGCGCCTTGCCCGCCGCGTGCTCCAATTGCCATTTCGGCGTGCGGACATAGCGGTTGCGGTAGGCGACCTTGCCGGCGTCAACGAAGAAGGCGTGGATCATGCCGTCGCCGGTGAACCAGTGGTAATGACCCCGGGGCTCGAACTGAGGATTGGGTCCGTTGCGGTAAAAGGCGCCCCTGAGGTTGGACGGAAACGCGCCCACGACCTCGAGCGCGTAGTCGTCCTCGCTGCGCACGGGCGCGAAATTACCGGAGAGATAGGGATTGGTCGAAGGCGATCCGTCCACGGGCCGAGCCTCCCAATAGGATAAAGCGCCGGTTGTTTCGCGAGCGCCTTCGCGCACAATGCGCCGCGACAATAGGTATTTCAACAGCGAGAGAAGATGTCGCCGGGGCTGCGCGAGGCGCGATCGTCCCGCTCATTCAAGGGGACGACGATGCAGAAGCGGAAACTCGGCGCGAGCGGGCCGGACGTCGGCGCGATCGACCTCGGCCGCATGGGCATGTCGGCTTTTCACGAGCGTTATCCGACCGGGGCCCTGGCGCCTCTCGACAGCGAGCGGAAAGAATAACGCCGCCTGAGTCGAGAGTGTCGCTTTCGAGCCAGAGTTCACGAATATAAGTTCAATCCATTGCCGTCATTGCGAGGAGCGTGAGCGACGAAGAGCAATCCAGGGATCGTAGAGCGCCCTACGATCCCTGGATTGCTTCGCTGCGCTCGCAATGACGGCAACGGGATCGACTTGGATTTACTTCGCTTCGATAGTGCGTACACGACCGATGGTCGCCCGCCCTGTTTCGGGCGTCGGCCTTGTGGCAATGGCCGCTTTTCTTGCCATCGGGAGACGGCGCGGCAAAGCCCGCCGTTATTGCGAAAACGTGTCGCACGAAGAGATCTGCCCGGTCTTCAGGCCGGCCGTCAACCACTTCGCCCGCTGCGCCGACGAACCGTGGGTGAAGCTGTCCGGCACGGCGTAGCCGCGCGCCGCGGTCTGCAGCCGGTCGTCGCCGATCGCCTGCGCGGTGGCGAGCGCCTTCTCGACATCGCCCTGCTCGAGGATCTGCCACTTCTGGTTGGCGTTGGCCGCCCAGACCCCGGCGAGGCAGTCGGCCTGCAGTTCGACCCGTACCGAGAGGGCGTTGGCCTGGGTCTGGCTCACGCGAGGCTTCGCGGCGTCGACCTTGTCGAGAATGCCGAGCAGGTCCTGGACGTGGTGGCCGACCTCGTGCGCCACGACATAGGCGTAGGCGAAGTCGCCGCCGCCGCCGTACTTGGCCTTCATGTCACGGAAGAACGAGGTGTCGAGATAGACCTTCTTGTCGATCGGGCAGTAGAACGGGCCCATCGCCGCCTGGGCGCCGCCGCAACCGGACCGAGTTGCGCCGTCGTAGATGACGAGGGTGGCCGGCGTGTAGTCGAGACCGGTCTGCTGCGGCAGCACGGTTCCCCACACCGCCTCGGTCGTACCCATCACATGCGCCAGGAATTTTCGCGTCGGATCGTTGGGGTCGACCGCGGGGCCGGTGGTCGCCGGCTGCGTGGATTGGCCCTGATTCATGCTCTTCGAGACGATCTCTGCGCCGCCCATCAGCACCGCCGGGTTGATGCCGGTGAAATAGCTGATCGCGAACACCGCGATGATGCCGAGGATGCCGAGGCCTCCCCCGCCCATCATTCCGCCGCCGCCGCCCTGGCCGCGCCGATCCTCGATGTTCTGGGAGATGGGCGTGTTTTCGTATTGCATGATCGACCCCGGCGGCGCTTGCCGCGCCGTCCCACTGTCGCGGCGGCGCTCCTCATCAAGCCATTTTAGCAGAGCCCGTGGGGGCTGAGTAGCGCGGCGCCATGGACATTATGGGGTCGGACAAAACGGCAAAGGGTCGAGTTCGGCTTTTGGGCAGGGCATATATACATAAAATGTATGTTATACGTATGCCGTCATCGCGAGCCGCGAAGCGGCGTGGCGATCCAGGGGATTGCAGGGCGCCCTCCTGCCCCCGGCGCGGGCCAGAGGCGCCCAGCTCGGGAGTTCAAAAGTCGCACCAAATGGCGCCCAAGCCTTTGAAATCGGCCGTTCAAGCAAATCCGTGCGGGCGGCCGGGTCGCTGGACCGGCCTGTCGCGCTCATCCCCCTCCGCCGGCTGAAGCGCCGCGACGATGCCGAGCAGAGCGCAAGAGACCGCCAGCACGAAGGCGAGTCCGAGCGGCGCTATCAGAGCGCGTGTCAACCCCTTGCGGATCAGCGGTCCGTCGAAAGCTTCCGCCTCGCCGCGTCGATCCAGGATCTCAGCGGCGCGAGCCTCGGGCCCTGGGTGAGCCCGCCGCAGCCGCGGCCGTTCGGCGCCTGCGCCCAGGCCGCGATGGCGACGGCGGTCTGGCCGTCGGCGGACCAGATTGGGGCGCCGGAGTCGCCCGAACAGGCGCCTGCCGGGCGGCCGTCGGGATCGGCGGCCCATATCAGCACAGGGGAGGCCGGCGCGCGGACGGCCAGGGTGACGGCGCGGAGCGCGCCGCCCGATTTCCAGTCGCCTTCGCGCGTCGCGCCGAAGCCGGTCAGGATGACCGGATCGCCGACCAAGGGGCCTTCGCCCGAGGCCAGCGTCGCTCCGACAAAACGGCCGTCGAGAGGACGCGCGGTCCTGACCAGCGCGACGTCGATCGAACTCGGCCCGGGCCTGGATCGCGTCCGGGCGGTAGCGCGGATGGGCGAGCGTCGCCTCAACCGGAATGACGATCGGGGCGCCCGTCGCGTCGCGGTAATGGACCGCCATGTCGTGAACCGGGCGCAGGCAATGGGCGGCGGTCAGCACGGTGCGCGGGTCGAGGACCAGCGCCGAGCAAAATCCCGCCTCACCCGGGCGGCGCATCAGAACCATCGCCACGCGATCGGCGAAGCGCTGATCGGGCGCCGCTCCGACCAGCGCGTCTGCTGGCAAGCGAGCCGACGCGACGAGCAGCGTGACAGCGAGCGGCAGGGCGAGACGGCACAAATGCATGGGGAGCCCTTGCGCTCAAATGCGCGTCGGTTCAATTGCGCGGGAATGGTCACGAGACGGGTCGCGGCGAGGTGTTCACATTGCATTCAGCCGTCAAAGCGAAGATGGTGGCCGCCGCTTAAGAACGGGGGCTTCGTTGTCATGGCCGCGCTCGCCATCGTCAGTCGCGCCGCGGTCCTCTGCATTGCGGCATTGGCGGCCGCAGGCGCGGCGGAGGCGGACCCGCACGCGCCGACTGGAAAGCCCGACTGCCTTAGCGCCGCCGAGACGCGCGACCAGGTCAAAGCGCACAAGCTGCTCGAGCCCTATGTGGCGCTCAAGTGGGCCGCCCAGCAGCGCAAGGCCGAAGCGCTGTCGGCGAAGCTCTGCGTCAATGGCGATGACTTCATCTATGTGATAACCCTCCTGCACCGCGACGGTCGGCTGACCCACGTTCAGATGGAGGCCGGCAGCGGCAAGTGGATCGGACGGACAGCGCACGAGGGTCACGACGCGAAGGACGCTCACGACTCGCGCGAGCCCTCGCCGAAGAACTGACTTAAGCCAACGAAGAGACTTCTGAATGCGACTGCTGGTTGTCGAAGACGATCGCGATCTCAATCGCCAGATCTCCGCAGCGCTGGAAGCGGCCGGCTACGCGGTCGACCGCGCTTTCGAGGGCGAGGAGGGCTGGTTTCAGGGCGATACCGAGCCTTACGACGCGGTCGTACTCGACATCGGCCTGCCCAAGCGGGACGGCATCTCGGTCCTGGAGGCTTGGCGAAAGGCGGGGCGGACGATGCCGGTCCTGATCCTCACCGCGCGCGACCGCTGGAGCGACAAGGTGCAGGGCATCGACGCCGGGGCGGACGACTATGTCGCCAAGCCCTTCCACATGGAGGAGGTGCTGGCCCGCCTGCGGGCGCTGTTGCGCCGCGCCGCCGGACACGCCTCGAGCGATCTTCAGGTCGGCTCGGTGCGGCTCGACGCGCGCGCGGGGCGGGTCACCGTCAATGGCGAACCGGTCAAGCTCACCAGCCACGAGTACAGGCTCCTGTCCTACCTCATGCATCACGCCGGTCGCATCATTTCGCGAACCGAGATTGTCGAGCACCTCTACGAGCAGGACTTCGACCGCGATTCCAATACGATCGAAGTGTTCATCGGCCGGCTGCGTAAGAAGCTCGGCGTCGACATCATCAAGACCGCGCGCGGCCTAGGCTATCTCGTCGGGCCAGAGGAAGCGACCGTGGGCCGGTGACTCGACGCCACAGTGCGGGTCCCGACGCGCCGGACCTGCGATGCCGGGACGGTCAGTTCCTTCGCGTCGCGACGAATTCGGCCGTCGCCCTCAGCCCGTCGCCGTCTTCGCCGAGCTTCGCGGCGTCGATGGCCGCCTTCGCCTTGTCGACGAGAGCCGCGAGTTCGCGACGGGCGCCATCGAGGCCGAGCGCCGCGACCAGGGTCGCCTTGCCTTGTTCGGCGTCCTTGCCGGCGCGCTTGCCGAGCGTCACCGTGTCGGCCTCGGCGTCGAGCAGGTCGTCGGCGACCTGAAAGGCCGCGCCGATCGCTGCGCCATAGTCCGACAGCGCCGCCAGGGCCGATGGGCTCGCTCCTGCAAGCGTTGCGCCGGCCTCGACGCTGAACCGGATCAGCGCTCCGGTTTTCATCGCCTGAAGGCGCGCGATTTCCGCGGTCGAGTGCGGCGCGGCAGCCGTCCCGGCGGCGATGTCGAGCATCTGGCCGCCAACCATGCCCGCGAGGCCCGCGGCGCGGGCGAGGCCCGCGCAGAGCGCGGCGCGCGTGGCGGCGCTGGCGTCGGCGCTCGGGTCGGCCAGGACCTCGAAGGCGAGCGTCTGCAGCGCGTCGCCCGCGAGGATCGCGGTCGCTTCGTCGAAGGCGCGGTGCGTTGTCGGCCGGCCGCGGCGCAGATCGTCGTCGTCCATCGCCGGCAGATCGTCATGAATCAGGGAATAGGCATGCAGGCACTCGATCGCGGTCGCGGCGCGGACCGGGCCGGCGTCGCATCGGCCGAGCGCGCGCGCCGTCTCGATGACCAGGAACGCCCTCAAGCGCTTGCCGCCGCCGAGCGTCGAGTAGCGCATGGCTTCAAGCAGTCGTTTCGGTCGCGCCAATTCTCCCGGCCGCGGTTCAAAGGACAGAAGCGAATCGAGTTCGGCCTCGACTGCCGCGGCGGCTGCGGCCAGCCGCGCCCGGAACGCCTTGTCGTTCATGGCCGCTAGACGCCGTAATCGGCAGGATTGAACACGCGCTTGGTCGAGCAGAATTCGCAGGTGACGCCGATCACTCCGTCATCGCCAACCATGTGCTTGACCTCCTCCGGCGGAAAGCTGCGCAGCATCGCGTCGACGCCTTCGGCCGAGCAACGGCAGACGGCGGCCAGCGCCGTCGGCTCGAACACGCGCACGCCGCGCTCGTTGAACAGCCGATAAAGCAGCCGCTCGCCCGATAGGGTCGGGTCGATCAGCTCGTGGGCCTCGGTCGTTGCCGACAGGGCCTGGGCTTCGGTCCAGGCGTCATCCTCGTCGACACGATGCGGTTCGGTCCCGTCGGGTGCGTCGCCCGGATGGAAATCGGCGCGGCGCCCTGGCCCGGCGGACGGCAGATACTGGACGATGAGTCCGCCCGCTCGCCATGCGCGCCCCTCCGGCGTGAGCGTCTCGCCAACAGCGAGCCGGACCAGCGTCGGGATCTGCTCCGACCGCTCGAAATAATGATGCGCGGCGGCCTCGAGGCCCTGACCTTCGAGGGCTACGACGCCTTGATAGCGCGTCATATCGCCGCCCGGGTCGATCGTGAAGGCGAGGTGTCCGCGGCCAAGCAGATCCTCGCCCGGGGCCACACGCGGGAGCCGGGTTCGGTCAAACCGCGCCAGGGCGCGAAAGTTGGAGGGCGCGTCGAAATCGACGAGCAGCATCGAAACCGGCCCGTCGCTCTTCGTCTGCAACTGGAAGCGGCCTTCCAGCTTCAGCGTCGAGCCGAGCAGCGCGGCAAGCGTCACCGCCTCGGCGACGAGCCTTGCCGCCGGCTCGGGATAGTCATGACGCTTGAGCAGATAGTCGATCGAAGGCCCAAGCCGTACGAGCCGGCCGCGGGTGCTGAGCGTCTCGACCGCGAAAGGCAGAACGATATCGTCTACGGCGATAGCCGATACGGCCCGCTGCGGAACGCTCACGGCTCCGCCCCTAGACACCAGGCGAGCACGCCTTTCTGCGCGTGCAGACGGTTCTCCGCCTCGTCCCAGACCGCCGATTGCGGACCGTCGATCACCTCGTCGGTCACCTCCTCGCCGCGATGGGCCGGCAGGCAGTGGAGGAAAATGGCGTCCGCTGCGGCGCGCTTCATCAGTTCAGCGTTGACTTGATAGGACTGCAGAAGGTTGTGCCGTCGCCCCTCGTCCTCATCGCCCATCGAAACCCAGCAGTCCGAGATGACCGCCGCCGCGTCCTTGACCGCGGCCTGTGGATCCTCGAAGAGCGAGATCCTGGCGCCGGCCGCGCGCGCCGCCGCGACGCGCTCCGCCGAAGGCTGCAGCTGGCGTGGGCACGCGATGTCGAGGGCGAACTCGAAGCGCGCCGAAGCGTCGATCCAGGACGATAAGACGTTGTTGTAGTCGCCGCTCCAGGCGATCTTGCGGCCACGGATAGGGCCCTTCCACTCCTCGAAGGTCAGGATGTCGGCCATCACCTGGCAGGGATGCGACTGCTTGGTCAGGCCGTTGATCACCGGCACAGTCGCGTACTGAGCCATCTGAAGCATATCCTCCTGGCTGAGGATACGGGCGACGATCGCTTCGACATAGCGTGATAGAACACGGGCGGTGTCCGCGATCGTCTCGCCGCGGCCGAGTTGCATCTCCGCGCCCGTCAGCATGATCGTCTCGCCGCCGAGCTCACGCATGCCGACGTCGAACGAGACGCGCGTGCGGGTTGAGGGGCGGTCGAAGATCATCGCGAGCGTCTTGCCGGCAAAAGGACGCCAGTCGGACGCGACCCCCTTGACGCGGCCTTGCTTGATGCGGGCCGACAGGTCGAGGATGCGGCGAAGCTCGACCGCGGACAAATCCAGGAGACCGAGAAAGTGCCGCGGAGCGGTTTGGACGGCTGCGTTCATGCGTCTTATCAATTGATTGCGACGGTGAGGCGCTCCTCGACCGCGACGCAGGCTGCGTCGAGCCGCCGGACTCCCTCGGCGATCTCCTCGCTGGAGACGACGAGCGGTGGGATAACCCGCACGACGTTGTCGCCGGCGGGAATGACCAGCAGCTTCTCCGAGAGGGCCGCAGCCGCGAAGTCGCCGGGGGAAATCCTGAGCTTCAGCCCCACCATCAGGCCCTCCCCGCGCACCTCCTCGATGACGTCGGGGTGCTGGTCCTTCAGTTCGGCGAGACGCTGCCTGAAAAGGAGGCCGAGTTCGGCGACGCGATCGAGAAAACCGGGGGCGAGCACGATGTCGAGCGTCGCGTTGCCGACCGCCATCGCGAGCGGATTGCCGCCGAACGTCGTGCCGTGGACGCCGACGGTGAGGCCGGTCGCCGCGTCGGCAGTGGCCAGACAAGCGGACATCGGAAATCCGCCGCCGATTCCCTTGGCGGATGTCAGGATGTCGGGATGGACGCCGGTGTGCTCGTAGGCAAAAAAGCGCCCGGTGCGCCCGACGCCGGTCTGAACCTCGTCGAAGATGAGCAGGAGCTCGCGCCGGTCGCAGATCTCGCGCAACCCCCGCAGGAAAGCCGGCGGGATCGCGCGCACCCCGCCTTCGCCCTGGATGGGTTCGATCATGATGGCTGCGGTCTCCGGTCCTACCGCGGCTTCGACCGCCTCGAGGTCCCCGACCGCGATTTGGTCGAAGCCTTCGACCTTCGGCCCAAAACCCTCAAGGTACTTTTTCTGGCCGCCAGCGGCGATGGTCGCGAGCGTGCGGCCATGAAAAGCGCCTTCGAACGTCAAGACGCGATAACGCTCCGGATGGCCCCCGATCCACTGGCGCCGGCGCGCCATTTTGATCGCCGCCTCGTTGGCCTCTGCCCCGGAATTGGTGAAGAACACGAGATCCGCGAAGGTCGCATCCGCCAAACGGCGGGCGAACCGTTCTCCCTCGGGGTTTTGGTACAGGTTCGAAACGTGCCAGAGCTTCGAGCCTTGACGGATCAGCGTCTCCACCATGTGGGGATGGGCGTGCCCAACGGAAGTCACCGCAATGCCGGCTCCGAAGTCGAGATATCGTTCACCGGTCGTCGAGACGAGCCAGCACCCCTCTCCGCGCTCGAAGGCGACGTTTGCGCGCGCGTAGGTCGGAACGATCGCAGAAGTCGCCTGAACGGAATCCACGTAACGAACTCCTTGTGCCAGTTTGTCGCATCAGCAGCGGGGACGGAACGCAAAATAAAAACGCCGCCCCGCAGGGGCGGCCGCTGATGCCCCGGAAGTATAGCGGAACCGCTCGGATTTGGTCAAATGTTGCCCGGCCGGGTGAAAAAATTCGCCGGACCAGATCCGGTCCCGTAGCCGCTAACGCCTTGAGGGAACTCAGGCAATCGGCGCCGCACGACGGGATTGAAGCGGAGAGCTGTTGAAAAGCCTGTTATCTGACGCCTTGCAACTCTTGCACACGATTCAACGAGTAGTGTAGTTTTGACGTTGAGGGCCACGAGATATCGTGGCGGCGGCATCAGCAAGCGGAGTCGTTCGCGTTTCGCTCGGCGAATAGCGTCGTCGGGCGGGGGGTGCCGGATTCTGCAAAAGGCCGCGCTTCTGGCAGGGGTCTTGAAGAACGAGGCGACAATGTCTTGGACGGACGAACGCGTGGACCAGCTTCGGCAAGCTTGGATGGAGGGCAAGAGCGCCAGCCAGATCGCAAACCTCCTCGGACACGGGCTGACCCGCAATGCTGTGATCGGCAAGGTTCACCGGCTGGGCCTTGGCGGCCGCGCCAAGGCGTCAGGCGCGGCGGGAACGCCATCGCGGTCATCCCCTTCGCAGCAACCCATCCGGCAGCTCGTCCCGCCGCGGGTCTCGCCGGCCAGCCGGATGGTCCGCGGCGCGACCGCGCTCGCAATCCATCCGGAAACGGCGATCGACGCCGAGCTTCAAGTGATTGAAAGCGTCGTGCTTCCGATGTCGGTCAGGGTCACAATCGTCGAACTGAAAGAGGCCATGTGCCGGTGGCCGCTCGGCGACCCGGCGAGCCCGGAGTTCCGGTATTGCGGTTCGCCAAGCCGTTCGGGACCTTACTGCGCCTATCATGGCGGCCTCGCCTATCAGCCCGCCGACGCGCGCCGCCGCGACCGCGATCGTCGCCTCTCGCTGCGCTGACCTTACGCCACGCTTCGACGATTCATGTTATTTCCGCCTGACGTGCAGCGGCACGCTCGCGGTGAAGGTCGAGCCATGATTGATCCGGCTCGCGATGCTCAGCTTGCCGCGGTGGCGGGTGAGAATGTGTTTGACGATGGCCAGGCCGAGGCCGGTGCCGTTGCGGGCCCGGCTCTGTGTGGCGTCAACTCGATAGAAGCGCTCGGTCAGACGCGGCAAGTGTTCCGGCGGGATGCCGTGACCATAGTCGCGCACCGTCAGCTGCGCTTCTTTATCGGTGGCCGACACCATGACTTCGACCAGGCCAGCGTCGGCGCCGGAGCGCACGCCGTACTTGATGGCGTTCTCGACCAGGTTCTCCGCGACGCGAACGAGTTCGTCACGGTCGCCATTCACCAGAACGGGCTCGGGCGCGCTAAAGCGGATTTCGGCTCCCAACTCGTCGGCCATCGGCGACAGCGAGTCGACGACACTACGGACGCACTGGGCCAGATCGACCACTGTCTCGGGCCGGAGATGCTGCTTCTGCTCGATCCGCGACAGTGACAGCAGGTCCTCGATGAGCCTAGCCATTCGGCGGCCCTGATCGCGCATGATGGCGAGGAAACGGTCGCGCGCCTTGGTGTCGTCGCGCGCCGATCCCTGCAGGGTCTCGATGAACCCCAGCAGCGAGGCAAGCGGAGTGCGCAGCTCGTGGCTGGCGTTGGCGATAAAGTCGACCCGCAGCCGTTCGACCCGCCGTATCTCCGTCAGGTCGCGTAGCGTGACGAGGACCGCCTCGACTTCTCCGTCTGACGATGACAGCGGCGCGACGCAGACGTCGAACAGGCGCTCGACCGGCACGCGCTCGCTCCATTGCACCGTCTCGCCGTCCCCACTCGCGATCACCCGGCGAAAGGCGTCCACCACGTCTGGAGCGCGGAGGGCCAGCACCAGCGGGTCGCCGAGCTTGAGCGCGGACAGGAGATTGAGCGCAGGCATGTTGGCCGCAGCGACGCGGCCGTCGGCGCCGACGATTAGCGCCGCCTCAGGCATCGCCGTGACGAGCTGGGCGGCGAACGGCGAACGGATCAAGTCGGCGACCCGGCTAAGGGCAGGGGCGGTCATGGCCTGCTCCCCTCACTCGTCCGATGCGGCCGAGAGGGCCTCGCGGAGCGAGCGCCATCGGCGGACGGCCTCAACCGCCCCGAGAAGCGCCATAGCGGTGATGAAGGGCACAATGTAGTACACGGCGCGAAACAAGAGGAGGGCGGCCAGCAGGGAGTCGACATCGCCGCCGACGGCCTGGAGAATGGTCGCTTCGAACACGCCCAGGCCGCCGGGCGAGTGACTGGCGATACCGAGCATCGCAGCGAACGAATAGAGCGTGGCGAAGGTCGGAAAACCGATAACGGCGTCCTTGGGCAGCAGCACGTAGAGCGCCGCCGCCGCCGAGCAGACGTCGATCACGCCGAGCGCCATCTGCCCCAGCGTCACGAACGGTCCGGGCAGCCGGAAATTGCCGAACGCCGGCGCGCGTCGCCAACTCAGCACGCCGACCCAACCGACATAAAGCGCAAGCAGGCTGATCGCCGAGAGGCCGATCAGCTTGTTCGCCAATGAGTTGAAGTGATTGATGTCGGCGACGGCGTCGGCGGTGAAGATGAAGCCGAAGCCGACGATGAGCCCCATGCCGAGCCAGAATGTGACCCCTGCGACGATCGTAAGACTGGCGATGTTCCTGGCGGTGAGCCCGGCCGGCGCGTAAATCCAGTAGCGGACCGCGCCGCCAGTTACGAGCGGAAAGCCGAGCGTGAACGAGACCGCGTAACTGGCGAAGGAGGCCAGCGCGGTCAGCCAATAGGGCGCCTTGACCCCAATATGGCGGAGGGCCAAGCCGTCGTAGCCGGTCAACGCCAGATAGCTCAGCGCGGTGAAGCCGAAGGAGAGCAGGATCTGGTTCCGGCTGGTCGCCGCAAAGGCGGATCCGAATTTGACCGGATCGATGCGCATCAGCGTGCGCGCGAAGATCGCCAGCGAAATGGCGATGATCAGCACGCTGGCTGTGAGACCGAGCCGCCTCAGCGCATTGCGATGGCGCCCGACAGCCACGACAATTCGTTGAACAAGACCTGGGGAATCCGGGGGAGGCGGCGCGTCGCCCGGCGCCCAGTCCGAGGCCGGGCGTCGTTCCTGCACCTGAGCCATTCCAACTTCCTTTGGAGCCGCGCCGCCTATAGGGCCTGGGCCGATCCTGCGCAAGCGCAAGACCACAGGGGAGACCAGCGCAATGGGCGCTGGCTAGCGCTAGCAGGCAAGCCGGATCATCACGACGTTCGCACTCAAAGGCGCCGGTTGGAAGGGCAGGATCACGTGACAGCAGTCCGCCGACGGTTCCGGAATTGGTCGTCGTCAAAAGGCGTTGCGGTCGTGGTAGGTCTGCAGGAACTGGCGGACGCGCGGCTCGTGGCTCTCGTGAAAAACCTGCCGGGGCGGGCCGTCGGCGAGAATTCGACCGCCGTCGATGAAGGCGATGCGGTTGGCGACATGGGCAGCGAAGCCCATTTCGTGGGTGACGATCAGCATCGTCATCCCTTCCGCGGCGAGCGCCCGCATGACCTCCAGCACCTCGCCGACGAGCTCGGGGTCGAGGGCGGAGGTCGGCTCATCGAACAGCATGAGCCTCGGCTGCATGGCGAGCGCGCGGGCGATCGCGACACGCTGCTGCTGGCCGCCCGACAGACGCTGGGGATGGGCGCTGGCCTTCTCGGCGAGCCCGACGCGCTTCAGCATCGCCGCCGCCCGGTCGGTCGCCTCGCTTTTGCGCAGGCCACGCACGCGCACCAGCGGCTCGAACACGTTCTCAAGCGCGGTCATGTGCGGCCAGAGATTGAAGTGCTGGAACACCATGCCGATCTCTCGGCGCATCTCGCGCAATCGTCGCGGCGCCATCGGCCGCCGCTCGCCTTCCTTGTCGAGGTCGTAGCCGATCAGTTCCCCGTCGATGCGGACCTCGCCCTCGTCGTAGGATTCGAGGAAATTGACGCATCGGAGCAGCGTGCTCTTGCCCGATCCGCTCGGGCCGATCAGGCACACGACCTCGGAGGCCGTAACGTCGAGATCGACGCCGCGCAGCACCTGGTGCGCCCCAAAGCTCTTGCCGACCGCGCTGATCTCGATCATCGGCCGGGTCATGGGCGGCTCGCAAGGAAGGCTGTCGCCCGGTTCTCGACCACCCGGCCGATGCGGGAGACAAATTCGACCAGGCACCAGTAGAAGACCGCCATCGCGAAGATCGCGTCGAAAGCGGTGAAGGTCTCGGCGGCCATGGTCTGCATCTGGTACATGAGTTCCGGCACCGTGATGATCGACAACACCACCGTCTCCTTCGACATCACGATCAGCGTGTTGACGATCGGCGGCGACGCCGCGACGAGCGCAATCGGCAGGCGGACGCGGATGAGAATGTCGGCCGGCGTCATGCCGACGCTCATCGCCGCCTCGATCAGGCCGCGCGGGACCGCCGCGAAGCCGGCTCGAAAGATCTCCGAGTAGTAGGCCGACGAGTAGAGCCCGAGGCCGACCACGCCGGCCGTCGTCGCGCTGAGCTTCAGGCCGATGCTCGGACCGCCGGCGTAGAGGATGAAGAGCTGCATCAGGAACGGCGTCCCGCGCAGGATCTCGACATAGACGCGCAGCACCGCCTTCAGCGCTGGGCTCGGCGAGTCCGCGCCGAGGGCGACGGCGAAGCCGATCGCGAGCCCGAGCGCGGAGCCGGCGAGCCAGCAGAAGATCGTCACGCCGAAGCCGCTGACAAGCGACGGCGCGTAGTGGAGAAGGACGTCCCAGTTCATTGCGCGCCTCCGTCGACGTGGCGCTCCGCTAGCCCGCCGATGCCGGCGAGCGAGAGGTTGATCGCGAGGTAGAAGAGGCCGCCGGCGAGATAGGCCTCGAGCGGGCGGTAGGTGATCGAGGCAATGTTCATGCTAACCCGCGTGATCTCGGCGATGCCGACCACGGACACGAGTGACGACGCCTTGATGAGGAGGATGAACTCGTTGATCAGCGGCGGGATCGAGATGCGCAGGGCCTGCGGCAGAAGGATCCGGCGCCAGCGGTCGAAGGCCGTGTAGCCGAGCGCCGTCGCCGCCTCGCCCTGGCCGTACGGGACTGCGTTGAGGGCGCCGCGCAGGATCTCGGCCTGATAGGCGCCCGACGACAGGCTCAAGCCGCCGATGGCGGCGACCAGCGCGGGAACGTCGAGGCCGAGCGTCGCCAGGAAATAGTAGATGAAAAGGAGAAGCACCAGCAGCGGCACGCCGCGGAACACGCTGACGTAAGCCCCGCCGAGCCGTTCGAGCCACGGCTTGCCGGAGAGGCGCGCGATGCAGACGAGGGTTCCGAACACGAAGCCGAATGTGATGCCGGCGAGCGAGAGCGCGATCGTCACGCCCGCCGCCTGGGTCAGATAGCTGAACGAGTGGACGAAGATGGACAGGCGCATGCGCGCGGATCGCCGTCGCGTGAGGTTTGGCGTTCGCGCCGCGCCGTCGGACCGGCGGAACGCCGCCGGCCGTTCGGGCCCGGGCGCCGTCAGATCGTCGGCTCGGGCACGGTCGTGGGAAGAGTCATGGTCTGCCCGAACCAGGTCTTCTGGATCTTCTCCATCGTCCCGTCGCCGTCGAGCTTGACGATCGCCGCATTGACGGCGTCCATCAGCGACTGGTCGTCGAGACGGGCGACCCAGGAGAAATAGGTCGGGGCGCCGAACGGCGGGGCGACGACCGCAAAGGCGTCCGACCGTTGCGACGCCGCATAGGCGAGGTTCGGCAACGAATTGACCGAGGCGTCGATCCGCCCAGCCGCGAGATCGGCGTAGGACTGGTTGTTGTCGACGTATTCCTTGACTTCGACCGGCTTCGGCAACTTGGCCGCGAATTCCTTGAGCTGCGCAAGTTGGGAGGTCCCCTTCTGGCCGCCGACCGTCTTGCCGGCGATGTCTTCGGGCTTCGCGATGCTCTTGTCGTCGGCGCGCTTCATCAGCGCGGCGGTCGCGTCGGCGATCGGGACCGAGAAGGCGTAGTGCTTCAGGCGCTCCTTGGTGATCGTGACCGGCGCGATCACGAGATCGAACTTCTTGGCTTCGAGGCCGGGCAGCACGCTGGTCCAGGGCAGGTCGAGATAGGAGACCTTGACGCCGAGTTCCTTGGCGACTGCGTCGATCAGGTCGCGGTCGACGCCCTTGTAGACGCCGTTGTCGGACATATCGAAGGGCGGAAACTGCATCTCGGTCGCGACCACCATTTCGCCCCGCTTCTTGATGGCGGCGAGCGTGTCTTCGGCGAGCGCGATCCGGGCGCCGCCCGCAAAGAAGCCGGCGGAAGCAAGCCCAAAGACGCCGAGTTTCAGCGTCGCCCGCCGCGACGCCGCGAAGCGCTCGAAATCCTTCATGCTCAACCCTCCCGATTGAAAATTCGCGACACCGAGCGGTCCGAAACCTCGTGCGGCTGCTCGAACCCGCGCTGCAAGTCTTATGGCGCGAAACGTCCACCGTTCCGGAAATAAGCATGGACATATCGACTCCCCTGTCAAGGCGGCGAGACAGCGTCTCCAGATCCACTTCAGGCCGAAAGCGCCTCGTCCGGCGCGCCGCTTCGCACAGGTTGCGCACGCCGACTCTTCAGTCGCGCGAAGCGGATGCCGCGAGTCCGGGCAGGATCGTCAACTCAATCGGATTTTGGAGGGCCGGGTTGACCGAATTGGTGGTCCAATCCGGGCCCGGGCCTGAATAGATCGCCACCGCATTTCGGCGTTTCGAGGGTAAGCGGTTGAATTCTTCCAACGATGTCATCGTGAAGTCCGACGGCTTTTTCTGGCTCTCCGGCAGCCGCCGCCGCCGCCGGCTTTCGATTACCGCCCAGACGACGCTCTACGGCATCTACCCCATCGTCGGCCTCCACCTCGCGCAACACTTCCGACCCCCGGGGCGAACGTCGTCCACAACGGAACCAGCTTGTCGTTGAGGTAAGCCGTCTCATGCCGCGCGGTGGACCCCGCCGAGGCTCGCGTGAATGGCCGCGATGTTGGCCGCATAGGCCGAGGACCCGCCGCGGAACACCGCCGAGCCCGCGACCAGCGTGTCGGCGCCGGCGCTGACAACGATCGGCGCTGTCTCCGGCGCGATGCCGCCGTCGACCTCGATGCGGATGTCGCGGCCGCCGATCATCGCCTTTATCCGGCGAATCTTGTCGACCGTGGCGGGGATGAATTTCTGCCCGCCAAAGCCCGGATTGACCGTCATCACCAGAATCAGGTCGAGCCGGTCGAGCACGTATTCGATCGCGCTCTCCGGCGTCGCCGGGTTCAGCGCCACGCCGGCCTTGCGGCCGAGATCGCGGATGGCGTGCAGCGAGCGGTCGAGGTGCTGGGTCGCCTCGGCGTGGATGGTGATGTGGTCAGCGCCGGCCTGCGCGAACGCTTCGAGATAAGGTTCGCACGGCTCGATCATCAGGTGACAGTCGAACGGCTTTGTGGTGTGCGCGCGTAGCGCCGCGATCACCGGCGGTCCGAAGGTGATGTTGGGAACGAAGTGGCCGTCCATCACGTCGAGGTGGATCCAGTCGGCGCCGGCCGCGTCGACGGCGCGCACCGCCTCCCCGAGGCCGGAAAAGTCGGCGGACAGAATGGAGGGCGCGACGACCACGGCCCGGTTGGAAGCGCTCATGTCGGGTTTCCTTGGCGATGCCCGAGTGTGGTCGACATCCAGGGCCGTTTCAAGCCGTGGGCTGCTCTGAACCCTGGCTCGACGCCGGGCGGGCGCCATTTGCGAGTTGCTTTCGGGCGTTACAAGACCCCTGCGGGGCTTTTTCTATTCGCAAAATTCGCTCGGAACGCCTTGGGCGGAGACCGCGAGCAAGCTTCGGTCTGCCCTCCGGCCTCGATCGGCTTAAGCGGCTGTTAACCATGTTCCTGCAACGTCACGACGCAACGTAAAGCGAGCAATGACCTTGACGTCGGCGAACACCTTTGTGAAAAACGTGATTAAATTGGGATTTGCGGCGACCCTGATCGCCTCTTTGTCAGCATGCGCGCGCACGGGTTTTATCGTCGGTTCGTATTCCGACGCGCGATGTCAAGCGGTCTCCGAGCTGACAGACGGAACTTGGCGGGTCGACCGTCCGATCATGTTTGGGCGAACGGTCCGAGTCGAGAGCGGCGCGACGCTTCTCGAAGGCGAAGTCATCGATGGCGTCGACCTTGGCGCGGTTCTCCAGAGGACATGCCGGGATCCGTCGTTGAATGTCCGCGAAACCGTCGCTCGTTTTTGACGGGACTATCTCACGCGCACGCCCCGAGCGGCGTTCGGCCGAGCCGCTTCGGCTGGCGCCGCCTTTTTCAATTCTCGGATTCATGACGATTATATACTGACCTGTCGTCGTGATTGCGAACCGGCTGCTGGTAAGCGGAGCCCTCGCTCAGGAGATTCAAACACTCATAAGTCGAGGCGAATTGAAATCCCGCTCTCCCTCTCTCAAAACAGCATTTCCACCCCGCGCGGGTCCTTCATGGTTCCCGTCATAACGTTAGGTTAGTAGAAAGTTCTACTGCAAATTTCGAAATTGATACATCAATTCGCTAAAGGGAACTCTAAGTGAAGATATCAGCGATTTAGGCTTATTATACCAAGGTCGACTTTTTCCATTTGATTTACGCCATTTATTTGTCTTGACATAGGTTGAGACGCTCGCTGACATGAAACGCACGATCGAATGAATCACCTGGGCGCGATCATTCGGTTGTCTTGACCTACCGGCACTCCCGACAGGGGGCACTATGTTGTCGCACCTATCGCCGGCCAGCGATCAGGGCCGCATTCCGGCCCCTCCAGAACCGAACTTTCTGCCTATCGTTTGCGAAGAGGCGTTGGCCGCTTTCGAAAGCTTCGAAGCGCCTTTCCGCTTTTTGGCCGAGCACACGGAGGTCCTGATCCTCTTGACGGGCCGCGACGGGAAACATCGCTATGTCTCTCCCGCTAGTCGTACGCTGCTTGGCTACCAACCGGAGGAGCTGCTCCGGATCAACGCCAGGGACACCATTCACCCTGAAGATGTTAACAATGTCATGAGCGCTTTGGCCACAGGAGTGCAGGGCGGTTCGCTGAAATTTAGACTGGCGCGGAAGAATGGCGGCTACGTCTGGGTCGAAGCGACAAGTCGCGTTCTCGACGAACCCGCATGGCTTGGCGGCAACCTGATGCTTGTCCGCGACATCGAGCACCGGGCGGAGGCAGAGCGCAAATTGGTTGCGGAGAGTCAGCATCATCGCCGCCTGGACGAATCCACGCCTGCAATGCTGCATTCGATCGACGCCAGCGGCCGAATTCTCATGGTCAGCGACGCTTGGTTGAAGCGGTTGGGATATTCGCGGGACGAAGTCCTCGGACGTCTGGCGACGGATTTTCTGACCCTGGACTCGCGCGACTATGCTCAGGCGACCGTCATTCCGTCGTTCTTCCAGAAAGGGAGGTGCGACGATATCGAATACGAAATGGTCTGCAAAAGCGGGGAAATCATCCAGGTCCGTTTGTCCGCCATTCTCGATCCCGACCGGAACGTCTCTCTGACCGTCATCACCGATATTACCCTCAAAAGGAAGGTCCAGCGTCAATTCACCGAAAGCGAAGCGCGTTATCGGACACTGGCTGATCACAGTTCCGACATCGTATTCCAGCTGGACGCCAAACTGTTGTACAGTTACGTCTCTCCGGCTTGCGTTGAGGTGCTTGGCCGCGAGCCAGACCAGTTGATCGGCATGAATCCGGTCGAACTCTCCCATCCCGAAGACGCCTCGCAAATCGCCCATGTGTTTGAAATCTTGCTAACGGGACGCGAGGATCAACGATCCACAATCAACCGCATCCGCCATCGCGACGGACATTGGATTTGGGCCGAGGCGCGACTGCGCTCAGTCAAAGACCGACGAAATGGATCCATTATCGGGATCATTGGCGCCTTGCGCGATGTCAGCGAACGGCAGAAGGCGGCGGAGGAATTGGAACGCGCGAGGCTGGCCGCAGAGGCCGCCACAAAGCTGAAGGCGGAATTCGTTGCGAATATGAGCCACGAGCTTCGCACGCCGCTCACGAGCGTACTGGGCGCCTTGGATATCTTATGCGGCGATCTTACCTTGCGAGAAGATCAGCGGCGTTATCTTTTTATGGCTCACGAGGCGAGCCAGTCTCTCATGGCGATCGTCAACGATATCCTCGATTTTTCCAAGATCGAAGCGGGCTACTTGAACATAGAGGTAGCGCCGTTCGAGCTGAATTCGGCGATTGAGCAATGCCGAAGATTGATTGGCGAAATTGCGAGCAAGAAGTCAATAGAGATAAACACAATTACTGTCGGCGGTCCTGTGACACTGCTCGGCGATGCCAATCGCATCAAGCAAATTGTACTTAATCTTATCTCAAACGCAATTAAATTTAGTGATGGCGGACAAGTTACCATTGAGGCCCATTATCAACGCGGACACTCCAAGTTGCGTGTCGCCGTCTCAGATACGGGTATCGGGATCGCTCCTGAGAAACTTACCACGATCTTCGAACGGTTCACGCAGGCGGACGGTTCGATAACGCGTCGATACGGAGGTACGGGCCTTGGCCTTTCGATAAGCAAACACCTTGTCCAATTGATGGACGGAAAAATGTCCGTCGTGTCTATTCCCGGGAAAGGTTCGACATTCAGTTTAGAGCTTCCCCTCAGCGAAATAAAACTACCCATGGCGGCGCCGCTCATCGGAAAGACTGCCGCAACAGGGTCAAGCTGGCGTATTCTGTTAGCCGAAGACAATCAAATCAATAGAGAGGTGATATGCGACGTCCTGCGGCACGAGGGCCATCACGTCACTGCCGTGAGCGACGGTGCGGCGGCCGTCTCGACATTCGCCAACGAAGCACGTTTCGACCTCATCATGATGGATCTGCAGATGCCGGCAATGGACGGCTTGGCCGCGACGCGCGCCATCCGCCAAGCGGAGCGCGCTGCACAGCGTCCGGCAACGCCCATCGTTGGGCTGACGGCCAATGCAATGAGCGGCGACAAACTGGCCTGTCAGCAGGCCGGCATGAACGCCCATGTCGCCAAGCCGATCCGTTGGTCGGATCTATTCGTGATCTGTGAGCAACTCGTCGACGCCAACCGGCGTTTTGCCTCCAAAACCGAATGCCCGCAGGTCGTCCTCGATCCCTCTCCTTTGGCGGGCTTGACCCGCCTTGTCGGTCGCGCCCGTCTTTCGGAACTGCTCCAAGCCTTCATTGAGAGCGTCAGCGAACGATCGGCAAAGCTGCACGAGATGGGGCTTGCGGAACTATCCGGCTATGCCCACAGCTGCCAATCGATGTCTGGCCAGCTTGGCTTCGTCGAACTTTCACGAATATGCGCGGAAATCCAATCCGAATCACGGAATGGCGGCGGGCTCGAACGAATCTCGGAATTGCTCGAAGCCACAAACCGAGCCGTAAAGGCCGCCCACGCATCAGAATACGGAAGAGCGGCCAAAGTCGATTGGGTCGGCGCCAGCGCATAAGAGGGCGCGCATGCGGCCGAGCGTTCCGAAGCCGGACCAAAGATTCTCGACTTGGGCCGCCGGCGCCTTCCGCTCGATCAAGCGGCGGATGACGTGTCCAGCGAGAATCAGCCGAGCCGCTTCTCAACCGGCGGTGGGTGTCGATGTCGCGGCAGCCTTCCTTGAGATAGAGGACATGGGCCTCGGAGAGTGCCTTGTTCGTATCAAAGCGCAGGACCGCGAAACCCTGTGGGCCGCCTCCGTCTCGAGCCGGTGCAGCATGCGGCGGCTGACGCCGAGGCCACGCGCCGAAGCGGCCGTCCATACCCGCTTAATTAAGTAGCCCCATCCGCGTCATGGCCGGGCTTGCCTCGGCCATCCACGAGGCGCCGTCAGGCGCTCTGTGAAGCACAGTTCCAGGGTTGCCATGGCTCGTTCGCCTCGTCCTGCGCAACGCCTTGCGCCTTCCTGCCGTTCAGAAATGCGCCGAAGGGTTGGGTTCGGCCGCCCTGTCGCGGCGCCCCTCGGCGCAAGGGGGTCGGCGCCTCTTGTTGGAGGCAGAGCGGGGCGGGCCTTCTGCGATTCTGAATTCGTGGAGCAAAATGCTGCGAAAACCTGGGCGGTGAGATAAGCTCATCCGGGCGCTCGTCGATTGCGGCCGCTCCTCATGACCGCTCTCAAAACCCACGAATGACAGCGAAAGGTTCTCGATGACCCTCCCGCTTCCGCACGCCAACCCCCTGCTCGAAGCCTGGACCGGCCCGTTCGAGGCGCCGCCGTTCGACCGCATCGCGCCGCGGCATTTTGAGCCCGCCTTCGAGGTCGCCCTGAAGGAGGCGCGGGCCGAGATCGACGCTATTGCCGCGGATCCCGCGCCGCCGACCTTCGCCAACACGATCGAGGCCATGGAGCGGAGCGGACGGACCCTCGACCGGGTCGCCAAGGTGTTTTTCAATCTGGCCGGGGCCGAGACGAACGACGAACTCGAAGCGATCGAGCGCGCCATCGCCCCGGTCCTCTCGCGCCACGCCAGCGACACCTACTTGAACGATGCGCTGTTCCGACGGATCGACGCCCTGAAGGCGAACGAGCCGTCGCTCGGCCTCACGCCCGAGCAGGCGCGCGCCCTTTCCCGCACGCATCTCGACTTCACCCGCGCCGGCGCCGGATTGCCGCCCGAAGCGAAATCCCGGCTCGCCGCAATCGGCGAACGGCTCGCCGCGCTTTCGGCCGCCTTCGGCCAGAACGTGCTGGCGGACGAGCGGGCCTGGGCGATGTGGCTCGACCAGGGCGACCTCGACGGGCTTCCGGACTTTTGGGTCGCGAGCGCGGCGCGGCTTGCGGCCGAGCGCGGCCATCCCGGCCGCTACGCCGTGACGCTGTCGCGATCGAGCATCGAGCCGTTCCTGCAATTCTCCGCCCGCCGGGATCTGCGCGAAACCGCCTTCCGCGCCTGGGGCTCGCGCGGCGAGAACGGCGGCGCGACCGACAACCGCGCGATCGCCGCAGAGATGGTGCATCTCAGGGCCGAGCGGGCAAAACTGCTCGGCTACCAGAGCCACGCCCACTACCGCCTCGCCGACGCCATGGCCAAGACGCCGCGCGCCGCGCTCGATCTCTTGGAATCGGTCTGGACTCCCGCCGCCGCCGCCGGCCGCAGGGAAGCCGAGGCGTTGCAGGCGATCGTGGCGAGCGAAGGCGGCAATTTTAGTCGTCGCGCCGTGGGACTGGCGCTACCTCGCCGAAAAGCGCCGCAAGGCGGAGTACGATTTCGACGAGAGCGCGGTGAAGCCGTACCTCCAGCTCGACCGGATGATCGAGGCCGCCTTCTACGCCGCCGGCCGGCTGTTCGGCCTGAGCTTCGCCGAACGGTTCGACCTGCCGCTGCATCACCCCGACGCGCGCGCCTGGACGGTAAGCGGCCCCGACGGCGCGCCGATCGCGCTGTTCATCGGCGACTATTTCGCCAGGCCGCAGAAGCGCAGCGGCGCCTGGATGAGCAACTTCCGCGGGCAGCAGAAGCTCGACGGACCGCAGGCGCCGATCGTGATCAATGTGATGAATTTCGCCAAGGGCGGCGACGGCGAGCCGAGCCTTTTGAGCTTCGACGACGCGCGCACCCTCTTCCACGAGTTCGGCCACGCGTTGCACGGGATGCTGTCGGACGTGACCTATCCGATCCTGTCGGGGACCCGGGTCGCCGGCGACTTCGTCGAATTCCCATCGCAGCTCTACGAGCACTGGCTCGAGCAGCCGGAGATGCTGCGCCGGTTCGCCGTCCACTATAAGACGGGCGAACCGATGCCCGAGGCGCTCATCAATAAACTCACCCGCGCGCGCCGCTTCAATCAGGGCTTCGCCACGGTCGAATACACTGCCTCGGCGCTGGTCGACCTCAAGCTGCACCTCGATCCGGCCCCGGACGCGGTCGACGTGGTCGCGTTCGAGCGCGCCGAACTGGCGCGGATCGGCATGCCCCAGGGGATCGCGATGCGCCACCGCACGCCGCATTTCCAGCACGTCTTTTCCGGCGGCTATTCGGCCGCTTACTACAGCTACCTGTGGTCGGAGATTCTCGACGCCGACGGGTTCGAGGCCTTTGCGGAGTCGGGCGACATCTTCGATCCGTCGGTGGCGCGGCGCCTGCACGACTTCGTCTACGCCGCCGGCGGCACGCGCGACTACGACGAGGCCTATCGCGGCTTCCGCGGCCGGCCGCCGTCGCCGGCGGCGCTGTTTCGCAAGCGCGGGCTGGACGCGGGGCCGGACGAGGGATAGCGGGGCCGGAGAGGGGATGGTGACGCGCCGGCTGCCGCCCAGGACCCGAACTTGCCGCTAAGTCATTGAAAACAAAGGAAGCCTCGCCGAAGAATCGCCGGTTTTACTGATTAAGCCATTGAAAAGACTGAAGTTTGGTCAGAAAATCGCGGTCGCTCGTCCGGCCGATCCCGGCGGCCCGCCTACCCCGTCCGGGCGCGCGCCCGGTCGTACTGCGCCCTGACCGCCGCCGTCGGACGAAGCGCCGCCCGCTCGGCCAGCAGCGCCCGGGCGAGACGCCATTGGCCCGACCGCTCGGCGGCGGCGATCAGCGTGAGGGTGACGATGTCGCGCTGGGCGTGGCTGCCGCCGATGCGGAAGGCCTCGTAACGAACCGGCAGGATGGCGTCGATCGCCAGCGCGTCCGCGCCCGCGCCGTAATGGAGCACGCCCTCGATCAGCCGCCGCCCGACCTCGGCAGTGACCTTCCGGTTGTGACCGCGCCCATCGCGCTCATAAGTCTCGAGCGACCGCTTGAGCCGGGCTGCGTCGTCCGGGTCGGGCGAGCGAGCCGCCGCCAGCGCCGCATGGAGGTCGTTGAAGGCGAGGACATGATCGTCGGCGTGGCCCCTCCAGGCCCGCGCGACCGGCCCCCAGCGGTCGCCGACGTCGACCCCGGCGAGTTCGAGCCGCCAGAGGAGAGCGGCGGCGTCGCAACGGTCGAGGGTCATGTCGCCGGCGAGCCTTGGCGCCGAAAAGTAGTCGTAACCGGCCAGGACCTCGCCGGCGCGCCCCTGCTCGATCAGATAGAGGGCGAGGTGCCAGCCATTGTGCCCGGCCATGAAATGCGCGGCGCTCCACGCCTCGCGGGTGCTCGTGAGAAAGGCGATTCCGTCCTCGGGCCGGCAGGCCGTCTCGAACACGTGCGCCAGCGCATGGGTCGCCCAGGCGTCCTTCGGGTTGAGGGCGAGCGCCTCCCGCGCCGCCTCCTCGGCGCGGCCGAGCTCGCCGGTCTCCTCGAGGCCGAACGCGTAGGCGCCCAGAACGAAGCTCGTCAGCGGGTGGCCGCGATCCCACGCCGGCAGCACCCGGGCCGCCGAATCCCGGATCGCCTGCGACTGGCCCAGGAAGAAGTAGGCGTCCTGGGCGAAGCGCAGCGCCAGCGCGTCGGTCGGCCAGTCGACCAGGATCGCCTCCCAGACGAGCGTGGCGTCGGTCGATCGGCCATCGGCCCAGGCTCTGACGGCGGCGACATGCAGCTTTTCGCGCTGCGACGCGCTGGCGAGCCCGCGCTCGACCGCGGCGAGCGCGCCGGCGACTTCCGGATGGTCGCCGCGAAATCCGCCGACCAGGAACAGCCCCGCGATCGCCGGCGCGCCGAGCGCAAAGGCCGGATCGTCCGCGAGCGCCTGCTTCAGCGTCCCGACCGGATCGCCGGTCAGGCCCCAATAGTCCGAGACGGCGCGATCATACGCCCGGGCCGACGCGTCAGACCCTGCGAGCGGCAGTCCCAGTAGATCCTTCGCCATGGACTCCGGTCCTCCGGGGGGTGGGCATCCGCCGGGAGCCTATCGCGGGTTGGCGGCCGGCGGGAAGGAGGAGCTACTGGAGCCGCGGTCAGTTCTTCGAGCGCCCCGGCCGGCCGGGTTAGGCTGCGGAGCGCCGCCACGCCAGCTCCAACGCCGCGTAAAGCTCTTCCTCGGTCAGCGCTTCGAGGATCGAGCAAGTCCAGCCCCGCCGCCCCCACGCGTTGTCGAGAGGCGAGAACGCCTCGGGAGCGACGGCGCATTTCAGCGCCTGTTCGTCCGGCGCGAACTTGATGTTGGCGGTCCGCTCGTCCGGGGCGAGCGTAGCGAAGGTCACCCGCGCCTTGAAGGCGCGACGATCGAAATGAGCATGCTCGGTCGCGCCGTCGAAAGACGGCGCGAGGCGGCGAAAGTCCGCGGCTTTGGCCATCAGGCTCTCCCCTGATCGCAATGTCCGTCGCCCATGGTATGAGCCGGCCTTGTCGGAGAAAAGGCGGTTGGCATGGCGGGGACAAAGCCGGACACGGATGCGTCCGTCGTCGTGATCGGGGCGGGTCCGGCGGGCCTGATGGCGGCCGAAGCGCTCGCCCGCGCCGGCCAGCGGGTCGTGGTGCACGATGCGAGCCGGAGCCCGGCGCGGAAGTTCCTGCTCGCGGGACGGGGCGGGCTCAACCTTACCCATTCCGAGCCGCTTCAGACCTTCCTGACCCGCTACGGCGCGGCGGCCGAGCGCCTCAAGCCGGCGATCGAGGCCTTTCCGCCCGAGGCGCTGCGGCGCTGGGCGGCGGAACTTGGCGAGGAGACGTTCGTCGGCAGCAGCGGGCGGGTCTTCCCGAAGAGCTTCAAGGCCACGCCGCTGCTGCGCGCCTGGCTGAGACGGCTCGAAGGCCTTGGCGTCGAGCGCAAGGCCGGCTCGCGCTTTGCTGGATTCGGCGAGGGCGGCGAGCTGCGCTTCATTTCGCCGGCCGGCGAGGAGACTGTCGAGGCGGCGGCCGCCGTTTTCGCTCTTGGCGGCGCGTCCTGGCCGAGGCTCGGCGCCGACGGGGGCTGGGTGGAGAGCTTCCGCCGAGCCGGCCTCGAGGTGGCGCCGCTCAAGCCGGCCAATTGCGGCTTTCTGGTCGCGTGGTCCGACCCTGTGCGGGAGCGGTTCGCCGGGACGCCGCTGAAGAACGTTGCGCTGAGCCACGGCTGGGCGAGCGTGCGCGGCGAGGCCGTGGTGACCGAGGCCGGCCTCGAAGGCGGCGCCGTCTACGCCTTGTCGGCGCGCCTGCGCGACGCCATCGCCGCCGATGGCGAAACGACGCTTGCCATCGATTTCCGGCCTGACGTCGACGAGCGCGCGCTCGCCGCCCGGTTCGTTCGCAAGCCGGGCCAGTCGCTCTCGACGCGTCTTCGAAGGGCCGGGCTGCCGCCGGTCGCGGCGGCGCTCATGCGGGAAGCCGGCCCTTTGCCTGACGACCCCGAGAGCCTGGCGCGGCGGTCGAAGTCTTGCCCGATCCGCCTCGTCGGGACCGCGCCGATCGCCCGCGCCATCTCGACTGCCGGCGGCGTCGCCTGGCGCGAGTTGGATGAGGACTTCATGCTGATCAAGCGCCCCGGCGTGTTCGTCGCGGGCGAGATGATCGACTGGGAGGCGCCGACCGGCGGCTATCTGCTGCAGGCCTGCTTCTCGACGGGGGCTGCGGCCGGGCGCGCCGCGGCGCGCTTCGCGGCCGAGACGGCTACGGGTTTGCGCAAAGCCGCTTGCCGGGCGTAGCGTTGGGCCGGGCGTCGGGGGCGACTGAACCGCATCGCGCGTTCAGGCGCGCGCACGGGAGGATGGGATGGACGGCGCTCGCCTGGACAGGATCAAGACCGTTCTGCGCGTCACGAGCGGCAACTTCCTCGAGATGTATGACTTCTTCCTGTTCGGCATCTACGCCCGGCAAATTTCGCACGCGTTCTTTCCAAGCCACGACCCCTACGCTTCACTGATGGCGACGTTCCTGAGCTTCGCGGCTGGCTTTGCCATGCGCCCGATCGGCGCGCTGGTGCTCGGGCCCTATATCGACCGGATCGGACGGCGCAAAGGCCTGATCCTCACCCTCTCGATCATGGCTTCCGGGACCGTCCTGATCGCGTTTGTTCCGTCCTACGCGACAATCGGCATGCTCGCGCCGCTGCTGGTGGTGCTCGGGCGGTTGCTGCAAGGCTTCTCTGCTGGAGTTGAGCTCGGCGGCGTTTCGGTCTATCTGTCGGAGATGGCGACGCCGGGCCACAAGGGCTTCTACGTCAGCTGGCAATCGGCGAGCCAGCAGGTGGCTGTCGTGTTCGCCGCGCTGCTCGGCTTTGGGATCGCCAACCTGCTGCCGGTCGCCACCACTGACGCGTGGGGTTGGCGCATCCCATTCTTCATCGGCTGCGCGATCGTGCCGTTTCTCTATGTCATCCGCCGCTCGCTCGAAGAGACGGCTGAATTCGCCGCGCGCAAGGTGCATCCGACGCTGACCCAGATCTATGAGACGCTCGCCGCCAACTGGGGGATCGTTCTCGGGGGCGTGGCGATGGTCATCATGACGACGGTGTCGTTTTACCTCATCACCGTCTACACGCCGACCTTCGCCCGCAATGTGCTCAAGTTGAGCGAGTCGGACGCGCTGCTCGCAACCATGGCGATCGCCGCGTCGAACTTCGTCTGGCTCCCCATATCCGGCGCGCTGTCCGATCGGATCGGCCGCAAGCCGATCCTCATCTTCTTCACCGTGCTCGCGCTCCTGACCGCCTATCCGGCGCTCGCCTGGCTCGTCGCGGCGCCGAGCTTCGGCCGGACGATGGCGGTCGAACTGTGGCTGTCGTTCATCTACGCGGGGTACAACGGCGCGATGGTTGTCGCGCTGACGGAGATCGTGCCGGCCACCGTACGGACAGCGGGCTTCTCGCTCGCCTACAGCCTCGCCACGACGCTCGGCGGCTCCTCTCTGGCGATCTCGACCTTTTTGATCCAACGAACGGGCGACAAGGCGGCGCCCGGCTACTGGATGAGCTTCGCGGCCCTTTGCGGGCTCGTCGCGACGCTGGCGCTTTATCGCCGCGGAGCGCGTCAGCCCGCCGTGCCGGCGAGTGCGACGGCCTGATCGACAATGGCGCGATAGGCGTCCGAGGCTGGAAGTCCAAGCTTCCCGACCTGGACATCCGCGAGGAGCGTATAAAGGTCATCCAGGCCTGCGCCCGCCAGAATACGATCGCACAACACCTCGGCGTAGGCGAAAAGCTCGCCGTCATTGCAGTCGGCGGGGAGGTCCCATGCCCCTTTCATGACGTCGACGACGGCGTCGATCGGGGCGGCCTGGTCCGGGTTGGCTGTCCCCGCCGTCCGATGAGATTGCGCCGCGGCGGTTTCCGCCGCCAGACCCCACTTGCCTCGCCACGGCGTTTCCGGGACGGGATTCGGCGGTGGTTTGCCCTTCGACCAGGCGAGAAGATTGTCGAGGACGCACTGGGCCATGGCGTGGCGCGTCTTGACCGAGGCCGAACCGACATGCGGCAGCAGCACGACGTTATCGAGTGCCATGAGCGCGGCTGGAACCTTCGGCTCTTTCTCGAACACGTCCAGGCCGGCGGCCAGGATTGCATTGCTCCGAAGCGCCTCGATCAGGGCCTGCTCGTCGACCAAAGAGCCACGGGCGATGTTGACGAGCACGCCGTCCGGACCGAGGGCGCGAAGGACCCCGGCATTGACGATATGCCTGGTCTCCGGGCCGCCGGGCGCCGTGACCATCAGGATGTCGCAAGCCTCGGCCATTGCGGTCAGCGACGGATAGTAACGATAGGGAACTTCGGGGTGGGCCTGGCGGCCGTGATAGGCGACCGCGAGCCCGAACGCCTCGGCGCGCCGCGCGATCGCCCTGCCGATCCGCCCGAGTCCCAGAATTCCCAAAGTCCGCCCACGTAGCGACGCGGTCAGCGGGAACGACGCCTTTAGCCATTGTCCGGCGCGCAGGTAGCGCTCGGCCTGTGGGAGCCGGCGAACCGACATGATCGTAAGGGCCATTGCGACGTCGGCGACCTCGTCATCGAGTACGCCAGGCGTATGCGTGACGATGATCCCATGCTTGCCCGCCCATTGGGCGTCGATATGGTCGTAGCCGACGCCAAAGCTCGCGACGATCTCGAGGCTCGGTAGCCGGCTCATCAGCGCTTCGTCGATGCGCCCATGGCCGCCGGCCGAAGCGATTGCGTGAATCGACGAACCATGCTCCGCAAACCACGCGTCGCGGTCGGGCTCGAGCCACAACCGTCGCAACGGAAGGCGCTTCTCGATCAATTCTGCGACAACGCCCATTCCAGCCATCGGCATGAGAACGTCGAGAGGCTTCATCAGGTCCGCCCTTTCCGCTTTCCCGCCCGCGCCGGACGTGGCACATCCCGCGACCATGACCAGCCCTGACGGCACGCTTGCCACCCGCCGGCGCCCCGCGGTGCGGCGCCTCATGCTGCAGGACTTCCGCTCCTACGCGGCGCTCGATCTCAGGATCAGCGGCCGTCTGGTCGTCCTATGCGGCGAGAATGGCGCCGGCAAGACCAACCTGCTCGAAGCGATCTCGCTGCTTGCCCCGGGACGCGGGCTGCGCCGCGCCGAGCTCGCCGAATGCGCGCGCCGTGAAGGCGGCGGCGGTTTCGCGCTCTCGATTGAACTCGAGGAGGGCGGCGCCCTCCTTCAGCTCGGCTCCGGCTGGAGTCCGGGCAACGTCAATGGCGGCGCCGGACGCAAGAACCGGATCGACCGAGCGCCGGTCTCCTCGTCGCGCGCCTTCAGCGACCATGCCCGGGTTGTCTGGCTGACCCCGGCGATGGATTCGCTGTTCGCCGGATCGGCCAGCGAGCGGAGGCGGTTCCTCGACCGGTTCGTGCTGGCGATCGACCCAGGACACGGCGGGCGGGTCAGCGCCTTCGAGCGCGCCCTGCGCCAGCGCAACCGGCTGCTCGAAGAGAACCGGCTGAATGCCGCCTGGCTCGACGCGATCGAGCGCGAAGCGGCCGAGCTCGGTGTGGCGATCGCGGCGGCGCGGCTCGAATGCGTGAGCCGCCTCGAGGCGCTGATCGCCGCCGATCGCGACGACGCCTCGCCCTTTCCCTGGGCTCGGTTGGCGCTCGACGGCGAAATCGAGGCGCTTGCCGCAGGCGGCCCGGCGCTCGAGGCCGAGGACCGGTATCGCGCCTTGCTGCGAGACAATCGCGGCCGCGACGCCGCCGCCGGCCGCACCCTAATCGGCCCCCATGTGAGCGATCTTTCGGTCCGGCATGGGCCCAAAGACACGCCCGCGGCCAGCGCCTCGACCGGCGAGCAGAAGGCTCTATTGGTCGGCCTGGCGCTCGCCCATGCGCGCCTCGTGGCGGACATGTCGGGCATCGCGCCCATCGCGCTTCTCGACGAGATCGCCGCCCATTTCGACCCGCGCCGTCGCACCGCCCTGTTCGACGCGCTGGCGCGCCTCGGCGGACAGGTGTTCCTGACCGGCGCCGATCCGGCGGCGTTCGCCGATCTGGCCGGGCGGGCCGAGATGTTTGAGGTATCGGCTGAGATGGGCGTCAGAGCAAAGGGTCAGGCGTGACCGGCGTCCGACGACAGCATCCCGACATGGACGCCGAGCTTGGCGAGCGCCCGCTCGTACTTGCTGGCGTCGTCGGCGCTGAAGATGATATCCGGATCGGCCGGGCAGGTCAGCCACCCGTTGGCCAGGATCTCGCTCTCGAGCTGGCCGGAACTCCATCCGGCGTAACCGAGGGCCAGGACGGCCTGCGCCGGACCCGACCCTGTCGCGATGGCGCGCAGAATGTCGATGGTGGCCGTAAGGCAGACGTCGTCGGCGATCTTCACGGTCGAATCGGTTGCGCCGTAGTCGGCGGAATGGAGGACGAAGCCGCGCCCCGTCTCCACCGGACCGCCGCGCACGACCCGCACCCCCTCCGCGCGCGGCGGCAGACGGATCTCCGGTTCGCCCGGCACAATGCCGAGTTGGGTCAGGAGCTCGGCGAAGTCGATCTCGTCGGCGCGCTGGTTGATGATGAGGCCCATGGCGCCATCTTCGCGATGAGCGCACATATAGACGACCGAACGGGCGAAAGGCCCGTCGCGGAGCGCCGGCATAGCGATCAGGAACTGGCCTTCCAGACTGGTGGGAGGCGGAGGATCTGCCCGCTTCATTCGCGCCTCCGGGATGGCGCCGGCATTGACGGTTCAAGGGTATGGTAGTCGAATTCCTCCAAGGGGTGAAGGAGCGCGATGACGCACGTGGACACGACGGCAAAACTGCGGCGCCTGACCCGGCATTGGAGGGCGATGGCGCTTGCCGCTGCGGCGCTCGGCGCGCCGGCGGCGGCGGCCGACGGCTACTCGACCGACTGGGCGCCGGCGGCGAAATCCGAGGCAAGGCTCGTCGCAGCAGGGGGCGCGCTCGCGGGCTTCGAGATCAGGCTCGCGCCGGGCGCGATCACCTACTGGCGCGACCCGGGCGACGCCGGCGTCCCGCCCAGCTTCGACTTTTCGGGCTCGGACAATGTCGCCGAAGTCACACCGACGTTTCCGGCGCCGAAGCGGATTCGGGAGGCGGACGGCAGCGAGGCCTTCGGCTACGAGAGTGGCGTCGTCATCCCGCTCAAAATCAAGCCGCGCGATCCAGCCAAGCCAGTTACCTTGGCGCTCCTCGCCAACTACGCGGTCTGCGAGCAACTGTGCCTGCCGGCCAAGGCCAAGCTGACGCTTACGCTGGCCGGCGGGTCGTCGCCTTATGCCTCCGACGTCGAGGCGGCGCTCGCCGCCGCGCCTAGGCCGGTTGCGGCGGAGGCTTTCGGCGCCTTGACCGGTGACGCCGCCGCCGGGAGCTGGCAGCTGTGCGCCGCCCGTCAACCCGGATCGCCGCGCGACCTGTTCGTCGAACCGCCGCAAGGCTGGTGGGTGACCGCCGCTCCAGCGCCGGGCGATGCGGGCCACGACTGTTTCGCGATCAGCATGCGGGAGAAGCCCAAGGACGAGGCGCCGCCGGTCCCGCTGCGGCTGACAATGACGGGCGGAGCCGGACCCGTCGAGACGACCGTCATCGCCCGGTAGCGGCGGGTCCACGTTAGCCTCGCCTTCTCGACGCTACCCCTCGCACCGGGCGCCGGTCTTTGACGCCGCGCCTCTAGCGTATAGGACTCGTCGGCCACATCCGGAGCCGTCATGCCCAGCGTCCGCGCCAACAGGATCGACATCGCCTACGAGAGCTTCGGACGCGTAAGCGATCCCGCCGTTCTCCTCATCATGGGCGTCATGTCTTCCATGATGAACTGGCCGGATTCCCTCTGCCGGGGCTTGGCGGCCCGAGGCTTTCGCGTCATCCGGTTCGACAATCGCGACGCCGGCCGGTCGACCCATCTCGACGCGCTCGGCGCGCCCGATCTGGCAGCGATCATCGCGGAGGCCGCAGCCGGCCGGCCGGTGACGGCGCCTTACAGCCTCGACGACATGGCGGCCGACGCGGCGGGGTTCCTCGAAGCGCTCGGGATCGACCGCGCCCATGTCGCCGGCGCGTCGATGGGTGGGATGATCGCGCAGCTCGTCGCGATCCACCACCCGGAGAGGGTGAAGAGCCTCATCTCCATTATGTCCACCACCAGCCGCCCCGAGGTCTCGCAACCCAAGCCGGAAGCTTTTGCGGCGTTGATCACGCCCGCCAAGAGCGCTAGCCGCGACGATGGCATCGCGCGGGGCGTTGCGGTTTGGCGCGTCATCGGCAGCCCCGGCTTTCCGGCGACCGATGAGGAGCTCTGGGCCTACGTGGCGCGCGGCGTCGATTACGCGCCTTGGGACCTCGCGGCAAGCGCCCGTCAGATGACAGCCGTGATCGCCGCCCCGCCGCGCAACGACAAACTCGGCGCGGTGCGGGTCCCGACGCTCGTCATCCACGGCGCCGACGATCCGTTAATTCCCGTAACCGGCGGCGAGGACACCGCCAGCAGCATTCCCGGGGCCGAACTCCTCATTGTACCGGGGCTGGGTCACGATATTCGCAAGTTGGCGGTCCCGGTCTATCTCGAGGCGATCGGCGCGTTCATGGCTAAGGTCGAAGCGCGGAGCGCGCCTTAAGGCCGGGGCCTGCCGACCGTAACCGTCGAAGCCGCTGCGCCTTGAGCTTGCGCGGCTTTGCACCGCATCGTTTTCCGCACCCGGAGCATCTCCCTCATGCCTCACGTTCGCGCCAACGGGATTGACATTGCCTACGAAAGCTCTGGACGCGACGGCGATCCGACGATCCTGTTGATCAAGGGGTTGAACACGCCGCTCACGGGCTGGCCGGATTCGCTCTGCAGCGGACTGGCGGCGCGAGGCTTCCGCGTCATCCGGTTCGACAATCGCGACGTCGAACTCACGACCCACCTTCCGGAACTCGGCGCGCCAGACCTTGCGGCGATGATGGCGAAGGTCCGGGCGGGAGCATCCGTCGTGGCGCCTTACGCGCTCGACGACATGGCATCGGATGCAGCCGGACTCCTCGCCGCGCTCGGGATCGAATCCGCCCATATCGTCGGCTCGTCGATGGGCGGCATGATCGCGCAACTCGTGGCGCTCAACCACCCTGAGGCAACCCGGAGCCTCGTCTCGATCATGTCCTCGTCCGGCCGGCGCGGCCTTCCGCCGGCGCGGCCCGCGGCGATGCAGGCGCTGATGACCTTGCCCAAGAGCTCGAGCCGCGACGATCGGCTCGCGACCGCCATCGCCGCCGTCAAGGCGATCGGCAGCCCCGGATTTCCGGCCACGAACGAGGAACTCATCAGGTCTCTCGGGCGCAGCATCGATCGTACGCCGTTCGATCCGCCGGCCGCCGCGCGTCAGATGGCGGCGATCGTGGCCGCGCCGCCGCGGCACGACCGGCTGAAGACGCTGACGATCCCGGCGCTTGTTATCCACGGCGCCGACGATCCGGTCATTCCCGCCGCCCACGGCGAGGATGCGGCGCAAAGCATTCCGGGCGCGGAGCTTTTGATCATCCCTGGCGCCGGGCATGACTTCAACGAGGCGCTGACCCCGGTCTATCTCGAGGCGATCGGCGGATTCGTGGCGAGGGTCGAGGCCGGCGCGTCGGGCCGGGCGTAGGGCGTTATTCATAACCTCGCCTCGTCATCGGCGGCGCGGGACGGCGGCCGAGCTTCAGGTTCCAGTACGCCCAGGACCGCGGGTCGATGACCCCTGGCGGCGCGGCATCCAGCGCCCCTTCGAGGTCCTTATCGGTCAAATTGGCTCGCAGCGCCTTCATGTCCTCGTGCGGAGCGCGCGCGAAGACGTAGCGCCTGCGCGGGCGGCTCGAATCAGACGATTCGCCTAGCGATCGCACGCGTCACCTCGTTGACGGGAATTGGCTTCAACGCCGGTCCCGGAAGGATGTCTAGAGCGCTCTGCAAATGGATCTAATCATGGGCGCCACCGTGCCGGCCGGCGCCGCTGGCGAATCGCGCGGGTCCCTCGGTCGCTTCGCCGCTCGCCAGGGTGGCGAGGCCCTTCGCCACCTCATTGGCGACCGCCGCCGCGCCGTCGAGATCCCACTGCTCGATCGCGGAGAGTCGGTCGTTGCGCAGCGCGTTCTGGGGAAAGCCGGAAAGCGTTTGGGCGAGCGCCAGCGCCCGGGCAAGCGCTTCGCCGTCTTCCGTCACCTCGTTGGCGAGGCCGATGCGGAGCGCCTCCTCTGCCAAAACCGGCCGCCCGGTCAGGATCAGCTCCATCGCCCGCCCGTGCCCGACGATGCGCGGCAGGCGGATGGTGCCGAGGTCGATCAGCGGCACGCCGAAGCGGCGGTTGAAGACGCCGAACACGGCCGAGCGCGCCGCGATCCTCAGATCGCACCAGAGCGCAAGCTCGGTCCCACCGGCGACCGCAGGGCCCTCGATCGCCGCGATCACGGGTTTGCCGAGCCTCAGCCGGGTCGGCCCCATCGGGCCGAAGTCGCCCGTCTCCTCGAACCGCCCGGTCTCGCCCGCAGCCAGCGCTTTCAGATCGGCGCCGGCGCAGAAGGCGCCGCCTGCGCCGGTCAGCACCGCGACGTCGGCGTCCGGATCGGCGTCGAAGCGCCGGAACGCGTCGTAGAGCGCGCGGGCCGTCGCCAGGTCGACGGCGTTACGCTTTTCCGGGCGCTCGATCGTCACCACGGTCGCGCGCCCTTCGGCGCGGACGGAAACCGAAGTCGCCATGCGGGCTCTCCTCCTCTCATGTCCCTATCGACCGGCTGGAGTCCGGACGGGCAGCCGGATAAGCACGGCGAACCCGCTATCGGCAAGCGCCGCTTGACCCTTCGGCGCCGGTCGGGCAAGGCAGGCGCCGCTTTGCAGGTGAACGGCTTCGCATGTCCAAACTGACGCCGACGCCGGCCGCCGAAGAGGAGCCGGGCGGATTTCTCGAAACGCTGGCCCACCGCCCCCGTCTGTTGGCCGGGGCGCTCATTGTCGTGGCGACCTATTTTGCCCTCCTCTTCGCACCGGTCGTCATCCGGGACTCGACCCGACTGGTCACGGCCTGGAATGTCGGTTCATGGGTCTATCTCGTTCTAATGATGCAATTCTTCCGTCGTTCCGGCGCTGACCCGAAAGTGGACGCCCGGCCGGAGGACGAGAACCAGTGGGTCCTGGTGGTCCTCGGCGTGGTCGCGGCCGTCGCCGCGCTCGCCGCGATCGTCTGGGAACTGGGCCCGGTGAAGAGCATGGAGGGCGCCGCCAAGGCCGAGCACCTCGCGCTTGTCGTAGCGAGCATTCTCAGCGCCTGGACCTTCATTCAGGTGATGTTCGCGATCCATTATGCGGGCGTCTATTTCGCCGCGGTCGCCGACGGCGATCCGGGCGGCCTGGAGTTTCCCGGCAAGCCCAAGCCCGGTTGGACCGAATTCGTCTATCAGGCCTTCACCGTCGGCTGCACCTTCGCCAGTTCCGACACCAACGTGACCTCGACCCGGATGCGGCGCATTTGTGTGATCCAGGGCGTCGTCGCTTTCTTTTTCAACACCGTCATCCTCGCCCTCGCCATCAACATCGCGGCCGGGTTCTTCTGACATCGAGGCCATAGAACGTAGCGAAAAAAGCTTGTGCCGCTTGCCCTTACCCGGCGGCCTTCGGCCGCGTCCCTCTCCCGGTGGGAGAGGGGAGTTCCCTTCCCCGAAGGGCCGGACGAGGGTCAGCGCGGTTGGATTTAGGATCGAAAACCCATGACCGATTTCCCCACCCCGAACCGCGTGCGGCCCATGCTGCCGCGCGGCCTCGTCGACCGCGCGCCCGCCGACATCGCGGCGGCCGAGGCGATGTTGGCGAAGATCCGCAGCGTCTATGCGCTTTACGGCTTCGAGGCGGTCGAGACGCCGTTCATCGAGTACACCGAGGCGCTCGGCAAGTTCCTGCCCGACCAGGACCGCCCGAACGAGGGCGTGTTCTCGTTCAAGGACGACGACGAGCAATGGCTGTCGCTGCGCTACGACCTGACCGCGCCGCTCGCCCGCTACGTCGCCGAGAACTACGACAAGCTGCCAAAGCCCTACCGAAGCTATCGCGCCGGCTGGGTGTTCCGCAACGAGAAGCCCGGGCCGGGGCGCTACCGCCAGTTCATGCAGTTCGACGCCGACACGGTCGGGGCCGCAAGCGTCGCGGCCGACGCCGAGATCTGCATGATGGCCGCCGACTGCCTGGAGGCGCTCGGGATCCAGCGCGGCGACTATGTCATCAAGGTCAACAACCGCAAGGTGCTGGACGGGCTGATGGAAGGAAAGAATATCCCTCCCGAGAAGCGTTTGATTGTACTGCGTGCGATTGACAAACTGGATCGACTCGGGCTGAAGGGCGTCCTCGCGCTGCTCGGCGCAGGGCGGAATGACGAGAGCGGCGATTTTACAAAAGGGGCCAATCTTGAGGCGGACCAATCGCTCGCCGTGATGCAACTTCTCGGATATTCAAATCCCGATGGAACGAACTTGCCGGTTTATGAAAACGCCGACGGCGCATCTGAGGCACAGCGCGCTCGCTGGGCGCAACGGTATGCTGATTTCTCGCCTATCGGCCTAGAAGGTGTTCAAGAGATTCGTGAAATCGAAAGTATAGTCCGGGGCGTAGGCTACGGCCAAGATCGCATTCGGGTCGACCCCTCGGTCGTCCGCGGCCTCGAATATTACACCGGCCCCGTCTTCGAGGCGGAGCTGACTTTCGAGGTCAATGACGAGGCGGGGCGGCCGGTGCGGTTCGGCTCGGTCGGCGGCGGCGGGCGCTACGATGGCCTCGTCGCGCGTTTCCGCGACGAGCCCGTGCCGGCGACCGGCTTCTCGATTGGCGTATCGCGCCTGCTCGCGGCGCTGCGCGCCATCGACAGCCCGATCGTCAAGGCGGCCGAGGCGGCCGGTCCGGTCGTGGTTCTAGCGCTCGACCGCGACGAAAAGTCGATGGCGAGCGCCCAGCGCCTCGTCGCGAAGTTGCGGGAGGCGGCCCGAGAGGACACCGAGGCTGGTCGCCCATGGGCCGCCGAACTCTACCTCGGCGACGGAAAGATGAACGCCCAGCTCAAATACGCCGATAAGCGCAAGAGCCGCGTCGCCGTCATCCAGGGCTCGAACGAGCGCGACGCGCCGGGCGGCCCGCAGGTGGCGATCCGCGACCTAAGGCTCGGCGCGGAACTCGCCAAAAGCACCAAGGACCGCGCCGACTACCTGGAACTCCGCCAGCGCGCCCAGTTCACCGCGCCCGAGGCGGATCTCGTCGGGCGGGTGCGCGAGGTGCTGGCCAGGGAGTGAGGCGCCGGCGCGCAGGACGCGACTGCCTGTTAGCAGGGAGTTAGTTTGCCGCGCCGTCGGCCTCGAGTGTCAAAAACCCATGCGATATCTTGGGATTACCAGAGCCGCAATCCGCCAGTTGCGGACCGCAGTCGGTAAAACAACAGGGAACTCAACAGGGTCAAAACAAGCATTATCAGGGCAAATCGGGGCGTATCAGGAAGGGAACAGGCGGCGCCGGCGAGGCGGCGAATTCAAGGGCTCTAGGTTGCATCGCTCCCGATTTCGCGCCCAAAGCGCTTCGCGACGACCTGGCGACGCGCCGTTCAGGTAAGCCGAGACCGTGACCGTGACATTGCCGTTGGGCTGGCGGACCGTCGTACTGGCGCCCCTGTCGGGCATATCGTGATCACCGAGCCCAGGCCACCGGCGTCGTCGGCATCACGACCTCGACCTACACCATCGACAAGGTTGTGAAAGCGACCTCGGCCGGAGCGGTCTTCCATGTCCAGCGGGGGTCCAAGAAGGGTATCGCCGGGGAGTTCGATACGTTCAAGGTGCGGCGGCTGAGTTGAGGGAGGCGATTGGATCGCCTACCGGCGAGGGGAAAGCCAAATGGTGGGCGCCCCTGTCTCAATGGCAGGAGTGGGCAAGGAGCGGGCGTTGATTGAGGGCATCGCGAACAGGTCGAGCCATCCCCGAAGCGGCCATTGGTGTTGCAGAAATCAACCATTCCGCCGCATGGATGTCAGTCCAATATCGTGCACCTTGAGAGATCGTCCGACGCGAAGCGGCCGCCTATAGGGGCCGCTTGCTTGTGCGTACCATAACACTCCATGCACCAAGGAATTTTTGGGCTCACACCGCCAAGGCGGCGCTCTTTCGAGGAGCGCGATAGCCAGCGATGCCGAGACCGGTAAAGCCAACCAGCATCATCGCCCACGTCGAGGCTTCGGGAACGCCGCCTGCTGCAGTGAATGTTCCGGAAATTACCACGCCGTTCAGCGAACCATAGGCTTGACCGGATGCTTTCTCGATCTGAACGATCAGCTCCTCGCCCTTCGAGACCGAAACGTTACTGTCCGTTATGACCCACGGAGACGATCGATCGCCGTAAGACGTGGGACTGATATCAGCCGATCCAATCGTGTTGCCTCCAAGCAGCACGCTGTCGGAATTTGTGCGATCGACCACCAAAACGCTAAGCGTATGCGCGTACCACAGGTCCGTCGTGAAGCTGATTGTCCCGTTCGAGGGAGCTGTCCAGATAACATCGACCGGCGCGCCGCTATTCGGAGAATGGACGATCACGTCGCCGGTGAGGAAATCCCCGTTCGAGTAACTCCCCTGCGATCCGCTCGCGGAACTCCCGTCGACGGCCGTCTTGATGACATCTGGCGTGTTCGAGTTGAGGTCGCTGCCGGTGCTGTAATACCCGCCCGAGCCTATCGCCGGTATCAATGAGTTGCCATTGCTCTGGGGGGCGCCAACATTTGTCAGCGCGGAGCCGCCGTAGACAAACGACCATGCGCCGTTCGGATTGTTTGTGTAACTGAAGTCTGTCGAAAGATCGAAGCTCGACGCCTGAGCCGTGGCGCTACCCGCGACCGCAACAAGCAGCCCGCAGGTAAGCGATCCGCGGCGGACCAACGCCGCTTGGGACACCATTCGTTCCAACATCGTACCCCCCTTTTTGGACACCAAAAAAGCGCCGCGACGCCACGTTAGACATATGTTTACAGTAGGTCAAGCCCGCAAGCGTGTGGGAGAACACCCGCCTTGCGGGCGGGCAAGGTCAGGGGGAGGAAAAGACTTGTGCTCTGCGCCCGGAACCTTAGGTCCCTGGCTGAAGCTCGGCGACCGGTGGCTCGAGCCGCATCAAAGACAAATTGCGGACACGCGCCGAGCCGATCAGCGGCGGGGCCCCACGTTTCCTCGATCGGTTCGGTTGCGCTCGCGATGACGACGGCTGCTTACGGCTTCGCGCACTCGAACGAGGCCGCGCTTTCCGGATCGCCGCCCTTGTAGCGAGCATAGGTCGGCCAGGGGCAGAGCGGGCGGGTGCGGGTGGAACTCCAGGACGCGGGGATCTCCTTGTTGGCCGGATCGACGGTCGCGACGATCTGATCCGGCGCCTTGCCCTTCTCCACCCAGTCGGTCAGCGCGCGTCAGCGCATCGAACTTGTCGAGCGTAACGCCGCCTTCGCAATGGGTCATGCCGGGAACGGCGAACAGACGCACGGACTCGGACGCCTTGCCCCCGGTATTGGCGTCGAGCTTCTCCCACCAGCGGATCGTGTCGTCGATCGAGAACACCGGGTCTGCCTGGCCGTGATAGAGGATCATCTTGCGCCCTTTGTCGCGGAACGCGGCGAGCTTCGGATCGTCGACGTCCGGCGGGGTCATGAAGGCCATGGCGGATTCGGGATAGGCCTCGGTCGACGCGAAAATTTTCGGCGCGTCGCGGTCGAAATTGAAGTCCTCGAGCCCTTTCATCAAGGCGTCGTTCGTGCCCTGAATGGCGGTCGGAGGCGTAGTGAACACGTATTGGAGCGAGGCCGCGCCCATCGTGGCGATGATCGGGTAGTTATGCCACGGCGGGATCGGGCTCTCGACTTTCCACAGCCGCCAGTTGCCCGTGCCGACGCCGCCGTCGACCGGCCAGTCCGCGTAAAGAGCATGGCCTTTGGAATCGTGCGGGCCGGCGAAGCTCATCTTCAACGCCTCGACCTTGGCCTTGGGCAGACAGTCGGCGGTCACGCCTCCGGCGCAGACGAGGCTGTCGAAGGAAAAGGCCTTTTGGCAGGCGGCGAGATTGGCGGTGAGCCCGTCCTCGATTCCATCGAGCTTGTCGCAGGCGGCGGTGATCTTCCGCGCTGCCAGCGCCGCGTCCTCCTTGGTGATGGATTTGCGGATGTCCGGGTCGGCCTTGACGAAGGCCTGGGCGTCCCAGGCGTGCTGCAGCGCGGCCCGAGGCAGGTCGAAGCCGGGGTCGCCAACGAGATATCCGTCGTATTCATCGGGCATGCGCGAGGCGGCGACCATCGCGTGCCGCCCGCCGTTCGAGCAGCCGCCATAATAGGAAAAGTCAGGCTTGCGGCCGTAGTGGGCGACGAGGATCGCCTTGGCGATCGGGGCGAGCGTCACGTCGGCGGCATAGCCGTAGTCGCGCCGCGCCTGAGGATCGAGGCCGAAAGCGACTCCGGCGGCGAGGCCGAGCGACGCGTTGGCGGGATCGGCGCCCGAATGGCCGCTGTCGGACGAAAGCACGGCAAAGCCGCGCGCGAGCGCCGGGACGCCGCCCGAGGCGAGCGTTCCGGAAATGTCGCCGATTGCGGGCTTGACCTCGCCGTCGGACCCGCCGTTGCCCTGATGCAGAAAGCGCCCGTTCCATTCGACCGGCAACCGCATCTCGAAGCGGATGGCGTAAGGCTTGCCGTCGCTCCCGGTTCGGTCGTTGATCCGGGCGCTGAGGACGCAGTGCGCCGGAAGTCCCGCTCCCGCGGGCTGCAAAGTCGCGGTTTCGACGACGAGACCGGGAATGGCGAGTTTTTCCGCCGAAGCGGTCGAGCAGGCCTCTTCGGCCCGCGCCGCGGCCCCGAGTGGGATCGCCAGCGCAAAACAGGCAAACGCCGCGGCCAGCGGTCGCGACGCGAGCGCCCGGACGATCCGAGAAGGCATGGCGTGACCTCAGGTTAGGCTGTAAACGCGAATGAGAACCTTGTGGGGCTTGGCCGGGTCGAAGTAGAGGTCGCCCACAAGAACCAGGGAGGTCATCTCAATCCGATCGAAACTGCGTCCCCCCATGGCTTGCGCATATGTCTGCGCCGGAGGATTGCGTAGATCGGTCGCGGAGCTCCTGTCAATCGCTGGATCGCAGCAGGCAACCACAAGGGGGAGAGCTGTCGCCTCCCCCCGATTTGGTTGACGGGCCACGCGCGGCGCGCGCCCAGAATTGCCTCCAAACGAAGCGAAGCGTAAGGCGGGGCCAGGTAAGCTGACGTCGACGACACCGGGCCGGCCGGGAAGTCCGGTGGCCGGGCTCTTAAACGACGGGGAGGGCGGCATGGCGGAGGACGACGACGAACGCCTGCGTTCCAACCTCGACCGGCTGAAGAGCTCGTTGTCGAAGGCGCGCGACACGCAGCAGGCCGGCGCGCCGCCTCGCTCCCAGGCTTCCGACTCCGCCAGAAGCGACTCTGGGATGTCTCTGGGCATGCGCGCCGGCGCCGAGTTCGTGTCGTCCGTCGTCGTCGGCGCAGCCCTGGGCTGGGGTCTCGATCGGCTGATCGGAACCCGGCCCTTGTTCTTGATTGCGTTTTTCTTTCTGGGGGTGGCGGCCGGGGTGTGGGACGTCGTCCGGCTGACTTCGCCCAAAGGCGGGGGATCGGGCCTCGATTCGCCCTTGTCTCCTACGAATGCGGCGGATAAAGGGTTGCGGCGCTCGGCTCCGGCTGGGGAGCCTGACGCCTCGCAAAGGCTGGGAGCGTCCCGCGGTGCCCAAGAGCCCTCCAGCGGGGCGGACGACGACGAGGATTAAGCGACGTGGCGAGCGAAGCGGGACCGGCGATCCATCCGATCGAGCAATTTTCGATTCATCCGGTCGTTCCGATTTCCATCGCGCACCAGGATTTCTCGCTGACGAACTCCGGCCTCTACATGCTGCTCGCGGTTGCTCTGAGCTGCCTGATCGCGGCGATCGGAGCGCGCGGCGGCTCCGGCGTTCCAGGCCGGCTCCAGTCGCTCGCCGAAATGGGCTACGAGTTCATCGCGGGCATGGTGCGATCGGCGGCGGGCGAGCACGGCATGCGCTTTTTCCCGCTTGTATTCAGCATCTTCTTCTTCGTGCTGATCTGCAATCTGGTCGGTCTCATCCCCTACACGTTCTCGGTCACAAGCCAGATCGTCATCACGGCGGCGCTCGCGCTCCTCGTCTTCTTCACTGTCATCATTGTCGGCATCGCCGAGCACGGAGTGAGCTTTTTCAAGCTGTTCGTCCCTCCCGGCGTCCCCATATACATCTTGCCGCTGGTCGTCGCGATCGAGGTGTTCTCTTTCTTTGTGCGGCCGGTCAGCCATTCGGTTCGTCTGTTCGCCAATATGCTCGCCGGGCACATCACGCTTAACGTGTTCGGCGCGTTCGTCCTGATGCTGCTCGGCGCCGGCGCCGCCACCAAGGCGCTCGCGGTTCTGCCCTTCGCCATGACGATCGCGCTCTATGCCCTCGAATTGCTCGTCGCTTTCCTGCAGGCCTACGTGTTCGCCATGCTGACCTGCATGTATCTCAACGACGCGCTTCACCCCGGCGGTCACTGACCTTCCGATTTTCCTCAACGAACCCGACGAAGACCATAGGAGCTAAGCATGGAACCGCATGAACTCGCCATCGCCGCCAAATATGTCGGCGCGGGTCTCGCCGCCATCGGAACCGGCGCGGCCGGCATTGGCGTGGGCACGCTGTTCGGCCAGTTCCTCAACGGCGCGCTTCGGAATCCTTCGGCCGTCGACGGCCAGTTCGGCCGCCTGATCTTCGGCTTCGCGGTGACGGAAGCGCTCGGCATCTTCGCGCTGCTCATCGCCTTCCTGCTGCTGTTTGCCGTCTGATCTGAGCGCCGCCTCGATCCTCGGGAAGGCGCGCTAGCCCCGCCTTCCCTCCATGCCGCATTCTGAAGGTCCCGCGATGGCAGAGCCCGCACCAACGCAAACGGAAGTCGGTCACGAGGGCGGAGGTCAGCCCAACTTCCCGCCTTTCGATGTGCACACGTTTCCGGCTCAGTTGCTTTGGTTGGCCATCGCGTTCGGCTTCCTCTACTGGTTCCTGTCGAAGCGCGCGCTGCCGCAGATCGCCAAGGTGATCGAGGATCGCAAGGGGCGGATCGCCCGCGACCTCGATGACGCGACTGCGATGCAGCAGCGCGCCGACGCGGCCGCCGCCGCGCATGAGAAGATGCTGGCGGAGGCGCGCGCCAACGCCCAGGCGCTCGCCCAGGCCGCGCGCGATCACGCGGCGGCCGAGACCGAGGCCAAACGCAAGGCGGCCGACAACGAGCTTTCGGCGAGGATCGCCGAGGCCGAAAAGCAGATCGCCGCCACCCGCCTCCAGGCGATGAGCAACGTCGCCGAGATCGCGCGCGAAACGACCGGCGCGATCGTCGAGCGTCTTGGCGGACAAACAGCCGATCCGGCCGCCGTCAGGGCCGCCGTAGACCAGATCCGCTCCTGAAGCGGGAGGACACGATGCCCATCGACGCCGAATTCTTCGTCCTCTGCGGCTTCATCGTTTTTGTCGGGCTCCTCGTCTACCTCGGCGCCCATAAAGCGGTCCTGAGGGCGCTCGACGCCCGCGGCGAGGCGATCCAGAAGGAACTCGACGAGGCCGCGAGGCTGCGAAAAGAGGCGACCGCGCTGCTGGCGAGCTTCGAAAAGAAGAAGGCCGACGCCGAAGCCAGCGCCGCGGCGATCGTCGCCGAGGCCAAGGCCCAGGCCGAGCAGCTCAAGAAGGACGCCGTCGAACGGATGAACGACTTCATCGCCCGCCGCACCAAGCAGGCGGAAGCGAAGATCGCGTTCGCCGAGGCGCAGGCCGCCGCGGACGTGCGGGCGGCGGCTGCGGATCACGCTGCAAAAGCAGCCGAGATCGTGCTGCGCGACCAGATGCAGGGCGCGGGCGGGGCGGGCCTCGTCACGAAGGAGATCGCCGGCCTCAAGGCGCGGCTGAACTGACGCCGCGGCGCTCCTACGGGGCCCGCTGCGCCTGCGGGAGCGCGCTTGATTTGCCGGACGCCGCGACGCATTGTCCGGCGGCGCGCGGTCGGAAAAGCCGGCCGGCGCAGGCGATGCTGTTTGGGGGCGACCGTCATGTTTCGCGCGATCATCGGTTGGCTGGCTATTTTCGGTTCCGTGACGCTGGCGCATGCCGCGCCGAGCGGACCGCAGCCGATCACCCAATACGAGACCCCGAACGAAGAACGCTGGGCGCCCTTCTCCTCCGATCTGCCGAAATGCGACGACGCCTCCGTTCTGTCGAGCATCACGAGCCGGTTCTCTCAGACCGAGAACACCTACTGGGGCGGCGACAACGCCATCGCCGGCATTGATCGGGTGCGCGACATCGGATTTCGCGCCAACGGCCTCTCCTACATTCCTCGGCGCTACTGCATCGCGCTGGCCTCGGTGGTCGATCCCCGCCTCCCGCCGCCTGTGATTCCGAGGGCCCATACCGTCATCTACGACGTTGTCCAGGCTGGCGGGATGATCGGCTGGAGCTGGGGCGTCGAGTGGTGCGTCGTCGGCTTCGATCGGAATCATGCCTATTCGCCGGATTGCTCCATTCTCCGGCCGATCCTCGAGCGCTGGCTCGGCGTGACCCGATCGGTCGAGTACGGGCTGAAGGCGCGATACTGATCCGGAACGGCGCTCGATGAGGCGGCTCGCCTCCGCCGGTCTCGCCGGCTGCCGGCGGCGGTTCAGGCGCCGGCTGCGGCGAGCGCGCGGATGGACGAGGCGGTCTCCATTGGCCTGCGGCTATGGCCGAGCCCGCCTCGAGGGGCGCCTCGCGCCCATCCGCGCCGAGGGCGGCGCGCTCGGCGGCCGGACCGGCCGGAGCCGCGAAGCCGCGCCCGAATCGAGGCATTTCAACCGGTTGCGGCGGAATTTCCGGGCGCGCGCCGGGGCCATCGCCCACCGGACGCGGCGCCGGGGCGTCCGCCGGACGCGCTGCGCGCCCCTCGGACCGAGCGAACCCGATGAGCTCGGACAGGCTCCGGGATCCCATCATTTCAACGAGTTCGGCGGCGATTTGGGACCGTTCGGGCGTCTCGCTCGGGGGCGCGAGCGCCTCGGCGGGCGCAGCGGCGCGGTCTTCCGCGGGGCCAGGGCCAGCGGCCGGGCGGCGACAACCGGATAATAGCGGTCGAGCGCGCGCACGATCCGGACGACCCGGTCGACGGCCTTGAGGTTCATGTCGCCCATGGCGCTATAGGCCACGAGCAGCGCCTCGTTGAGGCGGCTCATCTGGATCGCCGCGAATTCCTCGGGCGTTTCGGGCAGGGAGCGGGCGAGGGCGTCGCGGAGCATCGCGCGCGCCTCGCTGTCCGCGACCCCGATCCGCGCGGCGATCTCCGGGATCGGCACGCCGCGGTTGGCGTATTGGACGACGATCCGCCCGCGCTCGAGCGCCTTCAGGCGCAGGGCGAGCGCGGCGGCGGCGGGATTTTCGGCGGCGGCGGGGCCTTCGGTCAACTCGGTCATGGAGGCGTCCTTGTTTCTGAAATTACCAATCTACGGGACCGCGCCGCGCTTGGCAAGCTTTTGTTTCGGAAAATCTGTATTCAGGGGGCGGCGCATATCGCGTTCAGCCGGTGTTCGCGATGCCATACCCACCCCGTCATGGCCGGCCTTGTGCCGGCCATCCACGCGGCGCCGCTGCAATTCCCGGACTCGTTCTCGAAATCGGGCTCTCTCTATCGGAGACTGACCCTGATACCACGGTGTTCTCGTGGATGGCCGGGTCACCCCCGGACTGTGATCCGGGGGCGGCCATGACGGATGGAGAAGGTTGGGCGGCGAAAAAGTTGGCGCCAACAGCTAACGCCATGAGCGCCCAAGGGCCTCACGAGTTCCGAATTTGCGGCTGGCGCTGGCGTCGTTGAAATCCGCTTCGGGAGAAAGCGACTTGGCGGACGAATGACGGGAAAGCGCGGCGTTGCGGACGTCAAGCTCTGCGCCCGAACCGGCGGTCGCCGCCCGAGCTACCCAACCGGCGGAGTCGACGTAGAAGTGCCGTTCGAACTCGCCGCCCTGAACTCCTTACTTGGGCAGGGAAGCAGACCTACAGCGAAGCGGCAAAGTCCGCCCGGAGCGGACATCCGATCCTCTCGGGATGCCTTGCCGCCGCCGTGGCCTTCTTGCTCGCCTCCACCGATTTAGAGCAACATAAGATGTTATGTTACGCAAAGCCCTTAGTCTTGCGTTGTCGTTCGCGGACTTGCCTAAGTATTGCCTTCTCCGCGCGCTCGCGGAATGAAAGCGGCGAAAGTGCATGGCGCTCAAGATAGTCCGTTGCGAAGGCGTCGACGGAAATAACCTGATCGGCCAAGTGGCCCAGAAATGTCGGACAGGTTTTGTTCCCGGGCGCGACGATTTCAATACGCCGAGTGCCAGTGAATTCGAGCCACTGGCGTAGGCTTTTATTGATATGGACGTCGCCGAAGCCGTACCCAAGGCAAACGAGGTGAGAAACTTGAAGTAGATAGTCTTTAAATTGTTTTAGAAACGCGGGCGGCAAGACTTGTGTGCTTTGTTGATCAAATTTGAAAGCACCTGCCAAAATCGTTCGCCGCAAGAATTGCATAATCCCAACATCGTCAGCGTAACTGATTTCGTTCGTCGTCTTGACCTTCCCGCCTAGCATTCGAGGGTCGGCGTAGAGAAGGTTTTCATTCGCCGCTCGGAGCGATTGCAGCACGCCCGCCACCCCCTTGCCAGAGGGGGTCAGTTTTATGAGATCGCGCCCCTCATCGATCGTAAAGACGTCAAGCGCACCGTGTAATTTTATAAGGTTGAGCCCCGGTTCGCTCAGATTTCTAAAGTCAAGTCCCGATGTGGCGAGAAGATTTCCCTTCAGAAACGCCACGGACAAATCGCCGATCCTCGTCCCCGTTTTGTCACGTAAAGGAAGCGCCCGTTCCCCGGAAAATCCGCAGTCGAGGCGAATGTCGTAATGAGCGGCCAAGCATTCGACGATCAAATCGTGATTGAGAGAGAATACCCACAGCGGCTTCATCGAACGCGCCAAACCTGCAATCCCCTCTAAATATCTAAGGCTGTGGGTAATAATGTTCCCATTTAATATGTGTCTTTGATACAGTAAAATGTAGACCAGCTCTACAAGCCAAGCGTACAAACCGTAATAATCTTGCCTCTGGTTGCCATGTCTTTTAAAATTTACCTCCAAACTCCCCAATATTTGCTCATAATAAATTGACTGGTCGAGCAACAATGCCGCCAGACTATCGATTGCTGCATCCGAATGGCCACCGCCCTGGCTACGCCAGCCGGCATTCAGCTCGCGCAATTTCTCGGGCGTAAGCCAAGCCCTTATTTCAGCGGTCAAGTCCCACGCCAACGGCATGGCAGACTCGAACGAGGCCCCCGCGCCAAGAAAAAGTCCTGTGCCCCCCAACCGCTCACCCCCGAAAATCCTATTCGACGGCAGCTCAGGCCAGATGGTCAAAGAAGTTCTTCTCTAAATCACCAACCATTCGACCTCATCGAGGCTCACCTCGTCTCCGCATCGTGACGAGGATCGAAGTAGGCGATGTGTCGGGGACAAGCGACCGCATCATTCCCAAGCCTTGTTCGCGTCAAATTCCAGTTTCGCGGCCTTCAGCTTTTTAACGAGTTTCATTTTCCACCCGTCGGCGGAATCCAAGTCAGTATAGATTACCCCATAGAGGTCGGAAGGGATTTCAACTGCGCCCTTTCGCAACAGACATGCACGCCCGCGTCCAAGCTTTCCTGCAAAATAGCCAAGCTCAAAAATCACATTCTGCCGTGCTCGTGCGGAATGGCTTGGATCGGCGACGGCGCTCCCAATATCGTCCGGTGTAAGGAGAACAACGGCAAAACTGACTTGATCCGCATACGCCTCGAACTTTTCGATGATCGTAAAGCCCTGGTCTGGCTGCTCCTTGAGGATGATGGCCTTGAGGTCAATCTTCTCAAGAAAGCGTGCAACCGCCTCGCGCGCGCCTTCGTCATGCCCGTGCACAACAAAGACCTTATGCGCCGATGATTTGGTCTCAACCCTTTTCACAGCGTCCGGAGTTAAAGAGGTCTCAAGCTCTATCTCTTCTTCAAGTGTCCGTACCGCTTGTCTAATAAGGCCCAATGAACTCGTCTTTTCCTTCGTCAACGTACCGACGCGCATCAGCGCCATCGTCACGATAATTTCCTCCTCCGCCTCGCGCAGCTATCCAGTCCGGCGTCACTGTCATTATAACGGGCCCTTGGTCTAGCCGAGCGGCGGACTTGTACTTTCCGTATTCGACTGTTCCGTGGCCGAAGACTGCAATCAACGTGTCATCTATTGCGCGTTCCAGCTCTGTAAGCTTAGGATCGCCTCGCTTGGTAAGCGACGCTGGTTCGAACCGCTCCAGCTCCTGGATGCGACGTTGAAGCCGAAGGATGTCCTGGCGCTTTTGTTCGACTGTGTGGACAGGGCGTATGGGTTTCGGTTGGGCTGGATGGCGGGCCACGCAGATTACTTCCTGCAAATCTGAGAAAGGACATTATCAGATCAGGCGAGAAGTTCAAGACCCACCCCGAGCGGGGCGAAGGGATGGTGTTCGACGGCCTTGCCGGCTTCGTGAAGGTCCCCTCTTGAAGAGCGGTTTAGGGGATGGAAGCCCGAAGGGTGGAGACGCTTCGAGGCTCCGTTCACGACGGCCCGCCTGCGTTTGCCCGGGAACTCCCAATCACCTCGCCTTAGGAAATCGGCTTGAAATCGAGGGCAAAAGCCCCATGCCGCTTTTCCGCTCTGAGCACTTCTGCTGCCGGATACGTCTGCCGTGTCTCAAATACAATATCATCTTGAGCGCCCTTAGATAGGCTCATACCGAGATACACTCGCTCTATGGCGTGCTCGTTAATTGGACGCTTAATGATCTTACGTCTAGTGTCATCACTTTGCCACAACAACCGCCATTCGTTTTCATTGCTCCAATTTAGTGATTTGGTCTGAGAAATGATATCATAATATTTGTGCAATTTAGTGAGGCGGGTTTCTTTGTAGTGCTCGGCCTTAAGAAAATCGAGGAACATAGAACATGTTATTACCCGGGGAGCTTTCTTTCATAATCCATTCTCGTCCATGCGCTTTGTACATTCAGTTTTTCGGCGTGACGTTCGTTGTATTCCTCGATTATTGGTTGCGCTATCTTCGTCGTATTAAACTCAATCGCAACACCTCTATGGCCGTTCCCGTAATGGCCCCACATATACAAATTGTCCTTGGGATGATCATCGCGATAAACCGCCGTTGTCGAGAACATAAACATTCTTATTTTCAATTCAGCAAAGTAAGTCCGGACAAACTCGACAGAGCTTGGCCATGTTTCAACCGGGAATTCGTTGATGAACCAGCCAAAATCACTCGGATGAACATGATTAACATACTTCAGCAATTGTTGATAGTCCGCACCAAAATCGGTTTCGAAAAATAGATACGGGTCAAAAGGGATCGTTCACGAGAGATGCGTGAATTAGGGTGATCTGTTGAGTACCAATAGTATCTAACGCAAAATCGACATTTCCGAAAAAGCGGACGACACGTTGAGGAAATGTGCGTTGTTTAGTCACCGCCCTATGGAATCTCTTCCTATGAAAGGCGACACCGCATCGATGATGGCTTGCGCATTTCCTCAGCGACATGCGCAAGCTCGTAGATCGGCCGATCCTTCGGATAGCGGGCGCTGCTGTCCAAATGCACAGGTCCCAAAATGTCGAGGGAAGCGGCGACGTCGGGTACAAAAGGAAGGCCACCGACACACGCAAACTCGTACCGGCCTTTCAGGTCATGATTGTGTAACCCCTTGGGTTCCGTTCGCCCGTCTTGAAGACAGTACGCCTTCAAGGCCAACTCGATGGCCTGCAAAAGCAAAGCGTACTTAGGCCAGTTCGTTTCCGCATTTTCGTATGCGGCACCCCCGAGAGAAAACTTCATAAACAAGCGGGCGCGCGCCAAAAACTGCATTGGCAAGGGCAGACCATACGTCGGCGACCCAAACATCGGCGGCTGTGGTGTCACGCTTAAAGCCTCTGAAGGGTTCCCCCGGGTGACATTGTATCTGCGCGCGACACCGGCGGGTTCCTCGCCCTTCGCGAGCCGTCCCGTGCTTCTTCCTGCCGATGCGCGGTCAAGATGGCCTTCGGCCAAGCTTCACGCCATCACGACTCGCTCGCGCGCGGCCTCCGTGTCAATCCTCTTCTATTACAATGACCGCATTGGGTCGAAAACTTGCCCGTTCGTCGAACCGCCCGGCAGCGCCCGCTTCCTGCGCACTCCGACGGGTGAGGGTACACAACCGGCACCCTGCTTCCGTAGCGACAACGTGCGGTTTCCGGAAGCCGCTCGTTCCCCTCATGCGCCGCCGCGCGCTTGCGCATTTCCCGGGCGGGAGCGAGAAGCGGGCGGCCTTGCGAGCGGAGGCGGGGGAGAGGCCTAGCCTTAAGCCGATGAACTACCGTCACGCCTTCCACGCCGGCAATTTCGCCGATGTCGTCAAGCACGCGATGCTCGCGCGCATCCTCGTCTATCTCGAACGCAAGGCGACCGCCTTTCCGGTTCATCGACACGCATGCGGGCGCGGGCCGCTACGACCTCGCGAGCGCGGAGGCGCGCCGGTCGCCCGAATGGCGCGACGGGATCGCGCGGCTGCTCAAGGCGTCGCCCCCCGGGCCGGTCGCGGCGCTGCTCGCGCCCTACCTTGAAGCCGTCGGCCCGCACGACCCGGATGGCGTCCCCGCCTCCTATCCCGGCTCGCCGGCGATCGCCCAGGCGCTCCTTCGCCCCGACGACCGGCTCGCGCTCTGCGAGGCGCATCCGGAGGAGCGGGAAAAACTGATCGCGGCGCTCGGTCACGATCATCGCCTCAGCATCGTCGGCACGGACGGGTACGTGGCGCTGAACGCCTATCTGCCGCCGAAGGAGAGACGGGGGCTCGTTCTGATCGACCCGCCGTTCGAGGCGTCGGACGAGCCCGCCCGTATCGAGGAGGCGCTCGCGCGGGCTTTGCGCAAGTGGCCGACCGGCGTCTATCTCGCCTGGCGGCCGATCCGCGAAGCCGAGGCCGATCGGCACTTCCTCAACAATGTCGCAGCGCTCGGCGCGCCGAACATCCTGCGGATCGAACTCGACATCGGGCCCGCTCCCGTCGGCGCGCACGGTCAGCGTCCGCTGTCGAGCGCGGGCCTCCTGATCGTCAACCCGCCGCATCCCCTGTTCAAAGAGGCGAAGGCGCTGATGCCCTGGCTCGCCGCGCTGCTCGCGCGAGACGGCCGAGGCGCCATGCCGGCGCCTATGTCTGCCAATGGCTCACACCGCCGCAATAGGCTGCTTGCCGGGCGGCGCGATATCGTTTATCTGTGAACCATAGCCACGACAGGGGTCCGGGATGACGCTGCCGACACGTCTTGCAAACACGCTGCGTCTGCCGATCGTCGGCGCCCCGCTCTTCATCATCTCGCATCCGGCCCTGGTGATCGCGCAATGCAAGGCGGGGATCGTCGGCTCATTTCCGGCCCTCAACGCTCGGCCGATTTCCCAGCTCGACGAATGGCTGCACGAGATCACCGAGGCGCTCGCGGCGCACGACAAGGCCAATCCGGACCGGCCAGCCGCCCCGTTCGCGGTCAATCAGATCGTCCACAAGTCGAACGCGCGGCTGGATGAGGACATCGAACTCACCGTCAAGTGGAAGGCCCCGATCGTCATCACCTCGCTCGGCGCGCGCGAGGACGTCAACCAGGCGGTGCACGGCTACGGCGGCATGACCCTGCACGACATCATCAACGACCGCTTCGCCCACAAGGCGGTCGAGAAGGGCGCCGACGGGCTGATTGCGGTGGCGGCCGGCGCCGGCGGTCACGCGGGGTCGACCTCGCCGTTCGCCCTGATCCAGGACATCCGCGAATGGTTCGACGGACCGCTGCTGCTGTCGGGCGCGATCGCGACCGGGCGCGCGATCCTCGCGGCTCAGGCGATGGGCGCGGACCTCGCCTATATCGGCTCCGCCTTCATCGCCACCGAGGAGGCGCGCGCGAACGACGCCTACAAACAGGCGATCGTCGACGGCGACGCGTCCGATATTGTCGGCTCGAGCCTGTTCACCGGCATCTTCGGCAACTATCTCCGCCCGTCGATCGCCAACGCCGGGCTCGACCCCGACAACCTGCCGGACGGCGACGCGAAGACGATGAATTTCGCCTCGCGCGGAGCGTCGGACGCCAAGGTCTGGCGCGACATCTGGGGCAGCGGCCAGGGCATCGGCGCGGTCAAGGCCGTGCATCCGGTCGCCGAGGTCGTCGCGCGACTCGAACGCGAATATCGCGAAGCCAAAGGCAGGATCTGCGGCTGAGACCGAAGCCGGCCGAGAACGGGCCGGCCGACCAAAAAACCTTTCCTTGCAAAGCTCCGGACAGCCGATCTCCACCCGTCCTGGTCGAGACCCTTTCCCCATTCACAGTCAAGCGGATCCTCGCACCAGCGTGAATAACGGGGACAAGCCGGAGGCGTCCTGCAGAGGGTCATTGGCTGCGCAATGCTACGGCGCTATGCCCCGGACGGGATTTCGCGCGGGATGTCCGGCGGCTGTTGTCCCGGGCGCCCTCGCGCGTATCCTGGTGCATTGATTCGCGTCTCTGCGCGTTCCCTTCAACCCCGACCGGCGAAAGCGCGCTCAACGCCCATGGCGACCATCGAAGCCTTACTCCAGCGCCCGCCCGCCGCGACGGAACGCGCCTATCGGATTCCGCCTGCCAATGTCGAAGCCGAACAGGCCCTGCTCGGCGCGATCATGATCAACAACGACGCTTTCGACCGCGTCTCCGATTTCCTGCGCAGCGAACACTTCGTGGAGGAAATCCATCGGCGCATCTTCGAGATCGCCGGCGCCATGATCCGGCAGGGCAAGCTCGCCACCCCGGTCACGCTGAAGACCTTCCTCGGCGACCACGATCTCGGCGGCGTCACGGTGCCGCAATATCTGGCGCGGCTCGCCACCGAGGCCACGACGATCATCAACGCCTACGACTACGGGCGCAGCATCTATGACCTGGCGCTGCGGCGCGAGCTCATCACGATCGGCGAGGAGGTGGTCAACGTCGCCTACGACGCCCCGGTCGATTCGAGCCCGCGCGAGCAGATCGAGGACGCAGAACGGCGCCTTTATCAGATCGCCGAGGGTGGTCGGTATGATGGCGGCTTCCAGCGCTTCACCGACGCGCTGAAGATCGCTGTCGACATGGCCGCAAAGGCCTATGAACGCGAAGGCTCGCTGTCGGGAGTCGCCACCGGCCTTCTCGACCTCGACCGCTACATGGGTGGCCTGCAGGCTTCCGACCTCGTGATTCTCGCCGGACGTCCCGGCATGGGCAAGACCGCGCTCGCGACCAACATCGCGTTCAACATTGCGCGCGCCTACGAGGGCAGGACACGCGCCGACGGCGTGACCGAGACCGTCAACGGCGGCATTGTCGGCTTCTTCTCGCTGGAAATGTCGGCCGAGCAGCTGGCGACCCGCATCATCGCCGAGCAGTCGAGCGTCGCGTCCTACAAGATCCGACGCGGCGACATCACCGAGGGCGACTTCCGGCGGATCGCCGACGCCGTCACCGAGATGCAGTCGATTCCCTTCTACATCGACCAGACCGGCGGCATCTCGATCGCCCAGCTGACCGCGCGCGCGCGCCGGCTCAAGCGCCAGAAGGGTCTCGACCTCCTGGTGATCGACTATCTCCAGCTCCTTTCGGGATCGAAGACGCGCGGCGAGAACCGCGTACAGGAGTTGACGGAGATCACCACCGGGCTGAAGGCCCTGGCCAAGGAACTCGCCGTGCCAATCCTGGCCCTCTCCCAGCTCTCCCGCCAGGTCGAGTCGCGCGACGACAAGCGGCCCCAGCTCTCCGACCTTCGCGAGTCCGGTTCGATCGAACAGGACGCCGACGTCGTGCTGTTCGTCTACCGGGAGGAATACTATCTCAAGAACCGCGAGCCGCGCCCCGGCACCCAGGAGCATATCGACTGGATGACCCAGATGGAGAGCGCGCATGGCCGCGCGGAGGTAATCATCGGAAAGCAGCGCCATGGGCCGACCGGAACCATTGAACTGCAATTCGACGCGGAGGTGACGCGCTTCAGCTCGCTCGCGCGGGAAGACACGCTGGCGGAAATCCGCTAGAAGGCAGGCGCGCCGACACGACATTGGCGCAATCGTGGCCCCTAACGGCGAGCGACCCGGGGAATTTGGCGCGACCGGGCGCCATCGTCATTTGGAGTTTTGGCATGAAACTGATCGCCGCCCTCGGCTTGGCCTCCGCGCTCGCGGTCGCCGCCCTCTCGTCCGCCCCTGCCCGCGCCAACTCGTTCACCGACGCCCAGAAGCAGCAGCTCGGGACGTTCATTCACGATTATCTCGTCAACAATCCCGAAGTTCTTCGCGACGCGATCGAGGCGCTCGACAAGCACGACAAGGCGGCCGCCGAGGCCGATCGCGAGAAGGTCGTCACGAGCCAAGCCGGGCCGCTGTTCAGCTCGAAGTACCAGGCGACGATCGGCAACCCGAACGCTTCGGCGACGATGGTCGAGTTCTTCGACTATAACTGTCATTACTGCAAGGGCGCGCTGCCCGACATCGCCAAGCTCATAAAGGGCGACCCGAACCTGAAGGTTGTGCTGAAGGACTTTCCGGTGCTCGGACCGGGTTCCGTTGAAGCGGCCAAGGTCGCCGCCGCCGCCCGCAACCAGCTGCCGGGAGACAAGTTCTGGGCGTTCCACATGAAGCTGCTCGGCAGCCATGGGCCGGTCGGCAAGGCCGAAGCGATGGCGGTCGCCAAAGACCTCGGGCTCGACATGGACAAGCTCGCCAAGGACATGGAAAGCCCCGACGTCAAGACCGGGCTGGACGAGACGATGCGCCTCGCCGACGCACTTCAGATCAACGGCACGCCGACCTTCGTTCTCGGTCAGGACCTGGTGGTCGGCGCTGTCGGCTACGACCAGCTCAAGAGCAAGGTCGACTCGGTTCACAAATGTGGACGTGTGACCTGCTAGGGACGCGTTCCATGAGGACTGCGGTCGCTGCGCGCGCCTGACTGGCGGTTTTTTTGAAGCAACAGGCGAGGTTACAGTGACCGCCGTTCAAGCAATCGTCATGGCCGTGCTGCAGGGCGTGACGGAACTCTTCCCTATCAGCAGTCTCGGCCACGCGGTCATCCTGCCGAGGCTGCTCAACTGGAACGTCGATCTCAAGGCCCCCGATTGGTTGGCCTACCTGACGGTGATGCATCTCGGCACGGCGATCGCTCTGTTCGCCTATTTCTGGCGCGACTGGTTCAACTTCGGTTTCTCCCTGCTCGGACTCAGCGGCGACCGATCGGCCGCGGACCGGAGGCTGCTCGGGCTGATCGTGCTGGCGACGATTCCCGCCGTCATCATCGGAGCTGGCCTGCACAAGATCCTCGCCGAGGCTTTCGGATCGCCGGCGATCGCCTCGGTCTTTCTGATTGTCAACGGCTTCTTGCTGTACTTTGGCGACCTCATCTCTGGCGAGACGATCGGCCGGCTCGACCAACTCAACTGGAAGGGCGCGTTGGCGGTCGGCTTCGCCCAGTGCCTGGCTCTCATTCCGGGCATCTCGCGGTCCGGCTCGACAATAGTCGCCGGCGTGCTTGCCGGCTTGAAGCACGAGGACGCCGCCCGCTTCTCGTTCCTTATGGGCACCCCGATCATTTTCGCCGCCAACGTCTTTGAGGCGCCGAAGCTTTTGAAAGAAGGCGCGACGCTGGGGCCGATGGCGGTCCTCTCCGGGGTCGTTGCAGGCGTGGTCGCCTATGTCAGCGTGCTCTTCCTGATGCGCTATTTCCACAAGAACGAGTTCGAAGCGCTGAGCCCCTTCGCCTACTACTGTTGGGCGGCGGGCGCCCTGTTCCTGGCGATCATCACGCTCGTCTGATCCCTGACGCCGGGCCTTGGCCTTTGTCGGGGGCGCCCTATATTGCGCATTCGCGGACGGGAAAACGTCCGCGCGAGCGAGGGCGAGATGTCCACAATCGAGGTCATGCCGGCGCGGCTCACGCGCGAGGAAGCCGAGGATCTGAAACGCGCGATCGCTTGCCTCGAAGGAACGAGCCTCGCGCGGCGCCTGACGGGAGCCATCGGCCGCCCGATCGGCGCGCTGAGTCGCAGCGCCCCCGCCTCGGCCAGGAGATTTGTCGCACGCGCCACCGAGGCCGCCTTGCGCGGCGCGCTGCTTCTTGCGCTCAGGACCATCGACCGGGAACGCGCCGCCAAACCCGCCGGCCGCGCCCACACCCTTGCCGCTGCGGCTACGGGGGCCTTCGGCGGGGCGTTCGGGCTCGCGGCGCTGCCGGTCGAGCTGCCGCTGTCGACCGCCATCCTCATGCGCTCGATCGCCGAGATCGCCCGCGAGGAGGGCGAAGATCTCAGCGTCCCCACCGGCGCGCTTGCGTGCGTCGAGGTGTTTGCCCTCGGCGGCGAGGAGAAAGAGGCCGCGTTCGAGAGCGGCTATTTCGCCGTCCGCGCCGCCCTGGCCAAGTCGGTCAGCGAGAGCGCCCGCTTCGTCGCCAGCCAGGGGCTCGGCGCCCAGTCGGCGCCGGCGCTCGTGCGACTGATGACCCAGATCGCCGCGAGATTCGGCGTGATCGTGAGCGAGAAGGCGGCGGCCCAGGCCGCGCCCATGCTCGGCGCGATCGGCGGCGCCGCCGTCAACGCCGCATTCGCCGCCCACTTCCAGACGCTTGCGCGCGGCCATTTCATCGTGCGCCGGCTCGAACGGCGCCACGGCTACGGCGCTCGTCGCTTTCGAGTACCAGCGTCTGCGCAGCGAGGTCGCAGCGGCCGCGTGAGCGGGCGGGCCGAAAGACATCGGGGATGAACCGTCTGCCCCCCTTCGCCAGGCCTATCGCGCTCGCCGGGCTCGCACTCGTGTTCGCTGCCGGCCTCGCGCTCGTCGACGCGCTAGCCGGCGAGTCCCGGGCCCGGGGGTTGGGTCCGGCGCCGAGGGCCCATCCCGACCCGCCGATGCGGGTCGTCAGGGTCATGGACTCGGACACAGCGTGCGAGGCCGACTGCCCCGAGTGGCTTTCGGCCGAAGGGACGATTACGCCGGGCACGGCCGCCACCTTCGCGAAAGTCGTCGCGGCTCTCGGCGGGCGGCGACTGCCCGTGCTCATCTCTTCGCATGGCGGCTCGCTTCGTGACGCCCTCGAAATGGGCGCCTTGATCCGCGCCAAGGGCCTCGCCGTCGCGGTCGCCCGCACACTGATCTCCAACTGCCCTCCGCGGGCCCGCGCCTGTGACGGCGCGCGCGGTCAGGCGATCGTTGGCGGCGCCGCTTGCGCCTCCGCCTGTCCCCTGGTCCTGGCGGGCGGCGTTACGCGGCTCATTGGCCCGGCCCCGCTCGTCGGCGTGCATCAGATCACCACCGTGATGAAGGAGACGGAGGGCGTCGAGGGCCTCACCAGGACCGTCAAGCTGTACGAGCAGGACTGGGTCGACAAGACCGTCGAGACCTACCTGACGACTATGGGCGTCACCGATCCGGTGATGTCGCTTCTCCGCAAGACGTCGGCTGCGAGCATACGCTGGCTCAGCGTTGACGAGATCAAGGCGTCCGGCCTTGCAACTGGGGCCCTCGACCCGGCCGAGCCGATCCTCGCGGCCGCGGCGAATGGCCTCAACGAAAGCCCGTTTGGTCAGCCGGCAACGGCAGACGTCATGACAGCGAAAATCGGGGGTCGGGACGCATCCGGTACGGGCCTAACGTTCACCTATCGCCGCGGCGGCGGCGCGCTGGAGCTTGCGCTGAACGCATCTGGCCATGGGACGGAGGCCGCCGCAACCCACTGGACGGCCGCAGTGGCCGGAGGAGCGCCGCTCACCTTGGCGGCCGCTCGCCCCGGGCCGGTCCGGGGCCTCATCCCGCGCACCCAGTTCTGCGCGCTGGCCAGGGACGGGCGGATCACGGTGACGCCAAGTTCGGCGGCGGCGGGCGCGCTTGGAACACTCACTTTCGACGTTGCGGGCGTGAAAGGCGTCCGGGCGCTGTTTGACGAGGCTTGTCCATAGGCGCGGCCCGAGGCCGGAGGGCAAGGCGCTGCGCCCGCAGACTTGGCCTGCGACCTTAGAGCCCGGACTCGATCGCCCGCAGCAACCGGAACCGCATCTCGCCGTCATTGCTCGCGAGCGAGATGACAAAACGGACCCGGCCATGACTCGTTGTGTCGGCATAGCCGGCGAGCGTGCGAACACCCTCCATGGTGCCGGTCTTGTTCAAGCCGCCGTCGTGGCCGCGCAGCAGGTCGGCATGGGGCGCAAAGAGCTCGAGCACTTTGGCGAGACCGTGGGCGGTGAAGCGGTTGTTGCGGCTGATGCCGGAGCCCTCCTCGAGATGGATGACTTGAGCGAGCCCGTGCTCAGCGAGCAGCGCGTTGGCGACCTCGAGCGATTTCTCGAGGCTGACGGGACCGCCCAGCCGATGCGCGCCGATCTCGAGGAAGACTTGGTTGGCTATGTAGTTGTTCGAGGCGCGCAATAGCTCGACCAGTACCGCTGAAAGCGGGCGCGACTGCCGATGAACATAGACCGGCTCGAGTCCCGCCGGGACGGTTCCGGTCGAGATCGCGCCCTTCACGCTGCCGCCGGCCCGCTCGATGAAAGCGGCGATCAGCTCGCCGGCGTACTGAAGGCTCACCGCAGGGTCCTGGCTCAGGCTGATGCGACCGCTTCCGCTCACAACCCGGGCCCGGAACTGCGTGATCGCGATCGGGGTGATCGGGGTCTGCGTCTCGCCCGACCGCACCTTATCGCCGCTGCGCACAGCGGAAACCGTGTTGAAATTCACCGCCAGCGCGGAGTTCAGCGCATCATAGGCCTCACTGTCATCCTCAACGCCCGGGATTCTGAGGCTAGACGGATAATAGCTCGCGTCGACCACCATGCCGGTGATGGGCGCCCTGCCGACGGCGGCGACAAGCTCGGTTGCGAGTTCCGCCAACTCCTCCGAGATCAGGAACGGATCGCCGCCTCCGCGCACGTAGAGCACCCGCTTGTCGTCAAGGTAGAAGCGGGGTAACTGCCCAGGTTTGTCGTCGTTGAACCGATTTTTGGTCAGGACGGATTTTTCTCGACAGGGGACTCGGGTTCCGATTCTAAGAATCCGGTGTCCGACGAATCATCCATTGAGCCGACTCGGGATGAGCTGATTGCGCTGATACAGGCGCAAGCTTCGGAGATCGTGGCATTGAAGGCGCGGATCGCCGAGTTGGAGCGTCGGCTCGGGTTGGACAGCTCGAACAGTTCCAAGCCGCCGTCGAGCGATGGTTTGAAGAAGCCGGCGCGGGTCAGCAGCCTGCGCGAGCGTTCGGGCAAGACGTCGGGCGCTCAACCCGGTCACGACGGCGAGACTCTCCGCCAAGTCGCCAAGCCCGACCATGTGATCGAGCATCACCCACCGGTCTGCTCGGGATGCGCAGAGCCGCTGACGCCCGGCGCGTCCGGGGAATACGCCGCGCGTCAGGTGTTCGATCTGCCCGAACCGCGACCTCTCGTGGTCACCGAGCACCGGGCGTTTTCGTGCCGATGCGAGGCTTGCGGGACGACGACGCGGGCGGCGTTTCCCGGGGACGTCAGGGCGCCGGCGCAATATGGCGTCAGGATCGCCGCCTTCGTGGTCTATCTCCTGCACTATCAACTTTTGCCCGAGGATCGGCTCGTCGAACTGATGGCCGATCTGTTCGGCGTGAAGCTCGCCGCCGGCACGATCGCCGCCATGAGCCGCAATTGCGCGGGGCGTCTGCGCAGCTTCGCCGAAGCGCTGCGCGACCTCGTCGCCAAAGCGCCGGTCAAACATATGGACGAAACCGGCTTCCGCATCGGCGGCAAGACGCAATGGCTGCATGTCGCCTGCACCACCTTGCTGACGTTCTATCGCACTTGCGCCAAGCGTGGCGAGATGTTGGCCAACGTCGTCGGCGTCGTCGTCCACGATCACTGGAAGCCCTACTATACGATGCAGGGCGTGTTGCATGCGCTTTGCAACGCCCACCACCTGCGCGAACTGAAGGCGCTGGTCGAAATCGAGAAAGAGGATTGGGCGCGCCAGATGCAGCGCTTGCTGCGTCGCGCCTGTCACGCCGCCCACCTGGCGCGCGAACGCGGCCCTCCTCTCCAACCCCGATTGATCGCGCTCATCGAACGCCGATACGACGCCGTCGTCGCTCAAGGATTGGCCTTTCACGAGGCGCAAAACCCGGTCGCCCGAGCGCCAAAGAAGAGCGGCGGCGAGCGGCGCGGACGAAAACCCCGCCGAACCGGCCACAATCTCCTCTTGCGCTTGCAAACCCGCAAGCAAGACACTTTGCGCTTCCTTCACGACCCCGCCGTCCCCTTCACCAACAACCAGGGCGAACGGGACGGCCGAATGATGAAGGTGAAGCAGAAAATCTCCGGCGGGTTCCGAACCCCCGACGGGGCCGCCGATTTCGCCACCCTTCGCTCCGTCATATCAACCGCCCGAAAACAAGGCTGGAACCTCATCGAGACCTTGATGACCAGCCCCCACGTTCTGGCCGGCCGCCTCCGACTCGCATAGCCCGCTCAACAAAGCTGGGCAGTTACGAAGCGGGTTTCAAAACGGTAGTCGCCGCCTAAGATGTCCATTGCCAGCCAAGCCGTCACGATCTTGGTGACGGAGGCCGGGACGAAGGTCTGATCGGCATTCTGGGCCACCAGCTCTGCGCCGTTGGCGTCCACCACAAGCACCAACCCCGACGGTGCGAGCGCCGCGACCTTCTCCCTGACGCCGGCCTGGGCCGGCATGGCCAGCAGCAGCAGAGCGAGGGCGAGCAGGCGAAACCCCATGGCAATTCCAGCGTTTGCGCAGCGTCTGTACCTTGCGGACTTGCGCCAGGCAAACTCAAGCCTGACGCGGTCGGATCGCAGGCTCTCCACTCTTTCGCACGTTCGCCTTTCGAGCAGGAGCTTCAAGAGGCGGCTGCATTCGGCGCGACTGCGAGAACCATCGGCCGCGCCTGACGCAAATCAAGGCGTTAGCCTGGGTCAAAGATGCGTTATGCTCGACCCCTGATCCTGCAGCCCGGCGGCGCAAGACGGGGAGGGAGTCAACGTGATTGACGACGTCGAGCTTGCGCGAGCGCTTCATGTCCTGTGCGTCGCCCACTGGATTGGCGGGGTCTCGTTCGTGACCCTGGTCGCGCTGCCGCTCGCCCGCGCCGCGTCCGATCCGCGAAAGGGCTGGGCGCTGTTCGAATCGATCGAGAACCGCTTCTCGGCCCAGGTGCGCTGGACGATTCCGCTCGCTGGCGCGACCGGCCTCTGGATGACGTGGCGGCTCGAGTTGTGGCCGCGCTTTTCCGACCCCGTGTTCTGGTGGATGGACGCAATGGTCGCCGTCTGGGCGCTGTTCATGATCGCCGTTTTCGTCATCGAGCCTTTCGCCCACCGTCGTCTCGGGGCGGAGGCGGCGCGCGATCCGGAGGGCCTCATGCGCCGCCTCTTTCGCGTCCACCTCGTCCTGCTCGCGGCCGCCGCCCTCACCATCATCGGCGCGGTCGCCGGATCGCGTGGAGGCCTGTTTTCATGAACGGCGCCGGGCGCGCCGCCCGGGACGGATCGCGCCTTCAAAAAAGCGTGGCGCTTAAACATGAGGGTCTTTAATGCGGAAGGCCGCCGGCTGAGCAGCCGGCGGCGCGTGGCGCTACTTCACGCCCCGGATCCTCTTGTATTCGTCGCGGTAACCGTTGTCCGGATCGAACACGTTCTTGTCGCCGCCGTCGAAGCGAAAACCCGCGCTCCAGTCGCGATGAGCCTGCCGGCGATCGCCGAACTCATAACGGATGGCAAGATCCGAGTCCGCGGAAATGTCGATCTCATCGGGCTCATTCCGAGCCGCTTCGAGCGCTGCGAACTGACTGTCGACGAATGAGGCCGGCATGTAATGGCGTTGCCGCTTGCCAATGCGGCGCCGAATCGTGTCCCGGATCGGAGACAGGTGGAGGAAGCGAAGCGCTGGGCCGACCGCCCCCTGGATCCCGTCCCGGTAGGCGCGCTTCAGCGCCGAGCAGAGATACTGGCGGCTCGCCGGTCAGTATGACGCGATCGTTCGGCAGACGACGGGTGCGGGCAGCCCTTGAATCCGGCGCGCTGCTGGGTCCCCTGCGTATCAAAACTTGTCTTGCCTCCGACGAAGCCGATCCGCCTGCGGCCACGGTCATAGAGAGGTAACGGACCATCGCCTCGCCTGCATCCTCGTTGGAGAAGCCGACGATGTCGCTTAGTGGCTCTTTGGGCAGATCCCAGGTCTCAACGATCGGAACGTCAGCGCTCGATCAGCCAGTTGCGCCGATTGCCACGCTACAATTAAGGATCGCACCATGAGGTGATCCTGAGAATTGAGCCTAGAAACGGCAGTTTGCGGTTTTGCGCGGGGGCGGAAGGCGCGCAATGTCAGGGGCATGAAGGGCGATTCGTCACCTCTTTCGGCTCACCCGTCGGGTGAACAATCTCTGGTTGTCGCGAAGACGCCGCCGGGCGTCGATCTCGACAGCTTCTTTGGTCCGGTCCGGGTCGAGTGGGACCACGAGGCGGCGATGACGCCGCTTGGCCAGCTGCCGTTCTTCATCGATTTCCTCAAGACGGCCGGCTTGTTCGACGCCTTCGTGGCCGACTGTCCGCTTCGCTATTTGAGCCCGAACGCGCCGGGCAAGCGCGACGTTCTGGGCACGGCGATGCTGTCGATGCTCGCCGACCACAAGCGCTACGCGCATATCGCGGCGCTGCGCTGCGACGCCGTGCTGCCCGAGCTTCTGGGGATGAAGAAGATCGTCAGCGAGGACGCGGTCCGGCGCGCCTTCAAGGCGATCGACGAGCAGGAAGGAGCCGTCTGGCTGCGCCGACACCTGCAATATTGTGTGGAGCCGCTGCTGGCCGAGCCCTGGATTCTCGACGTCGATACGACGATCAAGCCGCTCTACGGTCATCAGGAAGGGGCCGTGCTGGGCTAAAATCCCAAGAAGCCGGGGCGTCCAAGCCACTGCTATCACACGTATTCGATGGCTTCGACGCGTCTCGTCCTCGATGTCGACGTCAGTCCCGGCGACGAACATGCGTCCAGACACAGCGCGCCGAGCCTGTGGGCCTGCTGGATCGTCTGCCGCGCGACCTGTGGCCGGCGCTGCTGCGGGGCGACCGCGGCTTCGGCAACGAGGAGATCATGCGCGAGGCGGAGCCGCGGGCGCTTCCGTTTCTTTTGAAGCTGCGGCTGACCGCCAACGTCAAGCGCATGATCGAGAAGCTCGCCTCATCGCGCGAATGGGTCGACGCCGGCCAGGCCCCCGGGTCGAAGAGCCCGGGGGAAGGTTCGGCTGGTGGGCTGGAGCCGTCAGCGGCGCGTGATCGTGCTCAGGCGGCGGCTGAAGGACGCCGTGGGGCTTTCCTCGAGCGACGACGGCGGCCCGCCGCAACTTGCGTTCGTCGAGATCGGCGAAGCGACCGAGGTCTACGAATACTCGGTTCTGGTCACCTCGCTCGATGAAGACACGGAGGCGTTCGGTCAGCTCTATCGCGACCGGGGCGATGGAGAGAATATTTTCGACGAGATGAAGAACCAATGGGGTTGGGGCGGCTACACGACGCATGACCTTGCCCGTTGCCGGCTCGCGGCCCGGCTGCTCGGGTTGTTTTACAACTGGTGGAACATCTTCGTCCGTCTCGCCGAGCCCGACTTCCACCGCGAGGCGATCACCAGCCGCCCGCTGTTCCTGACGGCGATCGCCACGCGGACGCGGCACGCACGACAAACGACGATCCGCGTGACGAGTTCGCACGCGAGAGCCGAGCCCGCCGCCAAGGCGCTTGCGGCCGTCGCCGCCTTCCTGCGGGGCCTGGCCAAAAATGCGGAGCAGTTGACCCGCCTGCAAACCTGGCGAGCGATCCTGTCGCACGCCTTCCAGGCGTTCCTCGACGGACGTCTCCTCAGGGCCCCGCCCCGCCTCGCGCCAAGCTGATGCAACCTAAACGCGAAATATCGCTGACCGCGCGAACGTCACATCGGCCAACTGCCGGATTTAGGTTGAGAGATCTGCTTGCTCCTTGAGGTCGTTCGACAGACCAGGGGTACCCACCCTTACCGGTGCCCCCCCGCCCTCATCGGATCTCCACCTGAGAGGGCCCGGTCGTGGCGCCGCCCGAACATGCGGAAAGTGATCGCGACTATTGGAAGCCACCACCCGGAGCAGTGGCTGTGCGCTACCCCGGCTCCTCTATTTCCGAGAGGATAGCGAATGGGTCAGGTCGATCCGACTCGGCGGCCGGAGCCACTCCGGCGCGAAGGCATGTCGGTAAGACCTGTCCTGGCCAGAACTAACGAAACGGCCTCCAGATACGCATAAGGGGACGAATCGAGAACACCGCGCGGTGTAGGCCGCGGAACTCCGCCAGAAATCGTCTGAACGGGTCCGGCCGGCGGATCGGCGACGATGTCGGGAAACAGATGATTTCCGACGTCCTCGCTGCACGGGAAGAAACTGCCTGTCACGGGCTCAGAAACTGCACGACAAACCCTGTCGGAATGTGAGACTGTGCGGAAACTCGCTGGATGGGGTTTTCCGCACATGCTGGTCGGTTACATGCGCGTGTCGACGAACGGTGACCGTCAGGTTCTGGACCTGCAGCGTGACGCGCTCCTCGCCGCCGGGGTCGATGAGCGTCACCTGTTCGAGGATCGGGCTACCGGCGGTCGCGGCGAGCGCGCCGGCCTCGCCAAGGCGCTGGCTTTCATCAAAACCGGCGACTGCCTGGTCGTCTGGAAGCTGGACCGGCTCGGCCGATCGCTGCCTCACCTCCTCGCCACGGTGACCGATCTCAAGAAGCGCGGCATCGCCTTCCGCTCGCTGACCGAGCAGATGGACACGACCACGCCGCAGGGCGAGTTCCTGTTCCACATTTTCGGCTCCCTCGCCCAGTTCGAGCGGTCGCTGATCCAGGAGCGGGTCCAGGCCGGGCTCGCTGCAGCTCGGCGGCGCGGTCGCCGCGGCGGTCGTCCCGTCGCCATCGATGTCGAGAAACTCGCCGCGGTGACGGCCGCGCTCGACGGCGGGGCCACCAAGGCCGCGGTCTGCCGGAGTTTCGGCATCAAGCGCAGCACGCTCCTCGACTCCCTGGCCCGGATCGGTTGGTCTGCGGGGGTCAAGATCGAGGAGGCATGAGTGGCGCGACCGCAGCGATTGAACGAAGCCCAGATTGCGGAGCTGTTCGATCCGCCGACCGAGCAACGGGACCTGGTGCGCCACTTCACGCTGTCAGAGGCCGATCTCGGAGCGATCCGGCGCTGCCGCGGAGATCACAACCGCCTCGGCTACGCTCTCATGCTTTGCTACCGGCGCCATCCCGGCCGAGTGTTGCGCTCGGGCGAGCGTCCGCCTCCGATCCCGCTCGCATTCGTCGCCGAGCAGATCGGGATTCTTCCGGACGCGGTGGACGAGTATCTCGCGGCGGAGCGGAACCGCCAGCGTCATGCCGTCGAATGCCAGGAGCAGCTCGGGCTTCGTCCGTTCGGCAAACGCCCCGCAGCCGAATTGGCAAGCGTCCTTCTGCCGCAAGCCATCGAGGATGATCGGCTCGCCCGTCTGGCAGAACTGGCGATGGAGACATGCCGGCAACGCCGAATCGTCGTCCCGTCGCCGCCCGCGCTCGAGCGGCTCTGCGCCAAGCTCCGCCACCGGGCCCGTCGGGAAGTCTATCGCCGGTTGACCGATGGTCTCACCGCCGAGCAGCGACGCAGGCTCGATGCGCTGACGCAGCGTCGGGAAGAGACCAATCAGAACTGGCTGACCTGGTTGCGGCAGATGCCGGAGGCCGCCAAGCCGGGCGCCATGATCGGTCTGACCGAGCGCTTGGAGCATGTCCGCGCGATCGGCATCGAGTCTGGCCGTGGACGGTTGGTCCACCAAGCGCGCCTTGCCCTGCTTGCTCGCGAGGCTGGCCGCACAACCGTCCAGCATGTCGCCGGTTACGAGCGGCAGCGCCGCCACGCGACGCTGGTGGCCATCTGCCTAGACCTCGCCGCCAGCCTGACTGACCAGGCGATCGACCTGTTTGACCGCCTGATTGGCGCGATGTTTCGCAAGGCCGAGGGTCGCCATGCCCGCGCCTTCCAATCCGATGCCCGGGCCATCAACGAGAAGGTCCGTCTTTATGCGAGCGTCGGCGCTGCGCTGATCGCCGCCCGCGAGGACCACCTGGATGCCTTTGGCGCGATCACGGCGGTGATCCCGTGGGAGCGGTTTTGCGCGACTGTCGCCGAGGCCGAGACGCTGGCGCGACCGCAGGAGTTCGATGTCTACCAAAAGCTCGGCGAGCACTATGCTGGGATCCGGCGCTGGTCGCCCGCCTTTCTCGACACGTTCCGGTTCGAGAGCGTGCCGGCCTCGGCCTCACTCATGCGCGCCATAGACGTGCTGCGCGAGGCAAACCGCACGAGCGCGGCCAAACTGCCGGAATCCGCCCCGACTGCGTTCGTTCGGCGGCGCTGGGCGCCTTATGTGCCGCCCGGCGGCGCCATCGACCGTCGTCATTACGAACTCTGCGTGCTGGCGGAGTTGCGCGACCGGTTGCGCGCCGGCGACGTATGGGTCGTCGGCAGCCGGCAATACCGCTCCTTCGAGGAACGGCTGATCTCGAAAGAGACCCTGCAGGACCTGCAGCAGGCCGACACGTTGCCGGTCGCGGTCGAGGCGGACTTCGACCGTTTCGTCGAGAGCCGTCGCGCGCTTCTGGACGAACGGCTGGCGGCCATTGACGCTTTGTGCGAAGGGTGGCCTGTTGCCCGACGTGACGATCGACAAGGGCGTGCTGAAAATCGCGCCGATCGAGAAATCCACGCCGCCGGAGGCCGACGCCTTGGCCGCTCGCCTCTATGCCATGCTGCCGCGCATTCGCATCACCGATCTCCTGGCGGAAGTGGCGGGGTGGACGCTCTTCCCCGACTGCTTCACCCATCTGCGGACCGGCGAGGCGGCCGCCGGCGGCCGCATCCTCATGGCGGCTCTGCTCGCCGACGGGCTCAATCTCGGCCCAACCCGCATGGCCGAAGCGTGCAGCATCGCCAGCCTCGGCCAGCTCGCCTGGACGGCCGACTGGCACATCCGCGAGGAAACCTATGCCGAGGCGCTGCGGCGTCTGGTCAATCAGCAACAGCGTGAGCCGTTTGCGGCGATATTCGGCAGCGGCGTTGCTTCGTCGTCCGACGGGCAGTTCTTCCAGGCCAGTGGGTTCGGCCGCGCCGCCGGCCGCCTCAATGCTCATTACGGCCAGCAACCGGGGTTCAAGGTCTACACCCATATCTCCGACCGCTACGCGCCATTCTTCACCAAGTTGATCGCGGCGACGGCGAGCGAGGCGCTGCATGTGCTCGATGCGCTGCTCTATCATCAGAGCGAGGTCTCGACCCGTCGCCATCATACCGACGGCGGCGGCGATTCCGACCACGTCTTCGCGCTCTGCACCCTCCTTGGCTTCCAGTTCGCACCGCGCATTCCGGGCCTGAAGCACCGGCGCCTCTACAGCTTCGGGAGACCGTCGGACTATCCGACGATCGAGCCGCTGATCGCAGGCCGCATCAATGTCGCTCTGATTCGCGCCCACTGGTCGTAAATCCTGCGCATCATCGCCTCGATTCGCACCGGCGCCGTGACCGCCTCGCTGATTATGTGTCAGCTCGCCTCCTATCCCCGGCAGAACGGCGTCGCCGCGGCGCTGCGCGAGCTTGGCCGGCTGGAGCGAACCCTGTTCACCCTCGACTGGATCGAGGATCCCGAACTGCGGCGGACGACCGGCCAGGAGCTCAACAAGGGCGAGGCCCGCAACAGCCTGGCGCGGGCAGTCTTCATCCACCGGCTCGGCGAAATCCGCGATCGCACTTACGAAAACCAGCAGCACCGAGCTTCCGGCCTCAACCTCCTCGTCACCGCGATCATCCTTTGGAACACGCGATACCTCGAGCGCGCCGTCGCCACGCTGCGTCAGACGGAGGACATTCCCGACCATCTGCTGGCTCACCTGTCCCCGCTGGGCTGGAAGCATGTGAACCTGACCGGCGACTACGTATGGGGAGCTGAGCACGCCATGTCGGAAAACAATGCCGGATTGAGACCGCTGCGCACCCTGTCCGAGGCATTTCTCAGAGCCGCCTGACGTTCCTGCTTTGTCTCCTTACGCGTATCCGAAGGCCTTTTCGTTACTTCTGGCCTGTCCTGGTGCATCGTTCAGCGCGATGCTGAATCGCCCCCGATCGTTGGCGTCGGCGCAAGTGCGTCAATTTATCCTGTTGATAAAACCTAGAGTTGTATTAACCATACATATACAACCGACACCGAGGGGAAGGCGACGACCGAAGGTTTCGGGTTGGCCGCGTTAACGCTCACGTTGCCTGATTCAGCGGAGCCGGTCACGACCAACTCGGATCCAATTTGATGGAGCTTCTGCAATGTACGCTGTTTACATACTAGACGATGAGTGGCGATTGCGCGGCGCGTTCTCGACCCGCGAGGCGGCCAACACTCTTGCCGCTCGCCTTATTAGTCTCGGGATTCGCGCCAAAGTGTTCCGAACGGCGGAGAAACACAGGATGGCGGCATGAGAGCTCGCCGGGTCCGTGCCATGCCAATTGTAAGCAGCGTGATGCTGTGAGCGATATTCTTGAGGTGCAGGCAGCCTAAGCCTGTCAAACGAATAGCGCCCAAATAGTGCGTTTGAATTAGCCGCCCCGCTCGGCACGGGATCGCAAGTCACGGAAAGGCTTCGACTGATATAATAGCATAACGCGGACGATGAATTGGCCTATCCGTGCGATTGCCCACTGGAAGAAGCGGCGAGCTCTGGTCGACAGCATTTCCAATTTCGTCGTCACAAAGCGACGTCGTGAGAGAGCCTTTGCCAATGCAACAGCCAGCCCCTCCGTCCTGCGAAGCGACGCCGCTTGATCGCGGTCTTCGGGCGTTGTGCGGAATCGCCGCCTACTACAGAATTGGCGCCGACCCGGTGCAGCTTCATCGGGAGCTCGCGCTCGGCGAACGTGACTGTGACGAGTTCGATCTTATTCGCGGCGCAAAGTTGCTCGGGTTGAAGGCCCGGCTGGCGACCGGGGTCGACGAGCGCCGGATGGGCAAGCTTCCCACCCCGGCAATCGTCCGGCTGAGCAGCGGAGCGCTTTACGTCTACGGCGGCCGGGGCGCCTCGGGCTTGTGCCGGCTGGTCGATCCGATCACCCATGCGACGGCCGATCTGACGCTGGAACACCTCACGCGAGAGGCCAACGGTCAGGCGCTGCTGGTCGCCCGTCGGGTCGGCGGGGCCGGGATCAGTCCGAAGCTGTTCGGGCTGCGCTGGTTTTTGCCGACGCTGTGGCGCTATCGCAAGCCGCTCGGGCATGTGCTCGCGGCGTCGCTGTTCATACAAATCTTCGCGCTGACGACGCCGCTCGTCTTCCAGGTCGTCGTCGACAAGGTCCTGACGCATCGCGGCTACGAGACGCTGTTCGTCATGATCGCGGGTCTCGTCATGATCGGCCTGTTCAACTCGGCGCTGCAATACCTGCGCGCCTACGCGCTGTCGCACACCACCAATCGGATCGACGTCGAACTCGGACAGCGGTTGTTTGCGCATCTCTTGCGCCTTCCGATGCAGTATTTCGAGACCCGTCCGGCCGGACAGACCGTCGCCCGCGTCCGCGAGCTGGAAACGATCCGCGCCTTCCTGACCGGACAGGGACTCTTTTCCGTGATCGATCTGGCTTTCACGGCCGTCTTCGTCGCGGTGATGTTCGCTTACTCGACGACGCTCACGCTGATCGTGCTGATCGGTCTGCCGGCCTACATTCTGATCGGCTTCCTTGTTCGTCCGGCGCTGCGCGATCTCATCAACGAGAAGTTCAACCGCGGCGCGGCAAGCCAGCAGTTTTTGGTCGAGACCGTGGTCGGCGCCGGGACGATCAAGTCGGCCGCGGTCGAGCCGATCATGCGCGCCCAATGGGAAGAGAAGCTCGCGGCTTACGTCCGCACAAGCTTCGCCGCGACGATGCTTGGAACCGGCGGCCAGATCAGCATCCAGTTCGTCAGCAAGCTGACGACGGCGGCGATCCTGCTCTTCGGGGCCAAGGCCGTGATCGACGGCGAACTCAGCGTCGGAGCGCTCGTCGCCTTCAACATGATCGCCTCCCAGGCGGTTCAGCCAATTCTTCGCCTGTCGCAGATCTGGCAGGACTTCCAGCAGGTCCAGATTTCGATCGAGCGTTTGGGCGACATCCTGAACGCCCCGCCCGAACCGGCGCCGCGGATGCGGCTTGCGCCGCCGACCCCGCGCGGCGCCCTCGAATTCCGGGACGTCACCTTCCGCTATCGCGCGGGCGCCGCGGACGTTCTCAAGCATGTCTCGCTCGAGATCGCGCCCGGCGAGACGATCGGCGTCGTCGGCCCTTCCGGCTCCGGCAAGTCGACGCTGACCAAGCTCGTGCAGCGCCTCTACCTGCCGTCCGAGGGTCAGGTTTTTCTCGACGGCGCGGACCTGAGCCAGGTCGACCCTTCGTGGCTGCGCAGCCACATCGGCGTCGTGCTGCAAGAGAACCTGCTGTTCAACCGCACCATCCACGAGAACATCGCTTTCGCCGATCCCGTCATGCCGAGGGCGAAGGTGATCGAGATCGCCGGCCTCGCCGGCGCCGATGAGTTCATCAACGGGCTCGCGGAAGGCTATGACACGATGATCGAGGAGCGCGGCGCCAACCTGTCGGGGGGACAGCGGCAACGGATCGCCATTGCTCGCGCGCTCGCCACCAACCCGCGGATCCTCATCCTCGACGAGGCGACTTCGGCTCTCGACTACGAGAGCGAACGCATCGTCCAGCGCAACATGCGTCGCATCGTCAGGGACCGGACGGTGATCATCGTCGCCCACCGGCTGGCGGCGGTGCGCGGCTGCGACCAAATCGTGGGCATGGCCGACGGGCGCATCGTGGAAACCGGCTCGCACGAGGAGCTGATCCGCCGCCCGGGCGGGCTCTACGCCTATCTTTGGGGCCTGCAGGCGAGTCCGATGGTGGTGGCGGCATGAACGACGTCGTCCGCTCGATCGCCCCCGAAGCGCCTGCGACGCGGCCGCTCCAGAGGGGGCCGGGATCGCTTCGCGACGCTCGCCGCGGCGCGGCGTCGGACCGGGAATTTCTCGCGCCCGTCCTTGAAATTTTGGAAACGCCCGCGTCTCCTGTTCGCGTGGCCTTCCTGTGGATCATTTGCGCGCTCGTCGTCGTCGGCCTCGGGCTCGCCTTTTTCGGGCGCATCGACATCATCGCCTCCGCGCAAGGCAAGTTCCAGCCGACCGGTCGGGTGAAAGTGATCGAGCCGGTCGAGACCGGCCGGGTGGTCGCCATCCACGCCGCCAACGACGCGCGGGTGAAGGCGGGCGACGTTCTGGTCGAACTCGACCGGTCGGCCGCGGAGGCCGACGTAAGGGCGGCCAGCGTCGACTTGAAATCGGCGGAGGCCGAGAGCCTGCGTCGACGCGCAGCGCTCGCAGCCGCCCGGGCCCGCGCCTTCTCTCCGCCCCCGGCCATCGCATGGGCCGCCAATATGGAAGCCAATCTGCGCGCGCGCGAGGAGGGCGTGCTGGCGGCGGACCTCGGCCAACTTGCCGCGACGATCGCCTCCTTCGACGCCCAGAAGGCGCAGAAGTCGGCCGAGCGCGATATGCTGGAGAAGACGATCGCGACGCAAAAGAACCTGATTGCGACGCTGCAGGAGCGGGTCGACATGCGCGCCCAGCTGGTCGCCTCGCAGTCCGGCGCGAAATCCGCCGTCATCGACGCGACCGAGACCCTGCAATATCAGCAGACCCAACTCGCCATCCACCAGGAACAACTCGCCTCGGCGGCGACCGGGCTCGACGTCATCGCCCGCGACAGCGAGAAGGCGATTCAGTCATTCCTGTCGGATCAGGCGCAGAAGCTCGACGCCGCCGAGCGGCAGGCCGAGGAGACCCGGCAGCGTCTGGCCAAGGCTGAAGCCATGGTCGACACCCTCACGCTCAGGGCGCCGATCGACGGCCGCGTCCAGTCGTCGATCATCACCAATGTCGGCCAGGTCGTCGACAGCGGCCAGGAGATCATGCGGATCGTCCCGCAGGGCTCGCGGCTGGAGATCGAAGCCTATGTGCCCAACCAGGACATCGGCTTTGTACACGTCGGGCAGGAGGCGGTGATCAAGGTCGATTCGTTTCCGTTCACCCGCTACGGATCGCTCAACGCCCGGGTCGTGCGCATCGCCAGGGACGCCATTCCCTCGACGGACGCGAGCGCCATCGAGGGGGATCCGACCCGCGTGTCCAAGGCGTCCGGCTTCGCCGGCGCGGTGCGGACACAAAATCTGGTGTTCGCGGTCGAACTCGAGCCCAACGCTTCGACCATCATGGTCGACGGGGTCGCGCGTCCGCTGACTTCGGGCATGGCCGCGACCGTGGAGATCAAGACCGGCTCGCGCCGTCTGCTCGAATACCTTTTCTCCCCAGTGATGGAGGTAGGCTCGAAGGCGATGCGCGAGCGGTAGACGTCGGCGCGGGACAGGCGCCGTCCGGCGGCCCTTGACGAGGCTCTGGGCGAGCACCCATCCTCCCGGTCTCAAGGTGAAGCGCGAATCAAGCGCTGGCCGCTCGCGCGTGCTGCGAAACCTCTTGCGTACGCATCATGTCGCGCAGTCGAAGAAGGTGAGCCTCCAGCGCCTCGAGTTCCGCTTCGTCGAGGCGCCCGAGGGTCGAGGCCAGCCACTTTTGCTGCACTGCGATCGCCTTCCCGGCCATCATCCGCCCCGCGTCAGTGAGATGGATCGAATATTGCCGCCGATCGGAGGCGAGCGACCGTCGTTCGACGAAGCCAGCCACCTCCAGCCGGTCAAGCAGTCCTGATATATTTCCCTTTGTCACGTAGAGGCGTTTGGCGAGCTCCTGCTGGTTGACGCCTTCCTGCTCGCTCAACGTAGTCAGCACGTCGCATTGGGGAATGGACACGCCGATAATCCGCAGCCGGTCGCTGACAGCGGCCTGCATGCGCGCCTCGAGCCGAATGAGGCGCAGCCAAACCCGCATGGCGAGCTCGGGATTCGTACGGGTCTGCATTGGCGTCCTTCCTCGTCGGCGGCCTCAGCCGCGCGAAGGGTTTGGCGTTTTTCACGCGCCACAGTATAGACATGAACAATCTGAGCGCCGCGATCAAGCCGCAGCGCGCATCGCCTTTGGGAGGACCGGAAAATGTTTGGAAGGATGCAGGAATGGCCGTTGTTGATGCACAAGATCATCGACTTCGCGGCGATCCAGTTTCCGAGCCAGGAAGTCGCGTCACGGACGGTCGAAGGCCCGATGCACCGCACGAATTACGCGGAGATCCGAGAACGGACGCTGAAGGTCGCCAAGCGGCTCGAACATGACGGAATCAAGCTCGGCGATCGCGTGGCGACGCTGGCGTGGAACGGCTATCGGCACCTCGAGGCCTGGTACGGCATAACGGGCATCGGCGCGATCTATCACACGGTCAATCCCCGCCTGTTTCCGGAGCAGATCGCCTGGATCATCAATCATGCCGAAGACCGGATCGTCATGACCGACCTGACCTTCGTGCCGCTCCTTGAGGCGATCGCCGGCCATCTGCCGAGCGTCGAGCGCTACATCATCCTGACCGACTCGGCCCACATGCCGGCGACGAAGCTAAAAAATGCCCTCCCATACGAGTTCTTGGCTTGCGGAGGTCGACAGCGACTTCCGCTGGCGCGAGTTCGACGAGCGCACCGCAGCCGGGCTCTGCTACACCTCCGGAACGACGGGCAACCCCAAGGGCGTGCTCTACTCGCACCGCTCCAACATTCTGCATTCGATGATGGCGACCGGCCCCGAGGTTCTGACACTGAACGCCAACGACTCGGTCCTGCCGGTCGTGCCGATGTTCCACGCCAATTCCTGGGGGTTGGCCCTGTCCTGCCTGACCCGCGGCGCGCGTATCGTGATGCCCGGGGCGAAGCTCGACGGGGCCTCGGTCTACGACATCCTCGAGACCGAGAAGGTGACGATGACCGCCGCGGTGCCGACGGTTTGGCTCGGGCTACTGCAATACCTGCGCAAGGAGGGCAAGCGCCTGACGACGCTGAAGTTCGTCGGCATCGGCGGCTCGGCCTGCCCACCGGACGTGATTCGCGCGTTCGAGGAGGACTACGGCGTCGAAGTCCGCCACGCCTGGGGCATGACGGAAATGAGCCCGATCGGCTCCGCTGGCGCGATCAAACCGAGTCAGGTCGGGCTGCCCCATGAGGAAAAGCTGGCGCTTCAAGCTAAGCAGGGCTGGGCGCCGTTCGGCGTCGAGATGAAGATCGTCGATGACGACAACAACGACCTTCCCTGGGACGGCAAGCGGTTCGGGCGGCTCAAGGTGCGCGGATTCGCGGTCGTCGAGAGCTATTTCCGCGACGAAGGCGGCAAAATTCTCGACGACCAGGGCTACTTCGACACGGGCGACGTCGCCACCATCGACCCGAACGGCTTCATGCAGATCACCGACCGGGCCAAGGACGTCATCAAGTCGGGCGGCGAATGGATTTCGACCATCGACATCGAGAATCTCGCCGTCGGCCATCCGGACGTCGCCGAAGCCGCGGTCATCGGCGTCCGCCATCCCAAGTGGGACGAGCGGCCCCTGCTGGTCGTCGTGCCGAAAGAGGGCCACGCGCCCAAGACCGAGGATGTTCTCGAATACCTCAAGCCCAAGATCGCCAAGTGGTGGATGCCGGACGACATGCAGGTCGTGCAGGAGATTCCGCACACGGCGACGGGCAAGATCAACAAGCTGAAACTGCGCGAGACCTTCAAGGGCTACAAGCTGCCGAAGGAATGAGCCGTTCGATCAACCCAGTCGTCCGGGGATAGCAGACCGCTTACGGGTCGGCGCAATCGTCGACGCCGCGGCCGGCGTACAGATGCTTTCGCCGCGTCTGTTCGCTACGACCGATGGGGCTCGGAGATTTCCGCCCGGGTCCGGACTTTTCCTACGCCATGGGCATGGGCGCGGCGCTTATGTTCGGATGGACCGCGCTGCTCCTGTGGGCCGACCGATCCCCGATCGAGCGGCGCGACGTGCTGGGCCTGACGGTTGTTCCGGTCATCGCCGGCCTCGTCCCCAATGAAATCGCTGCGGTCCGCTCGGGCTTCCTGTCGTTCCTCGCGGTCGCGCCGATCTGGGTCCTGCAACTCGCCCTCGCCATCCTTTTCCTGACCGCTTGGCGACGCGCCAACCAAGCGGCGGCCGGTTGACCGGGGTCAAGCGACGCCCTTTCGGGTGCGGGCGACGATGGCGTCGGCGAGCGGGGGCAGGCTCGGGTCGTTCGCCCCGCGCTCCGCGTCCGCGACGAATTTCTCCATCTGCCGGTAGCGCGGGCTGTCGGGGCCGTGCTTCTGGCTCAGGCGCTCCAGGAGCTCGCCCGCGGTGCGATAGAAATAGCCATCCACGAAGGTCGTCTTTTCGCCGCGCCGGCTGAAGGCGAAGGCATAAAGCGCTTCCGACGGCTCGAACGGCGAAATGGCGATCACGCTTTCGTCTGGGCCGCGGCCTTCGACGCCGCCGAAGTCCGGTGGCTCCACATGAGCCGCCTCGGCGATCGCGCGCAGCAGCGAACTCGCTGCATGGCCGTTGAGCTCGATGCGAGCGCTCGGCTCCGACAGGCGCGCGACCTCGTCCGCCGCTGTCCGCATCGCCATCTGACGGCGCGCCGCATCAGCCCCGAGGGCTGCGATCTCTTGTCGAACGAGAGACCAGAATCTCTTTTTTTCGAGGGAGCGCGACACGTCGCGGAGTTCCCCGGCAAAGCGATCAACTTCGGTTTTGTCAGACACGGGTCGGTGCTCCTCAGCCCTGGAGCCCCCTCTGTGCCGCTCCCCCCAGCGTCGGCGTTATGTCTAACGTTTCTCCTTGCGCCAGCTGGGACCTTGTACTATATGGCCGTTAACGACATCTCATAGCCTTCGATCAGTTTGATGGAAGGACAGGTTGAGAGTGGGCCCCGGCCGGGACCCGCTCTTTTTTATTGCCGCGAGGCCCATGGTCGAGTTCTTCGTTCGTTCCACCCGCCAGCGCCAGCGACGCGCTCGACGAGCCGCGCCTGATCGAGGACGCGGGGCAGGCCCTCCGCATCGGCCGCGTAGCGGCGCCCGTGCTGCGTGACCTCGGCCTCCGGCTCGTGCGGGTGAAGATTTCCGCCTCGTCCGGCGCGACCATTCAGGTAATGGCCGAACGCCCGGACGGCTCAATGACGATCGACGATTGCGAGCGGGCGAGTGAAGCCCTTTCGCCGGTGTTCGACGCTGAGGACGTCATGACCCAGGCCTATCGGCTCGAGCTTTCGTCGCCCGGAATCGACCGGCCGCTGGTGCGCCTAAGCGACTTCGAGCGCGCAGCCGGGCAGGAGGCGAAGATCGAAATGTCGACGCCGGTCGTCGGCCGCAAGCGCTTTCGCGGCCGGATCGCGTCGATCGCGCTGGACCCTGGGGGTTCCGTGGTGCGGCTCGTCGTCGCTGCTGACGACAAAAGCGAGAGCGATGTCGACCTGCCGATCGCCGCCATGGGCGAGGCCCGTCTGGTGCTGACTGACGACTTGATCCGCGCGGCCCTCCGTAAGGAGAAAGCTGCGCTGAAGGAAGCGAGGCGTCGCCCAGGCGCCGACCCGAAACGCAATGCGAAGGCGAACGTGAAACGCACAGCCGCGGTCCGCCGGGCGACCGAAAGCCCGCCCGGGCCTGATGGAGGAGACAAAAATGGCCGTTAGCGCCAACCGACTCGAGCTCTTGCAGATCGTCGACGCCGTCGCGCGCGAGAAGTCGATCGACCGTTCGATCGTTCTCGCCTCAATGGAGGATGCGATGCAGAAGGCCGCGCGCTCGCGCTACGGCCAGGAAACTGAGGTGCGCGCCGAGATCAATCCGAAGACCGGCGAAATTCGCTTCTCTCGTCTGCTGCTGGTGGTCGATCAGGTTGAGAACGAGGCCACCCAGATCACGCTTGTCGACGCCCAGAAGAAGAATCCTTCGGCCCAGATCGGCGATTGGATCTCCGAATCGCTCCCGCCCTTCGACTACGGCCGCATTCCGGCCCAGGCCTCGAAGCAGGTGCTCGTGCAAAAGATCCGCGAGGCCGAGCGCGACAAGCAGTACGAGGTCTTCAAGGACCGGATCGGCGAGATCATCAATGGGCAGGTCAAGCGGGTCGAATACGGTAACGTCGTGGTCGATCTCGGAGGGGCCGGCGGCGAGGCGGTCGTGCGCCGTGACGAATTGATCCCGCGCGAGATGTTTCGGCCCGGCGATCGCATACGCGCCTATGTCTATGACGTCCGCCGTGAGGCGCGCGGTCCGCAAATCTTCCTATCGCGCACGCATCCGCAGTTCACCGCGAAACTTTTCACTCAAGAAGTGCCGGAGATTTACGACGGCATCGTGGAGGTTCGGGCTGTCGCGCGCGATCCCGGGTCACGCGCCAAGATCGCCGTGACCTCCAACGATTTGTCGATCGATCCCGTCGGCGCCTGCGTCGGCATGCGCGGCTCGCGCGTACAGGCGGTGGTCAACGAGCTTCAGGGCGAGAAGATCGACATCATCCCCTGGTCGCACGACGCAGCGACATTCATCGTCAACGCGCTGCAGCCGGCCGAGGTGATGAAGGTGGTGCTGGACGAGGACTCGACCCGGATCGAGGTAGTCGTCCCCGACGATCAGCTGTCCCTGGCGATCGGTCGGCGCGGCCAGAATGTCCGCCTCGCCTCGCAACTCACCGGCTGGGACATCGACATTCTAACGGAGGCCGAGGAGTCGGAACGGCGCCAGAAGGAGTTCGCCGATCGCACCATCCAGTTCATGGACGCCCTCGACGTGGACGAGACCGTCGCACAGCTCCTCGCCTCGGAAGGCTTTCGAACCGTCGAGGAACTCGCCTATGTCGAACCGCGTGAACTCGCTTCGATCGAAGGCTTCGACGACGAGACGGCTGCCGAAATTCAGACGCGGGCGCAGAGCCATCTCGCCGCGATCGAGGCCGAGCTCGATGACAGGCGTAAGGCGCTCGGCGTCGCCGACGATCTCAAGGATGTCGAAGGCCTGACCACGGCGATGCTGGTCAAACTCGGCGAGAGCGGCGTCAAGACGCTTGAGGACCTCGCCGACTGCGCGAGCGACGATCTCGTCAGCTGGACCGAAGGCGAGCAGGCCAAGTCCGGCTTCCTCAGCGGTTTCGACGTCACGAGGGCGCAGGCGGACGCCATGGTCCTCGATGCGCGCGTTCGCGCCGGCTGGATCGACGCTCCGGAGCCTGCGCTCGAAGGCGAGCCGCACGCAGGGGAAGGCGAGGCGGCCTGAAGGGACGAGGGAAGGACGGATTGACAAAGCGCGCGGGCAATGACGAGGACGGGTCCGAGCGGACCTGCATCGCAACGGGAGCCAAAGGATCGCCCGACGCGATGCTGCGATTTGCGCTAGGCCCAGGCGGCGCGGTCGTGCCGGACATCCGCCGCAAACTGCCGGGACGCGGCGTCTGGACGAGTCTCAGCGCCGACGCTGTTCGACGCGCGGCTTCCAAGGGCGCCTTCGCCCGCGCCTTTCGCGCCAAGATCTTTGCGCCCGCCGATCTCGCCCGCGACGTGGACGCGCTGCTCGAGCGGGATGCGCTGCAGTCCCTGTCAATGGCGAACAAGGCGGGTCTCGTGGTCGCGGGCGCGTTCAAGGTCGACGCAGCCATCGCGGATGGCGGAATTGCCGTTCTGATTCAGGCCTCCGACGGCTCAGCCGATGGCCTCGCCAAACGCGAACGGGCGCTCAGAAGCCAGGATCGCGACGGGGCGGCCATCGCCCGGCTCAATCTCTTCTCGTCCCATCAATTGGGTTTGGCATTGGGGAGGGCAAATGTGATACATGCTGCTCTCAAATCCGGCGCAGCGACTTCGGCCTTCCTGGCGCGGGCCGAGCGGCTGCGCTGTTTTCGTGCGACCAAGACCGACGCGAACGCGAAAACCGGCGTCGGCGACGCTCCGGGCTTGGCCCTGGCGACGAACGCGCGAATGAACGATTTGGCTGAAAAGCCAGCCGATTAGGAATGGGCATGAGCGAAACGAGCAATAGCGATAAGCCAACCGGCGCGCCGCCGCCGAAAGTAACCCTGCACCTGAAGCGTCCGGTGGAGCAGGGCACCGTGCGCCAGAGCTTTTCGCACGGCCGGACCAAGGCGGTCGTGGTCGAGAAGGTCAAGCGTCGCGTTCTTGGAGCGGGCGAGGCGCCACCGGCCAGCGCCGCTCCGGCGCCGAAGCCGCCGGTGTCGCTGCTCGCCCCGGGCAAAGATGCGCCCGCGCGCCCGAGCGCGCCGCCGCCCAAGACCGGCGTCGTCCTGCCGACGCTCTCTGCCGAGCAGCGGGAAGCGCGGGCCAAGGCGTTGCTCGACGCGCGCGCCCGCGAGGAGGAAGACCGCCGCCGGCAAGAGGCGGAGGCCGAGACGCGCCGCGAGCGTGAGGCCCGCGAACGCGCCGAACGCGACGCTGCTGACGCGCGTAAGCGCGAGGAGGAGGCCCGTCGCGCTCAGGACGCGAATTTCAAGCGTCAAGCTGAGGAAGAGGCGCGCCGGCGTTTGGCCGGCGAGCCGGCGCCGCCGCCCGCGCCCCCCACTCAGCGCAGGCCGCCCCAGCAGCCCCAGCCGCAGCCGGCCGCCTCGGCGCCGTCGCTGGCTGCTGCGCCCGTGGCGCCGAAGGCCGGCGCAGAAGAGGCGCCGCGCGTCGTCAGGCGCCCCGCCCTCGGCCCGATTCTGCCGCAGAAGGTCATGCTGCCCACGCCGCGCCCGTCGCGCGGGGCGGAGCAGCGCAATCGCGGCCGCCTGACGGTCGCAACCGCCACCTCGGCAGAGGAGGAGCGCACCCGTTCGGTCGCCTCGTTCCGACGTCGCACCCAACGCCTCAAGGGCGGGGGGATGCGCGACCAGAAGGAGAAGATCGCGCGCGAGATCGTGCTCCCGGAGGCGATCACCATCCAGGAACTCGCCGCCCGCATGTCCGAACGGGCCGTCGACGTGATCAAGCTCCTGATGCGTCAGGGACGCATGGTCACGCTCACCGACGTGCTCGACGCCGATACCGCCGAGCTGATCGCAGAGGAAATGGGCCACACGGTCAGGCGTGTCGCCGATTCCGATGTCGAGGAGGGGCTGTTTGACCGTCCAGACGAGGAGGGCGCGCCGATTCCGCGACCGCCGATCGTCACAATCATGGGCCACGTCGACCACGGCAAAACGTCGCTTCTGGACGCGATCCGCCATGCTAATGTCGTGGCGGGCGAGGCGGGCGGCATCACCCAGCACATCGGAGCCTATCAGGTCATCGCGCCCGGAGGCCAGGCGATTACGTTCATCGACACTCCCGGCCACGCGGCCTTTACCGCCATGCGCGCGCGGGGCGCGAAGGTGACGGACATCGTAGTCCTGGTGGTTGCAGCGGACGACGGCGTAATGCCGCAGACGATCGAAGCGATCCGCCACGCCAAGGCCGCCGGGGCGCCGATCATCGTCGCCATCAACAAGGTCGACAAGCCGGACGCTAATCCGCAGCGGGTCACGCAGGAGTTGCTGCAGCACGACGTGCAGGTCGAAGCGTTCGGCGGCGACGCGCTGGCCGTCGAGGTTTCCGCGACCAAGCAGATCAACCTGGACAAGCTGCTCGAAGCGATCGCCCTTCAGGCCGAGTTGCTGGACCTCGTCGCCGATCCTGCCCGCGGCGCCGAAGGCACGGTGATCGAAGCCCGGCTCGATCGTGGCCGGGGCCCGGTCGCCACCGTCCTCGTGCAGCGCGGCACCTTGCATGTCGGCGACCTCGTCGTCGCGGGTTCGAACTGGGGCCGCGTGCGAGCGCTCATCAACGACAAGGGGACGACCGTTGACGAGGCGCCGCCGTCGATGCCGGTCGAGGTGCTCGGGTTCTCGGGCGCGCCCGAAGCAGGCGATCGCGTCGCCATCGTCGAAACGGAGGCGCGCGCGCGCGAGATTACCGAGTACCGCGAACGCATGAAGCGCGACAAAGCTGCGGCGCGCGGCCCGGCGGTGCGCACCTCGCTCTCCGATATGATGAGTAATCTCAAGGCGGCGGGCCGCAAGGAGCTGCCGATCGTACTCAAGGGCGACGTGCAGGGCTCGGTCGAAGCGATCACTGCCGCGGTCGAGAAGCTCGGCAACGACGAAGTCGTGGCCCGCGTCATCCACGGTGGCGTCGGCGGCGTCACCGAGTCGGACGTCACGCTCGCCGAAGCATCCAAGGCGGTGATCTTCGGCTTCAACGTGCGCGCTCACAAGGAAGCCCGCGAGCTTGCCGAGCAGGCGGGCATCGAGATCCGCTACTACAATATCATCTACAATCTCGTGGATGACGTGAAGGCGGCCCTCTCGGGCATGCTGTCGCCGACATTGCGCGAGACCATGCTCGGCAACGCGCAGATCCTCGAGATCTTCCATATTTCGAAGGTCGGCAGCGTCGCGGGTTGTCGGGTCACTGACGGCATTGTCCAGCGCGGCGCCCATGTCCGGCTCATCCGGGACAATGTGGTGGTGCACGAGGGCAAGCTGTCGACGCTCAAGCGCTACAAGGACGAGGTCGGACAGGTCCAGGCGGGCCAGGAATGCGGCATGGCCTTCGAGAACTACCAGGACATGCGGGTCGGCGACGTCATCGAGTGCTACAACGTCGAGGAAATCCGCCGCACGCTGTGAAGGCGCGCGGCCAGGGCGATAGGTCATGAGGGCGAACGTCACGCGCGCCGCAGAGGGTTTCGACCGCCGGTCGTTCACGGTGGCCGAGATCCTGCGCATGCAAGACGCTGGGATCATCTCGGACGATGAGAATTTCGAGCTGATCGAAGGCGAGATCGTGCCGATGCAGGCCAAGACGCACGTCCATGAGCTGATCAAGTCCGCGCTGAACATAGGCATTGCTCGAGCGCTGCCGGACCATCTGTGGCTTGGCGTGGAGACGACGCTTTACCTCGGCCCAAGAACCTTCGTGGAGCCGGACCTTGTCGTCTATCCGAGAGGCCTCAAGCTCGAGTCCGTCAAGGGCGCCGACATCCTGCTGGCGATCGAGGTCGCTCTGACGAGCCTCGACTATGATCGCGGTCTCAAGGCGCGGCTCTACGCCCGCCACGGCGTCAACGAACTCTGGGTGGTCGACGCCGCGCGCCGGACGACATTCGTCCACGGCGCTCCTGACGGGGATCGCTGGCGGTCGATCGTCGAACGCGGGCCAAGCGACGTGCTTTCCTTCGCGGCCTTGCCCGGCTTCTCGGCGCAACTCGCGGCGATCTGAACTCCCGCCGAAAGGCCGCTCCGCGGTCCGACTTCTTCCTTTCCGCGCTCAAGCGCCAGGTTCGCTCCGATGACCCGATCCTCCCCGAAATTCCATGCCCCCACCCATCGCCTTGAACGGGTTGGCGAACTCATTCGCCACGCGATGGCCGAGGTCCTCGCGCGCGGCGACGTGCTTGACGACACCCTCGAGCGTCATCCGGTCACCGTTCCCGTAGTGCGCATGTCGCCTGACCTCAAGGTCGCCACGGTCTCGGTGATGCCGCTCGGCGGCCAGGACGCGGCGGCGACCATCGACGCGCTGAACCGCCATAAGAAAGAGCTGAGGACCCTGATCGCCCACAGGATCAGTCTCAAGTTCGCCCCCGACCTCCGGTTTGCGCTGGATTTCGAGCTTCGACGCGCAGCAGCGCATCGACGCGCTTCTGAAGTCGCCCGAGGTCGCCCGCGACCTCGGGCCGCGCGACGTGGCGGAGGGCGACGCGCCATGATCGACGAGGCGGCGAATGAAGCGCAGACGGCGCCGGACCGCAGCGAAGGTCGCAGACGCGTTAAGGCGCCGCAGAAGCGGTCGACCCGCGTAGAGGTCAACGGCTGGATCAATCTCGACAAGCCAGTCGGCGTGTCGTCGACTCAGGCGGTCGGCCGTCTCAAGTTTCTGTTCAACGCCAAGAAGGCAGGGCATGCCGGGACGCTCGACCCGCTCGCCTCCGGGGTGCTTCCCGTGGCGTTCGGCGAGGCGACCAAGACCGTTTCGGTCGTGCAGGATGGCGTCAAGGCCTACTGCTTCCGGGTGCGCTGGGGCGAGGAAAGCGCGACCGACGACGCGGAGGGAGCGATCGTCGCCCGCTCGGACCGGCGCCCGAGCCCCGCCGAGATCGAAGCGCTGCTGCCGCGCTTTACCGGCCTCATCGAGCAGACCCCACCGACCTTTTCCGCCATCAAGATCGACGGTGCGCGCGCCTATGACCTGGCGCGGGACGGCGAAACTTTCGCGATCGCGGCCCGCCCGATCCATGTCTACCGCCTCGGGCTGGTCGAGGCGGACGCCGAGAGCGCGGTGCTCGAGGCCGAATGCGGCAAGGGCGCCTATGTTCGGGCGATTGCGCGCGACCTCGGCCGGGCGCTCGGCTGCTACGGGCACGTCATCGAACTCAAGCGAATGCGCGTCGGACCCTTCTCGGTCGACGACGCCGTGCCGCTCGAGCGCCTGCCCGACGATTCCGGCTTGATGGCGCGCGCCATGCTGCCGCTTCAGGCCGGGCTTTCCGAACTCGTCACGCTGCCGGTCGACCGAAACGGGGCGGCGATCCTGAGGCGCGGACAGCCGTTGCTCCTTCGCGGCGCCGCGTCCGAAGGACCAGCGTGGGCCTCTTGCTTCGGCGCGCCCATCGCGTTCGGCGTGATCGAAGGCGGCTACTTCGTCTCGACCCGGGTTTTCAACCTGAAGGGGTAGGCGCTATTTCCACGCGTCAAACGCCTTTTGCAGCATCGCGTCGCCTTCGGACGACTTCTGGAAGACGAGCTTGGCGATGCGTCCGTCGTTGAGCAGCAGCGGGAAATCGAACCAGGCCCGCGTCTGCATGAGGTCGAGGTTTCGGGCGGCGTCCGCGTCGCCCTTGGCGAGCGCGAACAGGAAATAGTCGTCGCCGACCTTGACCTTGGCCGCGCTCAGCGCTTCGGAAGCAGCCGAGTTCGAGCTTGCGCGTCTGCGGCAGGCCGACGTCCTTGAACCCCTTGAACGGCGCCCCCTCCTGGAAGGTGAATTTCAGGTCGATGGTGTGGGTCGCCTGCAGCGTCGGATCGCCGTTCTTCCGCAGAATCATCGAGGCGTGCATCTTGAGGTCGGGAATGTCGGCCTCCGCCTGGACCGCCACGCCGCTCGGCTGATCCTGCGGGGCCGGGATCGTCGACCACACCGTCGAGCCAAGGTTCACGACGGGCTTCTGAGGATTGTCGGCGGAGGCGATCAGCATCGCCGCCCGCGCCGCGGTCGGCAAGGTCGTCTCGGTCGGGGCCTCGGCCGGCGCGTGGGATTGGGCATCGGAGGGCGCGCCGCCTCCGGCCGCCGGCTGAGCCGCCTGCGGCTGGCCCTCGCCTTGAGCGGCGGCGGGCGGAGCGGCCGCGGGTGGAACGGCGGCGGGAGGAGGGCTCTCGCCCTGAGCGGACGGCTGAGCGCGTTGGGCGATCTTGGCCGGCGCCTGAGCCGTCTCCGTCGGCGGCGCCGGGGGATGAATGGCAAGATCCTGCGGCTTTTGCCGCATCACGATCGCAACGACGGCGACGGACAGCACAATCCCGAATACGACCGCTAGCGCCGCCCATGGCCAGGCTCGCCGCTTCTCGACCGGCGCAGAGGGCGCAACCGGGCGGGCGCCCTCCGCTTCGGGCCTCGGCGTGACGTCGTTGAACACGGGTTCGAGCGCCGGCGCTTCGTCGTCCGCATCTTCGGCGCGGTTCGCGGTGATCGGCGGCGCGCCCGGCGATTCGATCGGGCTCGTCCGGTCGCCCGGGGCTACCGACGCAAGATTGGCGGTAGCAGGCGTATCTTCATCCGCTACCGCCGCGACCACCGGCGGGGCGGCGGCGGCGCCGTCGGTGTTCGGGAGGGCGACCTGGATGGGCGGCGGCTTCGCTCCGTCGGCCTCGCCGCGGGGCGGAACGACCGACCTGCCCGAAGCCGGCGACAGGTTCGGACGCGCGGCGCCGCCCGCCGCGGACGGTCGCGCGGGCGCGGGACGGGGCTCGGCCAGCGTCGAGAACGCCGTTCCCGGCGCGCCCGGCCGGGTCGCCTGAGGGCCAACACGGTATGGCGCGGCGGCGCCTGTCGGCGGGGCGGGCCGAACCGGCGCCGGCGGCGGGCCGTAGCCCGGCGAGGCGGCCGCGCCCGGCGTGGTCGGCGTGGAGCGGCTCGACGAATGCGGCGCCGCGGGGCTCGGCTGCGGGTGGGCCAGCGCTTCCGGATGCGCGGCGGCGGCGGACGGAGCTTTGCCGACGGGAGCGGTTGGAGTTCTGGCGCCGGATGGCGGCGGGCTTTTCGCCGCCGACGCTGTGGGAGAGGACGCGAGCGGCGGCGGCAGCGGAGCGGCGCCTGAGCCCGGCGGCGCGTCGGCGGGGGTGAAATTGGCCTCGACCGCCGCAATCGCCTTGTCGAGCGAGCTCTCTTCGCGCGCGATGTCGCTTTCGGGCAGCGGCGGGCGCAACGACCTCAGTTGCGTCACGAGCGCCCTGCGAGCGCGATCGTAGATCGCCTGCCGCGACGCCGCAGGGCTCGAGGGCGGCAGATTGGCGACGGCCCGCGTGAGCAGCGATTGATAGTCAGCCATTCGACATCCGCTCGATGGGTCTCCGGACCGTCAATCCTGGAAGGGATCGTGGACGAGGATTGTGTCGTCTCGCTCGGGGCTTGTAGACAGGAGCGCCACGGGCGCGCCAACCAATTCTTCGATCCGACGCACGTATTTGATCGCCTGCGCCGGCAAATCGGCCCAGGATCGCGCCTTGCTCGTGACGCCCTTCCATCCTTCGATCGTCTCGTAGATTGGCTCGATACGCGCCTGGGCGGACTGGGACGCCGGCAGATAATCGATCTCCCTGTCGTCCAGTCGATAACCGATTGCGACCTTGATTTCTTCAAACCCGTCCAGAATGTCGAGTTTGGTCAGGGCGATGCCGTCGATGCCGCAGGTGCGCGCCGTCTGTCGGGCGAGCACGGCGTCAAACCAGCCGCAACGCCGCGGGCGGCCGGTGTTGGTGCCGAATTCATTGCCGCGCCGGCCGATCAGCCGCCCGACCTCGTTGTCCTGCTCGGTCGGGAACGGCCCGGCGCCGACGCGCGTGACGTAGGCCTTGGCGATGCCGAGCACATAGCCGATTGCGCCCGGCCCCATTCCCGATCCGGTCGCCGCGTTGGCCGCCACCGTGTTCGAGGACGTCACGAACGGATACGTGCCGTGGTCGACGTCGAGCAGCGCGCCCTGGGCGCCCTCGAACAGAATGCGCTTGCCGGCCCGCCGCGCCCGGTCGAGCAGGTCAAAGGTCGGGGCCATGAACGGCAGGATTTTAGGCGCAACCGCCAGAAGCTCGTCGCGGATCGCGCCCGCGCTCGGCGCGGGCAGGCCAAGCCCGCGGCAGAGCGGGTCGTGGTGGGCGAGCAGGCGCTCGATCTTGTCGTCGAGCGTGTCCGGCTCGGCGAGGTCCATCAGGCGGATCGCGCGACGGGCGACCTTGTCCTCGTAAGCGGGGCCGATGCCGCGCTTGGTCGTGCCGATCTTCGTGCCGCGCGAGGTGGTCGATTCGCGGTGGGAGTCGAGTTCCCGGTGCAGCGACAGGATCAGCGGAACGTTCTCGGCGATCTTAAGGCTTTCGGGCGTGACCTCGACGCCCTGACCGCGGATCTTCTCGATCTCGTCGACGAGATGGTAGGGGTCGAGGACCACGCCGTTGCCGATCACCGACAGCTTGCCGGGACGGACAATGCCGGACGGGAGCAGGGCGAGCTTGAACACCTTGCCGTCGATCACCAGCGTATGGCCGGCGTTATGACCGCCCTGGAAGCGGACGACGACGTCGGCGCCGACCGACAGCCAGTCGACGATCTTACCCTTACCTTCGTCGCCCCACTGGGCGCCGACCACCACGACATTGGCCACCGGCGTTTGCCCTCCGTGCGCCTTCAAAAAGCATGAAACCCCGGCGCCAGACAATAAGCAGGGGCCGGGGCTTATTGCGGAAATGGCCTAGACGATCGGGATAGCCGAGTAAAGCCGCACGATCGCCACAGCGGCGCCGGCGAACCCTGGCCGAGCCTTGCGCGCGAAAATTGGCGGCCCCGTCTTGGATTGGTCATGCGCCGTGTCCATATGCCCCGGCGCGGGCGGTTCAGACCCGCATGGGAGACCATGATGACCCCCGAAGAACGCCAGATGCTCGCCGGACTGTTTGACCGCGTCAACACGGCCGGCGCGAACAGCCGCGATCCACAGGCCGAGACTTTCATCAACGACGCCGTTCGCGCCGCGCCCCACGCGCCCTATGTCCTGGCCCAGACCGTCCTCGTTCAGCAGCAGGCGCTCGAAGCCGCCGCGCGCCACATCGCCGACCTCGAGGCGGCGGCCGCCCATGCGGCCCAGGGCGGGCAGGAGCAGGGAAGCTTCCTCGGCAACCTGGGCCGGTCGATCTTCGGCGGCGGCGTGCCGTCAGCGCCCCCGCCGCCGCGCCAGACTATGGATCAAGGCTATCCGCAGCAGCAGCCCCCGCAGGCGCCCGGTTACGCCCCCCCGCCGCCGTCGGGCTACGCGCCGCAGCGGCCGGGTCCGTGGGGCGGCGCGCCGCAGCCGGCGCCTCCTTATCCGCAGCAGGGTGCGCCTGCTTATCCGCAGCAGGGCGGGGGCGGCGGCTTCCTGCAGAACGCCGCGTCGACCGCGGCCGGGGTGGCCGGCGGCATGGCGATCGGCAACCTGCTCGGAGGACTCTTTTCCGGCCATTCGGGCGGCGGCCTGTTCGGCGGCGGCTCGAACGCCGGTCTGTTCGGCGGCGGCGGCCAACCGGGCGGCAACGAAACGGTCAACATTTTCGAATCCGCGCCGGGCAAGGACGACCCGGACCAGTTCGATCCGAGCATGCCGGACGATGCGGGCTTCCTCGACAACTCGTCGTTCGACGACAATTCGGGCGGCGGCAACGACGACATCTGAAGCGCCGCGGCGCGGCCCCGACAGGGCCGCGCCATTGAGCGGAATCTGGCGGGCCCCGTCGAGTGCGGGCAAAGACCGCGCCGCCGCGCTTACCCCGTTTGGGCTCGCGCCCCGCTCAGCGGGTTGGCTTCATCCCAGCCGTAGCGCAAGGTCTCGAACCGCATCGCCTTGACATCGACCATCAAGAGTCGCCCGACCAGGTTCTGGTCGCCGTCGCCGAAGCCGCCGACGATTTCGCGGATCGCCTCGAGCGCCATCAGGGAGCCGAGGACGCCGCAAATCGCGCCGAGCACGCCCGCCTCAGCGCAGGTCGGGACCACGCCCGGTTCGGGCGGCTCGGGGAAGAGGCAGCGGTAGGTCGGGTTCGGCCGCCCGTCCGGCCCGATCTCGTAGGGCTTCAGCATGGTCAGGGTTCCGTCGAACGCGCCGAGCGCCGCGGCGACGAGCGGTCGCCGTTCCCAGTAGCAGGCGTCGGAGAGGGCGTAGCGGGTCTCGAAATTGTCGGAGCCGTCGAGCACGACGTCGAAGCCGACGACCAGTCCCCGCGCGTTCGCCGCATCGAGTTTGAGGCCGATCGGCTCGACCGTCACATGCGGGTTCAGTCGACGGATGGCCTCCGACGCGCTCGCGGTTTTGGCCCGGCCGATGTCGCCGGTTGCGTGCAGGATCTGGCGGTGCAGGTTCGACAGCGCGACCACGTCGTCGTCGACGATCCCGAGCGTTCCGACGCCCGCGCCGGCCAGATATTGCAGCGCCGGAGAGCCGAGCCCGCCGGCGCCCACGACGAGGACCCGCGCCGCCTTCAGCCTTGTCTGTCCCGGGCCGCCAACGCCGTGCAGCACGATCTGGCGGGCATAGCGTTCGACTTCTTCGCTCGAAAGGGTCATGGCCGAAGAGTACACGCCTCGCCGCCGCGCGCGAAGCCTCAAGGCGCGAGCGCGCGGCGCGTGAGCCCCCAATCCTCCCGTAAACCATTGAAAACATTGAAGGTCGAGTTCGCAAGGCCAGCCGGAACGATCCGTAACAATTTGAAATAAAACAGGTTCTGTCCGAAAACCGCGTCCGCCGCCGGCGCGATCAGGCGTTCGGCATGAGCAGCGCTTTCAGATAGCCGGACCGGCTCTCGGCGAGAGCCTCGAACAGCTCGGCCGCTTGGGCGAGCGGCGCCTCATGGCTCACCACGGCCCGCACGTCGACCCGCCCCGAGGCGACGAGGGCGACGCCGCGCGGATAGTCGTCGCCCATGCGGCGAACGAATTTGATCTTGAGGCCGCGCCGCCGCGCGTCCGCCGCCGGCAGGGTGTAGACGTCGCCGTCCGGAATGCCGGCGAGCGTGACCCGCCCGCCGATCCGCGCCGCGATCACCGCGTCGCGGAACCCGAGCGGGCTGTTGGTCGCCTCGACGACCAGCGGCCGGCCGCCCCTGCCCTCGCCGCCAGCGAAATCGGCGGCCGAGGCGAACACGGCGCTCGCACCGAGGTTGAGCGCCGCCTTGCGCCGGTGCTCGAGCGGTTCGATCACGTCGACCGGCCCGGCGCCGGCCGCCTTCAGCACTTGCAGGATCAGAAGGCCGATCGGGCCCGCGCCGAGCAGCGCGACCGGCTCCATCAGACGGGGCTTGGCGAGATCGACAGCGTGGATGGCGACGCCGAGCGGTTCGAGCATGGCGGCCTCGAGCGGCGTCATGGTCTCGGGTAGCGGAACGACCTGCCTTGTCGGGACCCAGATCTGCGACGCCATCGCGCCGTCGAACGGCGGCGCGCCGATGAATTCCACGTTCGGGCAGAGATTGCCGTAGCCCTCGCGGCACCATTCGCATTGGCCGCAGGCGCCGTTCGGGTCGACCGCGACCAGCGCGCCGCGACGAAGCCCCAGGTCCGGGATGTCCTCGCAGAGATAGCCGCCGAATTCGTGCCCGGGCGTGAAGGCGCCGCCGACTTTCGCCGAGCCGATGGCGCCGTCCTTGTAATAGTGCAGGTCGCTGCCGCAGATGCCGACCGCGGCGACGTCGATCAGCGTCTCCCCCGGTCGGCCGGCGCGAAGGTTGTACGGCCCGACGCGCACGTCCCTCGCCCCATGCAGGAAGACGGCTTGGCTCATGGAGCGCTCCTTTGCGGGTTCAAAACACAGCCCAGCGCTCCGCGCCTAGACCCGCGCGCGTGGCGAGTAAAGTCTCCCCTTCGGCTCGTGGCGCTGGCGTCGGCCGCCTCGTCGCCCTCAAGGAGGCCCGCGCCGCACGATTCCGCGCGCTTGACCGCGATGGGCTCCCGCCACAAGCTTCGGCCTATGAGGATCGGAGGAGGGGTTGGACGTGTTCAAAGGGCGACGAGGTCCTCGGCGTTGGCGACCGATCGGGCGCGGAATTGCGACAGCGATGATGCTGACTGGCGTCGGCGTCCTGTCGACCCTTGCGGCCCGCGCGGAAGGATGCGCCGGGCCGACCTCGCCGATGCAGCAGGTCGAACTTTATTTCGGCTCGTCGGTGAAGGGACGCCCGTTCGTCACCGAGCGGGCGTGGTCGACGTTTCTCGACGCGGAGGTGACGCCCAGGTTTCCCGAGGGTCTCACCGTTTTTGACGCGCATGGACAGTGGCGTTCCGGCGACGGGCGCATCTATCGCGAAGCGACCCGCGTGCTTCTCATCCTCTATAAAGCCGACGCTACGAGCGAAGGGAGGATCGAGGCCATGCGGGACGCCTATAAGAAACAGTTTCATCAGGACAATGCGCCTTTGCGTGTCGACTCGACGGTCTGTGCGGCGTTCTAACGGCGAGGGCGTCCCATTTCCCCGCGCTGCCTTGCCCTAGGCGGCGGGCCTCTCGAAACCGTCTCTTCCGGCAGCCTTCTGGACGTAGGCCATACCGGCGACGGTGGGAATCGATGCAGAGGAACGGCCGGAGTTGACGTAGATCTGCCGTTGTAGATCGCGGCCTCGTAGGCGCAGATTGGGTAGGAAAGCGGGCGTTGCCTCTAGGAGCCTGTCTGAGAATTCGTGGATTTTGCTGGCGCGGTGTCGACGAATTGGATTCTGCTTGCGTATGAGCAAGCGCTATCGCCCCTGGAAGATCAATGAACCGATGTTGCTGCCGGCGACGGTTCAGGAGTTTGTCGACAAGGGTAATCTCGCGCGGTTCGTCTTGAACCTGGTGGTCGAGGAGATCGACCTGGAGGAGATCGAGCGCGTCTACCGTGTCGATCGCGGGCAGCCGCCGTTCGATCCGCCGATGATGACGGCGCTTTTGCTCTACGGCTATTGCAACGGGATCTACTCGTCGCGGCGGATCGCCAAAGCCTGCCGGGAACGCGTCGACTTCATGAGCATCGTCGGTCTCGGCCCGCCGGACTTCCGCACGATCTCGGAGTTCCGCAAGCGTCATCTGAACGCGTTGTCTGCGCTTTTCGGCGAAGTGTTGCGGCTTTGCGAGCGGGCTGGGCTGGTCAAGCTCGGCCATGTCGCGCTCGACGGCACGAAGATCAAAGCCAACGCCTCCAAGCACAAAGCCATGAGCTACGAGCGGATGGCCGAGAGGGCGGAGGAACTGGAAGCCGAGGTCGCCGCCTGGATGGAAACCGCGGCGAAGGCGGACGCCAGCGAGGACGCGGCCTTAGGGCGCGACAAGAGCGGCGAGGAGATGCCGGCCTGGGTCGGCGACAAGAAGCGGCGCGCCGAGAAGATCCGCGCCGCCAAGGCGACGCCCAGAAACTATCGCTCCATGATGTTATTTCTCGGCGCAATGTTGTAGTTCCATTCTGGGTGGAACGCGTCGCGGGTTATGTTCAGGCTCGCCATGTCCGCGTCGGAAACCTTGATGCCCTTGCGATAGGTATTGCGATCGAGCCCGCAGGAAATCTTCAAGCCTGTTTTCGTTGTTGTGTTGGAGATCAGTGCGATGACGATGAGCAGGCTGGCCAGAGGCATGGCGCGCCAGTTCTGCGTGATGTGACAGAACATGCGGTGCTCGATCTTGTTCCACTTCGATGTCCCCGGCGGGTAGTGGCAGACCTGGATGATCAGCCCGGTTTCATCGGCAAGTTGCTGGAGCGCCAACTTCCACAGACGCAAGCGTGAACCGTTGGAGCCGCCGCCGTCGGCCGTGATCATCAGGCGCTTCATGCCAGGATACAGCCGGCGGCCGATTTGTTCGAGCCATAGACGAACCGCGTTGACGGCGAATTGCCCGGTATCGTGGTCGATTCCGAGGCTGACATAGCCGAGGTTGGCGCCGATGTCGTAGACGCCGTAAGGGACGACCTTGCCGAGCTCCTTGTCCTCGAAATCGTGGGTATTGACCTCGATCGGCTGGCCTTGCGGCCCATAGTCGCTGCCGCCGTTCTTGAATTCGCCGAGCAATTCCTTCTTTTTCGCGTCGATCGATAGCGTGGGTTCGCCGGCTGCCTGGAACGCTTCGACCTTGGCGTTGATATATTCGAACTGCGCGTCGCGATCGGGATGTTTGCCGCTCTCTTTGGTCTTCCGGTTGTAATGGCGGCAGTATTTCAACTCCGCCAACAGCTTGGGAATGGTCGACGAACTCACCTTATGACCCATCTGGCGAAGCGCCGTCGCCAGCTTGTCGTGGCTCTTGGACACCCATACCAATGGCCGCATCGGATCGCCCATCGTCGCGGGCTCGAGCAATCGTTGCAAGTCCGCCAGCAGCGTCGGATCTTTGCTTGTCAACCGAGGGCTGCCGCCGCCTTTCCGCCGCACCTTTCCTGTCAATGAACCGGGGTCCTGCAGGTCCTTCAGACCGCGTCCAATCGTGCTGCGGGCGACCTTCGTCGCGCGCGCCGCCGCCGCAATCCCACCGTAGCCCGCCGCCTTCGCCTCCGCCGCCGCGTTCAACCGCCGGCCCCGTTCGTTCAGAGAGGAACGAAGGGCTTCGTAACGGGCTCGCAGCGGTGATTTGTCGATCATCTATGGGCTATAGACCTTCAGCCCCGGCGACTGGAATCCCGCAAACAGCCCACGCCAGTAGAACGCCCAACCCGATTCACCAGTTTTTGGGCGTCGCCTAAGGCCGAACTGGAAGCCGAGGCGAAAGCCGCCGCCGAAGCCGAGCGCAAAGCGCGGGCCGAGGCGGATAAGAAGTGGGAGGCCGAAGGCCGAAAGAAACCCGGAAAACCCGCCGCCCCGCCTTCCGAAGATCCCGACCCGAAAACGCAGAAGAACCCCCGGGCTGCGACCCCAGGGCTATCGCATGTGAGCAAAGAGCTCGTAGAAGAATTCTTTGCTCCATGCGGCGAGCATCATCTTGCGGGCAAGGGATCTGTTGTCGGGGTGAGAGCCCAAGATGTCGGCGGCCATGCGCCGGATCACGGCGAGATTCTGTGGGCCATAGTCCTTGCGGGTTCGGGCATCGTCTTCGTGGAAGACGACGTCGAGCGGCCAGTGCAGGTGATTTTCGACGCTCCAGTGCGTTCGATTGACTTCCAGCGTCCGCCTGGGAGAGATCTTCTTGGACAGCGCGACATAGTGCACCCAGCGAACGGTCTTGCGGTCGCCCTGCCGCCGCTCGGATTCGATGCGCCCGAGCGCCGCCAGACCGGGAAAGGCCGGGGCGTCCGACGGCGCGGCGATCACGCAGGTGCGGCGCCGCTCCCAGCGATCGTGTCCCTTCTCCGCCTTCTCGTAGGAGGGAAGTTCGCCTTTTGCGTCCGCGGCGGCGAAAGCCTTCAAGGCGCAAGCGAACAGCGGCCCGTGGTTGGCCTTCAGCTTCAACGCGTAGTGGCCCCCTTGGGCGCGGATCTGACTGGCCATGCGCGGATGGCAATGCAAGGCGTCGGCGGTGACGACGCAACCTTTCAAGGTCACCGCTTTCAAGGCCGCCAGGGTCGCCGCCACCTCGTCGCCGCCCGGCGCATGGCGGCTTGCCAGCGACAGGCGCGTCTCGGCGTCCCAGACGCTGATCATCAGCGGCGGCATGAAGGAGCGGCCGCGCTCGTAGCCGCGCCGCAAGCTCTTGCCGTCGACAGCCACGACGCCCTTGGCCGGAGGAAGCCCGAGTTCGGCGCGCAACGCCGTCTGAAACCGGGCGAACGCTTCGGTCATCTCTGCGGGATCGAGCAGACGGAACAGGCGACTGAAGCTGTCGTGGCTCGGCGCGCCGTGCGGCAGGTCGACGATCTGCGCCAACTCGGCCTCGTTGGCGGCGGCGAAATCGGCAATGCCGACGCAGGTCTTGGCCCCGCACAAAGTCGCCGCGAGAGCAACGAACAGCATCACCGCCAGATCGTGGCGTGCGTTGAAGTCGCGCGGATCGTGGACCTCGCGAAAAATGGCGATCAGCGCTTGCAATACGGGCTCCCTTCGAATCAGGAAGCCCCTTCAGAATCAACTTCTTTGTATACGAGCATCGCCTCCAGCGCCGAGAGGTTCGCGTTGGTCTGCAGCACGAACACGCCGTCGAATTTTGCGTCCTCCTCGACCCTGGCGCGGTCGATGGCGAAGCCCTCGCCCTCCGGGTTCTTGAGGAAACGGCGGTAGCCCTTGTTGCCGACGAGGCTCTTGTCGCCCTTCTTCTGCTGCCGCTCCAGCGCGGCGACGATGGTCGCGCGATTGGCGGCGTCCTTTTTCATCTCATCGAGGTTGCGGCAGACGACGTAGCGCCGCCCGGCGAGCGTGACCGCCTTGGCCTCGTAGTCGACCTCGCGCCGCGGCTTCGTCAGGACGAAGGGAACGAACGGCGCGGGATCGTCGAGAACGAGCTCGCGCACGAGCTTGTCGGTCCGCTCGCGCACGCCCAGAACATAGAGGAGCTTGCGGGCCTCGAGCTCGGCGATCGTCTCGGCGCTGATCATGCCGCGGTCGGCGACGACGCAGACGCGGTTGATGCGGAAGCGACGTTGCAAGCGCTCGATCGCCGGGATCAGGCTGGTCACGTCGGCGGTGTTGCCCGGCCACATCTCCGTGCGCACCGGGCGGCCGTCGCCGTCGAGCAGAACGGCGAGGATCATCTGGTTGAGGTCCGGCCGGTGATCTTTCGAGAAGCCGCGCCGCCCGAGCCTCTCACCGCCCGCGCCCTCGAAATAAAGGCTGGTGGTGTCCATGAACACGATGTCGAGCGTGGTCAGGAGGTCGCGCCGGGCGGCGAACAGCTCCTCCTCCAGGACGTCCTTCACGCAGCGCGGCGAAAACGGCGTCGCGGCGTCCTGCTGGTCTTTCGGAAGCTCCTCGCCGAGCCACGCCATCGTGCGATAAAGGTGATGCAGCTCGATCCCGTCGACGCCGTCGATGCGGTAATCCTCGCGCCAGCGGTCGGCGGCGCGGTCCGAGCCGCCGCAGACGAGGCGGTGCAGCACGGTCAGGAACGCCGCGCGCTCCAGCGGGAACTCGTGGTTGCGCGCGCTGGCCAGGCGCTCGATCACGGCCCGGCAGCCGGTCTCCTCCCACACCCGCTCGAAGGCGAGCGCCGGACCGATGCGGCGCGCCGAGATCGCCGTCGCCTCGCCGCGGTCGAGCGCGTCGAGCACGATCGCCTTGTCGGCGAAGCGCGCCCCAGAGCGCAAGAGCCGCTCCAGTTGCCCGCTCTCCCGCAGCTCGTCGATCCGCCCGAGGGTGGCGATAACCTGCTGGCGCACCGTCGCGCCCTCGCGCCGGCTCTCGACGATCTGCAGGTAGGCGCGGCCGCCCGAGGTCTCTTTTTCGGAAATACATGGCGGAAAGCCTGGCGCCGAACTCGATGATGGTGCGCACAGAATCCGCCAAGATTCCAGAACAATCAAGCAAAATCGGCGGAAAACGTGGCACGACATTCTCGCGGCCGCGCACCCTCGCCCACAATCAAATCAACGCCTTACACCCGGCGGGGGCGCTCCAACTGTCGAAGATCAGTTAAGGGCGAAGCCCGACAAAAAAATTGTCGATGATCATGCAGCGATGCCGAGTTCGTGAAAGACGCCGTTCATGGCGAGTCGCAGTTGATGGTAGTGGCGATCTATGGCTCGTGGGTTTTGTTGTGGGTGGGTGGGGGCGATTTTCTGGACGGCGGCGAGCAGCGGCTTGATAGCTTTGTCTCGGAGCGTCGGCACGGCGGTGATGGCGCGCAGACCGGACGGGATCGCCTCGTAGCGACGCGTCGCGCCGATGCGTTGCACGATCTGTTTGCCGCGCATTTTCTTCAGATCGTACGCCGCCTGGCGGGGACTGTAGGCCGATAGGCTCTGATCGCCGAACGCGCGAGTCTGATCGGCGACTGCCGAGGCGGTGAAGCCTTCGGGCGAAGCCGACAGCGCGACGACGGCCTGGGTCGATTTGCCGACCCGCGACGCCAACGGCAGACGATCGAGCATCTCATCGCCGATGAAGCACTGATCGATGCAACTGAGCGCCTGCATGAATCGCTCCAGGACGCCTTTCAATCGACCAACGATTTCGGGGAATTTGTCCAGCAATCGACCGCATTGCGGCAAGTTGGCGTTGAAGATCTATTCAAAAGGCGAACGCGTACTTCGCATCGAGGCTGTCGCCGATAATATCGGGGAGTTCCATTTGCAGCTTGAAGACCGTCAGATCATACGTAGGTCTCTCGACCGCGACTTCCCATTCGGCCGCCTTCATGTTTCGCGGCCGGTATTTCGGTCGGCCCTTGTCGCCGAGGATCGTCTTTATCGTCTTCAGGTCCAGCGGCGCCCGGCTACGATCGATCAGCGCCTGGAACGCTTGCTCCATATGCCCGCCAACCCCGAAGATCAGGTTTCGGCTGGACTCCATCTGATAGTTGGAGAAGCGATAGCGAAACCCGCTGCGTTTCTGCTCCTCGAAATCGAGCGCGAAGCACAAGCCGCAGCGACAAATCCACTGCTCGCAGACCTCGCTCAATCGCCCTACAGTCCGGGGTTCGGACAAGGTCGCTGCGATCTTCGCGAAGCCGGACGTGTCGGCGATGGCGGTGAAACAGTTGCCCTCCTTGATGAATCCGACGCCGGCCCGGCGCGCTTGGCAGGCGACGGATTCATGGCCGTTCAAGATCAGCTGGGCCGGAAACGGCGGATGCCCGCTGATCTTGATGGCGACATGACCCCAGCCCGACTTCACCAACTCGCGCCGATTTTTGCGATTTTCGGGGTATGCGAGCGCGCCAAGTCATTGATTGTATTGGGCCGAGTGTCCGAGAATCGTCTGTAGTGCCGACCAAGGCCCTTGCGCGGCGTTCGGGGCGGCGCGAGTCTCGGGCATGTTTTTGCGCCACAAGATTCGCCGCAAGGACGGCAAGGAGCATCGGGCCTGGTCGGTGGTGGAGAATCGGCGCGTCGAGGGTGGGCGGGTCGTTCAACGGCAGGTGCTCTATCTCGGAGAGATCAACGACAGCCAGCGCGCGGGTTGGAGCCGGGCGATCGAGGCGTTCGACGAAGGCGGACGCTCGACCGAGATCGCGCTTTTCCCCGAGGACCGCGTCGCGCCGGCCCTCGACTGCGACGTGGTTTCGATCCGGTTGAGCGAGATGCGGTTGCGCCGGCCGCGCCAATGGGGCGCGTGCTGGCTGGCGATGGAGCTTTGGGAGCAATTGCGACTGGACGATTTCTGGCGGCCAGCGCTGCCGCCCTCGCGCGAGGGAACGAGCTGGTTGAACATTCTGAAGACGCTGGCGAGCTATCAGCTGATCTCGCCGGGCAGCGAGTGGCGGCTGCATCGGCAATGGTTCGATGAGAGCGCGATGGGCGATCTGCTCGGCGAGGATGCCGCCCTCGCACTGCCCAACACTCTCTATCGTTGCCTGGACAAGCTGGCGGAGCACAAGAAAGCGCTGTTCACGTTTCTGCGCGAGCGCTGGAAGGACCTGTTTCAGGCCGATTTCGAGGTGCTGCTGTATGATCTGACGAGCCCCTATTTCGAATGCGATCCGCCAGAAGAGGGCAAGCGGAAGTTTGGCTACAGCCGCGACAAGCGTTCCGATTGCGTGCAGGTGGTGATCGCGCTGATCGTCACACCGGACGGCTTTCCGTTGGCCTACGAGGTCATGGACGGCAACACCTCGGACAAGACGACGCTGAAGGCGTTTTGAGCCAAGATCGAGGCGCAATACGGCGCCGCCAAACGCACCTGGGTGATGGATCGCGGCGTTCCGACCGAGGAGGTCCTGGCCGAGATGCGGGGCTCGTCGACGCCGATCCATTATCTCATGGGCACGCCGCGCGGGCGGCTGACCAAGTTGGAAAAGGCGCTCGCGGTCAAGCCGTGGGAAAACGTGCGCGAGAGCGTGCGGGTCAAATTGATCGAAGACGGGGTAGAGACCTACGTGTTCGCCCGGAGCGAAGCCCGGCGCGAGAAGGAACAGGCGATGCGCCGTCGCCGCTTACGCAAGCTGATCAAGCGTCTCCGCGAACTCCAGGCGCAAGACCTGACGCGCGACGAGCTATTGCTCAAACTCGGCGCGGCCAAGAAAGAAGCCGGCAAGGCCTATGGCCTGATGACGATCCACACGCCGACGAAGGACCAGCCGGTCACGCCGCAAACCTTCCATTTCGCGATCAATCGCAAGAAGCTTCGGGCGGCGCGGCGCCGCGAGGGCGGCTATCTCCTGCGCACCAACATCAACGGCGACGATCCCGGCCATCTCTGGCGGCTCTATCTGCAACTGGTC